>NZ_BMEY01000006.1 GCF_014637405.1 Ornithinibacillus halotolerans
TTAGAGACTATGAGGTTGATAGGTCCGAGGTGGAAGCGTGGTGACACGTGGAGCTGACGGATACTAATAGATCGAGGACTTAACTAACTTATTTGATTGTCGTTTGTTTACTCTTATTTAGTTTTCAAGGTATAAATTAACTAGTTTATACTTGATTTTTTCTGAAAAACGATTATAATAAAGTTTGTCACGAAAAAAGTAATATCTTGTCTGGTGACGATGGCGAGAAGGTCACACCTGTTCCCATACCGAACACAGAAGTTAAGCTTCTCAGCGCCGATGGTAGTTAGGGCATTGCCCTTGCAAGAGTAGGACGTTGCCAGGCGAACCTAATAACACTTAGGTTGTTCCTTCAAAAACTCAGTAAGGACAATGAATATTATTCCACAGTAGCTCAGTGGTAGAGCAATCGGCTGTTAACCGATCGGTCGTAGGTTCGAATCCTACCTGTGGAGCCATTCTGGAGAGCTGTCCGAGTGGTCGAAGGAGCACGATTGGAAATCGTGTAGGCTGCGAAAGTGGTCTCGAGGGTTCAAATCCCTCGCTCTCCGCCAGAAACCATTTAAATTACCTGGCCCGTTGGTCAAGCGGTTAAGACACCGCCCTTTCACGGCGGTAACACGGGTTCGAATCCCGTACGGGTCACCATTATGGAGGATTAGCTCAGCTGGGAGAGCACCTGCCTTACAAGCAGGGGGTCGGCGGTTCGAGCCCGTCATCCTCCACCATTAATGGATTAAATTTAATACTTATTATTATCGCGGGGTGGAGCAACGAGCATCACATCCACCGAATCCGCTACGAGTAACCCCGAAGCATATACATCTTCGAATAAGCTAGTAGATGCAGGGGTCACTAACAAGGTCATTGTACTAAATGCCGTACATGATTTAACTTAATACTTTTCATTATCGCGGGGTGGAGCAGTCTGGTAGCTCGTCGGGCTCATAACCCGAAGGTCGTAGGTTCAAATCCTGCCCCCGCAACCAAAAACATTCAACTTACTACGTCGAATAATCTTCTAGGTTAGTTGAATATCAGTAGCACTGTAAGTGCAACCAAATTTTGGTCCGGTAGTTCAGTTGGTTAGAATGCCTGCCTGTCACGCAGGAGGTCGCGGGTTCGAGTCCCGTCCGGACCGCCACTATATAATTTATATAAGCATAATGGCTCGGTAGCTCAGTCGGTAGAGCAACGGACTGAAAATCCGTGTGTCGGCGGTTCGATTCCGTCCCGAGCCACCATTTATGTCTTTTTTCCATTTTTGGAGGGGTAGCGAAGTGGCTAAACGCGGCGGACTGTAAATCCGCTCCTTCGGGTTCGGCAGTTCGAATCTGCCCCCCTCCACCATTTCACTTTTTAATAATTTTATAATTTAATAGTCATATTTTTAACTGTAGGGGTATAGTTTAATGGTAAAACGAAGGTCTCCAAAACCTTTGATGTGGGTTCGATTCCTACTACCCCTGCCATTTTTATTATGGCGGTCGTGGCGAAGGGGTTAACGCACCGGATTGTGGCTCCGGCACTCGTGGGTTCGATTCCCACCGATCGCCCCTTACAATAATATTATTGGGCTATAGCCAAGCGGTAAGGCAACGGGTTTTGGTCCCGTCATTCCTAGGTTCGAATCCTAGTAGCCCAGCCATATCGCGGAAGTAGTTCAGTGGTAGAACACCACCTTGCCAAGGTGGGGGTCGCGGGTTCGAATCCCGTCTTCCGCTCCATTTCTATACGGCGGTATAGCCAAGTGGTAAGGCAGAGGTCTGCAAAACCTTTATCACCGGTTCAAATCCGGTTACCGCCTCCAATCTTATCATCCTAATGGTAAATTGCTAATTCTCATAAGAAGCTCTTTTGTTTTAGTTGCTATTAAATGGCGATTAAAACAAAAGAGTTTTTTTATTGCTATAAATTGCTGTACGAAATAAAAGAGTGGAGGATTGTAATATATTTCAGAACCCTTTCAGTATTGTTACAAGAACTGTATATATTTTACAACTGGGGAATACTAAAGAGTAGTATTGACTCTGGAGGGAAGTTGTTATGGAAATAGAACATAATCCACGTTTAACAGCAGTTGAGTTATCACAAGTATGGAATGCATACATGTCAGATAGTCTATCTGTTTGTATTTTAAAATACTTTCAAAACTGTGTAGAAGATCAAAGCATAAAAGAAATTGTTCAATCAGGTGCAGAACTGTCAGAGTTACATTTGGAGAAATTAAAAGTTATTTTAGAAAAAGAAGACTTTCCGACGCCTATTGGATTCGATGAAAAAGAGGATGTACATATACAAGGACCAAAATTATACTCAGATGATTATATTTTAAATTATATGAGGGATATGGCAAGTATAGGTATGAACACGTATGGCACTGCAATTGGTTTTGCAGCGAGAGAAGATGTCCACCATTATTTTTCAACTAGTTTTGCTGAAACGAACCAATTACATAAGAGAGCAAAGAATCTAATGTTAGAAAAAGGAACATATGTAAGAGGGCCATATATTCAAGCTCAAGCTAAGCCAGAGTTTGTTAAGAAACAAAGTTTTCTAACAGGCTGGTTTGGGGAAAGAAGGCCATTAACTGCAATGGAAATAACGAGTTTATATGCTAATGTTCAAAGAAATTTATTAGGAGCATCAACATTATTAGGTTTTGCTCAAGTAGCTCAGTCTAAAGAGGTAAAAAAATATCTATTAAGAGGAAAAGATATTGCTAAGAAGCATGTTGAAGTCTTTGGATCTATCTTAACAGAAGAAGATTTACCAACACCTATGTCTTGGAATTCTGAGGTCACAGACGCTACTGATTTTGTTTTTTCGGATAAACTTATGATGTTCCATACGACAGCGCTTATAGCAGTAAGTGTTGGATACTATGGAATTGCCCTTGCTAGAAGTATGAGAAGGGATATTTCTACTCATTATACTCGTTTAATTGCAGAGATTATGAAGTATGCTGAAGACGGGACTAATATTATGATTGACAATGGTTGGTTAGAACAGCCACCTACAGCCCCTAATAGAAAAGACTTAGCAGATAGGTAGTGAAGAGGTAATGGCAAAGAACAAAAAAGCAGAAGTATTATTTTGGAGTATTGCATTACCGGGATTCGGCCAATATTTAAATGGTAAACTAGTTAAGGGGACTGTACTTATACTTTTAGAAATTATTGTAAATGTTAGATCAGGACTAAATTATGCTATACTACCAAGTTTCCATGGGAATATACAAGAGTCCATCACACATGTTAATTTTCAATGGTTAATGTTTTATCCATGTATATATTTATTTGCAATATGGGACGCATATCGAGATGCAGGAGGTGGAGAGGAGCCTTATTCTTTCTTACCTTTTGTATTCTCTGCATTTGTTGGGACGGTAGGTGTTGTTTATTCTCCTACATTTAATATTAATGGAGTGTATTTTGGAACGATATTTTTACCGATCATATTTTTATTTTTAGGATTCTTTATTGGGAAAATTATTCAAAAAATTACATTGTATGTAACAAGAACTAAGGATGTTCGTTAGAAAAACTTTACCATTGACTTAATCGCCTTTTCCGTGATATATTATTACTTGTCAGTCAAGCCGTAGACATTATTTATATGCCGGTGTGGCGGAATTGGCAGACGCGCGGGACTCAAAATCCCGTTCCCCCTGGGGAGTGTCGGTTCGACCCCGACCACCGGTATCAACTCTAAGCACATATAATTAAATATATTATCGTGATTGAGACAGGAATAACTTCCTGTCTTTTTTATATATATAAATGAAACAAGAGCTCCGCCCCTATGCTACTTAAAACCAACAAGTGCTCACTTTTGATTAAATGGACAAGACACGGTAATGGGACATGTAGGAAATGTTAAAAATGAAATCAAAATGCTAATTAAAGATTTTCTAGAAACCATCCTAATTCTAATGATCACATGTTGAAGCGTTACTTTTTTGGGAAACTGGTTAGTCCCCCAATGCGGTAAAGTAATAGACAGGGGACTGACCCCATGGCCCCGACCACCGGTTTCAAAACCTATAAACGTTGTAAAATCAAGACTTCACTCATAGTTCATTCTGTGTAGTTTTTTATTTTCCTTTAATACTTAAGGATGTGTCGGTTCGGTAGGGACCACAGGTATGATATATTATATTCGAATAAGAAATTATAATATTAAAGAAAAAGATAGAAAAGGAGATGGAATTCCCTTTCTTTTTATTTTGCTTAGAATTGAGGTGAAAATTTGATGAGAGTCATAGGGATTGATTTGTCAGGACCGAGTAACCACAAGGATACTGTTCTTACAGTGTTCGAAGTACAAAATAGTCAATTGGGATTTGTGAAAATTAGAAGTAATATGAGTGATGAAGAGATTTTAAAAGAGATTTTTGCACAAGCTCAATTAGATGAAGTTGTAATTGGTATAGACGCTCCTTTGTCTTATGAAGATGGTGGAGGGGACAGAGAATCGGACCGTGCCTTGAGAAGGTATATTGTTGAAATCGGGATGAAGCCCGGCTCCATCATGCCTCCTACTTTAAATAGAATGGTCTATTTAACTTTGAGAGGGATCAGGCTCAGTAGGGAAATTGAATCTCAAGTATACGAGCACCCAGTTTCAATTGTAGAAGTGCATCCCGGTGCTGTGATAGGTTCAAGATTATCATCAAAAGAAATGGATTATGTTTTAACATACAAACAAGACTTTAACGTGAGAAAGATTCTTCTAAGTTGGCTAGTGGAGCAAAAGCTGATTGGAGTTCCGGATACAGTAGCGGATTTTAGTCATTCTTTTGATTCCTGTGCAGCAGCCATAGGTGCCTGGCATTGGAAGGATAATGATTTTGTTCCAAAATGGATTTACCCTGCAAAATCTCCTTTACATCCTTATGATTATTGTTGTTGATGAGAACAAAACAACATACACGGAGAGGTTTGTTTTGGCTGTTAAATTTTAGTATGGGCATATTGAAAATTTGTAAGGGTGCTTACTTTGGCTTGAAGAATTTACTGTTAAGTATTTATATTGTAATTGAAATGGCCTCATTGGTTTCAATAATCGAGCTATATTGTGATGGATATAGCTTAGTATTAATTCGGGTGAACCCTACCACAAACAAGTAATTTAATACTACCTCCAAAACATCAAATCCTCCCCTTTTAATAAGAAAAAAAGGTGTCTGTCACCAATAATGACAGACACTTTATTTTTTGCAAAATTTATATTTAAAATAACGCCCCTTTTCTCCCACTTTCTTCGATTATAGTAACGAAGGGAGGGGGAGAATGAATAAACAGATCACTTAAAAAAGAATATTGAGCAGTTATTTTACTTATTAAAACGAATTATATTATTTGAAAGGAGAAGATTGTACAGTTGAATTCAAAGATTAATGTAGAAAAGAAAAGTGAAGTAAACGAGAAAAGGGTGAAATTAGAACAATTCTATCACCCTGACAATTATGAAAGAGTTGCTGAGAGAGAGTTAGATTTGGAGGCAAAGTTATATTTATCCGTAATTCTCCGTGGGGCATTGTCTGGGGGTTTATCTATAATAAAACCACTGGAATCAATTGATCAGAAATTAACGCCTACCACGGATTTTACAGTTGAGATGGTAAAGTCACTAACTACAAGAAAAATCATCGTTCCCCATTCAAGTTCTTCGTTAATGGCTTTTTCAGATGGAGATGATTTTCCTAAGCAATATGAAATTTTTAAGGTGTATTATTGGTTAAATATCAAGCCTAGTGATGGGGCATATGAGGAAATGATTAGAAGGTTGATGTATCCACATACAGAGAATTTGGTAGGAGTAGAAGATTTTTGTTATGACATGTGGAAGAAAATTGCCACGCATGAGTTATTCGAGTATATTCAATATCAATTAAAGAAGATTGATTTTCCTTCTATTTACCCAAATAAGAAAACAGCAACAGTGTTTGAACAGCTGCTAGATTATTTTTCTATGGCGGAAATATGTTATGTTATCGACCAAGGAATTAATCATGTTTCAAGGCTTTTTCTGGAAGGGAAATTAGTAAATTTAATGGCAGCTAATGAAGTGATAAATTTTTGTGAATCATACGCCGAAATGGCAATTGCAAAGAATTGGAAGTTGAAGAAATTTAGAAGGGATGAGCACTTGACCCCATCGCTAATTAGTAAAGTGTTTTTTACTACGATGTTAGGTGATCCTAATATAGGGTTTTATGAGAGTCCTGGTAATTCGCTGACGCATATTTTTTAAGAAATTAAAGGATGGTTCTAGGCGCTTCATGATGAAGCGTCAGAACCATCCTTTTGTTTCTTCTTCAAATTTTTTCCCTCTTAACAATGACGAAAGAAGCTATGATATAAACAAAGGAAATGAAATAAAATAAGCTTGCAATGGTTAAGAAATCAATTAAATATCCAGTTAGGATAATTGCTATTCCACTCCAAAGCGAAATGTATAGGTGATAATTTCCCATTCTTGTAGCTGCATTATCTGTATCTTTATTACGAGCTAAGAAGGCTTTTTCGGTATTTTTTTGGACCGCACCAAGAATCCCCATTACTATCTGTATCACATAAACTTGCCATACCTCATAAAGAAGCGGGATAAGTAACATTACTGCAGCCATGCCAAGTGTATAAATAAGAAGCATTTTCTTATCGCCAAATCGATCACCTAGTCGACCGATGATCGGATAGGAAAAAGCCGCAGTTAAGGTAAATAATCCATAAGCCCAACCAAATTGAGAGTAACTATCCCCAACATTTTTAATCAATAAAAGATAAAATGGAAACACGACACTTCCTGCTGCTATGAGAATGCTTTGGGCGATTAGAAACTTACGGAAATTCATTGGCTGTACTCCTTGTAAAATAGATTCATAAATACTTCATTCGGGTCATATTGTTTCTTTTGCTCGAAAAACTCTTTTTTACGCGGATAGGCTTCATCCATTTGTGATTGTGTCGGATAAGAATAATAAGGCAAATAATAAGAGCCATCGTGTTTTAAGGTAACATCAATCATTTTCTGGATAACCTTTTCCGTGTTTTGAATGTCTTTTTTACTTCTGCCTTGGTTAATTAACAAGACAAGGGCAAACATATCCTCTTTTGCGTAGGATAATACTGCTTCTTCATCCTTATTGACATAACGTACCGTAATATTTAATAAATTTAACTCTTCTGTCTCAAGCACTGTCCGTAGATCGTCAAGATAGGGAATGAGCTCATCTACTGGGACAAAATATTCTTGTAAAATTTCTGTTTTCGTTGGGTTATCATACTCCATAAATTTACTGTCGCCACGCATCGCGTTGTTGCGGGTAATGTAGTTTCCATCTTGACCTACATATAACTTGTTTTGCAATTCCCATAGGAGGTTCTTTCCCCAGTCACTGTAGCGTGAAAGTCCAAGCATGAATTTTTGAGGTGCAGCAAGTGTATCTTTTTTAAGTTTTGAGTAATTGGTTAACGTTTCTTGGTTCTCTACTAGTTCATAATCAGTAACATACATCTCTCTAAGTAAAGTATCTGGAGCTACTGATAATCTAGCAATATGTAACCGAATATCTTCATTTTGCATAACTTCGGTTTGAAAATAATCAGGGTAATCCAGGTAATCGATGTTCTTTGAACGAATTTGATACAGTTCGTCGTTCGTCAAATACAACGTGACATCAAGAATAATGCCGAATAAACCATACCCTCCGATTACTAGAGGAAATAGCTCACTATTTTCTGTTCGACTGACATTAATAATATCCCCTTCTGGATTAAGGAGTCGAAACGATTCAACAGTATCAATGAGCGAGCCATAGCGGATATCTCTCCCATGTGCATTAACACTAATGGATCCACCAATCGTAAAAATACTCTGAGACTGCATCACACGAATTGCTAATTTGTCGGGATTTATTTTCTTTTGGACATCATCCCATGTTGCTCCACTTTGAACGGTAATTGTTTTCTCATTAGGGTTATAATCCAGGATTTTATTATAATTCTTCATATCTATTACAACACCGTTAGGATAGTATGTATGTCCTCCTTGACTATGCTGCATCCCGGCGACAGAAATTTTCTCACCGTTAGTAATGGATTTCTTCACCCACTTTTGCAACTCTGCCTCACTAGTAGCACCATGCACCTCTTTTATCTTAGTGGGTAGCAACTGACCGACATCTTCCATAATAATTGGCTTTTGATTATAAAGCCAAAGAGAAAATAACAGTCCCATAACGTAAAAAGTACTAATCAGTATTATACTTTTCCTCAAAGAGATCTCCCCAAATTTGTGATAATTTATGTTAGTTTAGTTCAGTATAGCTTTAAAATCTCTAGAGTACAATAAACTTTTAATTTTCTGATTTTAACTAATGTATTACGAGGAAAAAAAGAGCTAGTAAACCGTGATAATCAAGTTTACTAGCTCCTTATTCTTATTATGATCAAGGTCCCAAGTGGACATATACAACTCTATGTTAAATCTCTTCGTCTATAACCGATATGGCCAATGAATAAAAGCGCAATACTTATAATCGTTAGCGTGAAGAAAATAAGTGCATCAAATTCCTCCATCGGCATTTGTGGGATCCAGCTTTGTACAGCAGTTTTAAATAACCATTCAGGTAAATCTAAAATATTGCTAAAGTAGTTTAATAGAAAAGAGTATACAAGATAAATATAAACTAATTTTCCTAGTTTTGGTGCCCAACCGAGCGCCATAGCTGCTAAACCGATAAAGAATAATACAGATGGTAAGAAGTTAAAACCTGCAGTAAGGAACTCAGAGAACCCCATAGTGTCGCTATCTCCTATCGTCGAGATTGCTGTTGCTCCTAAACTACCAGAAGCTAATACAGTTCCTACAACACCAGTTACAATAGCTAGAATAATTGTCGTCCAATAAAACTGGCTACGAGATACTTTAGTAGCAAACAGTTGGCTAAGATGTAAACGGTGTTCCTCTGCATAAAGTTTGTTAACGACAGCAATTGGTAGTATCGCAACCAACCCCATCATAACCATCGTTATGGTTGCAGTGAAGGACTCTTCTATCGTTGTACCAGCATGTGTAAACATTTGCTTCATCATTTCATTACTGCTGAGGAATGCCTGCATATCCCCGTAAATAGAACCATAACTTGCACCCATTAACACAAAAGCAATGGACCAACCGATTATGACTCCTTTATTAATTTTAATAAATAAACCACGAACAGAAAGCAGAGATTTTTTTGCATGTGCTCGACCTTCTCTGACTGGAAGATAGCCAGCCCCCATGTCACGTGCTCCTTCTAGAGCAAAAGCAATAACTACAAGGAGGATACTAAACAATAAGATAAAGCCAAGCAGATGCCAATTATTCTCAGTAAAAGGATAGGTTAAATAAGTCCACCCAAATGGATTGAGCATGGATAGGCTAACATTGGAAATATCTGTTCCGGCACGGATGATGTATAGTAATCCGATTATTCCTAGTGCTGAACCCGTGGCACCAGAAGATACAGGAATTAATTGGGACATGACAAGAGCGATTGCTGCACCAAGTACACCTGCAAATCCAATAGAAGCACCAAATAACAAGGATCCTTCAGCTGTGATCGTATCAGCCCCGAAGCTAACCATGACACCAGTAATAAATCCAGCGAGTATCACATTAATGAGAAAAACTTCTGCCATGACTGCTAGAGAATTTGCTTGCCGTCCAATTTGAAAGGAGCGTAATAATTCGGTTACACCAAGATCTTCTTCTTTTCGTGTATGACTGACCACGTGCAGAGCGGATATAATCATTGCGATTAAACCACAAAATAGTAACATTTCATGGGCGTACATGGCTCCTAATGTATAATCTTGTGCCGATTCAGCTGGTGTTGGGCCGACCATAGCAATCATTGCAGGGTTTTTTAATGTTTCGTACATTGCTGCTATTCCTTGGCCTTTTCCAATTTCTACAAAAGCTGGAACAAAGCCTGCAGAAAATAAACCAACACCTAAGATCCATATGATGATTTTTTTCCAATCACGTTTTACATATAGGAAGAACAAGGTATGCCACCGTGCAAATTTTTCCTTCATTTTATCTCCTCCTTTCTAATGGTTATCCTTCATAATGGCGCATGAACATGTCTTCTAGAGTAGGAGGCACAGCTTCGAATCGTTTGACTCCTAATTGGCTTGCTTTTAATAAAATACTATCGAAGTGTTTATGATCAACAGAAAATGTCGCTTGATTATCTTTTTGTTGGAAATCATATACTCCATTCATTTCACCGATCTCTGAAACATCACCTTTTGTTACGACCGTCACAGTAGAGCGTGTTAAATGACGCAATTCATCAAGGGTACCAGTTTCTACAATCTCGCCTTGACGAATAATAACGACCTTGTCTGCTAATCGTTCTACTTCACTTAAAATATGAGAGGAAAGTAGAATTGATTTCCCGGCTTTTTTTAGTTTTTCTACTTCTTCTTGAAAAATGGCTTCCATTAACGGATCAAGACCTGAAGTTGGTTCATCGAAAATGTATAAATCGGAATCTACCGATAATGCTGCAATCAGAGCTACTTTTTGGCGATTTCCTTTGGAATATCCTTTTGCTTTTTTCTTTGGGTCTAGCTCAAACCGGTTGATTAAATAATCTCGTCTCTTTTTATCTCCGCCACCATGTAATTGGAGGAATAAATCAATTATCTCTCCACCAGTTAAATTTCCCCATAGTGTCACATCACCAGGAACATATGAAATACGTCTATGAATTTCTAGGCTGTCTTTCCAAACATCCTTACCGAATATTTCTGCATGACCTGCATCGCGTTGAATAATTCCTAGCAGAATTCGAATTGTTGTTGATTTACCAGCACCATTAGGACCAATAAAACCAACTACTTCTCCTGCATTTACCGTGAAGTTAACATTACGTAAGGCTGGAACCTTCCCAAAACGTTTCTGTACCCCTTGGATCTTGACGATTTCTGTCATGAATTGACACTCCCTTTATATGATTTTGCTATCTCCTATCAATGGGGATGACCATTAGCAGGAGACAGCTATACTATCCGCGTGCTATTTGTAAAAGCTGTATTTCAATATTTTTGTATATTGATCCCATTCTTGAAGGTATCGCTCCCCAAATTCTTCACTATTTTCAAAGGTATCGATTTGCTCCATAGCCTTATTTCCAAATCCAAACATAGTCCAAGTTAAAATCTCAATTGCTTTCTCGGTATCAATATCATCTCGGAATTTAGAAAAATCGATGTTATGATAGATTATTTCAAGCCCACGTTGTTGTACGGACGTCACTTTATTCTTAATCATTTCTTTTATGTCGAGTGATTCCTCTTTCATACTTGAAGTTAGAAAATCAAATACAAGAGGATATTTTTTATGAATAAACATTTTTTGTAACCCGATATTCTCTATTCGTTTAAAAATATCGGTTTCCTCTAAATCTATCGTTTCGAATAATGTCTCAACGACTTCAATTCCGTAATCAATTAAGTAAGTATAAAGATCTTTTTTACTTTTAAAATAGTTAAAGAGAGAACCTTTTGATATATTGGCGTTTTTTACGATTTCATTTGTAGATGCATTTACAAATCCATTTTGGACAAATTCTTTTAATGCTGCATTAATAATAAGCGCTCTTTTTTCTTCTTTAAGTTTCAGGAAATTTGTGTTAATTGCTGAAAACTCCTTTCTTTGCGTATATGACCATAGTGGTCAATTTTATGTTAACAGGAATGACCAGTTTGGTCAATGGGGAATGGTTTTATTTCTTGGATTGATTAACGTATGATTATTTGTGAGCTTATGAAGATATTTAAGTATACCGGGAATATAAATTAACAAATTAGAAATTGTTTCATCACTTTGAAGAATAGGCTGTAGAATATAATAATTCGAGTAAGGAGTTAACATTTCATGACAACGAATCAAATGAATCCAAAGGTTATGAGTTTTTGAGCAAGGAAACGAAATGGCAGGAAGAATTTACAGAAGCTAGTTCTAGAAAGCCCATTCCTTTAAAGGGTGGGATGAATGGAATATTTTTATATTGACGAACATACGTTCCTCTGGTATAATGAAAATAAACATAATTCTATGAAGGAGCGGTGGATTATGCGAATAAACAATAATCCCACGTTTATAGTAGAACTTAAATTATCAACGGAGTTATGGCAATGTCATATTCTCGACAAACGGTTAGAAATTGCTCGGAAAATGTATAACTCCACGCTTGCCTACGCCTTAAAACAAATACAATTAATGAAAGAATCCAAACAATATCGCAAGACCATCCACGATTATCGCCAAACAAAGGCTCTCTTATCGAAAACAAAAAATAAGGAGCTGGCACAACTCTACAAAAATGAATTATCTGCGCTACGAAAGAGACTACAAGAAATCCGCAAATCCTATCATCTCACAAAATATGGACTTCATAGAATCATTGCCAAACATCAACGAAATTATAAGACACATATCGATAGCTTCACTGCGCAAAAAATTGCGGATGCTATTTATCGATCTTTGGAAGGTGTGCTTTTTAGAGGGTATCGTGCCCATTTTAAGAAATTCGGAACGCTCACTTCGGTGGAAGGAAAGTCTAACAAAACAGGTATTCGTTATAAAAGAGAGGAAAACAAGCTTTATTGGAATGGACTTGTAATTCCCGTTATCATCCGAAAAAATGATTTATTTGCAGAAGAAGTACTTTCTTCTCATCGAATTAAGTTTTGCCGGATTGTTAGAAAGGTCATTCGTGGAAAACATGTCTTTTATCTACAACTGGTTATGGATGGAACTCCTCCACCGAAACGTGTCAAAAAGACCGGTCAATTCCGTCATCAACCAACTCCAAATGGTCGAGTGGGGATTGATATTGGCACATCTACTATTGCTGTTTCATCAGACGACGAAGTCTTCTTAAAGCCCCTGGCACCAAGAGTACGGCAATTTGACCAAGAAAAACGCCGTTTATCGCGGAAATTAGACCGTAGTAGAAGAAGCATGAATCCTCAAAATTTCAATAGAGACGGGACCATTAAGAAGGGGATAAAGCTCGCTTGGAAACGCAGTAATACTTACATGAAAACTCTATTTAAACTGAAAGAACTCTACAGAAAACGCTCCATGTACGTAAAAGAACAGCATTCTAGATTGGCTAATCACATTTTATCTTTAGGAGATGAAGTCTATGTAGAAAAAATGTCGTTTAAAGGATTAGCTAGACGAGCCAAGGAAACGAAAGTAAACAAATTTGGCAAGTTTCAACGAAAAGGCAGATTCGGCAAAAGTATTGGCTCCTATGCACCGGCGCTATTCCTAGGAATTTTGAAACGAAAATTAATTTATATCGGCAAAGAACTTCATGAAATCAATACATATACGTTTAAAGCAAGTCAATATAATCATCTAACAGACACCTACCAAAAGCGAAAACTCCATCAACGTTGGATTTATATAAATAAGCATCGAATCCAACGAGATTTATATAGTGCATTTCTTCTCATGAATTGTGATTCCAATCTACAACAAACAAATCGAGAACGGTGTAAACGAACGTTTGAAAAATTTGTCATACTACATCATGAGCATAAAAATTTATTAAAAAACCAACTAACTAAATACCCGACTAGTATGGGAATATAGCCAGAAAGGTTGAAGAAATCTACCTTCGTAGGTGGAGATACCCGCCTTCGTTAAAGATGTTCGCTAATACAACAAAGGTTGTATAGAACATAAAGTCTCATGGAACAGAAGATAAATGGAAGATGTTGTACATGGACCTTTGCTTAGACTATAAAGATGAGGCTGAGCCTGTTCTATTAGTTTTGGTAAACCTGTGGAGAGCTTCCAAAGGCTTCTATGAAGTACATGGGAACCCCACTCCTTTAGGGCTGGGAGTAATCAGAAGATTGGGTTAAGAAAGCATACTGGTATCTGGTCGCAGAATATACGGTTGCACAAGTTACTGCTGAAAGTGACTATGCTCTTGAGTTGGCAAAAGAATGGATTGATTCCGACGAAGAAATGATTGCAGTAACAGGATGGAGTGCGTATGCCAATTATTTATCGATTACCCCTAATGAAGAACTCGATATCGATGAAATTAGGTCCTTGTTGAACAGAGTGAAGGACCATGTACATGAAGAGCGTAATCGAGTACGATATGTAATGAATTCTTTTGTTATTTCCGTAGGTTCCTATGTGCCTGAATTAACCGAAGAAGCGAAACTGGTAGCAGAGTCTATCGGTAAAGTTCATGTAGATGTAGGAAATACTGCTTGTAAAGTACCACTTGCAACGACTTATATTAAAAAAGTAGAAGATAAAGACCGAGTCGGAGTGAAGCGGAAGACTTGTATTTGTTAATAAAATAATGTTTTACACTTTATAATAGCGTGGTTGGGACAAAACTAAATGAGACTTATAAAACGAGCAAAAAGCATTATCAGCTCCGGGAATATACGTAGACTCCTGCGGGAAAGTAGGCATAGGTGAGACCCCGCAGTGCGTTAGCACGAGGAGGCTCAACAGCCGCCGCCCGCGGAAAGCGAAGTATATTCCCGGAGCGGGTTAGGAGCACATACTATTTTATTGTTCGGATTTATCGTTAGTCTAAACTCTTTTGTCTTAGCCCCGTTTTTATTATTGAATGGACAGAAATGTTTTCCATAATCCTTTAGTTGCTGGTAAAAAAGTGCAAATAATATGCAGGAAAGTCTAAAGAAATAAAACTCCCAAACTATTAACATATATTTAAGAATTAGAATTCGCTAGTAACTTGAGGAGTGGGGCATTAATATGGTAACGACAGAATATATACAAAACCTATTTGCAAATCGAATTGGTGGAACACAATTTGGCTTAATAGACGAAGTATATAAATTTGAAAAAATAAAACGAGCAAAACGAGATGCGATACAAAGGAATCCTAAGAAGAAATTAATTGACCTTGGGGTAGGTGAGCCAGATGCGAAGGCAGATGAAGCAGTCATCAGAATTTTAGCGGAAGAAGCAAGAAAACCAGAAAATCGCTACTATGCAGATAACGGTATTACTGAATTTAAACAAGCTGCATCAACTTATATGAAAAATGTATTTGGAGTAGAGCATCTCCATCCTGAGACAGAGATAAACCATGTTATTGGATCCAAATCAGCCCTTGCCATGATTCCTACTGCGTTTATCAATCCTGGTGATATTACAATCATGCCGTCACCATGCTATCCAATTCTTGGTACACATACAGAATACCTTGGTGGAGAGGTTGTACATTTACCACTTTTGAAGGAAAATTCTTTTCTTCCAAGATTAGACTCTTTATCTAATCATGTGTTAGAAAAAGCTAAATTACTATATTTAAACTACCCAAACAATCCAACCGGAGCTGTGGCAAGTCGGGAATTTTTTGAAGAAGTCGTTACTTTTGCAAAAAAACATCAATTGATTGTTATTCATGATGCCGCGTATGCTGGACTTGTCTTTGATGGTGAAAAAACACTAAGTTTCTTATCTATTCCAGGAGCAAAAGAAGTTGGAATTGAACTACATTCTTTATCAAAGTCATTTAACATGACAGGGTGGCGCATAGGGTTTGCTGCGGGAAATGCAAAACTTATTCATGCATTAGCTACAGTTAAAGATAATGTTGATTCAGGTCAATTTATCCCCATTCAAAAAGCTGCATCATATGCTTTAGCACATCCTGACATTACAGAAGAGATAGCAAAGAAATATTCAAGGCGTCATGAACAGTTATCTTCTATTCTAAGGGAAATTGGGTTTGATGCTGAAAAGCCAAAAGGATCTTTTTTCCTATATACAAAGATTCCGAGGTCCGTTGCAAATGGTCCAACTTTTCATACAGCAGAAGATTTTAGTCAATATTTAATTAAGGAGCACTTAATTTCAACTGTCCCATGGGATGACGCAGGCAGCTATATCCGATTTTCCGTTACCTTTCAAGCAGACGGATTAACAGAAGAAAAAAGAGTCTTTGAGGAAATAAAAGCAAGGCTAAGTACGTCAAAGTTTATATTTTAATAGAGAAATGATTGTAAATAAGAAATATCTAAATCAAAACAGTAAAGAGGATGGGGACAAAAATAACTTTCCAATTTTTTAAGCTCGAACAATACGATACATTAGCTCCGAGAATATACGTAGACTCCTGCGGGAAGCAAGGCATCGGTGAGACCCCACAGTGCGTTAGCACGAGGAGGCTCACCAGCCGCCCGCGGAAAGCGAAGTATATTCCCGGAGCGGGGTAGGTGCACCCAAATCGTATAGTTAGGCTTTTACTATGTAGAAAATGCTATTGTACCAGCCCCATTTACTATTTCAGTGGAGTTCCAACTACTATGAAAGTTTCACTAATTATTTCTAATTTTATTGAAATACTATAAAGGAAGGTACGTCCAATTCCCTATCCTAGTAATTTTACTTTATTTATATTACAATGAAAAAGCTGCATTTTTTCAAACAGCAGCAGATTCCGTATTTAAAATGTTCCAGACATTGTAGAGGATTGGGGAGTCTACATAACGGAAAGATGATTTAGAGCAGGTCTTCAAAAATTTAACGAAGAGGGGATTTATACATCATGAGAAACATTATTAAATTTGCATTCTTAATTGTACTAGCATTCGTTTTAACAGCATGCGGTACTAGTTCTGATAACGACACTACTTCTGGTAGTGAAGGAGATAAACAGGCAGGAGAAAACAACACAAGTGAAGAGCAATCCGTTGAAAGAGAAGAATTAGAATTAACATTTGAAGTAGCGGATTATGACGAGGAAAATAATGCACTAAACATTACATTTGATACAAACTTACCAGATGAAACAGCAATTTATCGTGCTGTTCTGAGAGATGATGAAGGTAAAAATCGTTTAATTGAGTATGAGATTACAATTGATGAAGCACGTCAAATTGCTTTTGGTATGGAAGGAATCGATCCGGAAACGATCACTAATAAAGAGTATCAATTAGTTCTTGAATTTAACGTAACGGAAAGAACGAACAGTAATTTATTCTCCGACAAACATATCGGTGGATCTTTTGCTGAGATGGATGAAATGTATAAGGATTCTGAACAAGTACAGTTAACAGATCTTGGTGAAGCTTACACGGTTACTTTAGATTCATCAAATTCAAATGCTATATCAGAAGATAAGTTTAATAAGGAAGCGGCTGCTGAGTAAATAGCTGTCGTGTAGAGAAGTTTTTAATAAAGATACTGCTTTATTTATATTTAAAATACGGAATAGCCTTCAACTAACACCTGAAAATGTTGAGAATATCAATGTTTTTAGGTGTTTTCTATAATAAAGAGATTTATTCTATAAGAGAATCCACATAAAGAATACAACACACACATAATTATAGAATGGTCCATAATTATGTGTGTTGTTTTTAGCTTAGACAAGAACGACACTATCTTTCACTTGTTTTTTATGCATAATTTTAGTTTTAATAAAGTAATTTAAGAATGGAAGAACCCAACGGTCTAATCCAATTCGACCAGCATTTCTACCCGCTATAACAATAAATACTGTCAAAACAGCCATTTGTGCATCTAGCATTCCTGAACCACTAAATAAGAAAGAAAGGTTCATCGTAACCCCCATTAAAGCCGCAAAGTTTGTAAATATCCCCACAATTAATGCTAAACCAACTAAAAATTCTCCCCACATTACCATGAAAGAGAACAGTTCTTGATTAGGTACTGCAACAGTTTTTAGGAAAGCAGCCCACCATTCTGGTACTACTGAACTTTCCGAAGCCATTTCGATAAATCCCCCTGCATTAAAACTACCACTAGATATTTTAGAAAAGCCAGCCGTAATCCATTTATATCCAATATATATTCTTAATAGTGTAAGTAGCCATGAGACTATCTTATTATTTCGAATAAAGTTCATCACCATTATTGATCACTCCTATATGTATAATTTGCTCAATGATTCACATAAAAGAGAAACATTGAAACTGGTGTTAAGTATATCACGTTTTTAGAATACTTAATTCCTATTGTATAACGATTCACAATACAGTAACAATGTCTTGACGGTTTCGTTAAATACCAAAAATGTGTGATTAATGCCACTTTAATTAACAAAAACACCTACAAATGGTTAACATTTATAGGTGTTTTACATAGTACCAATCTATTTTCTGTGTTAACTTCCTTACTTTGTTTCGGTCTGTAGAAGAAAAATTTTTAACGTGAGAGTCCGATACCTTCTAGTAATACTTCTCCTGAAGGTCTGTCGAACTGCAATGAGATACGTTTTAATTTATTTCTATCAAACTTTGCATTTTTCTTCTCAAAAGCATCCAATGGAATTTCAAAGGATTGGAACACGGCTTCCCATGAATTTTCATATTTTCCTTCTCTGAAAATAGAATCAAACCATCCAAAGTGTGTAAAATCACTAGTAATTACTGGTGGAAAGGGTAGAAAAGCAGATAATGGTAAATCCACTTTAATACCATCTGTTGTTTCTAACAAGATTTGTATTTCGGGAATTCTATTATCTTCCCCTGTAAAATTGGCCATAGTCAACATGAGATTTTCTTTGTTTTCAAGACGATTTTTATCAAATTCTTCTAGTTTAATAGTGTATTCCGCAGTTGATTTCCACTTTAAGTGGCTAGCATCTACTGTTCTATTATTATTACGTCGATCCTTTGGAGTGAAAATGTTTACTTCTGAGAAACCATCCTCATTAGTTGAAATTCCTTTTGCCATTACAGGTTTGTTATTATCGAATTCAATTAATGGAAAGTAAGTTGAATTCTCATATTTAGTTACGATAATAGTATCTGGAAGCCAACTAATTCCATGTTGATAATTTCTAAAAAATTCTTCATAAATCATTTGTCCATGAAGGGTACGTTCAAAGAATGCAGAAATATTGACTTTAGCTAGTTGACGTTGTTCTTCAGGTTCTATTGTTTGCATTTGATTTAAAATAAGACCTTCAGGTAGGCTTGTATCCATGCTTCCCCATTCGGTATTAAATTGGCTATGGTTAGCACCAGCAATATACAAGGAGGCTTTAAACGTATCATTTGATACGCTAGTACGATAATATTGGCGATCTCCTTGAAATGTATTGATATCTGCGTCTTGTGCCCCTTGAATAACGAAGTAGGATACATTACTTAGCCAAGCTCTTTTTCCATCTAGACTTTTGTCTGTTGGAGCTAGAGCTACAATCCCTTTTATTTGAATATCTTGTAATTGGTTGAACCAAGGTTCATCATCAAAGAATCGTTTATAGTCAGCAGCCATTGCAACAGCTTGACCGCCTCTAGAATGTCCGACTAGTCCGACGTTTGTTAAATCTACTTTTTCATAAAGTGGATTTCCTATTGTTTCATTTAGGTCTTTTAGCTGCACTAAATGTTTCAACAAAATCCAAGTACGTAATTCATAATTATTATTAGGAATTCCAGAGACATTAGAATAATTTATAAAATCCTCATCTACTGATATCGTAATAAATCCTCTGCTTGCTAATTGTTCACCTAAATAATCATATCCACTCGTCGAGAAATCTTCCATTGTGTGATTTCCGTGAACGATAAGAATTACTGGGAAAGGTCCTTCTCCATCGGGTAACCAAACTCTACCATTGATCGGTAATTGACTCTGGTTAAACCCCCAGAACTCTTCCCGTTTATCTTTCCATCTTGTAATAAAATGAGATGCATCAACTGTTGGAGTGATTATATTTACATTCTGGCCAAATTCGCTCCGATGTTTATCGGTACCACTGCCATAAGTTAAAAAGGTATAAGAATAATTCCCTTCTTCACCTGGATTTTCAACGTTAAGTTGTTCCAAATTCATATCTGCCATAGCAGGTACATCTCTAGTAAACAAGGCATTCCCAAAATGTTCAAAGACTAGATAACTAGAGACTATAAGTAAGGAAAATATAACTAGATTCATAATAAATCTTTTTTTGAATAACAGTAGAAGAAGTAATGTGAATAACAAACATAATAAACTGTAACTAATGCCAAAGGTGAAAGCGAAGACTACTCCACTATCCTCTATGATAAAGACAATAACACTTGCAAACATTAAATAACTAAAACTACTTAATAATAATCGAGGGAATGGGATATAAAGAAAAGATAATATAGCACTAATGATAAGAGTCCAAATACAATAAGTAATACCATGTAATAGAACAAGTTTTCCGATATTTGTAACGTGAGCAAAAAGGCTCACTCCTGTTGGGTTACCAATTGCATAGATGATGGCAACGAATAAACTAGTGATATAGAAACTAAGCATAAACCACTTTGTATTTTTTCGATCTTTATCGGGGATAAGACGAATACGTTGTAATAGCCAATGACCTAATTTGGAAAGAAAATTTCTTAACAAATAATTACACCACCTAATAAGGACAATGATAACTTTGTCCAAGAATTTATCCTTTATTTATATAGTACCATTTATTTGGTGAAAGAGAATTTAGACTTTTAATATCACACGAAAAAAAACCTACAATGTCTTTTTAACAAAAGGATTGTAGGTGTAGTTTTCCTATTTCTTTTCTTTGTTTGGTGTGTAACCTAATTGATTTAACATGAGATCTTTTCTTTCTTGTCTCAAAGATTTTATTAAACTAAAGACCATAATACCCAAAATTATTGAAAATGGAAGTGCTGCAATTATCATCGTATTTTGTAAAGCTAGTAAACCTCCGGAATACAGTAAGGCAATTGCAGTAATCGATAGTAGTATTCCCCAAGTTACCTTCATTTTATTGCTTGGATTTTGAGAACCATTTGTTGTCATCATTCCTAATACAAATGTTCCTGAGTCTGCGGATGTAATGAAAAATGTAATGATAAGCAGAATCGCCAAGATTGAAAATACTAAACTGAATGGGAATGTTTCTAACATACCGAAAAGCGATTCTTCGGGTAACAAGGTAGAAATGGAAAAGCCTGCTCTTTCAGTAGAAATAGCTGTACCACCGAATGTTGTAAACCATAAGAAACTTATTAGTGACGGTGTAAGTAATACATAAATGATAAACTCACGAATAGTTCTTCCTTTGGATACTCTTGCAATAAATACCCCTACAAATGGAGACCATGCAATCCACCATGACCAATAAAAAATGGTCCAGCTATTGATCCAACTCCGGCTTTCTTCATCGACAGGAGCAGTTCGAAAGCTCATATTTATAAAGTTATGTAGATAAGAACCGAGAGTATCCATGAATAGATTTAAGACGAATAAGGTAGAACCAAATACAAATACACTTAAGAAAAGTAAAGCGGAGAGCCCCATATTTAAATTACTTAAAATTTTAATTCCCTTTCCTAGGCCAGTTAATGCTGAAATTAAAAACAATATGGTTACCACTACTATTATAATTGTCTGAGAAAGTATATTACTTGGAACTTCAAATAAATAGGATAAACCTCCATTTACTTGCATAGCTCCAAAACCAAGAGAAGTTGCCACTCCCATAACGGTTGAAATGACAGCAATTACATCAATAATTTTACCAACTGTCCCATCCGCGTGTTTCCCTATTATCGGACGTAAAGTTTTACTAATTAAGCTTAATTCTCCTTTTCTAAACGTAAAATAGGCAAGTGTTAAAGCAATACATCCATATATGGCCCAGGCATGGATTCCATAATGTAAATAAGTATATCTCATGGCATCTTTTATACCTTGGTCTGTACCTAATTCCCCTGTTGGAGAACTTATCGCATAGTGACTAATCGGCTCAAATGTTCCATAGAACACTAAACCAATTCCGATACCCGCACTAAATAACATCGCTAACCAAGTTGGTTTTGAAAACTCAGGTTTGTCATCATGTTTCCCAAGTTTAATTTTTCCAACTGGGCTAATTAATAAATAGAGTAGTACGAATACAAAAAAAGAAACAATTCCTAGATAATACCAGCCAAACGTATTTGTAATAAAACTTTGTGTACTATTCGTAGTTTGTTCTAATGATTCAGGTATGAATACCCCCATGAGAACTAAGCTTAATAGGATTGCTAGTGAAATGTAAAAAACAATAAGTGACTTTTTCATGTATGCTAAGTACTCCTAACTTAAAATAAAGTCATTAAGAATTCTTTTTTAGCTTTTCACTAGTAAATCAAATTTATTCTTCTTCCTAATCTACACTAATTATATATGTTTAAGAAAAAGAGGACTGGGACAAAATTCCCTACATAGTAAAACCGAACTACGATTTGGGTGTAACTAACCCGCTCCGGAAATATACTTCGCTTTCACTTCCAGTACCGGGGCGACATCCGCTCGGAAGAACCATCGCGGTGTCTACCTCGCCGCGGGCGGCTGTTGAGCCAGGCTACTACTTGAATAGGCTTCCTTGCTGCCTTGCACCGAGGAAGCCTGCTTCGTAGCGATACTTGCAGACTAGAGGTGCATCTGTGGGGTCTCACCGATGCCTTACTTCCCGCAGGACAAGGAATGCTACGGTAGCGAAACATCGCACGCAGAAAAAAGTGGTTTTCTTTTTTCAAGGAGTCTACGTATATTTCCGGAGCTAATGTATCGTATTGTTCGGCTTTAAATTTAGTAGTTTAGTTTTGTTCCAACCTCGTTCTACCTACACACTTATTCTAATTTCTCTAGGTATGATAAGGATACTTTTAAGTTTGCATTACGTTCTCTAATTACATTAAGTAAATCTTGATCTTTAGTATTTATTTTACTACGGATTGCAAATGTATAAAGAATCATTGTTCCAAGATTGGTTGTTTCCACGCTTCTTAAGACATGACTGTCTGTATATTTATCTAAAATATCTTCAAATAAATCTTCGTGATTAAGATTCTCAGGTACAGTAATTTTGAGAATTTGCGTATCTTTTCCCTTTGCATAATTAAACTTATCTAATAAATAAATGACGATGGAAGCAAAAATAGTAAGTAATACGGCAATTGTTATTTGATTAAGTCCGGCTGCCATTCCAACAATTAAGCCAAAGAACATGAAGGATATATCTTTTGCATCTGTAACAGCACTTCGGAATCGAATTAATGAGAAGATAGCAAATAACCCAAAGGCAACACCAGCATTATCACTAATTACATTCATCACAGCAGATACGATAATACTCATAATTATTATCGTATGTACAAAAGACTGTGAGTAACGTTCCCCTTTAAAGGTGATTTGGTACACCGTTGTTATAATAATACTTAATACTGCTGCAACTGACATCCCAACTATTGTTGTTGTTAAATCCATTTTATCTCGCTCCTATCAATACTTTTTCTTGTTGTAAATTTCCTGGTAAAGCACAACCTTTTAAAAGTTCTAAACTTGTGCAAAATTTTGAGGCACTGCGCTGTTCGCATTGTAATTCTTGTAGTATCCTTGCTAACCAAAGGGGGACACTATCCGAAACTTTTACTTCAAGAACTACTAGATTAGGGTCAATGAAATTCTCCCCATAAGGTCCATACTCAATATTCAAATCTTCATTTCTACATCGTAGATTCAAGTCAAAGGTAACCCGTAAATCTGGATCCGTAATACAATGAAAAGCGTGACGGTCGTAGCTAACGACCATTTCAGGTTCCAATTGATAAAACTTACGGAAGTGATCAATCTCTTTCAAGATTTGGTAATTTGATGCCTCATATTCCTTTTCTAAGTTTTCGGTAGGTTTATTAATGTACCGATATGCATCAATTAAGGGAATTGCTGTTCTTCTTTTATTAACTACGTTTTTATGCTTTTGTTTTACTTCAAAAAAAGCAAGCCCATTAATATCGGTATCATCATAAATACGAAGTCTCAATTTCTGCCTGAACTTAAGCTTGTTTTTCGTTTCGAAATAAATAGTATGCTGCCTGTTTTCAAAGTATAGACTTGTTACCGTATACTTTCCTTGATTACCAAATTTGTCATAACGCATATATGGCGACATTCGATCTACGAGTAATTCATACTGATTCTTGGTAATTAAATATTTTTGTTCTCTTCTCCTAAAAATCTCTAAGACCATTTTCCACATCCTAACTCATTGTATTTATATAAGGTGCTTAACATTGTTTTAATATTAAATTTACAATCTTAAAATACATGGAGAGCAACATTAGAAATGGATTAGAATTGAATGAGAATTTAAAAAAGTTTAGTTAGCTCTGTACAGTAGGTAACTTACAAATGATTTAAATGATTTTAAAAAAAGTTCTTAAAATTTATCTGGAAATATTTATAGTATTGTTAGAAAAATTAGTCTATTCTATTGATAAAATAGATTTATTGGAGTGATATAATGAATATAATTGGAATTGGTGGCGTGTTTTTAAGAAGTGAAAAGATAGAAGAAGTTAAAGATTGGTATAAAGAAGTGTTGGGGATAACTTTAGAAGACTGGGGCGGGACAATAATTCAACCTCAGCCTGAAAATGAAACGGTGTTTTCGTTTTTTAAGAAAGAAAGTGATTATTTTCCTGAAAAGTATGATGTCATGATTAATTTTCAAGTAGCAAATATCGAAAATTGCTTAGAGCGATTGGAGCAATTAGGGATTCCCCTTGTGAAAGATATTGAAAAAAGTGAATATGGAACATTTGTAACCATTGAAGATCCAGAAGGCCGCTGGATAGAACTTTGGGAGAAGTAAAATATATAACAAAACCTAGACACAAGTAATAAAGATGTGTCTAGGTTTTGTTAATTTTAATAACTTAGTAGAGCTATTTAGTAGTGTATAATTTAAGTTACCAAATTATCTTATATCGTCATAAGGGGTAAGATAAGTAACATCAAGAGAGTGTAACAGAAAGGGTACTACATATGTTTGAACTAATAGAGTTATTAAAAACAGAGCAATACTCCATTATTAACATTTTAGAAAAATTAGTTGATTTCATTTGTGTGAAAGATGGTGAAGGGAAATGGATTCAGGTAAATCTTTTATCTGGCCATGATATCACGCTTAACGAATTATACAATATTGAGGTTCAAGGAAAAAAAGATGAAGAACTAGAACAACTTTATCCAGAACTTAGCTGGTTTTTCGAAAATAGTCGCGAGTTAGATGAGAGAACTTGGGCAATTGGTGAAATCACTAAATTTGAAGAACAACTAATCGATAATGATGGAAAATTATACGTTTTTGAAGTAATTAAGATTCCATTTTTCAATGAAGATGGCACTCGAAAAGAATTAGTTGTATTAGGAAAAGACATTACAGTAAATAAGACGAATGAGTTACAAATGATACAAAACAATAAGGAACTTGAACAGTTAAAGTTTGCTATTAATGAGTCGGCAATTGTAGCTATAACAGAAAAAAGTGGCATGATTACATATGTAAATGACATGTTTTGCGAAGTGTCTAAATATAGTAAGGAAGAATTAATTGGTAAAACCCATCGTGTAATTAATTCTGGTTTTCATCCGAAAACGTTCTTCCGGGATATGTGGAAAACAATCCAAAGTGGACAAGTATGGAGAGGGAATATAAAGAATAAAACGAAGGATGGAAAATATTATTGGGTTAGTTCAACGATTGTTCCTTTTCTTGATGATAATGGAGAACCATATCAATATATATCCATTCGTCATGATATAACAGAACAAAAAAGAATAGAAGAAAAAATCCGCTACCATTCATACCATGATCAACTAACAGGACTACGGAATCGTTGGTATTTAAATGAGGAAATAAATAATTGGCTGGAAAAGCATTCTGAGAACCATCGGATGGCTGTGTTATTTATGGATATAAATCGATTTAAAACAATTAATGATACGCTAGGACATACAGTTGGGGATATGATTATAAAGAGTGTAGCAAAAAGATTTCTAAACTATTTGCCTGATGAAGTGGAGCTATATCGTTTTGGCGGGGATGAATTCATCTTTGTGATGAAGAATTGCACAATTGATGAAATTGAGGATCTTACTAATATGATTAATCGGTTATTAGCGAATCCCTTTTTAGCTAAAGGGGAGAAAGTTTATTTGACAGCTAGTATTGGAATTAGTCTGTATCCGAAAGATGGAAATGATTTGGACACACTTGTTCGGAAGGCTGACAGTGCGATGTATGTAGCTAAAAATAATCATATTAAAGGTGCGCAATATTATTCATCTGAGAAATATGAAGAAATTAAAAAACGAGCATTATTAGAAAAAGAATTAAGAATAGCAATCAGGGAAAACAATTTCCATCTACTTTATCAACCACAATATGATTTGAAAACAAATAGAATCGTTGGTGTAGAAGCTCTAATACGGTGGGAACATCAATCACTCGGAATAATATCTCCTGCTGATTTTATTCCATTAGCAGAAGAAATAGGAGTAATTTCCCAACTAACTGAGTGGGTATTAGCGGAAGCTTGTAGACAAGCAGTGGAATGGCAACAACAAGGGTTACCTCCAATACAAATTGGAATAAATATTTCCCCTTTCTTACTAGGTGAAGAAATCATTACATTAGTTGAAGAGACATTACATAATACAGGTTTGGATGCTCAATTTGTTGATCTAGAGATTACTGAGAGTTTTATGCAAGACCCAGAATATGCAATTAACATTTTAAACAGGTTAAAGAATATTGGGGTGAAGCTGTCAATTGATGACTTCGGAACAGGGTATTCTTCTTTATCCTATCTAGGACGGTTGCCAATGGATAATCTCAAAATAGATCGTTCCTTTATAGATGGAATTAAAGCGGATAATGGCATGATGGTTAAGACCATTCTTGATATGGCTAACCATTTACATGTTAGCGTCATTGCTGAAGGAATTGAGACAAAGGAGCAATTACAGTTTCTTCGAAGATTTCAATGTCAAATTGGACAAGGATATTATTTTAGTCGTCCGGTTAGTAGTGAAGAAATTAAAGCGCTATTTCATTAAATATAATTTTACATTTGGAGGCGGGTATAACCTGTCTCTTTACTTTTGAATGAAATTTTCGAATAGAAATATTTTTAAAATAATAGTATTGATATGAATGCAAGGTATTTATATACTATTGGAGATGACTAGATTAAATAAAGGTGGACTAACTTATGAAATTAATTTTAGAGTACCAGTGGGAGATTTTTATCGGTATAGAAGTTATATCTTTTATATCACTTATATTATTTGGGATTGTCCGATATTTATTTAGTAAACCAAAAATGAGCCGATTTTTCTTACTTGTATTTTTTCTCTTACTTATTTTAGAAGCTGTTTTAGCAGTAATTCTTTATCAGGAGACAGGGGAAATATCAACATTTCAAATTGTAATAATTATTTTCATATTTTATGCATGTACTTTTGGAATAAGCGATTTTAGAAAACTTGACCGGTGGATGCGATTGAAGATAGGCAAATGGAGAGGGATTGATTTACTGACTGAGAACGATAAGAGGATTATGAAAAAACAAAAAGATCCTAAATATATTGCTCGAAAATATCGATATAGTTCCTTAGTGCATTTACTCGTATTTGTTCTAGCACAAATTATATTTTGGAGCTATGGAGTAAATAGTTTGGAAGAAGTGAAAGCATATCTAACGGACTTATCTTGGATTAGTGCAGATAATTATGCAATTTCGCCATATCCAAGTGAAATGCTATATGGTGTTTCTATGGTATGGGGAATTGTATTTGTTGTTGATTTTATTTATTCTTGGTCATATACGATTTTTCCTTCAACAAAATAGATTCTACTATGCACTTTGTACAACTCTTATTATTTATAGTATTACAAGATTTAGGAGTTGAAAAAGGTTATGTAATTCCTATCGAATTTATGTAAGCCCTTTCAATTTTGTGCACTTTAACTATAGATAAAGTGAAAAAGCACGTTCATAATTATTATAATATTTAGAAAATATTATAATGAAAGGGGAAATGGTATGAATACAATACTCATAACGTTTATCATCTATTGTATCGTTATCGTTGTAATTGGAGCAATGTTTAGTAAGAAGAGTAAAACACAATCAGATTTTTTACTTGGAGGAAAAAAGTTACCTGGATGGACATTAGCTTTTTCAGAACGAGCAACGGGTGAATCTGCCTGGCTATTATTAGGGTATACTGGCTTTGTCTTTACTGCTGGTTTATCTGGAATATGGGTAGCTATCGGTATTGCATCTGGGATCATCTTTGCTTGGCTATTTTTAGCAAAGCGATTCATGCAAGAAACGGATAAACAGAATGCACTTACACTTACCGACTTCTTAGCTAATCGTTTTGGGGAAAAAGCTAAATTAATTCGATGGCTTTGTGGCATTTTAATTGGTGGTTTTTTAATGTTCTATGTAGGTGCACAGATGGCTGGTGCAGGTAAGATGTTATTAACTACTTTTGAAATGCCTACTTATGTTGGTGTTATTTTGTCAATGATCGTTATTGTCCTCATTGCATTTACTGGTGGATTTATTTCTGTTGTATGGACCGATGTAATCCAAAGTATAATGATGCTCATCACATTAGTTGGTCTCCCAATTATTGCCCTAATCTATATTGGTTCAAATGACATTTCTATTACCCAATCTTTAAATACTGCTGGTGCTGATTTTAATTCATGGTTTGGTGGATTAACTGGATTTTCATTAGGTGTATTATTTTTTAATAACTTTTCCTGGTTCTTTGGATTTTTAGGTGGGCAACCACAATTAAGTTCTCGTTTTATGGCGTTAAAGAATGAAAAAGAAGCAAAACAAGGTAGTGCTGTTGCTATAATATGGACATTTTTAGCTTATGGTGGAGCTTTCTTAATTGGGATTTGTGCTATTGCTATATATGAACAAGGTTCATTTAGTGATGTAGAAACTATTTTACCAACAATGATTTTAGAGTTTATGCCTCCATGGGCTGCAGGAATACTTCTTGCAGGTGTACTTGCAGCAATTATTTCTACAGCAAATTCTCAGTTACTAGTTGTTACTGGAGCAGTTAGTGAAGACATTATTCATAAGGCTTTAGGGATAAAAATGACTGAAAAGCAATTAGTAATGGTTTCTCGTTTATCTGTATTAATCTTTGGATTAATAGGGATGACAATTGCTCTTGTTTCAGAATCTTTATTATACTTAATCGTTAGTTGGGCGTGGGCTGGAGTTGGATGTACGTTGTCCCCAGCTATACTAATGACCTTCTTCTGGAAAAAGTATTCTAGTACAGGGGTTATTGCTACCATTCTATCAGGATTATTCGGTACAATCTTGTGGATTAGTACACCACTAGAAGAAATGATTACATCACTATTTACGACTTTCTTTATAGCATTGATTTTCGGAGTAGTCTTTAGTCTTTTATTCCCTGATAAAGATGCAGACAGTGCAACAGTTGAAAAAGTTATCTAATTAAAAGAAGCATTAGTAGTTAGTTTAACTGCTAATGCTTCTTTATTTTGGAACAATAATTAAACAATTGCTCCTTCTGTCGTTAATTGATTAGTAGAGAAACGCTCGAAAGAAAGCGGTTTCAAATCTAAAGTCTCATAAGTACCAGTTCTAATTAATTCGGATAGTCCTTTTCCAACTGCTGGTGCTTGTTGCATACCATGCCCGCTAAAACCACAAGCCATATAATATCCATTTAATTGTGGATGCTCTCCAATAATTGCATTTTGATCAATCGTATTCATACTATAAATACCTGCCCAACCACTTAAAATTTTCGCTTTTTCGAAATTAGGAACACGGTTAGCTAGGATAGGCCAAAGTGTTTCATAGAAGAAATCTCGTCTCCATTTAAAGTCAATACCAGGTTTTACTTTTTCAGAATAACCACTAATAATGGAACTTCCTTCGTGTCTGAAGTATACACCTGTTGTATCTACTGTGAGAGGCAAAGGATTTTCTAGTGGTTTTTCAATATCAAATTGAATAATTTGTCGTTTTAGTGGAACGACAGGGATTGCTAGACCAATAGATTCACTTAATGCGGCTGCCCAAGGACCTGCACAGTTAATAACGATTGGTGCTTGATACATTTCTCCATTTTTTAATTTAACCCCTGATACTTTTCCTTTCTCTTTACAAATATAGTCCACTTCTTCGTATACATAGTTAGCTCCGAGTTGTTTCGCTTTTTTTATATAACCTTGCATGACAGAATAGGGATCTAAATATCCATCTTCTGCGCAGTATAGCCCAACTTCTAAATCATCGTTTTGCAATTCAGGGATAATGGAATGTAATTCACTTTTAGAGAGAAGCTCTGAAGGGACTCCATGATTCACCTGAAGTAAATGTTGTTTTCTTAAATAATCCAAGTTTGTTTTGTCCCCTAAAAATAAATATCCTCGATGTTTTAAATCAATTTCTGCTTTTTCATCTCCAATAGCCATGTCATCGGGAAATGTTCGATATTTTTGTAAACTATACTTGGAAATTTGTATATTGATGCTAGATGTAAATAATTGCCTAATTCCTCCAGCACTTCTTGGAGTCGATGCAAATTCATATGTTCTATCTTTTTCAAAAATAGTAATGTCCCCACTAAATCCGTCATTGAGTAAATTAAATGCAATGCTTGAACCAATAACACCGCCACCAACAATTATCACATCTGTTTTTTTATCCACTCGCTTCACCCTTTCTAAACTTTATAACTAGTATTCTTGTTATATCGAATGCTAAAGAATAAATCTATAGTCAAATTACACAAAAGATTATTTATTTTTTATTTTCAAAAAACAAGTTGAATGCTAGAATTATAGCTAAAGACTACTAAATAAGGAGGGTTCCCTATCGAGCAATTAGTACAATTTGCACAAAAAGTAGTAAAAAACATTACTAATATTTTACCGTTTCCGATTAGTTTAAGTGATAATGATGGAAGAATTATCGGTTCATCAATTCCGGAGAGATTAGGGACGATGCATGCTCCTTCGAAAGAGGTAATAAGAGAGGGACGTGTTGTCCTATTTGAAGAAGATAAAGTAAAGAATATGGATAATGTTCTTCCTGGAGCAGCAGCACCATTAGCTTTTGAAGGGAAAATGATTGGTGTAGTAGGTATCATTGGTCCTCCTAAGGAAGTAAAGCCATATGTTTATTTGGTGAAACAGTATATCGAAATGATGTGGCAGGAAACTATATATCGGCAGCTTGAAAGCTTAAAAAACAAAAATCTAGAAACCTTTGCACAATACATTTTATTAAATGAAGCTATCAACAACCAAAGGGTAAAGCAATACTGCGAAATGATGGATATATCCTTTGATGCAAACCGTTTTTGTATTGTGATTGATATTGGTGATCCGTTAATGGAGCTTGACGATCTTACCATGCAATTGCATTTAGATGATTTACAAGAGAAGTTAATCGAATTAACACGTAGTAGTTATCAATGTGATTCTCATTCTATCTGTACGTTTTTAAATACGGGAAAAATTGTTTTATTGAAAACAGTAGAAAGTGAAAAAGAGTATGAAGTAGCTATACAACAGTTTTATAGCCAAAGTATAAAACTACAAGAACTATATCAAATTTATAATATCACTGATATTACGGTAGCAGCCGGGAACCTTAGTAGTAGTTTACAAGATATTCATACCTCCTACATGGAAGCAGAACGATTAATTGATTATGGTAAAAAGCTATGCATTATGCCGAGAGTATATAGTTATCATCATTGGAAGATGTTGATTTCCTTGCTACCAGAACAAATATCTTCCAGTTTTATTGAAAAAATAAACTGGAAATTAAAATCATTTGCATCTGATGATAAATTTATAGAAATGGCAAAAACCTTTATCGTTTATTGTAAAACGAACCTGAATATTAGCCAAGCAGCTAAAGAGTTATTTGTTCATCGCAATACGTTAATCTATCGTTTGCAGAAAATCGAATCAATGACTGGATTAGACTCAAAGAAATTCGATGATTGTACGTTATTATATTTGTGGCTTTTAAGAAATTATAAGGAATTAGTGGTTGAAATGTAATAGTAAAGCCCCTTTTTAGAAAAGGGGCTTTACTTTTATAGGTGTAACTCCATTCCAATGTCTTTTTCTAACGCTTTTTTGTAAATGATATTCCCCACGACTACATCAAACAGGGCCATTCCGACTGATTTAAAAACAATCGTTTCATTTTCGTCTAATGCTACTGTGTGTGGATTAGCAAGATAACTAGACATTGGAATAATCGAATCATTAGTAATCCAATTCTTTTCAAGTGGTTGTATTAGGTCACCAGCTTCATCCAATGCGTCCATTGTATCTACTAAAATATGATTGGTTAGCTGATAAAGGGTTTCTGGGAATTCTCGCATATCAGGTTGAAAAGAACCGATTCCAATGACGAGTTTACCTCGAAGTAACTCTTTGTTTTCTGGAAGTACTGGTGATCTAGAGGTAGTTGCGGTAATAATTATTTCAACGGGTTCGATAGCTTGTTCAATTGTTTTTGCTTCAATTAGTTCAATATCATCACCAATCCATTCCTTTAAACTTTCTTTAAAGGCTGGAATCTTTTCCGCCGTACGATTATAGAGATATATTTCTTTGATTGGTCGTTCAGAACAAGCAGCCACCGCTTGATAAAGTCCTTGAACTCCAGTACCTATAATCGCAATTTTAGAGGCATTCTTTTTTGCAAGATGTCTAATAGCAGAACCACCAATAGCTCCTGTTCGAAAACCAGTTATAAAGGATCCATCAAGAATTCCTTCTATTTCTCCTGTATCTTTATTATTTAAAATTACTAGTCCATGAATTGTTTTTTCCTGATTATTAGGGAATATAGTAACTAACTTTGTACCGATTGCATGATTGGTAATACTCGGCATTAATACGAGTGTATTATTACCATCTTGTACTTGGGAACGAAGCGGCATTTGAAATTGATTGGATTCATATATTTCATAAGCCCTGTCTATCCCGTCAATTACTTCTTTCATTGTTACTGCTTGTTTAATACTCTTTTCATTTATAAAAAGCATATTATCCCCCCCATGTATATTTAGTTGAATATTTGGAATATTAATTATATGGTAACATAAGAAAGGGGCTCATGGTACATGATAAAAGATAAATCATTTCTGTATATGTAGATATGTGCCAAATATAGAAATTAAATATATTATGAAACCATTTTGTTCTAAATGGAGTAATAACATATAAGAAATAAATCTTATAAAACATATACATAGAATAGTGAGGGGGAATGAGATGAATTATAAACAACTTTGTATTACTTCTTTCTCTTTATCTATTATGCTAGTAATTTTTGTTCAGTTTGGTTACTTTCATACGATGGACTCATTTATCTATGAGTGGACAAAATCTATGTCTAATTCAACTACAGATACTATGTGGCGTATCTTTACCTTAGTAGGTGAAACAGAAGTATTAGCAATACTCTCTTTGGTAATTATTATATTTCTTATTTGGCAAAGAAAATGGAAGGAAAGTTTCTTGTTTTTATTTCTAATGGGGATTGGTGTCGTTCTAACATTTTGTTTAAAAGTTTTGTTTCAAAGGGATCGTCCTGGTGGAATTAAATATATTGATTTTTGGGGATTTGGCCAAGAGATTATTTCCTATAGTTTTCCTAGTGGTCATGCAGTGAAAAGCTTGTTATTACTTGGCTTCATAATCTGGTTATTTCATCATACTGGAAATCCAAACAAGTTAAAGCCTTTAATTTATTTTCTATTAGTCTTTGCAATAGCGATGTGCGGTATAGGCCAGGTATTTCTACATGAGCATTTTTTAAGTGATAGTATAGGAGGTTTTATCATTGGTGTTTCAATCCTATTTTTTTCTTTTTGGATGTATTCCCTATGGGAAGATAGAAGGGTTAGATCTAGCTTAAAATCAAATCATAGAGAGAAAAAGGAAATAGCAAATTGAGCAAGTGTACATGAAAAATGCCTACGATAATAGAAAGTTACCGTAGGCATAAAAATGAAGCAATAAAATGATTAAATTATCCTTTAATTAAGAAATTATTTCCATCTAAATCAGAAAAGATAGCGCTCGTACCCCAAGGAGCTTTTTTAGTTCTTGTGTAAATTCAACTCCATTTGCTTTCAGTGTTTCATAAGTTTCTTCGATATTGTCACATTCAAAGACGATAGAAATTTGAGGCATATCATATCCACCTCTCATAGATTTAGGATAAATGACGAGTCGACTTTGTGCATTAGGTGGTGCAACTTCTAACCAAGTGGCATCAGGTCCCATCCTATGTTCTAAAACTACTTCAAATCCAACTTTCTCTAACCAAAATTGTTTTGCCCGCGCTTGATCTTCCACATAAACTCCAACAGTAGCAATATTTGTAATCATGTTTATTCCCCCTAATAATTACGTAACATTTAATTAGTTCTTCATTGGTTCATCAATACCCTTTAATCATGTTGGAGAAATATAGAAAAATTTCAATATGAAGTAATAAATGGTATGATTAGTTTGATTATTCATATAAAAGTAATAACAGCGTAGTACTCAATTGGTTTTGAAGCATTGCAAGAACTGATGGAAAGAGAGAGGATGTAGCATGAGTAGAATTCTTTTCTTTTTAATTATTGTTTCGTTCCTAGATACGTTTATCCAATTACCGATAATTACTCCATATGCAATGGATCTTGGAGCATCTCATATTTTAACGGGTGTAATTGTTGCGATATATTCCCTTTCCAATATGGTGGGTAATATATTTGGTGGGCATTGGATTGACCGGTATGGTAGGAAAAGCATGTTGTTTCTTGGAATGCTTTTAGTAGCGGTAATATTATTATTTTATCCTTTAGCACAAACTGGTTGGCAGTTATTCTTTATACGTTTTGTCCATGGGTTAGCAGGAGGATTGTTAATTCCAGCAGCATTCGCCTATGTTGGCGACCGTTCTAAATCAAAAACACGTGGGAAATCGATGGCACTTACGGGAGCAAGTATTGGGATTGCTGCTATTACTGGGCCAGCTATTGGAGGGGCAATGGCAGCTAGGTCTCAAGTAGAATATGTATTTATCTTTGTATCTATTTTATTTTTTATTTGTACATTTTTGATCTATAAATTTATTGATGAATCTTATGTACCTACGGAAAAGGGAAAATTCACTCCAAAAGAGTTTATCCCATTATTAAAACATCCGTTAGTTCTTCAGGCGTCACTTGCTGCATTTGCTCTAATGATTAGTAATGGGACATTGGCATTTGCACTTCCTTTAAAAGTGGGAGAGATGGGATTAGATTCCGAAACGACGGGGATGATGTTAAGTATTTATGGAATTGTAGCTATTATTGTTTTTAGCACGCCACTCAATCGGCTATATGACAAATTTTCCTCTGTAAAACTTGTTATTATAGGAATTATGATCATTGGATCTGTTCATATTATGCTTAATATGACAGCTCTTTATTGGTTGAGTATGTTATTAATGGTTGTATATGGAATTGGATTTGCACTTGTCTTTCCTTCGATGAACCGAATTGTTGCGGAAGCATCTACGAAAGTGGACCGTGGAAAAGCATATGGTATTTTTTATGCCTTTTTCTCTTTAGGTTCAGTAGTTGGGTCGTTTGTTTCGGGGGCTACTGCTGAGAAGTTCGGTCTACCTTTTCTATCGAGTGCTATTACAATGATCTCGATTGGGATCATATTAGTGGTCATAGCAAAGTTCTTTACACCAAAAATACAGTAGGAGATAATTTTTAAAATTAAAAGACAGGACGATATTAGTCCTGTCTTGTTTATATTAGTTCCCCTTAATTATTTAGCGAGAGTCTTTTTCTTCTACTGCTTCTTTACTTTTAGCAAGCAAGCGACTTTCAAATCGCTCTTCAAACTTATCCATTAGTTGTTCGTCACTTAATAGTTCTTTTTTATATTGATTAACTAATTCATCATAGTTAGACGTAAATCTAGACAAAATAATTCCCTCCTCTCAAAAATGAAACCATTTATCTAAATTATTGGTGTGACATAGTTCACTCAATTATAATTATACATCAATAAATGAGTAAAAAGTCTGTAATTTTTGAACAATTCGTGAAATGTTGGTAAAAGGATGTCAGTACATAAATAAGGCGTATTGGGGATTCCGTTTATCCCAATACACCTTAATTTAGATTAATTGTTATATTCTTTTTCAGTTCCATCAAGAAACTTTACTTCTAATTCAAATTCTACATAGTCATCATTTAAGTTAAATGCGTTTAATACTTCTGAAATAACTTCAGCATTGTCGGTATCTTTATTAAATGTCATCTTCTCAAAAATAGGTTTTAACCTTTCAAATGCTTCATCGCCACTCAATTTTTCATTGTTAAGGTTATCTTTAATTTCTGCTTCCATTCCATCTCGTTCATTTTCATAATCAACATCAAAGTCTTTGTTATTACTATACTCAATATCTAGGTCAAAACTTGTAAAGTTAAACATTGATTCATCTTCTTGATTGTTGACACTATCATTTGTAGCGTCATTTTCTGTTGTAGTATTATTATCATCATTTGTAGTATTGTTATCGTTTGTTGTATCTGATGTTGAATCATCTGATACATTATTTTGACTGTTATCCTCTACAGGAGCATTATCTGGTGGATTTGTAACTTTATCCTCATCATTACATCCTGATAAAATAAGCAGGATAACAGTAGCGTATAGAACTAAATTTAATATTTTCATGTGTGTCGCCCCTTTTACTTTGTTGGTCTATAGACCATAAAAATTAACCATCGCTTGTACTATTATTTGCCACCCGTGAAACATTTATACAAAGTACATATACCCCAAAATAAAAAAGGTAAACGATTTATCTTGCAGAATCGCTACCATTTCTAGTTACTCATCTTTATTCACTTTATCTTTTTCGGGACTCTTTTGTAACCAATTTGCCCCACCAATTGTGTTCTGTATTATATCTCTTGAAATTACTGCTGCTCCTGTAACTAGTATACCTTGAACTACAGATTGTATTTCCCAAGCATAATAAAGGGAACATGCAACTATAGCGAAAGTTAACTGAATCCATACATAGCTCCACTCAGGGATACGAGGAGTTTGTCTAAGAAAAACACCGATAAAATACAGAACTGGAATTAAGATAAAGGCATCTGGTCGTATATACATATCAAAACTAAGATCCATACAAAGATCACCAACTATCATTCACTCTATAACACACTATATTCCACCCGGCTTCTGTCAGTTACTGTAATGGCTACTTCTTGGGAAGAAAATTGCCAATTCCATCATTTTTTGAGGAATAGCAGTAGAGGGTTATTCATATTCATAGTGATAAGGTTACTAGCGACAAGATTTCTTAATATGAGATAGGACTGAGAAGAAGACGCAAAAAGAATATATGAAATTAAAATATTTGACGAGTCCTAGGAATAACTAGGTACTAATTAATCATATTGTAATAGACTAGTATTTTTTAAGGAGGATATTCATGAAAAAGCTTATTACAGATAATTTTAATAAGACCCATAAAGAACTCATTGCCTTAATTGAAAGGTTAACGGAAGCGGAATTAAATGCACGTCCAAATGCCAATACATGGAGTATTGCAATGGTTTGCCATCATATTGCATTAGTAGAATTTGCGACTATTAAAGCAGTACGATATGGGCTTAAAGAAGAGAAAGATACGAAATCGGAACAAAAAGATTTATCCATCATGTTAGACCGGACGAAAAAGTTTTCAGCACCAAAAGTTGTTGAACCTGGTGGAGGTCCGTTTGAACTACAAGAACTAGTGGAGATGTTGAATAATGCTAGAGATAGTTTGAACAGGACATTGGATAGTATGGGGGATCAGTCCATATTAGAAGAAAAGTCTGTATTTCACCCAGCTTTAGGGTTGCTTCCATTGAATCAGTGGATTGAAGTTTTACCATTACATGAAGAGAGGCATTTGGAACAAATTAAAGATTTATTGGGAAAATAATGGAATTCCACACTAGAAAAAAATTCTAGTGTGTTTTTTTATAAATAGATACATAGGCATTCCAAACAACTCATGAAAACTATATAATGCAAATAAAATAGATTCTAAGAAATGCAAAAAAAAGGGGTGTACCGAATCATGCTACATATTAATCCAGAGCAAATTATCATTACCCCAGTATTTGCGACAATAACTTGTGAGCCAAACTGGCAATGGAAAAGAACCGAGCCGATTCCTAATTATGATTTAGTGTATGTATGGAAAGGGGAAGGCCAATTAGTATTGAATGGGAAAGAATTCCAACTAAAAAGAGGTAGTTGTTTTTTATTTGTACCGGGTGACTGGGTAACTGCTACACATAATCAACAGAATCCACTAGTCTTAACTTATATCCATTTTAATTTAGAGAAGGAACCTAATCATCTACCATCATCCTATCGAATATTGCATGACCATCTAACAGTTGAAACACTCCTAACAAGGTACATTCGTTTGTTTTTCGTTGAAACATTTGCAGTAGAATTGGAAGCACAATTGATCATCAAACAATTAATGATTCAGCTTTTAAGGGAAGAGTATCAAGTCGACCGACAAGTAGAAAACGTTTCAAAGACATTATTAACTACAATAAGAGAAGTAGCGAACTATGTGCAGCAACATCCAGGCGAGCGACATACGATAGATAGCTTATCAAGCCGAGCTAATCTGTCTCCTCGTTATTTTTCTAGAAAGTTTAAAGAAATCATGGGCGAGTCATTACGTTCGTATCTAATTGAAGCGCGTATTAAAAGGGCAAAACACCTATTAAACTATACTGGAATGACAGTAACAGAAGTGGCAGAAGCACTAGGGTATACTAATTTACACTTTTTTAGTAGACAATTTAAACAATACACAGGAAAAAGTCCATCTGAATTTCGTGAGGCTGGGACAAACTAAATTTTTAATTTTAAAGCCGAACAATACGATACATTAGCTCCGGAAATATACGTAGACTCCTGCGGGAGGAAAGGCTTCGGTGAGACCCCACAGTGCGTTAGCACGAGGAGGCTCACCAGCCGCCCGCGGAAAGCGAAGTATATTTCCGGAGCGGGTTAGTTGCTCCCAAATCGTATAGTCCGGTTTTTACTATGTAGAAAAAGCTTTTGTCCTAGCCTCGTTTATGCAGAAAATGCAAATTTTGTATGGATTAGTCTAAATATTTTCATGTAGTATCATGCTATATTTTTACTATGAATTAAAGAAACTGGATGAAAAGAGTGATATGTATGTGTGGTATTACAGGTTGGATGGATTGGAAAGAGAATATGACTAATCAGGAAAACATCATTCGAAAGATGGCAAAAACTTTAGAAAAACGTGGACCAGATGCCACTAATATCTATACAGACCATCATATTGGCTTAGGACATACAAGGCTTGCTGTAGTAGATATTTCTGGAGGAGCACAGCCGATGACAAGGAAATCAAAGGACGGAAATAATTATACGATTGTTTACAACGGAGAACTGTATAATACAGAAGAATTAAGGCAGGAATTAGCTAGACGAGGGTACTCCTTTCAAGGGCATTCCGATACGGAAGTGTTATTACTTTCATATATAGAGTGGAAGGAAGGCTGTTTGGATCGATTAAATGGTATTTTTGCTTTTGCGATTTGGGGCCAGGTTGAGGAGAAGTTATTCATAGCACGAGATCGGCTCGGTGTGAAGCCGTTATTTTATAAAGATAATGATAGTAATCTTTTATTTGGCTCAGAACTTAAAGCTATTTTAGCTCATCCTAAAGTAAATGCTGAGATTACTAGAGAAGGGTTACAAGAAGTGTTTGGTTTAGGACCTTCTCGTACACCGGGGCATGGTGTTTATAAGGGAATCAATGAGTTACGTCCAGCTCATTTTCTCATTTATGATCGAAATGGACTGCAAATTAAAAGATACTGGAACGTGGAAAGTAAGGTGCATTCGGATTCTTTAGAAGAAACGATTGCACAGGTAAAGTTACTAGTAACTGATGCAATTGAAAGACAACTTGTTTCTGATGTTCCACTATGTACCTTTTTATCGGGTGGACTTGATTCTAGTGGGATAAGTGCTGTTGCATCGAATTATTTTAATGAGCATGGGAAGGGAATCCTGCACACGTATTCCATTGATTATGAGAATAATAGTGAGCATTTTCAATCAAGTTCATTCCAGCAAGACGAGGACCGACCGTGGATTCAACAGATGGTTAAACATATTGGATCTGTTCATCATAGTGAAATTATTACTCAAGATTTACTTGCAACTAGGCTTGAGGATGCTGTTTTAGCTAGAGATTTACCTGGCATGGCGGATATTGATTCATCTCTACTATGGTTTTCTGAGAAAATAAAACAAGATTTTACGGTTGCATTGTCAGGAGAATGTGCGGATGAGATTTTTGGTGGGTATCCTTGGTTTCATCGGAAGGAATTATTAGAAGGGAATCAATTTCCATGGATGAAACGTGGCAGAGATGCGTTGTTATTACCAAAATGGCAGGAGAAACTACAATTAGAAGAATATGTGAAAGAACGATACTTGGAGACGCAACAAGAAGTTCCAAGATTAGAAGGGGAAAGTGCAATCGAGGCGAAACGTAGAGAATTATTTTACTTCAATATGATTTGGTTTATGACAACATTGCTTGAGAGAAAAGATCGAATGAGTATGCGGGCCAGTTTAGAGGTTCGAGTACCATTTGCAGACCATCGATTAGTCGAATACGTGTGGAATATCCCTTGGGAGATGAAAATGGTTGGGGGTCGAGAAAAAGGTATTTTGCGTAAAGCTTTTGAAGGAGTCCTTCCCCATGATATTTTATACCGTAAAAAAAATCCATATCCAAAAAACCACCACCCAACTTACACAAAACTAGTAAAAGATATGCTCACTTCGATTATTAATAAAAAGAATTCCCCAATATTAGAATTAATGTCTGAAGAAAAGCTTAGGATGTTAATTGAATCGGATAGTTCTAGCTCAACAATTCCTTGGTTTGGTCAGTTAATGACAGGTCCACAAGTATTAGCACACTTTGTACAAATCAATATGTGGCTAGAAGCGTATAATGTTAATATAACGGATTAGGAATTTGTCAGGGAGTGTATTAAAGAGTGATTAGTAAAAAATTCATCTAGCGGAATACTAATCCGTGGAGGTGAAGAAGATGGCAAAAAGAAAAGCAAACCCATTAACTAATGGGATGAGTTCTCCAGAAGTTGAAGGTCAAGGAACAACAAATCGTGAGACAGGAAGAAAAGAAGTAGATTCTTCACGAAAGAAAAAGAAACGTCATTAATAGAGAAAGGGCAGGAATTCCTGTCCCTTTTTCGTTAAATGATCATAGGTTGATCTTTAAGATCTACTTTATTATTTTCGATTGTTTCAATGAATTTTTCCATAGTAGGGGTTAAATACGTATCTTTTCTCCTTACAAATACAGTTTTTATTTTACTATATTTTTCTGGTAGGTTATGAAAGCGGACAAGTCCTTGTTTTTCAAGTTGCGCGACTTCAGACTTAGGAACGAAGGCAACTCCAAGTCCCATTACTGTACTACGAAGGATCGTTTCTAATGTACCAAATTCCATTATTTTTTTCGGGGGGATTTGTTGATCTTTATACCACCATTCTGCTAAACGGGCACGATATCCGCAACCTTTACTAAAGCAAAGAATAGATTCCTCTCTAATTTCCTCTAATTTGGTAATATGCTTACTTGTAATTAGAACAAGTTCTTCTTCAAATACTTCATATGAAACTAAATCTGGATGAATATCTAATTCAGATATAAATGCGCCGTCTAATTTATAATCTAATACTTGATCGACTAGATTTTGAGTCACACCAGTAATTAACGATAAATCTACCTCTTTGTATTTATTAACGTAGTTAGATAAGATTCTTGGAAGGAATATCACCGTTTCTATTGTACCGATTTCCAATTTTCCACTTGGTTCTTTGTTTGTTTGAACAGCTTGTTTCATTTCTTTTTTTAATGCTAATATTTTTTCACTATATGTTAAAAGTTTTTTTCCTTCTGGAGTTAGGCTCATACCACGTCTATGACGATTAAATAATGGTGTATTCATTTCTTTTTCTAGCTTTTTAATTCTTGCCGTAATATTGGATTGTACGTAATTAAGTTCGTCTGCAGCTTCAGATATAGTTCCTTTTTCGGCAACTAATTGAAATATCTCGAGATCTCTAAATTCCATCTAATTTCTCTCCCTAAAATAGCCTTTTATAAATGATATCACAAAAAGTGATGGATAATCATCAATAAGATTCATTTTACAAGATATCAAATAGGTTAGATAATGTATCTGCTATTACATTAGGGGAGAAGATGAAAATTGAGAAATACTGTATTATGGGGAGCTATATTATGTTTTATCGCAGCAGTTTCATGGGGGGCAATGTTTCCAGTTGCGCATGCAGCATTTAAATACATAGATCCGTTTTATTTTACACTTATCCGATATGGGGCAGTAACAATAATTTTAGTTGGATGGCTTCTTTGGAAAGAAGGAAAGAGTGCATTTCGTTTAGAAGGAAAAGGATTAAAGCTATGGTTTTTCGGAACGATGGCATTTACTGTATATAATTTATTTATCTTCTGGGGCGAAGATTTACTTGGTGAGCCGGGAGTAATGGTAGCATCTATCATGGAATCGTTAATGCCAATGATTTCTATCGTGATTGTATGGATGTTATTCCATAAACGACCACATGGCTTTACGTTAACATGTGTTTTGATTGCTTTAGTTGGTGCTTTTTTAGTTATTACGAAAGGCGATGTGCGGTCGTTTCTTGGAGCGACAGAAGATATCGTACCGTCTATTTTAATCTTTATTGCAGTTATTGGTTGGGTTATCTATACAATGGGCGGCGAAGAATTTAAAGAATGGTCCGTCTTACGTTATTCTACATTAAGCTGTTTACTTGGAACAGTAACTGCTGGTGTATTCGTTGCTGTGGCAACGGCAGTTGGATATGTTTCTGTACCAACGACTGAAGTTATTGTTGCAACAGCTCCACATTTACTGTTTATGATAATCTTTCCAGGGTTAATCGCATTACTTGGATGGAATGTAGGAGTAAGTATTTTATCTCCAATCAATGCGTTACTATTCATTAACTTTGTACCCGTTACTACTTTGTTAGTTTCCATGTATCAAGGCTATGATGTAACTAAATTTGATATTATCGGGACAGTTCTAATTATCATATCACTCGTTGCCAATAACCTATTCGTTAGAATGCAAAAACGAGAAAAACAATACAAACAACCAGTCCCTGCAACACAATAGGTCTTTGTATAACAGGTGTTTTTTTAAAAGGTGTCTCTTTAAAAGGTGTCTGACACCTCCCGGAATTTGTCGAACTTTGACGAAGGTAAGGGAGGAGTCAGACTTTCTTTATGTCGCTTGCTATATGATTACTTTTTTGAAACAATAACATTACATACGTATGAAAGGGGTATTTAGAATGAAAGTATTCCTAATTGGTGCAAACGGTCAAGTGGGAAAGTATATGGTTGATTTCCTTAAACAAAGTGAAAAACATGACTTAACAGCGATGGTACGTAATCAGAATCAAGTAGAACAGTTAAACTCCTTAGGTGTAAAAGCGGTCCTTGCTGATTTAGAAGGAAGCGTAGAGGAGCTTGGCGAAGCGATGAAAGGATCGGATGCAGTCATCTTTTCTGCTGGCTCAGGTGGTAAGACGGGGCCTGATAAGACATTACTTGTTGATTTAGACGGTGCGGTTAAATCAATGGAAGCAGCAGAAAAAGTTGGGGTAAAACGTTATATTATGGTAAGTGCTTATAAAGCGTATGACCGTGAGTCTTGGAAAGATAGTCCAATTAAACCTTATATGGTTGCAAAACATTATGCAGATCGCCTACTTGCAGCAAGCAATTTAAACTATACGATATTTGGCCCGGGGATCTTACTTAATGAACCTGGTACAGGAAAAATAGCGGTTGGAGAAGAAATTAAGAAAACCTCCATTCCTCGTGAAGATGTAGCGAGAACTGTTGTAGAAGCATTAGATAAAGAAAATACCTATCGAAAAACTCTAGAGATTATGTCCGGTGATACACCTGTAGTAGAAGCATTAGAAAATGTGTAAATGACTGATAGCATAACTTAGGAACATTCTTCTTAATAGATAAAGCATCCCCAAAACTTAAGGGGATGCTTTTAATAATGGTATTGTTTTTTAGATATTGAAATTGCTCCCGATTGAAGTCTAGAATATCCAATAATGGTTAGTGCAATCATGCCGATAAGAAAAGCTATAAAGTATGGAGAGACGACATCCCTGATAATTCCTGTAATAAACGAACTACTAATCATACCAGCTGAATAAACAGCAGACATTACCCCAAATGCTCTCCCATGCCCCTCATTTGAAATAGCGTCTGTAACAGCAGTCGCCATAGCTGGCATCATAATTCCAAAGAAGAATCCGAGACAGAATAATAGAAATGGCAGTGCTAGAAGGCTGTTAATTAATAGAAATAAACTAAAACACATGCCAAATAGTCCAAAAATTAATCGTTTTATCGGACTGAAGCGGTGAATGAAAAATAGTGACAAGGAAAAAAATGTCCCGACTCCAAAAAAACTAAATAGCACACCGGTAACTGCGGTGGATAAGCCTTGTTCTACTGCAAGATAAGGTACCTCATAAATGATGACCCCGTGAATGTACATTAAAGCAAATCCAGTTAAAAATACGACTTTAAGTAGTGGATTCTGGATGACTTGAATAAAACTTAGTGGTTTTGCCTGAGCGTCAACACTGATGATATTTTCCTTTTCAATAATCGTTTTAACTGTATAAAATCCGATTAATATTAAAGAGATACCGATAATGTAATATGTATTTGCATAACCAATTGCGGTACCGAGTAACCCTCCTATTAAAGGAGCAATAATACTAGCGATCGTACCAAGTATGCCGTTTATAGCCATGTTTTTCCCTTGTTGTTGACTGTTTTTTGCATAACTTGATAATAAGGCAAGTGCAGCTGGAATTAAAAAGGCTAAGGAAAATCCATTTAATGCACGCAAAATTAGTAAACTAGTTGAATTGGAAGCAAGTGCATGAGCTATGAATAAAGTACCGGAGACTAGAATAGGGACGGTTATAAAGACTTTCTTACCAAATCGATCAACTAATGGTCCAGCAAGTAAATTCCCGGTTAGATTTGTAAACGATGCAATACTTAACATCATCCCAATCAACACACTTGATGCGCCTAGCTTTGCAGCATACGGTGCAAAAATAGGTGCTTGAATACTCATAACTAAACTCATGAAAAACATAATGATAAAAATATGTGTTTTCTCAATAGCAGCTTTTCTCATTTTTTTCACCTCGAAAAAAATGTATGCAAAAAGCATAGAAATAAGACGAGCTATTTAATACTTTTTAAAACTTTTAAAAATGGTGCGTTTCATAAATGGTGTCTGACACCTCCCGAAAAATGTCGAACGATGGGAGTTCGTGTGCAAAGTCATAAAATAAAAACACTTCATTCTAGCTAGTAAAGCTTGAATGAAGCGTTCGACATAATTTGCCATAACTCGACAGGTGTCAGACACCTGCACTTAATTCGACAAAACCCCCTAAAATCCGACAGGTGTCAGACACCTTCAAAACCGGACCTTCAAAATTATTCCCATTCTTTACATACGTCAATCCAATCTTTGGCTCCGGAGTATGTATAGAGTTCTTCACAGGTTAATTCGATGGCTGAGTTTGTGCTGCCACAGGCTGGAAATACTTTTTCAAATCGTTTTAAAGAAACATCTAAAAATACATCTAACTCATTTGCTAGACCAAAAGGGCAGACACCTCCAATTGGATGACCAGTTTGTTCCAACACTTCATCTGGTGAAAGCATACGTGCTTTGAAATGGAATAAGTGTCTAAACTTTTTATTATCAATTTTTGCATCACCTGCAGTAACGACTAAGATTGCTTTCTCTCCTTCTCCCCTAAAGGATAATGTTTTGGCAATTTGTGCAGGTTTCACTCCAATTGTGTCCGCAGCTTCATGAACGGTAGCACTTGATGTCGTAAACTCCATAATATCTTCTTCGCGATTCCATTGCTTAAAATGTGCTTTAACACTTTCTAATGCCATTTTTCTTCTCCTTCATAATTTATATTTTAATGTGAATAATAACATAAAATTATTTGAAAAAACAATTAATTAAGATTATTAATCAAAGAACATAGAAAATATAATGTTTCTATTCCCTTATGCATGGTTACACTGATAATAAAAAAGATGGGAGAAAAAACATGTCAACGGTGGATATTTTTAATTTGGATGAGAATATTAATGAATTTATTCAAGATGACAATAAAGAGGATTTATTGGTTATTGTCGGAGAATTTAAACAAGGTCATTTCCTTCATGTTTTATCAAAGATTAAAGCATATCAAGATAAGTATGAGGTGAATAACGGACTTGCTAGAATTTTTTCTTTACTAAAAGCAACTTGCTACTCGCAAACTGGCGAAGGTAAAAAAGCAAGTGACATTGTTAGCAATATGTATGAAAATACGAATAAAGCAGCCATTGATGATCTAATTCTATACGGCAATCTAGCTTATATGTGTGACTATAAATTATCTCGAAGAATCATGTCAGATGTTGTTAGCCGACTTAGTGACGATAAAGGAATTGATTATAATCAATCTGCTCGTGCCTATTTAATATTAGGACAGGCAGAAGAGAACTTGGACAAGATCCGGAGAGCGGTAAAATACTATAACCGGTCCTTGGATTATTTGCAAAAAGAACAACCACAGGACAATGAATTAATTCTATTTATTAACTATAAACTAGGTGGCCTCTATTCAAAAATTAACGAAATAGATAAGGCAATCCAATACTTGGAGCAGACAATACAATTAGCAGATGAATCCAATCAAGAAGTTAAAATAAATTGCTTTGTCAGCATTGGAAAACTCTATGGAAGTAGCAATCACTACGAAAAGGCAAATTCTTACTTAAAGAAGGCAATACCTATGTTGGAAAGTTCCAACCTTGCTGGAAAATTCGTTCATGCAGAAGCCTATTCTGAATTAGCTTACAATAACTTTGACCAAAAGCAATATGATGAGGCAATTCCTTTGTATGAGAAGGCAATTGGGATTTATGAAAAACTGCCCAATAATTCTAAAAAGACAATTGGAATGATGTATATGCAATATAGCTATTGCATGGAGCATAAAAAGAATCCAGAAAAACTACTAGCTGCAACTAATTATGAGAAAGCAATTTCTTTCTTAGAAAAATCGAACGATAAAGAATTAATTCAAAGTGCCTTAGGAGACGTTATTTCATTTTTTGAAAGAACTGGAAACAAGAAAAAGAAGCGTCAATATGAAAACAGATTCGTACAATTAATTAATGAAAGAGCGAATTAAGATGCTAATCACCCCGATTTCTAAAAAAATAGAAATGGGAGGTGATTAGCATCTTTTTGTTGTGCTATAATAGAATTACTTCATTTTGAATATTCTAAAATTTAGGGTGGTGATAACTTGCAGGAAATCAGTAAGAAATCTAGTATTCCTTGGATGAAAATATTGTTCGGATCTATTCTCTTGATGATATTAGGTTTAGCAATATACTTACTTAGTATTTTTAGTGGTATGAAGGATACGATTAATGCACAAATGTACCAGCCAATCCCTTCTATTAATCAAATTCAATCGGAAGAAAAAATTGCACATGGAGAACTGATAAATATATTATTTATTGGAGTTAATACGAAAGCAAGTAACCGTACCGGATCAGATACTCTAATTATTTTTTCATTAGACCCAAAGACAGATTCAGTGAGTATGATTAATATTCCAAGACATACTCGTGCTTCATTAGGAAGTGAAGAAAAAGAGGATAAAATCAATCGAGCCTTTACATATGGTGGCGCAGATTTGGCAGTGGAGTCTATAAAATCCCTTTTAGATATTGAAATAGATTATTATATTCAATTAGATTTAGCTGGGATTGCAGAATTGATTGATGGAATTGGCGGACTTACTATACATAATGAATTGTCTATTGAAGCGGATGACTTCCAGGTTTCTCCTGGCGAACTTCACCTAAGTGGTGCAAAAGCATTACGATATGTAGAAATGCTTTATCAATACCAAGGAGAAGATTTAGATCAAGCAGAACTACAGCAACAGGTCTTTGAAACAATCATGACGAAACTTACAACTTCTTTAACGATAAATAAAGTGGAGGTAATTGCGAGCTTTTTAGGAGAAAATATCATAACGAATATAGACTATGATAATGTCGAACAACTTGTAAGAAACTATTCAAGTGTGGGTGGGAACATATCAGACTACACATTAGATGGGACAGAAGAAATAATAGATGATGAGTATTATTTTATTGTTCCAGATAGCGAAATTAAGAAAGTTCAGCAATTAATTGTGAATCCAGATACTGAGATATAGAAAAAATCAGCTAAAAACTACTTTTTGAATCATTAAAAGTAGTTTTTTATTTTGTGAAATATTAATTTAAATTAGTGACTAAAATTAGCATCCTAATAAAATCATCTGATTTCGGTTAACTTAAGGGTAGTATACTAAAAAGGAGATAGGATTATGAAAAGAATACTTACAGCAATGGTCCCTATATTCTTTGTTCTACTATTAGTTGCTTGTGCTGGAGGCGAGAATGAAGAACAAAATCAAAATACCTCCAATAATACTAGTGAAAACGAAGAAGAAGCTAAAGAAAATGAGCAAACATCTAACCTAGGGAAGCGATCAAACCCAGTACCAGTTGGGGAATCAGTAACACTTTCTTCCAATGTCTATTCAGATGATGGAGAGGAAGCGAAGGGAGAATTTACGATCAGTTTAACGAACTTCCAACGTGGACAGGAAGTTATGGATTTCTTACTATCTGAAAACCAATTTAATGAGCAGCCACCAGAGGGACATGAGTGGATGATGTTTGATGTTTCTATTGAGGCAAATATTGATAACCCAGATATATCGTACTATGTTGCACCATCATTCAATGTGCTTGATGCAAATGGAAGTCCTGTTCCACAGGATATTTATCCAACATTTGATACGGGAGAATTTGGATATGAAGATTTATATGATGGTGGTAAGCTTACTGGAAAAGCAGCAGTTGTCGTTCCAACGGATGAAGAAGTATTAGTGGAGTACTCCGACTTTGATGTGGAAGCATTTTTTAAAGCAGAATAGGATTTCTCTCCACTCCAATTGGCACTACTTAGAGCCTGTTTCTCATGGTAGTGCCATAAATATAAATCTGACTTTTCTTGACAATACAAAAACGGTTTCCTATACTATAAATGTAAGCGCTTATATTTTTTTGATTGTTTTCTAAAACGTTTTCGGAAAAGATGTATAATCTCACTCCTAATAACGTATTTTTTTATTATCAGTACAAAAACGTTTTCGAAAAAATATATATGAATACAGCGAAAGTGGAAAGGAGGGTGAATTATTATGTTGAATTATTCACAAGGTACTGGTCTCCTAGAAAACTGGCTTATTTCAGAAATGGAATTTTCACCCGATACACTTGGGAAATGTGAAGCAATAATGTATTTAGGAAATGGGTATATGGGACTGCGATCAGCTACAGAGGAACCTTATATCCAAGAAAAAAGAAACTTATTCGTAAGTGGTACTTTTAATAAAGCGGAAGAAAATGAAGTAACTGAGTTACCAAACTTAGCGGACATTACGAGGATAGATATTCGAGTAGATGGGGAAAAGTTTAGTCTTGAAATTGGAAAAACGAAACAATATTTACGTCAACTAAATTTAAAGACAGCTGAACTTTACCGAACTTTCTATTGGACTTCTCCACAAGGAAAAGAATTGAAATTTAAATTTAGACGGTTTGTCTCATTAGATAACCTACATATAATAGGAATGAAAATGTCCATCGAAAGTACTAGTCACCCTGTTCAAATTTCATTCGATTCTGGAATTAATGCGCAAATGACCAATTCAGGCTCCCAACATTTTATCGAAGGTGAGCGGAGGATTTTTGACAAAAAATTTATCCAGTTAATCCAGACCACGAACGAATCCAATATTGATATGGTCATTAATACAGCTCACGACTTATCAATAAATGGTCAACTAGTAAATGCTAACCCAACGATGAACATGGGACGAAGAAAAGTATGGTTAACATATGATGTTGAATTAAAACCACACGATAAACTTGAAATGGAAAAAATAACAACGGTGTTTACTAGTAGGGATAAAGAATTTGATACAAATGAGTACTCGTTGCAATCACTTCGAGAACATTCTTTAAATGTATTAAAAGAAAGCTTCGAAATTGGGTATGATAGACTTTTTGAATGTCATAAACAGGCGTGGCAATCGAAGGTTTGGAGTAATTATGATTTTGAGATTAATAGTGACAATTCATTTGATGAACTAGCTATTCGTTTTTCCATTTATCATTTAACCGTGATGACACCTGCACATGATGATCGAATGGGAATTGGGGCTAAGGCACTAAGTGGGGAAGGATATAAGGGACATTCCTTTTGGGATACCGAAATATTTATACTTCCATTCTTTGTCTATTCTAATCCCCAAATAGCAAAATCTCTTCTTACTTATCGATATCACGGACTTGTTGGCGCAAGGAAAAAAGCTATGGACAATGGTTTTAAAGGCGCGATGTACCCGTGGGAAATGGCTTGGCCATCCGATGGAGAAGTAACTCCAATCTATGGGGATGTTGATGTTGTCACAGGAGAACAAATGAAAATTTGGTCCGGGTTTATTGAACAACATATTTCTGCAGATATTGCATTTGCAGTATATCAATATTACCAAGTAACAAATGATCAAGATTTCATGGACAACTATGGGTATGAAATGGTCTTTGATACAGCGCGTTTTTGGGCGAGCCGTTTAGAGTGGGATGAAGGAAAACAACGCTATCATATCAATAATGTGATTGGACCTGATGAATACAAAGAACATGTAAATAATAATGCGTTCACGAATTATATGGCGTATTTTAATATGAAACTAGCAATCAATTATTATTACATTTTGGCTAATAAAAACCCTAGATTGCTAGAGGAGTTAAATGCGAGGATTAATATCAAAGAAGCTATACAAGAAATTCACACTAAAGTAGAACAAATCTATTTACCGAATCCACGTAATGAAGATCTTGTTATTCCACAAGATGATACATACTTGCAGCTAAAAGAGATTGATTTAACAAAATACAAGCAGCAAGAATCGGTTCGGACGATCTATAAAGATTATAATGCAGAACAAATTAACACGATTCAGGTAACTAAGCAAGCAGATACACTACTATTATTTTACTTATTAGAGCAAACTTTTTTACATGATGATAATCGTTTTCAAGATAAGGTTAAACGAGCTAATTTCCATTATTATGAACCTAGAACTTTGCATGATTCGAGTTTAAGTCTAGCAACACATGCAATTCTAGCAAATGATATTGGTGAGCATGATTTAGCATATTCCTTATTTAAAGAAGCTTGTGAAATTGATCTTGGACCAAATATGAATACTTCAGATGATGGAGTCCACGCAGCAGCAATTGGTGGAGTATGGAAGGCCGCAGTTTTTGGATTTGCCGGGGTTAGACAAATTGATGGAGAGCTTCACATAAATCCAAACCTTCCGAAACATTGGCATTCAATGAAGTTTACGATTCATTGGCATGGGCAGCCAGTCACATTGTTTATTACCCAATCAACATTAACTGTAAAAGTATCAAACAAACAGCAATTAAGTTTTGAAGTATTTGGAAAGCGCTTTAAATGTAGTGATTCTATTACTTTAGCAATCAAATAATCAATGGTGGTAGTTATAAAATGTTTATACATTTTATTTACTATAAATAAAAAAAGAGGGGTATTAACATGAAAAGAAGTAAAAAATTGTTAATTAGTCTTATCACAATTGGTTTGCTAATCGTATTAGCGGCATGTGGTAGCAATGATGACAACAACTCAGAAGGTTCAAATGGCGATTCAGATGGTAAAAAGATTACAATTTTCCAAAGTAAAGTAGAGATTTCTGACGCACTAGAAGAACTTGCAAAAGAATATGAAGAAGAAACTGGTGTGGAAGTAGAAGTATGGGGAACAACAGGTGATGATTACTTCCAACAATTACAAATTCGTTTAAATAGTGATCAAGGACCGTCTATTTTCAGTCTACAACACGTAAAAGAAGCTGAAAGAGTGGAATCTTATGTCTATGATTTAAGTAATGAAGACTACGTAGGCAATATTGCACCGAACATGGAACTAAAGCTTGAAGATAAAATTGTTGGTATTCCGTATGGAGTAGAAGGGTTTGGTTTAGTTTATAACAAAGATTTAGTAAGTACGGAAGATGTAAAAGATTTAGATTCATTTGTAAGTACTTTAGAAAAACTAGATGGTGAAGGAATTAATGGATTAGGATTATCTCAAGAAGCTTACTTTTTAATTGGACATATTAGTAACTATCCTTTCTCTTTACAAGACGATCATTTTGACTTTATCGATCGATTAACTGCTGGTGAAGTTACAATGGCTGAAACAGCTGAATTCCAGGAGTTTGGAAAGTTCTTTGAAGCAATTAAAGAATATGCAGTAAATCCTTTAGAAGTTAATTATGATAAAGAAGTTGGTGACTTTGCAGCTGGTAAATCTGCTATGATTCACCAAGGTAACTGGGCATATGGCTTATTAGCTGATTTCGATTTTGATTTTGAAGTAGGTATGTTACCATTCCCGCTAAATGGTAATGATAAATTAGCAGTTGGGGTTGGAAATAACTGGGCAATTAACGGTACGAAAGATGAAGCTGAAATAAATGCAGCTAGAGACTTTTTAGAATGGCTACATACTAGTGAAACAGGAAAACGTTATATTGTTGAAGATTTTGGATTCGTTCCAGCAATGACAAATATTGAAGCTACTGAATTAGATCCATTATCACAAGCTGTATTAGAAGCATCTAATAGTGGAGAAACTATTCCTTGGGCTCAAAACTATTATCCTGCTAACGTCGTAACTAATGACTTCACACCTGCAGCACAAGATTTCTTCTTAAATGAAGATATGACAGGTCAAGAATTCATTGAGAACTTAGATAAAGCATGGCAAAACGCTGTGAAGTAATGTAGTTAAATCATTGAGGTTGGGACATAACTTTTTCTCACAAGGTTAAAACCGAACATTAAAGTCAGTGCATCTAACCCGCCCCGGAAATATACTACGCTTTCCGTGGGCGGCTGGTGAGCCTCCTCAGAGCTATCGCTCTTGCGGGGTCTCACCGATGCCTTTCCTCCCACAGGANATTGTTCGTAATTTACTACCTTTAATCAAGTTATGTCCCACCCTCATTATTTTAGAGGTAGACTACGAGAAAGAAGGTATGGACGTGGCGAAAAGTAAAAATTGGGGCTGGTATGCACTATTTGTTTTACCGCTTCTATTAATCTTTGTAACCGTAGTAATTGTTCCTTTTCTCATTGGAATTTTTTATTCGTTTTTTGATTGGGATGGAATTCGAGCAAATCCAATGGTATTTGTAGGAATAGAAAATTATTTAAAACTATTAGATGATGCTAGATTTATTGATTCTGCTTGGATTACGATTAAGTTTACTATTTTAGCAGTCATTTCAGTAAATATCGTAGGGCTAACCTTTGCACTACTGGTGACATCAAAGTTAAGAACAGCAAATCTTGCTCGGACGTTTGTTTTCATGCCATATTTAATTGGTGGACTATTATTAGGGTATATTTGGCAATTTGTATTTACAGATGTGTTTGCGATGGTTGGTGAAATAACTGGTTTTGATAGTATCTTTTTCAATTGGCTAATGCATCCTGATTATGCATTGTATGCATTAGTAATCGTATTCACTTGGCAAATGGCTGGATATATTATGATTATTTACATTGCTGGTATTCAAAGTATTCCTGGTGAGGTCATTGAGGCATCTAAGATAGATGGAGCTAACTTATGGCAACGTATTAGAAAAATTGTTTTTCCGTTATTAATGCCATCATTTACAATCAGTCTATTCTTAACCCTTTCCTTTGCATTCAAAATTTACGATACGAACCTCTCCTTAACTGGTGGTGGGCCAGCAAATGCAACAGAATTATTTGCAATGAATATTTATAATGAAATCTTCGGTTATGCAAATTACGGGTATGGTCAGGCAAAAGCAATTATCTTCTTCTTAATCATTGCCATCATTTCCTTAACTCAAGTGTATATGACGAAGAAGCGGGAGGTACAAATGTAATGAAAAGAGTAAAAAGACTGATTCCAGAAATATTACTCGTCTTAGTCGCATTATTTTTCTTATCTCCCATCTATATTATTATCGTAAATTCATTCAAAGATCGTCAAAGTTTGTATGAAAATGTACTCGCTTTACCGGATTCATTTAGCTTTCAATATTATGTCGATGCAATGGATAAAATGAACTTTATGAGTGCACTTGGCAATTCACTTTATATTACAATCTTATCTGTAATTATTATTGTTGTGTTATCTTCTATGACAGCATGGATGTTAGCAAGAACAGATAATGTGCTAAGTAGAGTTATTTTTATGGGATTTATAGCGACAATGCTTATTCCGTTCCAAACAATTATGATGCCCCTAATTCAATCCATGAACACGATTATGAGTACAACTGGTATTCCAATGTTAAATACCAGAGAAGGATTAATTTTTATGCATGTTGGCTTTAACTCAGCAATATCTGTCTTTTTATATCATGGGTTTATCAAGTCAATACCGATATCCTTAGAAGAAGCAGCAACTATTGATGGTGCATCTAAGTTTGGGATCTTCTGGAGAATTATCTTCCCGATTTTAAAACCAATAACGGTTACAGTATTAATCATTAATGTTATTAGTATTTGGAATGATTATCTATTACCATCATTAGTATTAACGGATAAGGGACTAAGAACAATTCCATTATCAACATTCTACTTCTTTGGAGAATTCACTATTCAATGGAACTTAGCGATGGCCGGGTTAATGCTTACCATTATTCCAATTGTGATTTTCTATGCTACAGCTCAAAGGCATATTATTAAAGGAATTGGAGAAGGAGCAGTGAAATAGAATTCAGCTTTGTGTTGGCATCATTAAGTATAGGGTTATTTAGGAGGAAGTGTATATGGGAAGATTAACAGGTCTTATGGGAGGGCTACATGGAATAGCCAACTGGGTGATGAGAATCTCAGTCATCAATATCATTTGGTTCATCATTAATTTACCAATGATCTTTATTATCGTAAGTGCGTTACAACATGAAGAGATCAGTGGAAAGGTTCTATATTCGATACCAGCCATATTGTTCATCCCTTTCCTGTTATTTCCCTCAACGATTGCAATGTTTGTAACGGCACGTGATTGGGTGATGAAGCGTGAACAAGTATCATTAATTAAAGCCTATCTCTCCTATATGAAAGATAATTATAAGCAGAGTTTTCTTTCTGGTATACTTTGGGCAGTGATATGGTTTGTTTGGTTAGTTGATATTCTATATGTCCAAAAAAGTAGTCAACTATTTACAATCATATTTCTTATTTTAGGCATTACATTGTTTGTGATGAACGTAAATTACTTCTCCGTGCAAGCCCATTATCATATGAAATTAAAGGAACGCTTCAAAAATACATTTTTTGTAACAATTGGAAGTCCATTATTATTCTTCGGAGTTTTAGTTGTCAATTTACTATTAGTCATGATAACTATGGAAATCTGGTTCCTGTTTCCGTTTTTTTCTGGAACTATAAGTGCATGCTTATCCTTCCTAACTTTCTACCAATTTACTAGGAAGGTAGAAAATAAAAGAGTAGGGGAAAGTGTATAGAGGAAATAGTATAAATAGGAAGAGGTTTTGAGAGTGGCTACAATAAAAGATGTTGCAGCAAAAGCAGGGGTATCCGTTAGTGTTGTTTCTAAAGCTTTTAATAATTATGCAGATGTGAATGAAAAAACAAGGCAGAGGATTTTTGCTGTTGCAGAGGAATTAAATTATAGCCCAAATATCGTGGCAAAAAATTTATCTTCCAAGAAACAACGTACAATTGGGCTTATATCATCAGGGGTTCTTAATAATAATGAAAAAGATACGAATGCATTTGATATATTCAAAGGTGTGTATACTGCTCTTGAGGAGACTCAATATGAGTTATCTATCTTTTTAATTGACTCTCAAAAGCAAAAACAAAAGAGTTATGCTCAATTTTGCCGTGAGAGGAATATTGGTGGAACTATCTTACAAGGGATGCGAACGGATGACCCGTATTTTAAGGAACTTATCGATACAAAGTTACCTGTAGTCTATGTTGATATTATTACTGGATTAGAGAATAAATTAATTGGAAGTGTCTCTATAGATAATAGAAAGGCAAGCTTTGAGATAGCTAGTCATTTATTAGAGCGAAATCACCGAGACATTGTCATTATGGCTGGAACGAAGGAAACCTTCGTTAATATGGAGCGCATAAAAGGAGTAGAAGAGGCCTTTTATTCTTATGGTTTAGAGTTAACTAATAGTTCAGTGCTATTTGCTAATTTCTCTGAAGAGGAAGCTTATTTGTTAGCAAAAGATTATTTGAAGAAGAAGCGGCCAACTGCATTTTTGTGCTTTAGTGATTTGATGGCATTTGGTGTCATTCGAGCTGTTACGGAAGCCGGTCTAAGCATTCCTGAAGATGTTTCTGTTACAGGTTTCGATAATCTCGTATTTAGTAATTATTCCAACCCCAAACTGACAACGGTGCAACAAGACTTTGTGGAGATTGGTAGACAGGCCGCAATTCTATTACAGAATTTAATGAATAATAAAGTAGATAAAAACCAAGTCTTTGTGGAGCATGAATTAGTATCAAGAGATAGTGTGAGAACATTGGAATAGTGTTAGATACCGTGTTAGAAGAATAAATAATCACTTTTAAAGGGATGGAAAGCAACGATGAAAAACTACCCAAAAGCGTTTATCTTTGACTTAGATGGAGTAATCACTGATACATCAGAATTTCATTATTTAGCATGGAAAAAACTTGCAGACGAGATTGGGATAAAGATTGACAGAGAGTTTAATGAAAAGCTTAAAGGAATTAGCAGGATGGAGTCATTAGACCTTATCCTTGCCTTATCTCCGTCTAATAATAATCTTTCAGCAGATGAAAAAGAAAGACTAGCATCGAAAAAAAATGAACACTATCAAGAGTTGATTCAATCGATTAATGCAACTAACATATTGCCGGGTATTGAAGTTCTCTTGAAAGAAATTAGAAGAAATAATATTAAAATCGCGCTTGGTTCCGCTAGTAAAAATGCTACTGAAGTCCTTAAACAGCTAGGTATTACCGAGTACTTTGACTTTGTTGTCGATGCGTCAACTGTAACAAAAGGTAAACCCGATCCTGAAACATTTACAACTGCTGCAGATCGATTACATATCCCTTATGAAGCATGCGTTGGAGTTGAAGATGCAAAAGCAGGGGTAGAAGCAATTAATAAGGCTGAAATGTTCTCAGTAGGTGTTGGAGAAATAAAACACTTAGGGGATGCAAAGTATGTAGTTCAGGATACATCAGAGTTAGTATTTGAAGAAATTGTAAAGCGCTATAACGATTGGAATCTGCATAAAGGGGTGAGGTAGATGACATGGACATTAACAAACTCAGCATTAGATCAAGAAAATCTATTAATCAATGAGAGTCTCTTCTCCCTAGGAAATGGTTATCTTGGTGTAAGAGGAAATTTTGAAGAAGGATATCAAGATAATTTTAAATCGATTCGTGGTACATATATAAATGCATTTCACGATGAAATACAAATTAACTATGGGGAAAAACTATTCGGTTTTCCAGAGAAACAACAAAAACTTGTTAATATCATTGATGGACAGGCTGTTCAAATTTATATAGATGGAGAACGATTTTCCTTATTTTCAGGAGAAGTAATTTCCTATGAAAGGAAATTGCATATGGATAAGGGGTTTTCCGAAAGAATCATTCAATGGAAATCACCTGCTGGGAAAATAGTAAAATTCCATTTTAAGAGATTAGTATCATTTGTTACGAAAGAGTTATTTCTTATCGATTTGAAGGTTGAGCCTGTAACACCAGTTAATGAAATTAAAATTATTTCTACGATAAATGGAGATGTAACGAATTTTGTTGATAAAAACGATCCTCGTGTTGCATCTAGTCATGCAAAGCTGCTTCACGTAACTGAGGTGAAGCAAGAAGGACATATCAACATTATTAAAAGTGAAACAGAGAATACAAAGTTAGAAGTTGCATGTGCTACTACTTCGAATGTTTCAGCGTCTAACTATACATATGAAACAAATATGACCGTAAATGGTGTAGAGGAAGTCTATATCGCAAATGGTCCCACTCATTTTACGAAGTTTAATATTTATACAGATACTTATCGACATGGACGTAGTACAGTTGAAGAAGCAATTACCATTCAAAACAGGGTAAAAGGAAAAAGTTTTGCTACTTTGTTAGAACAACAACAACGTTATCTCAATGACTTCTGGGAAAAAGCAGATGTGAAAATTAGTGGCGATCAAGAACTTCAACAAGGTATTCGATTCAATCTGTATCAGCTATTACAATCAGTAGGTAAAGACCCATATAGTAATATTTCTGCAAAAGGGCTGTCTGGAGAAGGGTATGAAGGACATTACTTCTGGGATACGGAAATCTATATATTCCCTGTTTTCTTAATGACAGATGCAAAAATAGCGAAAAATCTTTTGTTACACCGTTACTCCATTTTAGATAGTGCTCGTGAAAGGGCAAGAGAAATGGGGCATAAAAAGGGTGCACTATTTCCGTGGAGAACAATAACAGGACCAGAAAGTTCTGCTTTCTTTCCAGCTGGAACAGCACAATATCACATAAGTGCTGATATTGCGTATAGTTTCATCCAATATTATTTAGTAACGAAAGACGAGAATTTTCTTAAAGAATATATGGCTGAAGTTTTATTTGAAACAGCGAGATTATGGGTCGATACAGGGCATTTCTTGAATGGGGAATTTCGAATTGATAATGTAACTGGACCAGACGAGTATACGTGTATCGTTAATAATAACTATTATACGAACGTTATGGCAAAACATAATTTACTTTGGGCAGCAAAGACATATCAGTTATTAAAGAAAAAAGACCCTTTAAGTATAGAGGAGCTTACTGAACGTCTACAATTAACGGAAAATGAAGTAATAGAGTGGCAAGAAGCTGGCGAGAAGATGTTCTTACCATATGACGATAATCTAAAAATTACTGCACAGGATGATACGTTCCTTCAAAAAGATCGTTGGGATTTTGATAGTACGCCTAAAGAAAAATATCCATTATTGTTACATTATCATCCATTAACTTTATATCGATATCAAGTTTGTAAACAGGCTGATACAGTACTTGCACATTTCTTATTAGAAGATGAGCAGGATTTTGAAACAATGAAAAATTCTTATGATTATTATGAACAAGTAACAACTCATGACTCTTCCTTGTCTCACTGTGCATTCAGCATTATGGCATCCAAACTTGGCTATAAAGATAAAGCATATAATTATTTTATAGAAACAGCACGTCTAGACTTAGATAATACACATGGAAACACCAAAGACGGGCTTCACATGGCAAATATGGGTGGAACGTGGCTTGCTATTGTTTATGGTTTTGCGGGTGTTCGAGTAAAGGAAAGTGGAATATCGTTTACTCCATCCCTTCCTGAACAGTGGACATCATTAGAATTTAACGTTCAATATCAAGACAGACTGATTAAAGTAATGGTTGAGAAAGAAAAGACTACGTACACCAATCTAAACGGAGAAGGACTAGAGATAGTCCATCAAGGTGAGAAGGTATATGTAGAGAGTGGTAGTAAAATAGAATGTATGAATTAGGAAATAAAAAAGAACTCATTTTGGATTTAGAATGAGTTCTTTTTCGTATTCAAAGTCAATCTATGCCTCGCGTTTCATTTTTTTGCTATAATCTATTTTAATGTCAAGTTTAATTTCCACGCAGATAGTTTATGTATGGGTAAGGGAGAATACGAGTATGAAATCTAAAATAGATATAATATTAGATGAAAAGTATATGTATTATGTTCAATCAATAAAAGATAAATTAGAAGCCCAAAGTGGATCAACATACGAAAATAATTGGTTAGAGTTTGCTTTTCAAGTGCAAAAAGGAACTACTGTGATTTTTGAAATGTATGAGTTTTTTATTCTAAACATGATTAACGAACTTGTTAGAGAATTACCTAATCACGAAATTAAACTTTTATGGTTACGAACAGATCATTTTATTTATTATGATACTGGAGATCCGCATTTTTACGCGGGTTCTGTAGAGATGGAACAAGCAGTAGTAAAAGAGATCTACTCTATCCTTAGTTCCAAAGCCGAAAGGGAAAAATTGCCGTTAGAATAGGCGCGAGGTAATAAATCTTCTTCCTTATACTATTCTATATTAAGTGAAGTAAATTAGAAGACATAAGAGCTCCCCACTTATAGAAAGTGGAGAGCTCCCTTTTATGCGATATAATCTTCTTTATCTATATCATTTGCTTCTTTTCTAACGTAATACTTTCCTTTAGTAGAAATAGAAAGAACTATGGTAATGATAGCTGCTAATAATGCAGCGAAAAAGGCTGCTGTGCTTTGTAAGAATTCTCCAATGAACCCTAAAGCAGCAATGGTACCTAGTATACATGAAATGAGTAAAGCTGTTACACCTACTGGGTTCCATTTAAATAAATTACTTTGTCTAGCTTCATAATAACCAGGTCCAATCTTTAGTAACTTTTTGACGATTACAGCGTCTACTACTAAAATGGTAGCCCAAGTCATTAAGAATACTCCTTGGAAAGTCATTGCTAATTCTAGATGATCTACAATTCCTCCAAGCATAAGGATAATTGCAGCAACACCAGTAACTACTACCCAAAAACGTCTACCAGGTGTAAATTTAAATGCGTTTTCAAAGAAATTAGCTAATGAAAGTGATCCACTATAAACGTTTGTAATGTTAATTCTTATTTGCGTTAGCATGGTAAATAATACCCCAAAGATTCCGAGTAATAATACGATATAGACCCCTGGATTTGGTTCACCTAAACGTACACCAAACCAAATTCCTAGACCACCCATTACTCCAAAACAGAAGATTTGTGGAATAAATCCTATAGCAAAGATACCTATTTTCATATCTTTAGGCTTTAAGAAACGAGCATAATCTGATGCAAGTAATGGGGTTAAGCCCATAATTCCATGCTGCATACCAATACATAATAATAAAGCGGTTCCGCCAGCTTGGACTCCTTCAGGCATATATGACCAAAAGTATCCATCATATTCAGACGGTGTCATGAACGCCATCACAATAGCTGCGATTAGGAACACGAAAAATAGTGGAAGAGACCATTTTTGTAGTTTGTCTAACTGTTTAATTCCGAACCAATTAAGTGGAATTACGATTGTTCCGAAGAAGAGGATTAATGCCCATTCAGGAATGACGGGGAAGAATTCATGTACTGCAGCAACTAAAATCATACCTTCCAGTGCACAATACATTATAAAATTAGTTGCGTAAATTAATGAAGTAAGCGATGCACCGATATAACCAAAACCACCGCCTCTGGATATTAGATTCACATTCATTCCGGACTTTGCCGAAAGATAGGCGATGAATGTACCTAATATACCAGCAACAATTATGGCATATACAGCAGAAATAATAGCGTTAATTGCGCCAAATTGAAGTGCCATTACACTTCCCATTTGGAAATAAAATATTGCTGTCGCAATTCCAAATGTAATGTTTGTAATACTAAGCCATCCCATGTTTCTTTTTTCTCTTGGTACTCTTCCTAATGAATAATCATCTCCTTTTGATTCAGAAAGATGATTTTCTGTCATATTAGTAGAATCCAAATTACCATCTCCTTTGTGCAATGTTTCACATAATGTATTCATAAAAACAAACCGTCAAATAACTGTTTACTTGCTTGAAACAGACAGTGACTTATTTATACTATCAGTATTTTCATCATAAAACAAACGCTATATTAGTGAATACTTAATCATAAACGGCGAAAACTGAGTGCTGATTCGGAAATAAGCTTGTTTTTCGTAGGAATAGTTCGTTTTATGTTGTATTACTGCACCTTTTTGTAAAAAGCAAGGTTAACGGTTCATAATTTTGAATACTATGGTATATTGATTCCTAATAAGATTATTTTAAGAAAACTGCAATTAATCAATACTTGGGAAAAGGTGATTCTTATGTTTATTGTTAATGTGGAAGGTGCCATCTATCGAGGTGGAGAATGGCTATTAATTCGTCGCAGTGAAAAAGAAGAGCATGCAGGAGGAGCCCTTTCTTTAGTAGGGGGGAAGTGTGAAAAAGAAGGCACAACTTCTGATATTTTAGAAAGAACTTTACTCAGAGAAATATATGAAGAAGTAGGAATTGAAGTTACGATTCAACAGTATGTGAATAGCTCATCTTTTATAACAGATGCTGGTCAGCATGTCGTTGATATTGTGTTTTTGTGTCGACATAAATCAGGGGAACCTTACGCAAAGAGTATCGATGAAGTAGATGAAGTTTTATGGATGACAACGAATGAAATAATGGATCATTCTCATTTGCCAGGTTTTATAAAGAAAAATATTGAGCTAGCAAGTTTACTATTGAAGGAACGTTTTTGAATCGATAAATGAACAATTTGGGTGCAACTAGAAATTAGATTATAATAAGTAAAAAATGTCACAGAAGACTTATGAGTGGGTGAAACCTAATGGAAAATAAATTTTGCACCTTGAAGAAATTTGTAACGGTAATAATCACATTGTTCCTAGGTACTTTAATAAAATTATTTTATGATACAAACATAATTAAAATAAATCGTGTTCAGTTTAAAACTAATAAAATCCCACGAGGATCAAAAGTTTCAATTTTACAAGTGAGTGATCTACATAATAAAGTGTTTGGTAAGAAAAATAAAAGATTGATTCAATCAGTAAAGGAAGCGGACGCAGATATCGTCGTCTTAACTGGCGATTTAATTAGTAGAGGGACATCGGAATTTAATAAGGTTTATGATTTTATTGAGATGATCAAACAGATAAATCAAAATGTCTTTTATGTAACCGGAAATCATGAAATGACAAATGATAACTTAGAAGAATTTATAAATGGCCTACGAGACCGAGGCGTTGTTGTATTACGTAATGAAAATAGGGTAGTCACTATACAACATATTGACATTAATTTAGTCGGTATTGATAATGAATCAACTAATCATGAAGATATGAATGGTGCTTTTGCTGATGTGAATCAAGGGAATTATACGATACTACTTTCACATTCCCCAAGTGTCGTAAATAATTATCATAGTATAAAGGCAGATTTAATTTTGAGCGGTCATACACATGGTGGCCAAGTGAGATTTCCATTTGTAGGAGCAATTATTGGTCCGGACAGAAGTTTATTCCCAGTTTTAGATAAAGGTGTATTTAAAATCACAACGGAACAATTTTTATATATAGATAGCGGTGTTGGAACCACAGGTTATCCAGTTAGATTTTTGAATCAGAGTCAGATTAGTTTAATCGAATTGAAACATGAAATGGAATAAAGATTTCGCGCATGATAAGGAGTAAAAGGCTAAGAAAGACAGCTTGCAGATTTTTACAAGCTGTCTTTTATTACTTTTGAGGAACTTTTTTAAACAATATAAAAGCAAGATAGATCAAGCCTACATAGCCAAATATCGGATATAAAATGGAAAGTAGTTGTCCATACCCGTACTGTTGGCTAACTAAAAAAATAATAAGAAGAACAATTAAGGTAGAATGATTGTTCCTTAAACCAAAACTCATTTTTAATTGTCTGCTGATCCCGTAAACATTAGCAGTTACCGTATTAAAAATTTCACTAAAAATAATAATTAAAAATAATACATGGATGAACCTACCAAACTGTTTTACAATTTCAGCCATTGGTATGTCAAAGGGAAATGTTCCGGGATTTACCAATAGGGAAAAATGACTGAGTAATAATAAAATGAATAATCCAAGCCCCCCAAAGAACCCTCCCCATTTAAGAACTCTTTCATCTTTCATTTCCTTGCCTAAAGGTACGAGTACGACTAGTGCGGTAATAATATTGAAAGAAGCATATGTAAAAGGTGAGATAATCCAAAATGAGTTACTTGGTATTTTTAACATAAATAAAGGACTAAGCAGTTCAATTGGATTTTCACTAAATAATGAAATGAAGATAAATATGCCAAATAAAATTATTAATGGAACTATATAAGCATTTATAGCAAAGAGGCCGTTTAATCCTTTTAAGACAACAAAGTATACGAGAGTAATTGTCATAATAACCCCAAATAGATAAGGAATTCCAAGTTGTTCGTGAAATACAGCACCTGCACCAGATAACATAACAGATGTTACAGACATTACAATGATGAATATAATTGCGTTGATTAGTCTACCCCAGATTTTTCCAAAGATATACTCATTAAACTCTTTATATGAGTATGCTTCTATTTTGGCTGAGATTAACATAATTTTTGTTCCGAAAAAAGTTAACAGATAACAACTGATAAAAATACCAATCGTGCCTAATACTCCAAAATTACTAAAAAAAGTTACTATCTCCTTACCTGTTGCAAAGCCTGCACCAATGACTGTTCCAATATAAGTTGCCGCTACAAGCATGATCGCTATCCATTGATTCATAAGAATACCTCCCACAAATATGTATATGTTGAAGGTGGCAAGATAAGACAAGCTTTCTATCGTGAATCTGAGAAATTGTAAGAAAGCTTCTTGATAGGAGGTAAATTCACTATCCTTGCAATTAAAGGAATATTTTATGCTACACTAAAGTATAAAGTATAGAGTCAAAATGTAAGAGGGGTGCTTTAGGATTTTGAATTTAGAAAAGGAAGTATCTAAGCTAACAAAGAAGGAATTAGTTGATTTAGTTATGGAGTTAGCAGACAGTTATCAAGATGTGGCAAGGACAATTGAATTTAAATTGTCTACACCTAGTGATGAATTAAAAGCTAGTAAACAATTAATTCGAAAATATATTAATGAGAACAAGAGACAAGGATTTATAGCTTGGCGTAATGTTCATGCCGCGCTTCAAGGAGTAGAAATGGTTCTTGATAAAGGTAGGAACAAATTAAACAGTGGAGAGGAAGAAATGGCGGTAAAACTAGGTATTGCAGTACTCTCCAATGTTATTGACATGCTGCAATATACGGATGATTCTGGTGGTGAAATTGGATTTACGATAAGTCAAACGATTACTTTACTTAATGACGCATCCTCACTACTACTATTATCTACAAACAATCGTGTGCAAGAGCGTACATTTAACTTAATCCTCAAGGAAGCAATGCATAAGCGGTATGATGGATGGAGTGATACCCGTTATGAACTGCTTGATGTCTGTACAATCTATTCAGCCCGTACGACTGTAAGAAGAAAATTAGAAGAAACGGTAGAGAAGTTATTAAACCAACTTGCATCTATACCTTCCAGGTCTTCTGATCATGATAAAGAAGCATTGTTACAAATTCAGTTAAAGATACTTGAAAGAAATGGTGAAGTCGAACAAGCAACTGAATTTGTATATAACCATTTAGAATATGATTCATTTCGGAAAATGGCTATTGAAAAAGAAATGGAACTTGAAAACTATAAATCTGCCTTGGATCTTTGCATAGAAGGAGAAGAAAAATATCATTTATATCCGGGACTTGTGAAAGAATGGAAGAAGTATCGTCTACAGATATACGAAGAAACAAATAATATTGAAAAACAAAAAGAACTTCTCCTTGAGTTTGTACTAGATAATCAATATGACGCTTATCGGAAGTTAAAGGAATTATATTCTAATGGGGAATGGCAGAATGTGTTAGAGGATATTTTTCTAATGTTTGAGGAAAAAACAGAGTACTTACCCCATGTCTATGAATATATCGCCCAATCAGAGAATCGCAGTGACAAAATTTTAAACTATGTAGAACAATCTCCTTCTACGATACTAGAGCTTTATCGAGATATTAAAGAAGATTATCCAGAGAAAATGGAAGAAATCTTTACAAACTATTTATTATTTGAAGCTAATAATGCTCGGGATAGAAGAGAGTATAAAGCTGTTTGCAAGAAGCTGTTAATATATAAGGAAGCCTGTGGGGATAATAAATTTGAACAATTAGTTATTAAATTAAAGGATACCTATGAGCGAAAACCTGCCTTTATAAATGAACTGGATAAAATTGAAAAACTCGCATGATTGTAAATAAATTATTTTCTTTATACTCCTTGAAGGATAAAGAATAAGGAAAGTCGAATTCTATTATAGAATGATAAGTTTATCCTAGGAGGGGTATGATGGGAAGATTAGTACATTTTGAGGTTCATGTTATAGATATGGAGCGAGCACTAAATTTCTATGGCGAAGTTTTTGGGTGGAAGTTTGAGGACTGGAGTGACTATGCGGGAATGCCTTATTTTGGGGCAGTAACAGGTGATGACAATGAACTAGGAATCAATGGCGCCTTAATGCAACGTAAAGGTGCACCACCAGAGCCCGGTCAACCAATGAATGGATTTTCATGTACGATAAATGTTGAAGATTATGACACTACCGAAGCGAAAATTCTTGAACTTGGCGGAAAAGTAGCTTTGCCTAAGTATGCTTTACCTGGTATGGCTTGGCAAGGTTACTACTTAGATACAGAAGGAAATGTTATTGGTATTCATCAACCTGATGAGAATGCAAAATAATATGCATTGTCCCCCACATATGTACGTCTTGTGTATGTGGGGGATATTTATTATTTATTGCTTCTTTTCGTTCACTATAAGTTGAAAAATATCCTTTCGATTGTAATGTCCAACTGGATCAAAATCAAAATGGCTACGAGTAATGTCATCTAGATTTAATTGGGCATAGAGTATTTCCTCTTTTCCAAATACTGGTTCCACAATAAATTCTCCAAGAGGACTAACGATACAACTTCCGCCTCTAGTAATTTCATGAGGCATCTTTTTAATATCCTCGTTTTCGAGTAAATCTTCTTCATACATATCCTTTGTTGAATACTGATTACATGATAAAACAAAGCATCTACCTTCAAGTGCAATATGCTGCATGCTAGCAAACCATGTGTCACGTGCATCAGCTGTTGGTGCAATATATAGTTGAATTCCTTTCTCATACATTGCAGCACGTGCTAATGGCATATAATTCTCCCAACAAATTAATGAGCCAATTTTACCGTATGGAGTATTAATAACAGGCATTGTGCTTCCGTCTCCTTCACCCCAAATTAGCCTTTCACTCCCTGTTGGTTTCAATTTCCGATGCTTTCCAAGTAAAGAGCCATCTGGCCCAAAGTAAACCGTTGTGCAATAAAGAGTACCGCCATCCTTTTCTACAATTCCCATAACAACATAAGCGCCGATCTCTTTGGCGGCATTTCCAAGTAAATCTATTTCAGGACTAGGTATGGTGATGGAATTTTGTGCGTATCGTAAAAACTCATTACGACCTGTATCTGATCGACTTCCAACTATAGCACCAAAACTCATTCCTCTAGGGTATGCAGGGATAAACACTTCTGGAAAAACGATAATGTTTGCATTTTCCCTACCAGCTTCTTGAATTAATTGAAGAGCTTTGTCTACACTTTTCTCCTTATTCATCACAATAGAACCAGCCTGTACTACGGCAACCTTAACTGTCGACATCTGACTCCCTCCTTTGCTGAAAGTATAGCTAGAAAGAGACTTTTTGTAAAACAAAGACTTTAGGGAAAATTACTTAAATAACTTACGACGAAATTCGACAAAAACTGACGGGTGTCAGGCACTTTGAAACTATGGTAATATTTAATTAATTAGGAGAGGAGCGCGCTGATTTATGAAAAAACTAAAAAGAAAAAGTGTGGCTACGTTACTTTTGTTCTTTGCACTACTAGTATTAACAAGTTGTCAGCCGGGTGTTGATAATCTTATTGATGGTGATGTACAAGTTACTGATGAGATGAATGAAGTCATTTCCGATTACATTGTTCAAAAATATTCTTCCTCTTATGCACATACAGACAAACAATTTGAAGTACATAAAGTCTATGGTACGAGTGAAGTGGACGGAGTTATTACTGTGTATATATGGTCTTTTTTTGCTGGATTTAATGAATCAACTGGGATGGAAAATCAAGCGGCTCATTCATTGCCTGCGGTCATACAATTAAGTAAACAGGATAATAAATATTCGGTTATCGACTATACAGAACCTAAAGATGGGAGTTTGTATGAGTCTTCTTTGAAAAAAATGTTTCCAAAGAAATATGTAAAACTTGCTCAAAAAGACGCGGGAAATATAGAGGATCTGCAACTTGAGATGGATGAAAAAGTAAAACAGTGGCTAGAGGAAATAGGGAGTAACTAGCTTCCTAGTCATAATGGAGATGGTTGTAAATTACTATATAAAAGGCGAAATCATTACGATGATTTCGCCTCCTAACATATAAATACTTTCAATCTTTAAATCCATTCTTTTCCCTTCTGATAGTATTCCGTCATCACTTCTTTAGGAACCATACTCCCACCAGTTCCCCAAACAATATGAGTGGCACTACCCATTTGCTTGTTCAATTGATTCTTTTTAAAATAGTTAGTTCCATCTCGAAATAACATTGTTGGACCAATCATTCCAGCTAAAGCAGAAGGTTCTAAATAAATTTCCTCAGTATCAACTAATTTCTTTAATAAACTATACAGTTGGTCATCACTAACGGTATAACTACCACTTAAGAAAGGCTCCATTACTTTCCCAACAAAACCAGAAGGTCTCCCGACTGCAAGACCATCTGCAGCAGTTATATTATCAATTCCAATATCTTGTACAGAGATTTTATCATGGAGTCCTGTCATGAGACCGAGTAACATACTTGGTGAATGTGTTGGTTCTGCAAAAAAACAATGAACATGATCTTGAAATAATAACTTCAACCCAAACGCAATTCCACCAGGTCCTCCACCTACACCACAAGGTAGATATACGAATAATGGATGATCCTCGTCTACTGTTACCTCTAATTCTTCTAACTGTTTAACTAGTCGAAATGCTGCAACTGCATACCCTAAAAATAGATCCATAGAATTTTCATCGTCTACAAAATGGCAGGAAGGATCTTTTTCTGCTTGGCGCCGGCCTTCCTCTACTGCTTTACTGTAATCAGATTCATATTCAATTACGGTGGCACCTTTCTTTCGAAGTAAGTCTTTTTTCCATTGTTTTGCATCAGATGACATATGAACAGTAACATTGAATCCTAATTTCGTACCGATAATACCTATGCTTAGTCCTAAATTCCCCGTAGATCCTACCGCTATTGTATATTGAGAGAAAAAATCCCTGAATGTCTGACTATCAAAAATAGAATAGTCCTTATGAATCGTCAATAATTCGTGTTCGATAGCTAATTCTTCCGCGTATTTAAGAACTTCATAGATTCCACCTCTTGCTTTGATAGAACCAGAGATAGGGAGGTTACTATCGCGTTTTAGTAGTAAATCTCCATGGATTTTTTGGTTAAACTGCTGTTCTAAAGCTTCTTTCATCGAAGCAATGCTAATGAGAAGCGATTCGATGATTCCTTTCATCGGCCTTGTTTCAGGAAAAGCGGTAGCAATGTATGGTGCAAAGCGCTTCAACCTTTCTTCTGCCTCTATTACGTCATCCAATCCTAAAGGAGATTTTTTGATACTACTGTCGAATAACTCCTTTTTTGGGTTTACCCAGAATAATTCTTCCAACGAAGTGAGTGATTGTATGAGTGGTTGGAGAGTTTCATTTAATAGAAGTGCTTCCATATTTAGATTGTCCACGTTAATCCCTCCTTAAGTAAAATATTATAGGTAACTACCATATTAGCATATCTGTTATACAGAAAATTTAAATAATATGATAAGATTATAATACTATCCTGTTCCTCATATAAAATATAGATTGAGGAAATTGTCTTTAGAGGCTTTATACTAAGAAAGTTAATGGACTATTATCATTTCTGGCTAGCCAATACAGTTACAGCATTATTATTTGTTTCGATTCACTTTCCAATTTGGTTTTATCGTGGAATGTTCGAATTCCCAGGCATTGTTAGTCCAATCCTAACTACATTTATATTGGGTATCATTTTTGGTTACATTTATAGGAAAAGTAATTCGCTATGGTCAGTAATAATCATCCATTCTATGTATAACCTATTAGTTTCATTGTTCTTTTAGTTATTTTCGCATTTATTATAGGGGAAAATGATAATGGAAGGAGTGATTTTATGGAAAAGATCATTCATAAAGAAAGTGAAGCTGATTTCATACAATACGCATTTGTCACTTTACTATCTTTGTTAACTTTTAAGAAAATAAGGAAACTAGAGAGCTATAGATTGGAACTCAAAAAGAAACGTGAACAAAAGGATGAACATTATAGAGTTTAAAAGATAAAAGAGATTTAAGAGGTGTAAGTAATGAATATAAACAAATTTGATGAATTTATTATCATAACAACAAAATTAAATGAGATTGGAATAACTCCATTGTTAATGGGCTCAGTTGGATTAGAAGTTGTGACTGGAAAGGATTGGGAATCTGGGGATTTAGACATACATGTACCTGGTGATGAAAGAGGATGGGAAGTACCACCAGATCGTAATATCTATAATTGGTCGGAGATTGAGAAGCTCATGATGAATTTAGGTTATGAATTAGTAGATTTGCACGAACATGAATTTACTAAAAATGGATTATCTGTTGAGTTTGGCATTATTGATACTTTACCAAGTTTTGCAGGAATTGCTCTTGAAGACTTAGAATTACAACAAACAAGAGGAGCACAATATTATTTGCTAAATCCTAAACAATATTTGCAAGTTTATGAGGCATCTTCTAAGGACAGTTATCGTGCTAATCAAAATAATAATAAAGACTTAAGTAAAATTGAATATTTGAAACGAATAATGTAAGGAACAACATAATAGCTGGTTGAAACACATAGCGGCAGGAAGAGGATTGTTATGGGAAAACTCTATTTTAAAAATATAACTGATACGAATGAAAAACAGGTAAGAAAAATTGAACTAAGGCAAGAACAAGAGCATTTTATTGAGACGGTAGCTGAGTGTCTAGAAGAGGCTAGTATATATAAAGAATGGCATCCAGTTGCTATTTATTATGACGAACATATAATTGGTTTTGCGATGTATGGTTCTTTTGGGCCTAATAAAGATACTTGGATTGACCGAATTATGATCGATAAACGATTCCAAGGCAAAGGCTATGGAAGAATGGCAATGGAGCGACTAATACCCATTGTGGCTCAAGATTATGGGGTTGATGTAATTTATTTAAGCATTCTTGAAGAAAATACAGTTGCTCGTCGATTATATGAAAGTATTGGTTTTGCATATATGGATGAAAAAGACCCGAATGGAGAACTAATCTTTAAATATGTACTTGATTAATTAGGAGAGTTCTATTAACTTTTTTCATAATAAAGGAAGATAATAAGTCTTACATACATATGCTCCAAAATATAATTCTTGTTAAAATAAAAGGGTGCAAACTATTAAGTGAATAGTAATGCACCCATTTATTCTGATTAACTTAAATATTTCTCTTTAAAATCAGGACTAAGTTCACTCCATACATCAAATAGATTTCCATCTAAATCAGAGAATACAAAATTTCTACCAGCATGTCCTCTATTTTCAATTTCTCCGACTGTCATACCTTTCTTGGTGAAGTCTTCGTGTAAATATTTTAAAGCCGTTAATCCATCTACCTCAAAAGTTAATGAAAATCGCTCTTTTCCATAGATGTCACTGAAATTAGAATGTTCATTCTCTAGTGACTTAACTAGAAAAAAACTTTGATTTGCAAAATTCAATATTGCTTTATCATCATCTTTGTAATTTAATTCTGCATCTAAATGTTTTACATACCAGTCTGATGCTTGTTCTACATTACTTACTGGTAAATAGGTTGTACCTACACGTAATAATTTCTGTTTCATGTTATCTCTCCTCTTTTTTTGGATAAATAATACATTCTCTTTTTTTATTGAATTCTCCTTTTTATTATAAAAAAAACTAGAATTTTATGTTTGGTAAATTAATTGTCGTCTGAATAGTATGGTAATATAGAACAAAATAGAATAGCTGGTAGATAGGGAGACGACATAATGGCAAAAGGAGCATTTTACGCATATCATCTTGTGACGAAGAAAAAGATGGTGCTTGGACAAGTTATTCATTTCGATAAGAATCAAAAGAATACATTATATAATTTCTTCTTTGAAAAGGAACGGCTAAACTCAAAAGGGGAAGACTTCATTCAGATTTTGTACGGGAATTATACAAATGATGGTTTACATTTAACTAATGAAAATGCAGAAGTAGCGATTAAATATGTTAGTCAAACAATTAGAGCGATTAGAGAAGTCATTGTTGAAATGGTCAGATTAGAGGAATATCCTGAATACCCTTCCCGATTATCTTGTCTATATGCTGCAAGGAACTATGAGGATATTTTAAAATGGGAAAAATTATTTAATTCGTTTAACCGAGAAGTATTGCAGATTGTAAAATTAAAAGTAACTGGTAAATATTTTGAAGGTGATGCAAATCTATTACCAAAAGAAGATGGGGTACCTTTCTCGAAAAAAATAGACCAAGCGAGAGAATATTGGAAAAGTAATGGAACAAGTGACCTTCCTGAACTTTTAATTGACGGGAAGATAGAAGTAGTAGAAATTATCAAGGAATATTAAATGAGGGTGAGTGCGGTGCAAGGGTATAACGTAATCATGGTTTATAACAAGGCGATGGACAAGTTATTAATGTGCAAACGATTGAAAGAGCCTTATAAGGGATTAAGTAATTTAGTTGGCGGTAAAATTGAACGTGATGAAACAGGAATAGATGCAGCCTATCGTGAATTATATGAGGAAACAAGTATAACTAAAGATGATGTTCAACTTCATCATTTAATGGACTTTACATATTATTTTCATGATTTGTATATTGAAGTATATGTTGGCAGGCTGGCACGGGAGGTATTCGTTTCTGGTGATGAAAATACATTATATTGGTCAGAATTAGATCATAACTTTTTTGATCAGTCTATATATGCAGGAGAAGGAAACATAGGTCATATGATTGAACAGGTCAACTCAGTAAAAGATAAGTTGTTTCATGACGATACTATTCGTTTGTAGTTCACTCGATTTTCTATATTAATTTTTAAGTGGTTAAAGAGGTGTATGAAAGTGGATACAGAGCTGAAGCAGAGACTAGAAGAAATAACTTCTGAGATCAAGGAAATTATTAAATTACTAGAACAAGGTTGTACATCACAAGTACATAAGATAGTTACAGATGAGGCTTGCTATTTGTTAAAAAGCTCATTTGATGAAAGGTATAGAGATTGGTTAAATACGGAGGCGCAAGTACTAAAGAAATTAAACCAACTAAATAGAGTTCCAGTCCCAAAGTTTTATAGTTTTATACAAGCTAAAGATAGCAGCCATTTACTTATGTCTTTTGAAGAAGGAATCACATTAACTTCTGCATTGAGCAAGGCGAGAGATAATTCAGAAAGAAAAAATTTAATAAGAAGTTTCGGGCGTTTTTCTGCAACAGTTCCACGAAATGGAATTGGTTGAATGTCTGAATCATCATGAGAACTGGCTAGAGCTTCAATTAATAAAGGCTGAAAAGTATCTAAAATTAGGACAAGCAGAAGGAAGTGCATATTTGTTAGATAAGCTAAATTCTAATATGCCAGCCCCTGTGATGCAAACTAATATTCATGGAGACTGTACAACTGATAATGTATTAGTTGTGGATGGAAAGGTACAAACATTTATTGATGTGGCAGGAATGACAATAGGTGATCCACGGTATGATGAATCTTTGGCGATAAGTCGTTTTTTAGAAAATGAAGAATACGTGGAGGCTTTTTATGAAGGATATACAAGATATAGAGTAACAAAAGAAGAGTACACATATTTTGATGAAGGGTTATATGAGTTTTTCTAATTATTATTTTGTAAAGTTCTTTGATTGGAAATTTGTTTAAACCCTAACTTTTTCATTCATGTTTCCAAAGCGTTATAATCATATTAGAAAGAAGAATTAAATTTCATCAGAATAAGAACATGTAATGAAAGTAGGCTAATAGATGAATATGGAAAAATATCGTATTAACCAAAATGAAGGATTAGAATTTGGATTATATACACTAGGGGATCATCTTCCGAATCCACTTACAGGGGAACGAATCTCTGCCGAGCAGCGTATTAATGAGATGGTAGAAGCAGCTAAATTAGCGGAACAAGCAGGGATACACTTTTTTAGTGTCGGTGAAAGTCACCAAGAGTATTTTACAACACAGGCTCATACCGTAGTATTAGCAGCAATTGCTCAGGCTACCGAGAAAATAAAAATTGGAAGCTCTTCAACGATTATTTCTACCTCTGACCCGGTTCGAGTATATGAAGATTTTGCTACGATTGATTTATTATCGAATGGGAGAGCAGAAATTATTGCCGGGCGCGCTTCACGGGTCGGACTTTTTGAATTATTAGGTTATGATTTACGGAATTATGAGGAGTTATTTGAAGAAAAATTTGAGTTACTATTACAAATTAATGAAAATGAAGTAGTAAATTGGAATGGGGAGTTCCGTGCACCACTTAGAAATGCAAAAGTATTACCTCGACCAAAAGATGGTTCCTTGCCAATTTGGCGTGCAGTTGGTGGGACACCTGCAAGCGCAATAAAAGCAGGTATCCAAGGGGTGCCAATGGCTCTTGCAATGCTCGGTGGACCAGTATCTCATTTTAAACTGTCCATTGATGCTTATCGTGAATCGTTAATACAAGCAGGTCGAGACCCATTAGATTTTCCAGTTGCAACAACAGGATTTTTCTATACTGCTGAAACAACACAACAGGCATTAAGGGAATATTATCCTCATATAAATGAAGGAATGAAATATACGAATGGTCGTGGCTTTGCAAAGCAATTATTTGCCCAAGGAGCAGATAAGCGTAGTGTAATGCTTGTTGGAAGTCCGGCAGAAATCATTGAAAAAATTCTTTATCAGCATGAACAGTTTGGGCATCAACGCTATATGGCACAATTAGAATTTGGTGGAGTTCCTTTTGATAAAGTGATGAAAAATATAGAGATTATTGGTAATGAGATTTTACCAGCAATTAAAAAGTATACTGCAAAGAAATAGGAGAATAGAACATGAAAATAGTAGGTTTGTCAGGTTCTATTGTTGGTTCGAAAACAAGAACCGCAATGAACGATGTAGCGATGGAAATAGCCGATAAATATCCTGAAGTTGATTTTCGTTTGATTGACTTAGCAGATTTTAATATTCAATTTAGTGATGGCCGAAACTATTTGGACTATGACGGCGATACTGCTTATGTAACCAAGGAATTAATGGATGCAGATGCTATTATCATTGGAACACCGATCTTTCAAGCATCCATTCCAGCCACATTAAAAAATATTTTTGACTTACTACCTGAAAAGGCATTTCAGGATAAAGTAGTAAGTATAGTTGTTACAGCTGGATCATCTAAGCATTTCTTAATTCCAGAACAACAACTTAAACCAATTCTTTCGTACATGAAAGCACAAGTTGTTCAATCTTATGTTTTTATTGAAGAAAAAGATTTTTATAGAAGAGAAATCATTAATGATGATGTTAGCTTCAGAATCGAACGGTTAGTGGAAGATACTGTTGTATTAACAGAAACATATAGTAATATTCGCAAAGCAAAAGAAGAAGAGTACGGATTTTAATTAAAGAAAAACAGGATGTTCCTAAACGGGAGATCCTGTTTTTTTACAAGGCTATTCTACATATTAATAATCATGGGAGGGCTATAATGAATAAAAATAAGAAATTAAATGGTTATGCAACTACTATTGGATTATTAGTTGGAACAGGTCTTGGAATAATAACAGGAATGTTTACGGAACAATTGTTACTAGGAATTACAATTGGTGCATTTATTGGATATGGTATAGGACTAGTATTTATGGTGATCGGTTATAAGAAGTAAATTAGTAATTCAAAAATGGTACTTAGTAAATACACTAAGCACCATTTAAAGATTAGTTATCCTGTTCATTACGTGTATTAATACTTTTCTGCATAAATACCATTTCTTCGGCTAGACTTTGAATTCGTTTCGCTATTTTAGTATCTATAATTTCATCAGTCTCAATATCAAAAGAATTGTTATGGACAAACACATAAGAAGATGGTATCGATGCTTTTAAGTATGACAAAATTGGTCTAAGTTGATATTCAGGAACTAGGAAATGTTTTTCTGAAGCCCCTGTAGCAATGATTCCAGTTGTTTTATTCTTAAAGGCATACTCAGGGAAAAAGTCTAGTAAGTTCTTTAAAGCTCCTGATATAGATGCTTGATAAATTGGTGTACCAAATACTAAGAAATCCGCATTTAAGATCTTTTTAACAACACTCCAAGTTTCATCATTATAATATGTTAAAGGTTCCCCACGGCAAAATTCAATATCATAATCTTTCAGATCAATTAATTCTATATCAATAGTTGAATCGATATTTTTTACAGCATTTAGCACATCATGCACTGCTTGAGATGTCTTATTTCCAGCTAATGTACCTGAAATTCCGACTAGTTTCAAAATAATTCCCTCTCTTCTTTAACTTATATTTAAAATCCTACCCTATTATCAGGATTCCTTCCAAAGTAATTGCTCAAATGTGTATTAAGCTTATGAAAAAATCGTACTTCGCTAGGAATTTTATTTATGAAGCAGGAGAATAGAGGATAGTATAAAGAAGTGTTAGTAGAATGAAAAGGCTGGTTTCATCAGCCTTTTCACATTCTCAATTATTCTGCGCCATTCTTCCCAAAGGGCCTTCTTCATCAATTATATCTTGTAAATCATAAACAGAGATAGGGAACATCGGGAATCCAAATACATAAGGTGTTAAATCATAGAGTTGGAAATAAATCACCAGTGTTTTGTCTGCAATGTAAAACTGTTGATTAGGACTAATCTCAGTAAATTCATTGATTAAGCTAATTTCACGAACCCGAATTTGTTCTTTAATAAGTTCTGAAGTTCTTTCTACATAGTTACTACCAGGTTTAAATAAATCTGCTAACTCACATTTCTTTCCTTTTTCTAGATCAAATGTTAACGATACAATATATGTCATACCGTGGGCAGCTTTATCATGGTAGGCGTAATTAGTTAGAGTAATAGATAAAACATCACGTTGATTATTTTTAATTTCAAAGGTACCAACCATACTCACGATAGGTGTATCCATTTCAGATATTTGTTTATTAATTAACTTTTGTGTTTCTTCTATAATCGATTGATTAATATATTGTTCTAGTGCTTTATCATCCATGTTGAAAACAATTGGGTAATATACAACTATATCAGGTCCACTACTAATCATTTGGTTACTTACTTGGACTGGAAAAGTAGGCAAATTTATCATTCCCTTTTTCATTAGTTTATTCTAACGATAAAAGAGTGTGCCATTTAATTAGGTGGGGACAGTCCCCACCATGCTACTTTTTATTTTGAAATTCTGAGGAGTCATTGTAATCATAGCGAAAACCATCTTGTAGTGTTGCGTCATTTGCTTTTTTATTTTCTTGCTTCAATTCTTTTTGGTTATGTTTTTTATCCTTTTTCATGTTTTGTCCTCCTTTTCAGTCTTATTTTCATTATTGTCTCTAAATCCAACTTGTATATACGAACAGTCACTTTCAATAGAAACTTTCATTTCTAAGATTTATAATAGAAATAGTTGTTTTAGAACGAAATTTAAATTTGCAAATAAGTGGGGATTATATGGAAGATATAGGATTAGTATTAGAAGGTGGAGGAAGTAGAGGAGTATACACAGCTGGTGTATTACATTATATGATGGAACATGATGTCTTTTTGCCATATGTTATCGGTGTTTCAGCAGGAGCGTGTAATGGTTCTTCTTATGTCTCTCGGCAAATGGACAGAAACCGTGCAGTGAATATTGATTACATTGATCATCCTGATTATTTATCTTTTCGTAACCTGATTAAGAAAAGACAATTATTCGGAATGGATTTTTTATTTGATAGTCTTCCGAATGAGTTAGAACCATTTGATTTTGATACATTTTATCGAGCGGAAGAAGAATTTGTTGTTGGCGTTACAGATTGCATGACAGGAGAACCTGTTTTCTATAAAAGAGAGGATTATCAAAAGGATATCTTAACTGTTATTCGTGCTTCCAGCTCCCTTCCTTTAGTAGCACCGATTATATCGTTTGATGGGAGAGAACTAATGGATGGAGGAATATCCGATCCAATCCCAATTAAGCAATCAGAACGAGATGGAAATAGAAAGAATGTAGTAATCTTAACAAGGAACAAAGGATATTTGAAGAAGCCTCAATCCTTTAGTTGGTACTTCGAAAGAAAATATCGGGACTATCCAGGTTTATTAAAAGCAATGAAAAATCGGCATATCATCTATAATGAGACACTTAAATATATATTTGAGGAAGAAAAGAAAGGGAATGTGTTCATTATTGCCCCTTCGCAAAAATTAGATGTAGGGAGAATTGAACGAAATAAAGGGAAATTAACAACCCTTTACGAACAAGGAATAGCAGATGCAGAAAAACTCGCAGATAAATTAAAGGAATTTATCTCATAAGATTTTATCTAAGATGAAACAATTTTGTTAGATAACGTATGTAATTATAAATTTCTGGAGGGAAAATATTGACTTCTCAATCAAGGATGTAATGGCTGAACGAGCACTAACTAGCCCCGGAAATATACGGAGACTCCTGTGGGAGGATAGGCATAGGTGAGACCCCGAGAATGCACCTGCGTCTGCAAGTTTCGCTACGCAGTATGCTTCCTCGGTGCAAGGCAGCATGGAAGTAATTCCAAGTAGTAGCCTGGCTCAACAGCCGCCCACGGCGAGGTAGACACTGCGATGGTATTGATCTGAGCAGATGTCGTCCCGGTACTGGAAGTGAAAGCGCAGTATATTTCCGGGGCGGGTTAGATACGCTATCTATAATGTTTGGTATTACTCCTGTTAGAAATAGCTGAAAGGAGACAAACTCATGCAATTAAAACTTAATCAAAAACAAATTCAAGAACGTTGTGGGGTTGTCTCTTATAAACGTGGAGAAGCCTTTTATCGGAACGGTAAAGTAACAATGGAAGAAGTAAAAGAAGATGGTTTATTTGCGATTGTCCATGGAGCGGAGAATTTTGAAGTTCATCTAACTAAAGAAGAGAAAGATATTACAGCAACATGTACATGCCCAACACTATCTTCCTTTTCTAAAGATTGTCAGCATGTTGCGGCAGTCTTAATTGCTTGGAATGACAAGCAACAAGAAATGGTGGTAGAACATGAAACAGATCCACTATATGATGAGATTACGGATGGCTTATTAGAAATATTCGAATCCACCCCCTTCCGAAAAAGTGGGGAGCAAATTCACTTTGAAAATCGACAAGTATTAAAGACGTCCATTCTATGTAAAGTGGTTGAACAAAAGGGTAACCAGCCGATGTTTGGAATCGAGTTATCTATTGAATCAGAGCGAATCCAAAACATTCGTGATCTTCTAATTCATATTAAACAAGGTAGAAGCTACGAGATTAAAAAGACATTAACCTATGACCCTTCTATTTATTATATTGACAGACGTACGGATGAAGTGATTCAACAATTAATCTTAATTATGGATGATGAAAGAATCATTCAGCCAATAACTAATCAGCGAGAGGCTAGTACAATAATAGTTCCAGCCTCAGCTTGGAAAAGAATGGAACCATTATTACTTCAAGCTCCCCACGTAAATGTGCATTATAATGGGAAAAGACATGTAGGTTTTCATTTATCCGACGAAGAGTTGCCACTAACATTTGAATTTACTGGGAATGAAGAAACAGGATTTCAGCTTTTAGTGCAAGGTTTAAGTGACTTAGTTATCTTGAAAGATTACGATACAGTACTATCAAATGGAAAACTTGTCGTTGTAAAAAGAGATGAAGCGGAACGACTCTTTGAACTAAAGCGAATGCTAGATAAATCAAACTCCAATGCCATTAAAATTCCTAGAGAACATTTAAAATATTATATGGAAAAGCTTCTACCTAATCTAAGGAAAATGGGAGCAGTGCATTTGTCTGGCGAAATTACTGCTAAGCTGAAAAAGACCCCATTACAGGCGAAATTATACTTAGATCGTATTAAAAATAGACTGCTAGCAGGATTAGAATTTCATTATGAAAATGTTGTTATCAATCCATTAGAGAACCAGCATCCGAAAATTGGCTCCATGATTATTCGTGATATGGAAAAAGAAGAAGCGATTCTTCAGTTAATGGACGAAAGTAAGTTTAGCGAAACAGAGAGCGGCTATTATATTCAAAATGAAGAAATAGAATATAACTTTTTGCATCACCAATTACCTAAATTACAAAAATATGTCCAAGTGTATGCAACAACTGCTGTACGTTTACGAATTTTACCAAAAACGACAATACCTAAAATTAAAATTAGGCATTACCGAGAAAAGAACCATTTACTGGAATTTACTTTTCAAATTGATGGTATTCCAGAGTCTGAAATTAAAGAAATTCTTGCTGCATTAGAAGAGAAACGTAAGTATTATCGACTACGTGATGGGACTCTATTTTCATTAGAAACTCGTGAAATGGAAGAAATCAGGCGCTTTATGCAAGCAGTTCCTGTGCAAGATGATGAATGGGAGAAACAGTTTGAAGTACCTATTGTAGAGGGGTTACGGTTGCTTAATGTGTTTGGTGATTCAAATGCTATTTCATTAGAAGCTTCCTTTCGAGAATTTCTAGATAAGATTCAGCATCCTGAAAAGTTAGATGTTGACATTCCGACTGCTATGGAAGGAGTTCTGTATAACTATCAAAAACATGGATTTAAATGGATGAAAACACTTGCCCATTACGGATTTGGCGGTATTTTAGCGGACGATATGGGACTCGGAAAAACGATACAAAGTATTGCGTTTATCGTGTCCGAATTAGAAAATATCCGTGAATCAGGAAAACCGGCACTTATTGTATGTCCATCATCGGTAACGTATAACTGGCAAAGTGAAATGATGAAATTTGCTCCAGATATACAAATGATCATTATGGATGGAAATAAATCGATGCGAGCAAAACTGCAATCGGAATTGGAAGGAATTGACGTTCTTATAACAAGTTATCCCTTATTACGTAGTGATTTGAGATGGTATGAGGAACAAGAATTTCATGTAGTCTTCTTTGATGAAGCACAGATGTTTAAAAACGTGTTAACCCAAACGGCCCGTGCGGTTAAAAGAATAAACGCCACGCATCGCTTTGCATTAACAGGTACACCAATGGAAAATGCTTTAGAAGAATTATGGGCAATTTTTCATGTTGTATTTCCTGAATTGTTTTTGGGACTTAGAGAATATAGTGAATTAACGAATAAGCAAATTGCCCGTCGTATTCGTCCGTTTATGTTACGGCGTGTAAAAGAAGATATTTTAGATGAATTACCAGAGAAAAGGGAAACAATTGATCAGTCGGAACTTTTTCCAGAACAAAAGAAATTATATGCTAGTTACTTGGCGAAACTAAAGCATAAAACACTTAAACATTTAGATAAAGATACGATAAGAAAAAATAGAATTAGAATTTTAGCTGGATTAACTAGATTACGTCAAATTTGTTGTCATCCGGCATTATTTGTTGATGGGTACGAAGGTTCCTCTGCGAAGTTTGAACAAATGATGCGGATTGTAGAAGAAGCAAAATCTTCTGGAAGAAGAATGTTGGTCTTTTCTCAATTTACGAAAATGCTCCATTTAATTGGCAATGAGCTAAATGAACTTGGAATTGAACACTTTTATTTAGATGGACAAACTCCTTCTGATGAGAGATTAGAGCTTTGCAATCGGTTTAATGGCGGAGAAAGAGATGTTTTTCTCATTTCCTTAAAAGCAGGAGGTACGGGTTTAAATTTAACAGGTGCAGATACTGTCGTATTTTATGATAGTTGGTGGAACCCTGCTGTAGAAGAACAAGCTGCAGACCGTGCCCACCGAATTGGCCAAAAACATATTGTTCAAGTGATCAAACTAGTTGCTAAAGGTACAATTGAGGAAAAGATGAATGAACTACAAGATAGAAAGCGTCATTTAATTGAGGAAGTAATCGATCCTACTGAAGAAAGAAACATTACGCTTACAGAAGAAGATATTAAGGAATTATTAGGATAATAATGAGCTCTGATGCGTTATATTAATAAACGCATCAGAGCTCATTTTGCATTCAAAAAAAATTCTCCGATAAACATATCTCAGGCTATAAGATGGTGCCAAATAATAGAGTAATATATTTTTATCACTTTCCTTTCAATTTTCGACAAATTTGTTACAATGAAGGTGGTATGAACATGATTATATATTACTTACATGAGAAGGACGGGGTGTTTGTTCTGTCAATGCTTATTTCATTTTTGAAAATGCTACCATTTATATTATTCTATGGACTTATTTTATTTATTATTTATCTTTATCTTAAAGACAAATATCAAAACCAGCATTCCATTTTAAAGACTCATCCACTATTAGGTAGATTACGTTATATCTTTGAAATGATTGGTCCTGAGTTTAGACAGTATTGGTTTTTAAATGATAAAGAAGGTAGACCAGTTGATCGCGATACACAAGAAACAATTGCAAAAGCTGGTAAATATGCAAATACCGTAATTGGATTTGGGTCAAAGAAAGATTTTAGTAAAACAGATTTTTATTTAACAAACTCTATGTTTCCATTAAATGTGGATGAATTAAAGGTAGACAATCGTTCGCCTATTACAACATACACATATCAAATTATTAATGAATCAATTACAAGCAGAAAAGAAAAACGAAATCAAAAAACAATTAAACCTTGGCATTTAACTAAGGACAATAGTATTGTTATTGGAGAAAGACGCAACCATCCATTTAAAGTAAAAGGTTTACTAGGTATCTCAGCAATGAGTTATGGTGCTTTATCAAAAAGTGCTGTGAAGGCGCTTTCACAAGGCGTTGCGATAAGTGGTGGGAGTTTTATGAACACAGGTGAAGGAGGAATTTCACCTTATCATTTATCTAAAGTCTATCAAGTGCTAGAAGGTACTTCTGTTCCAACCGATCGTTTAGAGAAAAAGGTGTATTGCTTTATAAAAGAATTTCCTCATGCTTCTAATTTCCAATTAGAGAAAAAATTTGGGGAAGAAGTGAAAGAAACAATTCAGCAACTTGTTGATAAAGAAATTATTGAAGAAAGAGGCGCGGATTTAATTTTCCAAGTAGGATCTGGATTATTCGGAGCCCGTAAAGATGGGAAATACTGTGAAGAGACTTTTCTAAGTAATGCTTTACGTCCTGAAGTGAAAGCAATTGAGCTTAAGCTTGCCCAAGGTGCAAAAGTTCGTGGTGGAAAACTACCAAAGGAAAAAATTACTCCAGAGATTGCTAGTATTAGAGGAATTGAAATGGGTAAAGATGTAGAAAGTCCAAACCGTTTCCCATTATTTAAAGATATGGATGGACTGTTTACTTTAATTCGTCATTGGCAAGAGATTACTGGAAAACCAGTAGGTATTAAAGTGGTAGCAGGTGATGAATATTCATTTGATAATCTAGCAAGCTATATGAAGGAAACAGGAGAAGCACCGGATTTTATTTCTATTGATGGTGCTGAAGGTGGGACAGGCGCGACATATCAAGAAATGGCAGATGGACTAGGGCTGCCAATATACTCCGGTATTTTGATACTAGATCAGACGTTACGCAAATACGGTGTACGTGATGATGTGAAAATAATAGCTTCTGGTATGTTAGCTACTGCGAATAAAATGGCTACTGCGTTATCACTAGGTGCGGATTTAATCTATGTAGCACGTGCTGCCATGAATACGGTTGGTTGTATTAATGCAGGGAAGTGTCATACAAATCTATGTCCTGTAGGAATTACTACTCATTTGCCACATCTAGAAGCGGGATTAGCTGTAGAAGAAAAGAGATTCCGTACAGCAAATTATTTAACAACGATGAGAGAGGGCTTATTCATGCTTGGTGCCTCTTGTGGAATTGATTCCCCAACAAAATTCGGCAAAGAGCATATTGCATTAAGAAGATCTGATAATGAAGTGAAGAAATATACTGATAATACGAATCTAGTAGAGTTGCATAATTCTCAAACTACTATTCCTATAGAAAAAGAACGTGAATTAGTAAATAGCTAAAAAAGATAAAAGAAAGGAAGGTTCATATTTTCACTTTATAGCCGTCCTTTCTTTTTTTATTTTCCATAGGGATTTGGCAAGTTCCAATTAGTTGTATTGTGTTAACAGAAGAAATGAAAGAACAAATTGAATCTCAGAATAAGGTGTTTTTAAAAAAAAGCGAGACATGTTTATTGTTTAGCTGTTTTTTTATTTTTGGGTACTGAGCTATATTGTTATCTATGTCTGCTGTTTAACACGTAAAAATGCTGTTTTAGTTCGTTGCGCTATATGCTCACCAATTCACTTGTTCATAAGTTCACATTTCTGTGCGAAATAAGAAACTTTGAAAACGGATATGAAAAATAGACAAATTATTAGTGGAACCTTGATAATATGCGATTTAACTATGTTTAAAAACAAAAGATAAACGCGTTTGTTATGATTTTTACTTAGTGAATCGAATCACATACAAAATCCCTATGCTTCGATACAATATACATGTAGATAAAAAGAAGCAAACTATGTTGCACCAATAGATCATTATCTACACAAAATAGACTAGTCTACTATTATTCACCTTTAAGTTATTTTATAAAAAAATACGGGAGTGAATGTAATGGAAAAAATGAAAAAAATGATTTTTATCGGAGCGTTAGGACTTTCTTTACTATTAGCGGGTTGTGGTAATGATACGGATGCAGCAGAAGAAACTAGTAATAAGGAAAACAGTGCTTCTAATGAAAAAGTAGAGACAACAGCCAGTATGATTCCTGGACACGAAGATTTAAATCAAGAACCAGTACCAATTAAGTTTGAACGAGTAGGTGAAAATGAAGTAAATATTGAAATGACAGCACAGATTACTGATATTGAAATTGATAAAGGGCAAATCTATAAAGCGTGGACATTCAATGGAGAGGCTCCAGGTCCGTTAATCGTTGTGAAGGAAGGAGATACAATGAACTTCACATTAAAAAATATGGACCCTGCAGTTCCACATAGTATGGACTTCCATGCTGTAGAAACTTCACCTACGAAGAATTTTATTGATGTAATGCCTGATGAAAGTGGAACTTTCACCTTTACAGCAAATAGACCTGGGGTATTCATGTATCACTGTGCAACTGGTCCAGCTCTATCTCATATTGCCAATGGAATGCATGGTGTTGTAATCGTTCAACCGAAAGACGGATACCCAACGGATGACATCGTGGATAAAGAATTTGTACTTATTCAAAACGAATGGTATGACTATAACAGTATGGAAGATTTTACAGATGGAGAACCAAATCAAGTTGTATTCTCTGCTAAAGCTCTAAATGAAGGAGACCGTAATACGAATGGGGATACCTTCTCACTTAAAGATGAACCATTACAAGCAAAAGTTGGGGATCGTGTACGTATTTATGTAAATAATGTCGGACCAAATGAGGTCAGCTCATTCCATGTTGTTGGGGCCCAACTTGACGTGACATACCTAGATGGAAACCCAGAAAATGTGCTAAAAGGCATGCAAACCATCCAATTACCAGCTAGTGGAGGTGCAGTAGTTGAATTTGAAGTTTTTGAAGAAGGAGATTATACAATCGTAACGCATCAATTTGAACATGTTGAAAAAGGTGCAGCAGCGATCCTACGAGTGACTGCAGATGATGACAACACCACAGCATCAATTGAATAACTAATAAAGGAAGCAAGTAACACCTTGCTTCCTTTACGCTTTAACCAATGTATCGCACGGTAGCCATATGCGTTTGTGCTAATTGTATAATATCTTGAATAAACGCCTCTTGAGATTGTTTAAATTCACTATTAATCCAATTAGAGACGAGTCCATAAAATCCATAAGCAGTGTATCTTGTAAAAAAATCCATATTTACGGGCTTATTTTCAATTGTTTCAAAAACAAATTTTTCTTGATAGATTTTTAAAATCGTCTGTGGAAATTTTGTATGTAAATCAGGTAAAGTATCACTATATTTAATTAACTCAAAGAAATTCCGGTTTTCATATATGTAAGAAATAATTGAAAAAGATTGTTCGTTAAGATTGGAGGTGTCTACAATACGCTTAGTTTGATAGGATTTTTGGATAGAATATTCCAAACCTAAAAGCATGGTATCTAATAAATCCTCTGCTAATTCATACTTATCTTGATAATGTATATAAAAAGTACTCCGATTATATTTTGCATAGTCAACAATATTTTTAACCGTTACGGAATGAAAGCCTTTCTCTTTAATTAAAGCAATTAATGCATATTGTAGATGTTCAGCGGTTCGTTGTTTACGTTGTGTATTCTTGTTAGATTCCAATCTTATCCCCCACAATAAGCAATTTTATTTATTTTGTTGATTTAATAGACAGATAGTTACAGTTCGTCTATCTAATAAACATTATAACAAATTTTAATGATTGGTAAGTAATGAACAAATTGTTAACATATAAATGTAAATCTTTTCAATTCATATTTAAAGTACTAAATAGATGATATAGGGGGAATTTGTAATGGGTAAACTACAAGAAAAAGTAGCGGTAATTACAGGTGGAGTTTCAGGAATTGGTGCAGCAACAGCTAAACTATTTGCTGAAGAAGGGGCTAAACTAGTATTAGTAGATTTTAATGCAGAAAAAGGTGCAGCTTTTGAAGCAGAATTAAAATCTGAAGGATATGAAGCTAAATTTGTTAAAGCTGACGTAACAAGTGAAGAAGATGTTAAAAATATTTATGATGTTGCTTTATCTACATTTGGAAAAGTAGATGTTCTTTTCAATAATGCTGGTATTGGTGCGGTAAAACCAACTGAAGAACTGTCATATGCTGAGTGGAGAAGAACTGTTGAAGTTGACTTAGATGGTGTATTCTTAGTAGCTCAAGGTGCAATTAAAGAATTCTTAAAAGCTGGTGGCGGTGTTATCGTTAATACAGCATCTATGTATGGTTGGGTTGGATCACCTGGTAGTGCAGCTTACAATGCAGCAAAAGCTGGTGTTATTAACTTAAGTCGTTCATTAGGTTTAGAGTATGCGGAACGTAATATCCGTGTAAACGCATTATGTCCTGGATTTATTGAAACACCAATCTTAGGTGAAACAGATCGTGCATTCTTAACAAACGCAACACCAATGAAACGTCTAGGTAAACCAGAAGAAATGGCTAAAGCGGTACTATACCTAGCTAGCGATGATTCAAGCTTTATGACTGGTAACAGCCTAATCGTTGACGGTGGATATACAGCTCAATAAGATAAGTTATTAATTAAAGAATCCATTCCAAGTGAGTGGATTCTTTTTTTGCATAGCCAGCCGCCACGGCAAAGAAGACACCGCGATGGTTGTTTCGAGCGGATGTCGCCCCTGTACTGGAAGTGAAAGCGAAGTATATTTTCGGGGCGGGTTATGTGCACTAATTGTAATGTTCAACATTAACCATGTTAGGGATGGTTTCCTCTCAGAAATCTATAGAATATTTATGACTGTATTGCTAATCTTTCTTAGTCAAATTATACTTAATAATAAGACATCTTAATAAACTTAAAGCATAGAGCACCTTATGAATAAATAGGGTGCTTTTTTTACCTTAAAACTAACGAGGGAGGAAGTCTTTAAATGGAAAAAAGAGAAATTGTAATACTTTCAGCTTTAACATTCACAATCGGACTCATTCTAGGATTTTTAGCTTCGCCAATGAAAAAAGGGGTAATTAATATTCAAGGTAATAATAATACATACCGTTACAAACCATCTGAGGTTAAAAAAGAAGAGTAATAGAATTAATGATAGGATTCCTACCTTGAGGAGGGGACAAAGTTGAATTTTAATTTTCAAGAATCAATCCAAATCCTAGAAAGGACACCTAAAACTCTTCAAAATCTCTTAACGGACATATCACCTGAATGGTACAAAATCAATGAAGGAGAGGGCACATGGACTCCTTTAGAAGTCATTGAACATCTAATCGAAGGTGAAAAAACAGATTGGTTGAAGAGGACAGAAAAAATTATTAATCCAGAGTTAGATAATATGTTTGAAGAATTTAATCGTTTTACACATCTAGCCAAACCTGTACGGAAAATAGAAGTGGCTCTTGAGGAGTTTGCAACATTACGCGCGGAGAATCTCTCTAAACTAATTAATTTTAAAATAAAAGAGGAAGATTTAGATAAGGTAGGTATTCATCCTGAATTTGGGGAAGTGACATTGCAGCAATTATTAGCAACTTGGGTCGTTCATGATTTAACCCATATTTCTCAAATTGTTCGCGTAATGGCAAATCGATATAAAGATGATGTTGGCCCATGGATTTCTTACTTAAGTATATTGCAAAAATAATATGTTTCTATTTTAATAGAAATAATTTCACATTAAAGGAGAAAGACATAATATGATTGATTTAAGGAATAAACCTACTATTTATGGAGAGAAAGTTCTATTGAGGCCGTTTTTAATTGAAAATGACTTTCCCTATATAGAAGAATGTTTACAAGATCCAGAAGTAATAACATTAACAGGTAGTACGCCTGGATATAATAAAAAGGAAGTTTGGGAATGGTACGATACTAGAAATGATCAAGAGGACCGTTTGGATTTAGCAATTGTTGACAAGTCTACAAATACATTTGTTGGTGAGGTTGTAGCAAATTTATATGATAAAGCAAATCATAGTATGAATTTTAGAATTATGATTGGTCCAAGAGGAAGAAATAGAGGGCTAGGATCAGAAGCAACTAAATTAATGGTGAGTTATCTTTTTGAGAATACAAATCTAAACCAATTAACATTAAGTGTATTTGCCTTCAATCCAAGAGCAAAAACAGTATATGAAAAAGTTGGTTTTTTCGTTGATAGTATTGATAGAAATGAGTTAGAATACGAGGGAGAATGGATTGATTCCATTAATATGAAGTTAACTAGAGAACTATGGCAAAAATAAGCAGTTATTGGAAAGGCGTTTCTAATGTTTACACCAAACACTAGAAACGTTTTTTATTTTGCTATGGTATTTGTATCCATAAATGGTAATAATAAATCTTACTTGTCTGTTATAATATATTATTGTTTCTCAAGAAATAGTTTAAAATGTAGAACAGTGGTTTTTAGGTAAAGAAAAGGAACGAATAGTTTATGAAACGCTTTTTAGAAGAAGTTAGTCATGACGTGCTAGCATTTACTCGTATGTTTGATTATATAAAGGATATAGTTTTAATATTAGAGGTTGATAGAGATTCATTTAGACATATATATCTAAATAAGTCTGCAGAGGAAACTTTTAAGTTAGAGGAAGGTTTTATTGGGAAACGATTAGAAGAAGTGTTACCAATCAACCAAGCAGCTGGTTTGAACGAAAAATTTCAACAAGTTCAATCTACCTTAAAATCGATAGAGTTTACAGAAGAATTACTAATAATAACAAAGAATTTATATGTGAATCAACGGTTAGTCCTATTATAACCGGACTTGGTCATTCTAATTATTTACTGGTTATTTTACGAGACATTACAGAAAGAAAAAAGAAAGAGAAAGAAAACTTATCCAAAAAAGACTAAGTTCTTTAGTGGAACAAAATAGTGATGCTGTATTTGAAGTAGATCAAAATGGAAAATTCGTTAGCATTAATGATATCGCAACTGATATTACTGGATACAGTAAAGAAGAACTTATTGGTACATTTGAGCGGTTAGTTAATGATGGAAAATTAATTGAGTCAAAACAGTATTTCCAAAACACATTACAAGGACATAGTATGGAGTATGAAACATCAATCTATCATAATGACGGCCATTCCACCCAATTATTTGTAAATAATATACCAATTATAGTTGATGAAGTACTCGTAGGTGTTTACGGTATTGCGAAAGATATAACTGAAGAAAAAATATTGCAGAATGAAATTAGGGAAAAAATGAAGAAATCAATGCATTTTGGACAAATTCAGTTATTCCTATATTTCGTACCAATATACATGGTGAAATAATTCGAGCAAATCCTGCATTTGAAGATATATTTGGTTTTAATGAGGAAGAGGTTATCGGAAAATCCTTTTTAACTTATATTCATCCTGATGATGTGCCAGTTTTTGAAAATATATTTAGCAAATTAATTTCTGGAGAAAGTCATTCTACTGTAGAATACCGTTCAAAACATCGATCAGGCCATTATATTTGGATGGAAGCAACGGCTACACTTGTAATAGAAGAAGGTAGGGTACTATAAATTGTAAAGATAGCACGTGATATTACTGAAAGAAAAAGGCTTCGTAATAAATTAGAGAAAGCTGCTTTTTATGATCATTCAGGCATTTAATATTCCGTTCTTCTTTAAAGGACATGAAATAGAGATCGGTGTGGGAATTGGTATTGCTATTTACCCAGATCATTCTACGAAGAAAAAGCAATTAGTAAATATGGCGGATAAAGCATTATATCTTGCCAAAGAGTCTAATAACAATATTTATAAAATGTATGAGGCTTAAAGATAATGTATATTGTTAATGAAGCATGGAGAAATTTCATGCTTTTTTTGCTATTATTCTATATTAAAATGGTTTAAGCTTGTAGTAACTAGGAGTAGGGGGATACGGGATGCTATCATATTATTTGGCAGTAACTGTAGATGTTTGTGAACATAATAAATTATATGAACATATGAATGAATATCAAATAAAAGACTCAGTCAATTTAGATGGAGAGGTAGCAAAGTATGCAAAACAAGATATTGCTCCTATTGTAGAACTATATGAATGTGTTGGAGCTAAGAAGAAACTGATAAAAAAGTATCAATTCAAAGAATATGAATGTAAATGCAATAGTTGAAGGGGAGAGACTGGATATGTTATTAGATAGAGACACCCAATATTTAAAAAGTATTGATTTAAAAAGAGAAAACATATCCTCTTATCGGAATTTTCCACTTAATTTACCTGTTATTCAACATTTCAGGAAATTAGATTTTCACCCAAATGTGACCTATATAATTGGAGAAAATGGGATGGGTAAATCAACATTGTTAGAAGCAATTGCTGTTAGTTTAGGATTTAATCCTGAAGGTGGATCGTTAAATTTTAATTTTTCAAGCTTCGACTCCCACTCCAATCTACATGAATACATAAGAATTGCAAAAGGTGGGTTTCGTCCTACAGATAGTTTTTTCTTTCGTGCGGAATCTTATTATAACCTAGCTACAAATATTGAAGAGCTGGATAAAGGAGGAAATTCTCCGAGAATTATCGATTCTTTTGGTGGAACTTCTTTACATGAACAATCTCATGGCGAATCTTTTTTCGCTACGTTTATTCATCGATTACAAGGAAAAGGACTTTATATTCTAGATGAACCGGAAGCAGCACTGTCTCCACTAAGACAAATGTCACTACTGGCAAGGATTCACGAATTAATACATGATGAATCTCAGTTGATAATTTCCACCCATTCACCAATCATCATGGCATACCCTGAAGCAAAAATTATACAGTTAACCGAAATGGGAATGGAAGAAACAACATTGGAAAATACAAATCATTATAAAATGATGGAGCAGTTCTTCGAAGACAGAGACAGATTACTTCATCATTTGTTTGGGGAAGCGAATAAAAAATAAATGATTTCCTTTAAATTTTTCTCTACGTTTATTTTCTCATTTAAACGTAATTTAATACATAAGTGGTCGTTTGGTTTTAATTTACATATTGGTCATTAAAATAGAAGTTGTGGTAATTTTTTATAAGTTTTACATCCTCCTGATAGGACAACTTAATGATTAAGAAAATGCAACAAATTGTCCTTAAGGAGGGTGTAATTTATATATGAGAAAGATCTATCTTTCGGTAACTGCAACTGCTGTAATATTATCTGCATGTGCACCACAACAGGAGGCAACACCACAAGAAAGATCAATACCTCATCAACAAATGGAAGAAAGAAATAATGGACAAATCAATCTTCAGCAAGTAAAACATGGACCTAGACAGAATGTGAACCAATCTGATCAAGGTTCTATGATTGATGAAGATGAGCATTTTCTGACAGACATGAGTAAGTTTTATGATAATGCAGATTTTGAAAACGACCAAATTCATTTGCTCATAGATGGGATGCATCTTCATACTACTCCATCAGCTTTTATCGATGGAGATGAAGTGTATATCCCAATTTCCTTTATATCAGCACACTTAGAAGCGGGCGTTCGATATGATAAAGAAGCGAATTTAGTAGAGATACTGAAAGCGGATACCAATATCGAATTATTCATTGATGCTGATCAAGCTACTGTGAATGGTGTTGACGTAGAAACACCATCTTTCATCGAGAAGGATGGAACTATTTTTGTACCGATTTGCTTTGTTGCGGAAGCGCTTGGTTACACGGTCGAAAAGAATATTGCGGAAGATGAGGTAAAAATTGAAACTCATCAACCAGAAGCCGAAACTTTTGGTTATTATGAAGAAGCTGAAACGGTGCAAGAAGAACAAAGTATTCCTGCTCAGGCAATGAATCAAGAGACCTATACAGTTCAAGCAGGGGATAGCTTATTTCTCATTGCAAAAAAGTTTAATACAACTGTAGAACGATTAAAGGAAATCAATGGTCTTTCTGATAATGAGATTGAAAAAGGGCAAGTGTTAGTTGTTTTATCTAGACCGGAATCATACACGGTTATTGCAGGTGATACGTTATTTACTATTGCAAGAAAATTCGAGCTAACGGTAGAACAATTAATACGTTATAATGAGCTAACTTCAACGTCTATTCAGCCAGGGCAGCAGTTATCGTTAATGAAACAAAGCTCTTATACAGTAAAAGCTGGTGATACGCTATATAGTATAGCTAGGAGCTTTGGTGTAACAGTTGCTAATATACAAAAGTGGAATAACCTTTCAGACAATATGCTTACAGTCGGTCAAACGCTGAAAGTATCGGAGCGTGCAGCTACAATTCCAAGTGACAATGGAAATGATGACACGTATAAAGTGCAAGCAGGAGATACGTTATACTCGATTGCTAAACGCTTTAATGTGACAGTTGATCAAGTGAAAAACTGGAACAACTTATCAAGCAATATGATAAGTGTCGGACAAGATTTAAATATAATAGATAATAAACAAATGAGTACCCCATCAACTGAAAAGATGTCAACGTATACTGTTCGTTCTGGTGATACGCTTTATTCTATCGCTCAGCGTTATAACACAACAGTAGACAATATTAAGCGTTGGAATAACCTAGCGATTAATACACTTAGTCTAGGTCAAATCTTATCAATTGATGGTGAAGCAAAAGATGATACTTCATCATCCAAAAAAGAGACTAAGTCCCCAGGACAAAAAACGTATACGGTTGTAAAAGGTGATACTTTATTAGGTATTGCTCGACGTTTTAATACAACTGTAGACGAACTAAAACGTATAAATGGATTAAGACATGACGATTTAAATATTGGACGTACGTTAACCTTAGTAGGAAACGGTAATTCGTCTACGAAAGAGCAAGAAGGGGTCACAGTAAGTTTTAAAACCCATACCGTTAAATCTGGAGATAACTTGTGGGATTTAAGTATCCAATATGGTATTCCGATGCTGGAATTAGCTAAGGAAAATAATTTGACTCTTAATAGTTCACTCTCTCTTGGCCAAAAAATTACGGTGCCTGTATACAATGTCCCAGTAAAAAGCACAGTTAGCCCAAATCATGGTGAAATATTAGATTGGTGGACAGAGGCGAGATATGTGTTCCCTGTTGGTACAGTTGCTACTGTAAAGGATGTAAAGTCGGGCAAAACGTTTAAAGTGAAGCATACTACAGGAGGAAACCATGCTGATTCGGAACCATTAACAGCTAAAGATGCAAAAATCATGAAAGAAATATGGGGAGGAAAATATAGTTGGACCCCAAGGGCGATTATTATCAACGTTGACGGAAGAAAATTAGCTGCAGCTATGCACTCTTATCCACACAGTATTGCTGAGATAAAGAATAATAACTATGACGGTCACTTCTGTATCCATTTTCTAAATAGCACAAGGCATAAGGATGGGTTAATTCAAGATGCAAGAACAAATTAAAATTTCTGCTGGGATTAATTAAAGGAGAGGGTTGCCTCTCCTTCTTTCATTCTTGGTCCGTAATTTCTTTGATTTTTTCTGCTAATTGGTCTGGTGGTAATGGTTTGCTAAAGTAGAAACCTTGACATATAACGTTATATGCCCTTAGCACATCGACTTGTTCTTTTGTTTCTATCCCTTCAACCACTATTGTCATATGATTCGAATGCTTAGTTGCTTCTAAAACGACTTTTAAGATAGATATATTATTTTTATTCTGAAATCCTTTATCTAATAACGATTTATCAACTTTTAATGTATCAAATTGAACATTGGATATTAAATGTAAAGATGAATAACCGGTTCCAAAATCATCAATTGCAATTTTTAATCCGAATTCCCTAAGTTCTTGAATTAGCTCTCTTGATTCCTCTAAATCAAGCATGACACTTTCCGTTATTTCAATCTGAATTAACGTAGGATCAATATTTGCATCATGAATAATCTGCTTAATATTCTCAATAAAATTAGCACTTTTAAACTGGCGGGCAGAGACATTTACTGCAACGGGGACAATAGGGAAAACTTCTTTATTTTGCCATTCCCTTATTTGGCGACAAGTCTCTTTTAATACCCATTCTCCAATAGGGACAATGAGCCCAGTTTCTTCAGCAATTGGAATAAAGTCACAAGGAGAAACAAACCCGAACGAAGGATTCCACCTTAGTAATGCTTCTACTCCTACGACTTTTCCCCTATGGATATCAATTAGTGGTTGGTAATGCAACTTCAATTCTTGTTTTTCAATTGCTCTTCTTAAGGAATTTTCTAATTTTACTTTACGAGTAACTCTTTCATTTAGTTCGTTTGTATAGAACTGATAGTTGTTTTTCCCTTTTTCTTTCGCATAGTACATGGCAATATCTGCTTGTTTGATCATGGTATCCATATCAGTGTTGGAATCAGAATGCTTACTTATTCCAATACTTAATGTAACTGTTAACTCATGTCCCAAAAGAGTTAGCGATTGATTCATCGATTGGATGATTCTTTCTGCAATTATAGATACCTCAGCGTCCGTTACACCCTGTAAAATAATAAAAAATTCATCACCACCGATTCTAGTAATTTCATCATTTTGTCGTAATGATTCTTGTAATCGTTTTGAGACTTGTTGCAGGAAAATATCTCCAATATGGTGTCCAAGTGTATCGTTAACGTCTTTAAAGTTGTCAAAGTCGATGGAAAATAAAGTAATTGGAATGTTATTTTCCATCGAAGAATGTAATAATTCTGGGAAAGTTTTATAAAACCATGCTCGATTAGGGAGTCCAGTTAGCTGATCGGTATAGGCTAATTCCTCTATACGTTTACGTGCCTCTATCTCTAATGTCAAATCCTTTGCAATCCCAAATACACCTGTAATACGATTATCGATATCAATTGGGATAAGAATGATTTGTGCAGGGATTTTTATCCCACTCTTTCCTATTGCAATAATTTCATAGTGTTGTGGCTTACCGTTGAGTGCTTCTGCAAATTTTATCTTTACTTCTTCTAATAAATTAGGGCTTATAAGCTGGTGAAAGGTCATCTGTAGTAGTTCTTCTTCTGAATATGCCAATAAATCCCAAACAACGGAGTTGACTTCGATGAAATAGCCATCACGGTCCAGTGAAAAAACGGGGTCTGGGTTATGTTTAAACAAAGATAGATAACGTTGATTTTTTTCTTCTAATTCGCGCTTTATCTTATTTTGTACGGTTAGATCTCGCATCACAACTTGTGTGGCAGGTTTGTTATTGTAGATGATTTCAAGCCAGGCAACTTCAACTTCCCGAATTGTACCTTTAAGGGTAACGATCCGTTGATGGCTAAATACATCAACCTTACCAGATTTTTTTAATGCTTGCGCATAATCTAATAATTTGTTTTTATCATCTGGATGGACAAAATTAAATATATCTTTTCCAATGATCTCACTTTTATGGGAGGCCTCGACAAGCTGTATACAAGCATCATTAACAAAAAATATTAGCTTCCCGTCATGAACAAATGTTGGTTCAGGAGAGCGTTCTAATAGTCTTCGATACCTTGTTTCACTTTCTTCTATTTTTCTTATCAGACTTCTTTGAGCGTTTAATGAGCGATTGTCAATATATGCAGATAATAATGTTGCTACCATGATTAAAATTGTACTGAATGCAACAATATTACCTAATACTATGGGTTCAACTCCATTATGAATGCTCAGGGGTGTATCTAAGAACCGTATTGCCTTTACACCAGTATAATGGACAGCAGACACAATTAATCCTAATATCACTCCATTTACTACATTATTTAAGGTGGGGTGATTTGGTTTATTTCGCATGTTTATTACAATTTGAATTGCGATAAATGAAAATATAAGTGAAGTGGATAGAGTTAGGAAGAAATATACTGATGTAAATTGAACCTCTACTTGCTCATGGATTGCAAATGTAGCAATAAAGTGTAAAAAGATGATACCAGCACTTATCGCAAGCCCGCTAATTACTTTTTTAGTTTTCGTTACCGGTTGTATATGTAGAAGGAAGAACGCTGTCAAGGATGATAGTAAGGCACATAGAAATGCAATAAGTAATAGAAGTCCATTGTAGTTAACATGTGCATCAATATGAAAGGCAATCATTCCAATAAAATGCATCGAAAAAATACCAATTGCCATAATGAATGCACCGGTTACAAGCAATGGCTTTTTTCTCAAACGTTTCCCATCAATAATTCTTTCGATTACCACAAGAGTAGTATAAGATGTAATGATTGCGATAAAGACTGAAAAGATAATAAAAAATATACTATAGGCTTCATGTATCATGATGTTACTCCTTTTTTACAAGCCATCCCCTTAATAATATTTTAGTATTTCACATAAAGGTAAATTTTATCTCATAAAGGGGGTCAGTCCCTCTGTGAAGTCCCTCTGTGAAATTTTCACAGAGGGACTGACCCCCTATAAAGCAAAAATTGATCTTAATTCTTTTGTTTGTTTTTCATTTAAAAAATAATAATCGATACTATTAAAATATATACTACATTTATCCTCGCGAAACCATATAAAACCTGAGAGTTCAGAACTTATTTCCACAGGTGTATCAAGGGCAAAAAATATGTCTGATGTTTTATCTACGATAGGTTTTGGTATTTTAGAAATATGATTAAATAGGGTTCTTAATCTTTTTACTGCTAGTGGATTGTTAATCTCTTTAAAATAATTTACATGAAACCGAATAACTTCATTGGAATCATTGTAATTGTATGGTGTACCTACTTTAATTACTTCATCAATTAGCCCTTTATAGTATCCTAATACGTATCGCTTATAAATTTCAGGTAGCAATTTATTAAATGATGAGGAACCAGGTAATATCCCCCATTCAACAGTTGGTTCTTCATCTAGAGATTTTCTCATAGCAATTAATGTTTCTTTTTCAAGGGGCATACTTTCTATCTTAGGGTTCTCTAGTGTTTTAGTAATAAACTGATAAACTTTTTTATTTCTTCTCTCTTCATCTAAGAGATTGACAACTTCGCAACATAAGGCAATAAAAGCACCTTGTCGAACTATCTCCATCTGATCTGGATATATGCCATCCATATCTTCATCTGCACTAGCAAAGAAAAAACGCTCGTATTCGATATGTTCAAAATCAATATTATGACCAAATCCACTATAGGTAGTAACCATATCATGGTACATCCAAAATACCTTTCCAAATGCAATTTGAAATTCACGATAATTGTCTCGAGTTAAAATGAAACTCTCTTGTACCATTTTTATCACCTATCTTTCTTTATACATAATATTAAAAATATTTAGTTGTTTAATTTTACCATATATACAAGGGATTGTTGTAATGACATCACATGTATTTACAGAGAATGAGTGTATGTGGTTTGTCCCATCTACTTTAAAGTCGAGGTGCATGGTGCACATCCTTGTAAATTCAAGTCTTAAAAACATATAATTATAATGGAGTTTTTATGAAGGACGAAAGGGTGTTTTAACATAGATATAGCAGCAAGGATTATTAAACATAGGAAAAGTGTACTTATAACATTTCTCGTCGTTACTATTGTTTGTGTGATAGCACAGTTTACAGTTTCTGTGAACTACAATATGGTAGATTACTTACCAGAAGATGCTCAGTCAACAAAAGCTCTGGAAATAATGGAGCAAGAATTTGACGGAGCAATTCCTAATGCAAAAGTAATGATTGAAGATGTTTCGATACAAGAAGCATTAGTATTCAAAGAAAAATTAGCCTCTATCGATGGAGTTAGTAATGTCACATGGTTAGATGATGTCGTCGATCTAAAAGTACCTATCGAAGTGGCCGAGCAAGAAACAGTGGAATCGTATTACAAAGATAATCATGCCTTGTTTTCCTTTAGTATTCATTCTGGTGATGAAGTTGAAATAACGGATGCAATTTATGAATTAATTGGGGAAGAGAATGCAATGGCAGGAGAAGCTCTTAATACAGCTACCCAACAAAAGATGGCACTTACGGAAACGATGTATGCAGCTGCATTATTAATTCCAATTATTATCCTTATTCTCGTCCTATCAACTAATTCATGGATTGAACCTGTATTTTTCTTAACTGCTATTGGTGTATCTGTCCTTATCAATTTAGGAACCAATATATTTATAGGTGAGGTTTCTTTTGTTACTCAATCTGTCGCCCCAATTTTACAGCTAGCTGTTTCCTTAGACTATGCGATTTTTCTTTTACATAGTTTCTCGGATTACAGACAAAAAGTTTCTGATCCGAAAGAAGCGATGCGTTTAGCGATGAAGCGTTCATTTCCAGCTATTATTGCTAGTGCATCGACAACCTTCTTTGGGTTTATTGCTTTATCATTTATGGAATTCGGAATTGGTGCAGACTTAGGGGTTAACTTAGTTAAAGGTATAGCCTTAAGTTTTATTAGTGTTATGGTCTTTTTACCAGCCCTGACTATCATGTTTTACAAATGGATTGATAAAACAAAACATAAACAATTCATTCCTACTTTTAGAAATATTGGTAGTAAAGTAGTGAAAATAAGGATACCAATTATCCTAATTGTCTTTATCCTAATCGTGCCAGCATTTTTAGCACAAAGTGAAACGAACTTTATATATGGAATAGGCGAGCAACCAGAAAATACCCGTGCCGGTAGTGATATTGCAAAGATAGAAGAGAAATTTGGCAAGAGTACTTCCATAGTATTACTAGTACCTCGAGGAGAAATTGCAAAAGAAGAAGAGTTAGTGCGTGAATTAGAAGAAATGAAAGAAGTGACTAGTGTCATTTCTTATGCAAATATGGTTGGAGCAGGTATACCTTCCGAATATTTAGATGAATCCATCACAGAGCAATTCTTGTCAGAAAATCATAGTAGAATTATTCTTCAGACAAGTACTGACACGGAAGGGGATGAGGCGTTTGGCTTCATTGAAGATGTTGAACAGTTAGTAGAAGGGTATTATGGAGATAATTTTTATGCATTAGGTGAAAGTGTGACATTATATGATATTAAAAATGTGGTACTTAAAGACAACGCGTTAGTGAATATGCTAACTGTGATAACTATCGCAATTGTTCTATTGGTGACTTTTAAATCAATAACTTATCCAGTTATTTTATTATTAACTATTCAGTCAGCAGTATGGATTAATTTATCCGTTCCCTATTTTACTGACTCATCTTTAGTATTTGTCGGATATTTAATTGTTAGTACCGTACAACTCGCTGCAACAGTAGATTATGGAATATTATTTACAGAAGAGTTTAAAGAGAACCGAAAAGAAATGCCTGCTCTTCAAGCGATTAAGAAAACACTTGATGAGAAGACATTCTCGATTGCGATTTCAGCTTCCATCCTATCTAGTGTCGGATTTATTTTATGGATTACCTCTTCTAATCCAATTGTTTCTTCGATTGGATTATTATTAGGACGGGGTGCATTACTAGCCTTTATTATGGTTTTATTATTCTTACCAGCCATCTTATTGGTCTTTGATAAATTAATAGAAAAAACAACTTGGAAAGCAAATTACTATAAGGAGAAATGATGATGAGGAGATTCAAAAAGATAATAATTATCTTATTAGCTCTACTACTAATATTGCCGTCATTTCTAACAACAGCTTCAAACAATGACAGCACAGAAGAGGATACAGACCCTACAAAAGAAGGGAAATTTTCCTCAAAGGATGAAGTAGTTTATGCAACTTTAAGTGCAACAGGAGAAAGTAAAGAAATATATATTGTTAATTCATTTGAAATAGAAGAAGAAGGAAAAATTATCGATTACGGAACGTATTCAAATTTGAAGAACTTAACAAACCTATCGGAAATCGTTCAGGATGATAATCAAGTAGAATTTATAGCCTCAAAAGGAGAATTTTATTATCAAGGAAATTTAAATAATAAAGATTTACCATGGGATATTTCTGTATCCTATTACTTGAATGGAGAAGAGATAACCCCGGATGAATTAGCAGGAATGAATGGACATGTAGAAATTAGAATTAAGACCAGAGTAAATGAACAAGTCGATCCTGTATTTTTTGAAAACTATTTATTACAAATCTCTGTGCCACTTGATTCAGATATATTCTCTGAGATTCAAGCCCAGGATGGATTAATTGCAAATGCAGGGAAAAATAAACAAGTAACATTTACAGTTATGCCAGAACAAGAGGAAGAATTTATTGTAGAGGCAAAGGCCGTAAATTTTGAATTAGCTGGGATTGATATCACTGGTATTCCTTCTTCCATGCCCATTGAATCTCCAGATGTTGATGAGATGACGAATGAGATGAAAACTTTGTCTAAAGCTATATCCGAGCTTAATGATGGAGTTGCTGATTTTAAGAGTGGAGTAACGGAATTAAACGTGGGTGTAGCTGCTCTTCGTGATGGTTCTTCACAATTTAATGATGGGGTAAATAAATTAAACGACTCCTCGCCAGATGTAGTGAATGGTTCAAAAGAAATTGAACTTGCACTTGAATCTATTAGTACCTCACTTCAAGATCTCCCAGACATTGATACTGAGGGGATGAACGAACTAGTTAGTGGGTTGAACAGTACAGCATCAGGTCTTGGAGAAATAATTACCCAATTAGAGTCTCTTAAACAAAATGTGAAAGAAGCATATGAAAACTTAGATACAGCTATAGCCAATATTCCTTCTTATGAGTTGTCAACGAAAGAAATGGAAGACTTAAGAAATAGTACTGCAAATAATGAAACTGTGGAAAAACTTATCGATATGTATAACGCTGCAAAAGAAGTTAAGTCTGTATATACTAACGTAAAGCCGACTTTTGAAGCGATGGATATGACGATGCAAGGTGTTATTAATGCACTTTCTGAAATGCAGATAGGCTTAAATACGATGGCAGAGGAAACTGCTGCTTCATTAGAGGAAATGAATGATATTGGAAAAATCGTTCAATTACAGCAAGGTCTTCAAGAACTTGCATCTAACTATACAGTTTTTCATTCTGGTTTAGAGGCATTTGTAAATGGAGTAGGTCAACTATCTAATTCATATCAAGAACTACATGAAGGAATTGTCGGGATATCTGATGGAACGAATGAGTTAGAAAATGGTATGGATGATCTTCATAAAGGTACAACTGAATTAGATGAAGCGACGAGTGATTTGCCAAACCAAATGACAAAAGAAATTGATCAAATGATTTCCGAATATGATAAATCTGATTTTGAAGTAGTTTCCTTTATTTCTAATAAAAATAAAGAGGTTGGTTCTGTACAGTTTGTATTAAAAACAGAAAGCATTAAAATTGAAGAATCTACAACTACGGAAGAACCTACAGAAGAGAAAAAAGGATTTTGGTCTCGCTTTTTAGATTTATTTAAATAAATAGATTGAAATGTTTAGTGGATATTTTCAACTTAGGTTGACTTTATCCACTATTTTTTAGTTTACTTTCATCAAATTTTCATAATCGATGGATAAGATATAATTGGATAGCATTAGAAAGTGAGGAAACGCATGTGGCGATAACAAGCAAATTAACGGCAATAGGAATAATAGCCCTTAGTTTAACAATAGGCTTTTTGTCCTTTTATCTACTCCGTGATTTACCGAAAGAAGAAAAGAAGAAGCATTTAGAGGAACTAACCTCACAACTAATTAATTTCGTTCTTTTTATTTGGCTAGGAAAGATTATATTAAATATTTCTATATTTATTTCGGACCCTTTATCCGTATTGGCATATCCAAGTGATTCAAAAGCATTTTATTTAGCTACTGTGCTCCTTTCTTTTCTACTAGTATATAAAACGAAGCGGAAAAACTTAGAAGTCCTTCCTATATTGGAATCTTTTGTCCACGTCTTTCTTATTAGCTCGTTTGTATATGAATTTATACAACTCGTTATAGAAGAAAATCGGTACGCTTTAGGTTATCTAGTCCTATTAGCTCTACTAATTGGTTTATTCTTCTTTCTAACGGAGCGTTTTACAGTACCAATTTTATTAATCATAATAACCTCGATATGGTCAGTAGGGATGTTGGTATTGTTGTACGTTCAACCGTTTGTAACTGTTTTTGGTTATATGATGACACCGTGGTTTGTAATGCTATTTTCTATTACAAGTGTTGGTAGCTTAACTTATAAAATAAGAGGGAGGGATACATAATGGGTATTATTGAAGCCGATACAATACTAATAGCAGGAATGCTTTTAGCAATTGGGGCTGGGGCATTATCTTTCCTATCCCCTTGTGTACTACCAATTTTTCCAGCGTATTTGTCCTACATAACTGGTATAAGTGTAAAAGAGTTACAAGGGAATAAGGATAGTAGAATGATAAGGCATTTGTTCACTCATTCTTTTTTCTTTCTATTAGCTGTCTCGCTTGTCTTTTTAAGTTTAGGAGCAAGTGCGTCATTTCTAGGACAATGGGCACAAAAACTTCTAATAGGTGATTCCGGCTTACTTATTCAACGTATTGCAGGAGTTTTAATTATCATAATGGGTCTGTTTATAGCAGGATGGATTAATATACCTTTCCTGATGAAGGAACGACGCTTTCACTCCACTAGAAAGCCAACGGGATATATTGGAACTTTCTTAGTAGGGTTAGGATTTGCGGCTGGATGGACACCTTGTATTGGTCCAATTTTTGGTTCTATTTTACTTCTAGCTGCTAGCAATCCTGGGCAAGGTTTGTTTTATACAGCGATGTATGTCATTGGGTTTGCGCTACCATTTCTACTACTTACCTTCTTCATTGGAAAAACAAGGTGGATTGTGCGTCATAGTGAGATTATCATGAAAATTGGAGCGGTCATGATGATTATTATGGGATTAGTTTTATTCTTTGGCTTGATGCCACGTATTTCAGGATTTTTACTTGATTTAGTACAGGATACATGGTTATCGAAATTAGGGTAAGAATGAAAGGATTCGAAGCTATCTTGTCCGACAAATTATAGGAGGTTCAGACAATGAGAAAGTGGATTCTAATGGTCATTGTAGTTGGTATGCTTGGTTGGGCTATAGTTGATTTTATTGATTCAAATAGAGAATCAGCTAATCAATTTAATATTGTAGATGCAGAAGATAACGGAGAACAAATGGATACAAGCAACGAAAATAGAGAAGCGGATGAGTCAGTTATTGGGTTGGAAGTTGGGAATAAGGCACCTGACTTTCAGTTGCAGACATTAACCGGTGACACAGTAAAACTTTCTGACTTTCGCGGAAATCGTGTGATGATCAACTTTTGGGCTACATGGTGCCCACCTTGTCGAGCAGAAATGCCAGATATGGAAAAGTTTCATCAAGATAAAGATGTTGTCATTTTAGCAGTAAATTTAACAGACACAGAAACTAGTTTAGAAGATGTTGATAAATTTTCCGATGAATATAAGCTTACATTCCCAGTTTTGTTAGATGAAAATTTAGATGTAGCAACACTATATATGGTACAACCGATCCCAACTACTTATATGGTCGATTCTGAAGGGATAATTAGTTATAAAGCATTTGGAGCAATGAATTATGATCTAATGGTCCAAGAATTTGAGAAGATGGATTAATTTGCACGAATAGAATGAAAGAGCTTTGGAGGAGAAGAAAATGAAATTCCAAGTAGGAGAATCTGGTGTAATTCAAGGGGAGTTTGAATATGGAGAATTAATTATTTCAAGTAATTCTGAAATAGGTTTCCGACCTGTACAGTTACTTGTTTCATCGCTAGCAGGCTGTAGTGGTGGAGTGCTAAAGAAAGTATTAGAAAAGAAACGAATTAAATTTGATTCTATTGATATTGAAGTTGACATTGAACGTAATGAAGCAGAAGCAAATAGAGTTACGAAACTGTCACTCCACTTTATTGTGAATGGTAATCATTTAAATATAACAACTGTACAAAAATCGCTAAATATAGCAGTAAAAAACTGTGCAATGGTACAGTCAGTAAAAGATGCAATTGAAATAGTGGAAACTATTGAGATTAGAGAAAAATAAGGGACTATGTAGATGGCAAAGATTGAGAAGTGAATTTAAGGTGTGTAGTATTGTTGGCAAGGGGTGATAGGATGAAGCAAACGATATTAGTTGTTGAAGATGATAAGATGATTCGAGAACTAATAAAAATTTATTTAACGAAAGCTGGCTATGATGTGGTAGAAGCTCTGGACGGAGAAGAAGCAAAAGAAGTCTTCTTAACGGAACATCCTTGCCTAATTATACTCGATTTAATGCTTCCGAAGCTTAGTGGAGAAGAATTTTGTCAATGGGTTAGGTCCCAGGAGCGAAATGAAGTGTCTATTATCATGCTATCTGCTAAATCCCGTACGGAAGATAAAATAAAAGGATTAAAAATGGGGGCAGATGACTACATAGTTAAACCATTTGAACCAGAGGAGCTTCTAGCCCATATTGAAGCAGTACTACGTCGTACCGGCCAATTCTGTCAAAAAATTGCCTATGATGGTCTTTGTATTAAACCACGTAAGGGAGAAGTATTACTTTTTGATGAAGAAATTAAATTAACAAAACATGAATTCAATATACTATATTACTTTATGGAAAATCCTAATGTTATTATCTCGAGAGAAAATCTTATCGACCAGTTATATCCATATGCAGATAAATTAGTGCTTGACCGAACAATTGATGCCCATATTAAAAAACTACGAAAAAAAATAGAAGAAGATCCAGCTAATCCGAAACGGATCATTACAGTTAGGGGAATGGGGTATAAATTTGTTAAGGAATAAATGGAGGAATGTGCTTGTTCCCAAACAATTTCTTTTTCGACTTACGTTTATCAATATCGTAGTTATTGCGGCCTTTGTTGGGATTAGTAGCTGGGCAATTTATAATACCGCATGCGTACTTGCAGATGGTTTAGTCTCCATGAGTAGCCAAAAACAAGCTCGCTTTGAATCTACCTTGTTACAATACTTATGGATATTCAGCATTTCAACCATTATCATTGGTAGTCTAACCCATTTTTATTTAACAAAAAAACTTATCCGTCCATTAAGAGAGTTAATTGACTCCACGAAAAAGATGAAACACGGTGAGTATCCTCAGCCTATAACAATGAAACCCGATGGAGAGATTGGCGAGTTAATTAGTCATTTTAATGATTTAGTGCAACAAATAGAAGCGAATGAACAACACCGTGAAAAGCTAGTCTCTGATTTATCCCATGAATTTCGAACTCCTTTGTCTAATTTAAATGGATATCTTAAAGCATTAAAAGCTGGGGTGATTGAAGGAGATGAAAAACTGTACCGATCACTGTATGAGGAATCGAGAAGGCTCATTCATTTGGTAGAGCAGATGGAACAGTTAAAGGAATGGGACTATGTTTCCAATCAAAACTTTACTCAAAAAACACCGAGTAATATTGAAAAGTTAGTGTATCAAGTGGTAGAAATGTTTCGTCGGAAGTTAAAACAAGCGAATATTGAAATGGTTGTTGATGTTGCTTCCTGTCAGCTGATAGTTAACAGTGCTGCAATTACACAGGTCATTAGCAATTTACTGGATAATGCTATTCGCTATTATGAAGGAAATAGTCCAATTGAGATAAGGGGCATAGTGGACCAATCAACTTATAAACTGTCAATAACAGGACCTGGAAAACCAATATCTATGGAGGAACGAAAAAAAATATTTGATCGTTTTTATCGTGTTGATCATTCAAGGTCACGAGAGTTTGGAGGCTCAGGATTGGGGCTTGCGATATCAAAAGAGATTATTGAACGTCATCAAGGTAGACTAAGTGTTACTTCGGAAGGTAATATCCATTCATTTTGGCTTCTGTTACCTATTGGGAACACTCTTTAAACTTCCATTATAGAAAAATATAATTCAAAGGGTTGACATTTTACCCCTAGGGGTATATTATAGGTCATGTAACAGATAACCACTAGCGAAATTAGTGGTGAAATTTAAAAAAAGCATCAGATAAAAGTCGTATGGATGGAAGACGACTTTTTTATCACTTGTAATTATACCCATGCCGGTATATGTATAGATGCCATTAAAATACTTAAGGAGGTAACGGTATGATTCAAGCGAATATGCAGTTAGATGCAAAAGGCTTAGCATGTCCAATGCCAATCGTGAAAACGAAAAAAGCAATTACCGATATTGAAGAAGGTCAAGTATTGGAAATTCAAGCAACAGACAAAGGATCAAAAGCAGATTTAGCTGCTTGGGCAAGTACTGTAGGCCATCAATATTTAGGAACAGTAGAAGAAGGAGATGTACTTTACCACTACATTCGCAAAGGTTCTAATGAGCCAGAAGTGGAAAAAACATTTGAACAAACTGTTTCACTTGAAGAAATAGAATCACGTAACGGCTTAGTTCTAGATGTACGTGAAGCAGCAGAATATGCATTTGGTCATATTGAAGGTGCGAAATCCATTCCAATGGGAGAGCTAGAATCTCGTCTTGGTGAGTTGGATAAAGAAGAAGAAATTTATGTGATTTGTCGTACAGGAAAGAGATCAGACTTAGCAGCACAACTATTAGCTAAAAATGGTTTTACAAAAGTTTATAACGTTCTACCAGGTATGAATGAGTGGAACGGTAATATAAAAAAGGATATATAGGAGGAATTTATTATGTCAAATAAGGTAGCAATTATCGCAGCAAACGGTGGAGTGTTTGATGCATACAAAGTATTTAATATCGCAACAGCAGCAGCAGCTTCAGAAAAAGAGGTGCAAATCTTCTTTACGTTTGAAGGACTAAACTTAATTCATAAGCAAGCGATGCATAATTTAGAAATGCCAGCTGGAAAAGAACATTTTGCGGAAGGATTTGAGAAAGCTAACATTCCTTCTATCCCACAACTAGTGGAAATGGCTATCGAACTAGGTGTTAAATTTATTGCTTGCCAAATGACAATGGATGTTATGGGTCTTACAAAAGAAGATTTTGTTGACGGAATCGAAGTTGGTGGAGCTGTTACATTCTTAGAATTCGCTAAAGATGCTCAACCAACATTAACTTTCTAATTAGATTAAAAACTTCATGCAGTGGGGAAAATCTCCACTGCAAAAAAATAAATTAAAATATACCTAGGGGGGTAATTTGGATATGACAGTAAACAAATGGACAGCAGCAACTGTTGCTAGAAAAGTAATTGATAATGAAGAATTATTTATCTTAGATGTACGTAATGCAGATGCATTTGAAGATTGGAAGATTGATGGACACAAGTTTGAGTATTTAAATATTCCTTACTTTGAATTATTGGATGGTGTAGAAGAAATTCTACCTAAGATTCCAACAGATAAAGAAGTATTAGTTGTTTGTGCGAAAGAAGGGTCTTCTGTAATGGTTGCAGAAATGCTATCAGAAGCTGGTCGTGAAGTAGCATACCTTGAAGGTGGAATGAAGTCTTGGAGTAGCTATTTAGAACCGATTAAAGTAGCTGACTTACCAAATGGTGGTGAACTATACCAATTCGTTCGTCTTGGTAAAGGTTGTTTATCATATATGGTGATTTCTGAAGGAGAAGCAGCAATTATTGACGCAGTTCGTTTCACTGATATATTCACGAACTTCGCAAAAGATAAAGGTGTAGAAATCAAGCACGTATTTGATACACACCTACACGCGGACCATATTTCAGGTGGACGTCATATTGCCGCTGAAACTGGAGCAACATACTATCTTCCACCAAAAGATGCAACAGAAGTTGTGTTTGATTACACACCTTTAAACGACGGATTAAACGTGAAGATAGGTTCATCTCAAATTGATGTTAATGCACTATACTCACCGGGGCATACAATTGGTTCAACTTCATTTGTTATTGACAATCAGTATCTTTTAACAGGTGATATTCTATTTATTGACTCAATCGGTCGTCCAGATTTAGCAGGACTTGCAGAAGACTGGGTAGGCGATCTACGTGAAACATTATATACACGTTATCGTGAACTTGCAGAAGACCTAGTGGTTTTACCTGCACACTTCATGATTATTGATGAATTAAATGAAGATGGTACGGTAGCAAAACGATTAGGTGATTTATTTAAAGAAAATCATGGTTTAAACATTGAAGATGAGGATGAATTCCGTAGCACGGTTACAGATAATTTACCACCTCAACCAAATGCATATGAGCAAATTCGTCAAGTAAATATGGGTAAAATTACTCCAGATAATGACGAACAAACGGAAATGGAGATTGGTCCAAACCGTTGTGCAGTTCGATAAGATTTGGTAAAACTTTTAAAACGGTTGATAGATTTTGAAAAACAGTCGATAGTACTGTAATACGGTTGATAGTACAGCCAAAACGGTTAATAAATTCGTATCACAGTTGATACTCCGTAAAATCAGTTGATACTCCGTAAAATCAGTTGATAGTCCCGTGAAAACAGTCGATAGAACGATAAAATCGGTTGATATTCTAACTAAAAGATTTATAAAGGAGAGTTTCAAATGAAGATTACAAAAACATTAGATGCAAAAGGCTTAGCATGTCCAATGCCCATCGTAAAAACCAAGAAAGCAATGGACACAATTAACTCTGGGGAAGTGCTAGAAGTAGTTGCAACAGACAAAGGTGCACTAAGTGACATCCCTGCATGGGCAAAATCTGGTGGCCACACCATACTAGAACAAAAAACAGAAGATGATCTTTTATACTTCTATATTCAAAAAGCATAATGACAACCAAATAGCGAGTAGCATTCCCTACTCGCTTTTCTCAATTAGAAAGAAGGATTGCTTATGGATTTAACTTTTATTATCGTCGTATTTGCAATTGGATTTATTGGTTCATTTTTATCTGGTATGCTAGGTGTTGGCGGTTCGATTATTAAATATCCAATGCTATTATATATTCCCCCTTTGTTTGGTCTAGTTGCATTTACCGCCCATGAAGTTTCTGGAATAAGTGCTGTACAAGTACTTTTTGCATCGATTGCTGGAGTATGGGCTTATCGAAAAGGTGGTTACTTAAACAAACAACTTATCATCTATATGGGGGCAGCCATTCTTATTGGTAGCTTAGTTGGTAGTTATGGATCCAGTTTCTTATCCGAACAAGCTGTTAATGTCGTATATGGTATTCTTGCTGCAATTGCTGCAGTAATGATGTTTGTACCAAAAAAACAGGTAGATGATATGCCATTAAATGAAGTGACATTTAATAAGCCACTAGCAACTATATTAGCTTTAATTGTTGGTGTAGCATCTGGAATAGTTGGAGCGGCTGGTGGTTTCTTACTTGTACCAATCATGTTAACAGTCTTACACATTCCTACTCGAATGACTATTGCAACTAGTTTAGCAGTTACTTTCATTTCTTCTATCGGTAGTAGTTTTGGAAAACTTGTTACAGGACAAGTGGATTATTGGCCAGCATTTATCATGATTATAGCAAGTCTACTAGCTGCCCCACTTGGAGCAAAAGCTGGTAAGAAAATGAATACTCGAGTTTTACAAATAATATTAGCACTTATGATAGCAGGTACAGCTGTGAAAATATGGTTTGATATTTTAATGTAGTTATAAAATTATAAAGATATAAAAGGAGAAAAAAATCATGACAAAGCGAATTTTAGTTGTTGGTGGTGTAGCAGGTGGAGCATCTGCTGCAGCTAGAGTTAGAAGATTAGATGAGAATGCTGAAATTGTTATGTTTGAAAAAGGACCACATGTATCTTTTTCAAATTGTTCCTTACCTTATCACCTAAGCGGTATTGTAGAAAATAGTGATTCGTTAGTATTAATGAACCCAGATACATTTAAAAAACGTTATAATATCGAGGCTAGAGTGAATAGTGAAGTGATCAAGGTTAATCGTAAGGAAAAGACTATCACAGTTAAAGACCTGGCAACTGGTGGTACGTATGAGGAAGCATATGATAAGCTAATTCTTTCACCAGGAGCATCACCGATCCGTCCGAATAAAATTGAAGGTATTCATCATCCAAATGTGTTTACGGTTCGTAATGTTATCGACATTGAACAATTAAATGCGTACGTAAAGACGAAGGATATGAAAGATATTGCAGTAATTGGCGGTGGGTTTATCGGTGTTGAAGTAGCCGAAAATCTCCGTTTAGCGGGCTTCAATGTATCTTTAGTTGAATTTGCAAATCAAATCATGACTCCATTTGACTATGATATGGCACAAATTCTTCATAAGGAAATGGTCGACCACGGTATCAATCTGATTGTGAACGATGGGTTAGCTAAAGTAGGCGAAGGTTTTATTGAAACAGGATCTGGTAAGAAGATTGATGCACAAGCAGTAGTATTAGCAATTGGAGTAAGACCAGAAACAAAGCTAGCGGAAGAGGCTGGTTTAGAGATTGGTAAGACTGGTGCAATAAAAGTAAATGCCAATTATTTAACGAGTGACCCGGATATTTATGCAGTGGGGGATGCAATTGAAGTATACCACCGTTTGCTACACAAGCCGACAAGACTTGCTTTAGCTGGACCAGCTCAAAAACAAGCGAGAGCTGTTGCCGATCATATTTACGGTATACCAACGCGTAATTTAGGTGTAATCGGATCATCTTCTATTCATCTTTTTGACTTAAATGCTGCATCAACTGGATTAAACGCGAGAACTGCTGAAGCGGCAGGATTTGGCTATGATTCTGTTTATGTGATGCCTAGTGATAAAGTTGGACTAATGCCAAATAGCAATGTGATGCATTTTAAATTAATTTACGAAGTTCCAACCGGAAGAATCCTCGGTGCTCAAGCAATTGGTAAAGGTAATGTCGATAAACGTATCGATGTTATCGCCACAATGATTACGATGAATGGCACATTAGAAGATCTTAAAGACTTGGAATTATCGTATTCTCCGTTGTTAGGAACAGCTAAAGATGTAGTGAATCACGCAGCTCTTGTAGCCCTAAATCAACTAACTGGAAGATATAATGAGGTGAAAGTCTCTGAGGTTCGAGAACTAGTTGAAAACAATGCCTTTATTATTGATGCTCGGGAAGAAAGTGAATTCCAAACAGGATATTTAAAAAATGCAATGAACATTCCTTTAAGTGAATTTAGAGATAGACTAGATGAAATACCAAAAGATAAACCAGTTTATATACACTGTCGCTCTGGCCAACGAAGCTATAATATGGTAATGGCTCTAAAAAACTTAGGCTATAACAATGTTTCTAATATATCAGGCTCTTATTTAGGTATTAACTTATACGAATACTTTAATGACCTAGTAACTGGTAGAGACAAAATTGTTACAGAATACAATTTCAAATAATGGACTAGACTGTCACTACGATGGCAGTCTAGAATATAGGAATTTCCTTCTAAAAACATCTTGACTTAAATACCTAATGGGGTATATTATAAAGATATCCTTTTTAGTAGGTGATGAACATGAATACCTATATTATTTTAATTGTAAGCTCACTTTTATGTATAATGTTATATAAAAGATATTTTCCTGTACTAGGTATTCCTTGCAAAAAGTCAGGTCATGATAAGACAAGCACAGTTGTATTAGATATTAGAGACTATAATATAGATGTGAATCAAAGCCAAAATCGAAGTGATATGCGTATACCGTATGCGTATTTGAAACGATTTATTCAAGAAATCCCTCATCAAAAAATTCATGTGATTGCAAATGATCGACTTGAACTAAACTTAGGTTTAAGATATTTAAGGAGCAAGGGATATCAAGTCGCTAGTTATCAGTTAAGTAACTGTCCGTGCAGAGAAAAGGAGTGATAATCCATGGAATATGATAAAGCAGTTGTCAATCGGTTAAAACGAATTGAAGGTCAAATTAAAGGCGTTTTAAGTATGGTTGAGAAAAACGAAGACTGTAAAGATGTCATTACTCAATTATCTGCATCTCGTAGTGCTATTGATCGTACGATTGGCTTGATAGTTAGTATGAATTTGGAGCAATGTGTACGAGATAATATAGAGAATGGCGAAGACACGAAACAATTAGTAAAAGAGGCAGTAGATTTGTTAGTGAAGAGTAGATAAGTTCAGCAATTCATGTATTCATTAGAAGAGTTGATGAACTTTTCTTTTAAATCAAATCATACCTATACGGGTATAATAAAAACTTTGGAGGTATTTGTGATGAAAGAAATTACAGCAAAAGAATTAGAGCAAAAGTTAACTGCAGGTGAGAAACTTAATATTATTGATGTTCGCGAAGATGTGGAAGTTGCTACTGGTATAATTCCAGGAGCAAAACATATTTCTTTAGGTCAAATTCCAGACCGTTTAGCTGAATTAGATAAAAATGAACATTATTATATGGTATGTCGTTCAGGTGGTAGAAGTGGAAACGCTTGTCAATTCTTAATTCAAAATGGTTACAATGTAACAAATATGATTGGTGGAATGCTTGATTGGGAAGGAGAAATGGAGTAATTTCTCCTTTTCTCTTTTTAAAAATCTAAAGAAACTGAGGTAATCAAATGGGGATATTTGAGTGGATCTTATTAGTAATCATTATTTTATTTTTAGTTAATCGCTTTATGCCAGTGAAAGGTATTACGAATATAAGTGTACAAGAGGCGAAGGATAAATTTAAGGATACAACCATACAATTTATTGATGTCCGTACACCAGGTGAATATAAAGGAAATCACCGTAAACCTTTTAAAAACATTCCACTGAATAACTTAGCAAGCAAAACTAATAAGTTAGATAAAGAAAAAGAGATTGTTGTCATTTGTCAAAGTGGAATGAGAAGTGCTCAAGCAGCTAAAATCCTTAAAAAACAAGGCTTCCAAAAGATATACAATGTAAAAGGCGGTATGAATGCTTGGTTCTAAGAAAGGAAGACAATAATGGCTAAACAAATAACACCGGAAGAAGTAGCTAAACGTATACAAAATAGTGAAGAAATGACTGTAATTGATGTACGTGAAAGTAGTGAAGTGGCAACTGGTAAAATACCGGGCGCGAAACATATTCCACTTGGTCAGTTAGCTTTACGTAAAGGTGAATTAGATAAAAATAAAACCTATATCATTACTTGTCAATCTGGAAACCGAAGTAAAGCTGCTTGTGGTATTCTAGAAGCATTAGGATATAAAGTAGTAGATATGATTGGCGGAATGAATAACTGGAGCAGGGAAACAGTATAAGGTTCTAAACACAAATAATCACGTTAAGTATAAGAATTTTGAGGTTGGTAAGAATGGACCGAAATATTACACTTTACACAACTACAATGTGCCCAGTGTGTGGGATGGTAAAGCAATTTCTAAATGATATGAATATAGAATATAAAGAGGTTAATGTGGATTTGAATCCCATTGCTATGATTAAATTAATAGGAAAAACTAAAAGATTTTCTGTGCCACAGACAAATATTAACGGACAATGGGTTTTTGGATTTGACCCTGTTCGTATTTTAAAAATAGTGAATGCAAATTAGTACCTGGTATTTTTACGCACTTGTAAATACCCATACTAGTATATTCGTATAAAACGAAGGACATTAAATGTTGTCCTTCGTTTTATTATTATCCAATATATACACTATCACATGTATTTGCTTGTGGCTCATAGTAACAATGTTGCTTGTATTGTCCGGAGTGCGGTTGATTATACCAAGTTGGAGGACAAGGAGCATAAGGATTAAAGTACCAAAGAGAATACTTAGAAGGATGTTCTCGCCAATAGTCTAACACTTGTTTCGCTAATCTCCGTTCTGATTCTCTAGCACGGTTATAAAACACATTTCCTTTTTGTACAGCTTCAAAGGAATAGTTTCCACCTTGAACTTGATAAATAACATCGGAAATACTTCTTAAGTCTTTGAAGTCTAAACAATCCGCCTTTAAACGGTTGACAATAACATTCCCAACCATAAGCATCCCTAATTTACCTTCCCCTTCAGCCTCGGCACGTATCATCCTTGCAACTAAATCAACATCTTTATCAGTATATTTCACTCTAGCCATTATTTATCACCTCTTCTAATAAGAGTGTATGTAAATAGAGTGCAGAGTGTATCTAATTTGAAGTTATTCCCTTTATAAAATTTCATGATTCTTCTACCTTGAATGTACATACTAATTTTACGGAGACATGATAAGAGGGTGATTTAATGAAAGTTTTTTTAGTAATTGGTAGTATTCTCATTCCGATATTAATGTTCTACATTCAGAGAAATTCTCCAAAGCTAGCGTTGCTATATCACAGTATAGCTGTAATTGCAGCTTTAGTTTTTGGTAATATTGCTTCCTTGTCTATTTATCAGGTCATCAAGGATAATACGGTGTTAATGACAAATATTCATGCCATATTTCTCAATCCATTTTTCTTATTATCAGGTGCATATCTTGGAGTATATGTCATGTATCTGTTGCTGAATCTTTTATTTGAGAAAGAGGGAGGATCTCGCTAACATTATGAGAATAAAACTGGATAAAAAGTATATGAGTGAGTTTCTCATTAACATTATGGGATGAAAATTGGATAAAAAGTATATGAGCCAGGTTCTCATTAACATTATGGGATGAAAATTGGATAAAAAGTATATGAGTTAATACCTCCATATACCTTCCTATCCACTATTTTAAAATAAAAGTCGATTGATCTACTATCTCAATGTCATCTCTTACTTTAATTTCTTCCATTAACTGAAAAAGTGCTTGGTCTTTCATTTTTGCTTCGATCATACAGTCTATTTGGGGGACAGACCCCTTTACCTCTTTCAAGAATCGAAAGAACATCTCAATATCGATAAAATCAGCATGGTGGCGAAATGATTTGTCATCCTTTGGGATAGAAATATGCATTTTTATGGGAAGACTAGAATGCTGCCACGTTTGTGCAATTCGTTCCCAATGTTCTCGCCAATCCGGATTTTCATGATGGGCGAGATGGTGATGATAATCAAATACTAAAGGTATCGCTAATTTTTCGCATAAGTATAATGTATCTTCTAATGTAAATGAAGTATCGTCATTTTCTAGCATAATCATATTCTGAATCGCTGGAGGAACGAGCATCCAATTATCGATAAAACGCTCCAATGCCATTTCCGTATCATTATAATTTCCACCTACATGCATCACACAACGATGTGCTGGGGCTATTCCCATTGCTTTTAGAAGTAAGTAATGCATCTTCAGCGTAGTTATAGAATTTTTCAAGATTTCCTTTTTAGCTGAATTGATAAGAACAAAATGGTCAGGATGGAAATCAACTCTCATTTTATGTTCTTGCACAAAATCGCCAATTTCACGAAGTGCACCTTTTAATGGATGTAAATAATTCCAATCAATAAGTTCTTCATGATTTGCTAACGGGATAAGACGGGAAGTGAGGCGATAAAAGTGAACACCTGAAGCTAGATTATGTTTTAGAATACGAAGTGTATTCGATAAGTTTTCTTGAGAAATTCGTTCTAACTTCCGAATGGCTGCATCCCGATCACTAATCTTTTGAAATTGAGCAAAAGTCATTGTTTTCGATGGGGAGGCATTTTTCAACTCCATACTCATCGCTACATAACCTAATCGCACTACTGTCATTTTCTTCACCTACTTCAATATATAATGAGGCAATGTTACCTTGTTTATGAATTTTGTTTTTTTTAGGGCCTATAGAACTTCTCAATGTGCCCGTACACCTGTGTTTTTACGATTAAGGTAACATAGAGTTGTTCTATGTTACTTATATAATGATTTTTCAATTTTTAGGGCTTATATAACGTCTCAATGTGCCCGTACACCTGTGTTTTTACGAATAAAGTCACATAGAGTTGTTCTATGTTACCTCTATTATGATTTTTCAATTTTTAGGGCTTATATAACGTCTCAATGTGCCCGTACACCTGTGTTTTTACGAATAAAGTCACATAGAGTTGTTCTATGTTACCTCTATTATGATTTTTCAATTTTTAAGGCTTATATAACGTCTCAATGTGCCCGCAAACCTGTGTTTTTATGAATAAGGTCACATAGGGATGTTCTATGTTACCTTAATCCTGATCGTGGGTCACTAAAGGTAACATAGCCTTGATAAGTCACTACCACTCAACAGCTGCACCTGATATTCTCTTCACCCCACGTATTTTTGCAATATCTTCAACGAGCTTCATCATAGCAAGATTTTTTTGTTTTGCTTCCACCATAATATCAAAATCTTGATTAAATTCTTTTGCAATCTTTAAAAAGGGGAGTATAAAATCAAGCGAAACAAAATCAGCATGTGAACGAAAGGCTTTTTCAGATTTGGGAGATGAAATATGTACTTTTGGTGGGTTAGTAGAGTTTTCCCACGTATTAAAAATCCGCGGTAAATAGGAAGCTAGGTCATCCTCCAAATGATTGGCCATATGATGGTGGTAATCAAATACCATCGCAACTTTTTCTTTTTCACATGTTAATAATGTCTCTTCTGAAGTGTATGTTTTGTCATCATTTTCAAGTGTCATTTGTTCTTTGATATGAGTGGGTAATTTCTGAAGATGATAAGAAAATCGTTTTAAAGCACTTTCTTTATCCCCATAAGCACCGCCAATATGAATGTTAATTACTCCTTCTTTATGAACTCCCATTGCTTCTAACAAAGCATAGTGATACTCCATATCTTTAACGGCATTAATAGCAACTTCTTCTCTTGGACTAGTAAAAAGTGTGAACTGCCCAGGATGGAAGCTTGGCCGGATCTCATATTTTTTAAGTAGGCGACCTAATTCCTTCCAATCATCCTTAAATGGTGTAATATAATCCCAATTTACTTCGGGGTGTGTTGCTAATGGAACTAATGCACTAGAAAATCGATATAGTTCAATTTCATGAGCGATATTGTAACAAAGGATTCTTTTCGTATGATGAATATTTTGCGCTGTAATAAACTTCAATTTATCAAGGCGCTCTTCTTTAGGGAGGGTAGAGTAACTTTTAAATGTGACTGTTTTGGAAGGACTTGCATCCCATAAATCTAATGCGGTTGCTACATAGCCAAAGCGAATTTTCATGTTGTATCTCCTAAACAATGCTATTGTTACTTTATTATCATGAGTTTACTTGCTTGGGATTATACAAAAAAATAGGGGGAATACGCCCCCTATTTAAATTCAATCCCTTGTATATCAAATTGTGCTGTGTCTGGTATTGCAGTATCTGTAAATAAATAGAAATTCGGTGTTGTAAAGTGTGATATTCCAGATGCTAAACTAAGTTGTTCTCCAATAGCTGTGAAAATAAGTTCCTTATTGATGTAAGATTCTTTATTCGTAGGAACAGAATTGGCTATAATTTGTAATTTATCATTTGATTGATTGTTGCCAATAATAATATTTCGTTCTACAGAAAAATCATTCTCATCCTTACCAGCTGTTAACGTCGTCCAGTCACCTGACTTGTTTTGGAATTTCACCCAATTGTCTTGGATGTTTTCTGCTGACTTAAAGAAAGCAGCTGTTTGCCATTCTTTATTATGAAAATATGTTCCTGTCTGTTGTTCAATATTAGTCACATGACAAAGTACTGGTGAACCTGGCAACGTTAAGAAATACTGATGTTGGATGAATCCTTTGAATTGCTCATGCTTCTCAATAAACGTGGAAAGCTTTATCCCAGTCCATTTATTTCCTTTATTATCTATTAAGCTAGTAAATTCAGCAGTTGTTTTTTCCTTTGCAACAGAATGTGTTCGAATACCAACAAATCTACTGGATATTCCCCCAGGCCAAGGGTTCCACCATAATCTTGGTCCAATTGTTGGGAATGATGAATCTAACCACTCCTGACCTTGATAAGTTAAGGAATGGAGTGTTGGATAAAAGCTCGGCGTCGCTTTAAACTGAATAATTCCATTATCAACTGTCCACGTCTCCAATCCTAAATCTTCCTCAATTTTCTCAACCACTTCTTGATTGGATTGTTGAATAATTAGGGCGTGTCGTTCTTCAACAGAGGCATCTAATCTTGATGTTAGTGTTGCTGTTGATACAAGTGGATGTTTTTCCATTGGCACTTCAACTGACCATTCAGACAATTGCTCTTCTCGATTAAAGTTTTCCACTTTCACTTGACCATTTAATGACAATTCGACCTCTCCATGTAAATAATTGGATTTATAATCTTTAACATGGATTGTTGCATGCTCTCCGTGGACAAACGGATTATTATTCTGTAAAGAAACAGTTATATGGTTTACTGTTTTCTTTTCATTAATATGTGCTTTCTGTAAAGCAAATTGACGAAAGCTTTCCATATCGTGGAAGGCACCAATAGATAGGTAAACTGGATTTGTTTTTATGATGCTAGACGGATCAATCTGACCTACATTATGTTCTAAATAGGAATACCAAGAATCAAAGTGAATGGTATCCTCACTATTCCAACATACTCCTAAAGGAAAAGGTTCTTTAACAAACATCCAGTTTTCAGTTACTTTACTTTCATCCCAAAACTCATAATAGTTTCCAATCGAGTTATTCATTTCAATAATTTCACCATCGTATGGTAGATAGGCTTTTTCTAACCCTAGCAATATTGGCTGATTGATCCATATTGGTTGTTCTGTTGGGACATCCAATTTATTCTCTACTTCGTAATAATGTTCAACAAACCCTTCACCAAACAGTTTCAATATAAAATGTATCTTTATCGAAGGAAAAGTAGATAGTTCATATGAAATTTTGGTACCAATGAAGCCGTCACCATTGAAATAGGATTTTTCTTTTGGTTTCGTTCGGGAAAGTTCTTCGGAATATGGCTTTCCAATCTTTGGTGTTAAGATAAAAATTCCATCATCACTTTTCTTTCTACCTGTTCGAATGACATTTTCCTCTTTACTTAATGTGACAAAGTAAGGTCCGTTGTAAAGCTCGATTCGTTCGTCATCTTCCCCATGAAACTTAGAACCAAATCCTCGTAAAGGAACACCTATTTTCTTCGTAAAGGTAACCTCTTCACCAGTTTCTTGTTTTGCTTTAATTGTTAAGGCAGCATCATAATAACCATGTGCTTTGGCAGAGAATGGAATTGGTATAGAAGTTTTCTCCTTTGGTCCAATGCGACATGAGACATTTTCTTTCTTAAGTTCAAGTAGCGGTGAAGATGGAAAAGTAATATCTAATTGAACCTTTTCACGGAAATTATTCACCAAATCTAAATAAAAGACACTTTCTTTCCCAATAAACGTAACGTCATCTGGAAAATGAGTGGTTACTTGTGTTGGGAATTTTGGTAATACCCCTATTTTGAAAAGTGCTTCTTTTCCATTAATATGCAGCTGTGTTTGAACAGTAGGGTGTGTACGTGCTGGGTTTTGTTCCTCCTCAATCGGTTCTACATTAAATGTTCCTGTAATTTCTTCTACATCTTTTACTTCTAAAGAACCTGTAAAATCAAAGTGTATATTTTTATCGTGAATTCCTTCCAGTTTTATATGAAGTGGATTCCCAGTTTTATTGATAATTGAATAACGAATAGAGTAGGAATTACCAAAAACGAGATCCCGATTCTCCACAGTTGCTGATATTAAATAATCATTCGTTTCAATTAATCGAATTCCTCTACCAGTTCGTTCAAATTCTATGCGTAGATATTCATCATCATTTTCCCATGTGTATTCATAGTAATGGAAGTCATTCTCTATCCGGCCATCCGGTTTTACTTCTATCGTTCTTGTGCTTGCTTTATACCAATCAGTATCTTGAAAGAAGTCTTTCACGGCTTCCGTATCGAGTACAGTTGGAATAAAGTTCATTAAATGGGTTGAATCATCGCGTTCTTCCCAAAAGAATCCACATTTTTTATACAGTGGAACTGCCTTTGTATTTCCTGGCCAAGTATATAAATCTAGTCTAGGCCACTGTAAATCAATTGTTTTTTGTAGAGCAGTTAAGAGTAATTTCTTGCCTATACCTTTTCCGTGATAATCGTCACGTACATTGAGAAGTGGTATATAAAGTGCACCTTCATCATCACGGTATTCACTTAATCCACAGTAACCAACTACTTTTTCATCTTCTAGAGCGAGGTAAGTTAAGATATTACTTGAATTTCTTTCTCGATGTAAAATCGTTTCCTCTGTATCTACTGTGTTTGCCCCACCCCAGCCATCACGACTGTGATTCCACATGTCTGCAACCTTTGCCGCGTAACTATCATCATACGTTACAATGTTGATGTTCATATATTCATCCCCTTATTTCTTCAGTAATTTAAGCACCATAACAAAAAAAGAACCAATTCAAAAAGCGAATGGTTCTTTAGACAGAATGATCCAATTCATTGAAATCACTCCAAAACATATAAAAAACCATAGAAGTGCACAATACACCCTATGGTTTATGTGAATTATTTTCGTTAGGTGGTATTAAAAATAGAAACTTTCTCCACAGGTTGTATAGACACAAGTATTCAATTCATTTTGATTTAAATTTACGTTAATCATGATATACAACCTCCTTAAATTCTGAATGTTTTTTACTTCTATATTGTATAGAAAATTTTTACTAATGTAAAGGGAAAATTTGTTAATTTATCGTAAAGTTAAGGAGAGCGATATTTCCTGCACGCTGCAAAGGTTGTTTCCTATAGGGAAAGCTGTTGGAGTTGTACGATGTTATTTTAATAGTTAACAAATTATTCCAATAGGAGTACTGTTTTAACAACTAAATATGTAATTACCTTTTATTCGCTTAATCACTAATGAGCGGGGGAACCAAACTTGATAGAGAAAATTCTTCTATCTGGGGTGAACCTTACATTGTAAGAGGGGGTACTCTCCATCCCTAACCCGACAGCTAACCTCGTAGGCGTTGTTATTTTTCAAGAGAGAAAGGTCATGGGATAAATCTTAAGACCATTCTGTTATTTATGATGGTCTTTTTTCTATGGGATTCTCTAATAACACCTTTCTTTATATTCGTTAATTTAGATGAGGTGATTTGAAATGGAAACAATATTTTTATATGTATGTGGATTCCTTTTTACATTTGGAGGAATTTTTCTAACTAGTTTAGGAATAAAGATGATCTTTCGAGCATTGGAACAACATTATAAGAAACCTAGACTCTGAGATTGTAAGAGCCTGAAGTCCATTATGTATTAGTAATGGTCTTTTTCTATGGTCATTTCGGGAGTGTTTTTAGTGAGATGTTGTGAAAGGTAAATAGAAGTGTAATTAGCATTGAACTCCTCTTCATTGCTGTTATGAAAGGGAAAGTGGTATGAAATAAGAACCGTATTCCCCTTCATCGCCTTTATGAAAGGGAAAACGCAGCGAAATTAGAGTAGAATTCCTCTTGGTGGCTTTTATGAAAGGGAAAACGCAGCAAAATTAGAGCCGAATTCCTCTTCATCGGTGCTATGAAAGGGAAAACGTAACGAAATTAAATCCGAACTCCCCTTCATGGCCTTTATGAAAGGGAGAGCGCAGCGAAATTAGAGTCGAACTCCCCTTCATCGCCTTTATGAAAGGGAAAACGCAGCGAAATTAGATCCGAACTCCCCTTCATGGCCGTCATGAAAGGGAAAACGCAGCAAAATTAGATCCGAACTCCCCTTCATGGCCGTCATGAAAGGGAAAACGCAGCAAAATTAGATCCGAATTCCTCTTCATCGCCGTCATGAAAGGGAAAACGCAGCGAAATTAGAGTCGAACTCCCCTTCATGGCCTTTATGAAAGGGAAAACGCAGCGAAATTAGCTCCGAACTCCCCTTCATGGCCGTCATGAAAGGGAAAACGCAGCAAAATTAGAACCGAATTCCCCTTCATCGCCGTCATGAAAGGTAAACCCCTGCGAAACATACTCTACAAGGGGGACAGTCCTCCAAATACTAATGACAATTGTCATTCTAATTAATGACATACTCCACTTATTGGAAACCACCATACTTTATAAACTAATACTAACAATGTTGGAGGTGTCTTGATGGAACCAGTTATTAATGTGCAAAATGTTAGTAAACAATTTAAAAATAAAACTGCAGTGGATGAAGTATCTTTTTCTATTCAGAAGGGAGAAGTAGTGGCAATTCTAGGTCCAAATGGTGCAGGGAAAACGACAACAATGCTTATGATGTTAGGTTTACTAAAGCCAACTCAGGGGAGAGTGCAATTATTAAATAAGCACCCACAAGAGACAGATGTAAGAGAAAAAATTGGTGTCATGTTACAAGAAGTAAGTGTAATCGATGCTTTATCTGTTCGAGAGGTATTAGAACTATTTAGAAGTTACTACCCTAATCCTCTATCAATTCAAGAATTAGTCGAATTAACTAGATTTACAAATGATGAATTAAAGAAGCGAGCGAATAAATTATCTGGTGGGCAACAGAGACGGCTCGGTTTTGCGCTAGCTATGGCAGGGAATCCTGAGGTGCTCTTTTTTGATGAACCAACAGTTGGATTAGATGTCACTTCAAGGAAAGTATTTTGGAATACTGTAGAAAAGCTAAAGAATCAGGGAAAAACTATTATTTTCACTACTCATTATTTACAGGAAGCAGATGATATTGCGGAACGGGTCATACTATTTCATCATGGGAAAATAATTGGGGATGGAAAACCTAACGATATTAAAGCAGCATTAACTAAACAATCCGTTTCGTTCACGGCGAAAGAAACTTTTTCATTTGATCATCTCCATTCTTTACCTGGTGTTACTGATGTTTATGAAAAGGATGGAAGAGTTTATTTAATAACAAAAGATATAGATCTAGTGCTTTCTCGTTTATTCTCATTGGAAATTAAACTAGAAAATATTGAAATTGAGCGTGGACGTTTAGAAGATGCTTTTGAGCAATTAACGGAAAGTAGGGAGGGTGCGTAATGAGAGGGTTTAAGATGCAATGTAAAGTAGAGATTTTAAGAGTATTACGAAATCCATATTATGTATTCTGGTCTCTATTTATGCCTATTGTCTTTTATATTGTTTTTACTAAAATATTTAACACAGATCTTGAGAATCCAAAGATGTGGCAGGCACATATATTAATGTCTATGACTGCCTTTAGTGTAATGGGATCAGCAATTATGACTCTCGGAATACGTCTTGTAGAAGAAAGAAAACAAGGTTGGTCCATGTTTATGAGAATAGTTCCCATATCTGATCAGGCTTATTACTTTGCAAAAATGATCGGGCAAACAATGATCCATATTTTTTCTATTCTTGTTATTTTTACAGCGGGAGCACTTATTAATAGTATACAGCTCACAACAGTTGAGTGGTTACTGTGCGGTCTATGGATTCTATTTGGCTCTTTTCCATTCCTAGCAATTGGAGCATTAGTAGGTACGATGAAGCGGGTAGACACGGCTGCTGGGGTTTCAAATATGGTTTATTTTGTCTTTGCGATCCTTGGTGGAATGTGGATGCCGATTGAATTATTTCCAGATATATTACAAACAATTGGCAAGGTGTTACCATCCTTTCATTTTGGAAGTGGTGCATGGCAAATCGTACGTGGTGGCGGACCTGATTTAACGAATTTTCTGGTAATTGGTGGGTATCTAATTGTATTTATGCTACTATCTAGTTATATAAGGAGAAAACAAGAAGTGGCGGTGTAATGGATGCTAGAAAGAATAAAGAAATTTCGTCTCTTTCCTGAGGAAATGGGATTTTTCCCATATATATTTATACTCTATATTATTCTTCCTGCCTATTACATTTCAACAGAGGAAGGGTTGAAACTTTTTATAGGAGTAGGCCTATTGCTCTTGTTTTTTGTAACGTATAGACAACTATATTTTTCTAGAAATGTACAATTATATACATTTTGGTTAATCACTCAAATCATAATTATTATTATTCTAGTAAACTTCTATGAACTGTATAATCTCTACTTAGGATTCTTTTCCACTTATTTTATTGGTTGGTATAAGACTAAATGGCGATTTTACACAAGTTGGGCCGTTTTTTCAGTCATCATGATTTCCCAACTATTAATTCATTGGGAAACTATTTCCTCTGAAAATATGTATTATATGACTGTATTTACGATTATTATGCTCGTAGCTCCGTTTGGAATTCGTTCTATGAACAGTCGGATGGAACTCCAAAAACAGCTAGATGAGGCAAATGAAACGATTAAAGATTTCGTCAAACGAGAAGAAAGAATGCGTATTGCAAGAGACCTCCATGATACATTAGGGCATACACTGTCTATGATTACGTTAAAAAGCCAACTCGTGCAACGACTAATCGAAAAGGATGTAGAACGGGCAATGTATGAAACGAGAGAAATAGAAAAAACATCTCGAACAGCTTTGCAGCAAGTAAGGGAGCTTGTCTCGGATATGCGGGCAACAACGATAGCAGAGGAACTGGTGGAAATCGAAGCCTTCTTAAAAACAGCAGGGATTGGTTATCTATATGAAGGAGATACAGAGTTTGATAGAATCCCATTATTAACACAAAATATTTTAAGTATGTGTTTAAAAGAGGGAGTTACTAATATAGTAAAACATAGTAAGGCAAACCTTTGTATTGTGCAACTCTTAAGGACAGATGGAGAAATTGAGTTAACTATATCGGATGATGGAATAGGCTTACAAGAATCTACTAGGAATGGAAATGGTATTAAAGGAATACAAGAACGGTTAGAACTAATTGATGGCGGGCTGGAGATTAGTTCCTCAGGTGGAACCAAACTTGTCATCACTGTTCCTATTATTGTAAAAAAGGAAAAGGTTGGTGTTCGTTCATGATTCGGGTGTTAATTGCAGAGGATCAGGGTATGCTTAGAGGTGCTTTAGGTTCACTGTTAGACTTTGAAGAAGATATTGAAATTGTTGGAGAAGCATCTAATGGTAAGGATGCACTTGACATGATACTAAAACTTCAACCTGACATTTGTCTCTTAGATATTGAAATGCCTTTTATGAGCGGTTTAGAGGTAGCAGAAGAAGTAAAACGAAGAAATATATCTTGCAAGATTATTATTCTAACCACTTTTGGCCGTCCAGGTTATTTTGAACAAGCGGTGAAGGTGGGAGTTCAAGGATATATGTTAAAAGATGGATCTATTGAGGAACTCGCGGAATCGATTCGAAGTGTCATGAAAGGAAAACGTGAATTTGCACCAGAACTGATTTTTGGTAGTATACAGGAGGATAATCCACTTACAAAACGGGAGCAAACTGTATTAAGTTTAGCTTCACAAGGTAAAACATCAAAGGAAATTTCTTCGGAATTATATCTTTCTCATGGTACGATACGAAATTATATGTCAGAGATTATTGATAAACTAGGAGTTAAAAATCGTACAGAAGCCGTGACAGTTGCTAAAGAAAATGGTTGGATCTAAGCAAAGTGGGTCATTTGCAAGACGTGTTCCCCACTTTGCTTCTCTTTTTGTTAGAAAAAGGGTAGCATTATAATACAACTATATTTCAATCAGAGGAGAGAAAGTTATGAGTTTACCTAACTGTCCAAAATGTAATTCAGAGTATACATATGAAGATGGAGTCATGATTGTTTGTCCAGAATGTGGACATGAGTGGATGCTAAATGGTGAATCTGACAACGAAGAAACAGAAGAAGTTATTCGAGATGCTAATGGCAATATCTTGAGTGATGGCGATACGATAACAGTTATTAAAGACTTGAAAGTTAAAGGAAGCTCATCCGTGCTTAAACAAGGTACTACAGTGAAAAATATTCGCCTAGTAGAAGGCGATCATAATATTGACTGTAAAATAGATGGCTTCGGAGCAATGAAATTAAAATCAGAATTTGTGAAGAAGATATAGTAGAAGGGACAGTCCCCACTTTAGCGTAGTGGGGGACTGTCCCCGCTTTTTGAATAAGCCATCCAATAAAATGTACCTACAAAAAATGCCCCTCCAACCGCATTTCCGAGAAAAACAGCAACAAAATTTTCTAAGTAGATTATCCAATTAAATGCCCCCGCAAAGATGGCAGCAGGAATGATAAACATATTAGCTACAACGTGCTGAAAACCAATCGCAACAAACGCCATAATAGGAAACCAAATTCCTAGTATTTTCCCAGCAGTGTCTTTCGCTGCATATGCTAGCCAAACTGCTAAGCAAACAAGCCAGTTTGCACCGATTCCAGAGATAAAAGCTAAATGAAAAGATTCATCGACTTTAGCTTGAGCAATCGCTATTGTCTGCGTTAAATAAGGTTCTGTTTCCGTTAATCCAAGCTTATGACCAAATAGATAGGCAAAGAAAACAGCGCCTGCAAAATTACTAATAGCAATGATTGTCCAATTTTTGACGATTTGAAAGGTGGTTATCTTGTTAGACAATCTTGCAGGAATCAGGGTCATAATATTACCTGTTAGTAGCTCTCCACCTGCAATAAGAACTAGGACTAACCCAAGAGGGAAAAGTGCTGCACCAATCAATTCAGGTAACGATCCCCAATTTTCTATTGGGAGATTAGCCGTAATTCGCACATATAATAGATAGCCAAAGGAAATATACCCTCCCGCTAGAAACCCGAGAATTAATGCACTTAGTAGTGGTAGATTTACTTTTTTAATACCGGTTTCTCTAGAAATTAGTAATGTTTTTTCAGGTGGATGGAATGCCATTTTTATTTCACCTCAATTCTCTTATACCAATATATGATTGAAGACCTGATAATAGTAATAGAGCGGAAATCCTCAAGAAATGTGGTAAAATAATAGAATGCCTAATAAAAAACAAGTAACAAGAAAATCGTAGGAGTGTATCCATTGAATAAAAAAGATATCGCCAATTTTCGTAAACAATTTAAAATAAACAATGACTTATTAAAAATTCATGAAATCTATTATGTGTATATTATGAAGGAATCTAGTGATATTTATCATCATCAAAGCTTTCCATTTGAAATGTTAGAGCAAGAGCAGCAAGAGCTGTTTATGGACAATTTTAAAAAAGTACTGTCCGGCCAACTTGACGAAAAGTTATTTGAATTAAAATTTAAACGTGATGTAGAAGAGAGTAGTCAGTTAATATTGCACCAAGCTTTACTAAGTAGAGATACGGAAGAATGGAAAAACCATATGCTTACTCTTGTGGAGAAAATGCTAAAAGATAAACAGTATGAGATGGACATTGTGGTTACCTTTATTCGTGGCGAGTATAGGAAACCGATGAAAAAGACTAATGAGGAAACGGAAGAAAATGCACGTGACTCCGTATATTCTAATCCGTTCATTCTTTGTAGCATGAATAAGACATTAGACCCTAAAAAAGAGTTACTATTTGACTATGTAGAAAAACAGTTCAAATACAATATTGTTGTCGATCCAATTATTAATTTAAAAGCTCCCATCTCTGGATTCTTATTCCCAACTTTCACAGATAATGCTGCTGACGTAAACCATGTACTTTATTCAGCTGGGAAAAAATATGAACTAAGTTATCATTTTATTGAGGAAGTTTTAAATGCAGAAGAAACAATGACAGCCGAAGATGATAAAATTGTCTTTGAAGAAATCGTCAAAAAAGTAGCTGGCGACCAAATAAGTACAGCAACTTTATCTAATGTATATGATGAAATTCATCGAACAATTGAGGAAAATGAAGAGGAAGAAGAGATTCCGAAATTAGATTATAAAGACGTAGAGAAAGTATTAAGAACAAGTGGTGTAAAGGATATTGATACGGAGAAGGTAGAACAAGCATTTGAAACCGTCATTGATGATAAAACCTATGAGTTAAAAGCAAGCAATATCTTACCAAAATACTCATCAAAATCAATTAAAGTAAAAACAAAAGTAGCGGATCTTTCGATTAGTCCCCCAGAATTGCGACATGTACGTCAAGTCCACTTTGATGGGAAACTTTACCTCATGATCGAGCTAGAAGAAAATACGATGATTGAAGGATTTGAAATGCTTCCAGAAGCTCTCTTTAAAAAGGCGGAAGAGGAATAATAATATCCTAATTAATAAAAAAGTGGGAAAACCATTCAATGATGGTCTTTCCCACTTTTATTATTAGGCTACTGCAACTTTTTTAGCTTCTTTACGGATTGGTGTATGGTTTTTGATGAAAGGAATAACCCATCTATCTAATCCATAACGTCCAGCATTTGCTCCAGCAACTACTAAGAATACAGTTAATAATACCATTTGTGCGTTTGTGCTTACAGTGCCACTGAATAAGAATGCGAAGTTCATTGTCATTCCCATTAATGCTGCAAAGTTAGTGAAGATACCTAAGATTAATGCGGCACCTACTAAGAATTCTCCCCACATAACCATGAAGCTGAATAGTTCTGCGTTTGGAAGAGCAACAGCTTCTAGAAATGAAGCCCACCAACCTTGTACTGCTGGATGATCGCCACCTGAATTAGCAATCGCGCCTTGGATAAATCCACTTGCGTCAAATCCACCACCAGTAATTTTACCAAACCCTGCTGTAAGCCAAGCATATCCAATATAAACTCTAATAAAAACTAAGATACCTGCAACTACTTTATTTTCACGAATGAAATTCAACATATGAATCCATCTCCTTAAATTTTAATTTTATTTGCTCACTATTTCACAATTAATTGTAAGTGTGTTTCCTTATTACACTTTGATAATAGCATGGATTTTTAATCATGTAAATAGTAATTTGTGATTTATTTCACAATAAATGTTACAGAATAATGAACGGGTTTTTTCATCGATATGGAGAATTAGTTTGAAAGATTCTGTTCTATAAGATGGTGTATGTTTCAGAATATTATGTTAAAATTATTGGTAAAAAGTGCAGGAGAATCTGAATATGAAACGTTTAGCGGTAATAACCGTTGGTAAGACCCATAGTGGAAAGACAACATTTGCACATAGATTAGAAAAAGCATTAAAGAATTCTTTTGTCATGGATCAAGATGTTCACGCAGAATTTCTCAATACATACTATAAGAAATTACAACCTACTCACGGTCCAAATACACTCAAACATGCACTGTCTCAGCTCATTGTAAGTTATGCCAAAGAGCATACGAATTTTCATATTATCGCAAGTAATTCCAATCGAAGTAAGAAGGGGAGAAAGTTTTTACTAGAAGAAATATATCCGGAAAAAGAATTTGTCCGTATATTAGTTCATTTTAATATTTCCGATGAAATCCTTACTGAACGAGTGAAAAATAGTGAGCGAAGTACAAACATTTTTAGGGGAGCGTATCGTAGTTTTGAAGAAGTACTCCGCCGTCAACAAAAGGAATCACAATTAGATGATGTGGTAGACCCGGTTGAAGGAGAAGCGGATTATTTATTCGAGATAAAGGATGAAGCAGAAGTGGAATCTACTATAGGAGAAATTGTACAGCTTGCTGATAAGTATTCTAATTTACATACTGGAGGTAACAAATGAAAGCAGAACAACTAATTAAAACGGCTATTAATATTGTAGGTTTTCCTTTTACTATTACGAATGCTCTTCTTAATAAAATGCGATATGTAGCAGAAGTTGGTCAAAAGATAAAGGTGAACGATAGGGATATTCATACGATTGTTTCTGGGGGTGAGCATGCAGATGTTACAGTGATTTTTGAGGCTGGAATGAGCTGTTGCTCGTTAGACTGGCATTATATTCAACCTAAAGTTTCAGAATTTGCTAGAACAGTATCATTTGATCGTGCTGGTTATGGATGGAGTTCAGCGAGCCAAGGTGCCTATACAAGTGAAGATGTTGTAAGTGATTTGAAGCAAATTCTAAAAGAATTAAATATAAAACCGCCATATGTCTTAGTTGGCCATTCTTTTGGTGGATTAACGATGAGGCTTTTTGCAAGTAAATTTCCTAAAGAAGTAGCATCCTTATTATTAATTGACCCTGTGCATGAAAATCGTTATTTAAGTAGTGAATGGGATACTAATCGTAAACAAGCACATCGTAAAAATCTAAACATGTTTCGTTTTGGTTACCTTACGTCTGGCATTGGGCTACCAAAGTTATTAAAACACCCAGTTGGGCGTAGGAATTTGCCTGAGCCGTATGGGGAACATGCTACGTATATTGGATATCATCCAAAGTCATATGAAAGTGTCTATAAAGAATTGTTGTATAGTGAATTCTCGGCTAGGCAAGTGAAAAATGCTGACCCTTTATCTGAAGAGTTACCAGTGACTATTATTAGTTCAAATAATACAGACCCTACATGGGTGGAACATCAAAATTTACTCGCAAACTTGACGAAACAAACGAAGCAAATAAAAACAACTAATAACCACTCCATTCATTTAGAAAACCCAGACATCATAATTAGAACGATAAAAGAGTTGATTGATAATGATAAAAAAATAACAATAAGTGAGGGATAAGAATTCTTGGTTATTTTAATTAGTGCGGTTGGAAGTACTGGTAAGACGGTTATGGCGCAAAAACTACTAGAAAAATACCATATACCTTATCTCTCCATCGATCATCTGAAGATGGGGATTTATAGGGGATATAATAATTGCGGCTTCACCCCTTTAAGTAGCACAGAAGTAATTGCAGAGAAGTTATGGCCAATCATTAAAGGGATCATTAAGACGAATATTGAAAATAATCAACATATTATTTTAGAAGGTTGTTATTTACTTCCACAGCATTTGGCTGAATTGGAGAAGCCTTATATGGAAAAAGTTATTCCAGTGTACTTCGGCTTCTCATCTAATTATATCAAGACGAATTTTATGTCAAAAATTCTTGCATTTCGAGACGCAGTTGAAACGAGGAATTATCCAGAAGAAAGAACGATTGCAGAGATCATTCAAGAACATGAAAATTTTAAACAAATGTGTGAAAAATACGATATGAGATATTTTGAAATTAATCAGGATTATGAACAGGAAATGAATGTGATTTATAGCTATTTCGAGATTGAGAAAAGTAGAATAGAGGGGCTTATGATTCCATAAAAAAGATAGAGGATTACTCTTTTGCTCTATCTTTTTTTATAAGTACATAATATAGAAGTAACACTGGTGATAGTATAATGGCGCTAACAACTAAGGCAATTCTTGTCATGAACGTTTCCGCAATTGAACCAATTATTGGGCCACTTCCAATTTGACCAATTGCGTCCACTTGCCCCTTTATGGAAAAGAATGTAGCCCGCATATTTGATTCTTTAATTAATCGATTTAACCATACATCTGTAAGAGGTTCCATAGTTGCTCTGCTCACTTCAAGAATGATATAGCAAATAATTAAACTAATGATAAAAGTAGAGAAGGCAAATCCCAATAGAGAAACAATAATAAAGGTGCTACCAATAAACAGCGCAATATAAATAGCCTTCAGTTTGCTATAAATATTGCTTTTACTTATAAAATGCAGTGCAATAAATGTCACTAAGACGATAATAAATTGTACTCCTCCTGTAAATAATACGAGATCAGAATCTGTTAACAGCGTTAAATTCCCAAATTCCTTCATATGAGATATCCATAATCTGTCAATTCCTTCACTATACAGACCGAATAATAACCCAATTAATAATAGAATTCGCAATAATAAGCTAGCCTTAGAATATTTAATCACATTCCTTAAACTGTCTTTCATCTGGGTAAAGGAAGATTGTCTTTCTTCCTTTGGAGCTGGTTTAAAATTATCTTCTTTCATGAAGATATGTAAGATAATTGCTAAACCAATCATACCTAAACCACCTATAATAATAGGATAATTTATCATCTGGTATCCTATTAGAATGCTAATCGGAATGGCAATAATCCTACCCAAATTTCCTGCTCGCGCACCTTTAATAAATGCAAGAGATGACTTTTCCTCTCCAATTTCATCCGCAATCCATGCTTGTCCAGCTCCACTAGTAAATGTATAACCCACTCCCCATAAAATTTGTGATAGGAGAACGGTGAGAAATAAAGGGAAGAGACCTTCTAATAGAAATCCTGTTCCAATTAATACATACCCAATAACAATTGACAGTTTTCTGCTTTTCAAATCAGCAACAAGGCCAGTTGGAATTTCAAAGAGAAATACAGTTAGCTCTAGTACTGTCCCTACTAAGACGAGTTGAATTAGAGTAAGTTCTACAATTTGTACATGATATAACAAATTAACTGTAAAAATAAACGTAAATAAAAATGCAGATGTAAAACTCGTAAAAATATAGACTGTATACGGGTCTTTAGCTTTTAATAACGACAAATACTCTCCCCTCCTTTTCCAACATTATACAGGAGGGTAATATATTTGTCTTAAAAACTTGCGACTATTTTAACTTTTCATACAAAGGGATAGTTAACTTTAAATATTTGTCTTCTTTTAATTTTTCCATTAAGTTTTCATACAAAAAATTACAACAGGGTATAATAAGTAATATTTTAAGCAGGAGGGTATCGAAATGACTAGTACATTATCTGTTTTTGCCCTAGGCGGTTTATATGAGATAGGAAAGAATATGTATGCAATTGAATATGAGGATGACATCATTGTCATTGATTGTGGGAACAAGTTTCCAGACGAAAGTTTATTAGGGATAGATTTGATTATTCCTGATATTACTTACTTGCAAGAGAATAAGGATCGAGTTCGAGCAATAATAGTTACTCATGGGCATGAAGACCATATTGGTGGAATTCCCTACTTGTTGAAAAAAATAAATATGCCAGTTTATGCTACGAGGTTTACTTTAGGATTAATTGAGATTAAGTTGAAGGAGCACCGAATCTTAAGAGAAAGTGAGTTACATGAGATTCATTCCGATTCACAATTACAATTAGGAAAGATTAATGTCAGCTTTTTTAAAGTAAACCACAGTATTCCCGATTGTTTAGGGATAGTTTTTGATACTCCTGAAGGGACTGTTGTACATACAGGAGATTTTAAATTTGATTTAACTCCGGCAAATCAAGAACAACCTGAAATTCATAAAATGGCACAGGTAGGAAATAAAGGGGTATTATTACTTTTATCAGAAAGTACGAACGCGGAAAGAAAGGGATTTACCCCTTCGGAACAAATGGTTGGAGAAAACTTAGAAAATATGATCATGAGATCGAGACAAAAGGTTATTGTGTCTACTTTTGCTTCCAATATAAGTCGTGTGCAACAAGTTGTGGAGGCATCCGAAAAAACAAACCGGAAAGTAGTTCTTTTAGGTAGGTCGATGGTAAATGTGGTCGGTGTTGCGTTAGACCGTGGGTATTTAACGGCTCCTAAGGAAATGTTTATTGAAGCGGATGAAATCGATGATTATCCACCGGAAAAAGTAACAATCCTCTGTACTGGAAGTCAAGGTGAACCTGGTGCTGCTTTAAGTCGATTATCAACTGGTAATTTTCGAGGAGTAGATATATTAGCTGGGGATACAGTAATACTTGCTGCGGGTCCAATCCCAGGTAATGAGAAAAATGTTTCTGTTATTATTGATAATCTCTATATGCTCGGGGCAAATGTCATTTATGGTTCAGGTAGTAGCTCTGGCATGCATGTTTCTGGTCATGGCTATCAAGAGGATTTGAAATTAATGCTTACATTGATGAAACCGAAGTATTTTATACCAATTCACGGAGAATATCGTATGCTACATCATCATCGACAACTTGCACAGTCGGTTGGAGTGGAGAAGGAGAATATATTTATTTTAAATAATGGTGATGTCGTAGATATTGAAGATTCTATTGCTCGTAGTACAAGAACAATACCAGCAGGGAGTACGTATGTCGATGGAATCGATGTCGGAAATATGGAATTTGTCCTTCGGGATCGAAAGCAAATATCAGAGGATGGGATGCTCATGTTAATCCTCACCATGAGTAAACCAGACGCGAGAATGCTTGCTGAACCAGAGATTATTTCACGAGGATTTGTGGATAAAAACTTCTCAGAACTAAGAAAAGGGATTATAAAGATTATCCATAATACAGTGGAAGAACTTCATGAAGAAAATCGGTATTCATGGAATACGAAGAAAAAGAATATTAAACGATTAGTAGCCAAATATGTGAAAGACCGGACGAGAAAGTCACCGATGATTATACCTATCCTTATTGAAGTTTAGAAGATCTATAAATATAGAATTAAATAAGGTTAAACTTAGAAGGCTAGTTGTTCCAGCTTATATGGATAATAACTCTATAGAGGATTCAGAACCTAAAGAATAAGAGTAGATTCTCATCGAAGTTATAACTTAAAAGAAAGACCGATATACTTAAGTCGGTCTTTTTCTTTTATTTTCTTAAATTATCAACATGATTCGAGTTCATAGACCATTGTTTCATTAATTCTATTTGCTTTATTTTTAAATCGTCATATGGTTCTTCCATTATCTCTATTTCATTATACTTTTTCTCGAATAGTTGAGCTTCTTTTACCTTATTAAAACTCCCAAAACCACTATCGTCATTCAATATCCAAACCACTTTTTTTATATTTGCAAATAGTATTGCTCCTGTGCACATGAGACATGGTTCTAATGAACTGTATAACGTTAATTTCTTTCCATGGACTTTTGCGTCTAATACGGTTTTGCCTGCAAGTTGTATAGCATTAATTTCGGCATGTGCAGTGGCATCATGATGGGAATGAACTTGGTTACGTCCTTTGGCAACAATTTGATTATTTTCATCAACAAGTATTGCACCAACTGGATATGTATTTTCCACTAAAGCATGTTCGGCTTCTTCTAGAGCAATTTCTAAGAAAAGTTTATCTTTATTCAAGCTACTCCTCCTTTAGATCCTATCAATATATACAACGTTTATTGTTATTCAAGTTCATTTTATCAAAAATCATACTTGAAATAGCTTTGAGAACGCTTCTCAAATTCATCTCATGAAAATTATCACTTGAAAAAGCTTCGAGAAGGCCCAAAACCAACCTATAAAAAGGCAAGCCCTATGCCGAGATAAGCCTCAAGTCCTAGTTCAAAATATAGCTGAGGCTCATTATCCAAATCATAAATCCTCGGTAAACTTAAATCAAGATAAAGAAAGGAGGCAGGTAACATGAGAAAATTTTTGTTGTTTGTTGGAGGGTTAGTTGCTTTACTCGTATTGTTAGTTAATCTAGGGCCAATGGTACTACTAGGATTAAGCATCTGGTTACTATATATCATCTTTAAGAAATTTGTAAAAAGTGATTCAACTGCTGGAAAGATTGGTTGGGTTATCCTTGGCTTATTAGTCCTCGGAATGGCATTTTCAAATATTTATGCTGTCCTTGGAATAGCTGCAGCATTTGCATTGTACTGGATCTTCAAAAATTGGAAAAATGATGATTCTGATCCAGTAGTAGATTCTGATGAAGATGATCCTTTTCGAAATTTTGAACGTCAATGGGCAGAAATGAACAATTAAATTTATCACGGTTTACTCAACTTTCGTGTGGGATATAACAAAATAAATAAAGCTTCTGTTCATAAGTAATTAAAAATAAATTTTTAATGTACCTTCAAACCCAAATTAAGCTCCCTAGCCCAGTAAGCATGCTTTCGGCTAGGTAATAAATAAAAGGAGATGACGATTATGTCAAACATTTTTACACGTATTAAAGATTCAATTGAAGCTGATTTACATGAAATGCTCGATAAAAAGGAGCAGAAAAATCCAATTGGTGCACTGAACCAATACTTACGCCAGGCAGAACAAGAAGTAGAGAAAGTTCGTAAATTAATCGAACGTCAGTATAAATTAAAGGATGAATTTTCAAAGGAATATTTAAAGGCAGCAGAAATGGCAGAAAAAAGACAAAAGCAAGCTGACATAGCTGAAAGAGCTGGCGAAGAGCAAATGGCTGCTTTTGCACAGAAGGAATATGAGGAATACCAAGCACGTGCAGAAAGAATGAAAGCATCTCGTCAAGAAGCAATTAATCAACTAGACACATTAGAACAAAAATATGAAGAAATGAAACATCGCATTAAAGATATGCGTCTTCGTCGAATGGAATTAATGGGGCGTGAGAATGTTATTCATGCGAATCATCAAATTAACCGTGTAATGGAAGAAGTGTCCGATAAACCGTTCTCTAAATTTGCGGAAATGGAACGCTATATCGAGAACCTGGAGTATAAGGTAAATAGTGCATACTATAAAAGTACGTTCGATACTAAAATTGCCCAACTAGAAAAAGAAATGAGAATGAAGGAAAAAACGAACTAAGGGACATGACCTAATCTAGCAAAAAATGGTATACTACTGACAGGCCCAAGGGATTGGGCCTGTCTTGAGTTTAAGCACTAGGGAGGATTACTATTATGTTCAGAAGGCTAAAAACAGATACATTAAATTGGATACTGATCGTAGGAGTAATCCTTCTTATTGTAGAAATATTTTTCAATTTTGGTGGAGCTATTATCCCAGCTATATTCTCAAGCATTATGGCTTATGTAGGGTGGAAAAACTTTTCAAAACTATGGGGGAAAATTTTACTTGGAATTGGACTCGTCATATTAGTTTTTTCTATTTTAAATTTATTAGTTGTTCGGTTTCTTATTATTGTAGTCATCGTACTATTTATAATGGATTATGTCGATTCTAAAAAGAAAGACTTAAAACCAGATTTACCGAGTAATGTGATAAATAATGATCGATTAATTAAGGTGAATCCATTTTTTCAAAATAAACTATATGGTGACCAGAATACAGAAGATACAGTTTACCAGTGGCGAGATGTCAACATTCACGGTGCATTCGGTGATCGAATGATTGATCTAAGTAATACAGTTCTTCCGAATGATACAGCTGTTATTTCTATACGCCATGTGATGGGAAATATCGAGATTTATGTCCCTTATGATGTGGAAGTAAGTATTCATCACAGTTCTGTTTTTGGAAGGGCATATATTTTTGGTGACTATCAAGAAGATTTACTGAATAAATCCCTTTTATACCAAACGGAAAATTACGACACCACCTACCCAAGAGTGAAGATTATCACTTCCTTATTTTCCGGTGATATCGAGGTGAAGCGTATATGAGTACCGTACTTCGCCATATTGTCATTGGAATTGTATTTAGTTTAATGTTAACAATTGTCGTAATAGGATTGACTTTCTTTGTAAATGAAAACTTAACTTGGGTTATGTTGTTGGAGATGAAAGTTGGCAAATTCTCTTATCTTGTTACTATTTTAGCAATAGCTGTTATTATTGGTACCATTTCTGGAATTACAATTGGGTGGTACTGGAAGCAACGAATCCAACAGATAAATCGAAAATTAGATAATCTAATCAAAGGACAAAAACTAGAAACGATTGAAGATCCGTATAAAGAAATAAAAAGTATTCAGCAAAAATTACATCAGATTCAAGAAAAATTTAACAAGCAAGCAGAACATGCACAAAGTCTGGCAACAAAACGAGCAGAAGAACGAGAAAAAAGCTTGCAAGATATCGTTGTTCAAGAGCGAAATCGACTAGCAAGGGAATTACATGATTCTGTTAGCCAACAATTATTTGCAGCTTCCATGATGATGTCTGCGATTAATGAATCATCCAGTTTATTAGATGATACCGTTAAAAAACAGTTGCAAATGGTAGAAAAAATGATCCAGCAGTCTCAGTTAGAAATGCGAGCATTATTATTACATTTAAGACCTGTTGCACTAAAAGGAAAGTCTTTAGTTGAAGGAATGGAAGAATTATTAGCTGAGCTAAAGCAAAAAGTCCCGATGGAAATTACTATCAAGGCAGAAAAGTTCCAACTAGATAAGGGAGTAGAAGACCAACTGTTCCGTATTTTACAGGAGTCGGTTTCTAATACACTTAGACATTCAGGAGCTACTACCCTTCAAGTCGTGTTAATTCAACGTGATAATTTTGTCATACTTCGTGTAAAAGATGATGGTGTTGGATTTAATGTGAGTGATGTTAAGACAGGTTCTTATGGATTACAAAATATGGAAGAACGTGCACTGGAAATTGGTGGAACAATGAAACTTGTTTCTTTACCAAATCAAGGAACACATTTAGAAGTAAAAGTTCCAATTATTCGAAAGGAAGATGAAACGGATGATTAGAGTTCTTTTCGCAGATGATCATGAAATGGTACGTATTGGTGTATCAGCCTACCTCTCTTCACAACCGGATATTGAAATTGTTGCTGAAGCAAGTGATGGTGGGCCAGCAGTTGACCTAGCATTGGAGCTAAGACCTGACATTATTTTAATGGACCTCGTGATGAAGGAAATGGACGGTATAGAAGCAACGAGAAGAATTATCGAAGAGTGGCCAGAAGCAAAAATTATCATTGTCACTAGCTTTTTAGATGATGAGAAAGTGTACCCTGCTTTAGAAGCAGGAGCTACTAGTTATATGTTGAAAACTTCGAAAGCAGAAGAAATTGCTAAGGCAATCCGAAGCACGTATGAGGGGCAATCCGTACTTGAACCTCAAGTGACGGGGAAAATCATGACGAAAATGCGTGAAAAACCAATCGAGCATCTACATGACCAGTTAACAGATCGAGAAATGGAGATTCTTTTATTAATTGCACAAGGTAAGTCAAATCAAGAGATAGCGGATGAGTTGTTTATCGCGTTAAAGACAGTGAAAGTTCATGTGAGCAATATTTTAGGGAAGCTTGAAGTACAAGATCGAACACAAGCTGTTATATATGCTTTTAAGCATAATTTGGTAGAGTAGGGGGGACAGTCCCCATGTGAAATGTTCACATGGGGACTGTCCCCTCAATAACTGCTAATGTTTTATCTATATCTTCTCTAGATACATCATAATGGGTTACAAAACGAACAGTTTCTTTTCCAAAAACTCCTGCTAAAATCCCCTGTTCTTTTAATGCTGTAACAAACGATTCTGGAGTATGTCCTGTATTTTTTACATTCACGATGATAATATTTGTCTCCACTTGATTTTCAACAATAATTCCATCTATATTGGCTAATCCATCTGCTAATATTTTTGCGTTAACATGATCTTCTATTAAGCGATCTACATTTTCCTCTAATGCTACTAATCCAGGACCTGCAATGATACCTACTTGCCTTAATCCACCACCGAGCATTTTTCTCCATTTGCGAGCTTTATTAATAAATTCTTCGGTTCCAGCAATTATCGAACCAACCGGTGCTCCTAACCCCTTTGATAGACAAAATTGAACCGAGTCAGCATGTTTAGCATATTCTTTCACGGAAATTCCTGAAGCGACAGATGCATTGAAAAGCCGAGCACCATCAAGATGCACATTCATATTATTATCTTTAGCAACTTTATAGATTGCTTGCATATTTTCTATTGGAAGAATTGCCCCTCCTGCTAGATTATGAGTATTCTCCATACAAATTAAAGAAGTAGTAGGAAAGTGAATGTTTTCGGAACGAATGGCATGTTTGACATCTTCAGGATCCATGGCACCTCGATTTCCTATTATTGGCCGTGATTGAACATTTGCCAATGCAGAAAACCCTGCAACTTCGTAAACGTAAATGTGGGAATTTGCTTCCAAGATAACTTCATCACCTGGCCTACAATGGGTAAGTGCTGCAATTTGATTTCCTTGTGTTCCACTAGTAACAAACAAAGCTTTTTCTTTTCCTAATAGTTCAGCTGCTCTTTCTTCTAATCTATTGACAGTAGGATCTTCCTCATATACATCATCGCCAACTTCAGCAGTATAAGCTGCCTTACGCATCGCTTCCGTTGGCTTTGTTACCGTATCACTTCGTAAATCTATCATTTGAATTCCCCCTGGAACATTTTATTTAGTAATTATATTGTAAATGATGGAGACAGTCCCCACCAAGTATGAAACTTTACGATTCGATTATAGAAGTAATTTCATTACCTTTAATAACTTCTTAGAAATTCAAAAAAATAAAATAGCAACTCATGAAAGCAAGATGATGAAAATTAATTTCGTTGTCTTGCTTTTTACTATCAAAATTATGATAAAATAGCATTAAAAGTTAGGATATTTCGGAATTGTTTTACTTCTCTACATGTAAAAGGGGGAATCTACAATGGTTTTCATATACAAAAATTATGACGGTTTAGGGTTAGCAGAGCTTATCCATAGTAAAGAAGTATCAATTGAGGAAATTCGAGAGGCGGCGATACAGGAGATTGAAAAGAAAAATCCAGCATTAAATGCTGTCATCCATAAAATGTACGACTCTACTCCATCTCATAAAGATGGTAAATTCGCTGGCGTCCCAATTTTAACAAAGAACATTTCTCAAGAGTCAAAAGGGGAACCAATGACAGCAGGCTCCAAAATATTGCAGGATTATAAAGCAGCTTATGATAGTGAATTTGTAAAACAAGTAAAAGAAACTGGTGTATCGATCCTTGGACAAACAAATGTCCCAGAATTTGCATTAATGGGTATTACGGAACCAGAATTTCATGGTGCATCTAGAAATCCTTGGAATGTAGACCATACTCCAGGCGGTTCAAGTGGTGGTTCTGCAGCTGCCGTTGCTTCTGGAATGGTTCCGATTGCAGGTGCGAATGATGGTGGAGGATCCATCCGAATACCAGCAGCATTTTGCGGCTTATTTGGCATGAAACCAACCCGCGGAAGAACACCTATAGGTCCTGTAAGAGGAAGATCATGGCAAGGAGCATCTGTTGATCATATATTAAGTCGAACCGTCAGGGATAGTGCAGCAATGCTTGATACATATACATTTGATCGTGCCAATGCCTTTATTGCACCACCTTTTGAAGAGTCTTACTTAACTGCATCACAAACACCGATTAACCAATCGTTAAAAATTGCTTTTACAACCAATTCGCCATTAGACACAGATGTTGATCGTGAATGTAAGGAAGCAGTACATAAAACGATCAAACTTTTAGAAAGTATGGGTCACCACATTGAAGAAAAGGAAGCGCCAATTGATGGAAAGAAATTAGCGAATAGTTATTTTATGATGTACTTTGCAGAAGTATCCTCTACATTACGGGAAATTGAAGAAATGATAGGGAGAAAAGTAAAGTACACTGATGTAGAACCAACAACATGGATTTTAGGATTACTAGGTAAAGCAGTAACGGCTGAGGAGTTCCTAATAAGCTTAAAATTCTGGGATGAAGTAGCGATAGCGATGGAAAACTTTCATGATGACTATGATTTGTACATCACACCAACGACAGCTTACCCCCCTTCGAAAATAGGTGAGCTAGATCAGACAAATATGGAAAAAATGCTCATTCGTGTTGTTGGCGGATTAAGTTTAGGTGGAGTATTAAAAAAAACGGGCTTTGTTGAGCAAGTAGCTACGAAAAGTTTAGAACGGACACCATTTACACAATTAGCTAATCTAACTGGTCAACCAGCGATGACACTTCCGATGCACATAACAAAAGATGGTTTACCATGTGGTGTGCAAGTAATGGCAAGACGAGGGAGAGAAGACCTCTTATACCAATTGGCAGGGGAATTAGAACAATCACCGAACTGGATAGATGTGAAGAAGAATCCAACCTATTAAGAACATTAGTCTCGCTATAGAAGTAGGAAAAATTAAATTAAAGTTAATTCGTGCTATAGAAAGTTACATAAGCCCCGGAATAGATTAATATTCCGGGGTAGTTTATTGTTTTTTTAAAAAATATGAAAATAATGGCAAGAAAATAAATAAAACAATTAAAGCTTGAATAATGGTAAGCAGAATATCTTTTATCCATGGCCTTTTTGGATAGCGATTTAGTCTTTGGAAAATGAGCAAAAATATCCACCAAAATAAAAAACTACTAACAAATTGGCCGATGCTATCATATATCAATAATAAGTCCTCCTCCATTTAACAATTTAATCTTGTTTTCTAAAAAATTGGTATGTCAATATTAGCCCAATGACAAACAAACCTAATGCAATGTAAGCAGGAAGTAAATGAATAAATGTTGTATACCCAATAGCAAAGTGAATATAGATCCCCGCATAAAAAGCTGGAAGTCCACCAATTAAATATGTCCACCATACCCATTTTTGTCCTTGTTGAACACCCCATAAGGACATCATTAATACTAACAATCCAACACTTAATAGTGCACTACCGAAACCAGCCCGATCATGAGCAATTACTGGGAGTAAATTCTCGTTAAATGCTTCCATCATTTCAGGTGGCATACAAAGATAAGCTAAATCAGTAGATACAAATATTGAAGTGACTCCAATAATGGATATAACAATACCACCTAACACAAAAGAAAAACCTAATAGTACGAAGGAAAGTTGACCAAAAATTCCTTTTTTAAATACTCTATCATTCTTTCGGTTTTTTGAAGATGGTGTTCCACGAATTCCTTTCGTTTTCTGAAAACCATAGATATATACCGGAAGAAGCACAAGCCATAATACAAGATGCAACCAATCAAAGTAGCCATAGCCAATAAAAGCAAAAATGCCCAAAAAGCCAGTAATTGCAGCAGCATCGATCGCTTGTTTTGCCCAACGCATACCTCGCCTAACACCGTGCCTAGCTAACTGCATGTAGACTATCCCGCCAGATATCATCGTCCCTGCAAGCGTCATTCTATCATGTGCCATAAATTGCATAATTCGTTCATTAAAAACCCATATCGTCTCTCTTTTCATCTCTAGAAAGTATTCATCATATGGGAGAATGACTGACGTAATACTAAAAATAAATGCTAGAATTCCACCAATCATAATAAATAATCCGAATAACCAATAACTAAACCATCCTGGTTGAGGAGGAGGATCTATGTTTAATCGATCTACTAATGCTTCATTAATCCTTTTTGTTAATCCAGGTCCTGAAAACACATAACCATCCGATACCATTATGAAGTCAGCACCAGCATCTAGTAATTTCAATGCATGCTCAGGTTCACTAACACCACCTGAAGTAATGATGGTTCCATGAAAACCAGTTTTACGTAGATTGATAATTTCTTCTACTAAGCTTGAATCCTGTTTCTTTTCTAAAACAATACCGGAGCATGCTTGCTTTGGAAAATTTATCACTTCACCTGCATAAAACACCGGTTTCTGTGTATTATGTAATATTTCTGTTCTATTCGTTTCTATAATATATCCATCTACAAAATTATCTAGCTGTTGAATCATTTTTAGTAGTTCATTTTCTGTACCTACTAATCTTGCAAAAATTGGTTGTTTCTTTTTTAGTTTATGTAATTTCTTAAAAGTCTTTTCCAGACCAATTGATTCGGCATTTTTAGGAAAATGGATAACTTGTGATTCATCATTAACGATAGGCTTAGTGAATTGTTCTGTTGGATTTAGCGTAATTGGTCCAATTTCTAAAAAACCAAATCCTAAGTTTGTAAAGGCTCTTGTTCCAGTTTGTAATGGATCAATTTTTCCAGACAAACCAACACGGTTTTTGAATTCCAATCCATGTTTTTCTAGTTTTAAAAAATGAGAACTTTCTTCCCTTCCAAGAAAATTAATAATATGTGCCCCAAATCCAAAAGGAAGAGATGCAATCGTATTCATTCCACGATGAATGAACTCTCTAGAAATCATTGGAGACAATTTAGTTAAAAGTGGACGGAAAATTCCATGATAAGACCAATCCGGCATAATACATCCCTCTTTTAAGTTCTTTTCTCTATTGTAGCATGTTTATTATTAGAAAATGGTTTAATTATTGTAGTTCACATGGAGCAACTTCCCTCAGTTATTAATGGATATAACTCACTTAAATAATTCAAAAAAACATATTGCAAAATCAACTAAAATTGATATAATAAGAACAAATGTTCCGATCGGAAGGTGAAGAGATGAATGGTTTGTTTCTGCGATCAAAAGAAAACAAAATACCGATTGTAATTTATTATATTGATAGTCAGAATAATATTACCCAGCGCACCATTCGAGTCGTAAACATCCATGATAATTTTATTACTGCATATTGTTATTTAAGAAAAAAAGTCCGTACATTTAAATATGAAAACATATTATCAGCTGACACAGTGAGAAAGAGAGTCGGAGCTTAACTTTATAGATAAAAGAAATAGGCTGGGACAAAACTAAATTCCTAATTATAAAACCGAACAATACGATACATTAGCTCCGGAAATATACGTAGACTCCTTGAAAAAGAAGAGCGCTTTTTCTGCGTGCGATGTTTCGCTGATGAAGCATTCCTTGTCCTGCGGGAAGCAAGGCATCGGTGAGACCCCACAGTGCGTTAGCACGAGGAGGCTCACCAGCCGCCCGCGGCAAGGTAGACACCGCGATGGTTCTTTCGAGCGGATGTCGCCCCTGTACTCGAAAGTGAAAGCGAAGTATATTTCCGGAGCGGGTTAGTTGCACCCAAATCGTATAGTTCGGTTTTTACTATGTAAAGAATGCTATTGTCCCAATCTCTTTCTTATAAATTGTTTCCATACTAATTAAATAGACCAAATCATATAAATAATGGTACCAGATTATTTGGTGTGAACTAAATTTAAAAGATAGTTTTCAATTTCTACACTATTGTGAACAAGCCTAAAACCACCAAGATATGCTTGTTATTTTACTATGTTAAGGTTTACAATAAATCTATTAATAAGTTCTAGATGAGCTAACAAATAAGGGTGAAACACGTTGAATCTTAAAAAAGTACTACCAATTTTATTTTTAATTATGTTTTTAGTCATGGTAGGATTCGGCATAATTATTCCTGTACTACCATTTTATGCCGAAGAAATAGGTGCTACACCGACAGAATTAGGATTATTAATGGCTGTATATTCACTGATGCAATTTATTTTTGCTCCTATGTGGGGGAAAATTTCAGATCGAGTAGGTCGTAAGCCGGTAATCATAATTGGGATATTTGGACTTTCATTGTCTTTTTTCATGTTAGCTTTAGCAACAGAACTATGGATGTTGTTTGCAGCTCGAATAATTGGTGGAATATTGTCTGCTGCTAATATGCCAACCGTACAAGCTTATGTCGCTGATATAACATCCGAAGAAGATCGTAGTAAAGGGATGGGAATAATTGGTGCAGCTACAGGATTAGGATTTATTTTTGGTCCGGCAATTGGTGGCGTGTTTACTAATATTAATCTTCACACCCCGTTCTATATTGCAGGTTTTGTTTCCTTTGTAACGATGTTATTTGTTATTTTTGTACTTAAGGAATCTATTCATTATTCTGCAAAAAATCGTCATATGAATCAGATGACTGCCCCTGATAAATCAACTAAAAACCCTATTACGATGTTATATTTTTTACAGTTTTTTATTTCGTTGTCATTATCAGGATTAGAGGCAACATTTGCATATTTCGCCGCTGTGAAGGCTGGACTTAATGCAGTGACACTTGGATATATTTTTATGATTATGGGATTAGCTAGTGCTTTTGTACAAGGTTCAATGGGGAAACTTACAAAGAAGTTTGGTGAAGGGACGATTATCCAACTCGGTATTATTATTTCTGCACTTGGGTTCGGATTAATTTTATTTATACAGGATTTCACTACAGCAGCTATTTTCCTCGCAATATTTGGGATTGGTAATGGAGTGATTAGACCAAGTGTTTCTTCACTACTAACTAAAAGTGCAAAACTTGGTCACGGTGCTGTAACTGGTTACTTATCTTCATTTGATTCATTAGGTAGAATTATTGGTCCAGTTTTAGGTGGGTTTCTATACTCGACATTTATCGGTTTACCATATATTTCAGGAGTATTCTTGTCTATCATTGCGTTACTTTTATTTCAAAGTTATGCTTCTCGGTCAACATTGTTTCAACGTGGTCGCTAATACATAAAAAAAATGAAAAAAAGCCGTTTCTAGTAATGAAACGGTTTTTTTTTCGTTTTTTGGACAACGTAAGATAGAGTCAAATGATTGGAGTGATTTTCATTGATTTCTAAAAGGCATTTTCTATTTAATATTGGTATTATTGTAGTTCCGTGGCTCACTTTATTATTTGTGGGCAAGCGTAATATGAAGCGGTACTCTGTAGCGGGCATTTTTATTGTTGTCTTCGAGATCGTCAATCATATTTATGGTTATAAACATCAATTTTGGAAATTCTTTGATAAGAAAAGGTCTTTCTTAAAAGATGAATTACCTTTTAGTCTCGGACCGTATATGCCTTTATCAATATGGTTATTAAAATATTCTCATGGCAATTTTAAAAAGTTTCTCCTCTTGAATGTTCTGGCAGATGGAATCTTTGCGTTTGTCATCATGGATATATTAGCGAAGTTTAAAATCATCAAGCTAAAGAAACTAAATAAATTACAATTCTTTTTCTACATTCATTATAAAGCGTACCTTTTATACGGTATTCAAAGTTTATATGAAAGATTTAGAAAAGAGGCTTGAGGGAATTTTACAATCAAATTCTCTCAAGCCTTCTCATATTAATTCATATACATATGAACTAATTCATAACATTTATTCATCGTTAATTCAGATAGAGTAGTTAAATATGTTATGGACTCCATTGAGCCACCTTTATATTTAAGGGATTCTTCTTTTGCAGTATCTTCCTTATATACAATCCAAGCTCGTTGTTGTTCTCTTAATATATCCATGTCTTCTTTCTGGAGATGTTCTTGTAAAAAACTATATATTTCATTCAATTCATTATCCCAAGTGCTATAGATATGTTCTGATTCTTCTTCCATTTCTCTTGTTGTCGTTGCATTGGAGTTTTCTTGTAATTCATCTAGTTCATTTTTTATCGAATTAAGTTGTTGGAGAAACTCGTCCTTATGCTCTGAAAGGTTATAGCTTTGAGCCGTATTGACTTGTAAGATCCCATAAGTTCCATCTTCATACACTTTATAATAACCTAGGTTTCCCGTTTTACCAGAAACACGTACTGGAACATCGACTAATTGAATCGTATAATACGCCCCATATTCATCTGATTGAAGTATACCATCCGTTCCGAAAGAAATGTCTTCATTTTTACCTTCTTCAAGCTGCTGCTTCAAGAATTGAACTGCTTCATCTCCACTTTTAATTTTAACAGTTTCAACTATCTCTTCAGATTTAGACGCTTCATTATTCTGTTCTTCTGAGAGAGACTCACTTCCATTATTTTCACTGTTTGCATCTTCATTATTAGTAGTATCCGTTGACTCATTATTATTTTCAGATACATCATCTTTTGGTTCGTTAAGATTATTATTATCTTCATTATTTGAAGATTGGCAAGCCGCTAATATAACAAAGATTAAACTTAATAGTGCAATAATGAATTTTCTGTTTAATTTCACAATAAAATCCTCCTTGTGTAACTTAAGGCTAAATATCCAAAATTTGGTACACAAACATTATAGTAACACAAAAATTAATATTTAGCCTAGTGAAACAAAGTATACAGCATGTTAAAATGGAATTAAATGTAATATTGAAGTGGGATTGAATCGGGGGAAGGATATGGAACAAACAGTTGAGTTAATCGAGTTAACCGAGGGAAATTTGGAGGAAAAAGGTTGTTATTGCCTTAGAAGTAAACCGAACTCAGTAGGCTATAAAGGGAAAAATGAATGGCTTAAAGGAAAATTCCATGACGGATTAAAATACATCAAGATAAATGAGAATAATAAACAAGCAGGTTTTATAGAATATGTTCCTATAGAACGTTCTTCTAGAGTTGTTTATGGAGAGAATTATTTAGTTATACATTGCCTTTGGGTAGGTATTACTGGAAAAGGTTATGCCTCTCAATTAATAGAATCATGTATTCAAGATGCAAAAAAACAACAAAAAGCAGGAGTCATTGTTGTAACAAATCCAGATACTTCATGGACTCCAAGTAAAGAAGTATTTATTAAAAATGGCTTTGAGGAAGTAGACCATGCCCCTTATGGTTTTGAATTACTAGTTTATAAGAATAGTAATAGCGCTAATCCACATTTTCCAACAGATTGGGAAGAACGGTTGCAACGATTTGAGAAATTAACAATCCTTCGTACACCACAATGTCCATTTATTGATGTTGCAACAGATAATGTGTTAATTGGAGCAAACAAGCTGGAAATAGAGACGACAACCATTGACTTGAAAGATCGAAGGGAATTATTAGAACTATCCCCAACACCATATGGCGTATACGGAGTTGTCTACAAAAAACAATTAATAGCTTACCACCGACTAACCACCCATTCTGCATATAAAAGATTGAAAGAGTTGAGTTAAAAAGGAGATTGCACTGGTTTATTTCAGTGCAACCTCTCTTTATAATAACTGCATTGTCGTAATGCAAGTATTATCACCCTCAAATGTAGAGAGTTCTTGTTCTGCTACTTTTCCATCAAATTCAATTTTTACTGTATATGTTTTATCGCGAGGTAACCATAAATCGATAAAACCATTTTCTAATGAAGTCATTGCCTCCTCAACAACTACATTCCCTTCTTCATCTTGAATCCACACATCAAATTCCTTTTCAACAAGTTCACCTTGGCAACCAGTTAAACTATGAATGGCACATGGATGAGTTACCTCTTCAAATGGAGCAATTGAAACGAAAAATTCGTCTTTAGGTAAATCATATGTTGTCTCATTCTCTTTACTATCGGTAACAATTAATTCATGTGATGTAATCGAAGCAGAAACATCTTCAAATTCGCCAACACTATACTCATGAACTAATTCTTTTATATCTTTTTCTTCTTCAACTTCCTTATTATCTCCACAAGCAGTAATTAAGAGAATAAGTAATAATCCAATTAATGTAATGAATGCTCTTTTCACAAGATTCAACTCCTAGTTTCCATTAATATTACATCCTATAATATTCTACTATATTAGAGAGGGAAAAATTGAGTTTTCACGAAATATTCATATACTATTCTCATCTGGGGGAAAAAAGAGTAATATAAAGCTATCTATACAACAAAAGAGGAGAAAAACGTATGATACATATTGGAATTATTGGTCTCGGAGCAATTGGCCAACGTTTAATCACACAATTTAATGAGCATGACCAAGTAAAAGTAGAAGCAATCTGTGATACATCAGAATCCATTCTAACAAAAACAGCAAATGAATTATCTATTGAAAAAGCATATCTTAATTATCAAGATTTAATTAATGATGAGCAGGTTGATCTTGTATATGTTGCTGTACCTCCAAAGTTTCATCATAAAATTGTAATGGATGTAATAAAAGCACGTAAACATGTTTTATGTGAGAAACCACTCGCAAATTCTGTAAAAGAGGCAGAAGAAATGTTGGAAGCAGCTAAAGAAGCAGGCATTATTCATGCGATGAACTTTCCCCTTAATTATGGACAAGCTGCAACGAAATTTGCATCCTTAATAAAGAGTGGAGCAATTGGTAACTTACGTCGTTTACAACTTACAATGCAATTTCCACAGTGGCCACGTACTTGGCAACAAAATGACTGGATTGGTGGAAGAGAACAAGGTGGGTTTGTTCTTGAGGTTGGAGTGCACTTTATCCAACAAATACTAAAACTATTTGGCGATATACACCATATTCATACAAAATTAGAATTACCAAGTGATCAATCGAAATGTGAAACAGGTATTATTGCCACTGCTGAACTACATGACGGTACCCCTATTATAATAGAAGGCATAAGTAACATCCCTGGTAAAGAATATATTGGTTTTACAGCAATTGGGACTGAAGGTTCATTATCACTTGAAAACTGGGGACAGCTAAGAGGTGCTAAGATTGGTGAAGAGCTTAAAGAAATCACACTTAATGAACTGCCAGTAAGTGGTTTAATAGATGAACTAGTGAAGGCAATAGAAGGGGAGCCTGCTGATATCTATGATTTCGAAATCGGATATAAAGCTCAGGTTGTATTGGAGAAATTAAGAAATAAGTAATCTAATAGGAAAGTAAATAGGGCACCTGAAAATGATGTATTCTACCATTTTTAGGTGTTTTTAATTATGTAAACAAATTTTCTATAAAACTGCAACATTTGCAAGTCATAATCGTCATTACAATAGTTTGAGAGGGGGGATACATTTTGCAAAGAGGATTTAAAATTCAAGGGAAAGTGACAGAGTTGTACGATGAGTATCATGTACTAATCTTTAAATATATTTTAAAAATGACGAAAGACGTACAACTAGCTGAAGATTTAACACATGATACGTTTTTGAAGCTATTTGATTATTTATTGGATGGGAAAGAGATAGATTACCCAAAAACTTTTATTTATCGGATGGCTCGAAATGTAACAATCGATTATTTAAGAAAAAAGAATCCACTATCTAAATGGAAAGATATGTTTTGGAATACTTCGTGGTATAGTCCTTCTGTAGAAAAAATAGTAGAAATTCGTCAAGATTCTTTAGAATTATTAGAGCTTATTTCTATGTTAAGACCACCGTCCTATCGTGATGTAGTTATACTGCGAAAAGTAGAAGGATTTTCTATAAGAGAGACAGCAGAAATTTTAAATTGGTCAGAAAGCAAAGTTCGCGTCACACTATCGAGAGCGATGAAGAAATTGGAGGAAAAGATACATAAAGGAGGGGTGTTAAGTGAGCAAGAATGAGAAAACCTATCTGGATAATAAATTAGAAAAGCTAAATGAGAATATTGATATAACGGAAGAATTTAAAAGGGTAACTCGGTATAAGTTTATGGAGAAAATGACTGAGTTAGATTCAAAGAAAACAAAAAAGAGTTGGTTTCTAAAGGTTGGCCTGCCGACAATTGCAACGTTATTATTTCTTAGTGTTGCTTCTGTACTTTTACTTTCAAATTATGATAACCCAAACTTGGATACTTCTGTTGAATCGGCTAGTTTACCAGAAGAATTTGAGTTAGATTTTGAACCTTTAGAATATGAACAATATGAGAAACCCAGTGGAATTAGATACGAAGACTCAGAGTACGAAACTATGATAAATGACATAGACGGTGAACCTGTATATTTGGAAAGGTATTTGCAATATGAGAATAATAAATACATTGGAATAAGAGGAGTTATTCGCTATCAAGAAAAAGCAGTGGACCTAGGAATAATTACTACTAGCAAAGAGAAAAGTTCTGAGAGTATTATGATGTTTAAATCAACATTTTCAGAGGGAAATATCATACAATTTATTGGTGTGGTTGGAACTAGGAAAGATGGCTATCAATTTTTATTTTATAATAAAGGAAACGATACATTCTTTGGTTTCCATCACATGGGAGAGGCAGATCATTTTGATTGGGATCAAGATGGGTTGGATGAAATATACATTACGACAAGTGGTGGTGAGAAGAATGTAGAGGTAGTTAGATGGAATAATGGCCAGTTAGAAAAAGCCAGTATTAATGAAAGTATTTCTATAGATAATCCATTAGAAACAAATATTAGCTCTCAATTTATTCTAGATAATATAGTCGTGGTAGAAGTAGAGATAAATGATGAAAAGGAACAACAAATGTATGGCTTTGATGTTGGGGATAAGACATTTAAGGCATACAAAAAGATCAATGATCGTCCTGCTTACGCTCAAATTAGGTGGAATAATACGACATATAAGATTAGCGGAGAAATGGTAAATAGTCGTTGGATTGGAGAGGAAATAGGCGAAATCAACCGTTATGTATCAGAAAGTGAATTAGAACGTGATGGAGATGCAGCTATCATAAAACGTGATTTTGCTTCACTTATTCATAAGAAAATCTATGAATTAGAGAAATATGATTCTTCTTTAGTCATCGCAATAGAAGTTGATGAATACTATTATTTTGCTTTTGCTACCGATGAATAAAAAGATGACAGTTTCCTACGCTAGAGTGGAAACTGTCATCTTTTTGCTGTGAAATTATCCTTTTGAAAAGTCGATAATCTGTTGCAAATAACTTTCCATATTTTTTGCAAGTTGATGTGCTTTTAATTTGTTTAGTATTAGCACTGCTTCTTCGATTTTGGCAATACCGTCCCTCTTGTTTCCTGACCTTAGTTCATATGCCCCTTTTAATTCCATAAGTTGAATACGTTCTAACAAGTTCCGTTCAGAGATGGATACTTGTTCCAGATAGGATAGAAATTCGGCAATCTCTTTCTCATATGTCAATGGTTCTTCAAATCGGTTGACAGGCCCAAGTAAGAAGATAATGGTGTTAAAAAGAACACTAGATATTGCTACTTTTACTTTATCAAACTCCTGGTAACGAGCACTTTTCTCATACGCTGTTCTTGAGAGTAATATCGCCATTTCCGGTTGAAGAAGTAGAATCGTCCCATTGTAAAGCATCAATTCGTAATAACCCCAAACCTCAACCTGGAATAAATAATCGGTAAGTACTTTAATATCATGTGCTTGGACATCTTCATCTATTATCTTTTTAGAGACAATTCTTTCAGATACTTGGATCATTAACGCATTACAATGATAGGTTTCTACTCCATATTGCTTCCACTTCCTCAATTCCTCTTCTTTTAATTCCTTCAGAAGTGTAGCATTTCGACTGAAGTAGGCACCCTTTACTTTTTTGAAGAATTGCTCTAGTTGACTAGGTTGAAAATCATTATGTATAAAAAGAAACTCATCCATCGTTAACATTAATTTATCTAATATTCTCGTAAACAGTCCTAACGTAATATCCGAAGCATCTGTTTCGAACTTTGACAAAAAGGAAACAGAACATATTCCATCTGCAAGTTCCTTTAATGTAACCCCTTTTTGCTTACGAATTTCCCTTAACGTTTTGCCATAAGTAATCATCGAAATCCTCCTTTCTAACATAAAAATTCCACTATATGAAAATTTTTATTAGCTTATATAAAACTAAATATACAATAAAATTAGAAAATTAAACATATGGAATGAAAAAATTAGGAGGGAATTAAACAATGAATAACGTAAATCATGTACTTATTCAAAACGGAACAATAATTGATGTCGAAAATGGAAGTTCTTTTATTGGAACAATTGAAGTGTTGGAAGGGAAGATAAGAAAAGTTTATAAACAAGGGGATTTATTGCCAACTGGAATTGGAGTTCAAGATGCGGAAGGAAAATATATTATTCCAGGATTGATTGATATGCATTGTCATATTAATGAGGGGTATGCTCCACATTTTGTGGCAGCAGGTGTTACTTCAGTACGTAATACAGCAGGAAATGTGACGGCATTAAAACGGCTTATCCATGCGTCAAATGATGCACCTACTCCTAGAGTATACTCTGCAGATCGAATGATTGACGGATCTCCGGGGCAATGGGGACCAACAAGTTTTGGTAACTTTGTGACGGATAATCCAGAAGAAGCTAGAAAGGAAGTAGAGAGGCAAGTTAAAGCTGGTGCAAAATTTGTGAAACTATATGGTTGGATTAAGCCAGATGTGATGGAAGCGGCAGTTGACGAAGCGAAAAAGTATGGCTTAGAGGTAAGTTGTGATTTATTGAATTCCAAGGAAGTAACTGCATTAGATGCTGCTAGAATGGGTGTCACATGGTTTGAGCATGCTTCTGGATTTGCACAAGAAATTTATAAAGGATGGAACCCACTTGTGGACCAGTCTGAGTGGAGCCATATTAACTGGGATGAGCCAGATAAAGAAAAAATAAAAGCGTTATGTGAACAGATGCTAACATATAATGTAAAACTTTGCCCGACTCTAGTACTCTTTGACCAAGTCAATCTGTTCCCAGAGATATGGAAACCAAACAATGCTGTTATAGAATCTACTTATTCCGAGACTGGTCTAACTAAACAATGGGAAAGCTTGTCACAACATGCACAAGGGCTAAAGGAGAAGAACGGCTTTATCGGTAAATTTACAAAAGAAGTAGCGAAGACCTATTTTGAGATGGGTGGAACAGTAGTTGCAGGAACAGATACACCGGCATTAATGTGGACATTCCCTGGGATGGCTTTGCACCGAGAACTAGAGCTGTTTGTGGAAATTGGTTTATCGGAGATGGAAGCATTACAAGCGGCAACATCTAAGGCTGCTCAGTCGATTGGCTTAACTGATGTTGGCTCAATAACTCCAGGAAAAATAGCTGATCTAGTTATATTGAATGAAAACCCATTAGAAAATATTGAACATACAAAAACCATCCATCGCGTCATGAAAGGTGGTAAAGTATATACTCAAGAAGAAATCCTCTCCCATATTCCAAGTGATGAATTCATTAATGAACTAATGAAAGAATTTATGGAAGAGTGGGGAGAAGTAACTGTATAGTTTTTGAAATATAGAGGCTGAGATGAAGGTTCGTCTCAGTCTTTTCTTATGATTGTAAGTTAATTCTATTTAAATAGTAAACTATATAGAGATATGCAAGTTGTTCACGAGTACACAATTGAAAGTAGATTGAAAAAAGTGTACAATACATATAGTGAGATAGACCTAGAAACATACACATCCTTGATAAGGTAAGGTGATTACCATAATTAATATAAGAAGTATCCTTTTTGCTACAGTAGGTTTCATTTCATTTGGATTTGGTGTTGCTGGAGTGGTGCTTCCTGTTATTCCGGGCGGACCTTTTTTCTTGTTCGCTGCTTTTTGTTTTGGAAAAAGTTCTAAACGAGTAGAAGACTGGTTTAAAAGTACAATTTTCTATAAAGACTATGTAGTTCGTTTAAAAGAAAACAAAGGAATGACTAGGAAGGAAAAAATTCGTATCAATTTGATTGCTGATGCATTTATTATCTTCTCTATTATTTATGTGGATATAATCTTCGTAAAAATAATCATTTTAATCCTCGGAATCATAAAACATTATTATTTCATCAAGAAAATCCCAACGTTAACACCTGAAGAAGCAAAGGCAATGAAGGCAGAATTGAGACAATCTGTAACTCCATAAACCCTCACATTTGTTGAGTTCTCAACGAGTGTGAGGGTTTCTTTTATGTGTGGGGACTGTCCCCCTAACCAAGTTGACTTCTCTCCATATCCATTTATAATTAATATAGAATTTCGAAAAGAAAGAAAACAAGGGGGATATAGTAGATGAGTGAACAAGTAGCATCATTAACAGAAGTAATGGAGAATGCGGCGAAGGTATTAAATGCCAATCCAACTCCATTAGAAGGATTACATCTTACATATCAATTCGATATTAAAGATGAAGGGGTATATGTACTTAGGCTTGAGGATGGAAAGGCAGCTGTGTCTGAGGAAACAACAGTAGAAGCTGACTGTACATTAAGTATGTCATTAAAAAGCTTTCAAAAATTCTTAGCTGGAAAACTGAATGGAACAACAGCATTTATGACAGGTAAATTAAAGATCAAAGGGGACATCGGCAAAGCCCTCAAACTAGAATCAATCCTTAAACAATACAATTTTGAATAAGTGAAGAAGTGATCATGGGGACTGACCCCAACAAAATAAAAGAAAGCTTGTAAATGGTAGTTAACATTTACAAGCTTTTTTTCATTACTAAAGTAGGTATGCCTCTATCTATATGATACAAAAAATTAAATTATAAGTCTATTATTTATTTTCAAATTATATGAGAATAAGAGTGTGCACATTATTAAGTAACGTTACTTTTATAAAATAAGGAGGAGTATGATGAATAGAACTATGCTTACAGATGAAGCAATTAAACGGTGGGATAAGCATGCAGAATTTTTTACAGCAAACTATACAGAGCTAGGAGATAAAGCTCGGATTGTATACTTGAACCCAACCATTTTACCCTTAATGGAAGATGTAAAAGGCAAAAATGTATTAGATGCTGGCTGTGGAGAAGGCTACCTCAGTAGAATGTTAGCCGAGAGAGGAGCAAACGTTACAGCAGTAGATTATTCGAAGAAAATGTTAGAAATAGCAAAAACTCGGACGGACAATAACACGAATATTACGTATCATTACGGGAACTGTGAGGACTTACACTTTTTAAAAGATAATCAATTTGATCTTATTATTTCTAATATGGTTATCCAGGATTTACAGGATTATCAAGCTGCAATACAAGAAATGTTTCGATTATTAAAAGAAGGAGGCCAATTTATATTTTCTATCCTACACACTTGTTTTATCACTCCGAATAGTGGTTGGGTTCGAAATGAAGATGGAGAGAAGTTGTTTTGGAAAGTAGAAAAGTATTTCTATGAAGGAGCATATGAACAAAATTTCCCAGCTGATGCAGATGATAAAGTAGTATATTACCACCGTACTCTTAGTAGTTACGTTAAAGCTATACGCAAAGCTGGGTTTACTTTGATGGATATGGAAGAGCCAAAACCAACAGAAGATGTACTAAAGAAATATCCAGAGCTAAAGGAAGATTTCAATTGTGCAGATTTTATCATCTTTATATGTGAGAAATAAATATTCAAAAAGATATGATAATAAAATGACACTTCTCAGATTTTGTTTACTCAAAGCAGTGAATTCGTTAAGCTGAATATAGAAGGAATGAGACATCAGAGGGAGTAAAACAATGAAAAAAATATTAATATCATTAGTAGTAGTATTTCTAGTCATGACAGGTTGCAGCCCAGATAACTTTGATTTTAAAGTTGATAATAACCCATTTTATACAGAAGGAAAAGAGACAGAAATAGTTTTATCAGCACATAAAGATAAGGAATTAGTAAAAGGACTTCACATCATTGGCGAAATGGATCCAGGATCTTCAGAAGATGCTATTGAATTGACATTTACTGATAATGAAGATGGGACTTATACTGGTTATGTAGAACTCCCAGAAGCTGGGGATTGGGTAATGCTTTTAAAAGTTATAAATGGTGAGAAAGAATCGGAGTACCTCTTAAAGCTTGAAGTAAATGAAGAGTAATAGTGGTAGAATAGAAAAGCTCACGGAAAGGTAAGATACTTTCCGTGAGCTAAATTTATTATTGCTCTTGTGCTACTATTTTTTTATGGTAGTCCCCTACCTGTGATAGTTGCTCGCATTCATGAAATGCAAGATGTCTACAGCCTTGGCAACGGTCATAGTCAATTTGATTAAAGGCATAATTAATTGCCTCTCCAGTATGCTCGAAGATATATTCCTTTCCAACTTCGTCTATTAAACCGGAAATTTCCATTTGTGCTTTCAACTTTGGTACAAGTCCAGATAGGAGAACGATACCACCATTTTTTCGAAAATGACTTATAATATTTTGGAAATTAGCTTCTCCAGTTGAGTCCATAAAAGGAACTTTGCCCATTCGTAAAATCAATACTTTCGGTTTATAATGAATGCTTTCCATCACTCGTTGCTCAAAGAGTTGTGCAACTCCAAAGAATAATGGGCCTTCAATCGTAAAAATACTAATCTGTGGACAATCATGTGATGATGTCACAACATGTGGCTGTACTTGTTCTCTAACAGTACTATGGTCTGGCAATGCTTTTTCCACGACAGAAATATTACTCATCCGTTTTGCGAACAATACTAACGCTAAAATTAATCCAACTATAACAGCAGTTGTAATACTAGTAAATACTGTTAATAAGAAAGTTACAGCTAATACGAGTGAATCACCAGACTTCATTTTTAATAAGTGGACAAATTGTTTACGCTCTGCCATATTCCAAGCAACGATCATTAATACTGGTGCCATACTTGCTAATGGGATATGGGAAGCATATGGAGCAAATGCCAAAACGGTAACTAAAACGAATACACCATGGATAACTCCAGACAATCTGGATACAGCACCTGATTTAATATTCGTAGCAGTACGTGCAATTGCACCAGTTGCTGGAATTCCACCAAATAATGGTGTAACAATATTCGCTACCCCTTGTCCGACCAGTTCCTTATTACTATTATGTTTAGTTCCAGTCATGCCATCTGCTACCACAGCAGATAACAATGATTCTATTCCACCTAATGCAGCGATGGCAATCGCAGGTCCAATCAAATGAACGATTCTTTCCCAAGTTATTTCGGGGAATTGAAAGGTTGGTAGATTACTAGGAATATCACCATAGGTAGAACCAATAGTAGCAATTTGTCCTTGGAAAAAGATTATTGCAACAACAGTCGATACAATGAGTCCAATGATAGATCCAGGTACCTTTTTGAAAAACTTCGGTGTGATTAAAATTATTGCTAAACAGATCAATGCTGTTATTAAGCTATACAGGCTAACTGTATCAATATGTTTTCCAATTTCAATCATATTGTCGATGAACTTTTCATGTTTTTCGATTCCAGTAAGCCCTAAGAAATTAGAAATTTGTCCAGTGAAAATAATTACGGCAATTCCAGCTGTAAATCCAATTGTTACTGGACGTGGAATAAATTTAATAAGCGAACCAATTTTTAAAAATCCCATCAAACATAGTAAAATTCCTGCCATTAACCCTGCGAGTAGTAAATCTTCATAGCCATAGGCAAGAACAATTCCTAATAAAATTGGGACGAAAGCTCCAGTAGGTCCACCAATTTGAAATTTTGATCCACCTAATATAGATATGATGACACCTGCAATACAAGTTGTATAGATTCCGTATTCTGGTTTTACACCTGAAGCAATAGCAAAGGCCATAGCAAGTGGAATGGCGATAATTCCAACTATGACCCCGGCAATTAAGTCTTTCTTCAAGCTTTCCCAAGAGTAATTATTCAATCTTTCCGTTAGAAGCCCCTTCATTTACTATCATTTCTCCTTTAAATTTATCTTTCTTTTGATGAATAGGCTAATTATTTTTATCTAATTCCTTATACATTGAGATCGCATCGATCAGATGGTTATCGAATATTTTTCGTGCAACCTCCAGTAAATCAATAATTACTGGGTCACGAAGAGAATAAATTACTCTTTTTCCCTCCTTCGTACCAACGACAATATTTTTCGCACGTAAAACACTTAATTGTTGCGATACCGCAGAACCTTCACTGTTTAACATGCTTTGAATTTCGTTGACACTTTTATCTCCCTCAGCTAGTAATTCTAAAATACGTATCCGCAAAGGGTGGGCAAGAGCTTTAAAAAAGTCTGCTTTAAATTGCTGCAAATCCGACCACATTGAAAATGCCCCCTTATATGAACATATTCAAATATTTGAATATGTATGTATTATACTCCTGTAATTGTAAGGATTCAATATTATTGCTTGCTAATTATGGGGATAGAAGTGTTGTAATTTATTTTCAGGAAGCAGGTGAAGAGGATTTTGATGTTGAAATATGAGTTAATTCCCCTTCATCAGTGGTATGAAGGGTAAATCGTAGTTGAAATTTGAGTTAATTTCCTTTCATCAGTGGTATGAAGAGGAAATCGATGTTCAATTGTAAGTAAAATCCCCTTCATAGGTGTCATGAAGGGGAAATCATTATTACAATCTAACCCAGTTGCCTTTCATAAAGAAAAGGAAGAGGAAAACAAGTCATAAAACATAATCTAAATCCTCTTCACAGCTGTGTAAACTATCACTCATCCACAATATCAGACGCATGAATAACATCAGCAAGCACGCCATCATTTTTATGTGTAATGTTCATTATCTTCCAAACCGGTGAAATCATTGTTTCTACTGTTTTTAGTTGGTCATTGGAAAAAGGGATGTTAGAAAATCTACTATTGTCCATTTCATAATCTTCTCCAGCTTGAAGGCCGAATTTCATGTTTAATAGATTTTTTACTCCATTAACCGTAATAAATTTCACCTTATAATCAGAAAAAATTGCTTGTTTAATAGTGGCTAGATTTTCTGTCATTATTAAATCTGTATGGTCAAAGGAATTATCAAATTCATTTAAGGCTTGGATATCTTGCTGCTCTATATATGTAAGAATTGTCTCATTGTCCATTCCTTTTGAACGTAAAGATTCGAGTAAGTATGCTTCCCATAATGTGATTGATACAGTCATAACTTGCCTCCATATTTATTATTTTCTTTTAACTAAGAATACAAGATAAATTCCAACTTGTATATCCATGTGTTCTTAGAATGTTTAGGAAAATCTAAACATAAAATTGAGTTAACAGTGTCTACTGGGGGAAGGTAAATAATGATAAAGAAATATGGCGTTTATGTCATTTTACTATGTGGATGGATTTTGTTTCTCACACTTTGGGTTAACGAGAAAAACGAAAATGAGCATTATAGAGGGTATTTGTCAAAAGTAATCGCTGAAAAAATGGGATTAATCACTACTGTACCATCTTATAGCATAGGAATTTTAGAAGAAATACAAGATAGTAAATCTATCACAAAGGAACAAGCAAATGAATTAAGTTTGAGCCTAATAAAACTTGATCGAGAGATACAGGACATATCCAATTTTGCAGTCGAAATAGGGATGTTGGAGACAGAAGTACATCATATCCGGCAAGTAATTCGTAAATACAATAACTTACTCTTAAATTTAACCTCAACTCTAGATAATAATCTGGAATTCTCTTTATCTAATGAACAATTATCGGAGTTTGCAGAGTTTAAAAGACTCATGGAATTATTCTATCAAACCAATATGAATCATCTATATTTTACTAGTGCCATTGGCGAGGATTCACCTACACTAGGATTTATTAATTATTACTCTAATATTAGTATTGATAATGATTACTGGGTTTTCATACTGAAGAAATATGAAGAAATATCTTCTAAAAATAATTATTAAACTAAAAATGTTGCCCAGAATCAAATTTGGGCAACATTTTAAAGTTGTTTTTTCTCCATCAAGCTATTTAATAGCTTGATTCTTTTTAGTTCTGTCCTCCTTCACCCGTAGCAATTTGTTCTACCTGTCTATTTAATCGTACAATCTGCTTAAGACCAGCATTAATTAATGTGAAGATAAAGATCCAGCCAATAATGATTAGAACAATAGGTAGAAAGTAAAACTTATTTAAGAGATGGAGAGGCATATCCCAAACGGCATGAATAATAACAGGAACTGCAAATAGCTTCAAGAAATTAGTATTAAAACAATGATTGGAACTAAGATTTTCATTTCCTTTCACATATACTAATGCCGCACCAGAAATAGCTGCCCAGATCGTATGTGTACCAATTCCTGTCCATGCTCTAAGGAAAATAACATCCAACATAGTTGCATCACCATGAGTCAGTCCAAAGCGAAAAGCATATCCTGCTGACTCAAACGCAGCAAACCCAGCTCCCACAGCTGCTCCAATGAGCAATCCATTGAGAATATATTTTGGATTTAATTTATATACAAAATAAATAACAATAACTAATTTACCAACTTCCTCCACTACCCCAACAATGACTGCACCGACGTAATCTAATTGATTAACTGGGAGAAAAGAAAATAAAAAAAGTGTAACTACTAAAGAGGAAGCACCACCAATAAACAACATTTTGAGAGTTTCATAAAAACTAATATTTCTTGGGGCATTTGTTTCCCAAAAAAAGATTAATAGTGAAACAGGAACAGCAAAAGAGCCGATAATGATTAAACCAGGAAGTGCATTTATATTTTGGAAAGAAAAAGTTGAGATATAAAGGAGGGCATAGGTAATGACAAAGAAAAGTAAAACACGAGAAAAAAGCCAAGGCTTTGGCCAGGAAGATGAGATTTCATGTTCTTCAGGGGTAGTTTGTTTTGTCCCAGTTATGAATATGAGTTCTCCTTCTTCTTTCGTATGTTTTTTAAATACCGCGGAAAATACATCACGTAAATTTAGGTCAATATTGCCTTTCTCTCCAACCATAGAATTTATTTTCCCGGTTGCATTTAAGAATGTACCTTTTATTTGTTCTTGAAAGCTTTTCGATTGATGATCATTGCCATTGCTAGGATGAGTATTCTCTTCAGGAGTATTATTTTCCAATTTAGATTCGTTTATATAGACGATTTTTGCACCGCAATTTGTACAAAATTTACTTCCGTTTACTAACTTTATTCCACATGTTGAACAAAACATAAGTCCCCCTCCTTATGTCGGGTTAATATTAAGTACATTATATTAACTAAAGGAGTAGTTTATGTGCATGTAAGCTTGGGCTTTTATTTGGACTCGTAAGCATAAAATCCCATGATTTAAACCCAAATGATATAATAGAGTCATAGAATCAATGTTTTTCATTTCGTACAGGGGGTAAGTGAAAATGAATGTGACCTTATTAAACATCGATGGGGTATATCGCAATCAAACTTTCTATCAAAATAGCTCCCATCAATGGATAAACTTTGATTTTCTCCGTAATATAAATTTGTTTTGTGAAAAGGAACTAGTAGGTAAAATAAGGAAGATGGTTGTGCAACAGCCAAATGATATTTACTTTCTTGGAAATGGGAATTACCATTATTTTTCCTATATACTACAGTCACAAATTGACAAACCATATTCATTAGTTCTGTTTGACCATCATACGGATACATTGCCAAGTCCAAGTGATGAACTCCTAAGCTGTGGTTCTTGGGTCTTAGAATCTCTTAAAAATCTCCCAATGCTTAAAAAAGCTTATATCATTGGTGTAAGTGAAGAAGCTGTCCAACACATTCCTAATTCGATACAAGATAAAATAGTACTATACACTGAACGAATGTTTCAAACTAATCTAAGGTCTGTTTTGAAGTCTATCTTAAAAACGATGCCAACAAATATGGTATACATAAGTGTGGACAAGGATGTTCTCTATAAAAAAGATGCGGTAACTAACTGGGATCATGGTACACTTCGGATAAAACAGTTATTAAAGATGATAAAGACCTTATTCCAACATAAAATAATCATTGGGTCTGATGTATGTGGCGAAGTAATGATTAATCCATCTAATGAATATTCACAAGAGATTATGGAAGCGATTGCGATTAATAATCGTGCGAATGGCCTTATTCTGGAAGCAATGAAGTGGTGGAGTAAGAAGGGAAAGATTTCACCAGCTGTATTACATGCTTAATATTGGGATAAAAAAATGAGGCTGTTCTAGACACAGCCTCATTTCTCATTTCTAATCAATTATTATCCATATTATTTAATTGTTTTTCTACCATATCTCCTATGACAGGGAGTTTAAACCATTTCCCTTGATAGGCTTGAATCATTAGGAAAATCCAAAGTACAAACGCAAATGGTGCAATTAATAAACTAATTCCCCAGCCAATAATCGGTATAAATGAAAGAATAATATTAAGGACAAATAATCCGACAGATACAAAGATAGATTGTAATGCATGGAATCGAACAAAACGGCTGTCTTTTTCAATTAATAAGAAAATGATTCCAGTAATAAAACCAACTAAATAGGTTAGTAAGCCTGCTAAGTTCTCATCTAGACCAGATGAAGTCTTAATAGGTTGTTGATCTTTCTTTTCCTCATTATTATCTCTGTTTTCGTTTTGAGACTCACTCATGATATTTCCCTCCTTTACATAAATGGGGTGTAACTTCCCAAATTCATTAAGTATTTATTCCCACTGATTTAATTTATGACGGTAGGCCAGTAATAATGAACTATATTTATATTAATGTTATTAGAAATTCTATTCTGAACATTGTTAGTATGTGATAAGATAAAAAAAGGTAAACAAATCAGCAAATATGTATTTTTAAAGGAGAATAAAAATTGAACCATTGTGTGTTTTGTCATCCAGAGTTAGTACCTAGTCAAAATGTTATCTTTAGTAATGATTATTGCTTATTCCTCCAACTAGATGATGCAAAAGAAAAAGGTGTACCGTTGGAAGGGGCAGGTTTAATTGTACCTAGAGAACATCGAGAAACAGTTTTCGACCTAACTAAGGAAGAATGGGATGCAACATACATGCTGTTACAAGAAGTGAAAACATATATTGATAATACATACCAACCGGATGGATATAATCTTGGATGGAATTGCGGAGATGTCGGTGGACAGCATATATTTCACGCCCATTTTCATGTATTACCGAGGTATAAAGATGAAAAAATGGCAGGGAAAGGGATTCGGTATTTGTTTAAGGGAAAAGAGAATTTGAGAGGAAATAATCAACAAAAGGAGTTGTATTAACTTACAATTTCTAGATTGAAACAATAGTAGTAAATAAAACGTCCAAACTAATAAAGGAGAATATTTATGAAAAAACTATCATTTTTATTTATCATTTTCTGTTCATTTATTTTAGTTGGATGTCAATTGGTGAATCAACCGAGTGGTAAGTTAGGGCAGCCGCCAACAGTTCATATGGAAATTAGCGGACAAGAATATCCTACCATTCTTGGTGCGTACTGCTGGCATAATAAAAATCGTGCTGAATGTACGGATACGGCAGGCCCGATAGAATTGGCGCAGGATAAAGAGCCGATCCAAGTTGGACCAGGAGAACAAATTACATTTATTATAAATTATATGGAACCAGATTCAGAACTTTTGGAGCAATTTAATACTCCTAGTTATGAGGATGTTACAGCTATAAAAATATCGGATGATTCATTTGAAGCACCATTAGAAGAAGGAATCTATTATTATTCTTATAGTCTTACATGGACTGATAAAGGTTCTGCTAATAATTCCTATGGAGACGCTGTTTATGCCTTTGCATTGGAAGTTAAATAGAATGGGGGGACTGTCCCCTTTAAAAAATGAAACTTATTACGACGAATTATCGTATTAATTAGAAAAGGGATTCTAAGGAGCTGGTGGAATGGCTGGACTAATCGTAACAATAATTATCCTAATCCCAGTATATATTATATTGATTTGGTCATATGTGGAACCAGAGGAAAGTATGTTATTTGGTGAGAGATGGATGTATCAGGAAGATCCGGAGTTCTCTACAAGGTCTATTCAATTTAGGAAGTTTACTTCGCTGATGCTCATGATAGGTATTCCTCTTTTTATTATCGGGATTTTAATAGAGAAAATGATCTATTGGCTCGTTCCTGCCATATTTATTGTAGTTTTTGTGATTGGTGTACTGAAAATTCTAGCAGAGGATGATTAACATTTGCATTTACGAAGTGAACTAGAAATGATGAGTCTATTTAAGAAAATAGTCATGGATGATCCACGAATTAGATTATCTGTATTAGAAGGTTCGAGGACAAATCGAAATATACCTAAAGATAATTTTCAAGATTATGATATATCATTTTTTGTAACGGATATGGATTCCCTTAAGGAAAATGAAACATGGTTAGAGTCCTTTGGAACAGTTATCTTTATGCAAAAACCTGAAGACATGGAATTATATGAACCAGAATTAGGAACTTGGTACAGTTATCTTATGTATTTGAGTGACGGTAATAAAGTTGACTTAACGTTAATTCCACTCGATGAAATAGATTCCTACTTTAAACAATCAGATGGTTTAGTGGAAGTGTTAATTGATAAGGACAATCGAGTTAAAGGAAAGACTGAAGCAACCGATGAAAAATACTGGGTCAAAATGCCAACCGAGCAGGAGTTTATCGATTGTTGTAATGAGTTTTGGCATGTAACTGCCTATGTAGCTAAAGGATTGTACAGAAAAGAAATTCTTTTTGCATTAGACCATTTCAATGAGATTGTACGTCCAGAACTATTGCGCATGATTTCATGGGAGGTTGGCTGTAGAGAAGGATTTACATTTAGTTTAGGGAAGAACTATAAGTTTTTGGATAAGTATTTGGAAGAAGAGGATTTTAATAGAATTCTAGATACTTTTTCTCTGCAAGGATATGAAGAAACGTGGCGTTCACTGAAACTATGTTGCCAATTATTTATTTCGTATTCTAAAAAGGTAGCCCAAAAACTAGAATATTCGTATCCTAATTATGATGAAGTTATGACAGATTATATTACTCAAGTATATAGTAATTTATCAAAACAAGGAGATTAATCGTATGGTTCGAAAGGCAGTTGGTGCAATTGTTTTTCAAGGGGATTGTTTTTTATTAGTGCATAAAGTGAAAATTAATGCAGGATCTACGAAGGAAGACATTATTGGTGAGTGGGATGTTGTAAAAGGTGGAGTAGAGGATTCGGATAAAGACTTGCAAAGTGCTGTATTACGAGAGTTGATAGAGGAGACTAGTTCAAGTGAGTTTCAAATAATAAAGCAATTACCAGAGAAGATTTGTTTTGATTTTCCAGAAGAGACTAGCAGGAAGATTGGTTTTAAACGTCAGGAAACAACAATGTTTCTAGTAGAATTTTTTGGAGATAGGGAATCACTAAATCCAAATGATAATGAAATAGATAAAATTAGAATGCTAAATAAAGAGGAAGTAATGGAAAAGCTCTCCCATGCAGATACAGTGGAGTATTTTAATAAGTACATATTTCATAGAGGGGGACAGTCCCCACTTTAACACGTTAGTGTGGTGGGGGACTGTCCCCTGAAAATGTTATTTCTTTGTATAGTATTTTTCTCCAAGTATTTCTTTTTCTTCATAATGCTCATGAGAAAGTTCTTTTTCTATGAAATTCGGAAGGTCAGATGGATCAACATCGTACATAACTTCGATTTCTTTTGCGAATAGAAGATTTTCTTTTTCTAACAAGTTTGATAGGGATGGCTGCTCTTTTACTTTTGGTTCATCCCCTAAGATTTGTGTTAACCCAGCAATATAATTCTCTAATGGACGACTACCAACAATTCGGACACCCTTTTGTTCTTCATTTACCATAATAATTGTTGGGAATCCTCTTGCACCGAGGTTTCTTGTTAGGGCAAAGTCTTCCTGTAATAAATCATGACCTGACTGCTCATTCGCTTCCTTTACGATTGCTTCTCCGTCAAGACCAAGTCCATTGACAATTTCTACTAGGACAGAATCTTCCCCGATATTTTGGTTAAAGGCGAATAACTCTTCACGGGCACGACGTAGGTATTCAAATGCTTTTTCTTCCCCATGATATTTTTGAACGATTTTAAATACACGTGATGGAGGGAATGATGACTGAACTGGATTGTCAATCATCAATGATCCATCAATTGGCATACGGTAATGTTCACCAACTTCTCTCCAGTGACCAGCAACATCCGCTGGTTTAAAGATTCCATTAGCAGGATCAATTGGGCCATCATGCCATTTTTCTAATAAGCCTCCCATTACCGTATGGACATTGAAATAATGTCCGTATTGTTCAATAAAACGGCGCAGGGATGGTTCGATTGCCCAGCAATGAGAACAAATTGGATCCGTTACATAATATAAATCAATTGTTTTTGTTGGGTTGTTAAAATCAACAATTTCCATTTCTTCGTCTCCTGCTTCTCCGCAAATGCCAGTTTCTAAGTCACAAACCATATTTTTGTTTGTCATACCAATACTTCCTCCTTTACACGTAGTGTCTTTAATGCAGTTGACCAATCAATTACTTCATCTAAAAGTTTTCCGACAGTGTCCTCATGGAACGGTGCTGGATTAAATTTGCTCATTTCTTCAAAATCTGTGAATAAGCTCATTCCAACATGTGTTCCAACGGTTGCAACTTTTGGTACAGAAAGGATTAACCGTAATTCGTTTGCAGCAGATACACCAAGTGTAGAACCATAACTGACGATTCCTGCTGCTTTATTATTCCATTCTTGATATAGATAATCGATAGCATCCTTTAATCCTGATGTAATCCCTTTATTGTACTCTGCTAATACAAAAACAAATCCATCTAGTGAGTCTATTTTTTCTGACCATGGTTTTGCTTCAGGTGTTTGGTAATCTTTTGTAAAAACTGCTGGAACTGATTCATTGTATCTTGGTAAGTTGTAATCTTTAATGTCCACTAACTCAAATTGAGCATCTGTACGTTTGTCTGCAATTCCTTTCACCCATTCTGCAACTTGCTTGTTTACTCTCGAATCTCTTGTACTCCCTGTAATGATACCGATCTTTAACATTGAAATTCCTCCTAATAGTTTTTTATTTGATAGTGCTACTTGGAAGTCTTTAAATTTGAAATATTAAGCCTTCCGTTTGCTTCTAAATTTAGTTTATAAGATAATAAAATCAATGAACACCAATAGAACGGCAGAAATGTTGGATATCCAACACATGATAAAAATTGTTGAAAAAGTAGGGGGCTTTATACATTGACGGAAACAAAAACAGATCCTCGGATTTTAAGGACAAGAAAATTAATTATGGATTCATTTATTGATTTATCTAGTAAAAAGGAATTTAAAGATATTACAATTAAAGATATTACGACAGAGGCAATGATTAACCGAGCGACTTTTTATTATCATTTTGAGGATATTTATGATCTATTAGATAAAGCATTAACAGAGGTGTTATTCGTTAATTTAAATTTTGAAGATTATAAGGATAGTGACTTTGATGAGGATACTTTCGTTCGGATTTTTACAGCGATTACCGATTTCCAAACTTCCTTATCTAACCGATGTCATCGTGGCTACGAGGATACAATTGCTCGGATAATTCGTGATCAGTTAGAAGTTATTCTCTATAGTATATTAAAGAGAAAACATCCTAGCGATGCAGACGAAGGGTTGAAATTATCTGCAACCATGTTAAGTTGGGGCTTATACGGAGCATCGGTGGAGTGGAGGAGAAGTAGCAATACGGTATCTCCCGAAGAGTTTATCAAAACGGTAACTCCGTATTTGGATTAGAGTAAATGAAAAGAGTGCTCTGATTTTCTGAGGCGAATCAAAGCACTCTTTTTCATATTATAAATTTTCTGTATCAATTCTAGGATAACTTGGATGATAGAGTGCAGATACACGAGCATTTTCATTGTGACGATCATCATTAGAGGTATCTTGTGCTTTTTTCTTTTTCCTACTAGTTAATCTATCTTTTTTAGTCATATTGCACCTCCTAATTATAGTATGGTGCAATAACTTCTTTTTTATAGGATGGTCATAATATTATTCTGAGCCCATTAATTCCTTCAGTCGATTGTATGCTTCTGCATTTTCCGATAGTGCTTCGTCTGATTCAATGGCTGGGATAATATAATCCAGCAACGCGCCAAGTGAATAGTATTCAGAAGTTTGCACGATAATTAATCTTTCTTCAGGAACAACATAAATATATTGATTCCGTGCCCCCATTGCAGAATAGGTATCTATTCCACCATAATCGGATTCTGTTGCCGTCCAAAATAGATAACCGTAACCTTGAGAATCTTCACCCGTATGTCTCGTTGTAGATGTTTTTACCCATTCCTCCGGGATAATTTGTTCACCATCCCACTTTCCATTGTGTAGATACAAGTATCCAAATCGTGCCATGTCCCTCGGTACCATATGAGCATTTGTACCGCCATTAGTGATTCCTTCATTTGTACTTTGAAACTCTAAGCTTGTTATCCCAATTTTTTTAAAGATTTTTTCGTGCCCATATTCAGATAGTGTCTTTCCAGTTGCATTTTCGATGATTGCTGCTAACACAACAGCTGCACCAGTATCGTAGTTGAAATTTCCAACTTGTTCTTTAATGATTGGCTGGTCTAAGTAATATTGGAGTTGGTTTTCGCTGTTCTCCCATTCGTAGAAAACCTGTGGTCCTTGTTCCCATTCTGGCCAATCAATTCCGTTTGTCATTGTCAATAGCTGTTCAATCGTCATGTTTTCTTTTTCCTTACTCATATTTTCAAATGTCATGTCAGGGAAATAATCTAACACCAGGTCATCAAGTTTAACGATCCCTTCCTCAATGGCCACTCCAGTTATGGCACCCGTGAGACTTTTCGTAACGGAAAAAGTGTTATGTGGATATGTTTCGTTGTATGGCCAGCCATATTTCTCTGCAATTATATGGCCATTTCGTATGATTAGTAACCCATGTAAGTCATTAGGGTTATTATTTTCTACATACTCAAACATCTCAACTAACTTTTCACTACTTACTCCTTGTTCCTCTGGGCTAGATACTGGTCATTCCTCGGTTGGCCAGCTAATCACTTTATCCTCATCTTTTGTTTGTTGTTCACCTGTTATATTATCTTTGGATACTTCGCTCTCAGATGTATCAGTACATGCTGTTAAGAACATGGATAATACCAATACGAGGACCAAATAGAGATTTTTCACTTATAAACGCCCCTTTATTAATGTTACAATTGTGTTACAATGAGTTTAAGCAATATTCAAAATACTTACAACCGTTTATAGTGAAATCAGGAATAAAGAACTATATAGCTAGTCTCTGATGTTAGGGAAAGTACTACCTCTCAAAAAGTATATTAAATGCGCAAAATCTAGTTCTTTTATCCTTTTTCCTTCTTTTCTCATGACAATGTTCCACTCATTTGTTATGGTATAGTTGTGCAATTGAATAAGAAATATCACTACTAGGGGTGCCCAAAAACGTGGGCTGAGAGGAAAGCACGTTAGCTTTCTGACTCTTATGGACCTGATCTGGTTAATACCAGCGGAGGGAAGTAGTCAGACGAAACATGTCTAATCTATTTCAGCTTAACAAGCCAGGTCCTGTAATTTAGGATCTGGCTTTTTTGGTCCCTAAAAATTGGAGGGGAAGGAATGAATCGAACACGTTTATTAACAACAATGGCCATTTTTATCGCAATTGGAACATTAGGTGCACAGCTATTGTGGTTTCCAGCAGGGATTGCAAAAGCCTATCCAGTTCAACATGCGGTTAATGTCATGGCAGCTGTGACCCTTGGACCGGGACCAGCAGTTACTGTAGCTTTTATGATTGGTTTGCTTCGTAACATGCTTGGTTTAGGAACATTGTTAGCATTTCCAGGAGGAATGATTGGTGCATTACTCGCAGGTTTACTTTACCAAAAGTTTAAGAAGAATGGGGTTGCTGTCCTTGGAGAAGCAATTGGTACCGGAGTAGTTGGATCTTTCGTGGCAGTGCCTTTTGCTCTTCTGCTTATGGGGAGTTCAGTTGGAGCGCTAGCTTTTCTACCGTCGTTTCTTGTGAGTAGTATTTCTGGTGGAATGATTGGATGGTTTGTTTTATCACGTATCGGAGAAGGAAAAATTATGCAAACTTCTAAAGGGGGACTTTAAAGTGGATACATACAATAGCTTCGATTCAAATAAGGTATTTACTCAAAAAAATATTTGCTGTGCATTAACGATTGCGGGAACCGATCCAAGTGGTGGGGCGGGAATACATGCTGATCTAAAAACGTTCCAAGAACTAAAGGTGTATGGAATGTCCGTCATTACTTCGGTTGTTGCACAAAATACAACTGGTGTGCAGGATGTTCACCACTTGCCAATTGATTTCGTGTCACAGCAATTTGATTCAGTACTTACTGATATACCTGTCCATGCATTCAAAACAGGTATGATTGCCACTGTGGAAATGATGAAAGTGATTAAAGAAAAAGTGGAAAATCTTCATATCCCATATGTACTGGATCCTGTAATGGTTGCAACTAGTGGAGATGCATTAATTGATAAGGAAGCCCGCAACTATTTACGTGAGCATCTCCTACCTTTAACTACCCTTGTAACGCCGAATATTCCAGAGGCTGAATTCATCACGGGAAAGTCTATTGAAACGATAGAGGATATGGAAGATGTAGCAAAAGTAATTGTGCATCAATATGGAGCTGGAGCAGCTCTTGTAAAGGGAGGGCATTTAACTGGAGATGCTATTGATATTCTTTACGATGGAGAGGACATGTACACCTACACTGCTGAGCGTATTCATACGAAAAATACGCATGGAACAGGATGCACCTATTCAGCTGCAATTACTTCCTATTTAGGTCAGGGAGTTCCTCTTCCTGAAGCAGTTGATAAATCCAAGCAGTTTATTACGAATGCCATCAAACATGCCTTTCCATTAGGCAGCGGGAATGGTCCGACTAATCATTTTGCAGCTAGGATGGAGGCCGTCAAATAATGGATGCTTCTATTATCAAAAAGGTAAGAAGGGCACAACCTCTCATTCATCATTTAACGAATCAAGTTGTCATGAACTTTACTGCAAATGGACTTCTAGCCTTTGGGGGCTCACCTATCATGGCAAAAGCGAAAGAAGAAGCAGAAGACATAGGAAAAATCGTTGATGGTGTATTAATAAATATAGGGACTGTTATGCCACAAGATGTTCAATCTATGATTCTAGCAGGAAAAACTGCTAATGAACGCGATATCCCGGTTGTTTTTGATCCCGTAGGTGTTAAAGCATCTTCATTTCGAAATGAAGTTGCAAAGGAAATATTACAAGTGGTTCGACCAACGATAATAAAAGGAAATGCTAGTGAACTGGCCTATTTAGCTAACATACCTTGGGAGTCGAAAGGGGTAGATTCAGTTGGCACTGGGGATGTTGAAGAGGTAGCGATAAAGATTGCACAAATCTATGAAACTACTGTTGTTTTGACAGGAGAAACAGATGTTATTTGCACTGGAGAGGAATTAATCCATAATATGCTAGGTCATGAACTATTAACTAGAATGACCGGTGCAGGCTGTCTGTTAGGTTCTATTATAACAGCCTGCTTAACAACAAATGATCCAACAGAACTTCAGGCAAAAACCGCAGTATCCTTTTATGGCTTAGCAGCACAATATGCAGCGACTAGACAAAATGTAACTGGACCTGGAACATTTATTCCACAATTTATAGATGCTTTATCGATGGAAGTTGAAGCATTAAGGGGAGGTAATTATGCATAAAGCGATGCTAGCAAAAAAACTACGAAAATATTTTGTTATGGGTTCACAAAACTGTTCCCTAGACCCTGTGGAAACTCTGAAACTAGCGGTAGAGGCAGGGATTACCGCTTTCCAGTTTCGGGAAAAAGGAGTAGGATCCTTAACCGGAGAAAAGAAGTTGGAGCTAGGTAAAAAGCTTAGAGAGATATGCTTGGAGCATAATGTATTGTTTATTATTAATGATGATGTGGATTTAGTAAAACCGTTAGAAGCGGATGGTATTCATGTTGGGCAAGAGGATGTATCTGTTAATGATTTGCGAAAATTAATGCCAGAGAAAATTATCGGTCTTTCTGTTTCTAATCGGTTTGAATTAGAGCAAAGCCCTATCCATTTAGTAGATTATGTAGGAGCAGGTCCAATCTTTTCAACAACTACTAAATCTGATGCCAAAGCACCTGTAGGTATAGAGTGGATAAAAGCAATACGTAACGAGTATCCCTCAATTCCGCTAGTTGGTATAGGGGGGATTAATACAACAAATGCTGGACAAGTGATGTCAGCAGGGGCAGATGGGGTAGCTGTTATATCCGCCATAACGAAGGCAGAAAATATTGAGAAAGCAGTGAAGAATTTATAGTAATGGGGGGACAGTCCCTCTGTGAATAAAATCACAGAGGGACTGTTCCCCTACCATTATTTTGTGATTGCTTCTTGAAGGAGTTTCATAGCTGTTTCCATATCGATATCTTTTTCCAAATGTTCTGGTGTCCATGGAATATAGATATGTGGTTTTATCCCTTGCTCATGATCTGGTTTCCGATGGTCAAGACTATCTAGTCGAGATGTCGGATACATCAGTTCAAACAAATCATTCCATCGCTTTTCTACAAGATTAGAATAATCATTAATTCCCATAGTTGGCCTACCAACCACTGTTACTTTTGGAGATTGTTTGCAACTATATACGAAAATATCTCCAGTACTGCCACAGAAATTATCAGCTAATAGAATGATATTTTTAGGGTGTTCTAAGCCTTCAACTATAAAGTCGTTATCACTACTTTCTTCATCAAAACTAACAAAACCTTTACCTCTATGTTCTTTCCATGTACTGTCTAACCACTGGCTAAGACCTTTACGGTATTCTTCACTTTCAATCGTTTCTAATTGCTGTTCTGCTGACTGAATCATTAAATCTGCATTTCTCGCAGTACAATTAAACTTCATTTGATAGGTACTAGAATCAATCTTAGTCTCACCTACAGGGAATATGTACTTCTCGAGATCCTTATAAGATAATGTACTTCCTCCATAATTGATACGTACGTCAATAATGAGATTCGGTGTTTTCTCTAACACATCTTTGTTCTCTTTTACTAGTTTCTCAATTGAATCTGGCTCAAAAAAATCTGTCAGGGTCATGAGCATCGTATTGTTATCAATTTTTGTCATAGAGTGATTCGATATGTAACTTGCTTTCTCATATTTCTTTAATTCTAGTTGTGTTATATTCCCATGGCTATCGATGACTTCAGCAATATTGTATTTTGCAATAATCTTGCGCCAATCCTCTCGTTCGGCTTTAGTTTCCATTAGTTCGCGTTGATGTTTTTGCACGAGCTCAAGCACTGGAATGTTGTCTAATGATAGGATAGCATCTCCTAGATTTATACGGTTTTCTGTGGTAATTGTTGTGACATATAATTTTTCTTGGAATCTTCTTACGCGAAAGCCATTATCATATTCTTTTTCTGAATCTGATTTTATCAGTTTAAAAATCAAGTGTGGATCTTGAAAGTCGATTAAATAATCTTGGACGATATCTAGAAATCGAGAAGCATTCAGTTCATCTTTTGCTTCTAAATGACTTATAATGCGTTCGAATTCTAACGGATTATCCCAACCCTTTTTATCAATATACCCTGCATAGTCATGGTGCAGAATGTCTACAATCTCACGAAAAATATTAGTATACATCGTAACGCCCCTTTATTTTAAAGTGATACCTATATTTTAAAGTATTAAGAATATATAAACAATAAACTGAGGTTGGATTGTAACTCAGTCTTCAGATGGAGATAATGAGTTGGGGGACAGTCCCTCTGTGAAGTACTAAACAGAGGGACTGTCCCCCTCACTCCACACCGGGGAGATTAGTCATTGGTGTTTCTGACCAACTTTTAATTAAGGAGAGGACATTCATAATGGGGATGCTGAATCCGATCGTGCCTATGTCAGAGGCAGCGGAGTTAATACCAATTACTTCACCTGTTTCACTATGGAGGAGGGGACCACCACTATTTCCAGGGGCAATTGGTGCAGAAATTTGATACAAGCCCTCATAAAAGTATTGTTCAATTTCTAAATCACGATTAAGCCCACTAATGATTCCCGTTGTCACCGTATTTTCTAGACCAAGAGGACTTCCTAATGCAAGTACTTCATCCCCAAGTTCTGCTTTTTCAGTTCGAATTTGTAAAGGTTCCATCCCGCGCATGCCATCAACCCTGATAAGAGCAATATCAATATCGGTGCTAATCCCTATTACAGTACCAGTAAAAAATAGTTCATCTGACGTAATAATAGTTACCTCTTTAACACCACTAACGACATGGGCGTTAGTGATAACATCGCCCATGTCGTTATACAAAAATCCGGAGCCAATTGAACCGTCCATCGTTTCAATTTTCACGACTTTCTTTTGTGCTTGTTGAATAATATCTTTTAATGCTAATGATTCATCCTCGTTTTCTATGATTGTATCGTTCGTCTCTATATTAGCATCTGCTAGAATAGTTGATGGTTGATCTAACTTATCGGAAAGATGTCCTTTTATTAAAAACATGCCCGCCACACCAGCAGCACAAATGAATAAAGTCAATATTATACTGATTATCCATCGTTTATTCATTTCCGTCTTATCATCCTTTCCTATTGATCGAAGTACCAAGTGATATTAATAATTTCCACTAATACTTCTTCATTGATGCCTTCAACTAACCCATAAAAATAACCTTCATCACCAGGTTCTAATAATTCTGGCTCTACATAAACAAACCCTTCTGTTACGTATTCATCATTCGCATCAAAAAGTGCATAATAGATAATAATCGTATAAATAGGCACGGTTGCTACACTTTTTATAGTGCCTTCAAAGGTTACATCTCCATTGTCTTCTAGTGCTGCTGTAAATGAAGTCACTTCTACTGCGGCAGTACGATTATGCAAATCATCTTGTGCTGCTTGTTCTTCATAAGCGAGTTTCTCTTGTTCGACTTGATCTTTTAATTGCAGTAAAGTGTCATCGTTCTCTTTATAACTGAGTGCTTTATTAATAGCATTTAATGCTTCAGCAAACTGATTATTAGCTAGAAAATCAGTCACCTCTGTACTTGTAATTTCCACGATCTTAGTTAATATTTCTTCCTTAATACTATCTGCTTCAGGAGAGGATAATGAATCTAATGTTGATAGCTTACTAGCAAGTGAATCAACACTATTTAAATCGGCAATTTCTTGCTTTAGCTTACCTATTACAATATTTCCTTCTTCATTAGAAATAATTTCTTTAAATGAATTAAATAGTGGACTAGTTTCTTTATTTGCTTGTTCTTTTAAAGGACCAATTTGTTGTTCAGCCGAATTGAAATCTTGATTCGCTAACAATTGTCTTACAGCTTCTAATTCAGTTGAGAAAGCTTGAGCACGTGTAATTTCGTCTATGTTTAGTCTCAACACTTCATAATCTGGTCTAATTTCCATTGCCTCATTTAACTGATTAATTGCCGAATCATAATCACCATTTAGTGCGGCCGTTTCTGCACTCTCTTGTAACTCAAGCACCGTATCATTCTTTTTTTGCTCGGATAAAAAGGTGAATACTAACAATGTAGACACAACTAACAATGAAATGATTGGGATAAGGATAGGTAATTTCGATGATAAGAAAGAACTCTTTGTAGTTACGTTATTTTGTGGCATGTAAGTATGTTGTTGGTGTTGTTCTTCTGGTTTTTGGGGTGGATTTAAAGGCTGTTGAGGTGTTTTTTTCTCCTCTATTTCTTCATTTTTCTGAGGAGGTTCTGTTACGGAAGGCTGATCAGAATTAACTTCTGTACCACAACTCATACAAAAACTCGAGCCCTCTAATAATTTTTCTCCACATTGACGGCAAAACAATGATGTCATCCTCCTATTCGAATGCGTCTTCAAAAAATAAACGCAATAATATGCCATTATATGTAGAACTGGGCAAAAAGGTTCCTCTTTTTTTAAAAAATAATAAAAAAGTCTTAGGAAGTATGTCCTTAGACATGACAAGTTGATTTTGAGTGAATAAAGAAAGGAAATGAAGTTGATAAAGCATCTCCAATTGATTTCCAAATAAAAGGAAAGAAATGGAGTTGACCTAATACGTCATTCCATTCGAAACTTATCTACTAGAATGATATGATGGATGCAATATGCTTTGAAAAGGAAAGAGTATCTATGAATCTATCAATTTTATATGAAGACAATCATTTATTATTAGTGGAAAAGCCGGTTAATATACCTGTTCAAGCGGATAATAGTGGGGATCTTGATTTCTTAACTATGTTGAAAGAAGACATAAAAGTTCGTTATCAAAAGCCTGGAAATGTATATTTAGGGCTGGTCCATCGTTTAGACCGGCCAGTTGGCGGGGTAATGGTTTTTGCAAAAACTTCTAAAGCAGCATCAAGATTGTCCGACATGCTCAGAAGACGTGTTATAGAGAGAAACTATTTAGCAGTTGTACACGGGAAAATCGACCAGAAGAATGGACAGTTAGTACATTATTTATTCAAAGATAAACGTAAAAACCATGTATATGCTGTTTCAAAAGATCATAATCAAGCTAAAAAAGCAGTACTGGAATATGAGGTAATAGACTCCAAGGATAATTTAAGTCTACTTTCTGTTAATCTCATTACAGGAAGACCACATCAGATACGGGTTCAACTTTCTACGATTGGCCACCCCTTATACGGAGATCAAAAATATGGAAAACATCTTAATAAAGTGGGGCAGCAAATTGCACTTTGGGCACACTCTATTCACTTTGAGCACCCGGTTAAAAAAGAGCCACTAGATTTATATTCCTATCCTCCGAATAAAGACCCATGGAAGTTGTGGGATAGTATTTTACAACAAAAAGTGGGTACAATCTAAGATGCTAGTATACAAAACAAATGTTATAATAGTAAACCACATAGGATTTTACCTAGAAAGTCAAGTGTAACTGGAGGGGAATTATGACTTTTATTACTTCTTGGATTGAAAACCTTAATCTCAATCCTACATTAACGAACTATCTCATCGTTATCACGAAGATTCTTTTTGTAGCGGTGATAAGTATAATCGCAAACTTTATAACAAAGAAAATTGTCGTTCGTCTAATAACAAAGATTCTATCTAGAAATCAGTTTAAATGGGATGATGTGTTAATTGAAAGAAAGGTCTTCCATAGACTATCCCATATTGTTCCAGCAATCATTATTTATTCTTTTGCTGGGGTATTTGGGCCAGATTTTCAAACATTAATTGAAAAGCTGTCCAATGCTTATATTATTATCATTATGATACTAGTCGTTAATGGCATCTTAAATGCGATTAATGATATTTATAGAACTTATGAAATTTCAAAAACAAGACCAATCAAAGGATTTATCCAAGTAGGAAATATCGTTGTCGTTGCCATTGGTGCAATCCTCATGATTGCCAACCTAATTGGTGAAAGTCCAGTAATTTTATTAGGTGGAATTGGTGCATTATCTGCCGTCATCATGTTAGTATTCCAAGATTCTATTTTAGGACTTGTGGCGGGGGTTCAGTTAACTACCAATGACATGGTTCGTGTGGGAGATTGGATTGAAATGCCGAAGTATAATGCGGATGGCGATGTCATTGATATTACTTTAAATACAGTTAAGGTTCAAAACTTTGATAATACCATTACGATGATTCCTGCTTATGCACTTGTATCCGACTCATTCAAAAACTGGCGAGGGATGCAGGATGCTGGTGGTAGACGAATTAAACGATCCGTAAATATTGATACAGCTAGTATCGGTTTCTGTACACCAGAAATGATTAGTAAGCTAAAAAATATTCAAGTCATCGCGGAATATATTGAAAAACGAGAAAAGGAAATTGAAGAATATAATACGGAACATCAAATTAATCGCAGTAATCCTGTTAATGGTCGAGCAATGACTAATATTGGTGTGTTCCGTGCCTATGTGGAAAATTATTTAAAGCGTCATCCCGGAATCAAGCAGGATATGACGATTATGGTAAGGCAGCTTGCTCCGACAGAAACAGGCTTGCCACTCGAAATATATGCATTTACGAATGATACGAGATGGGCAGTTTACGAAAGTATCCAGTCTGATATTTTTGACCATCTGTATGCAGTAGCACCAGAGTTCGGAATACGAATTTTCCAAAACCCATCTGGCAATGACATGAGAGCAATGGTTGGAGAATTAGACCAGACAAATAATGAATAAGAAAGAGCAGTAGAATAAAGACTTTAAAAAAACCTCTCCAAAGAAATTTGGAAAGGTTTTTTATTTATTTCTTAAGCCAAAACAACCATCAGTACTACCGAAACCCCATTAAATAACCCATGAATTATCATAGCTGGATATACAGATTTTGTTTTTTCATATGTCCAAGCGAACACAACACCAGATACAAATGTATAAGGTAAAGAATTATAAGTTGGAATATGGACTAGCATAAATATGAAAGAACTAACTAGAATACCATTTAATACACCATACTTTGTCCTTAGCCATCGATAAAGAAAACCACGATAAAATATCTCCTCATATATAGGTGAAATAATAGCTGCAGAAACAAATGCTATAAGAATATTAATAGTGGAAAGCCTGGATTGTACACTTTCGGTTTTGTTATTGTCCGTTCCTATATTAAATAAAAACTCTAATATATAAGATAACATTATCGAAATAATAATTAGAAAGACTGTCCACCCAATAATATTACCTAGATAACGGATTGGAAATGGTTGTAGACCAACTTCCTTCCAGCCTAACTTCTTTGGCCTTATAGCAATAAAATAAAGTCCACCAATAAATATAATGGACATAATAAAACCAGTTAGTGTTCCAGCATATAAATCATTTTGAAAAAAGTTCGTCAATGCATTTTGTAATAAAAATTCAATGAAAAAAGGTACTAGAATGAGTACGAGAACAAGCATAGATATGAATTCTTTCCAAGTCCAAGGGATATTTCTGAACAATTCGATTTTTTTATTCAAACTGATTTCCTCCTAAATTAAATATGTTATATTTATTGTAATTGGTGACGTAACGTAACCCGCAAGTACAAATTTTGGAGGAATTTAATATGCAATATTATACGACAGGAGAAGTTGCTGAAAAACTGAGTATTTCCGTAAGAACATTGCGCTATTATGATCAAATTGAACTAATGAGTCCTAGCCATAAAGACGATAATGGAAAAAGATTGTATAGTAATTCTGATTTAATCAATTTAGAAAAGATAACGATTTTAAAAATGTTAAATTTATCATTACGCGATATTAAGAAAGTTCTTTCACAAATTACTACAGAACAACTTCTCCGAGCACATTTACAATCACTAGAACAACAAAAGGAAGAATTGGAATCCTCAATTAATAACACGAACACATTGATAAATTTCGTGCATTTAGAAGGTGAGCTGAAGTGGGAACAGTTAATGTCATTAATTGATGAGGCGAAGAATAGGAAGGTAACGGATTGGAATAAATATTTTAATGAAGAAGAAGAGACAAGATTAAAAGAACAATTACCAAAGATGGACAATAATAATAATCAAATTAGAAAATGGATTAATATAATCCGCAGAGTTGAAAATTGTTTAGAGAGAAATATGCATCCATCTTCAAAAGAAGCACAAATATTAGCCGAAGATGTATTAATCTTATCTGAAGAATTATTTGGTGGCGATCAAGGGTTAGCGGAGAAGTTTTATGAAATTAGAAAATCCCAAGAAAAGTCACAGGAGATGAATTTATACCCAGTGGAACCAAGTATAATAGATTATATGGAAAAGGCAATTGAATTTTATGAGCTGGAAATTTCTAAAAGTATCTAGTTATTAATTGAAAAAAGAGGAAGGAGGATAACCCACCCTCCTTCCTTTACAATTCTTCTTTTTGTTTCTCATACGCTGCAAAATAATCTTTTAACTCATCTTCCGCACTAGTCTCTGTTAGTGGTACTTCATTTCGATAGGCAGCTCGACAAATAACATGAGCCGCAACAGGTGCAGTAAGAAATACAAACACAATCCCAAGTATTAATCGGATACTGAAATAGCCCTCAGATATAAGGAAATATAGCAGTGTACCGATTAATACAAATAGCACTCCAACAGTAGAGGCTTTAGAACCAGCATGGGAACGTGTGTAAACGTCAGGCAATCGTACTAAACCAATGGCACTAATTAAACTTACAATAGTCCCAATGAAAATTAAGACACCCGCAATGACCTCAGCGCTTTCGTTCAATGACAACACCTCTTTCAAGGAACCTGGCAAATGCTATAGTCCCAATAAACGACAGAATACCGATTAATAATATAAGTTCAAAGAATGCATGGGTATCGAGATAAACAGAAAAAATAGCAATACCGGCTATTAGATTGATGCCAATCGCATCAAGTGCTTGAACTCGGTCAGCACTTGAAGGTCCTTTAATGAGCCTATAAATATTAAATAGAATGGCAATCGTTAGAATAATTAATGATAAAATCATAAAAATATTAAACATATTTTCTCGTCACATCCTTAATGGCCCGTTCAAAAATAATTTGTGATTTGAGGACAGAGTCTTTTGATTCAGGTACATCCATCGCATGTACATATAAGCTTTTTCCGTCTGGAGTAACCTCCATCACGACTGAACCTGGAGTTAGACAGATGAGTAATGAAATTAATGTTATTTCAATATCACCTTCTAAATCGGTATCAATTCGAAATATTCCAGGGGTAATATTAATCTTCGGGCGTAATACTTGCTTGATAACGAGTATTGCAGAACCTAAAAGTTCACGGGCAAACACATAAATAAGTTTCAATGCCGCCCACACGAAGAGTATATAAAAGGGCTTATTAAAAAAGCGTCGCATGAAAAATAAAATAATTAAACCTACGATATAGCCACTTAAGAAACTTAAAAATTTCCACTCGTCTTGGAAAAACATCCAAAGGAAGGCAATAAAGATATTTAATAAAATTTGAAAAGGCATAACACACTTCCTTTCTGTTCAGTTGACTTTTGATAGGTAAGAGGGAAGAATTTAATTAATATTCTGGCTGCGGGCTTGTAGAGAAGCTTCAATATCAAGGAATCTCATTTCCGCCAAACACTGCATCAATATACATTTGTGGATTTAATAGTCCATCAACTGCTAACTCTACATAACCATTAATTAGTTCAGCACCTAATCCAAGACCAATGGTTAATACAGTAAGAAAAACGATTGGGATCATAACGCCTTTTGTCGTTCCTTTTTCTTCATCTTCACTTATAATTGTTTCTCCCCAGAATGCATTCATGAATATTTTAAAGATCGAATAAAGAATCATTAGACTAACGATTAATCCAATTGCACCAAGCCAAAAATATCCTGCCTCAAATGCTCCTCTAGTTATAAAGATTTTTCCTATAAATCCACCTAGTGGAGGAATACCAATTAACGATAAAGCTGCAATAAAGAACATCCACCCTAAGTATGGATGGTTACGAATCAATCCACTCATCTCTTTTAGATTTGAAGTACCAGTTAAATAAATGATCACTCCACCAATAAGGAAAATTAATGATTTGACAATCATGTCATTAATTAAATAATAGATGGAGCCTAATGTCCCACTTTCGGTAAAAGCAGCAATTCCTGCTAAAATAAATCCTGTTCCAATAATGACATTATAGGTTAGAATCTTATTAATATCCCAATACCCAACAGCACCAATTCCACCTAATATTAAAGTCAAAGCAGCTAAAATTCCAATAAACAAATGGGTTACTTCAGGTTCATGGTAGAAGATCAATGTAAACATCCGAATAATCGCATAGATACCCACTTTAGTTAATAGTGCTGCAAATACAGCCGAGATAGCTGCTGGTGGTGCGCTGTATGAACCAGGGAGCCAGTAGAATAGAAATAATCCAGCTTTAATCCCAAATACTAATAAGAAAAGAATCGCAACAGTTGTGATGAACCCATCTTGCCCAGATTCTGCAATACGAACTGATATATGGGCCAAATTTAATGTTCCTGTTACTCGGTACATATAGGCAATTCCGATTAAGAAAAAGGCCGAAGATAAAATATTAATAATGACATATTTCATTGTTTCTCTTAGTTGTTTTTTCTGTCCACCTAAAGATACAAGCACATAGGAAGCTAGTAAAAGCACTTCAAAGAAAACATATAAGTTGAATAAATCCCCAGTTAAAAATGATCCATTAACACCTGTAATTAAAAACAAAAACAGTGAATGAAAATAATGATTCTCTCGATTCCTTCCAATTGTTTGAAAAGAAAAGAGTATGCAGCAAAATGCAACAACACTAGTTGTCAACACGAGTAAAATAGCAAACATATCAGCTACAAGACCAATTCCAAATGGTGCTTGCCATCCACCTAATTGCAAAGTTTGTGTACCATTTGCCGAAACTTGATTCATTATTAGGATAGAAATCCCAGTTACAATTGCAAGTGTAATAATAGCAAGCAATCGTTGCAGTCGTATTTGTTTTGGTAATAGGATAAATATCAATCCAGCTATCAACGGCAAAATAACTGGGAATATTAATAAATTATTCATGTTCATTTCCCCTTAAGTTGTTCATATCGTCCGTTCCATGTTTTTTGTACGTACGATAGCTTAATACGAGTAAAAAAGCTGTAACTGCAAAGTTAATAACGATTGCCGTTAAAATTAAAGCTTGTGGGACCGCATCTGTAAATCCACGATCCGAATTGGATAATAGAGGTGGACCACCTGTTTTTAATCCTCCCATAACAATTATCATAATATTAATTGCGTGACTGATGAGGGACAAACCTAAAATTATACGGAGCATTTGATTGGACAGAATTAAATACGTACCAATGGAGAATAGTATTCCAATTACGATTGCCATTAATGATTCCATTACAACTCATCCTCACTTATGCTCGTTATGATGGTGATAGCTGTCCCTATTACTGCTAGCGCTACCCCAACATCGAATAATACTGCTGTTGCTAGTTCAGTCTCACCAAAAACAGGTAAATCAAAATATCCAAATGTTTGCTCTAAAAAATTATCCCCGTAAAACATGCCAGCAAGCCCAGTGAAAACAGCAATTAATACACCTATGGCTGCCATTTTTTTATAATCTATAGGTAAATTACGTTGAATACTCTCAATATCAAAAGAAAGATAGAGGAGGACAATTCCAGCAGCCGTTGTTAATCCTCCAATAAATCCACCACCTGGAAAATGGTGTCCTGCCCAAAATAAATCGATCGAAAAGGTGAAAATAATGATAGCAGCTAATTTCGTTACCGTGTGTAAAATGACATCATTCGCTTTAGGTTTCATTGGCTATCATCTCCTTTTGGTCGAAGCTTTATCAATGTATAAACACCAATGCCAGCAATAAATAATACTGCTATTTCCAGCATCGTATCAAATCCTCTAAAATCAACGAGAATCGCATTAACAATATTTTTAGCACCAGCTAATTCATAGGCATTCTCAAAGAATTCATTGATTGGTGTAAATAACCGATGTCCCGTAGCGACTAATGTCATGATGGTAACAGTTACACCTACTAATATAGATACGATTAAATTCGTAAGTTTAAATTTCATTTTCTCTATTCTTTTGCCTAGCTTAGGCAGATGGTAGAAACAGAGTAAAAATAATGCTGTCGTTGCAGTTTCAACAACCATTTGGGTTAAAGCAAGGTCAGGTGCTCGGAAAATAACAAAAAGCATGACCATAATATAGCCAACCGCTCCTAAAGAAACGATGGCAGTAATTCGATTTGTTGTTAAAAGGGTTGTAAAAGCTGCAGCAACCATTGCAATTACAATACCAATGTCATAAATGGTGATATATGAATTCGTAGAAAAATCAAATGAAATTCCATCAAAGCCAACTAATGCAATAATTAGTACAGAAAATGTAACAATAAAAATATAGAGTAAATAATGACGAATATTACCGGTCATGTAGCGATCTGTTAAAGATACCGATTTCTTTTCCATATTTTCTAACCCTGACATATATAAGCTATTAATACTTAATTGGTCAGGAAATACACGAAAAATAATGGTCCATCTCTTAATGGAGAAGAAGAGTAACAAACCAAAAACAATGACTCCAATCGTCATCCAAAGTTCCGTTCCAAATCCATGCCACGCTATAATTTCAAACGCAGGTACCTCCGCGGAGAGGGTTGCATATAGAGCAGGATTTAAAAGATACTTTCCTATTAAATTAGGGAAGAAGAAAACAAACACGACAAGTAAACCTAAAATTATTGGTGGGATAAGCATCCCGATAGGTGCTTCGTGTACTTTTTCTTTTGGAAGCCGACTTTGATTCAATTCACCTAAAAATGGTTTTACTAATAGAATGAAACAATAAATGAAAGTAAATACACTTGCTACCCAGGCAACAACAGGAAAGATGCTCGTTAGCCATTCTAAACTAAACATATTCACTTCTGTTGCACGTAGCATTCCTGTAAAGAACATTTCTTTACTTAAGAAACCGTTAAAAGGTGGTAATCCAGCCATAGCTAGACTTCCGATTAATGCAATCGTAAATGTGGCTGGCATAATAGCCATCAACCCACCTAATCGCCTAATATCGCGAGTACCTGTTTCATGGTCAATGATTCCAACAACCATAAATAATGCGCCTTTAAATGTTGCATGATTAAATAAATGAAACAGTGCAGCAAATAGTGCAAATGCATAGAATGTTTGTGCTTCACCGTTTGTATAGTAAAGGGCAGCCGATCCAACCCCTAGTAAACTCATTATCAAACCTAATTGACTAATAGTAGAAAATGCAAGTAATGCTTTCAGGTCCGTCTGCCTTACTGCACGGAACGAGCCGTACATTAGTGTGACTAAGCCAATTCCACTAACTAGCCAAAACCATGTTGCACTTCCACCAAAAATAGGCGTCATTCGAGCAACTAGATAAATACCTGCTTTTACCATCGTTGCGGAGTGTAAATAGGCACTAACAGGTGTTGGTGCTTCCATCGCATCGGGTAACCAAATACTGAACGGGAACTGAGCAGACTTCGTAAAGGCTCCGATTAAAATTAGAATTAATGCAGGAATGAAAAGACTACTTTCCTTTATTATTCCAACATTAGCAATCATTTCTCTAATGCTATAAGTGTCTGCAATAATGGAAAGAATGATTAGACCAGCTAACATAGCCAGTCCACCAAATACGGTGATAATCATCGCTTTCAATGCACCAGCACGTGATTTTTTTCGTTCATACCAATACGCGATGAGTAAGAAAGAAGAAACACTAGTTAGTTCCCAAAGTGTATAAAGTACTAATACATGATCCGAACTTACAAGTCCGAGCATTGCCCCCATGAATAGTAAAAGGTAAATATAAAAATTGTGTAATGCCTCACGGTTTTTATCCATATAAAAGATGGAATAGACAACGACTAAAGTTCCAACTCCACTAATAATTAACCCGAATAAAAGTGCTAATCCATCCATATATATATCAAAATTAATACCCAATGAAGGAATCCAAGGCATAGAAAATGCATGATAATTTCCCTTTGAAATAGATGGAATGAACAATAGATAATTAATAAAAATAAATAATGGAACAAAAACAACTATCCATCCTAAGTGAATATTAAGTTTTTTATAAATAAAGGGAATAAAGATACATGCAAGAAATGGTAGTAAAATTAAAAAGTGCAAAAAGCTCAAAAAACCCACTCCCTATTGAAATATAAGAAAAATTTATTAAAATAATTGTTTACATTAATACCATTGACTGTTTTAAGGGCATAATGATATAGTCATACATAGTTTCAATCTAAAGCTATTTTTTATTTATAGAATCATACTACTTACGTAATAAAATATAAAAAAACAACCATAGTTTTTTTAAAAATTTTGAGGTGAATATATTATGGAAACTAATAAAGGGCAATATGATGAAAGCATATTAGTATGTGTACATTATGGCCCAAACGGTGCACGCCTTATTAAGCGAGGCTGTAAAATTGCCAAGATGCTTGGGTGTCCGTTATATATTCTGACAGTAGATGCAAAGCCATTTGATGAAATGGATGCAGAGAAATCATTTTATGTCGAGTCATGGAAACAACTAGCAGAAGACCATAACGTTACCGAATTTATTATTCGTGAAAATGAAAAGCGCCCAGTTGCGAAAGTAATCGCAGAAGTTGCTAGAGAAAAGCATGTGACACAAATCATTCTTGGTCAAACTGCTCAAAGTCGATGGGAACAAATAACGAAAGGCTCCTTAATCAACACGCTTCTTCATGACATTCCATTTGTGGATTTGCATATTATTTCCGTTACACGATATATTCGCAATGAAAATGGTCAGTTTCAAAAAGGAATTAGAGCATATCTAGTAAAAGATGGAGATTCATATCAATTAACATTTAAGCATTCTCATTCGGTTGACTACGAAGGAATCTTTTTTAAAGAACAAGGAACGGACTTCGATAATGGAATCTTTAAATTTATGAAAGACAAGGAAATGTTTACTGTTCAAGTAACAGACGGTATTGTAAAAGAATTGAAAAAAGTAGAAGTTAATTTAGATTTAGAACGAGAAAGAAAGTCATAATGGGTAGGGTTAGATCTTTTCGAATGAAGGGATTTAACCCTTTTATTTTTATAAATTGACGTCCACTTTTACTAAATTCTTTTCTTCTTCTGTTATTCCGATATACTTTAATGTTTCCTGTCGTGAGTTATGATGGAACATATTCATTAATATCGATATCGCGACCCCTTTACGATAGGCATGATAACCAAATGTCTTCCGCATCGTATGGAGACCCGTGTTACCTTCCACACCAGCTTGCACTGCAGCTGATTTAATAATTCGATAGGCTTGCTGTCTCGTTATCGGTTTTTCATTTCGTGTTGACTTAAACAGGTAATCCGATTGATTTATTTTATTACTTTTCACATATTTGTTTAGAGCTTTATAGACTTGATTATTTAAATAATGTAATTTAGTATCCCCTGTTTTAGTATCAACAATATGAAGAAATTCCTTGATATTTTCTCCATTCCAAACATCTTCCACCTTTAAAAACAATAAATCTTGTGGATTTAATCCTGTATTAATTCCAATAACAAATAAGAGATAGTCCCTTAGAGAGGACTTCTCTAGAATATTTTTCATATCATTTATTTTAGATATATCTTTAATAGGAACTACGTATTCCATTCGCTTACTCTCCGTTAATTTAACATAACTTAATTCTAGCATAGGTTATGTAACATCATCAATTTTGATGTATGTGACAGAATTGTGAACAAGTGCGGGTGTTTTTCTTTTTATTTAAACTTTAAAAAAAGAGTTGTTTGATTTCTGATTATTGCAAAAACCCCTTTGATTATTTGGTATAATTAAAGGTATTAGTGAATAATTCCAATTTGGTTATAGAAAATTTAAAACTGGGGGTAGTTATGAAAAGGTTAACGTTACAGAAAACCATTATTGGTTTGGTAATTTTATTGATTAGTGTGCCAGCAATATATTTTTCCATACAGATCATTACCCTTTGGTCACAAGGTATAGGTAAAGTAGGAAATGACTCTGAGAAGTATTATTATTCTACTTTTCCAGTTGAAGGAGTCTACGATGTTGAAATTGACTTGGGTAATATAGAAAGTAATAAAGGTAAAGTGTTATATGAAGAAAATGGCTTGGAAATTCAAGTTTCTGATGTAGTTGTAAAGGAGAGTTCGGAATCTATTATTTATTTTCGGGCAATTGGCCATGCTAACTTGAATGGTGCAATGTTAGTATCAGGACTGGAGCATACTGAAAATAGTACAGATGCTAAGTTTAATGCAAAAGCCAATATTGAATATGAAGGAGCGACTTTTGAGTTAGAACCCAATTCCTATTCTGCATTAGAATATAAAGACGGGGATGAGTTTTCCTTTTATTTATTTCCACAAGATATAGAATTAGATGTAGAAGAAGTATTAACAGTAACTGTATCCGTTTCAAATTTGCAGTTAAATTGGTGGATGATGAAGGATCTATTTCAAAGATAGAAAAGTTAATTCCACAAGTTGTTTTTGTTGAATAAACAAGCTCATTTGCGCGAAGATAGAAGGAGTTTAAGGAGGCAAAGGCAATGAGATGTGGTGAAAAGTGTTTTACTATTCATATAGATAATAATGGTGTAAAAGAAGCGGCGTTAATAAATGCAAGAACACCTGCCGAAGCAAGAAAGAAGTTTCGGAAGGAGTTTGGAAAAGAAAAAGAGATAATTTCTGTTCGTGGGAAAGGGTCAGTCCGACTGTAATGTTAACACAGTGGACTGACCCATCATTTTTATTGAAAATTATTTACAGATATATGGTAGAATAGTAGGAAAAATCTGTTTCTTGACTGGAGGGATGTAAATGCATAATCCAACAAATAAATGCCCGAAATGTAGTTCGGTAGAATTAGGTAAGGGGAAGATGGATAATTATGCCCGGATGTCTTCTGTAGATCGAATGAACTTTGGTTCAGCAATTGAATATATAATATGTACAAATTGCGGTTATATAATAGAAGGATATGTAAAGAAACCTGAGAAATTCAAACGATAATACATTGTCATATGACTAGTTGACAGGGAAAGAAGGGAATACTTTGATTCTAACGGTTCGCTGGATGTTTTACTTGGTAGGACTGATTGTTTTTAGTTATGGTATTACAATCGTATTAAAGATGCAACATCTGGGAGTGCATCCTTGGGATGTATTAAACGTAGCATTGTATGAGAAAATTGGGTTAACAATAGGTTCTTGGGCAATTATCATCTCTATTCTATTAATATGTATCTCGTTAATATTAGATAGAACTTATATTAAGTTCGGAACTTTTATCAATGCTGTACTTGTTGGTGTATTTGTTGATTTATTTTTATGGCTAGATTACTTACCAACTGCGAGCCACACATGGACAGATTATTTAATTATCACTGCTGGTATTGTGACAATGGGGGTTGGGGGCGGATTGTATAATTCTGCAGAACTTGGAGCTGGGCCTCGAGATGGATTTATGTTATCTATTTCTGACATGGTTGGAAAATCTGTAGGCCTAGTAAGGATAGTCGTGGAAACATTAGTACTGCTCATTGGTCTATTATTAGGCGGGCCAGTTTTTTTATTCACTTTTATTTTTACTTTTATTCAAAGTCCAGTATTTGCTTTTTCACTTAAATGGTTTAAGAAGGTAATAGTAAATCTAGAAAGTCGTGTAGAACAGAAAGAGTTCTCTAAAACAAGTGCTTAATTATAACCAAGCGGCTTCACTATTCAGAAGTTAAGTATACAATTCAAGAAGTCTCCCCACTTTAAATGGTTAAAGTGAGGAGTTTCTTTACCTAAATATAATCTTCCACAACACAATAGATACAATAACTAAAATGAATAAATAAACATATATTCCAAAAGTAATCGTAGATATTGCAAAATGGATAGTAGCAAATATTCCAACGAGAATCATGAGTAGAATAATTTTTACAGAAGATCCTCCACCTTGTTGGGCAGACTCAATCGGTTCTGTAAACGGTATTTTTGCAACACTAAACATTTTATAGGATATAAGCATTAAGATGATCCCAGAGAATAAGATGACAATTAAATCCGGTATAATCCTAAAGGAGAATATCCAAACATAAACAATTGAAAGAATGAATAATATTGGCAAGTACAACTTAACGAAAAAGGCTTTTAAAGTTGCACTATAAATGATCGAATGCTTCTTTATTGGAGTTGTATAAAATACCCATGCACCCTTATACTTCCCAGAATATTGAAGCATAAATACAACTACCCCAATAATAATGTTACAAAAATAGATTGTTAAATAGGATTTACTTTCACTTAAAGCTTCAAACGATTGATAGCCAAGATTGTTATAAAGAAAAATTAATGGGAAGATAAGTCCCATTCCTAAGGATGGATACACTTTTAATTTAAAATCTCGTTCTCTACTAATCATAATGGAAGCAAATCGATAGAATGCCCGCTCTTCTTTACTAAAACAAAGGAGTCTCTCTAATAGCTGTCCCAAATTTTTATTTCTTTTCTTGCTCTTTTTCGATTCTTCCATTAATTTCTGTAAGTTTCTTTCAAAGGATGGCATTGATACATAATAAGCGAAGATAGAAACTATCGGAACAATGATTGCAAGTATTGAAAGTAAAATAATTCCTAACGAATAATCTTGATTTAAAAGTAGTTCAAACGGTGCTCCAAACCACAATGGCGGAATTAAAAGATGCCACCAACTAAAATGATAGATTAGCTCAAACCCAACAACATCATAAACTCGTATAATAATTTGATAGCCAATAACCATTCCTATTGCTAGCATGATTTGAACGTAGTTAATCATGTCTTTTAATTTTTCCCCATCAAATAATCTTAAGATAAGGATATAGGCTAGTGATGTGATTGCTAGAATAAATATATCTAGTAGAATAATTTCGATTATGAATATGACAAAGTAGAAAAATCCATTTACAAATAATAGAACAATCGCAGGTATGGTGATAAAAGCACCCGTAATTAATGTTAAATAGATGGAAACATGCATTACTTTTGCTGCATTTATCGTTCTTGAATCAATTGGTTTCGTATTTAAAATGATTTTATCCCGAACATCAAGGATGACAGAAGAGAAATCAGAAATCATTGATGTACCGAGAATAAACATGGCAATCCCAGTAATTAAACTAGCTTGAAGCATCAGATTGTCACCAAGAAAGAAGAAAGGAATTAAAATTAGACCATAAAGTCCATAAATCCAAAGTCCCTTAATAAATTGATTTCCTTCTTTCTTCTTACTTTGGCTTAAGATGGTAGGAACTCTTCGTGCATCCATTGTAAGCTTCATTTGTAAAATCAAACGCATCATATCATAGTCAATATTAAATTTACGAAAAATGGACCGGAAAGGATCAAGAACTTTTAACAAACCATTCTCAATCATATGTATCCTCCGTCACAATAGAAACAATATGTTCAGCCGTTTCTTTATGTTCATCAAATCCGGTTAGCTGATTAAAGATACTTTCCAATGATCCTTTTTGACTTTCAGCTTTTAATTCTTCAAACGATCCATCTGCTTTAATTTCTCCATCTACTAGTAGAACAATACGATTACTTATTTTTTCGACAACGTCCATAATATGTGAGGAGTAAAAAATAGTTTTTCCCTTATTGGCAAGGGCTTCGAGCATATCTTTAATAATCATTACACTGTTCGCGTCAAGACCACTTAATGGTTCATCTAGAAAGATGACATCTGGGTTGTGAAGCAGACTAGAGACAATGAGTACCTTCTGGCGCATTCCTTTAGAGAAAGAAGAGATTCTGGAATGAAAAACATGTTCCATATCAAATTCTATGAGTAAATGTAATGCTTTTTTACGTGCTACTTCTCTATCTAAACCGTAAAGCTCACCAATGAAGGTTAAATATTCAGCAGCAGTAAGGTTATCATAAATTTCTGCGTTCTCTGGTACATAGCCAATTCTTTCCTTGTATGTATAACCACTTTTTGAGATGTCTTTCCCCAATATTTCCACTGTACCTTCATAATTATCAATTAGTCCAAGCATAATTTTTAATGTCGTACTTTTACCTGCTCCGTTTGGCCCGATATACCCGATAATTTGACCACGATAAACATCAAGATTTATTCCATTTAACACATTTTTTCCTGAATAACTCATTGTTAAGTTTTTTAACGATAAAACTTTATCTTCCAATCTAGTAATCTCCTTTCATGAAAACTATTTGTAATAACAATAACAATGTGAAATGGGGATTGCAAGGTGAGGAGGTTGTCCGTTATTGTAAAAAACTAGTATAAATAGGAAATTTTTTGCATATATAACATTATACTAAACTTAGGTCTAAATCCCTGTAATGAATGGTTACTTAATGTGTAAATGTCACATATAGTTAGTTATTGTCGCAAAAAGTGTTGCGAAAGACTTAAGATTATGATTTTGGTCGAATTAAGTAAGAAAAAACTATTACATAACTATGAATAATTACCTCGCTCGTAAATAACTGATTTAATTGTCACGAATGGAATTTAGATGATAGTTAATCAATGTAAGCTAATTTTTCACAAGATCTGCTTATTGAAAGTGAAGGATATCTACTAATCTTTATTACGGCAATGTCTACCATGTCGGTATCAAAGTAGGCACTCGGTCATGCTGTGGGCCTTAGGACCTTAGATGCTAGTCGTCGAAAGTGTGATGTGAGGGTGGGTTAGATGCCCAAAACAGAAAAACTAAATATATACGAGGGGGATTCTATGTGACATATTTTCAACGGTTGTCTTTATTTGTCATCATCGATTCCTGTATCGTCCTGTCAGCAATTAGTATTAGTACGTTGATTATTAATGTGGAACTAATATTACCTGATTTTGAGTTAACCATCACCTCTTTCACCATTTTACTATGTCACCACTTTTTTTCCATTCGATATAACCTATATAAAAGGCTCTGGGAATACGCCAGTATAGGAGAATTAATCGTTATTTTTAAAGTGGTTACATATTCTATTCTAATTACTTTCGTACTACAACAGTTTATTCTTCAACAGCCATCTTCTAGAGTTCTTTTAGTAACTTGGCTTCTTCATTTATTTTTAATTGGTGGTTCTCGATTTCTATGGAGGCTATATCTCGATAGAATGACAACAACTCAAGATCATAAAGTACGAACGTTAATTGTTGGTGCAGGTTCAGCAGGAATCATGGTGGCTAGGCAAATACTTAAGAAGAATGAGCAAAATCTATTGCCTGTGGCTTTCATTGATGACAATCCTCAAAAGCAGCATCTCGATATATTAGGAATCCCAGTTGTTGGTGGAGTGAAAGATATTATTAATGCAGTAGAGAAGTATAAGATTGATAACATTATTATTGCTATACCTTCATTGAGCAGAAAACAGCTAAAAGTAATTTTTCAAGAGTGTATTAAAACTAGTACTCAAACAAAAATCTTACCTGCACTTGAGGATTTAATAACTGGAAGAGTTTCTGTTAATGAGTTCCGCGATGTAAAACTGGAAGAACTGTTAGGAAGGGAACCTGTACAGTTAGAAATGAAGAAAATATCAAAAACTATAACAAATAAAGTTGTTTTAGTTACTGGTGCAGGTGGTTCAATTGGTTCTGAGATTACAAGACAAATTGCAATGTTTCTACCAAAACAATTAATCCTTTTAGGACATGGTGAAAATAGCATCTATAATATTGAACTCGAATTAAAATCAAAAGTTCCATTTAAGTCGATAGATATCGTGCCAGAAATTGCTGATATTAAAGATGAAAAGAAAATTAATAGCATTATAGCTTCCTATGCCCCAGATATTATTTACCATGCTGCTGCTCATAAACATGTTCCTTTAATGGAACAGAACCCAGATGAAGCAGTAAAAAATAATGTGATAGGGACAATGAATGTTGCAAAAGCAGCATCTAACCATCGTGTGAAAACATTTGTTATGTTATCGACAGATAAAGCTGTTAATCCAACGAGCGTGATGGGAGCAACTAAGCGATTAGCAGAAATAATTATTCAAAATATGAATCAAAATAGTTACACAAAATTTGTGACAGTAAGGTTTGGTAATGTACTAGGAAGTAGAGGAAGTGTGATCCCATTATTTGAAAAGCAAATTAAAGAGGGGGGACCAGTAACTGTCACACACCCAGAAATGGTTCGTTATTTCATGACGATTCCAGAAGCTTCAAAACTAGTTATTCAAGCTGGTTCTCTAGCTAAAGGTGGAGAGATATTTGTACTTGATATGGGGGAACCGGTGAAGATTGTCGATGTTGCTAAAAATCTTATTAAATTGTCAGGACATTCAGTTGAGGAAATTGGAATTAAATATACAGGAATACGACCAGGTGAAAAGCTAATGGAAGAATTATTACAAAAAGAAGAAGTTCATGAAAAACAAATATTCCCAAAAATTTATGTAGGAAAAACAATTAGCACAGATATGAAAGAAATTGAAATGGTAGTTAACAATTTAGACTTATTTAGTAAAGAACAATTACGAAAAAAATTAAACTCTTTGGCTAACTATCGTGCACAGCATATTGAACATAACATCGTATCAAATGGAGGTGGTTAGTAATTGCCATTAAAATTAATGTGCATAACAAATAATGAGAGAATTGCAAGGATTTATGAAAGTAATGGTGTTGACTGGATATTTGTAGACCTAGAAGTCAATGGAAAAAGAGAGAGACAACAGCATGTATCCTCCGTTATTTCAGATCATCATATTGACGATGTTAAAGTACTGAGTTCTGTTTTAACAAAAGCGAAGTTATTGGTAAGAATCAATCCGATAAATGAATTTTCGAAGGAAGAAATCGATGCTGTTATTATCAATGGTGCAGATATTATCATGCTTCCCTATTTTAAAGAGGTAAAGGAAGTTGAGGAATTTTTGAACTATGTAGATGGCAGAATTGAAACGTGTCTCTTGTTGGAAACTTCTGAGGCAGTAGATAATATTGATTCTATCTTATCTGTTCCAGGTATTAATTATATTCATATTGGTTTGAACGATTTACATCTTAGTTACAAGATGAATTTTATGTTTGAACTATTAGCAGATGGTACTGTCGAGAAATTATGTTTAAAAATTAGAGAGAAAAATATCCCCTATGGTTTTGGTGGTGTTGCACAGTTAGGCCATGGTGCACTGCCAGCTGAACATATCATTGCAGAACATTACCGGCTTCAATCAAGCATGGTAATTTTATCTAGGACATTTTGTAATGTGGAAAACATGACGAACTTAGATGAAATCAACAACATATTTTCAACTGGAATTAAGAATTTAAGACAATTTGAAAAAAGTTTAACTACTAAACCACAAGCCTACTTTATCAGAAATAAAGAGACCATTATAGAAAAAGTTTCCGAGATTATAAGTAACATATAATTAATCTACAACATGCATTCTATAGGAGAACGGATGATTAGAAATGAATTTATCTTTTGAGGTTTTAGATGTAATAAGTAATAAATATGGTGAATCCTTTTATCTGTTAGATTCAAAAAGGTTTCGTGAAAATTATGAGGAATTATTACAATCATTTAAGAAGATTTATCCGAATACCCATATTGCTTATTCCTATAAAACAAACTATATTCCTAAGTTATGCAAGATTGTAGATGAATATGGTGGCTACGCAGAGGTCGTTTCTGAAATGGAATATAAACTAGCAATAAAAATTGGGGTAGAAGCACAAAAGATTTACTTTAATGGACCATTCAAACATTCTTGGGCAATCGAGAATTTGCTCTTAGATGGTGGAGTTGTCAATATTGATTCGATAGAAGAATTCGAATGGATCAAAGTATTTGCTGAAAAATATCCGGAAAAGCAATTTTTTGTTGGTGTACGATGTAATTTTGATATTGATGATGGAATTATCTCTCGCTTCGGGATTGATGTTCATTCGGAGGAATTTTCAACAGTAGTTAAAGAAATCAATGAAACTAATAATTTACAGCTTAAGGGTCTACATTGCCATTTTGCTTCTAGATATATCAATGTTTGGCCGAACAAAGTGATAGGAATGATACAGTTAGTTCAACAATATTTTAAGGAACCACCAGAGTTTGTAAGTGTCGGTGGAGGGTTATTTGGAAAGATGGAGGATTCGTTAAAAGCTCAATTTGATTATTCTATACCTGATTTTCATGATTATGCGGAAGTAATTGCTACTCGTTTTAAGGATGCTTTTGAAATGTTTGAGACTGATAAACAACCGAAACTAATTATAGAGCCAGGAACGGCACTTTGTGGGGACGCTATGAAATTTGTTTGCCGGGTAATAAGTATTAAGGATATAAGGGGGAAGAAAATCGCTACTGTATCTGGCAGTATGTACAATATTAACCCAACGCTTAATAAGAAAAATCCACCAATTACTATTTACCAAGCAAATGCCGCAAATGAAAATAATGTATATACGGATTTGGACATAGGTGGGTATACATGTATCGAATCGGACTATCTATATCGCGGTTATCATGGCGAACTTGCAGTAGGCGATTATATCGTATTTGACAATGTAGGATCTTATTCTATCGTATTAAAGCCACCATTTATCTTACCTAATTTTAGTGTAATCGAGCTCAATGATCTAACAAAAGAAATAGAGTTAGTGAAGCATAATGAAAGTTTTGATGATGTGTTCCATACGTATATATTCTAATTTGTATAGTGGAGGGAGATAGCTTGAATTTCTTATTGAAAAAAAGTATGGATATTATCATTTCATCGATATTCATCGTTATCTTCACACCACTATGCATTATTATAGCTGTTGCGATAAAAAGAGATTCTAAAGGGCCAATTTTGTTTAAGCAAAAACGATTAACCAAAAACGGCCGAGAATTTACGATGTATAAATTTCGAACAATGATTGAAAACGCAGAATATATGGGAACAGGTTTATTTAATTATGAAAATGACTTCCGAGTTACTAAGGTAGGAAGATTGTTAAGAAATACTAGTTTGGATGAATTACCACAACTGATAAATATCTTGAAAGGGGATATGGCATTAATTGGACCGAGACCACCAGTATCATATGAACTTGGAAAATATGAAAATTTAAATGAAGCGTATAAAAGAAGGTTTACTGTATTACCTGGCATAACTGGGCTTGCACAAGTAAAAGGACGAAATGAATTACCGTGGGATGAAAAAGTAAAGTTTGATAATGAGTATATTGATCTATTCCATAAATATGGCATATTGATAGATTTGAAGATTTTAGCACTTACTATCATCAATGTGTTTAAAATGAAAAATATTTACGAAGTGGAAGAGGAATCTTCTTCTATTGATATAACAGAAAAAGAGGAACCTTTGGACGAAGTGTTTGAGAAGAAGTGACTATCGGTAATGTTAGTCTAAAAGTAAATTCTCTTATAGGAGCTTACATATGAATAGAGATGAATATAATCGATTGATATGGATAAGCGGAAAGATTGTACCGCTTAAAGATGCAACAATTAATGTGTTGTCACCTACAGCCCAGTTTGGTGCTAATGTATTTGAAGGAATTCGTTGTTATTGGAATGACACAAAGCAGGAGTTGTATGCATTTCGTCTCGTTGAGCATTATGTGAGACTACAGAACTCCATGAAGATGTTTCGAATGGGAAATATATATTCCATGGACGAATTACGACAAGGACTAATTGATGTCATTAAGGCAAACAATTACAAAGAAGATATTGCTGTACGTCAGACAGTGTTTATTGATGGGTTTGGTTCTTGGCATTCGAAAGAACCTGTAAATATGTTTATCGCACCAATCCCAAGAAAACGATTAGAAAATTCGTTAGACGAGGGATTAAGGTGTTGTATCAGTTCATGGGAAAGAATTAGTGATAATAACATTTCTCCAAAAGTAAAAGTAGGGGCCAATTATATTAATAGTCGAATGGCTCATATGGAAGCAGTTGAAAATGGTTATGATTCTGCAATTCTCTTGAATAATCATGGAAAAGTAGCGGAGGGCACAGGGGCTTGCTTGTTTATTGTTAGAGATGGTGTCTTAATTACACCCCCAACTTCAGCTTCCATTTTAGAAAGTATTACAAGAAGTACCATTATCGAATTAGCCAGAAAAGAGTTGAATCTGGACGTACTTGAAATGGAAATCAATCGAACAGATTTATATATTTGTGATGAGGCATTTCTTTGTGGATCAGCAGTAGAGGTTAAACCGATCATCAATATTGATGGCTATACGATAGGAACAGGGCAAGTAGGAGAAATAACAAAAAGGATTTATGAACTGTATCTTAGTGCTGTCTATGGAGAACTACAAGGGTATGAAAAATGGTTGACCCCAATTTATCAGGATGTAGATAGGATTGAGGGGGTTATTACTTGAAATGTTTATACGTAACAAATATTGAACATACGATTTATTTGTTTTTTACACCACATATCAAACTGCTGAAAGATATGGGAGTAGATGTGACTGTTTTAACCTCTGTTGAAAATGAGGAAAAACTAAAAGAAACATTACCAGGTGTTAAGTTTCAACATATACCTTTCACTAGAAGTGTAAAAAGTGTAACTAATATAAAAGTTTATAGAAAACTAAAGCAGCTATTCATACGGGAGCAGTACGATTTTATTCATGTACATACACCGATAGCTGCTTTTTTAACTAGGTTGGCCGCACCGAAGGAACAAGCAATTATATATACGGCTCATGGGTTTCATTTTCATAATAAAGGATCTAGACTTACTAATCTAATGTATTATATGGCGGAGAAGATGGTAGCTTCAAAAACTTCAAGAGTCATTGTGATGAATGAAGAAGATAGAAAGAAAGCAGAAAAATTATTTCAAACAGAAAAGATACACCTAATACATGGTGTCGGTGTAGATGCTCAATTCTACAATCCAAAAGAATATTCTCATCTAGATAAAAAACACTTGAAGGAAAAATTAGGGATTCCTATTGATGCAAAAGTAATTACGCAAATTGCAGACGTAAATGATAATAAACGTCAAATAGATATCATTTCTGCTGCAGAATTGTTGAAAAAATACAACCAAAATTTTGTCATACTCTTGATAGGAAATGGGCCATTACTCGAACATATCCAAAATCAAATAGTGGAAAAAGAATTAGAAAACAACGTATTTTGTCTTGGATATCGTAATGACATAAGAGACATATTGAGTATTACAGATATAGGGTTATTAGTGTCTTTAAGGGAAGGTTTGCCCAAGTCCGTTATGGAGATGATGGCAATGGAAATTCCGGTAGTTGCTACTAATATTAGAGGGAATCAGGACTTGATTGAAGATGGAGAGAACGGATATTTAATTCCTACTAAAAATCCAGTTCAACTACAGAAGGCCATAAACACATTAATACAAAATGTTACGTTACAAAAGCAGATGGGAAGAGAAGCTAGAAAGATAATTCTTGCTAAGTATGATGTAAAAAACATACTTCAAGAAACAGGTAAAGTTTATGAACACTTCATGGCAGATAGAGTAGAAGGGATGTCTTAAACAATTGCTAACAACGGTTAGGAGGTGTTGAACAGTATAAAATGAATACAGTTGGTAAATTCGTCATCTCTTTGGACTTGGAATTAAATTGGGGAGTTTTTGATGTTTTCACCTTAGAAGAATATGGTGAAAATCTACTTGGGGTTCGAGAAGTAGTTCCACAATTATTGGAGCGATTCACTGAACATGAGATAAAGGCGACTTGGGGAATTGTTGGCTTTTTATTTTATTCTACAAAAGAAGAATTATTAAGTGAATTACCTATTAATAAACCAAATTATCAGGACCAAACTCTATCATCCTATCATCTTATGAAGTCTATAGGAAAGAACGAAACTGTAGATCCGTATCACTACGGAGCAAACCTAATACAACAAATTAAACAATCAAAAAATCAAGAAATAGCTACCCATACACTCAGTCATTATTATTGTTTAGCGAAGGGGCAGGATATTCAATCATTTGAAGAAGATTTGTTAAAAGCAGTTCAATTAGCTAGGGAAAATGAAATCGAGATAAAAACCATTATTTTTCCACGTAATCAACTTAATATCGACTATCTACCAATTTGTCGGAAACATCATTTAAACGCCTACCGGGGGAACGAAGAACATTGGTTATATCGTGCAGAGGAACGAGAAGGACTTTTTAAGCGCGCGATTAGGCTAATGGATAATTATGTGAATATATCTGGTCATCATATCTACTCCTTTTCAGATTTAACTAATCATCATGGGATTGTAAATGTACCTTCGAGTAGGTTTTTAAGACCATATTCTCCTAAAACAAGCGTATTAGAGTCATGGAAGCTAAAACGAATAAAATCCGGTATGACTAAAGCAGCAAAGAAAGGAAAAATGTATCATCTTTGGTGGCATCCCCACAACTTTGGAGTTCATATAAGCCAAAATATGGAGTTGTTGGATTCCATCATTAATCATTTCCATATACTCAAGAGGCAATATGGGATGGAGAACGTAACGATGCAAGAAGTAAGTGAAAGCGTGCTAAAAAATAGTAGGGAAGTTACGAAAAGTTCTGTTGAAAAATTACAATAAATGTGGTGTTTGATGGTGTTATCCAATAGAAGAATTGATTTTTTTTTAATCGGGGCTTTAGTAGTTTGTTTGCCGTTCATGTTTCGGTTAAATATGGTCATTGAATTAAACGTTTCCTTAGCTGATATCCTAATCGTTATTATCTTATTTTGGCTAATATCAATTAAAGAAAATCAACAGGTCTTAGCGGTTGTACTTAAACAGAACTATTTAATCATTGTATATATGCTTCTATTAATCTACTTCTGCATCATAAGTATGGCAAATTATTTTACAAATATTTATATAGATTTTCCTTACGGCTTATCAGCAATCATAAAGTTATTTGTAAATTTTATCTATGTCTTGGTGCTGTTAATTTTTATTGAAAAATATAAAGATGATGTAATACTTCTATTATTTAAATGGTGGAGAATTACCGCAATAATCATTTCTGTTCTTTGTATTATAAGTGTTATTTTATATCGATTTGGAGTTGATAATGGATTAACTTCGGGAGGACGTGCACAAGCAACACTTAATGATCCTAATTTAGCAGCTCTATATCTTATCGTATCATTTACGATTGTCGCAATTTCTTCTACTTTTGTGCAGAAAAAATTAATCGTCAATGTTGCCATGGTAGTTGTATTAATTGCACTCGTATCTACTGCTTCACGTGGTGGAATGGTGAGTATTGTTTTTAGTGTTTTGATTGTATTATTTCTGAGTTTAATGATGGGAAGGATAAAGGAATTATTTTTCTTATTAATCATAGGAAGCATAATATCTTTTATCATTTTATTAATTAACAGTTCATCAGATTTTTTAAGCTTTGCGATGGAGAGGGTAGCTAGGATAGGTACAGAAGGTGATGGTACTTCTGACCGCATACTTTTATGGAAATCTGCTTATGAAATGTGGATGGATAATCCATTTATTGGCATAGGAATAGGTCAATTTATTCCTTACTCGACTGAAATGTACGGGTATACTTTTTCGAGTATCCCACACAACACGTACCTTTCTTTCTTGTCCGAAACGGGTATCCTTGGATTTCTTGCTTTTATTTGGTTTCCTATGTACCTAGTCATCAAGGTGATTTTAGGATTAATTAAGAGAGGTGGTAATGTTTTTTATTATTTATTTATCGGGTTAAATGCCATTGCTATTCAATCAATAACTATTAATATTGAAAACATTCGTTTTATATGGATTTATTTAGCTGTTTGTTTTGTTCTTATACATACTGATTTCAACCAACAACCTAAGGATACACAAGAGAACAGTGCTTGGATTAAATTGGAGGTGAACGAATGAAGGATGCCTTTTCCATACAAGAGATATTCATGACTCTTAAAAAACGAATAGTTTTGATTATTTCGCTTACAATTAGCCTAATTTTAACAGCCGTAATTATTAGCTATTTCGTCATCACTCCAACATATCAATCATCCTCACAATTTATCGTTATCCATCAGCCAAGCCAAAATAATCCAGTAAACTTAGGTGAACTAGAAATGAATTTAGAATTAATTAATACGTACAAGGAAATTGTAAGAAGTTCTTCCATTTTAGAGAAGGTTATTAAAGAGGTAAATCTAAATACTACTCCCGAAGAACTTGGAAAGAAAATTCAAGTGAGTAGCGGAGAGGATTCACAAGTTATAACTGTTTCAGCTATAGGCGAGAGTCCTGAACTTGCTGCTCAATTAACGAATTTAATCGTAGAACATTTTCAAAAAACAATCGTATCCATTATGAATATAGATAATGTTTTTATATTATCTAAAGCAAATCCTGCTTCATCCCAAAAGCCAATTCAACCGAGACCTTTCATTAATATTCTTATTGCAGGAATTATTGGCGTGGCAACTAGTATTGGAATGGCATTATTTCTTGAATTTTTAGATACAAAGGTAAAGTCTGAAGCCGATATAGAAAATTTGGGAATTACCGTGTTAGGATCCGTTTCAGTAATAGAAAAAAGAAAGGGGAAAAAAGAGAAGGAGGCAGATGATGAAAAGAAACAAAAAAACAACAGAACGAATAAATTTAATAACAGTTGAAAGAAAAAATAAACAGATTGCAGAACAGTTTCGCTCGATTCGTTCGAATATATACTTTGCAATGCCTAAAAGTAAGACAAAGACAATCGTGGTCACTTCTCCTCATTCCAGAGATGGTAAAACAATGACAGCAGCAAACCTTGCCATCGCTTTCTGTCAGGAAGGGAAAAAAGTGTTGCTAGTTGATACCGATCTTAGAAGGCCATCTATTCAGAACGTATTTCGGGTTCCCAATCATTATGGTCTATCCAATTATTTAGTGGATCAAATTAAGCTTAATGATTCGATTACTAGTACTTTTATTACAAACTTAGATATCGTCACTAGTGGTATTATTCCTCCTAACCCAGCAGAATTACTAGGTTCAGCTCAAATGAGCCATTTTATTACGACAGTAATTAATATGTATGATGTCGTTATTTTTGATACTCCACCTATTTTAGTCGTAACGGATGCCAATCTAATTGCTAACCAATGTAGTGCAACGTTATTAGTCGTTAGGGCGAAAAAAAATGAGGTAGAAGATGTTCAAAAGGCTAAGGAACAATTACAGTTTGCTGGAGCCAATGTCATTGGCGCGATTTTAAATGGAAAGAAACAGTCCAAAGACTATTCCGGATATTACTGACATTTAGGAGTTGAACTAATTGGTAAAGGTTCATTATAAACGTGGAATTGTGAACATGATGGATATATATGGATCCACGAATACAAATTTAAGTGTAGAAGCTGATATCATTATTTCCTCTAGAGTTTTATTTCCAAATGATGAATCTACAGTTTCATTTAAAGAAAAAGGTATTCTACACAGTTACGGTAAAACTTTAGTAATTGATGTACATCGACCCGAAGACGAGATATATAAAGAAATTCATAAAAATACAAGATATAAAATTAATCGAGCTTCGAAAAGGGATCCGATATTGTATTTTGAACTAACATCCCCAACTGATGAAGAAATTAATGCATTTTTGCAATTTTTTAATGAGTTCGCGGCTCACAAAAATATACCAAAAGGAAATCTCCAACGATTAACAGGTCTGAGAGATCAAAATGCACTAATGATATCTTATATGACAGATGAGAACTTCAATCCATTGTGTTATCACGCCTATGTCTTAACAGATACATATGGATCATTATTGCATTCAGCCTCAGCTAGATTTCAAAACTCCCAAGAACGAAATATGATTGGGAGGGCCAATCGATACCTTCATTGGCTGGATATAAAGAGTTTTCGTAGGCTTGGACTTAAGTGGTTCGATTTTGGTGGATATTTTGTCGATGCAAAGGAGGAAGGGGAGCAGCATATTAACCGGTTTAAAGAAGAATTTGGTGGTCATGTTGTTGATGAAGAGAAGAAGTTTCAACCAATCAGCTTGTTAGGAAAATTAATTGTACTTCTTTTTTGGTTGAAAACGCGGAAAAGACCAGATATTTTGCGAGCTAAAGTATATAGGCAGAAACAAGTGCCATACAGAAACTCGTGACATATTAGGTCTTTATTTTTGGTGGAAATGGAAGGATAGATGTGTCATTAAGAAGCTATCATTAAAAATGAATATGACTTGGAATGTAATCGGAAGTATCATCTATTCATTTACACAATGGTTACTATTAATCGTAATTGCGAAACTAGGTACGCCAGAAATGGTAGGATATTACGCGCTTGGTCTGGCAGTTACAGCCCCAATTGTATTATTTACAGATATGAAATTGCGTTTAGCACTCGTAACTGACACCAAAAATGTATACCTTTTTGATAATTACTTAGGAGCGAGGGTTCTTTCCGTTGGGGTTGCTTTATTCATCATAATCTTAGTCATTATTATTTTTGGTTATGAATTTCATACAGCTATAATCCTCCTTCTCGTTGGAATTGCTAAGTTACCAGAGTCGGTTAGCGATATTTTTCATGGGCAATTACAAAAGTATGAGCGAATGGACTTAATAACGATCTCCAATGTAATGAAAGGAATCGGAACAGTTATTGTTTTCTTTGTACTTTTACTTTTAACGAATAATCTAATTTGGGCGTTAGTAGGTCAAATTCTAACTTGGGTAATGGTCCTATTATTTTTTGACTATCTTGTTGTGAAGGGTTTGTTTCAATCAGTTCAGATAGATTTTCAATGGAGTAAGTTAAAGAGCTTATTTCATTTATCGATACCATTAGGATTGATGGCCTTACTAACTTCTTTTAATACGAATATACCTAATTATTTTGTTGAATATTTTATAGGTACGGAAGAATTAGGTTATTTGGCAGCTCTTCTCTATATACTCTTTGCAGGAAATCGTTTAGTAGACTCGCTAAGGCAGCCAGCAGCGACACGGTTAGCAACTTTATTTGAACAAAATAGGTTAAAGGAATATCAGAAATTACTTCTTTTGTTGGTGACAATTGGATTTCTTATGGCTGTTGTAGGTATTGGTGTAACTATTGTATTAGGAGAGTTATTGTTAACCATTATCTATACCAATGAATATACAGCTTACTCACAATTATTTATCTATATAATGGGAGCGGGGATTTTTAGTTTTCCCGCCATGTTTCTCGACACTGGATTAATTGCAACACGAAATTTCAAGTTACAACCATATTTAGCCGCAATTTGGGTAATAGGTAGTCTTATAGGTTGCTATATTTTTATTCCCAAATATGGTCTAGATGGGGCTGCATATGCAATTATTCTCGCATCATTCTTGAAATTTATCAGTCTAGTCATTGCTTTATTTATTATATTGAAGATAAAAACATTGGCCAAATATATTCGGTATTTATAAGGGGGATAAATCGTGAAGATAAGTGAAGTGAAACAATATGCTAAAAAGGATGAATCAGCAACCTATTATATGGCTTTACATCGAAAACTTGGATTGTATGTAGCATGGATGATTGTAAAGATCTTTCCTTCCATCTCTGCAAATACAGTAACGATTAGTACATTACCATTAAATATTCTTTCCGCGACGATTCTATACTTTGCAATCGTATCCTCTTCTTATAGTTTATTGTTTGTAGCCTTCATCATCTCATTCTTTACATTTACACTAGATTGTTCCGATGGAAATATAGCAAGGATTAAGAAATCTGCTTCAATTAAAGGAGTTTACTATGATCGGTTAGTACACAACCTATCTCATCCATTGTTTTACTTTGTGATAGGTTTCGGACTGTATTCAAGTACAGATCACATAATCTACCTGATTATTTTTCTAGTAGTTGGTATATTAAGTGAACTATCGCCTTTAGACGTATCCCAAAAAGATGTTGAAACATTATTTATCAGGCAAGCAGTATTACATTCCACTATTAATTATAATAAACAAAATCACCAATTTAGGGAAAGCTCACATAACCAACAATCTGCCAGTCGTCCAACATCAAAGGTTAAAAAAATAATTAAAACCATTCTAGAAGATGATTCGTTCTATTTGATGTTGTTACTAGATTTGATTCTATTCAACAACCAATACTATCTCTCCATTTCATTAGCTCTCATTGTAATATTAGGGAGAGTTGTAATTAAATTAGACATTAAAAAGTGGGAAAGTAATCTTCATGAAGTATTGGAAAAAATAGATAATCACAAAAGTCAATTATAAATAAAGGTGGTGAACTAATGGCTGTTCTTGTCACAGGGGGAGCTGGATTTATTGGGACGCATGTTTGTGTAGAGTTAATAAATAACGGTTATACAATTGTTGTTGTTGATAATCTATCAACTAGTAATTCTGAAGGAATCAAACGGGTAAAGCAAATTACAGGCAAGGATTTCAACATATATTATTTCAGTTTAAGTGATAAGAGAAAGCTAGCTGAAGTCTTTAAAATGGAAAAGATTGACACGGTTATTCATCTAGCTGGATATAAATCTGTTTCTGAATCGACAAAGGAACCGATGAAGTATTATCGTAATAACTTTGCTTGTACAGTTACCCTATGTGAAGTTATGCAATTATATGGGGTGAAGCGGCTTGTCTTTAGTTCTTCTGCTACAGTATATTCAACGGCTCAGCATCTAAATCCTATATCAGAATCTTCTCCATTAAATCCAACGAATCCATATGGGAGAACAAAGCAGATGACTGAGACTTTTTTACGAGATGTGTATGCTTCCGATATGTCATGGGGAATTATGATTTTGCGTTATTTTAATCCAATTGGGGCTCATGAGAGTGGACTAATTGGCGAAGATCCTAAAGGAGTACCGAATAATTTAGTCCCATATATCACACAAGTAGCAGTCGGTAAATTACCGACTCTTTTTATTTTTGGAAATGATTATCCGACTAAGGATGGAACTGGAGTACGCGATTATATACATGTGGTTGATTTAGCTTTAGGTCATGTTCAAGCATTAAAGAGAGTAGAAAAGAGTAGTGGGCTAGATGTATTTAATTTAGGTACTGGTCAAGGATATAGCGTGTTAGAAGTTATCTGGACTTTTGAACAGGTAGCAAATAGGAAAATACCATTTGTCTACAAACCTAGACGTTCAGGAGATACAGCGATATGTTATGCCGATGTTACAAAAGCTGAAAAATACTTGGGGTGGAAAGCAACAAGAGGACTAGAAGAAATGTGTCAAGATGCATGGCGTTGGCAACAACTGCATCCCAATGGGTATGATTTAGAGACAGCTCCTTAGTCAATGTTCCATCTATATCTACTACTTTTATACTATTTTAAAGAAATCTATTTATAAGCTCTTTAACATCTTGATTATTTTAATAGATTAGAATAAGATAAAAGTATGTTCTTTATAAAGAACTAAGTATTTGTTTTAAGATAAGTTTAATTAAGTGAAGATGCTATTTGTGAAAGGTTATTAAGGGATGAGTATTATAAGGAACAGAAGTTATCTACTTAGTCCCACTTTAGCAAATTGAAAACGAGGTTATAAAGATGATAGGAGAAAATATTAAAAAGAGAAGAAAAAGTATGGGATTAAGTTTATCTGAGTTGGCTGAGCGTGCAGAAATATCGAAGTCTTATTTAAGTAATATTGAGCGTAACCAGAATGATAACCCGTCCATTCAAGTATTAGTAAAAATTGCACATGTACTTAAAGTGGATTTACGTTCGTTAATTGGGATCGAATCGGCTAATGAACTTATTGACAAAGAATGGGTAGATTTTATTGAGGATTTAAGAAACTTAGGGATAGAGAAGAATAATTTGATAGAGTTAAGACCAATAATTGAATTTATGATTTGGCAGAAGGAAAAGAGTGGGAAATAGAAAGAGGCTGGGACAAAACTAGCCAGAAAGTAATAAAAAACTGGTTCCAAGCGATTGAAAATTGCTTGGAACCAGTTTTTTTGAAATCATTTCCATTTCCTAAACTAGATTTGCCGTTTTTGGCGGT
>NZ_BMEY01000007.1 GCF_014637405.1 Ornithinibacillus halotolerans
GGTGTCCTTTTTGTTTACTTTAATATCAGAAAATTGCGTGCAAAAAATAATAAGCATGGTCCTTACCATTAAAACGTTGGTAAGGACCATGCTTATATTAATTTACTGGGGTTTTGTCCCAGCCTCTCGTTATAACATCTACTTTACCTGTGTCTGGATCAATAACTAAACCGTGAACTTTAACATATGGAGGTAAGAGTGGATGGTTTCGTATTAAGTTAACACTTTGCATTACAGATTGTTCAACTGTTTCAAATCCATGAAATTCATCATCAAAATCGATTCCACTATGTTGTAATGTACGAATCGTTTCTTCGGGAATTCCTCTTTCTATCATTGTCTGTGTTAAAGCTTTTGTATCTACCTTAGACATACCACAATCATAGTGACCAATAACAGTAACTTCTTCTGCCTGTAAGGAATAAATGGCAACTAATATTCCTTTCATAATACTATCGAAAGGTTTTCTAATAATTGCCCCAGCATTTTTAACCACCTTTACATCTCCATTTTGGATATTAAGTGCTCGATGTAATAATTCTACTAAGCGGGACTCCATACATGTAAAAATAACCATTTTCTTATTTGGGATACTATCTGTTGCATATTGTTCATATTCTTTTCCTTCTACGAAAATTTTATTGTAAGCTAACATATCATCAAGATGCATTATAATCACTCCTTTTGTTCATGTAAGACCCTAAAAAAACTATAGCAGTATTCGAATCATATACAAAATAATAAGGGGGGCAATTGAGATGAACTTACATAATTGTAGATTATGTAAAAGACCAAAAGAATATAGTGCATTTTACATGTGTAATGATTGTTTGTTAGAACTTGAAAAAGTACGTACATATATTAAGAAACATCCATTTGCAACCCTAGAAGAAATATCACTAGCAACAGAGTTATCGAAGGAAACAATAGGACATATTATTTCCTTTTTCCCTAATACCCAAATAAAACAATATTAAAACCTAAAATAAAAATAAAAATAAAAGTTAAAGAAACTTTAGGTTAAAATTTCTTAATATTAGAATGAGAATAAGTATTTACAAAAAATGTTGACTTCTTAATTTTACCAATTTATAATGAGATAGTATTAATTAATGAAAAGGAGGGCATGAAAATGGAAAACGTAATTGTAATGGAAAAAGCATATAACTATATAATTCATGTGGCCTCTGATAAGCGGAGTAGTATGTATTAATTTTTTACATAATATCAGAATCGTTTATTAAAGGTCACAGTGTGCTGTGACCTTTTTGTAATATATGGGATGAATTTGTTTTTTTGTTCCTTGATTTTACATGCATGCGTCATTGGCGCATGCATTTTTTTGTTGTTAATTGTCTTACGTTGTCCCTCAGAGTAAGGATGTAATTTAACTCTCAGACATTAACAAAAAATAAATAATAAAAAGCTGTAATAATTACAATCAAAGAGATTAGTGGGTGATTTTATGTTTTCGGTTTTTAAGAAGTTGGATTGGTTTTTTAAGCATTATTGGAAACGGTATACGTTTGCTGTTATTGCACTTATGGTAGCGAGTGCGATTGGGTTAATACCACCACGTTTATTAGGGTTTGCAATCGATCAGATTCAATTCGATACGTTGACATCCAAATTGCTAATGATAATAATAGTCGGTTATTTAGTACTTATAGTTGTCCATTATAGTATTTCATTTTTATGGGATTATACGTTATTTAGTGGTGCAGTTATTTTAGAACGATGGACACGTTCAAAGCTAGTAGATCACTTTTTAAAAATGACGCCAACCTTCTATAGCAAGTATAAGACAGGGGATTTAATGGCAAGAAGTACGAATGATTTAAAGGCCATTGCCCAAACAGCAGGATTTGGGGTCTTAACACTAGTAGACTCGACAACATTCATGTTCATGCTAATTGCAATGATGGGATTTACAATTAGTTGGAAGTTGACCTTAGCAGCTTTAATTCCACTGCCAATTATGGCAATTATTATGAATAAATATGGTGCTGCGATACATGCTCGTTTTACAGAAGCACAAGCTGCTTTTGGAAATATGAATAATGAAGTATTGGAGTCTATTCGTGGTGTTCGTGTGATTCGAGCATTTGTTCAGGAAAAACAGGATAAAACTCGATTTGAAAAAATGACTGAAGATGTGTATGAGAAAAACATTGCTGTTGCTAAAATTGATGCGATGTTTGAACCTACGATGAAAATATTAGTTGGACTCTCTTATACGATTGGTCTAGGTTATGGAACGATGTTAGTTTTCCAAAATGTTATTTCACTTGGAGATTTAGTTTCTTTTAACGTCTATCTTGGTATGTTAATTTGGCCAATGTTCGCTGTTGGTGAATTAATAAACGTATTACAGCGAGGGAATGCGTCACTGGATCGAGTGAACGAAACAATTAACTATGAAGTTGATGTGAAAGAACCGGAACAACCAATCGAAGTTTCCAAAGTAGAAACTGTTAAATTTGATAATGTATCATTTTCCTATCCAGGTACAAAAATAAATCAACTAGATAATATTAATTTGAACATCATAAATGGTCAAACGATAGGAATTGTTGGGAAGACTGGTGCAGGTAAAACAACGTTATTCAAATTATTACTTAGACAATATCCAGGAATAAGAGGAAAAGTTTCTATTTCAGATGTCAATATTGAAAGTATTACACTTGAACAAATTCGTTCTTGGATTGGTTATGTACCACAGGATCAAGTTATGTTCTCTAAAAGTGTGAGGGAAAATATTCAATTTGGTAAAAGTGATGCAAGTGATGAGGAAATTTATCGCGTTATGGAGCTTGCTCAATTTGTTGACGATATTAAACAATTACCTAAAGGACTCGACACAAAAGTTGGCGAGAGTGGTGTAACTCTGTCAGGAGGACAAAAACAGCGAGTTGCATTAGCGAGAGCATTTATTAAAAATCCAGAGATATTAATTTTAGATGATTCATTATCTGCCGTAGATGGAAAAACAGAATCGAAAATCATAGACCATTTACGGAAGGAACGACAAAACAAAACAACACTTATTGCTGCACATCGACTGTCTGCTGTTACTCATGCTGATCATATTATTGTTCTTGAAGATGGAAAAATCGTCGAGGAAGGGACTCATGAAGAGTTAATGGCGAATCAGGGCTGGTATAAAGAACAGTATGAACAGCAACAGCTCGATGATGAGGAGGTGATCTCCTAATGAAGAAGAGATCAACAGAACGTAGATTATTTAATTATGCCTTGCAATTTAAAAAACAAATTTTACTAGGAATACTATTTCTAATTATTGCTACAGCATTAGAATTAGCTGGACCATTAATCGCAAAAACAATTATAGACGAACATATTGTTGGTATTGAAGGAACTTGGTATCAAGTTAGTGAAAAGGATGACCGGACGACAATTGAATATCAAGATAATTATTTGAAGCGTGGGGACCGATTAGAAGAAAATGAAGAAATTGTATCAACTTATACGATTTTACAAATCGGTAGAGAATATTATCTTGTGAAAGGGGATGTTCCTCTTATAGGGGAGAGAACCGTAAGCGATAATATGATTTCTATTAAGTCACAGACAGAGGAAGTTAGTTTTACCGGTGAGAGAATATCTACCAGTGATTTATATACATTTTTTCAACCAGAGCAAAGGCCAATCTTATTACTGTTAGGATTATATGTTGGATTACTGTTAATAGCAGCGATCTTTCAGTTTTATAAAACATTTTTATTACAAAAAGCTTCAAATCAAATTGTTAAAAAGATGCGAAATGATATTTTTGAACATACACAAGCAATCCCAATTAATTATTATGTAGATAATCCTGCTGGGTCGATTGTTGCTAGAGTTACAAACGATACAGAAGCAATTCGTGATTTATATGAACGTGTATTGAGTATTATTATTACAAGTGCGATATACATGGCCGGGATATTTGTCGCATTGTTTATTTTAAATGCGAAGTTAGCAGCTTGGTTTTTATTGTTAGTGCCACTGATATTTATTTGGATGAAGCTATATAAATATTATGGAACAAAATATAATAAAGTCATTCGTGCAACAGTGAGTGAAATTAATGGAAAGATAAATGAAGCAATACAAGGAATGCCAATCATTCAAGCGTTTCGTAGGGAGAAACAAACTAGGAGTGAGTTTGAAGAACTAAATACGAGACATTTTACGTATCAACGAAAGTTACTAAAGTTAAGTGCTTTAACACAATACAACTTAGTTACCGTATTTCGTAACTTAGCGTTTGTTGCATTCATTTGGTACTTTGGTTCTGCTTCCCTTGATTTGAATAGTATTATATCCATTGGGATGCTTTATGCGATTGTTGACTTGCTAACCCGATTATTTGAGCCAGTAAGTGATATTGTTAATCAATTACCATTGTTAGAGCAAGCAAGGGTAGCAGGTGGACGCGTTTTTGAGTTAATGGATTTAGAAGGGGAAGAAGTCAATGAAAAGGAAATTACCCGCTATAAAGGTAATATTACATTTGATCAAGTTTCCTTTGCATATGAAGGCGAAGATTATGTATTAAAAAATATTTCTTTCTCCATTAAAGAAGGAGAAACAGTAGCATTTGTTGGTCATACTGGTTCTGGTAAAAGTTCTATTATGAATCTCTTATTCCGATTTTATGATCCGCAAAAAGGTAAAATCACCATTGATGGCAATCCGACTATGAAGTGGTCTAGACAGCAAGTTAGGAGTCATATGGGTATCGTATTACAGGACCCTTTCTTATTTTCTGGTACGATCCTTTCCAATGTGACGATGAATGACCCAAAAATCTCTCGAGAAAGAGCCATCGAAGCATTAAAAACCGTTGGAGCTGACCGGTTTATTGATAAGTTGCCGAAAAAGTATGACGAACGGGTAACTGAAGGCGGTAGCACCTATTCATTAGGTGAACGTCAATTAATTTCCTTTGCACGTGCACTAGCATTTGATCCTGCCATACTAATATTAGACGAAGCAACAGCTAATATTGATACGGAAACAGAAACAGTCATCCAGAATGCACTTGAAGTATTAAAGAAAGGTAGAACAACATTAGTTATTGCCCACAGGCTTTCTACTATTCAACAAGCTAATACCATTTTTGTCTTGGAACATGGTAAAATTATAGAAGAAGGAAACCATGATTCATTAATTGCAGAAAAAGGCACTTACTATCAAATGTACAAAATGCAACAAGGGGTATCACAGAGAGCGATGTAGTTACGTACAAATATGGGGTGTTAGCAAATGAATAGTAAAGAAGAAAATATAAAATCCGACATTATTGATGAAGATTTATATGAAGAGTTTGATGATGAGGAGCTTTATGAGATTGTAGAACAAGCAAGAAAAGAAGCACTCATTAGAGCTACTATGGAACATCAGTCCAAAAAGCCAAAACGTCCATTTCCAAAATGGATGTTTTGGCTTATTGCGATTGCGCTTTTTATTAATGTAATTGCCATCCTTCCATCAACTTTTTCTATTCCTGCAATTGATTTCTTAATTACTTCAGCAAAATTATCGACTAAAGACGATATTAAGGCCTACAAGGAAGCTATCGTTGTCATTGAGACAGGGGATAGTAAGGGTACTGGTTTTACTATTTCAGATGATGGATTTATTCTGACAAATTATCATGTCATTGATGAAGGGACAACTATTACAGTTGCTTTTCCTGAAGAAGGGCTATTTTCAGCAGAAATTGTTGAGGAGTATCCAGAGGTGGATCTTGCTTTATTAAAAGTAAATAGTGAAAAAGCACTCCCGCATTTAAAGTTAGCAGAGAAGACGTTATTTGAAGAAGAGGAAGAAATATCTTTTATAGGTAACCCATTAGCTTTTAATGGAATAGCAAATGAAGGGACAATCATAGGCTATACAGAACTAAATAGCTGGGAATTACCTGTTCTTATGATCCAGGCACCTGTTTATAGAGGTAATAGTGGTAGTCCAATTATTAATTCGGATGGGGAAGTCATTGGTGTTATCTTTGCAACTTTAAATCATGAAGTTCATGGTAAAGTAGGTTTATTTGTTCCAATAGATTATTTTTACGATCGATTAAATAGTACTTCGATAAATGAAATGAAATAAACAGTATAAGATAAAAGATTCGGCCATAATTTCGTGAAAAAGGGTATTAACCTACATTTTTAAACAAATTGTAACATGGAGTAATACAAGCTGTAATAGTATTACGATAAGATTATCATATTCTTAAATAGAAAAAAATATATGTAATGGTGGGTTAATTATGGCCTATTTAAATATAAATAGATTAGATTTTTTAATAGAAGTAGATATTACACCCAAAAAAAATGTAATAAAAACGAAATATATTAATGATAGGGGGATGCGTTTTGAAGCATGAACTCTTAAAAGAAGTCCCCTTGGAAGAATTAGTTACCCGTGCACAATCTGGTGATGAAGATACTCAAAATTATTTACTGAAAAAGTATCAACCTTTCATTGCTAAATGTGTGTCCGAGGTGTGTAAACGATATATTGATCCAGAACGAGATGATGAATTTAGTATTGGATTAACCGCTTTTAATGATGCCATGCGGTTATTTTCGCCTGAGCGTGGAAGCTCCTTTTTAACGTTTGCTAATTTAGTTATTAAGCGTAAAGTCATTGACTATATTAGATCACAAAATAAGTATCCACAATCCATATCTTTAGATGAAACATATGATGAAGAGAATATGGAAAACCCAACAGAAATTGAGGCTGTTAGAGATAAGTATCAGCAAGAACAAGAAGGATGGTACCGACGAGAAGAAATCCTAGATTTTAAAAAGAAACTTGCTACTTACAAATTATCAATAGCGGATTTAGTTGAAGTTGCTCCTAAGCACCGTGATGCTCGTGAAACAGCTGTAAGCATTGCCCGCTTAATTCATGATAATCATGAATTAAGCGAATACGTGGAACAAAAGAAAAAACTTCCAATAAAGCAATTATCTAGTAAAGTTGAAGTTAGTAAAAAGACGTTGGAAAGAAATCGAAAATTTATCTTAGCTATATTCATTATTCTTAGAGGAGATTATGTATTTCTCAAAGATTACTTGAAGGGGGTGGGCCAGTGAAGAAAGGAATTATCATGGAGAAACATCGAAAATATACCATTGTAATGACTCGTGATGGTTTATTTGAAAAAGCTCATCCAATAACAGATATGGATATAGGGTTTGAAGTGAATTATGAGCCTCTTGTTGAGAAACAATGGCTTAGTCAATTGAAAAGTATGTTTGTTACGAAACGTGTAATCACACTTGCTTGTATCTTATTGATAGCATTATTCCCATTTTATATGGTAATGAATAGTAATAAAACGTATGCTTTTGTAGATATTGACATCAATCCTAGTATCGAGCTGGAAATTAATGATGACTATGAAGTGTTGGGCATTACACCATTTAATGATGACGCAGCCCAAATTCTTGCCGAAATTGAAGAGCTAAAAGGTAAAAAACTGGAAGTTGCTATTGATCTTATTATTAATAAAAGCGAAGAAAAAGGATTAGTCAATACATACAGAAATGTCGTTATTGGCGTCCACTATCTAGAGAGTATTGATAAAAATCCAGTAGATCAGATTATTAAAAAACATTTTGCAAGCAAACCTTCTGAATGGGAAGTAATTACAGTTAAAATTCCAGAAGAAGTTAGAGAACTAGCAGAAGAAAAGAAATTATCCATGAATGAAGTGTTAGCAGAGCAAGTGCATAATCATGAAAAAGCTATTGTTACAGAAGAAGACAGCGAGGTTTTGGAATCATTTTTTCATAATAAAAAAATAAGTTCCAAAGACGAAGTTATTGAAAAATCAAATGAAAAAGATATAGTGACACCTAGTTCCGTTGAGCAGAAAGAAGATTTAATCGAGATCTCCAAGGAAGAAATGCATCCAAGTGAATTAAAGGGTAAAAATGGGGATATAAACTCAAATAAAAATAATAAACACAATGAACTAATGCGTAATAATTATAATAAACATAAAGTAGATTTTGGAAAAAGTCATATCATTCCAGGTCATGAAAAACGAGAAAAAGATAAGCAGGAATCGGATAATCGAGGTAAAGAGAAAAAAGAAAAGAAGCATGAACATAACGAAAAAGATAAGTATCATGAACAATACCAAAACAAAAATCGGAATAATGACAAATATAATATTCAACATAAAAAACAGAAAGAACATCCGAGAGTAGAGAAGGCAGATAAAAAAAACTGGAAATATAATGAAAGACATGATGGTAAAGGGAACAAAGGGAGAGATAATAACCATCATAAAAATAAACATGATAAGAAACATAGAGGAAATAATAATGACTAAAAAAAACGGCTGATCCAATAAAAAAGATCAGCTGTTTTTATTTCCTATACTTCCATTATAGCCATTGGAGTGGTGTATTTCATTGCATGGTCAATATAGTAAAGAAGATTCTCATGTGAGTCGATTATTTTTTGGTTATCTAGTGAATAATGGTAAGCATGTAGGAAATTTTGTATTCTTTTGGATAACATGTCATCCTTTGTACGCACCATTAGTACAAGTAAATCATCCCATTGTCCCCATAGTGTATAATATAGCGCTTTATCGTAGTCTGGAATGTCCATGGTTTCCCCTCCTTAAAACTCCAAGGGTATTTATAGCTTCCCCTTAATACATATATATTTTGCACATACAAAATTGGTGTCCCTTCCAATTTAAGGCGAGCCCTAGTTAGCATAAACAGTTATTGCTGTTACATACTAAAAAAATGAAAGGGAGGGATTATGTTTGATGAAGAAAAAACTGATTACGATGGCAGCGGCAACCCTTTTATTTGCTACTGGATGTGGAGCGGATAATGAGGAGAGTAGAGGACAAGAAGGAACGTTAAATCAAAATATAGAACCAGTAAGATATCAAAATCACCCAGATAATAACAGAAACTATACACTTCAACGTGATCTAGAAGAGCCAAATAATTATCAAGGTACACGAAATTACCATAGTCCAGAACAAGTTCGATATAGTAAAGATGACCGTAATGACAAGGAAGGCGAAACGAATCGCTATGATGTAGCGGAAGAAGCGGCAGATTTAATTGTCGAAAAGATGGATGTAATTGATAATGCATATGTCATTACTACGGATAACAATGCGTATGTTGCCGCTGAATTAGATACAAATAACAATAATGGTAATAATAAAGGGAATAAATTGACTGATGATGTTAAGAAGAGAATTTCTGAAATTGTTCAGTCTGTAGATAATTCCATTGAAAATGTATACGTGTCCACTAACCCAGACTTTTTAAATTTGGCAAACAATTATGCAGATGATATAGACAATGGTGAACCAATTGAGGGATTCTTTGAAGAATTTGGAAATATGATAGAACGTATATTTCCACAAAACAGATAAATGGTAGTGCTCCCAAAAATGGGAGCACTATTTTTGTTTTCCATAGCAACATATACCTCTCGTTTACATATAATCCTTATTAAACATAGTGTTTTACTGTGGTTTAGAATGGGGTTGAGAGAAATGGGTCGCGAGTTTATTGAGATATTTGATGGATGGGCAGAAGATTATGACCAAACTGTTGCTGGAATAGATCCTGAATATAGAGAGGTTTTTCGGAACTACGATGAGATATTGCAAGAAGTAACGATGCAATCGAAGGGGAATGTACTTGAGTTTGGAGTAGGAACAGGAAATTTAACGAAAAAGCTTTTACAAGCTGGCCATGATGTTATTGGTATTGAACCATCTCAAGCGATGCGTAAGATTTTCGAAAAAAAGATACCAGAGACTATTGTTTTAGATGGTGATTTTCTTCAATATCCAGAACTAAATATACCTATTCAAACAATTGTTAGTACGTATGCTTTTCATCACTTGACAGATGCTGAAAAGGAAGTTGCAGTAAAAAAGTTTACAACATTATTAGAAAAAAATGATCGAGTTGTTTTTGCCGATACGATGTTTGAATCAGTAGCAGCAAAACAAAAGGTTATTGATGAAGCTGAGAGGAATGGTTATACAACTTTAGTAGAAGATCTAAAAAGAGAGTACTACCCAACAACCGATACGATTGAAAAAATATTTAAAGATAAGAATTTTTCGATTACTTTTAAGCAAATGAATGATTTTGTATGGTTAATCATAGCTATAAAAAATGGATAGATAACTATTTACTAATTTAAAAAAGGAAAAGGGGAAATGTGAAATGAAAAAAATGAATGTAGAAAGTTTTAATCTAGACCATACAAAAGTAAAAGCACCATACGTTAGACTCGTTGGCGTCACAGAAGGTTTAAACGGAGATAAAGTGTATAAATATGACCTTCGTTTCAAACAGCCAAATAAAGAGCATATGGAAATGGCAGGCTTACACTCCATTGAACATTTAATGGCGGAAAACATTCGAAATCATATGGAAAATGTATTAGATATTAGCCCGATGGGATGCCAAACAGGATTTTATTTATCCATTCTTAATAACGATTCCTATAATGATGTTGTAGTAGCTTTGGAGAAAACTTTACGAGACGTTTTACAAGCTACTGAAGTTCCAGCATGTAATGAAGTTCAATGTGGATGGGCAGCTAATCACAGTCTAGAAGGCGCAAAAGAAATAGCAGATAAGATGCTTAGTAAGAAGGATGAATGGCATGAAGTATTCTAAATAACGGGGGGATAAAATGACTGTATACCAGTCTTTAGATGAGCTTATTGGCCACACTCCATTGCTTAGGATAAATAATTTTGACTTACCAAAAGATGTAAATATTTATGCAAAACTAGAGTTTTACAATCCAGGTGGTAGCATAAAGGACCGGTTGGGAATAGAACTGATTCGAGATGCACTCAAGACTGGACAAATTCAACCAGGTGGAACGATTATCGAACCAACGGCAGGTAATACAGGAATTGGATTAGTATTAGCAGCTAGGAAGTATAATTTAAAGGCAATATTTGTCGTTCCAGAACATTTTAGTAAAGAAAAACAACTCATTATGCAAGCTTTAGGGGCAGAGATTGTTCATACCCCAAGAGAGGCAGGTATAGTTGGTGCAATAAATAAAACAAAAGAACTCCTGCAACAAATCCCGAATAGTTATTCTCCGCAACAATTTTCCAATATCGCAAATCCAAACACTTACTATAAGACACTTGCACCAGAACTTTGGAAGGATCTAGAGGGGGAGATAGATGTATTTATAGCAGGTGCAGGTTCTGGTGGAACATTCATGGGATGTTCTAAGTATTTAAAAGAACAGAATTCTGCCATTAAAACAATTATTGTAGAGCCAGAGGGTTCTATTATAGCGGGTGGAGAGCCTGGTCCTCATCGTACAGAAGGAATTGGAATGGAATTTCTACCGTACTTTTTAGACCCAACATTCTTTGATGAAGTTTATACGGTATCAGATGACCATGCATTTAAGATGGTGGAGGAACTTGCACGAATAGAAGGGTTGCTAGTTGGAAGTTCTTCTGGCGCAGCAATGTATGCGGCATTACAAGAAGCTAAAATTGCTAAGAAAGGCACGAATATCGTCACTATTTTTCCAGACAGTAGTGACCGCTATTTGAGTAAACACATTTATCCTAAAGTGAAAGGAGTGAGTCTATAATGCGTTCTAAAACAAAAATGGTTCATGGAGGAATAACACAAGATGAACAAACTGGTGCAGTTTCAGTTCCAATCTATCAAGTGAGTACATTTAAACAGGATGGGGTTGGAAATTTACGAGGCTATGAATATGCTCGAACAGGCAATCCAACTCGACATGCACTGGAAACAGTGATTGCAAATTTAGAAAATGGTTCACATGGATTTGCATTTGGATCTGGAATGGCAGCAATTTCTACTATCATGTTGTTATTGAAGGCAGGAGATCATGTCATTATTACAGATGATGTGTATGGTGGTTCTTTTCGTTTAATGACAAAGGTGTTGAAAAAATTTAAGCTAGACCACACGTTTATTGACACAACGAAACCGGAAACGGTACAAAATGCTATCCAAAAAAATACAAAGGCAATTTTCATTGAAACACCGACAAATCCATTGTTGAAAATTACCGATATAAAGAAAATGGCCGAAATAGCAAAGGAACATCAATTATTGTTAATTGTAGATAACACATTTGCTACACCATATTGGCAACAACCATTAGATTTAGGTGCACATATCGTCGTTCATAGTGCAACTAAGTATATTGGCGGGCATAGTGATGTTGTTGCAGGACTTGTTGCTGTCCAATCGGATGAGTTGGCGGACAGAATCCATTTTCTCCAAAATTCAGTTGGTGCTGTCTTAGGCCCTCAAGATTCCTGGTTATTAATGCGAGGAATTAAAACGCTTGCACTTCGTATGGAGCAGATTGAGAATAACAGTAAAGAAATCGTCGATTATTTAATAAACCATGATAACGTAAAGTCTGTATACTATCCAGGAATCAAAACTCATCCTGGACACCAAATTGCTAAGCAACAATCAACAGGATTTGGTGGAATGATATCATTTGATGTAGGTAGTGGAGAATTAGCAGAGAATATATTGAAAGAAATAAAATATTTTACGTTAGCAGAAAGTCTAGGAGCAGTAGAGAGTTTAATCTCTATTCCAGCTAAAATGACACACGCATCGATTCCATATGATCGAAGGATGGAATTAGGAATTACAGATGGATTAATTCGAATATCAGTAGGAATAGAAGATGTTCGTGATTTAATGGAAGACTTGGACCAAGCTATAGGAAATTAATTGGAGCAGCTTAACGGCTGCTTATTTTATTTTTCACTCCTCCTATTAACTTATATTAAACGATTCTAATCTATGCTAAAATATACACAATAAATGAGAAGGGGATGTCTATATGAGTGAAAAAGCATTAACGTACTTAATGGAGAGTCGAGACCGTCTACTACAAAAACTAAATGAATTTCTTTCCATTCCAAGTGTTAGCACCGATAGTGTACATAAAAATGATGTCAGACAAGCAGCGAACTTTTTAGAAACTTACTTATCAGAAATTGGTTTTGAAAATATAAAACAACTCGAAACGAAAAAACATCCGATTGTGTATGCTGAATATACAAAAGCAGGACCAGAAGCTCCAACAGTTCTTCTTTACGGGCATTATGATGTTCAGCCTGTAGATCCAATTGAACTGTGGGATAGTGACCCATTCCAACCAGAAATTAGGGATGGCCGCTTATATGCACGTGGTTCTAGTGATGATAAAGGGCAAGTATTTATGCATTTAGCTGTATTTGAAGCACTAATGAAAACAGAAGGAAAACTTCCACTGAATGTAAAAGTATGTTTAGAAGGGGAAGAAGAAATAGGCAGTGAAAATCTTTATTCAATGCTACAGGAGAAAAAAGATCTATTTCAAGCTGATTTTGCAGTAATTTCTGACTCTGGTATGGTTGCAAATAATCAGCCTACCATTCTTTACGGATTAAAAGGATTCACTGGGGTGGAAATTACCGTGTCAGGTCCAGACCATGATTTACATTCTGGAATGTATGGTGGTGCTGTTCGTAATCCAATCATGGCATTATCTCATATTCTTGCATCAATGAAAGATGTTGATGAAGTTGTAACGATTGATGGATTCTATGATGGGGTGGAAGATTTAGCCGAAGAAGAAAGACAATTAATTAAACAAGTTCCTAGTGAGGACTTTGTGAAAGCAACCGGTATAACGGAAACAGTGTCAGAAAAAGGATATACGGCGAAAGAACATACGATGGCAAGACCTACTTTAGAGATTAATGGTATATACGGTGGATATCAAGGGGAAGGAACAAAAACAATTATCCCCACTTCAGCAACTGCAAAAATTACTTGTCGTTTAGTACCTGGGCAAGATCCAGATACAATTCAGCAAGCAATTGTATCTCACGTGGAAAAAGTTGCTCCAAAAGGAGTAAACGTTCAAGTGAAAAAAGAAAAGCTTTCTGCTAAGGCTTATAAAGTTGAACCAAATCATCCATTAATTCAAAAAGCTGCAGAAAGTTATACGAAAGCATTTGGAAAGGAAATCGTCTTTGTAAGAATGGGTGGTTCGATTCCAGTAGTAGAGTGGATAGAAGACATTTATAATATGCCAATTGTTCTACTAGGGTTTGGAACACCAGATGATAGACTCCATTCCCCAAATGAAAGTTTTCCTTTAAATAGTTATGATAAAGGTATGGAAACACTCGTATATTATTGGAATGAAGTAGCTAATAGATAACAAATAAGGTAGGGACGAAGCGAAGTTAAAGTAAAATATCCTAGGCTAGCTAGATACACTAGGTTCATGTTTTGTCTTTTTAAAAAAAGAGATGGCTTTGTCCCAACCTTACTTAAGGGGGGATAATATGGAGAAGGTAGTAGAGGATGTTTATAGTAAAGATATTTTAGATTATTTTTTGAGGGTGTTTAAGCTTGATGATTCGTATAAGGTTTTAAGTGGGTTTGAAAATTATGTATACGAAGTAATGAAAGATAATCATCCTTATATATTAAGAGTAACGCACAGCTCTCATCGAAGTGAGCAAGAAATATTAGGAGAATTGGATTGGATTAACTATTTAAACAGTCAACATGTAAACGTTCCAACTATTTATAAATCTTCAAACGAAACATATATTGAGAAGAAAATAGCGAAGGATCATACGATCTTTTTTGCTTGCTTATTCTCAAAAGTACAAGGTAAAGCTTTGAGAGTAACGGATGAATTATTTAATGAAGATTTATTTGAAAAATGGGGTAGAGAAACGGCTAAAATGCATCGAGTAACGGTTAATTATCATCCAAAACAAAAACTTCGTAAGTTTTGGTATGAAGATGATCTGTTTGAAGTAGATAAATATATCGATAATGATATAGTCGTTGCTCGTACACAAGAAATAGTGAAGGCTTTACACAGCTTACCAAAGGAAGACTTTGGACTTATCCATAATGATATACATTACGGGAATTTCTTTTTTAATGGTGAAAGTATTTCTATTTTTGATTTTGATGATGCTTGTTATTTTTGGCATGTATCTGATATTGCTATACCACTTTATTATACATGCTCTGCATTATTTACTAATCTTACAAGTATGAAGGAAAAAAATTCGTTTACAGCAACTTTTCTTACTGCATTTATGAAAGGGTATACACTAGAGAAGGAGCCACCAAAGGATTGGGAGAAGTTATTACCGCTTTTCTTAAAAGTACGTGATATTACCTTATATGCTGCCTTACATAAGAAAATTGCTCCAGAAGATAGAGACGAAAGATTACAGAGAAGAATGGAAGAAATCAGAGAAAGAATTGAAAAGAAGATGCCGATAGTTTCGTATAACGGAGAAGGTGCGGTGTGAGAAATGAAGCTTGCCATTATTACAGGAGTTTCTAAAGGGTTAGGAGAATCAGTTGCTACGTTATTTTTAGAGTCAGGAATACATGTATTAGGGATTTCAAGAAGTAAGAATGATCGATTGGAAAAAATTGCCCATAAAAATAATGTGAAATTCCACCATTATTCTTGTGATGTTAGCAAACTTGATGAGTTAGAAGATACGATTGAAAAACTAAAAGTGGATATTGAATCATACTCACCATCATTAATATATCTGATTAACAATGCTGCCGTTATCGATCCAATTAATCAAGCTAGCTTATTAGATAACCAGGCAATCATCGATCATTTTCAGATAAATACAATTGCACCTATTGTATTAATGAATCAGCTACTAAGTTATTCGACAAATGCGAACAGAACGTTTATCGGTGTAAATATTACTTCAGGTGCGGCAGACCGAGCTATTTATGGTTGGAGTGCCTATTGTAGTTCAAAGGCAAGTATTAACATGTATACAAAAACAGTAGCATTAGAACAAGAAACACTGAAAACAGGTCATAAAATAATTGCATTTAATCCTGGGATAATGGATACTTCGATGCAACAAACAATCCGTTCTAGCTCAAAAGAGTCCTTTAAAGAAGTGGAAAAGTTTAAGGGTTATAAAGAAACAAACCAACTGAGGGATACGAATTCAGTTGGTGGAGTGTTAATTGATATTTTAAATGATGAAGCAAGTATAGAAAATGGTAAAATTTATCATATTCATGAGTATTTCTAAATAAAAAGAGGGGGATTAACTCCCCCTCTTGAAATTAGTATCTATTATATCCGCCTGCACCAACGATGATAAGCAGGATAAATAAAACTACAATTAGCGCAAATCCGCCTTCAAATCCGCGTCCCATAATAACACCTCCTAAAATTAGTTATATAAAGTTGTTAACAGGTTGGAGTTTAACACCACCAACCGCCACCATATCCGTAGTTACCACCATTATTATAGCCGCTTGCACCTACGATGATTAACAGGATAAATAGCACAACAAGTAAAGCAAATCCAGTTCCATAACCTTCTTTATTGCTCATTTACTGCCACCTCCTCTATAACAATGTATGTACGCAATAATTTGATGACCGGGCGAATGTACAGTAATTGTGATTAAAGTCTAAATTAAAATTGAAGAAATGGATTCATGTCGTAGTGATGAAAGTACCCATAAAATGTGATACACTAATGAAATGATAAATATAACTGAAAAGCATTGAAAGATGATTAAATAGAGAGGACGATTAAATGATTACTAGAAAAAGTAAGCGTGAAGTTGAACAAATGCAAAAGGCTGCGGATCTATTAGTTCAAGTTCATAAAGAAATTGCAAAAATGATAAAGCCAGGTATTAGTACAATGGAAATCGATACATTTGTAGATCAATTTTTGGAAAAGCATGGGGCTGTTCCAGAGCAAAAGGGTTATAATGGTTTCCCTTATGCAACTTGTGCCTCTATAAATGACGAAATCTGCCATGGCTTCCCTAGAGAAGACAAATTACAGGACGGAGATATTGTAACAATTGATATGGTCGTAAATCTGGATGGTGGTCTTGCTGACTCTGCTTGGACGTATGCGGTGGGGAATGTCGATGAAAAAGGCTTACGTTTAATGGAAGTTACTAAAAAATCGTTATATTTAGGTATTGAACAAGCAAAAGCTGGAAATAGAATCGGAGATATTGGCCATGCCATTCAAACGTATGCTGAAGCGGAAGGTTTCTCAGTAGTACGTGATTTTACTGGTCATGGAATTGGACCAACTATTCATGAAGATCCTCATATCCCGCATTTTGGCTTACCGAATAAAGGCCTTCGTTTAAAACCTGGTATGGTTATTACCATTGAACCGATGTTAAACGAAGGGGACTGGCGTAGTAAGTTGGATAGTAATAATTGGACTGCTAGAACCGTAGACGGTGGACGATCTGCACAGTACGAACACACGATTGTAATTACTGAAGGTGATCCAATTATTTTGACAGAACAAGATAGCTAGGAATAACAGTCTGTGTCATTAAGATGCTCATAACCATTTTAATGACACAGATTTTTTTATAAAGATTATTAGTTTAACGTAAAAAATTTAAAATTTTGTGGCATTTATGTTTCCAGGTCATCTGAAATCAGTTATAATAGTTAGAAATTTTACTTGGGGAGAAGTGACGAATGGAATCGGTACAAAAATCTACTATATCGCCTTCAAATACCATGATAAAGAGAGGAGTTATCGTTGGTTTTCCGATTATGTTAGGATATATTCCTATTGCAATTACATACGGTGTTCTGGCAAAACAAGCTGGTCTATCACTAACGGAATTGACTTTAATGAGTGTCATGGTGTTTGCAGGTGCAAGTCAATTTATGGGTGCTAATATGATTGCACTCGGTGCAGGAGCTATTGAAATAATTATTGCAACATTTGTGTTAAACTTTCGTCACTTTGTGATGAGTATATCGTATATGAATCGAATGCGTAATGTTGACTTAAAGTGGAAATTACCTCTTTCCATGGGGTTAACCGACGAAACCTTTGCTGTTTCCTCCCTTCATACGAAAGAGGCTAAGGAAGATAAGGGACATTTGTTTTATATTGCTTTAACTTTGATGGCATATTTGTCATGGGTGATTGGATCCTTCCTTGGTGGTGTTCTCGGAGAAATTATACCTGATACACTTAGTCAAAGTATGGGAATTGCATTATATGCTATGTTTATTGGATTACTAGTACCTTCCGTTAAAAAAGAACTTAAAGTAGGACTCATTGCTGTCATTGCTATGTTAATTAACGCAGTATGCTTACAATTTATGAGTAGTGGTTGGGCAATTGTGACTGGAACGGTACTTGGTGGTTTAAGTGGTGTCTTCTTGCTGAAGGAGGTACGAGAATGATTTTTGTAATTATTATTGGTATGGCATTAGCTACGATGATTCCGAGAATAATTCCAACTTTTATAGTAGATAAATTACATTTTAAAGATTGGGTGAATCGTTGGTTAAATGCCATTCCATATGCTGCATTGGGAGCGTTGATTTTCCCAGGCATATTATCCGTTATCCCTGATAAACCATACATTGGGTTAGTTGGTGGGCTCATAGCCATTGGATTAGCATTGATCGGTTTGAATGTAATCTTTGTCGTTGTCGGAGCAATTGTATCGGTATTTTTATTGACGACATTTTGATTAGTGAGTTTATATAAACGTGAAAAAGCTTCCTTGATGCTTGCATTCTGGAAGCTTTTTCTTTATATAGGACTTGTTGTGTAAATCTCATAAATATTTGGACGAAAATCTTTTAGTGAAATGTTAGTGACAGAGGGTCTCACAAACATATTAGCTAAAAATTTTGAGTGAAATGTTAGTAACAGAGGTTCTCATAAATAATTAGCTAAAAATTATGAGTGAAATGTTAGTGAAAGAGGTTCTCATAAACATTTGAGCAAAATATTAGTGTGAAATGTTAATGATAGCCGTTCTCATAAACATTTGAGCAAAATATTAGTGTGAAATGTTAATGATAGCCTTCCTCACAAACATTTGAGCAAAATATTAGTGTGAAATGTTAATGATAGCCTTCCTCACAAACATTTGTACAAAAATTTCACTCGAAATGTCGTTGATAGTCTTCCTCACAAACATTTGAACAGAAATTTCACTCGAAATGTCGTTGACAACTCTTCTCGTATCCATTCCGTACTAAAAAACCTATTAAAATGTCACTGTAACCTGATCTCTCGCCGAGGCATCTATTGATGTAGATCAATAAACAACGTTTCTGGTCCTGTTGGTGTGTGACTTCCACCTATTGGTTCAACACTCACTTTAATAAATCGAATCGTTCCTACATCTGGTCCTTTATAGTATACTTGTACTCTTCCATTCTCAAACTGTAATAATTCATCTTTCCAAACATTATCTTCATGGATTAACCAAACTTGATAATCATGTGCGGTTAGAGGTTCCAATCCATCAACTTGAAAGATTAACTCATTCGTCGCCTCGTTTAACCAAACATCTCCTTTAATATTTTTATCCAATGATACGGGAAAGATATCCAGTCTATTTGTTTCGGGCCTATTTAGAAAAGATTGTTCAGGAATTAGATTATGCTGTGCAGTAATATACTCTTCTTTTGATTCAGTTAAATCATGACTACTTTGATTAACGAATACTAGAATGCTAGCAAGGAAAATGGTTACCGCTGTGCTGGCCACAATGTAATAAAATTGGTGCTTTTTCTTTTTTGATTTTGGTTGTGAGTCAATCGTGGCCATTATTCGCTGCTGTAATTCTTTAGAAGGTATTAATTCACTTTCCTTTGCAGTAAGTTGTTGCCAAAGAGATACTCTTTCTCGGCATTCCTCACAGATTAATACATGCTTATTCACATTTTTTATTTGCTCACTATGTAGAGAACCTAACACATAATCTACTAATATATCTTCTGTTAAATGTTTCACTCTTTTCACTCCCTATCTGCTTTTGCCCATTGGAGTAATGACTTTTGTTTGCGTAATGCTCGTAATCCATATCTAATAGATGATTTTATTGTACCTAAGGGCTTATTGTAGGTTTCTGCAAGTTCTCTTTGTGTTTTACCTTCAAAATAAGCACCAATAATTAGTTCCTTTTGCTTATTTGGGAGTTTATTCAATGCATTAAATATAATCTCTTTTTCTATATCCATTAAGACATGTTTCTCTAATAAAACAGCTTGTTCTGTATCTAGTTTTTCTAATTTATTTACTAGAATTGGCTCATTTTTACGTAATCGATCAATACACCTGCTTCTAGTTTTCACCGCTAACCATGCTTTCACACTGCCTCTATGTGCATTATATTGATTTGGTTTTTGATAGACTTCAATAAACACATCATGGCAAACATCCTCTGCCTCTTTTGGATCTCCTATTACATTAACTGCTATTTGAAGGACAAAGGATACATAATGTTGATAGAACTGATTGAAAGCATGTTGTGATCCCTCAGCAATTAGGTTTAATAAGTGTTTATCCCGCTCTGTATCCATTTTAATTCCCCCTTATTATTTTCTGCCAACTATCTTAACAAAAAAGTATGGAATAATTATAAAAAATTAAATCCAATTCCAAAAAATTCTCGTATCTTTAGTGAATATATAAAAGAAAAGGAGAGACCAATCAGATGTTAAAGAAAATTATTATTTCCATGCTTACTATGATAGTAGGGGGTGTATTATTTGCCTCAACTGTATCTGCAGAAATCTCTATCTATACACCTTACACTGGTTTGTCTAAAACTCCTGGTGAGGATATAGAATACTCTGTGGATGTTATTAATAATGGGAACGCTATCGAAAATGTACAGTTTTCATTAGAAGACTTACCAGATGGATGGGATTACCAAATAACAGCTAATGGAACTAGTATCGAACAATTATCGATTAGACCTAATGATGAACAAGATATCCGATTAGTAGTTACGGTTCCGTTAAAAGTGGAAAAAGGTTCATATGATTTTGATCTTGTTGCAGAAGGAACGAGTACAAGTCGATTAAATTTAATGGTTAATGTGACAGAGGAAGGGACATTTGAAACGTTTTTTTCATCGGAACAAACGAATATGCAAGGACATGCTGAAACTGCTTTTGAATATAGTGCATTATTAAAAAATCAAACTGCTGAACAACAACATTATTCATTAACAGCTCAAGCACCAACAGGTTGGACTACTCAATTCAAAGTGGATGGTAATGCGGTTACTTCTGTCACTTTAGAGCCAAATGAAGAGAAAACAGTTCAAGTAGTTGTGACACCAGCAGTTAATGCAGAAGCAGATACGTACACTATTCCAATTAAAGCTCAATCAGGAGCAACGTCCGGTGAAATTGAACTCGAAGCAGTTGTCACTGGTACATATGACTTATCACTATCTACTCCAGATGGAAAATTAAGTGAAGATATAACTGCTGGTGGAGATACTGTTATTGAATTAGAAGTTAAAAATAATGGGACTGTTGACTTAACAGATGTTAATGTAAATGCTTCTACACCTCCAAATTGGGAAGTAGAATTTGAGCAAAAAACGATTCCAGTGTTAAAAGCAGGTCAAACTTCTAATGTAAAAGCGACTATAAAAGCACCAAAAGATGCCATAGCGGGTGATTATGCAACCACATTTAGTGCCAAAACCGCTGAAGCCTCCTCCAATGCCAATATTCGAATGTCTGTTAAAACTTCTACGATTTGGGGACTTGCTGGGGTAGCTATCATACTAGTTGTAATTGGTGGTTTGTATTACATCATTAGAAAATATGGGAGGAGATAGGCATGAGTGAAGGGATTATAGAAATACAACAATTAACGAAAATTTATGATGATATCCCTGCAGTTAATGGTTTGTCACTCTCGATTAAGCAAGGTGAGATATTTGGCTTACTTGGTCCAAATGGTGCTGGTAAATCTACTACAATTTTTATGTTGTTAGGACTGACAGAACCGACTTCTGGTCAATTAAGAGTTTGTGGAATTGATTCAACAAAATACCCTTTAGAGGTAAAAAAACGAGTTGGCTATTTGCCTGATGATTTAGGTTTTTATCAACATATGTCTGGGTTAAACAATCTATTGTATACCGCTTCCTTAAATGGAATCCCAAAGGAAGAAGCTGAAGAAAGGGCGTATATGTTATTAGAACAAGTCGGGCTCGGAGACGCCATTCATAAAAAAACTGGAAAGTATTCTCGTGGTATGAAGCAGCGTCTTGGTTTAGCAGATGTATTAATAAAAGAACCTGAAGTAATTATTTTAGATGAACCAACTTTAGGAATTGATCCAGAAGGGGTAAGAGAGATACTTCATTTAATAAAGGAATTAAATGAAGAAAAGGGGATTACTGTGCTGCTTTCTTCTCATCATCTACATCAAGTACAACAAATATGTGATCGAGTCGGGATCTTTGTTAAAGGAAAATTACTTGCAGAAGGTAATGTAGAATCGTTAACGGAACAATTATTTGAACGTGAAGCTATTATTATCCATGTTGAAGCAGAACCACTATCTGATGAACTTCTTCAAGAACTACAGCAATTGGATGAAGTGAGTCGAATCGATTATTTAGGTAGTTCATCCATTGATATTCACTGCCAAAAAGACATAACACCTAAAATTGCCAAGCTTATCATGAACTACGAAGTTGACCTTTCTAATATAAGCAAAAAGAACTTCGGTTTAGACGAAATTTATCACCTCTATTTTGAAGGGCGTGAAACAAATGATACTCACAAAGATAAAAGATAAAATCAACTTTAGAAAAAACAATGATGAACTTGATAAAAATTATAAAGAACAGTCGATTTTTAAGGCAATCGTACAAAAAGAATTTACGGATTATATTAGAAGTTTTCGGATCATCATATTACTAGTTATTATCGGTTTAACTTGTTTGGGTTCTTTGTATACAGCGATTACGACAATTCAAGATGCATTGGAACAATCAGATGAAGCGAAGGAGATTGCTAAAGACTCGTACTTGTTTTTAAAATTATTTACTACCTCTGATGGAACGTTACCATCGTTTTTAACATTTGTAACATTGCTTGGACCTTTATTAGGTATTGCATTAGGTTTTGATGCCATTAATTCTGAGCGTAATAAAGGTACGCTTACTCGATTAATGGCACAACCTATTCCGAGAGATTATGTAATTAATGCCAAATTTGTAGCGGCATTATTAATCAATGTGATGCTGATTTTTGCCTTAGGTTTTTTAGTAATGGCATTTGGAATTTTGCTTATTGGTTTGCCTATAACATTGGAAGAGTTTATCCGTATTGTATTTTTTTTATTATTATGTATCGTCTATATTGCATTTTGGTTAAACTTAGGTATTTTATTTTCTGTTAGGTTTAAACAAGCAGCAACTTCTGCATTGTCAGGGATTGCAGTTTGGCTATTTTTCAGTGTTTTTTATAATATGATTATTAATGTCATTAGTAAAAACTATGTCAATCCAGAAAACACTACGACTATGGAGGAATTTTTAAATAAACAAGAGACTATTTTAACTATTTCAAGATTGTCTCCAAGTTACTTATTCTCTGAGTCAACAACAACATTATTATCCCCAGAGGTTCGAACACTTGGGCCGTATACGATGGAGCAAACTGTAGGTGCATTAGCAGGACCACTGCCACTTGGGCAAAGTCTATTATTAGTCTGGCCACAACTAACGGGTCTCATCGCAGCAACCTTAATCTGCTTTGCTATTGCGTATTATTGGTTTATTAGACAAGAAATACGGACGAATTAGAAGTAGATTAATGTGGACATAATATTCATTCAAAAGCTTCCTCGACAATGATTATCGAGGAAGCTTGATTATATAATTCTATTCATAATACGGTTCTATATGGATATGGGTATATAGAATTCCGTGCTTTTCAGCTAGAGCTTCTTCAATTTTCACTGTAATATCATGACTTTTGATAACATTTAATTGCGGATCCACTTTTATCGTTACATCTAGAACAGATTGATTACCTAATGCTCTTCCTTTTATATCCTCAACTTTTTTCACTTCAGGAAAAGTAGAAATTTCCGCCTTTATCTTTTGTAATCTGTCCTCATCAAAGCCATCAGTTAGCATTAAAGTAGAATCTTTAAAAATCTCCCATGCTGTTCGGCAAATAATGACTCCAACTATTAATCCAGCTAGCGGATCGAGCCAATATAAGCCAAACTGAGCACCAATTATTCCGATAAATGCACCTATACTTACTAAGGCATCAGCGCGATTGTCCTGAGAAGCAGCATAAAGAGCAGCACTATTTATTTTTCGGGATAGAGAAAGGTTATAATGATAAACGAAAAACATAATGATTGCTGCACCTAGAGCAGTCCAAGCAGTAAGCATATCTGGGCGTGTTCCTTCACTAGTAAACATATTTCCTATTGTAGAAAAGATTACTTGTAAACCAACTGCTACCATAATGAATGAGGCAAGTAAGGAAGCAATAGTTTCTGCTCGATAATGTCCATATCGATGGTTTTGATCTGGTGGCTTTTGAGATATTCGTAAGCCAATTAATATAGCAATGGAAGCAACGACATCAGTAGAATTATTTAATCCATCCGCCCATAATGCTTCGGAATTTCCTATGTACCCGACTAACAGTTTTACTCCTGCAAGAAAAAGATATGCGAAGATACTTATCCAAGCACCTTTTTCTCCACTTTTCATATTTGGTTGTGTCATTTAGTTTTCCTCCACGTAATTACAATCGCTCTCACTATATCAAACTAAGTATGGGTGGGTCTAGAGAAAAAGAAAGGTATGTATGAATATCAATTGACATGCTATAAGTATGTTTCCATTATGAAAAAAATATGACTAAATTCATACAAGTTCAAAGTTAATATTTTCATTGCAATTATTCTAAAAATTTAGGATAATAGTATTAAAGGCCGAGAGGGGCATTCCAATGAAAAAGGAAAAGGTAGTATACCGCTTTTATCCATATAAAGGAAAGGTCCTAGCAGCTAAAAAAGAAATTCCATTTGAAATGAAACTAATTTCAAGACTTATTTTGGATGAAATATGTTTTAATTATAATAAAGGGATACTAGAGGATAAAATAAACGAATCCATTAAAAAAGGAAATAAAAAGGAATTTGCAAGCGTTCGTGAAGAATATTTACATTATATATGGGAATAAATCGTGCGCATCCTTCAAAAGCCTTGCCTACGTCTGGTAAGGCTCTTTTTTTGAATATATCTATAGTACTTTAGGAGGATTTCATGAAGATAAATACTACAATTTTACAACAGCAAAATAAAACATTATCGTATATCTTATTATTTGCCATGTTCCTCGGCTTAGGAGCTGAAATTATTGTCGGTGCTCCAATAGAAAATATGCTAGCGATTGGTATTGGTGGACTAATATGTTTAGCGATTATTACTATTTTTCAAATGAAAAGAATATATAGTAAAGTAATACCTTATATTGCTATTACTTGTTTAGCAGGGGTATCTCTAGTTGTCATGTTAAGTTCCAATTATGTAACCAATATGCTTTTTACATTCTTTCTACTTGCTGTAGCTGCAGTTTCTTTGTCCAAAGCTGTCTTAACAACAAGTGGAGCACTTGGGTTATTATTACTTGGCTTCTTTCTTGTAACCAAAGGAGAAATAGCTGGTTTTGATATGCGTTCTGCTATCATTGCAACCGTTTTCTTCTTGTTGATTTTTATAGTTTTGTTTATCCAGATTCGGGTGGCTAGAGGGTTTATTACGACAATGCAACAAAGTATGTCTGAAATCGAAGCTAAGTCCGAGGAGGAATTAGAAAGAACAGAAATTATACAGGCAAGTGCACAGGAAGTAAAAAGTCAAATGGATATTATTGAACAAGATAGTAACTTAAATCAACAACAAATGAAAGAAATGCTAGCTGGTTTTCAAGAATTAGCAAAAGCTAGTCAAGTTCAAGCAGAGAATGCATCTGATATTTCTGAGTCCACAAATAAAAATCATCAATTATTGGAAAATATGATTGATTCTTTTGCAAAGAGTATGGCTGACGGTGAGGAATTAATTAGTCTATCTGGAAAAGGACAAGCATCAATGGAAACATTGGCTGAAACAATTAATGACTTTGGCCTTTCTTTTGATCAACTAACAACGAATATGGAATCATTAGTTAATCGGATTGATGAAAATGCTTCTAATGCCGAAAAAATTCAAGCTATTGCAGAACAAACAAACCTACTAGCACTCAATGCTAGTATTGAAGCAGCAAGAGCAGGTGACTTTGGTAGAGGGTTTTCTGTAGTTGCGTCGGAAGTTCGAAAATTAGCAGAAGTGTCCCAAGCTACTGCACAACATATTCGAGAGAATTTGCAAATGATAGAAGAGGATGCTAAAAGTACACAAGCTGAAGTAAATACAAATAAAGGGAAATTAACTACAAGTACAAAGCATACAATGATTGCAAAGGAAAATTTTGAAAAAATTAGTAAGCAATTAGAAAGCTTTATTACCTATTTACAATACTTAAATGAACGAGCAAATGAAATTAAAGGTTCCTCTGAAAACATCGAGCAATCGGTAGATCAATTTGCATCGATTATAGAAGAGACAACTGCAACAATTGAGGAACTAGAAGCAATGGTTGATGAACAAGTAAGGCGAATGGGTAACTTAGTGCAAGCAATTGAAACAACAAATGAAGCTGCTGCCTCTTTAGAAAAAGCATAAAAGAATTTACAATTTTTTAATATTGCCTCCATAATTTTGTGATATGTTTTTATAAGAAGATGGGAGAGTTGAGAATTGAAAAAAGATAAAAAAACTCAATTTAGTTGGGCGATGTACGACTTTGGTAACTCTGCTTTTGCTACAACGATGCTAGCCGCTATTTTACCAATATTTTATTCCAGTGTTGCTGCCAATAATATCGATAGTGGATTAGCGACAAGTTACTGGGGCTATGCGAACTCCATTGCAGTATTAATAGTCGCGATTTTAGCCCCTGTACTTGGAGCAATTGCTGATTTTTCAGCTGCGAAGAAGAAGTTTCTACGATTCTTTGCTTTTATGGGAATGGTTGCAAGTATTTCGCTTGCTTTCACTGGGCAAGGTGATTATATTTTCGTAGCCATCCTATTCATTATTGGATCAATTGGATTTTCTGGTGCGAACGTATTTTATGATGCATTCTTACCAGAGGTAGCAGATGAAAAAGATATAGACAAAGTGTCTACAAGAGGATTTGCTCTAGGCTATGTAGGCGGTGGAATATTATTATTAGTTAACGTGGCGATGATTCTAAAGCCAGGCTGGTTTGGTTTAGCTGATCAAGTGATGGCAATGAAAGTCTCTTTCGCAATGGTAGGATTATGGTGGCTAATCTTTTCTATCCCGCTTTTTAAAAACATTCATGATGAGAAGAAAGAACCTGTGAAACGGGATAAGTCGTATATGAGAATTGGCTTTTCAAGAATTGGAACGACATTCCGTGAGATCAGTCGATTTAAGCAATTATTACTTTTCTTATTTGCATTTTGGTTATTTAATGATGGAATCTCAACAATCATTCGGATGGCAACTATTTATGGAACGGAAATAGGAATCGGTCAAAATGATTTGATTGTTGCATTATTAATTACACAATTTGTTGGTATACCTTCAACCTTCTTCTTTGGATGGTTAGCAGGTAAAATTACAGCAAAACGAGCTTTAATGATTACACTTTTTATCTATCTAGGCATCGTTATTATCGGTTATTTTATGAATTCAGCCTTGCATTTCTATCTATTGGCAACAGCTGTTGGATTTGTTCAAGGTGGTGCACAAGCCTTAAGTAGATCCATCTATGGTCGAATGATACCTGAAAATAAAAAGGGTGAGTTCTTTGGATTTTACGGTATTTCCTCGAAGTTCTCAGCAGTATTTGGGCCATTTGTCTTCGGATTTGTAGGTCAAATAACTGGAAATAGTAGATTTGGTATTCTTTCGCTAATTGTATTCTTTATTGCCGGTATTATTTTATTAAGTTTAGTAAATGTACAAAAAGGAGTAGAAGCTGCGAAGAAAGCAGCATAATAACTAAGGGATAATTGGGATAATGCTGCATAACAATATTTAATATAGTACAATTATTTATAGAGGTGAGGTCATGTTAGATAAGAAATGGATCATAATCGGAATTATTTTTATTCTTTTGATCGGTATATATCTTACTCTTCGTTTGAATCCTCCACTATAAATGTTTAGCGATATTTTATTACTAGGGTGACCACTCAGTGGAATCTGCAGAATCTGAAAAGAACAAACCGAACTTACATTTACAGGTGCTAGAGCAATACACCTATAAAAGTACAAGTTCGGTTTTCTGTTTTTATATCGCATTAAATGATTGGTTTACAATATTGATTTTCCATATCTGATTCTAGTGGTAATCCAGTATCATATGAAATATCACCAAGAATTTCTATTAGCTCATCCTTATTTGTCCTATCATTCCAGTAGGAAATAACCTTTTTCATAATCTCAATTCCTTCAAATTTAGCCTGCTCATACAAATCGATAAAGCTTTTCTTACTTGGAATTTTAGTTGCTGGATGATACCAGGTAGCATGTTCCAAGTTTAAGTAGTCTTTATGATCGGTAATTGGTTGATGTGAAAATGGTGAAATTGTAGAACCAAGGACCTTAATTTTCCAACCATGTGGGTCTGCTAATAACTTTAATGCTAATTTCATGTCTTTATATGCTTTTATAATATTACTGACTGTATTTTCTTTTATATTTGGAAAATGCTTTTTAATAGTTTGATGAAGTAATTCAGCAATATCTCGCCTAAGTTTGTTATTGATATGAACTTCTTTATACACTGGCGTTTTCCAAGTTTTTAAATTCTTATATTTTTCCATCATCAATGTATCAATGACAATTTCTAGTTTGGAATGATTATTTCCACTATATCCGGCATGATAATGAACATATGGATGGGTGATTCTATCCAAGATGTGGTGAGTAATAAATCCAAATACATAAGATTTTATTTCATCACCTTTATTTTTTGCAGCTTCAATTAAATCAATTAGAAAGGCACCACATTTTTTGGTATGGAGGATATTTCCGATTTCATTAACTGGCTGGTCACTGATCCATGGCCAAAATTTATAATAGAAGAAAGGATCTGGACCTTGTGCGCCTATATTTAAAATATAATTATGATTATGGATTGAATCAGGTATTCCAGATGCATCAACTACATCTTCACAAAAAAGCATATGTGTCCATATATTAGGCATGAGTAATTCCTCCTAACCTATATACTATGATACATATAAGTATAATGGTAATTTAGAGGAATAGGAATTACAATTTTGTGAATTAATCCTAGCCCCATCATTTTTACTGAAATAAGATGTATTTAATTCTCATTTCTTAAAAATTTGGTACAATAGAATAGGATGTTAAAATCAACATTGGGGAGGAAGTACATATGGAATTTCGTATCGAACATGACACATTAGGGGAAGTAAAAGTTCCAACAGATAAATATTGGGGGGCACAAACACAGCGTAGTAAACAGAACTTTCCAATCGGAAATGAAACAATGCCGACTGAAATTATAAAAGCGTTTGCAATCTTGAAAATGAGTGCTGCAAAAGCTAATAGCGACTTAGGATTATTGGATGCTAAGAAGGCAGAAGCAATTGCCTATGCAGCTAAAGAAATTATCGAAGGAAACTTAGATGAGCATTTTCCACTAGTTGTTTGGCAAACTGGAAGTGGAACACAATCTAATATGAATTTGAATGAAGTTATTGCATATGTTGGAAATAATTGGTTGAAAGAGCAAGGAAGTGACTTAGTTCTTCATCCAAATGATGATGTCAATAAATCACAAAGCTCTAACGATACTTATCCAACTGCGATGCACGTAGCAGAAGTACTAAAAGTAGAAGATGTGGTACTACCAGCACTTCGTACATTAAAAGATACACTTAAAACAAAAATGGATGCTTTCCAGGATATTGTAAAAATAGGTCGTACACATTTACAAGATGCAACACCTTTAACACTTGGACAAGAAATAAGTGGATGGCATCGAATGTTAGAAAAATCAGAGGAGATGATTATTTCTAGCCTTCCGTACTTAAAAGAGTTAGCAATTGGTGGTACAGCAGTTGGTACTGGATTAAATGCACATCCTGAATTCTCTGATCGTGTATGTGCTGAAATTAGTAAGTTTACAGGTAAAGAATTTGTTTCTTCTCCAAACAAATTCCATGCATTAACGAGTCATGATGAAACAGTATTTGCTCATGGTGCTTTAAAAGGGCTTGCTGCTGATTTAATGAAAATCGCGAATGATGTTCGTTGGTTAGCTAGTGGACCTCGTTGTGGAATTGGAGAAATTACAATTCCAGAAAATGAACCAGGTAGTTCTATCATGCCAGGTAAAGTAAACCCAACTCAGAGTGAAGCTGTTACAATGGTTGCTGCTCAAGTTATGGGAAATGATGCTGCAATTGGTTTTGCTGCGAGTCAAGGTAACTTTGAACTAAACGTATTTAAACCAGTAATTGCATATAACTTCTTGCAATCTTGTCAACTACTTGCTGATAGTATGCTTTCATTTAATGATCGCTGTGCAGTAGGTATTGAACCAAATCTTGAAAATATCGAGAAAAACTTAAATGAGTCTTTAATGTTAGTAACAGCATTAAACCCACATATCGGTTATGAGAATGCTGCTAAAATCGCTAAAACAGCTTTCGCAAACAATTCAACACTAAAAGAAACTGCTGTTGAACTTGGATTACTAACTGCAGAAGAATTTGATAAATATGTGAATCCAAAAGAGATGACATATCCGAAATAAAGATGGAAGAACCTTACCTTTAATGGTAAGGTTTTTTTTGATTTAAATGGTGATAATTTTCCCTAATGTTGTAATGAAGGAGAAATGTAGATGGAAATCGAGAAGAAATCCTCTTCATTGTAGTTATGAAGTGGAAATGCTATTAGTTAAAAAAATTCAAATCTAAGTCTTCAAGAAAAGAAGTGTATTTTCTAACCACAATTTACCAAACATTTTTTGTGATAGAATTCTTGATTCTGCTCACAATATATATCACAGGAGGTGATAACACATGGCAAACAACAACAACTCAAACCAATTAGTAGTGCCTGGAGCACAACAAGCTTTAGACCAAATGAAATATGAAATCGCTTCTGAGTTTGGAGTAAACCTTGGTGGTGACACTACTTCTCGTGCTAACGGATCTGTTGGTGGAGAAATCACTAAGCGTCTAGTACAAGCTGCTCAACAACAATTATCTGGTAAAATTCAATAATGATGGCTTGGGTTAAAAACCCTTAAACAGGGAAAGTCTATAAGGCTTTCCCTTTATTGTCCCCAAATTTAGGACAACCTTATTCTATCTCAATTACCAGTGATTTCTTGTGATAAATCACGTTTAACAGTAAAACCTATGGATACAGGAGGTGATAAATATGGCAAGTAACAATTCAAACCAACTTCTTGTACCTGGTGTTGAACAGGCTCTTGAACAAATGAAATATGAAATTGCTTCTGAGTTTGGAGTAAATCTTGGTGGTGAAAATACTTCTCGTTCTAACGGTTCTGTTGGAGGAGAAATCACTAAACGATTAGTACAAACTGCTCAGCAACAACTTAATGGAAAATAGAATATAAATGGCAAAATAGGGGAGAGCTAATTGCTTTCCTCTATTTCTCTTTGATATGAGTATATTATTTACAAGTTTGTAGAAATAATTCCCTTTAATTAACATAAATTACATTTTTATTTCGTCTAAATGAATAGAAAAGAGAGGAGAATCTATCTCCTCTCTCACACCATACTATTATTTAATTCTTTCTTCTGTTTCTGCATCAAAGAAATGTGCTTTGTTCATATCAAATGCTAAATCGATTGTTTCACCACCGTGAATATCAGAACGAGAGTCAACTCGGGCAATAAAGTCTTGATCACTCACTTTAGAGTATAGGTATGTTTCTGCACCCATTAATTCTGCAACTTCTACTGTTGCAGTAATCTTTGTTGAAGGTGTTGATTCAATAAATACTAATTCGTCATGAATATCTTCAGGGCGAACGCCTAGTATTAATTCTTTATTTTCATATCCTTTTTCTCTTAGAAGTTTTAGTTTTCCTTCAGGAACTTTAATATTTACATCACCCATAACAAAGTTAGAATCTTTTAAATGACCATTAAAGAAGTTCATGGATGGTGAGCCAATAAATCCACCAACAAATACGTTGTTTGGATTATCATAAACTTCTTTTGGTGCTCCCACTTGCTGAATAACTCCATCTTTCATAACAACTAGACGTGTAGCCATTGTCATCGCTTCTGTTTGGTCATGTGTTACGTAAATGGTAGTTGTTTGTAAACGTTTGTGAAGTTTTTGAATCTCCGCACGCATTTGTACACGAAGTTTTGCATCTAGGTTAGAAAGTGGTTCGTCCATTAAGAAAACTTTTGCATCCCTAACAATTGCACGTCCTAATGCTACACGTTGACGCTGACCACCTGAAAGAGCTTTAGGCTTTCTGTCTAAATAAGCTTCAAGACCTAGAATTTTCGCTGCGTTTTGAACACGCTTATCAATTTCATCTTTCTTAAATTTACGTAGTTTTAAACCAAAAGCCATATTATCATATACGTTCATATGTGGATATAATGCATAGTTTTGGAAAACCATTGCAATATCACGATCTTTTGGAGCTACATCATTCATCTTTTTATCATCGATATAAAGTTCCCCTTCAGTAATCTCCTCAAGACCTGCAATCATACGAAGTGTAGTTGATTTACCACAACCAGACGGTCCAACAAACACGATAAATTCTTTGTCCTGTATGTGCAAGTTAAAATCGTTTACCGCAATTACTTCTTTGTCGTATTTCTTTTGAATATGTTCTAATCTTAGTTCAGCCATGTATATATCCCCCTTGTAATGAAAGCGTTTTAATTCTATCTTTATTATAGTGAATTTTATGCATGGACAAAATAGTAAACGTGCACAAAGAAATAGACTGTCTTTGTGCACGTTTACAAAAGGTTATTTACTATTTGCTAGTAATGCTAGATAAACTGAAACTGCTTGGTGGAAATTCCTAACGTCGATGCCAGTCTTTTCTTGGAATTTGTCTATACGATATTGGAGACTATTTCGGTGCATGTACAATTTCTTCGCAGCAACCGAAATATTTAAATTACTTTCTAGAAATACTTCCATTATTTTTGCAAATTCATTATCATCCTGGAATTCCTGCAATACTAAACTGATTACAGTTTTCTTAAAAGATAAGTTAGATTGCTCGACAAAGATAAACGGGATAGCATCTAAATAAGTGATCACGTTATTTTGTGAATAAAGAAATGAGATTTTTGCCCACTCCAATATGTAATGATAATATTGCCTCACATTAGGTAATTCAGTTTGATATGGGCCAACAAAGAAACGTATATTAATATACAAATCACTCATTAATGTATCGATAATTTCTTTGTAGGAGAGTGTATTCTCTGATTCAATGACCTCAATCATAATTCCTGTAGTTTCAGTTTCCCATAATAGATGCATTTCTGAATCAAATAATTGTCGAATTGCTTCATTAAATGTCTGTGGTTCAATTTGATTTGGAACAATTTGAAAGTATACAAAACGATACGTCAAATTTGTGTTAGGGATTGTACGTTTATTATTAATCCATTCGTACCATTTTTCTTCTGCGTCCGTCATTTTAGGAAATAGACTATAATATGGTTTTAATAATGTGTGCAATAATGCATTGTCTTTTTCATCCAATTCATTTGGCTCAATACCTATTAGTTGAGAATCTTCAGTTAAAAACCATTTGTATTTGTCGTTTAATTTAGTTGGAATCGTTCTATAATGTTGAATAGAAGGAAAAAATCGTTTTAGCTTTTCAATCAAAGGGAAAACCTCATTTTTAACTTTTTATTTCATTATACCAATAGTGTAAAAAAAATTCTTTTCAAAAATAGCTATTAGTATACATCAAAGTTTTCGTTTGTTATAGTGGGTGTAACCTATTCAAGGAGGAATTTGTTTTGGCAAATATGTATGATAGTGCCTATGATTTAGAAAAGGCCATTCGTGATAGTGAAGAATTTAAAGGTTTAAAGGATACGTTTGAAGCAGTTATGAATGATCCCTCTGCTAAAAAAATGTTCGAAGATTTCCGTGATACACAAATGGAGCTTCAACAAAAACAGATGCAGGGTCAAGATATTACAGAGGAAGAAATTGAAAAAGCTCGTCAAGTTGTAGAACTTGTTCAACAACATGAAGGAATTTCTAAACTGATGGAAGCAGAACAACGACTAAACTTAGTTATTAACGAATTAAGTCAAATCATTACAAAACCGTTAGAAGAATTATACGGCTCCCAGCAATAAGATTAAAAACACAGGATGCTAAATTTCCTGTGTTTTTTTTATGCCTATATTTGTTATGCGAAAGAAGGAATTTGCTTGTTTCAGAGCGAATATGTTGGATAGATAGATTATAAAAAGGGGGAAATTATCTTGAATTTTGTAAAATACGAACGTAACAATGGGGTAAGCTCTATTATTTTAAATCGCCCAGATCGTTTTAATGCATTAAACAGAGAAACTTTATTAGAACTATTGGATGTTATTAAAAAAGTAGAAAAAAACGATGATCGAATTGTAATTTTATCAGGAGAAGGTAAAGCTTTCTGTGCTGGTGGGGATATTGGAATGATGAAGGACTTCTCGAACAAGGAATTTTTTGATGAAGTAATGGAAACAATCGGAGAAGTCGTACGAACATTATATATGATGCCAAAGATTGTAATCTCAGCCGTTCAAGGTTCGGCTGCAGGTCTAGGATTAAGTTTAGCATTAACAGCTGATTATGTTATTGCAAATAGTGAAGCAAAATTTGCTATGTTGTTTATGGGAGTTGGTTTAGCACCAGATGGTGGAGGACATTTTTGGGCGGAACAGCGTCTCGGATCTCATCAAGCGAAACAATTTATTTGGGGAAATCCTCGGCAAATACTTGGTAAAGATGCAAAACAAGTAGGGTTAGCGGATATAATCACAGATGGAGATGTCAAAGAAGAAGTTGAAAAATTAGTCGGGGTTCTCCGTGAATCTCCATTAGAAGCAATGTTAAAAACAAAATTAACTTATCATGAGTTACACCTTAATACGTTAAATGCTTATTTGAAAAAAGAACAAGAAAATCAATGGGATTTACGTCGAACAGAAGATCATAAAGAAGGAGTAAGTGCGTTTCTAGAAAAACGCAAACCAAGCTTTAAAGGGAAGTAATATTGTAGGTAATATTGGATTAAGCTGTCTAAAGGAGTAATTAAACTTTAGACAGCTTATTTATTAACGATGAAATAATATTAACTTAGCCTCTGGTGAAACACATCGATGAGTATGTTCTAGGTATCCTTCTTTTTCTAATCGCTCTTCCCCAATTTTTTTTGCATCTTGATCATTCTCTGCTTTAAACGTCTCGTCTAACAATTTTTCCCCAGTTTTATTAAATACCGTTAATGCATAAGTCCTCATTTTCGTCCCTCCTGAAGTATAGTTCCATTGGTATATATTCTCTTTTTCTTTCGTAAATCCTTCTTTCCTCCCCATTTTGTAAAAAATAAATTATTTTGTAAAGTCCCCTTGACATTTTTAGATAATGTATAGTACGCTTTACGTAAAGTTAACTTTACAAAAGTAGGAGATCGTGATGAAAACTTTAATAAAGGAAAAACGAGTAGAACGAAATATGACCCAAGAAGAATTATCACAAGTTTTAAAAGTATCTAGGCAAACAATTATTTCCTTAGAAAAAGGGAAGTATAAGCCTTCGCTTGTACTCGCACATAAACTTGCTCAAATATTTGAGTGTGCGATTGAAGATTTATTTATTTTTGAGGGGGATGAGAATGTTCGATAAGTTGGAAAATCCGTGGATATTAAAAAAGAATCTTAATAAATAGTTTGGGGGAATATGATGTTTAGTCAAGAATTTACCGAAGCACCTTGGGTAGTACTCCTACTTATAGGTAACTATATTTTTATGTTAATGATATTTTTTATTCAACGTAAAGTGGGAATGAAAAATCACCGTTATGATGAGCGGTATTACCATGTAAATAATCGAGCGAAAGGAAGAACATGGGATATTATGCTCGTTATTATGCTTATTGCATGGCCAATTGTCATCATTTTTGATGGTATATCTTTTGCATTTTTCTTATTAACAGCTTTATACATGCTACACTGTCTCATCTTTGGAATTGTTGTAGCTTATTATCAAAGGAAGGAATAGGAGGGAAGAAATATGAGTTTGAAATTGTCAAATGTAACAAAGCGGTTCGGAAAAAACATAGCTGTAAACAATCTTTCTTTAGAAATTCCAGAAAATGAGATGTTTGGTTTTTTAGGTGGTAACGGGGCAGGGAAAACGACAACATTTCGAATGATCCTCGGATTATTAGGCATAACTTCTGGTGAAATTTCTTGGAAAGGAGAAAGAATAGATTATCAGAAAAGTAGTATTATCGGATATCTTCCTGAGGAAAGAGGATTATATCCGAAGTTAAAAGTAAGAGATCAAATAGTCTATTTAGCACGTTTACGAGGAATGGATAAAAAAGACGCAGTAAAGGAATTAGAGATGTGGTTAGAGCGGTTTAAGGTGCCAGAATATATGGATAAAAAAGTGGAGGAGTTATCGAAAGGTAATCAACAGAAGATCCAATTTATTTCAGCAGTTTTACATCAGCCGGAGTTGTTAATTTTAGATGAACCATTTTCAGGGTTAGATCCTATTAATGTTGAAATGCTGAAAGAAGCTGTTATTGATTTAAAGAAACAAGGTACATCTATTGTATTTTCATCTCATCGAATGGATCATGTAGAAGAACTATGTGAGCATTTGTGTATCCTCCAAAAAGGAAATCCTGTCGTTCATGGTTCACTACGAGAAATTAAACGCTCTTTCGGTAAAAAGAATCTTAGTATACATGCAGATTTTGATTTAACTTTTCTAGAGAAAATGAACGGTGTAGCTAAATATAAAAAAACGATGAATGGTTGTGAACTACAAATAACAGATGAACATGTATCACAGGAAATATTCCGTGAACTTCAAGATAAAGGGTTTATTCGTAAGTTTGAATTAGAAGAGCCGTCGTTAAATGATATTTTTATCGAGAAGGTAGGTGCAAGCTTTGAATAAGTTCTGGATAATCACCTCACATACGTATGTTACGAAATTGAAATCGAAAGCATTTTATATTAGTACGATCTTAATCCTTTTTTTTCTCATGTTAATGTTAAACTTTGACTCTATTATTGAATCTTTTGTAGGTGATGACGAGAAAAAAGTAGCAATAATAGATGAATCAGATATATTACTAGAATATATTACCGTTCAACCAAATGAAGAAGTGAACATGGAACCATTCACAGAGTCAGTCGAGGAAGCAAAGAGTCTAGTGCTTGAAGGGGATTATGACGCACTATTATTGTTGAATCTAGATTCTAATGGATTTCCAGAGGCAACTTTCTTTGCAGAAAATATAACTGATTCTTCGCTTCAGACGACCATTCAACAACAGTTACAGCAAGCAAAAGTGGCGCTTACAACTTCAAAGCTAGGAGTAGACCAGAGTGAAATTGCTAATATGTTTATTCCAGTTGAATGGACTACTGTAGCATTAGATACAAATAGTAAATCTCAAGAAGAGCTAGACCAGGCTCGTGGAATCGTCTATTTGATACTACTATTTTTATATGTGTCGGTTATAATGTATGGATCGATTATAGCGACAGATGTGGCGACAGAGAAATCTTCAAGAGTAATGGAACTACTCATATCTAGTGTTTCACCTATTGTCCATATGTTTGCTAAAATAATCGGGATTGCTTTAGTAGGGTTAACTCAAATTGCTCTATTTATCTTAGTTTCCTTTATCATGCTCCAAGTTAATAAGGATCGTGTTGGTGGAATCCTTGAGTCATTTGGACTGCAAGATGCATCCATTTCTATTATTTTATATGGGATACTGTTCTTCTTGTTGGGATACTTCTTATATGCAACATTAGCAGCCATGTTAGGGTCTTTAGTGACACGTGTAGAAGAAGCAAACCAAATTATTACTCCACTTATTATGTTACTTGCGCTGGCATTTTTCTTAGCAATATTCGGGATGAATACACCAGACTCACAACTTGTGACGATTACATCTTATATTCCATTTTTCTCACCAATGCTCATGTTTATCCGTGTAGGACTATTAGATATAGCGGCATGGGAAGTACTCTTGTCAGTTGGAGTATTACTAGTCACTATTCTTCTTTTGGCTATAATTGGAGCGAAAGTATATAAAGGTGGCGTACTCATGTACGGCAAGTCGAATGCCTTCAAAGATATTAAGAAAGCATTACAGTTGACTAAAAAAGAATAGGTTTTAATGGGGTATTTATATGACGTAAGTACCCCTTTTCTTTCCACTAATTGTCGAACGTGCATTCGTATATCAATTCTGATAAAATATACAAAAAGGAGGGGTGTTTATGAAAATATCCTTTATTCATGCTGCCGACTTACATCTTGACAGCCCATTCAGAGGGCTAGCAGGTGTCGATAATCATCTATTTCACGAAATTCGCCAAAGTACATTTCATGCATTAGATAATTTAGTTAATATTGCCATTAAGAAAAAAGTAGATTTTATCCTACTTGTTGGTGACTTATTTGATAATGATAAACAAAGTTTAAAAGCACAAATAAAGTTGAGGACTGCTTTTGAACAACTTCATCACCACGGAATACAAGTATATCTTTCGTATGGAAATCATGATTATTTGTCAGGTAATATTTATCCGATAACATATCCTGAAAATGTACATATATTTAATGAAGAAAACATCCATTCTTTTATCTATGAAAAAGAAAAAAAGCCATTGGCAAAAATCTATGGATTTAGTTATGAAAAAAGAGCAGTTATTGAGAGAAAAATTGACCAGTATACAAAATCAGATCCGGAAATACCTTTCCATATTGGTATGCTTCATGGAAGTATTGAAAGCAATACAGAACATGATACATATGCTCCATTTCAAATTAATGATTTAGTGGAAAAAGATTTTAATTATTGGGCATTAGGCCATATTCATAAACGTGAAATCTTAAAGGAAAACCCATTCATCATATACCCAGGTAATATACAAGGTAGAAATCGTAAAGAAATTGGCGATAAAGGTTGTTATTATGTTGAATTGTCCATACATGATAGTCAGTTAGAATTTATCCCACTTCAGGCAGTTACATTCGATCGTTTAAATATTGATATAACTAATTGCGAAACAATCCATCAAGTTGAAATTCATGTAGTGGCGGAATTAAAAAAACAGAACTACCAATTACCACAATTACTCGAGCTGACATTAGAAAGTAAGCATACAATCGTGAACGAATGGAAAAATGAGGAATTATTAGAAGATATTATCGACATTATAAACGAATCATTTATGCAATATCATAATTGGATTCATATCTATCGTTATTCTCTAGTTCATACTGGAATTGATAAGGAAAAACTTCAAACAGGTGATCATTTCATTGGAGAATTGTCACAGTTAATAGATATGGCTTCTGTAACAGATTATTTAAGTGAAATTCTGCAACATAAAGAAGCCAGAAAATATATGGATACAATCTCTAATGAAGAAATAACTTCCATTAAGAAAGAAGCGTATGAACTGCTTGTACATGAACTTTTAAAAGAGTGAGGTGAAGATATGAAGTTACAAAAGGCTACCATTTATGGTTTTGGTAAATGGGTAGATTATACGATAGACTTTTCTAACCGTTCATTTCTAGCAATTTACGGAGAAAATGAGTCTGGAAAAACGACTATTCAACAATTTATTTTATTTATGCTTTTTGGATTACCACCAAAAGACCGGAAACAGTTTCAACCAAAAACAAGTGGTAAATTAGGAGGCAGACTAACTGTAATTGATCCTGAGATTGGTAACTTTACAATCGAACGATTAGGAGGTTCTCGAAATGGTGCTGCTGTTTGTTTTACTCCAGATGGAAACGAGTACCCTGAAGAATGGTTAAAAGAAAGGCTTGGAGGAGTCGATAGAAAAACATATCAATCTATTTTTTCATTTTCAGCAATGGATTTAAGTGAGTTGCAAGAGGTGAAAGATGAAGATTTAAGTGAAATGTTACTTGGAATTGGTTTAACTGGTTCAACTAGAATTCAGTCTGTTGAAAAGAAGTTCATGCAACGACTAGGGGAATATTTTAAACCATACGGAAAAAATCCAATCATTAATCAACAGTTAATAAAACTAGAAAAACTGGATGGAGAATTGGCACGATTGAAATTAGAAGAAGCTACATATCGTGATAAGAAAAATAAAAGTCTAGAATTAGAAAAAAATCTGCAACAAATCCAAAGCAAAATAAAAAAGAAAAAAGATACGATAATTAAATTAGAAAGAATGATTCAAACTCTTCCATTAGTAGAAGAATATATAAATTACCAACATCGATTAAAACAGTTACCAGAAGACATTTTATTTCCAGAGAATGGAGTAGTCCGACTTCAATCCTTAAAAGAAAAACTACTTCCTATCCAAAGTGAAAGGAAGATTAGTGAGACGACTAAATCGAATTTATTAAAAGAAAATAAAGAACTGGAGTCAATGAATCAGAATTTCCCGATTGAGGAAGCGGATAAACTTTTGTCTTACTACTCAACATATGAAGAGATACATAAAGAGTATAGCTCAATCATTAAACAGCACAGGAAACTTGAAGAAGAAATACAAGCAGGAATAACGGACCTAAATATAGACATGAGTATGCAAGAATTATCTACTCTTCACCTACCTTTTCATATTGAAAATCAATGGAAGGAATTAAAGGTACAAAAAGAGAAACTTACGAATGATAAGCAGAGTATTGTGGAACAGATTCATTTACAACAATTAAAACAATCACGGATTGAAAAAGAAATAGAGGATATTAATGTTAGTTTACTCCCTCCTGAAAAAAAGAAGGAATTGGAAGAGATTGTGGATTCTCATACAGAGAGTAAATTAAAGATTGCCCTCCATCAGAAAAATGTACAAAAGCAAGTAAAATGGGAAAAAACAAAAGAGAAAACATCCAAACGAATATCGCGTTTATTAATAGTAAGTATTATTATTGGTATCGTATTAGGTTGCATGACGGTTCTTACGGATAATTTATTATTTATTAACTTGAGTGCACTTATAGTCCTTTTAGGAATTGCTCAATATGGGTTAGGAAAGAAATCCATTCAACAAATGGACTTAATGATAACGGATAGTACTATCCCAGAAGGGTTACCAGAAATCTCAGATCAAGAGCTGAATAAGGCAGAACGGTTACTTCAAATAAATGGGGAAAATAAAAGGGAACTAGAATTATTACAAGATAAGCTCAGAGATTGTGAGATTCAAATAAATCATTTGCTAGAACAACAACAATTACTAAAAATGAAAGAAGTAGATTTGAGTCAAAAAATAAGCGAACAAATACATGCATATCCTTTCCTTGCCAATCAAAAACTTGAATACTGGCCAGAACTTTTACACACGTTGAGAAATGTTCTATTAAAGAACAAGGAGTTAACTGAAGTAGTTGATAAAAACAAAAGTCTACAGGAAAAAATAGATCAATTCCATCATTTGATTGAACAGTTTTTCAAGACATATTCATTTGAAACAAAGCTTCAAACTGTACAAGCAAAAATGGAACTACTTGCATCAATCGTAGAAGAATATAAGGATAGAAAACAGCAAATTAACCAAACAACAAAATTAATAAAGGAAAGAGAAAAACATATCGAAGAACTAACGATTACATGTGCAACAATTGAAAATGAGATTCAAATACTATTAAACAAGGCTAATGTGAAGGATGAAGAAGAATTTTATAAGAAATCTAATGAATTAATAGAGAGACAAGAACTAATAGCTGCAAGTGAGAAAATTATTGCACAAGTAAATAACTTCACACCAGTTGAATGGGAGGAATTTATCGAACAGCCTCCTTTAAAGAATTCTCTTGAATTAGAAATAGAAGAGGCGAATGAGCAAATTAACATATTAGAGGAAGAATTAGATAAAACTAGGCATCAGCTAGCTCAACTTAAGGTGGAGTTCCAACGATTGGAATCTTCAGAAGCATACTCAGAAAAAATGCATCAATTCGAAAGTGAAAAAGAAAAACTTACAAAACTTGTTCGAAGTTGGGCAATATTAAAAACGGCAAAAGAATTATTAGCAGAGACAAAAGATAATTTTAGAGACACATACTTAGAAAAAGTTTTACAAAAAACTAGTTATTTCTTTGGACGAATCACTAATGGATATTATAGTACTGTTTATCCGCCTTCAGAATATAAACCATTTATAGTGGAGAGAAATGATCATACAAGGTTTCATGTGAATGAATTATCTCAAGGTACAATCAATCAGCTATATGTCTCCTTGCGATTAGCAATTAGTGACGTAATGAGTGAGAAAACACATTTACCATTTATTATTGATGATGCATTTGTTCATTTTGATTCACAGAGAAATAGTACTATGATTGGTATTCTAGAGGAGTTTTCAACAAGACATCAAATTCTATTTTTCACATGTAGAGATGAAGTTCGTGAAAGTTTTTTCGACAAAAACTTAATCCAGTTGACAAATATGACTCCATTAGTGGAAAATTAATGGAAAACAAGGTACAATCAATTTGATTAAAATGACATATATGAATGGAATTGTACAACTTGCAAATGGAGGGACATCCATTGACGGAAGACAAAAAGAGCAAAGAATGGGAAAAACATGAAGAAACAATAGAAAAGTTTATCCAAACCATTGCCAAAAATATGAATTTATACGGAGTTACTTCTTCTATTGGTAGATTATATGGGGTGTTATATTTTTCCGATGAACCAATGACATTGGATGATATGCGAGATGCACTTGAGATGAGTAAGACAAGTATGTCAACCGGAGTACGAACTTTGTACGATATGAAAATGGTAGAATCCACATATAGAAAAGGAATTCGAAAAGACCTATACCAGTCAGAAGAAGATTGGTATAAATCTTTTACGTCATTATTTGGTGGAAGATGGAGAAAACAGACCGAGTCAAATATCGAAGAGGCGGAAGAAACAAAAGAAGAATTATTAAAACTGTATGATTCTACAGAGGATAGTGAATTAAAAGAGCGTATAACCCGGGATTTGGACCGATTAGAATATGCACAAGACTATTATGACTGGTTAATGAAATTTATCCAGGTTGTAGAGTCTGGTAAGATATTTGAATATATACCTAAAAACAAATAAATTCTAATCAGGTGGGATTGACTATTGCTAAAGATTGCATGTCAATCTCATTTCTGTTAATGGGGAGGAAAACAAATGAAAAATGGGATCGGAGACTATCAAATAGGGGATTCGTTTGAAGGGTTTGTGTTAATTAAAGAATCAGTAAAGGGAACAACAACAAACGGAAAGCCATTTCTAACTTTAATGTTACGGGATGCAACTGGAGAAATTGAAGCAAAATTATGGGATGTAACGAAGGAAGATGAAACCTTATTCTGTCAGGAACAAATAATTCGAATTACTGGTGAGGTCAATCAGTTTCGCGGAAAAGCACAAATGAGAATTAATTCTATTCGTCTAGCCCATGAAATGGATGGGGTTCAACTATCTGACTTTATAGAAAAAGCACCAGTTGAGCAAGATGAATTAATAGCAACATTAACCGAAACGATATTTGAGATGACCAATCCAACAATCCAACGTATCGTAAGAGCAATTGTAAAGAAATATCAGGAGCCATTACTAATTTACCCTGCAGCATCAAGGAACCACCATGAATATGTGTCAGGACTTTTACATCATATTGTAAGTATGTTAAAAATCGCTCGTGAACTTTGTGAACTGTATCCGCAAGTTAACAAAGATTTATTATATGCAGGGATTATTTTACATGATATAGGCAAGATGAAAGAATTATCCGGAGTTATTTCAACTTCCTATACATTGGAAGGAAAGTTGTTAGGGCATATCCCAATCATGATTGAAGAAATTGGCCATGTTGCTAAAGAATTAAACGTTGATGGCGAAGAAGTACTGATTTTACAACACTTAGTGCTCTCTCATCATGGGAAAGCGGAGTGGGGGAGTCCTACACCACCTTTAGTACGGGAAGCCGAATTATTACATCTTATCGATTTAATTGATGCTAAAATGAATATGTTGAATCGAGCACTTGATAAAGTAAAACCGGGTGAATTTACTGAACGATTATTTCCTCTGGATAATCGAACATTTTATAAACCTACCTTTGAAAATAGTTAAAAAAGTAATGAATTGAACTCCTTGTACATATATATGGAATATGTAGATTGGACAAGGAGGGTATATGATGATTCTAGGAATGCCTTGGTGGGTTTTAGCAGTAATAATTTTTATATTCTTTAGCGGCTATATGGCTTTTCGAGCGATGCGTGCAGAAAAGGAATTGGAAAAGCACTATATTGAGCGAGAAGGGCAAATCTATATAGATCGAATGAATGAAGAACGGGAAGAAAGGCATAACAGAAATGCAACTAGTTAAAAAAAGGGTCTGTCCACTTTACTTAGGACAGACCCTTCTATCTATTCTTAACCTTGAGCTTCTGGTTGTGTAAATAGATCTTTGAACTCATCAATTTTAATATCTATATCTGCATCTTCAATCAGTTTATTTAACTTCTCTTGAACAGCAGCAAAATCAACTTTTTCTGATGCTAATTCTTTACGAATTTTACTTTCTTCATCTTCAAACGTAGGGATATCTGTTACTTTAATGAAGTGAGTACCGAATTCTGATTCAACAGGACCACTAACTTCATCTTCACCTAATGCAAATGCGGCATCTTCAAATGGCTTTACCATTTTCCCTGTAGCGAAGTAACCAAGATCACCGCCGTTTTCAGCAGAACCGTCTGAAGAATATTCTTTAGCTAACTCTGCAAAATCAGCGCCTTCATCAAGTTTCTTCTGTACTTCAGCTACTTTTGCATCAAAATCCTCATCATCTTTACTAATTAAGATGTGGCTTGCACGAATTGCAATTTGTCTGTTTTCTTTCATTTCGTCAAATTTCTCTTTCACTTCATCATCAGAGATTTCAACATCTTCAAACATTAACTTTTCTTGTAATAGTCTTTCGTATGTTTGTTTACGGAATGCTTCTTCATCAGCAAAACGATTTTGCATTAACCATAAAGAGAACATATCACCTTGCTCATCTTTTACTTCTTGAACTGCTGTATCTACTTCTTCATCAGTCACTTCGTATTTATCTTCTAATACATTTAATACGACCATATTGTATAGTGTATTTTCGCCAAAGTATTCCTTCATTTCATTGTAGAATTCTTCTTTGGAAATATCGCCTATTTTCGATTCAACAACGATATCTGGATCGTTAGAAGTTGAATCTGAATTTTTTTCGTCATTATCAGCCGTACATGCTGACAGAAGCAAAGCACCAGCAGTAATTGTTGCAATCGTTAATTTCTTCATAAATACACTCCTAATCTGTAACTTACTTTTCTTGCTAAAAATAAATATACCACAGTTTGTCTATATTATAATAGCTAAAAGGAGAATTACATATTTTTTACACATATTTCCTCATCATTTAAACCATCACATTTAAAACTCTGACATAGGAGGATACGAGCAAGATAAGTATCATAATATTTGTAACACGAAAAACATTAGCTCGCTTAGTAGCATTCATTTCCAGTTTGTTACAAAATTTATCCGTCAATGTATTAAAAATGAATAAAATAATGAATGCATATATAAGAAAGAAAATTATCATAATTAAATGCCTCCCTAAACCTAAAAATAACTATCATTTAAATAGAACGATAGATACCTATAAAATACTGTAACAAAAAATTCAAATTAAGGATAGTGAAAAAAGCCTCTTTTCGAATGTAAAAAAAGAAGAGGGAGTATTTTCCCTCTTCTAATTGGCTTTTAAAAGAATATCAAAGCCTTCGTTATCTTTTTCTATTACTGCGTGTTTTGGTGCTTTTAGTAGATGTCTGATTGTGACAAAATCTAAAAAGGACATTCCTATATTGATGGCTGTAACAATTAAAAAGTAAACATACAATCCAGGAAATAGAAATGCTAAAATTAATCCAGGAATAGTAATAGTCAGAGTTGGTGTTATTGTAGATAGTAAAAAGGCATTCTTACTAATATGGGCGTCTGTATAAAATGTATAGATTGGTAAGGCTTTTTTTCTATTAACAATTAAATTAATTCGTCTATTTTGTATAATTAATGGTAAAATATGCATAAAGGAATGAAGAGAAGGTAATAAAATAATTGCCAAAAGTAAATAAACGATCCCTTTATCAGTAATATTGTTACCTTGGTGCATAATAGAGAATGGTACATTTAATATGATAAAAGTTATTATCGTGATGAAAGTTGAAATTAGATTTACCCATTTTGTACCATAATGTCTATCGATATTTATAGACTTCCAGCAGATCATATGAATACCCTCCTCTTCATGTCATAATAAATTTTTAACTATCTATTATTCTAACGTTTACGATAATAGTACCATATGTTATAAAAAGCAATAGGTTTTTATAAAGAAGTGTAAATAAAAATACTACCAATTGTGATTGTTTTCGTAAAACTTCTTATTTTTACTGTTGAAGGAGGGAAATGAAGTTTGTCCGAGTTGAATAATCTTACCTTATTTCAATTGCAATTATTAACTAAGATTATCGATATCAATAAATACCCTTTTACAAAGCTTGTGATTGAGCATCAACTGACACAAGAAGAGTATAATGAACTTTTTTCCACTCTTGAACAATTAAATGGAGAATATCAAGAACAAATCGAAGAGGGATTATTAGATTATTCGTCCCATCTTGTTCGATTTGTAGGGAGTTTAAGCGATAAATTAGAACCAACGGAAACAGTCTATGCTTTACATCAAGAAGGATTTTATCCAGATTTGCTGAGTGAATTTATTAAAATTATAAAAAAAGATGGCTTATAGGGAATTTCCCCATAGCCATCATTTTTTTATTTCGGAAGCTTCTTTGAAAAACGAATCTAACTTGGTATGGAATGTTAATATTTCTTCAAGCTTCTCTTGGAGATCTTCATCTTTCTCCTCTTCTCGTAATTGATCAAATTGATACTTAAGTTCAATTACAGCTTCATTTCTGATTTCTGTCGCATCATTCCACTTTTTTATATAAGAACTTAATAATGTTCTATATAATTGTTTGTTTGCTTGGTATAAATCTTTTCGTACTCCTCTTTTCCATACACGCTTAACGAGATTTAGTTCTCCTAGATTTCGAATACCGTTACTCATTGTCGTTTTTGATTTACCTAATGCATCACTTAATTCGTCAAGAGTTAACGGTTTACCTTCTACATATAAAAAGGAAAAAATCCGAGCTTCAATTGGGGTTAAATCAAATAATTCTAATGTTTTTGCAAATTCTAGCAAAATACCATTCTTCAATTCGGTGCTGTTATTCAACATGCAAACCTCCTAAATATCACCTAATAATAAGGTTACATTAGTCTGTTGAATTTTAAAAATTGATAGTTGGTACGTATTTGGGAGTATTATGGAGCATTTAAAAGGATAACATCCGTTTAATACGTACAGTTTTAACTGTATGAAAAATACAATCGAAAATAAAGGAATATTAAGTTTGTCCAGTTCATATAAAAAAGGTATAGTTATACAAGTAAACAACATACCGGTCGACTTCATGCATTCTATTAATCTAATAATAAATGCAGTTTGATGAGTATTAAGAAAGAGGTGGAGTACTTTGCCCATAATTGAGGCGAAAAACCTTACAAAAGTATTTGGCAAGAACGCAAAGCAAGCACTAGAGCTTTTGGATAAAGGTTTAACAAAAGAAGAAATTTTAAAGAAAACCGGAAGTACAGTAGGTGTAAATAGAGCATCTTTTACTGTTGAAGAGGGAGAAATCTTCGTAATAATGGGACTATCTGGTAGTGGTAAATCAACATTAGTACGATTGATCAACCGTCTAATCGAGCCAACAGAAGGGAATATGTATATCAATGGCCAAGACTTAGCGAAAATGGATAAACAACAACTTCGCCAAGTGAGAAGAGAAAAGTTAGGAATGGTGTTTCAACGATTTGCTCTATTTCCAAATCGTACTGTTCTACAAAATACAGAGTATGGCCTTGAAATTCAAAAGGTGCCGAAGGAAGAAAGAGCTAAAAAAGCAACGGAAGCGTTAAAGCTAGTTGGTTTAGAAGGATATTTAGATCAAAAACCTGACCAACTATCCGGAGGGATGCAGCAACGTGTTGGGTTAGCAAGGGCGTTAGCGAATGATCCGGAAGTACTACTGATGGATGAAGCTTTCTCAGCATTAGATCCATTAATTCGTAAGGATATGCAGGATGAACTAATTGATCTACAGTCTACAATGAAGAAAACCATCATTTTTATTACACATGATTTAGATGAAGCACTACGTCTTGGTGATCGTATTGCATTAATGAAAGATGGTTCCATTGTACAAATTGGTACACCAGAAGAAATCCTGATGAATCCAGCTAATGACTATGTGGAACGTTTCGTAGAAGATGTCGATCGCTCGAAGATCTTAACAGCGGAACATATTATGAAACGTCCGGAAACAATTAATGTTGAAAAACATGGCCCGAGAGTAGCATTAGAGCGAATGAAAGAGGCAGGAATATCTAGCATTCTAGCAGTAGATAGTAAGCGTAATTTAAAGGGGTATGTTACTGCAGATGATGCTTCTGAAGCAATAAAAAATGATGTTCGCGATATATCAGAAATATTACGAACAGATATAAAGCAAGTTGAAAAGGATACACCGATGAATGAAATTTTTACTATTATTAACGGATCACCAATTCCAACTGCAGTAGTAGAAAATGAAAGATTGGTTGGAATTATCGTTCGTGGAGCGGTAATCGCCGCATTAGCTGGAGAAAGCGAGGTGGAATCTCACCATGCTTAAAGAATGGTTCACAGAAGGAATTCCAATTGCTGATTGGACAGAAAGCGTAACTGACTTCATTACAGAAACATTTGAATTTATTTTTGATCCTATTAAAGAGCACTTTGGTAGCTTTATGGAATTCACATCCGATAGTTTGACGTCGATTCCACCTGTTATTGTTATTGTCTTAGTCGCATTAATAGCATTCTTTGTAAGTGGAAAGAAATTAGGATTAACAGCTTTTTCTATTGTGGGACTATGGTTAATTCATAACCAAGGCTTATGGGAACATTTAATGGATACATTCACATTAGTTCTTCTTGCTAGTTTATTATCCGTCATCATAGGGGTTCCTGTAGGTATCCTAATGTCTAAAAGTAAAACAACGGAAGCTATTATTAAACCAATATTAGACTTTATGCAGACGATGCCTGCATTCGTATATTTAATTCCAGCTGTAGCATTCTTTGGAATTGGAATGGTACCAGGTGTGTTTGCATCGTTAATCTTTGCTACACCACCAACTGTACGTTTTACAAATCTTGGAATTCGTCAAGTTTCCAAAGAATTAGTAGAAGCATCTGAGGCATTTGGTAGTACTGGTATGCAAAAATTAATAAAAGTTGAATTACCAATGGCGAAAGCAACAATCATGGCTGGTATAAACCAAACCGTAATGCTAGCTCTATCAATGGTTGTTACGGCATCTATGATTGGTGCACCTGGACTAGGAAGGGAAGTATTATCTGCCCTACAACGTGCACAAGTAGGAACTGGTTTCGTTGCTGGTATTGGAATTGTTATTCTTGCAATTATTATTGACCGTTTCACACAAAGTGCAAACTCAAAAGAGTAATTAATATAGTTTAAATTAGTTGGCACCTTCTCTTTAGTGAGAAGTTCCATATATAACACAAAACGAAGGAGAGTATTTATTTTATGTTTAAACGTAACTGGAAACGTCTTGGCTTAGCACTAGGACTTTCATTAACACTTGTAGCAGCAGGGTGTGGATCTGATGATAATAATTCTTCAGATAATTCAACTTCCGGAGATAATGGAGAAGTAAATTATAGTGAAGCTGTTGATTACAAAATCACTGGTATTGAGGCAGGTGCAGGTGTATTTAAAGCATCTGAACGTGTTGTTGAAGAATATGGCCTAGATGGTTGGGAAGTACAAGCATCTTCTAGTGGTGCAATGGCTACTGCTCTAGGAGAAGCTATTAAAAATGAAGAACCGATTATTGTAACTGGTTGGTCTCCACACTGGAAATTTGCAAAATATGACCTGAAATATTTAGAAGATCCAAAAGGTGTTTATGGTGATGAAGAAATCATTGCTACAATGGCTCGTCAAGGATTAGAAGAAGATATGCCAAATGCATACAAAGTGTTAGATCAATTCTTCTGGACAGAAGATGATATGAACTCAGTAATGTTAGAAATTACAGATGGCGGAGATCCTGAAGAAGTAGCTGCAGCTTGGGTTGAAGATAATGCTGAAAAAGTTGCTGAATGGACAGAAGGCGCAGAAGAAGTAGATGGAAAAGAAATCGAATTAGTATATGTAGAATGGGATACAGAAGTTGCGTCTACTCATGTAGTAGGTAAAGTGTTAGAAGACTTGGGCTTTAACGTTACTGTAACACCACTTGACAATGCTGTTATGTGGCAAGCTGTTGCTAACGGTGAAGGTGACGCTATGGTAGCAGCTTGGTTACCTGGAACACATGGTGATTTATATGAAGAATATAAAGACCAACTTGTTGACCTTGGTGCAAACCTTGAAGGTGCAAAAATCGGTCTAGTTGTTCCATCATATATGGACATTGATTCAATTGAAGATTTAGAAGCAAAATAAGGACAGTAAAATAAAGGCAGACAGGAAAAATGTCTGCTTTTATTTTTGTGGTAAATGTTAGAAAATTAAGTAAGTTTTTGGTGAATAATTTTAAAAGGGGTTTTGTAAAGTAATGAGGAAATTTTTAATAGGTTTCGGTTTAATAGGAGCACTTGTCTTATCAGCTTGTGGAGATGATAGTTCCGAAACAACAAATGATAATAAAAGTTATAGTGAAGCGGTAGATTATACAATTACTGGCATTGAACCAGGAGCAGGTATTAGTGTGACGACAGAAAAGGCTATTGAAGAATATGACTCTTTAAGTGGGTGGACAGTTGAACTATCCTCAACTGCAGCAATGGCATCTGAGTTAGATAAAGCAATTGAAAATGAAGAACCAATTATTATTACTGGGTGGAACCCACATTGGACATTTGCAAAACATCCTGACATGAAGTATTTAGAAGATCCAAAAGGAATCTACGGTGGCGAGGAAGAAATTAGAACGATAGTAAGAAAAGGATTGGAAGAAGAAAAGCCAGAAGCGTATAAAGTGTTAGAACAGTTTAGCTGGGATGTAGAAGATATGGAAGGTATTATGTACGAATCGAAAGAAACTGGTGATGATATTGACGTTGTTGCCCAAAGATGGGTAGAAGATAATCAGGACAAAGTGGACACGTGGCTAGATGGTGTAAATGAGGTGGATGGTGTTAAGGTAGAACTTGTATCTACTCCATGGGATTCTGAGCGAGCATCAGCAAATGTTGTGAAATTTGCAATGGAACAAAAAGGATTTGATGTAACGGTAACACCTGTTGATGTTGCAGTAGTATTTGAATCTATTGCTAATGGAGATGGTGATGCTTCTTTGGCACCATGGATGCCGATCACACACAAAGAATTCTATGAGGGCTATCAGGATGAATTTATCGACCTTGGTGCTAATCTTATAGGTGCGAAAATTGGTCTAGTTGTTCCAGCTTATATGGATATTGATTCCATAGAAGATTTAGAACCAAAATAATCATAATAAAAAAGCTTTCTCTTAAGTGAGAAGGCTTTTTCTTATGATTATTTATTTCCTTGGACTTTTTCTTCTAAATCTTTTAGGCTAGACTCAATTTGTTCTAAATATTGATGGATGTTTTTTTGATGTGGCTCTACCGATTCTTTCCAATCAACAATTGAGATTTTCATTTCTTCTGTTAAATCTTTAATCAGGGAGACTCCTTCTTTTGAAGTGGCTGCAATTTGATTTTTCAAACGAAGACCATCAAGTTTTAGATTTTCAAGCATTTCTTTCCATTCTAGACTTTGATCCTTCACTTTTGTACGTAATTCTTTACCTGATGTTGGAGTGCTTAATAATGTTGCAGATGCACCAATAACACTCCCTACTAAAATGCCAAGGGCTAATGATTTACCATTTGCCATATAAATCCCGCTCCTTTCCCACTCATTTTACTTTTTCCGATTTTCATCTATTTTATTAATCCAGTTTCCTTTTTGATTCAATATAATATGTATAGGAAACTGTCGTGTAAAAAATCCTCTGACAAGATAATGCCAGAGGATTTATTATATCATTCTTTATACAGGAATTGGTTTCGATCTTTTTAAGATTTGTTGAACAACTGGGTAAATGATAACCAATAGAATCGTGTTTAACACTGCAGCAGGTAATACTGCAGATGAAAATGCTAATATAAGCACACCTTCCATTGAACCAATTACATAAAATACAATGAATAGGAATATGGTTCCACTTATCATTGTACCAACAGCAGTTAGTACTGGAATGCTAATCTTTATATTTACTCTATCCTTGATTAAAAGAAATAGTGCAAAAAAGATTAATGCTGTAATCGGTTTTTCCAACATATTAGCAATTTGTCCACCAGGTGCTTGTGATGTCAATGCCGATAATGCACCCGTTGCTAATGCTAGTACACTTACATACTTTAGTTTAGGAAACAGCATAATTCCAATAAACATCATGGCCAACATCATGTCTGGCGTAACACCATAGAAAGCTGGCATGATAAAGTGCAATACTGCACCCATCCCCACTAGTAGTGACAGAATGACTAAAATCCTTGTATTCATTTGTAACTCTCCTCATCTAAGCTTCTCTCAGCTCTTTTATTTTAGTTCCTCAACTGTACACTCGTTGTCAGTTGCAGAAACTTATTTTAAGTATAACAAACATCACTTAAAATAAAAAGGGTAATTTTAAAATTATTAGTAATTTTAGACTAGTTTATATTTTTGTTAATTTCAGAAGCGATATGTTGTAAATCTTCTGGTTTATACTCATCTGTATGGACCGTCCAGTTCGATGAGAACCCATCACCTTCACCATATCTTGGTATTAAGTGAATATGAATATGGAAAACAGACTGATCAGCAGCTGCTTCATTATTTTGAAGTAAGTTCATCCCCGCTGGTTGATATGTATCTTTAATTGCATTCGCAATTCGGGGCACTCTTGCAAATAATGAACTAGCCACCTCACTTGGTGTTTCATAAATGTTTTTTACATGCGTTTTAGGGATTACTAATGTATGTCCTTTCGTAACCTGACTAATATCTAAAAACGCGTACACTTCATCATCTTCGTATACTTTAGCAGAAGGGATTTCTCCAGCTACAATTTTACAAAAAATACAATTTTCATGTGCCATTTCAATCATCTCCTAACTTTTACCTCTATTGTATATAGTTGGGTTGGCGGATGTAAAGTTTTATGGTGGGGGAGGGTCGTTTTAAATAACGCGAGAGGGGTTTATCACGGTAAGAAGATTATTATTTAAGTTAAGATACTACCGAGAGGGGTGCACTCATGGTAGAAAGTTTATTACTTGAGTTAAGATGCTACCGAGAGGAGCTCTCTCACGGAAGAAAGGTTATTACTTGAGTTAAGATACTACCGAGAGGAGTGCTCTCACGGAAGAAAGGTTATTACTTGAGTTAAGATACTACCGAGAGGAGTGCTCTCACGGAAGAAAGTTTATTACTTGAGCTAAGATACTACCGAGAGAAGTGCTCTCACGGAAGAAAGTTTATTACTTAAGTTAAGACGCTACCGAGAGGAGTGCTCTCACAGAAGAAAGTTTATTACTTGAGTTAAAATACTACCGAGAGACACGCTCTCACAGAAGAAAGTTTATTACTTAAGTTAAGATACTACCGAGAGAAGTGCTCTCACGGAAGTAAAAGTATTCCTTGCATTAAAATCTACCGAGAAAAGCCAACTTACCTTATTCCAGATCTCCAAATACACAAATAAAAACAGGCATCGCCCATAAGGACGAGCCTGCCTGTGTAGAGCCGAGGTTCATAAACTAATGTGGGGACTTGTATTTACCGTTACCTTGCTAATGCAATTTAACTGGTTCTACAAAAACCTTTTTGTTAGTATCCCTTGGCGTTGAGATGTCTTCTAACAAAAGGGTTTTATTTCATTAGATTATCTTTCGTCAACACCCCATTTGTTTTTTAAACACATTTTTTAGTGAAGCATCTTCATTTTCCAATACTAACACCTCATTTGTGTTGAACAATTGGTTGTTGCCTTCCTCGACCCTACACTAGTATTTTGAACTGTTTTTTTAAATATATACACATTTTTTTAAGAAAATGTCGAAAATCGTATAAGAGTTTCTTTTGGATTTTACACATATAAATGATAAAATTTTTAACAAGTGAATGATGAGGGGGGAAAGTAATGGAACCTTTACTACAAATTAAAGATCTAGTTGGGGGCTACACCCATAAAAATGTTCTTCACGGTATTTCGTTTGAAGTAAATGCGAAGGAGATAGTAGGTCTAATTGGATTAAATGGTGCAGGTAAAAGTACAACCATTAAGCATGTTATTGGAATTATGCAGCCAAAAAAAGGATCTATTTCAATTAATGGGAAGACATTTAAAGAAAATCCGACCGAATATAGAAATCAATTAGCATATATTCCAGAAATGCCAATTCTATATGATGAGTTAACATTGTATGAACATCTTCGTTTAACAGCGATGGCATACAATATACCAGAGGACTTGTTTGAAAAGAGACTAAAAGTGCTACTAAAGGAATTTCGTTTAGAAAAGAAATTAAAGTGGTTTCCAGTTCATTTTTCAAAAGGAATGCGTCAAAAAGTTATGATTATGTGTGCGTTTTTAATTGAGCCGCCGCTTTATATTGTGGACGAGCCTTTTGTTGGGTTAGATCCACTTGGCATTCAATCCTACTTACAGTTAATGGATGAAATGAAGGAAAACGGATCGGGAATATTAATGTCAACACATATTCTGGCAACTGCAGAACGCTATTGTGATCGATTTGTTATTTTACATGATGGAGAAGTGCGAGCGTTAGGTACGTTAGAACAATTAAGAGAGCAGTTTGATATGCCAAAGGCGACGCTAGATGACTTATATGTTCAATTAACAAAGGAAGATAGCCATGTTTAATGCCCATGAATTTTTTATGAATCGATTTAATGCGCATTTAAAGGACATGAGTAGATATTTAAAATATATATTTAATGGCCATATTGCATTTGCAATGTTATTCTTCATAGCGGCACTTGCGTATTATTATCAAGAATTATTAAAGGTTCTGCCTGAAGACTTTCCAACTACATGGCTCATGGGGATTGTTTTAGGATTAGTTGTCAGTTATAGTCCTGTAAGAACTTTATTAAAAGAGCCAGATGTAGTCTTTTTAATCCCGGCGGAACATAAAATGAAGGCATATTTTCGCAATGCTATTATTTATAGCTTTGTACTTCAATTGTATATTGTTGCCATTGTAACGGCTGCTTTTGGCCCACTATATTTCGCCTCTTTTGAAGAAAGAACCGGAAGAACTTATTTATTAACGATATTGATTGTATTAATTTTTAAATTATGGAATCTAATAGCAAATTGGTGGATGCTAAAAGTAAGAGAGCAAAATATTCGATATATTGATCAAGTGGTTCGATTAGTATTTAATATTGCTGTATTCTACTTTTTAATAAGTGGAGAAATGTTACTCGCAGGAATTACGACTATTTTCTTTATTATTATTTTTTTATACGACTTTAGCGTATCGCGTAAACAAGCCGGTCTGCACTGGGAATTGCTTCTAGAAAAAGATATCAGCCGGTTACAAGCCTTCTATCGATTTGCAAATATGTTTACCGATGTACCGCACTTGAAAAATCGAGTTAAACAGAGACATTGGCTAGTTGCTATCTTGGAAAAAAGAATTCCATTTGCCAATAGAAATACATATGATTACTTATATCGAATTACGTTTATTCGTGATGGGGATTATTTAAATATGTATATCCGCCTAATTATTATTGGTGGATTGTTTATATATGTTATCCCTAATATATGGGTGAAATTAGCATTTGCTATTTTATTTATATATATGAGTAGTTTCCAAATGATGACGTTATATCAGCATCATCGTACGATTATGTGGTTGGATTTATATCCAGTAGAGATGAAAAATAGGGAAACTGCACTGTTAACTTGGCTTAAGCAATTAGCAATTGTTCAAACCATTATGTACGGTGTTGTGTTTGTAATAGCACAAGCTTATCTTGGTTTTGTAGTCATCTTATTTGGAGGAATTTTATTTACGTATCTTTTTATTAATGGTTATGTAAAACGAAAAATAGCATAAGTAAAAGAGGCTGGGAAAATAGCATTTTCTACATAGTAAAAACCGAACTATACGATTTGGGTGCAACTAACCCGCTCCGGAAATATACTTCGCTTTCACTTCCAGTACCGGGGCGACATCTGCTCGAAAGTACCATCGCAGTGTCTACCTCGCCGCGGGCGGCTGGTGAGCCTCCTCGTGCTAACGCACTGCGGGGTCTCACCGAAGCCTTGCTTCCCGCAGGAGTCTACGTGTATTCCCGGAGCTAATGTATCGTATTGTCCGGTTTTATAATTAGAAATTTAGTTTTATCCCAGCCTCTTTTAAGCATTTTTTACAAGTTTTTATTTCCAATTAACAGCTAGCTGCTCATCTCGAATTTTGGCCATTAGTGCTTTATGATAAGGCATTAGATAACCATTTTCAGTTAGTAATAATCGGGTTCCATCGTTAAAATGAAATTCAAATTGATCAAATCCTTCACTTCTAATGACATCATAATAGTTAATGTATTCGATATCCTGCCATGTATAGGAAGAAATTTCTTTTCCAGTATCAGCTCTCATTTTAATTCCATCATCAGAAATAGCAGTGAATGGTCTAGTACCATGTATGAGCAAGATTACACCACCGATTATCAAAATAATACCTAATATAATTGAATATTTCTTTAGAACAGCAAAGTACATAAGGAAAAATGCGATTACTAAAAGAGCGCAGCCACTACCGTACAGGATATAGCTTAGCTTTGGTACCATTACAATCCAAGTCCCTGGTGTATGATATATGCTATTTCCAATAAAAGTAGGAATAAAGACAAGTGAAATTGGTGAAATAAGTAAAATACCTATCCCAATTGCCATAAAAAAGTGACGTGCTTCATAATTCTTTAACATTTTTTACTCTCCTTTTTCTTATTCTCTGTATTTCAATACGGATAGAGAAAAGAAAAGTTTCGTAAAAATTGGGAAAAATTATCAAAAAAGAGGCTAACATAAGTAGCCTCTTTACCAGCATATTATTTCTCCTGATAAGCAAAATACGCACTAATCAAAGTTTTTGCTGCAATTGACATTGCGCGCTCATCAAAGTCAAAATGTGGGTGATGATGTGGATATGGATTACCTTCTTTTTGTGCCCCTGTAAAGAAGAATGCCCCTGGTCTCTCTTGTAAGTAATAAGCAAAATCTTCTCCGCCCATGCTAGGAATCACTTCAGCAGCTTGCTTGACTTCTGGTAGCTTACTAGCAACATCTAAAATAAGTGTCGCCTCTGATTCATGGTTGATTACAGGTGGATAACCTTTCTTATAGTCCAATGTATATGAACAATCATTAGCAGTACAAATACCACTAATAATTCTCTCTATTTCTTCAATTATTTGCTCTTGAATATCTGTGTTTAAATAACGAACCGTTCCTACTAATCTAGCAGTATCAGCAATAATATTAAAGGCATTGCCAGCTTCAAATACTCCTACAGTAACTACTGCTGTTTCAAGTGGATCAATGCGTCGACTTACAATTTGCTGTAGTTGTGTAACAATTTGCGAACCGATAACGACAGCATCTTTTGTTTCATGAGGATAGGCTCCATGTCCACCTTGACCTTGAATTTTAATTTCAAATCGATCTGCACCAGCCATGAATACTCCTTTAGAAGTTTCTATCGTTCCAACTGGTGTTGTAGCCCATAAGTGATTACCAAATACCGCATCCACATTTTCTAGTACACCTGCTTCAATCATTGGTTTTGCACCACCTGGAGCATATTCCTCTGCATGTTGGTGAAGGAAAACAATAGTACCAGGTAATTTATCTTGATAGGATTTCATTACTTTTGCCAATCCTAATAGTGTTGCGGTATGTCCATCATGACCACAGGCGTGCATGACACCGTCAATTTTTGATTTATAAGGTACATCTTTCTCATCTTGAATTGGTAGAGCGTCAAAGTCAGCACGTAATGCAATTGTCTTTCCAGGTTTTGCCCCTTCTAATGTAGCTACTACTCCATTACCTCCAACCCCAGTTTGATAAGGGATGTTTAATTCCTCATAAAAATTAGCTATGTATTGTGCTGTTTTATATTCTTTAAAAGACAGTTCAGGATATTGATGTAAATATCTGCGTATTTCTACCATTTGTGGATATATTGATTCAATAGATTGATATATTTTTTCTAACATAGTAATAATACCTCCTTTTATCTTTCTATTATTATAGCACTTTAATTATGCATAAATGATATTATATTATTCAGAAATAAGGTATGATAAGGTCAATAAGATATTGAATAAAAGGGGTATTTCATATGAAGAGACGCCATTTGGTGCTAACTAGTTTTATCTTAGTAATGTTAATCGTAATTAGTATATGGATTGTTAAAATAATACGTGGACAAGTACCACTGATTGATAGTTGGACAAGAGCTTTAGTAGATACGTTTCCTGATACATACATCTATAGTTTTTTCCGAGTAATCACTAATTTAGGTTCTGAGTCTTTCATGTACCCATTTGTGGCAGTCGTCACGATCTTACTTGTTATTGGATTTCGTGATTGGTTACCGGGTGTAGTTTTTGGATTAGGTGTCTTTCTAACTCATAAAGCTAATAATTTAATAAAAGATCTTGTAGCTAGGGAACGACCATCGATTCTGGAAGAAGCAAATGCTGTTGGAGAAAGTTTTCCATCTGGACATGCGATGGTTCCAATTGTTTGTTATGGGCTTATATCTTACTTTCTAGCAAAGAAGATTAAATCAACTAGAATTGTATTGGTTCTTCAAGTATTTTTTGCTTTACTCGTATGTCTCATTGGAATTAGTCGATATGTCATTAATGTTCATTACTTAACCGATATTATTGCTGGGTTTGTTTTTGGATTTATGTGCTTGCTAGCATTAATATTTGTATATGAATGGGTTCATAAATTAAGATCTCGGTCTTAAGGCGGAGAGAAAAGCATTCTAGAGTTGGTTTTCCCTTCTTTCATTCATGACTACTATATAAGTAACAGGAAAGATAGAAGGGAGCACAGTCAGATGGAAGCAACGGTGAAAGAAGAGAAGATAAAAGTCCCTATTTTTCATAACCGCAACTTTGTATTGCTATTAGTTAGTGCATTATTTTCCTCACCAGGTTATTTTGTTTATTTAATTGGAGCCGAATGGTTAATGCTGAATATTACAGAAAATCGTTTTTATTTCGGAATGTTGTTTTTTATGGCAGCAATACCTAGACTCATATTGCTAATGGTGGGAGGGATAGTTGCTGACCGTTTAAATAAACGTACCATTCTATTTTGGTCCGATTTTTCTAGGGCATTATTAATAGGTGTATTAATTTTGCTAATTATAACTAATCAAATAGAGGTTTGGCATCTATTAGTATTATCAGGATTATTTGGGATTTCAGATGCGTTTAGTTATCCAGCAATGCAATCTCTCATACCTACTTTATTAGAAAAAGATCAGCTACAAAGAGGGAATTCATTTATTCAGATGACTGCTCAAATAAGTCCGATTCTAGGTCCTGCACTAGGGGGAACATTAATTGCATTATTAGGTTTTGAAGGCGTATTCTCTGTTGCATTCATCATGTTACTCCTTGCATCGATCGCTGTTTTGTTTATTCGTTTGAAAAAAGAAAGTCAAGAAGAAAATAAAAAGAAATCACCAATTTCTGACTTAAAAGAAGGTTTCCAGTACGCACGTAAGAAAGAATTAATTATTTCGGTTGTCATTATGGCATTCTTCTTAAACTTCTTTTTCTCTGGACCAATCGCCATTGGAATGCCAGTAATTGTAAAAGATATCTTCGATGGTAGTGCAGCACATCTAGCAACTGTTCAAACTGCTATGGGAATCGGTGCTTTGTTCGGAGCAATTTTACTCGCTAGTTGGAAATTGAAAAGTCCTGGTAAGACAGTCTTAATTGGGTTAAGTGGATTAGGTGTATCATTCAGTGTCATGGGATTATCAGCAAATATTTGGATGATGGCTGGTCTAGTTGCATTAATGGCGGTATTAACTCAAATCGTTAATATTCCGTTGTTTACCATGCTACAACAGACTACGGACAAACAGATGCTTGGCAGAATTATGAGTATGTTTATGACAGTTTCAACTGGATTAACACCTGTCTCCTATGTGGTTACTTCATCCTTAATTGCAGTTGGTATTGATATAAAATGGATCATATTTGTTAGCGGAATAGTTGTAACCCTTATAGCATTGTATAACTTTAGGAATAAGAAAATACTAGGATTTAACATTTCGTATGGGAGCGATTCAGTATGAGAAGAGGATTTTTTAGATATATCATCGCAGCAATATTAATTGCTTTTGGACTTATTTTAGTCTTAGAAAATATTGGATTACTAGAATTTAATAGTAAGAATGCTTGGGGATATATTTATCCAACGTTCTTTGTATTATATGGTTTAAAATTAATGATCGATCGAATGAGAAAAATAGGTGGAAGTTGGACTTGGGGCTCATTTCTACTTATCTTTGGTACGTTGTTATTATTCGATCGCTTCGAAATAATTGAATTTGCATTTAGAGATGTTGTCAAACTATGGCCACTGTTAATTATATATATGGGGTTTATGTTTATTGGAAACTCGTCAAAACCAAAAGTGATTATTCATAGAAATGGTTCTGAATTTAGGAAGGACGAGAATAGTTCTTATTTTACTGTCGGCAATCATGAATATAATCAACCGAACTGGAAAGTTGAGCCAATGATGATTAAGACATTAGCTGGAGATTTTTATTATGATTTCTCCAAAGCATATATTCCAGAGAAAGAGATCCCTGTAACAATAAGTTCATTAGCTGGTGATGTTCATATGCTTATTCCCGAAAATTTAGACTTCAAAGTTACTGCTTCCGTGAAGGCGGGAGATATCGATATTATTGGCAATCAGGTGGACGGGATTAACCGGTCCTTAAGCTACCAAACGCCTAACTATGATTCAGCGAAGAGAAAAATTAATTTTACATTGAAATTAAAGGCTGGATCGATTCGCATTGATTATGTCTAAAACAGGGGGAGAATACAATGAAACAACGCTTTTCAAGTATTCGTTATAGTTACATTATCTCACATTTTAATGGGGTGTTCTTAACGTTAGTCATCATCCTTGCGATCCTACTTTCTGTTTATGTTGTTGTGAGTCCAACCTGGCTTACCCCTGAAGCCATCTTTTTATTTATTGGCTTATATGCAGGGATTGCATTTATCGTTTCACTTTATGTTGGTTTTCGTTCAAGTGGAGATATGAAACAACGAATGGATTATTTATCCGTATTAATCACGCAATTTTCTAATGGAAACTATCAATCTAAGATTTATTTTAATGAAGGTGATGAACTAGCTAGAATTGGTAATGAATTAAATGAGCTAGGAGAAAAACTACAGAGCCAAGTAAAATCACTAAGACGACTTGCTGATGAAAAGGCAGAATTAGCGAAGTCTGCACATAAATCAGCTGTTATTGAGGAGAGGCAGCGTATCGCAAGAGATTTACATGATGCAGTTAGCCAACAACTTTTTGCCTTAACGATGATTACAGAGGCATCTATTAAACAATTAGATACAAATCCAACTTTAGCAAAAGAACAAATGATAGATGTTGCAAGTGCAGCTCATCAAGCGCAAGCAGAAATGCGTGCTTTACTACTTCATTTAAGACCCGTACATTTATCTGGTGATCCGTTACCAAAAGGTATTAAAAAGCTTGTTGCAGAATTAAAACAAAAGTCACAAATAAACTTCCAGGTAGATATAGATGATACATTGAAAGTAGCGGATACGATTGAAGAGCATGTATTTCGAATTATCCAGGAGTCTCTTTCCAATATTTTACGGCATGCGAACGCAACAGAGGTAAAAATAGAATTACTAAAACGTGGGAAAGAACTCTTTACGCATATTGCAGATAATGGAAAGGGATTTGATTTATCTAATGATAATACGAAAAAAACATCGTATGGATTGAAAACGATGAAAGAAAGAAGTGAAGAATTAGGAGGAACCTTTACAATTAGGTCGAATAAAGATGAAGGGACATATATTGATATAAGGATTCCGTGTTGAATAGAGAAATTTAATGAAGGGGAAAGGGAGGATGCAGAATGATACGTGTCATAGTAGTGGATGACCATGACATAGTTAGAAAAGGAATCATCTCGTACTTACAAACAGACCCAGATATAGATGTAATTGGTCAAGCAGGGAGTGGGAATGAAGGTGCACAATTGATTCTTAAAGAAAAGCCAGATGTTGTATTAATGGATTTAATGATGGATAACGGGACAGGAATTGATGCGACAAAATTAGTAATGAAAGAATTCCCAGCATGCAAGATCATTATCTTAACAAGTTATTACGACGACAGCCAAGTTTTTCCTGCATTAGAGGCCGGGGCGTTTAGCTATATATTGAAAACATCATCAGGCGATGAAATTGTTCGAGCAATAAAAAAAGCAGCTAATGGAGAAAATGTCATCGAACCTAAAGTAGCAAGTAAAATGATGACTAGTTTCAGAGGGGAAAAACGTAAGCTTCATGATAGTTTAACAGAAAGAGAAATGGAAGTTCTCTTATGTATTGGAAATGGGATGACGAATCAGGAAATTGGCGAGCATTTATATATCGGTATAAAAACCGTGAAAACACATGTTTCGAATATATTGGCTAAACTAGATGTACATGACCGGACACAAGCAGCCGTATATGTTCATAAAAATAATTTATTAAAATCTTGAGAGCATTTCTAAGCTCTCCTTTTTGTTTTTTGTTCGTAATCCTAGTATAATACTAGGGAAATATAAAATGAGGAGAAACCAATATGGATCTTGGTAAAAATAGAGAAAATATTCTACTAGGGATATGGGGAGTTGCAGTATTAGCAACAGCAGGTAGTTTATTTTACTCTGAAATAGTGGGATATGAACCATGTGAATTGTGTTGGTTCCAGCGTATACTTATGTACCCATTAGTAATAATTTATGGTACTGCACTATTTAAGAAAGATATGTCCATTGCTTTACCTGGTTTGATATTAAGCGGAATAGGTATGTGTGTATCTACATATCATTATTTATTACAAAAATTACCTGCCCTTAATGAAGTTGGTGGTGCTTGTGGATTAGTACCTTGTAATGTGGAATATGTGAATTACTTTGGATTTATTACGATTCCATTTATGGCTGGTACAGCTTTTATTATTATTTTTGTTACTCATTTCATTTTATTAAAACAAGCTAGGGGGAAATAATATGCAAAAGAAAATGATAGCAATCATTGCAGCAATTGTAGTTCTATTTGTTGCTTTATTCGTAGTTATAAATTATAAGAACAGTAAAGCGTTAGAAAATAATCCATATGGTACTGATGATTTGGAGCAAGCAACAATTGACCAGTTAAAGGATCCAAACTACGGAAATCAAATTCTACCTGATGATTTAATTGAAAAAGTAGAAAGCGGAGAGTCTGTAACGGTTTATTATTACAGCCCAACCTGTTCTTTCTGTAAGGCAACAACACCATATCTTGTTCCTTTAGCAGAGGAAATGGATGTGGATATGAAAAAATTAAATCTACTAGAATTTGCTCGTGATGTTCAAATGTTTGGAATTCAATCTACACCAACTCTTGTTCATTATGAAGATGGAAAAGAAGTAGTTCGTTTAGAAGGTCAACAAACAGAAGAAGTGTATGAGGCATTTTTTGAGGAGTATGTGTTGAATTAAGTAAATACCTATTACAATGGGGTCTGTCTTTAGTACACGGTGTTGTATTGAGGACGGACCCCATTTCACATTATTCCTCTTCTATCATCTGATACACATTTACAAATGGTCTGTCTGCGAAGTAGGCGGGTGGTTTTATGTTTGTATGTGCTTTTTGAAATTCTTTAGAGTTCTTCCACTGCTCATAACTATTTGCGGAGTCCCACTGTGTAAAGACAACATATGTATTTCCTTTTAATGGTTTTAATAACCGAAATGCTTGAAACCCTTTTTGATGATGTATTTCATCTTTCCTCTTTCTAAAATTATCTTCAAATACTGGTCTTCCTTCATCTAACACAGGTATATGATTCATCACTACATATCCTTGTTCTTGAATTTCGCCTAGTTGTACGAGTATTTCAAAACTTCTTCCCGCTTGGAAATATTTCTTCTTAACTCCTTCATAATAAGCAACATCCTTGGATGTACCACTCATAAAGTGAAATGGAATGGTAGGGTGCTTTTCTGTTAATTTCATCAAAAAATCAATCGTTCCATTTGTCATATGTGCATACATTTAGAACCCCTCTTTTCACTAAATTGTAGAAAAGTTAACAGTATTGTAATATCTATTGTACCGAATAATAATTAAAAATATAACTATTTAAGTCACATTAGACTAGTCAAACCCTTGTCAAATATGACTTCTTTCGACAAAATATTACCCAGGAAATAAAAATTTAATATCAAATTGTATGGGATGTTTTATTAAATGAGACAATTTAATGAAAAACACCCTTCTTCCTATACATTAATTAGCGAAATAGGTATAGTATAGAATGAAAGTTTATTCATAGGGCTCGATGTAAATACCCTAATTACTAAAGTAGTTATTTTAAATTATAAAAAAACTTTTGAAGGTGATTACATGACTTTTAATGACACAATTATTCGTGCGTATAAGGGGGAGGAAACATCTTATACACCAGTTTGGTTTATGAGGCAGGCTGGGAGATCCCAACCTGAATATCGAAAATTAAAGGAACAGTATTCTTTATTCGAAATTACACACCGGCCTGAAACTTGTGCTTATGTAACAAGACTTCCAGTCGAACAGTATAATGTGGATGCAGCCATTCTGTACAAGGATATCATGTCACCTCTACCAGCAATTGGTGTAGATGTTGAAATAAAATCAGGTATTGGCCCTGTAATTGATAATCCAATTAGAACGCTAGAAGATGTGGAAAGACTTGGTACGATTACTCCTGAAGTTGATGTGCCTTATGTATTAGATACGATTAAATTATTAACAGAAGAACAACTTACGGTACCTCTTATTGGATTCAGTGGAGCACCGTTTACGTTAGCAAGCTATTTAATCGAAGGTGGTCCGTCTAAAACTTACGGAAAAACAAAGGCATTTATGTATGCAAATAGAGAAGCATGGACTGCTCTAATGGAAAAATTAGCTGATATGACGATTACCTATGTAAAATCACAAATTAAAGCAGGGGTAAAAGCTGTACAAATCTTTGACTCATGGGTTGGAGCGTTAAATGCAGCAGACTATCGTACATATATTAAGCCAGTTATGGACCGTATTTTTAGTGAATTGAAAAATGAAAATGTCCCACTAATTATGTTTGGTGTAGGTGCAAGTCACCTATTAAAAGAGTGGAATGACCTACCACTTGATGTTATTGGTCTAGATTGGAGAACTTCCATTGAAGAGGCAAGACAACTAGGAGTGACAAAAGTACTTCAAGGTAATTTAGATCCTGCTATTTTACTTTCAGATTGGGAGACAATAGAAATGCGTGCAAAAGCAATCTTAGACCAATCGATAAAAGATGGTAATCATGTATTTAACTTAGGCCATGGTGTTACACCAGATGTGAAGCCAGATACGTTAAAGAAATTAACTGAATTGATTCATACTTATTCAAGACGATAATGAATCTGGAAACTTACTTGAAGAGGTGTTTGAAATGGAAAAGAAAAAAATTGGACTTTTAGTTATGGCGTATGGAACTCCATACAAAGAAGAAGATATTGAACCATATTACACACATATCCGTCACGGTAGAAAACCATCAGAAGAGCAATTACAAGATTTAAAAGATCGTTATAAGGCTATTGGTGGGATTTCCCCATTAGCTCGTATTACAGAGGAACAAGCAAAAGCTATTGAAGTAAAATTAAATGAAATGCAAGATGAATACGAATATAAAATGTATATTGGATTAAAGCATATTGCTCCATTTATTGAGGATGCTGTACAAGAGATGGCGAAAGATGGGATTAAAGAAGCGGTTTCTTTAGTACTTGCACCACATTACTCTACATTTAGTGTGAAATCATATAATACTCGTGCTGGTGAAGAAGCTGAAAAGCATGGTATTGAAATTAAATCAGTTGAAAGCTGGTACCAAGAACCAGGATTTATTCAATATTGGGCAGACCATATTTCGGCTGAATACAATAAGATGTCTGAGGAAGAACGTGAAAATGCAGTCCTTATCGTCTCTGCTCACAGTCTGCCAGAGAAAATTTTACAACATGGCGATCCTTACCCAGAACAGTTAGCAGAAACAGCAAAACTAATTGTAGAAAAAGCTAATATTGAAAATTATGCACTGGGTTGGCAAAGTGAAGGAAATACACCAGATCCATGGCTAGGACCTGATGTACAAGACCTAACAAGAGATCTTTATAATGAAAAAGAATATCGTGCTTTTGTTTACGCTCCAGTAGGTTTTGTCGCTGATCATTTAGAGGTATTATATGACAATGATTATGAATGTAAAGTGGTATGTGATGAGCTTGGGGTAAGTTATTATCGCCCGCCAATGCCAAATACTCATCCATTATTTATTGAAACGTTAGCGAATGTAGTTCAAACTAGAGCAAAGCGTGATGCGTAATGGAAAAAGAAACTATTGTAATTATTGGCGGTGGGATAACAGGGTTATCCGCTGCCTACTATTTACAAAAGAGTATACAGGAAAAGAATTTACCATATGAGATAAAATTAATTGAAGCAAGTAATCGCTTAGGAGGGAAAATAGACACCCTTAAGCGAGATGGATTTATTATAGAACGAGGACCAGATTCCATTATTGTGAGAAAGAAACCTGGTGTTAAGTTAGTGGAGGAACTCGGATTAAAGGATAAGATGATTCGGAATGGAACAGGTCAATCGTATATTCTTGTAAACGGAGAATTACATAAAATGCCTAAAGGTGCTTTTATGGGAATTCCAAAGGATATAGAGGGTTTCCTAGAATCTGAACTTGTTTCCCCTGAAGGAAAGAAGCGTGCCTTACTAGATTTAGAAATGGGTAAAGGAGAAGAAGAGGCAGACCAATCATTAGGTGCTTTTTTGCGTCGACGATTAGGTGATGAATTAGTTGAAAATGAAATTGAACCATTACTTGCTGGGATATACTCTGGTGATATTGATGAGATGAGTTTAATGGCAACATTTCCTAACTTTTATCATCTCGTGCAAAAATATGGTAGCTTAATCAAAGGTTTACAAGAAACAATCCCAACACCACCTAAACCTACTGGAAAGAAAGTTCCTGGAGTATTCTTTTCCTTTAAAGAAGGGCTAGGGATAGTTGTTGACAAATTAGTAGAAAAATTAAATGAAGAATCTATTACTATGGAGAAAGCAGTCACTCATATAGAAAAGATAGATTCAGGTTATCAACTATCTTTAAGTGATGGTGAAATTGTAACAGCTAGTGCCGTAATAGCTACAACACCACACCAAACTATACCAAAAATGTTTAATGATATTGAATTTCTTAATGTGCTCACGGACGTACCTTCCAGTTCTGTAGCAAATGTTGCCTTAGCATTTGACCAATCAGCAATTAAGCAAGACATTGATGGAACAGGATTTGTAGTTTCTCGTAATAATGATTACAGAATTACAGCATGTACATGGACCCACAAAAAATGGCCAACGACCACACCTGAAGGAAAGGCATTAATTCGTTGCTATGTTGGGAGACCAAACGACCAAGAAGTAGTGGATTTACCAGATGAAGAATTAATTAATATTGTTTTACATGATTTAAATAAAACAATGAATATAACTGCAAAGCCTGAGTTTAGTGTAATCTCGCGCTGGAAAAATGTAATGCCACAATATACCGTTGGTCATCTTGAACGAATAGAGAAAGTTCGAGACGAAGCAAATAAACATCTTCCAGGAGTATTTCTTGCTGGAAGTTCATTTGAAGGTGTAGGTATTCCTGATTGCATTGAACAAGGTGAAAAAGCGGTAGAGCAAGTATTAGAATTTCTTCAATTGAGTCGATAAGAATTATCAACTTCTTTTTAGGAAATAATTGCGATGAAATGAACTTGAGGATTGTTCTCAAGTTCATTTTCTTTTTGGAATTGGAGTGAAATGAACTCGAGGAGCGATATCAAGGTCATTTTGTTCGTAAATTGCAGTGAAATGAACTCGATAAGTGATCTCAAGTTCATTTTGTTCGTAAATTGCAGTGAAATAAACTCGATAAGTGATCTCAAGTTCATTTTGTCTAGAATCCTAGTTGAAATAAACTTGATAAGTGATCTCAAGTTCATTTTGTCTAAAATCCTAACTGAAATGAACTCGAGGAGCGATCTCAAGATCATTTTGTCTAGAATCCCAGCTGAAATAAACTCGATAAGTGATCTCAAGTTCATTTTGTCTAAAATCCTAACTGAAATGAACTCGAGGAGCGATCTCAAGTTCATTTTGTCTAAAATCCCAGCTGAAATAAACTCGATAAGTGATCTCAAGTTCATTTTGTCTAAAATCCTAGCTGAAATGAACTCGAGGAGTGATCTCAAGATCATTTTGTCTAGAATCCCAGCTGAATTAAACTTGATAAGTGATCTCAAGATCATTTTGTCTAGAATCCTAGCTGAATTAAACTTGATAAGAGATCTCAAAATCATTTTGTTCGTAAAATAGCAGTTAAATCAACTCGATAAACTAAATTAACAGGAAATAAAATAGCGCCTATGCAATGGAAACCAATTGCATAGGCGCTTTAGTGTATTTAGAATTAATTATTCATAGCTTTTCTCAAGTTCATCTACTAATGAACCGACAAATGCAACTGCTTCACGAATTGCATCTGGCTTAGACATGTCGACACCTGCTTTTTTAATTAAATCTAGCGGTTTTAATGTACCACCAGCTTTCAGTACATCCAACCATCTATCAACTGCAGGTTTTCCTTCTTCTTGAATTTGTTTTGCAACAGCTGTTGATACAGTTAATCCTGCTGAATATGTGTAAGGATATAATCCCATGTAATAGTGTGGTTGGCGCATCCAAGTAAGACCTGCACCTTCATCAAATACGACACTATCACCCCAGAATTTTTCCAATGCTTCTTGTTTTTGTTGTGTTAGAACGCTAGCTGTTAATGGCGTACCTGCTTCTGCTAATTCATATACTCTTCTTTGGTACTCTCCTTCTAGTAAGTGAGTCACAAAATTATGATAGTACGTACCTAGTAATTGGGTAATAACCCAACGTTTCATACGCTTATCATCCGTTTTATTTAATAAATGGTCTGCTAACAGTAATTCATTAATTGTTGATGGTGCTTCAATAAAGTATGTTGATGGACGGGTATTTAATAAGGACTGATTTTTACCAGCAAGATAAAAATGTCCCGCATGACCTAATTCATGTGCTAATACGAATGCACCTCTCATAGTGTCTGTCCATGTAATTAAAATATAAGGGTGAACACCATAAGGGCTTGAGCAAAATGCACCAGTTGATTTTCCAACATTGTCTGCTAAGTCTACCCAACGTTCATTTAATCCTTTTTCCATTATTTCTGTGTATTCCGGTCCCATGACTTTTAGAGCTTCGATAATAACTTCTTTTGCTTCCTCATAAGTCGTTTTTGGATTGAATGTCGGATCTAATGGTGCTTTTAAGTCACAGAATTTCAACTCATCTAATCCTAGTTTTTCTTTTTTTAGTTTAGCGTATCTGCGCATATGTGGTGCAAGTTCTTCTTGAATAACATTTAGCTGGTTTTCGTACATTTCTTTTGTAACTTGTTGTGGAGCTAGTAGCATGTCTGTAACAGAATCATAGTTTCGTAACTTAGACATAGTCAATTGTTTAGAAACTTCTGTTGCATATGTTGCAGCAAATGTATTCTTATATTGATTTAAAGTTTTTGTAAAAGAGTCATAAGCGTCTCTTCGTAGTTTCGTATTGGATTCTAATTCAAAACGATCTTCATATAGTGCAGCTGACATCGGGTGTTCATTTCCATCTTCATCTACTACAGAATCGAATACCATATCTGACGCTTTACTTCGTGAGTAAATCATATATGGAGCGCCATGAACTTGTCCTAATGCTGCTAACATTTCTTCTTGCTCTGGTGAAAGGGTATGTGGCTTTTCTTCTAAAATATCAATTAAAACTTTTGAATAAGGTTTTAAATTCTCTTCTTCATTAAGAAATTGTTCGATTTTACCATCTGGTAAAGCTAGTAATTCAGATTTAACAAACGAAAGTTTTGCCCCAATGCTAGCACCAGCAGCAGAAACTTTAGCTGAATCACGTTGGTTTTCTGGGTCACTTCCATCGGCACTCGATTTTAAGCTTGCATATGTAAACACACGGACTAAACGCTGTTCATAGGCTTCTAATGTTTGCAGGCATTCTAGTAATGTTTTAGCATCATTTCCTAGTTTTCCTTGGAATTTTGTTACTTCTGTAATATCTTCTTGTACAGCTTGTAATTCTTTCTCCCAATCTTCAAAAGTAGCAAACAGGTCTGTTAAATCCCATTTTTGCTCCTCTGGTACTTCAGAACGAAGTAGTCTTTTAGCAGTTGCTGTTGTAGTCATTACAATTTCCCCTTTCAAAAAAGTATTTCGGTAGTCTAAATATTATAATATAAAATTTAACAGATGGATATTATTTTGAATGTTTTTTCTGAAGATTTTTTTAAGTGTTTGTGTGAATAGTGATTAGGGGGGATCTTAAATAATTTTTAAAAGTTGCTTGATATACTCTCGTGTTGTGAAAGAGGAGATAAAGTAGCATAGAAGCATTCTATGTTCCTTTTTAGTGAAGCAGAAGGAGCTAAGGTCTTATAGACGAGTTCTCTGTTCCCTTTTAGCCGAGCAGAAGGAGGTAAGGTCACATAGACGTGTTCTCTATTCCCTTTTAGCCGATCGGAAGGAGGTAAGGTCACATAGAAGCATTCTCTATTCCCTTTTAGCCGAGCAAAAGGAGGTAAGGTCACATAGAAGCATTCTCTATTCCCTTTTAGCCGAGCAAAAGGAGGTAAGGTCACATAGAAGCATTCTCTGTTCCCTTTTAGCCGATCGGAAGGAGGTAAGGTCACATAGAAGCATTCTCTATTCCCTTTTAGCCGAGCAGAAGGAGGTAAGGTCACATAGACGTGTTCACAGTTCCCTTCTACTCAAAATAAAAGTACCCCAGTCACATATCCAGTTCCAAAGGCAGCTAATTTCCAAATTGTACTATAACAGAATACACAATCATCCTTTGTTTCATATATAAATAAAAAACACAGCTTATAATCAGCTGTGCAAAAGTTGTTTCCTATTCTTTTTAAGCTTAAAATAAACTTGAGTGTTATCTATCTAGCGGGGTGATCACATTCCGTACAAATATTAATGTAGCAGTCTGCTTGTTCATTAATATCTTGACCGCATTCTTGACACTTTTTCTTCGGTAGATTTCGGAAAAACTCTAGCACATTTATCAACATGGGGTGGTTCCTCCTTTTGTTTGATAATTCTATTGTATTATAACAGTATGCAATTGGTCAATGCTGTGTTACAACAAATTTTAAAAATGGGGTGGAAATATTGAAATTAACGGTTATCGGATATTGGGGTGGTTTTCCTGCTCCAGAAAGTGCAACATCTTCATACTTATTAGAGAAAGATGATTTTACATTACTGATTGACTGTGGTAGTGGAGCATTATCGAGGCTACAACAATATAAAAATATACTGAATCTTGATGCAGTTATTCTTTCACACTACCATCAAGACCATATAGCGGATATCGGGGTTCTTCAGTATGCATGGTTAGTTCAATCCTATGTTGTAGGAAATAAAGATATTTTACCAATCTATGGCCATATGGAAGACAAAGAAGGGTTTGGAAAGTTAACCCATGAATTTACAGAAGGGGTAGCTTATGATCCAAATGAAACTTTAGAAATCGGTCCTTTTTCTATCACTTTTCAAAAAACAAAGCATCCTGTTCCATGTTACGGAATGCGGATAACAGATGGAGAATCTGTTATGGTGTATACTGCGGATTCAAGCTTCCAAGACGATTGGATTCCGTTCAGTAGTGATGCTGATTTGTTAGTTACTGATTGTAATTTCTATGCTGATCAGGATGGGTCACAAGCAGGGCATATGACGAGTGTTGAAGGGGCAACGATAGCGAAAGAAGCAAATGTTTTTGAACTACTCTTAAGTCATTTACCGCAATATGGAAACCGACAAGATTTAATTGAACAAGCAAGTAATGTGTTTGACGGAAAAATTAGTCTTGCTACAGAAGGGTTAGTGTGGGAATCTTAAGACTGTTTTCTTTGCCTAGAATTCCTGTTTTCGATAAACTTATAGTTGTACAATCAGAACTAGGAGGGAAATACGATGAAATTTATAGACAATAAAGGTATTACAGATCCAATGATTAATTTAGCAATTGAAGAATATATTTTACAAAATTTTGGTGAAAAGGATACATATTTACTTTTTTATATTAACAAGCCTTCTATTATTATAGGTAGAAACCAAAATACAATTGAAGAAATTAATACAGATTATGTTGAGGAAAATAACATTAAAGTTGTCCGTCGATTATCTGGTGGTGGAGCAGTTTACCACGATGAACAAAATCTTAACTTTAGCTTTATTACGAAGGACGATGGAGAAAGCTTCCATAACTTTGCTAAGTTTTTAAAACCAGTTATTGAAGTTTTAAATGATTTAGGTGTACCTGCTGAACTTCAAGGAAGAAATGATGTCGCTGTGGAAGGGCGCAAAATTTCTGGAAATGCGATGTTCTCCACTAAAGGACGTATGTTCAGCCATGGTACTTTAATGCTTGATTCTGAAATTGAAAACGTTGTTAAAGCACTAAAAGTGAAAAAAGAAAAAATTGAATCAAAAGGAATTAAATCGATTCGTAGCCGCGTAGCTAATATTTCTGAATTCCTTGATGAGAAAATTACTATGGATGAATTTAAAGAACGTATTCTTAAGCATGTTTTCCAAGTTGATGATGTGAAGGATGTCCCACGTTATGAGTTAACGGAAGAAGACTGGAAAAACATCCATAAAATATCTGAAGAACGTTATCAAAAATGGGAATGGAACTATGGTAAATCACCTGCATTTAACGTACAAGCATCACATAAATTCCCAACTGGTTTATTAGACGTTCGTTTTGACGTGAATAAGGGTACAATCCAAAATTGTAAAATCTATGGTGATTTCTTTGGATTAGGAGAAATTAAAGATTTAGAAGAAATATTAATCGGTGTGCGCCATGAAAAACAAGCAATTGAAGAAGCACTTAGCGATGTTGATGTAGCGCACTATCTTGGCCGTATTACAAAAGAAGACTTCATTAACTTACTTTACTAGATTTAAAATTTAATTGATATAAACGGTTCTCAAGGGACAGCAGTTTATATTGCAAACAAAAAAGGTAGGAGTTATTATTCCTACCTTTTTTTGTTCGTATGAAAAAAATGGAAATATTACATACTAGTATAAATGGAGGTGGTTACATTGGAAAAGAACGAGCAAAATCCTGAGTTAGAAACATTTACAATTTTAAATCCTAATTTTTCATTAGAAGAAAGCCAGAAATTATTTCAAGAAAAACAAAGAATTGAAGGAAATTTTTCCGAAAAAAATGAAAATCAGTAGATTAAATTAAGAAAAAACGAGTTTTTTAGTAAAATTTGAAAAATGTCGATTAAGTGTATTAATTTGGCGAAAAATCTGGTAAATTAATGCATATAGCCTCTTCCTTTCGAAAAATAGTGAAAGGATGTTTGATTACGATGTTATATGACAATATGTTTACTCCAACTCATGAAATTTCCCCTTTAACCTTGGCTGTTGTTGCAAAAAAAGATGAAACAGGAAACGTTCAAACCGTTGTTTTAGAAGATGAAATTGAATATAAGGTAGAACATTCACCAAGTAAGTTTATTGACTATGCTTGTAAATTCTTTGGAGCAAGTTTGAAAGGCAGGCAAGAAGGAACGAAGAATATATGCGGTATAACACATAAAGCACCTATTTCAATCGATCCTTCTAGTGGCATGTATTTCTTTCCAACAACATCACCCACAAGTTCCAAGTGCTCTTGGATAGCACATTCCCACATCGACCATGTTTTACGTATTGATAGCAAAACTTCAGAAATTGTGTTTAAAAATGGAAAGAAAGTTGTTATTAATGCATCCTATGGTTCTGTAATGAATCAAATTCACCGAACTGCACAGTATCGTTACTTACTAGATCAACGAATTAAACAGTTGCAACAGCGCGATCCTGATCCCGGGAAAGAGCTTTAAGCATGAATTCTTGTACAATTGTCTCGACTTTTTTTCGAATAGCAGGGTTAAAGTAATTTCGTTTTTCTTCTTTTCCTTTCGATATAAAAAGATAAGATGAAAAGGAGTCATTTTTATTCATTAACATAACTTTTAGTTTTCTTTTTTTCATTTCTATTCGTAATTGTCTACGTTCTGCTAAAGCGTTAGCATTCATTTTTTCAAGTAGTTGTAAATAAGGTTCTTTAATTTTAAAAGCACCTTTTTGGATATGTTGAATATCTTGCTGAATGACGACAATTGCCATCGAAAGAAAAAGAAATCTTGAAGTAATTGTTAATTCTTCATCTGTTAGATAGCGCATAATCTCCCCTCCATAAAGGAACGTTTGTTCTCATTATACGCTAAAGTTTTAAAAAATACACTAAAAAAATTACTTAAGATAAGAAAAAAGAAAGAAAGAGGCTATACTAAAATCAAAAAGAAAGGTTAAGATAGACATTATTAGGTTAAAACTTTTCATAATGCAGAATTTACTTTAAAATAAAAGTGTATATATGGCCTTGGGATGGGGAGATTTTACACAAATGATTTTATCGAGTATCATTACAGATTGGAAAACAGCAGTTAGAAACGATGAATTAGACCAGTACATAATGGATTTATTAAGTGATTATGAAAGTCTAGGTCCACTACCGGGAATATTATTACCGTTTATAGAAGCATTTCTTCCTTTCCTACCATTAGTTGTTTTTGTTATGGCTAATGCAGCTGCATATGGATTATTAGAGGGATTTTTATTATCATGGGCAGGTTCGAGCTTAGGTGCAATACTTGTGTTTCTGATTGTGCGGAACCTCGGTGACAAAAGAATCTTTGTTGCGGTTAGAAAAAATAAACAAGTAAAAAAAGTAACTGGCTGGTTAGAAAAACATGGTTTCGGCCCACTCTTTTTACTGATGTGTTTTCCGTTTTCGCCATCGTCCGTTATTAATGTTGTAGCGGGTTTATCAAAAATAAATATGTATCAATTTATTTTAGCGGTGTTGTTAGGGAAATCAGTTATGATATTTTCTATTTCGTATGTCGGATCAAGTATTTTGTCATTTGCTCAAAACCCTACTAAAACCATTGTAGTGGGAGTATGCATCGTTTTATTCTGGGTAATAGGGAAATTCATTGAAAACAAACTTCATCAAAAGTCAAAGCAAAAAGAACAATCCGATTCAATAGAATTGGAATAAAAACGAAAAAAACTTCTGTCTTACGTATGTACTTGGTCAGAAGTTTTTTTCATTACTTTACATAATTAAGGAGGTATTTATATGGGACTCCGTTTTATATTAGGAAGAGCTGGAACTGAAAAAAGTAAAATAGCATTTGAAGAAATAAAAGAAAACTCCAACTATAATCCACAAGGCCCACCGATTTTTTATATCGTTCCTGATCAGATGACCTTTGAGCAAGAATATGCACTATTTAGAGATGAAGCGTTTCAAGGTAGTATTCGTACTCAAGTAACGAGCTTCTCTCGGCTTGCTTGGCTTATTTTACAAGAAACTGGTGGGGCGACTAGACAATTTATTAGTTCTGTCGGGATTCAAATGATGTTAAAGAAAATAATCGATGAGAAAGAAGGAGAATGGCAAGTTTTTCAAAAAGCAGTAGAAAAGCAAGGCTTTTTGAATCAATTAGAAAAAGTAATAACAGAATTTAAACGATATGAAGTTACACCAGACATGTTACAGATGCAGAAGTATGAGATTAATCAATATGCACATAAAGAACCTGGGGAACAAGCATTAGTAAATAAACTCGATGATTTATATTATATTTATGACAAATTACAAATGGCATTAGCAAACCAGTATATTGATAGTGAAGATCAGCTTCGTCTCTTAGCAGAAAAGATTGCTGAAGCAAATTCATTAGAGGGTGCTGAGATTTATTTTGATGGGTTCCATCGCTTTACCCCTAAGGAATTAATTGTTGTTGAAGCATTACTGAAAAAATGTGAACGTGTAACTGTTACATTGACAGTTGATGATACCGAAAATCCAAACTTATCTGAAATGGATTTATTTTATCAGACCAAGGAGACGTATCATGTTTTAAATGAGATTGCTAGGGTTAATGGTATAACGGTAGAAAATAGCATTGAGTTAGAACCAGCTAATGGTGTGTTTTATAAGAAACCATATTTTGCTCATTTAGAGCGTTATTTTGATACACGGCCAACGCCAACATTTGAAGGAAAAGTACCTATTCAAATTGCCGAAGCGGTACATCCACGTGCAGAAATTGAAGGGGTAGCACAAGAAATATTACGTCTTGTTCGAGAAGAGAATTACCGATATCGTGATATTGCTATCTTAATCCGCCAAACAGAAACGTATCAAGATATTATCGGAACTATTTTTGCGGATTATAATATTCCTGTATTCATTGATGAAAAGCGAACAATGCTAAATCATTCCCTGATAGAATTTCTTCGTTCATGTTTAGAAGTAGTCGATGGAAACTTCCGTTATGATGCTGTATTCCGTATGTTAAAGACTGGATTTATTCCTGCAATAGATGAGGAATATCCTTTAACGAGTGATGCCATTGATGAACTTGAAAATTATGTCATTGAATATGGAATTCGCTCAAGAAAGCAGTGGATGAGTAAAGAAGATTGGATTTTTCAACGATTCCATGGATTTGACCAAAAGACACAAACCGATGCGGAAAAAGAAACGCAAATACGGATTAATCGGTATAGAATGCAAATTGTTCATGCGCTTGAGAAGTTTGATCAAAAGATTAGAGAAGCATCTACTATTAGAGAAATTTGTACAGAAATCTTTACTTTATTAGAAGATATTCAGGCACCTGAACAATTGGAGAAAATGAGAAATTACTTAGATGAACATGGACAACTATCCAAAGGTAGAGAGCAAGAACAAGTTTGGAATGCAATTATTGATCTTTTTGATGAAATGGTTGAAATGGCAGGGGACGAACAAATGACATTGTCTTCTTTTCGTTCTACCCTTGATGCTGGATTAGAAACGTTAAAATTCTCCCATGTGCCTCCAAGTATTGACCATGTAATCGTAGGAACTATTGACCGTTCACGTATAAGCGGAATTAAATGTTCTTTCCTAGTAGGGGTTAATGATGGTGTCTGGCCATTAAAACCACCAGCTGACGGAATGATTAATGAAACAGAACGTGAACTATTAGCTACACATGGAATGAAGCTTGCAGATACAAGTAAACGCCAGTTATTAGATGACTGGTTTTATATGTATTTGGCTTTTTGCTCAGCCTCTGATTATTTATGGGTAAGTTATCCACTAAGTGATGAAGAAGGAAAAGCAAAAATGCCATCACAACTCATTAAGAGAATAGAAGACATGTTCCCAGATAATAATGAACATCTTTTATTACAAGATCCAGATGAGCTTTATGAAGCAGATCGCTTTATTACATCACCAATAAAAACAAGATCTGCTCTAACGGCACAATTGGCGCGAGGTCGTAAAGGATATCCAGTAAAAGAAGTATGGTGGCATGTTCTCAATTGGTACATGACTAATCATAAAAAACAACATACAACACACAAAATATTACAAAGCTTATTTTATGAAAATAGTCCATCTCATCTAGAAGAAGAAACAGTAGAGCATTTATATCCTAAAGAAGTTGTTGCGAGTGTTTCTCGATTAGAAACATATTATCGTTGTTCGTATCAACACTTTGCAAAGTATAGTTTAGGATTAAAGGAAAGAAAAACATATAAGCTAGATGCTCCAGATATTGGAAATCTATTTCATGAAGCATTAAGAATTATTACTGAATGGGTTCAACAAGAAGGAAAAGATTTTGCTCGATTAACGAAAAAAGAAACCGATAAATATGCAGAAAAAGCAGTAACTAGTTTAGCACCAATATTACAGCATCAAATTTTGCATAGTTCGAATCGATACCAATATATTCAACATAAGTTACAACAAGTAATCGCACGTGCTGCCTATGTATTAAGTGAGCAAGCCCGGTTAAGTAACTTCTCACCTGTAGGACTTGAACTTGGTTTTGGTACAAAACAGGACAAGCTAGCACCAGTAACACTGGAATTACCGAATGGTTATGAGATAAAGCTTAGAGGACGCATCGATCGAGTAGATAGAGCGTTAAACGAAGAAGAATTATATTTACGAATTATAGATTATAAATCAAGTGCAAGAGGCCTTGATATGGTCGAGGTATATTATGGTTTAGCTTTACAAATGTTGACGTATTTAGATGTTGTTTTATCCCAATCGGAACAATGGTTAGGTAAAAAAGCAACACCAGCTGGAGTACTATATTTCCATGTTCATAATCCGATGATCTCTGGTACTTTTAAAATGTCAGATGAGGAATTAGAAGAAGAGATTTTTAAGAAGTATAAAATGCAAGGTTTATTGATTAATCAAGAAAATGTCGTACAGATGATGGATACTTCGTTAGAATCTGGTTTTAGTCAAATTATACCTGCTGCATTGAAAAAGGATGGAAACTTCCGATCCGGCTCAAAAATTGCCAGTGAGGAGACATTCTCCAGTTTACAAGAACATATTCGTAAGTTAATGCTAAATGCAGGAATTGATATGACGGAAGGGGCTGTACACCTAAATCCATATCAAAGAAAACAACAAGTTGCTTGTACGTATTGTCCATTTTTATCGGTTTGTCAATTTGATACGTCGTTAGAGACGAATAATTACCGAAAACTTACTGAAATGAAAGAAGATGAAGTCATACAAAAGTTAAGAAAGAAAGAGGGTGACATTATTGGTTAATTGGACGAGAGAACAAGAATCAGCGATTTATACTGAAGGTAATGATATTCTCGTTGCAGCAGCTGCTGGCTCAGGAAAGACTGCGGTACTTGTAGAGCGTATCATACAAAAGTTACTAAAGAAGGATAATCCAGTTAATATAGACTCTCTTCTCGTTGTTACATTTACGAATGCAGCAGCACAGGAAATGCGAAATAGAGTAGGACAAGCACTTGAGAAAGCTTTAGAGAAAGATCCTACTTCTATTCATTTGAAGAAACAATTATCTTTATTACAACGCGCTTCAATTTCGACACTACATTCCTTTTGTTTAGATATAGTGAAGCAATATGCGTATTTATTAGATATAGATCCTAGCTTTCGAATTGCAAATGATATGGAAGCAGATTTAATGCAACAAGAGGTATTAGAAGATTTATTTGAAGATTGGTACGGAAAAGAAGGAGAAGAACAAGAGAAGTTTTTCCAAGTCGTGGATCGATTTTCTGGCGATAGAAATGATGTAGATGTGGAAAAACTTGTTCTCGATCTCTATACATTCGCCATTCAAAATCCATTTCCAGATGTTTGGTTAGATCATATAGCTTCCGTGTATGAAGTGAAGGAAGATTGGCAAGAGGAAGACTTAATATGGTTAGAAATAATTAAAAGAGAAGCTAGAGAAAAATTAAAAGGTATCGAACAGGAAATGAATCTAGCGCATCAGCTTGCATCGAGTCAGGATGGACCATTTTGGTATCTTGAAGCAATTGAATCAGATCAAGCGATGTTAGCGACTGCGTTTGATTTATTGGATAACTGGAATGAATTGCAAGTCTTTATGAGTACAAGCAAATTTGCAAGAGTAGCCGGTGGAAAAAAGCCAGAATGTGATGAAGTCAAGAAAGAAAAAGTAAAAAAACTACGTGATGGTTATAAAAAACGTTGGGATACGATGAAGAATAATTGGTACAACCGAAATATTGCTTCTCATGTTGAAGATATGCGAGAATTGGCACCAGTTATTAAGACACTAACCGAAATCGTCAAGGAATTTAAAGAACGCTTCTCTAAGACAAAAAGAGAAAAGGCTGTTGTAGATTTTTCCGATTTAGAACATTTAGCATTACAACTACTTATCGATGAGTCTTCATCAATTGAACAACCGAAGCCATCCATTGTAGCGAAAAATTTACAAAAACAATTTAGCGAACTTCTTATAGATGAATACCAAGATACTAATTTAGTGCAAGAAACGATTCTTACATTAATTAGTGACCAAGTTGGGCCAGGTAATATGTTCATGGTTGGGGACGTAAAACAGAGTATTTACCGATTTAGACATGCGGAACCGTCACTATTTATAGAAAAATATAAACGATTTGCAAGTGAGGATCATGTGGCAACACGCATTGATTTAGCTAGTAATTTTAGAAGTCGTGAACTTGTGTTAATTGGTGCGAACTATATATTTAGACAAATTCTCGATGAAGATCTTGGTGAGATTAACTATGATAAAGATGCAGAATTAATCTATGCCAATAAAATGTATGAAGACTTGCCACTTGTTAAGCCGAATCCAGAATTAATTATTATTGACCGTGAAAAGCCAGAGGAAGCTGAAGACTTTAAAGAAGACTCGGAAGATGAAAACAGTGAAGACGAGAATTACGAAGACTTAGAAAAAGCACAACTTGAGGCAAGAGCTTATGCGAAAAAAATTAAACAATGGATTGGCAAAGAGGATGAACAGCCTCTTCAAGTAGTAGATAAACAGTCTGAGAAATTAAGAGATGTTCAATATCGTGATATTGTAATTTTATTACGATCAATGACTTGGGCACCGACCATTGTGGAAGAACTGAAGAAGCAAGGAATTCCTGTATATGCAGAACTATCTACAGGGTATTTTGAAGCTATTGAAGTAAAAATCATGCTTAATTTGTTAAAAGTAATTGATAATCCTAGACAGGATATCCCACTAGCTTCTGTATTAAAGTCACCAATAGTGGGATTAAATGAGAATGAATTAGCACGAGTTCGACTAACAGATCGCCGTAATACGTACTATGAAGCAATGGTAAAATACCGTAGTGAGCATCATGACTCTCTTGCCGATCAATTAGGGAGATTTTTAGATTTGCTCAATCAGTTTAGAGAATCTTCTAAGCAAGGTGCGTTATCCGAATTAATATGGCAAATCTATCGGGAAACAGGTTATTTTGACTTTGTTGGTGGAATGCCTGGTGGAAGACAAAGACAAGCAAACTTACGAGCATTATACGATCGTGCTCGAGGATATGAAACAACATCATTCAGAGGTTTATTCCGATTCCTACGCTTTATTGAGCGAATGGAAGAAAAAGGGGATGATCTAGGAGCAGCAAGAGCACTAAGTGAGCAAGAAGATGTTGTCCGTATTATGACAATCCATAAAAGTAAAGGATTAGAGTTTCCAGTTGTCATTGTCGGTGCGATGGACAAGCAATTTAATATGCAAGACTTAAAGCAAAGCTATTTACTTCATAAGGATCTTGGTTTTGCAAGTAAGTATATTGATCCTGTAAAACGAATTACGTATCCGACCCTTTATTATCATGCGATTAAGGAAGAGAAGCGAAGAGAGTTACTAGCAGAAGAAATGCGTGTACTCTATGTAGCCTTAACAAGGGCAAGAGAGAAGTTAGTAATGGTAGGTAATGTAGCTTCTGTAGAGAAAAAACTTGAAAAATGGGAAGCCATTATGGAACATTCGGAATGGATTTTGCCTGCTCATTTCCGTATTAAGTCTGTTTCTTATTTAGATTGGGTTGGCCCAGCTTTAATTCGTCATGAGGATTCAAGTGCCCTTCGTTCAGAAGATGTAAAAGATGTCGTATTGAAAGAAATAAGGGTGGACCCTTCCAAATGGGATATCACGATTATCCATGGTAGTGAATTAGCTAATTTGGAAGAGACATCCATGGAAGAAGATTTGAATTTAAAAGAAAAAATTATGGAATGGCAACCAGTAGTGCTAAATAATAAAGAATTAGATGCCTTTGTTGATGACCGTTTGTCATTTCAATATCCATTTTCTGAAGCGGCTCATTCACGAGCAAAACAAAGTGTTACAGAAATAAAACGTCAGCGTGCAATAAAGGATGAATATAGTGCCACTCAACTCGTTCAACCATTTAAAACGCCAATTGTGAAAAAGCCGATCTTTATGCAGAAGGAAAAAACATTGTCAGCTGCAGAAAAAGGTACTGCAATGCATACTGTAATGCAACATTTGCCGTTTAAGGAGAAAATGACTAGTTCAGAAATTGAAGAATTCATCGAAACTCTAGTAGAACGAGAAATCCTGCGTAGACAAGAAGCAGATTCTATTTCTATAGATGCGATTGAAAAATTCTTTGATACAGATATTGCAAGAAAGATGATGAATGCAGATAGATTATATCGAGAAGTACCATTTAGTATTACATTACTTGCCAAAGATGTTTATGCGAATTGGAAAAGTGATACCGATGAACAAGTACTTGTACAAGGTGTCTTTGATGCGCTAATTCCATCCGATAATGGTTGGATAATTCTAGATTATAAGACAGACTACGTTCCGGAGAATGTTACAGAAGAAGTTATTACAAAACTAATCAACCGTTATAAGGTACAATTAAGCTTGTACCGTCACGCACTAGAAACGATCTGGAAAACACCAGTGAAAGAGACCTATTTATATTTCTTCAACAAACAATTGTTGGTGAAAGTACCGGAATAAAATGACTTAGGGGATCTTCCCTAAGTCATTTTTTTATGCATTAGCAGTTTGGGTTTGATCGTTAACGTCTGGATCAATTGGATTCGTTATACTCGCACCTGTATTTGTATTGATAAAATCCCCGGTATTTAAAGAACCAGAACCAGCACTTGTTTTAGAAGAGCTTTTTGGTGAAAGATAAAACGAGTCGCCAAAGTTAACAACCCCACCCCCGATACTATTAATTTTAATTGGTCCAACGATTGATGGCATTGTATACACCTACTAATATTTAAGGTTTACTTTATAATATGATTCTATTAATTCTAATGTGTAGTTCTTCTAATTCTTATTCTTCTTTTAGCAGTCGGAAATGCTTTACCCTTGATTCGGCATTGATTTTCTTTAAACTCCCATGCTGAACAGTTGAGGATTGGCTTACACCAGTAATGGATACAGTACCAACATTAATATAGTTTTGATGGTGGAAATGTTCAGATTGAATCGGTAATTCACTAGATAACCATTTTGCTTTTCTCTTAAAAATTGAATAATAGTCAAACTGCAGATCATATGCATCATTCCAAGCGATACCTTCACGTTGTACAGCAATACCATTGAAGGTAGGATTAAATTCAATCGTATCCCCAATGTTGAAGATGGAGCTGAAACCAATAGAATTAATGGCACTACTAGAAATTATTACGAGTCTTTCCTTCATTTATATCCCTCATTATGGCTGTGCAGATAATGGAACTAGATTTCCAATAACATACGATTCAGGAGGGGTATCGAGAAAGGAAGATAATTTTATTTCTTCGTTATCTCCAATTAAAAAAACAGAAGAAGAGGCCACTAATTCAATTGCAACATCTCCAACTGATAATCCCCAATTATGAACTTCTAAATTCATATAGCTAATCTCCTTTTTCATTATTAAACTTTTCCATGAACTTTTGTAATGATATATAAACCTCTTTTTTGACATGGTCCATAATATAGTGATTTAGTTGCTCCGGTGATTGTATTTGATGATTTTCTTTAGCTTCCTTCTCGTAAAAAGTGATTCGATCTGGAATTTGACTTAATATATCATGGATCATATCTCCTTCTAATTTATGGTCAATTCGTTTATTATATTTTTCCGATAAATTACGTATCATTTGTGGACCTTCCTGATTAACAAATTGATTTAATGATGTAGTTAAATTTGGATCTAGTTGGTGATGTACTGTTGTTTTTGTCAGTTTAGGTATAGCTAAATCATCAATATTTGCTAATTCATTTGGGGAAAGACCGATATGCAACGTACCTTCTAACCGCTCGATTTTTAGCTGGTCAAAGTGATATTCAATTTTATCTATTGTTGGAGAACTATTATCTTGTATTTGCTGTTCTAATCGTTTTACTTTTTGTTCTAGAAGTCTTACTTGTTCACTTTGATTAAAGATAATTTGCTGAAGTTCATAGATTTGTTGATTCCAGTTATACATATTCATGTCCCCCTTAAATTGATTCCATAGCAGATGGTAGGCTAATACCTATCGTTATCTTATGCAAGGGGAAGGGATTAAGTGCTAGTGGTATAAGTTCTAAGAGGAACAAGTTGGTATGATTGTGCTTGTGACTGGGGTTCTGCCTCTTCAGCAGGTTCTGTAAACCCTCCACTATTATATAAATCCGATTGTGCTTGTATGGCTCCTGTACTTCCAATTTGAAGCACAGATGAATTGGATATGGAACCTATTTTAAGAAAGTTAATATGAATGGACTGATGAACGGTAATGTTCATGCTCTCACTCCAATCTTAGGATGTCGGTTGGTCAATGGTATCTTTGTCATAAACATACGTGTTTGATTGTTGTAAATTTACGTGCATTCCATCCCCAGTATTAAATGATCCACCACCAGCATAAGTCTTTGCAGTACTTTCTGGGTTCATGGAATAAACATCGCCAATATTAAAAATACTGGATGATGATATACTATTTATTTTTACAGCTCCTACTTTTGCTGGCATATGAATCCTCCTCATAGTTAGTTTATGATAGGAGTTGGATTTGTTGAAAGTGTGGAGAGGATTTTTTATTAGGGGTGTATGTTAGTGATTTGTGGTATGCATCTAATATGAGGCCAATAAATTACCAAATGGTATGTGCCCTAAAATGAAATGAATGTGCCCTAAACCGAAATGAATGTGCCCAAAGGCAAATGGTATGTGCCCTAAAATGAAAAGAATGTGCCCAAGGGCAAGAGGTATGTGCCCTAAAATGAAAAGAATGTGCCCAAAAGCAAGAGGTATGTGCCCTAAAATGAAATGAATGTGCCCAAGGGCAAGAGGTATGTGCCCTAAAATGAAAAGAATGTGCCCAAAGGCAAAGGGTATGTGCCAAAATAAAAAGATACCGCTCTGTAGCGGTATCTCTATTATCCTTTTAACACATCTTTAATATGCGATATTGCCCAATCTAAATCTTCTTTTTCAATAACTAATGGTGGGGCAAAACGAATTACGTTTTCATGAGTTTCCTTACATAGTAATCCTTTTTCTTTAAGTGCTTCACAATAAGGACGAGCAGATTCCGTAAGTTCTACACCAATGAATAACCCTTTTCCACGAACTTCTTTAATTTTAGGATTGTCTATTGACTGTAATTCTTGCATCATATAGTTTCCAAGTTCAAGCGAGCGATCTGCTAAATTCTCTTCTTCTAATACTTCTAAAGAAGCGAGGGAAACAGCACATGCTAATGGGTTACCACCAAATGTGGAACCATGAGAACCAGGGTTAAATACACCAAGAATGTCTTTATTTGCAACAACACAAGAGATTGGCATAACTCCACCACCTAATGCTTTACCAAGAATAAGCATGTCAGGTTCTACATTTTCCCAATCACAAGCAAACATTTTTCCTGTACGAGCAAGACCTGCTTGGATTTCATCTGCAATATAAAGAACATTATTTTCTTTACATACGTCATATGCTTCTTTTAAGAATCCTTCTCGTGGGATAACAATTCCTGCCTCCCCTTGAATTGGTTCAAATAAAAATCCAGCAGTGTTTTCATTAATTGCTTCTTTCAGTGCCTCGATGTCACCATAAGGAATTAATTTGATTCCAGGTAACATTGGTCCAAATCCGCGCTTATATTCTTCTTCAGATGATAAGGAAACAGCTAGCATTGTGCGACCATGGAAGTTTCCAACACAAGCAATAATTTCTGCTTTGCCATCAGGAACACCTTTTACATCATAAGCCCAACGACGAGCTGCTTTAATAGCAGTTTCTACAGCTTCAGCACCAGTATTCATTGGAAGTGCCATATCTTTGTTTGTAAGTTTACAAATTTTTTCATACCATGGACCAAGTTGGTCATTATGGAAAGCACGGGAGGTTAGAGTAACTTTCCCTGCTTGTTCAACTAATGCATTTATAATTTTAGGATGACGATGGCCTTGGTTAACGGCAGAATATGCACTTAACATATCCATGTAACGATTACCTTCAGGATCTTCTACCCAAACCCCTTCAGCCTTCGCAACAACGACAGGCAGTGGGTGATAATTTTTAGCACCAAAGTTTTCAGTTTGATTGATAATTGTTTCACTTAAATTAGTCAACAAAATCCCCTCCTATATAGCAAATGTAACACAACTTAGAAAATTATTAAATAGATTTAACAATGCATAATTATGCATACAAATATATAATAATAGATTTTGGTTAAAAAAGTAAACTGATTTAAAGCTAGATTTTGCAATTTTTCATAGAAGCAACCGACAACTCAAGGAAAAAGAATAAAAGTCTTTATTATTGTCAAAAATTTATCATATGTATTAAGTCATATCCATGGTATGATAGAATAGAATTATTATTGACTTGTACCAAATAGGAGGAAAAAAAATGAATACACATTTACATGTAACAGCATGGGGACTAGCAATTATTTTATTTGTTGTTGCTCTAGTATTACATAAAAAAGGAAACGAAAAAGCTGGTAAAATTGTACAAATGATTCTACGTTTAGATTATCTACTAATTTTATATTCTGGTGGGGATCTAATCATGAATTACTTCGGTGACAGCCCAATGATGGCAGAAGCTATTGTTAAAGGCTTAGCTGGTGTCGGGGTAATTGCTGGAATGGAAATGACATTAGGAAAAATAAAAGATGGGGATTCAGCTAAAGTAGGTTGGTCTGTATTACTTATTTCCCTTCTAATTACAATTGTATTAGGATTCTTCCGTTTACCAGGTGGACTTGCTTAAAAGAAAAAAGATGGCTTGACGGTGTTAGTCTCTGTCAAGCCATCTTTTTTTGTGTCGTTTTTTCTACATTTTATGCAATTATATTGGAATATTGTCGGATTAAGGTAATAATAAGTATTGTAGATTAGAGTCTGGAGGATATTAGATGAAAAAACTATTACATATTTTTATAGTGGTTTTGTTCGTAATGACAACGATTCCAACTGTAAGCTTTGCCCAAGAGGCAACTATACATAAAGAAATTATCTATGATATTTTAGTGGATCGGTTCAACAATGGTAATCATGCATTTAGTGAACAAGTCCGCATCGATGACCCATATGCATATCACGGAGGAGATTTGGAAGGTATCCTATTAAAACTGGATGATTTAAAGGAGCAAGGTTTTACAACGATATCTTTATCTTCCATTATGGATAATGCTACAGATGGGTATCATGGCTATTGGATTGAAGACTTTTATACAGTGGAAGAACAATTTGGTACACTTGAAGATTTGACTTTACTTGTTGAAGAAGCTCATAAACGAGATATGAAAGTTATGTTAGAACTTGTAACGAATTATGTTGCAAACACCCACCCAATTGTAACTGATGTAGAAAAAGAAAATTGGATCTTATCTAATGTGGAGTTAGATACAACAAATGAATCATGGTTATCTAATGTTTCTGTGTTAAATCAGGATAATCCAGAGGTCCAGGAAATGTTAATGGACGTAGCCCTTCATTGGTTAGAAGAGACTGATGTTGATGGATTTATTTTACACGCAGCTGATCAAGGGTCAATGGAATTTGTGGATACATTGACTACAGAGTTAAAGGAATTTAAACCAGAATTAATGATAATTGCAGAAGTTCTTTCCGATCAAATGCCTAAAGAATTATTGGAACTCTCTGCAATTGATGCGGTTGATAATCCAGAACTATCTCAAGCAATAGTAGATGCTTTTGCGAATGCAGATAATCCAATTATTAGTATTTACGAGAAGTGGGAAGAAACCAAAAGTAATAAAAACTTAATTTATGTTGATAACAGATGGATGGACCGTTTCACTCAAATTGTTTCAGAAAATAAACGTGACGACGTGAATACTTGGAATTTAGCTTTAACTTATTTATTTACCACACCTGGTGTTCCAATTATTTTCCAAGGTTCAGAAATACCAATGTATGGCTCAGGAGTAGAACAGACACAACAGTTAGTAAACTTTAATAGTGGAGATCAAGAATTGGAAGAAGTCTATTCTAAAATTCTTGCATTAAGAAAACAGTTCCCCGTGCTTCAATATGGTGACTTTGAATTAGTGGAAACTGACCAAGGAATGAGTGTGTTTAAACGCTCCTATCAGGGTGAAACCATGTATATTGCAATCAATAATGATAGTGAATCCCGAAGGGTAACCATTACAGATATTGAAGAAGGTATCCAACTACGTGGAGTGCTTGGAGATGACTTAGTTCGTGATCAAGGGAATGGAGAATACAAGATTGCTTTACCACGTGAAGCAGCCGATGTTTATATAATGGAAGAAGACTCCGGAATTAACTGGGCATTTGTAGCTCCAATTGTCATCATTCTCCTATTGTTTGTAAGTGCGGTTGTTTATTTAAGTAAAAAACAGAAAAAAAGAGATCAAACTAATTAATAGATTAGCCTTTCACGATTGCAGTGGAGGGCTTTTTTGTTGTGAGATATAATGGTGTGGAAGAATAACCATATTTAATAAATGAAAAACCACTTCATCAACTAGTAGTTATTTAAATATCTTCTTCAAACCACAAATATTTCACATTGTAACTATTCAGAAAATTAGTTACAATAAAATGGAAGTATTCACGCTTAGTGGAGAGAAGGGATAGAATGAAGCCTGGAAAAGGTATTAGTATACTATCATTTATATTTGTCTGTGGAATAGTAGCTTTGTTCACATTTATAGGGACGATATTTGTATTGCTTATTGGTGGTAATCCAAAGTTTTACACTCCATACTTTATTGTAATCGCATTAATATTTCTGTTTTTAGTATCGAACGCTTTTTTTTCATTTATAAATAAACGCCTATTTAAACGATTAGTTATCGGATATATTGTTATTGCTATATTATCAGTAGTAAGTTATGAAACAATCCAAGCGATTGATCGAGGAATTCCAACGGTAGCTAGTGGGGATGTTAATTTATATGATTATCAACCGTTTAGGGAAGGAACGAAAGCCGTTCAATTAGAGGAACAGGCTACCTTTCAAATAGAAGGAGAAATACCTAAAATAGATGGTGCCACTGCGCTATATCCAATTTATGCTGCATTTGTACAGGCAACATACCCAGAGAAACAATATGATGTCTATGACAGTGAAGTCATGTCTAACCGAACGCCATATGCATATGAGAATTTAATTAACGGAGAAGTAGATATGATTGTAGCATTAGCACCGTCTAAAGCACAAATGAATATGGCAAGGACTAAAGGGGTAGAACTGAAGTTAACCCCAATTGGTAAAGAAGCCTTTGTATTTTTTGTCAATGCTAAAAATGAAGTAAAAAAATTAACACTCGACCAAATTAAAGGGATTTACTCTGGTAAAATTACGAACTGGAAAGATGTGGGGGGTAAAAATGACTCTATCAGAGCTTTTCAACGACCAGCTGATAGTGGAAGTCAAACAACCCTTGAACAATTAATGGCTGATACCCCAATAATGGAAGCACCAACTAATGATATCGTTAGTCTAATGGGGGGGATTATTGAAGAGACTGCTGATTACAAAAATTATAAAAATGCAATTGGTTATACATTCCGTTTTTTTTCTAATGAAATGGTTCAAAATAATTCAATTCGTCATCTAGCAATAGATGGCATTCACCCAAGCATTGAGACGATTAGAAATGGGGAGTATCCACTTACTTATGAATTTTATATTGTAACTGCCGGAAGTGAAAATCCTAATATTAAACCATTTATTGACTGGGTTTTATCCGATCAGGGACAATTAATTATTGAAAAAACAGGTTATGTACCAATTAATAGTCTTACGAAGTAATGAAAGAAGATTAATAAGGTTATATTAAAAGTAAGAGGTGATATACATGTACGAACTAAAGACAAAGGAAACAGATAATAGTGTTATAGAATTTATTGAAACAGTAGAAAGTGAAAAGAAAAAAGCAGATGCATACCAATTATTAGATATTTTCACGGAAACAACTGGCTATCCTGCTAAAATGTGGGGGCCAAGCATCATAGGTTTTGGATCTTATCATTATAAATACGCATCTGGTCATGAAGGAGATGCACCATTAGTAGGATTTTCGCCACGAAAAGCAAAGATAAGCTTATATTTTGCAACTGGAGACCCTGAACGTGAGAAATTGTTAAAGGACTTTGGAAAGCATACAACTGGTAAAGCCTGTGTGTATATTAATAAGGTTGCAGATATTGACGAGGATGTATTAAAGAAGTTAATCACTCAATCTATTTCATTCTTAAGAGAAACATATCCTGAAGGAACAGAATAACAAAAACAAGACTATCAAACACTTTGATAGTCATTTTTATCTACCAGTAATAGAGGTCAAGACAGTAGGAGAGGGTCGGGGTTGAGAAGGAAATATGTTTTCACTTTTTTATCTTTTATTTTACTACTTATGGCGTGCACACCAGAAGTGGAAAAAGAGACAAATAAACTACTGTCATCAGGAGTTCAATATATAGGTGGGCAACAAAACATCATTAATAAACTAGAGACATTACCAATTGAATATAAAAATGTTAGGATGATAGACTTATCATTGGAAGAATATAAGTTTGTTATAATAGAACCAAATTTTATAAACAATATAAGCAAGGAACTGGTAGTACAAGCATTACAGGCCAATTATTATTTGTTTTTTATTAATGTAGAGGATCCACGTTTGATAAAAGAAGCTTTTTTACATACGGGTACTATAGACGATAAAAAGAGGGACAAAATATGGGCAGAACAACTTTACTTAGAAGGTAATCAGCTTAAATCATTCATCTTTTCAATAGAACCAAATTTTGATGAGGAATTATTGGAGTGGTTACAATATTTTGATCAATATAAGGTTAGAAATAGAGAGTAGGAAGGAGTAAGTAGATGACTAGTGAACTACATGTAATTTGCCAAGAATCATGCAATAATGCACCGCGGAAAGAAATATTAAGGGATTTTACAATTGCTCTTGCAACCAACGACTTACTTCAAATTAAGGAGTGGCTCCATGATCAAGTAACTTGGAGTTGCATCGGTCATAAGCAATTATCAGGAAAAGATGTCGTATCAAATGAAATTTCGCTCATGCATATAGATAGGCCAGTTGAGCTGAAAATTGACCATCTTATTACGCATGGAAAGACAGCTTCTGTAAATGGTGTAGTTACGTTTGAAAATAATACCCAAATGGCTTTCTGTGACGTCTATGAGTTTGCTGGTGCTGTAAAAACGGCAAAGATTAAAGAGATTACATCGTTTAGAATATGATTTAACGGGGAGGGGAGTCGTTTGGAAAAATGGCAGGGTGCTGCAGGAAAACTTTAGTTAGTTAATACAAAAGAAAAAGCCCATATTGGCTTTTAATAAACATATTCATGTGCAGAAGTAGCACCTTGTTGGTGTAAAAAGTTATAAATATCACGATAATCTTTTATATCCATTTCACCTGCTATATATTTCCACTGAAAATAATCTAGTATGTCATTTAATGTTTTGGGGGTTGCCTTTCTAACTGCCTCATACTCTGCAACTAAATCATGTATTAGCATATCCATACCTCCCTATATTTAGCTCGTACTATGTTTATGAAATTATATGAAGTGAGGTAGTGAATCATGATAGAAAAATATGGTAATAGCATGTTGATAAATTCAAATAAAAAGGGGCCGGGACAAACAAAGGTAATAAAAAACGAACAATCGCCACATTAGCACCGGAAATATACGGAGACTCCTGTGGGAGGAAAGGCATCGGTGAGACCCCGCAAGAGCGTTAGCTCTGAGGAGGCTCACCAGCCGCCCACGGAAAGCGCAGTATATTTCCGGGGCGGGTCTGATGCTCTAACTTTAATGTTNACCTCTTTTGAAAACTTAATAATTAAATATTAACTCTGGCAATTGAACTGTTTTTAATATTTGTTTCTCGTTCATGTCGTAAACTTTCATCTGATCCCAAGAAAACGTATAAATCGTATCATCAACAGATACTAACCTTTTAATTTCAGATGTCCATTCAGGATATTCTTCAAATTCACCTTGATGGGTTATCGTATCCACTAATTTAATGCCATTTTCTGCATCAATTTCATAAAGTAATACCCCTTCGAAAATTACATTCCATTCTTCATAAGTAATATCATCTTTTACAACTTTTTTTGTTTCGGATAAATTAGCAGGGAATCCGTAAATATTTTTGGACGGATGTTTAAATAATACTTTATGGTTATGAAGCAATTCGGAATAGGAACCACTTTGCCCAATTACTTCTGTGAATTTTTCAATTGGATTTGTTGGGTCACTAACGTCAAATACAGAGATCTTTATACCATCTGTACGAACAATCGGTTCTTTCATACCTTCTTCTTTTACAAGTTTCGTATCTTGCCCAAATCCAATAACATGGTTATCATCTAAAGGATGTAAGTAATTACTAAATCCAGGGATTTTAAGTTCGCCGAGAACAGTCGGTTTGGTTGGATCCTTTAAGTCAATGACAAAAAGCGGATCGACTTCTTTAAAGGTCACGATATAGGCAATATCCTCCATAAATCGTACACTATATATTCTTTCTCCTTCAGCAAGCCCTTCTATTTTACCTAGTGGCTCTAAGTTCATATCGAATGTGTACAAATTGTTCGTAGATAATTGTTCTTCATCCCAAGTATTTCCTTTTGTTGTAGCTACTCGGAAATGGTCTAGTCTCTCATCCATTGCAAACTGGTTAATGAGTGTTCCATTTACTAATGTAGAAGCATTATAAGTTATTTTACCTGAGTCTATTAAAAATTGAGTTATTTCTGTATCTACATCTCTTGGAAGCCAAATCATCATATCAACGGCAGTATCGTTTGTTTCTACTTCACTCTCAGCCGATTCTTCGATTTCTTTGAATTTTTCAATCGCAATATAGAGATTGTTTTGGGACATGTAAATTTGACTAGAAGCTCCTAAATACGTTTCAATATTTGCTTCCTTATTCATATCCTTTAAATCAATAGATGTAAGAAGTAAAAATTGATTTTCTTTACTTTCAGGAAAGAAATACATTTTATCAAAATCAACTGGCATACTTTCATCACTGACAGCAGTATCCTTAATGAAAGGTCGAACTTCCATATCTTCTTCTTCAGTTAAGATCTGGTATGGAGGGTGCTGATTTGCTATAAGATATAAATAGCCATCAAGAATTCTTGATGAATTGTAATGCCCTTCTAGACTAACTTCACGAATTTGTTTTGGATTACTAGGGTCTTTTATGTCATATAACATTACTGTCGTCTGACCATGGTAAATTTCAGGGATAATCATCTCAATACGATCAGAATCATGTTCAGAATCTTTTTCTACTCGTAGTGGTTCTGATTTTTGTCCGATAGATATTAATAAGTTGTCATGAAGATAAATTTCAAATGGATAAAAGTTCTCTACTTTAATTTGACTAAGAAGCTTACTATTTTCTTTTTCTGTGGAAGTAATTAAAATATCCCCATCACGAACAAAGAAAATAGACTTTCCGTCCGTCTTAATCATATCTGCTTCATCTATTCCTTCTACTTGAATATTCGTATCGGATGTTTCTCCACCTCCACCACCACTAGCTGCACTATCATCTCCTGAATCCATATCAGCAGATTCTGATGTTTCAAAAAGCGAATTTTTTTCGTTGGAGTTTTGTTCCATACGTTCTTTTAATAATGTTAGCAGCTGCTTATTATCTTTTATTTTTGGTAGTTCTGCAACTGCTGTGAAATTATGTGTAAATGTTTTTGAAAGATTTTCACCAGAAGCCGTTTTAACGTCTTTTAAAATGCTTATGTTATATTCCTCATCTGTCTCATATCCTTTATCTGGTGCTTTGAGAGTTAGAATGGTAAATGTATCATTCCATTCCATTTCTACAGTAATTTTTTCACCGCTTTTTGTTTTTACGATTACTGTGTCATCAGTAAAAGTGGTTGGATCCATTGATTCGGAGAAATGGACAGTCAAATCTTTATGATTTAGCACATAACTGGAAGCGGATGGGATTTCTGCCGTAATTTTATCGGAGAAACTAAAGAATACAATTGCCCAAACAGCTAGAATTAAAAGAATACTAATTAACCCAATCCTTTTGTACACGATTATTCACCTCATTTTTAATAAAGGAAAGTTCACCTTTATCGATAAGACGTGTCAATCGAAATGTTTGTTTCAAAATAACAAGGTATAAGAGAAAAACAATTCGACAAAATCCGAGCTTTTTCGGGAGGTGTCAGACACCATTATGAAAAATCATCCCAATTAAAAAGAGAGAAAAACTCAGGGATTATCCCTGAGTTTTTTATTTGTATGATTTATTTAAGAAAAATAATGCAATTGTTCCTGGACCAGCGTGGGCACCTATAGCGGATCCTACATATTCAATGAGAAATTCTTTCGCGCCGAACTTCTCTTTAATCATTTCAGCAAGTTTTTCAGCTCTTTCTAAATCGTCTCCGTGGCTAATACCAATTACTTGGTTTTCGAAGTTGCCACCACGTTCTTCCATGAGTTCAACCATTCTTCCTAATAGTTTTTTTGTACCACGCATTTTTTCCAGAGGTATAAGCTTTCCTTGTTCTACGTGAAGAATCGGTTTGATATTTAATAAAGAACCAACGAAAGCAGCTGTTTTACTTACACGGCCACCACGTTTTAAATACTCTAAGTCATCAACAGTAAAAATATGCTCCATATGGAGTGCTTGTTTCGATGCTTCCTCGATAATTTCTTCTTTACTTTTTCCTGCTTTGGCCATTTTCGCTGCTTGAAGAACGACTAGTCCATATCCAATAGATGCACATTTTGTATCAATTACCGTAATATCTGCATCTGGATATTCTTCCTTTACTTCTTGTTCCATCATTTTCGCTGTTTGATATGTACCAGATAGTTCAGAAGAAAATGCTAAGTAAAGTAAAGGTTGTTTAGACTGGGCATATTCGGTAAAGATATTCTTAAAAGTCTGTGGTGAAACTTGGGATGTTTTCGGTGATGCGCCCTTTCTCATTGCATCAAATACATTTTTAGGAGTAATATTAATTCCGTCAACATAATCTTTGTCATCTAAATGAACTGTTAATGATACCATTTCCATGTCATACTCAGTGAAGTAATTTTTAGTCAAATCACTTGCTGAATCGGCCATAATTTTGATACTCATTGTCATTCACCTTCTTTTCTTTAATTTATTATATAATGTTTAGTTTATAGCTATAATGGGATATAGTCAAAATAATTGTGATATAAAAAGGAGACTGTTATGTTTTTAATAGAAGCTAAAAGAATTGCCATTGTCATTCTTGGATCATTACTTAATGCGTTATCTTTAAATCTATTTTTAATTAGTGCGAATGTGTATGCGAGTGGGTTTACTGGAACAGCCCAATTAATATCAAGTGTGTTTAATGATTTTGTTGGTATTAACATTTCAACTGGAATTCTATTATTTCTTTTAAATATTCCGGTATTAATATTAGGCTGGTTTAAGGTTGGAAAAGGATTTACTATATATAGCATCATTTCTGTTTTATTTTCTTCATTATTCCTGCAATTTTTGCCAGTTATACAACTGTCTGAAGATATTATATTAAATGCTGTTTTTGGTGGTTTAGTTGCGGGGATAGGAGTAGGGATGACCTTGAAAATAGGAGCTTCTACCGGTGGAATGGATATTGTGGCTATGTATCTATCCCGTTTAAAGGATAGACCGATTGGTGTGTATTTTATATCATTAAATGCAATTATTATTGCTCTTGCAGGAATTTTGTACTTGCCAGAAAATGCTTTGTATACGATGGTAGCTCTGTACGTGACAACTCGTGTAATTGATACCATTCATACAAGATACAATAAACTTACTGCGATGATTGTCACTAGAAAAGCTAAAGAGTTACAGACAGCTATACATAACAAAATGGTTCGTGGAATTACAATATTACCAGCTGTTGGTGCCTATACCAATGAAAATAAACATATGTTGTATCTCGTTATTACACGGTATGAGTTATATGACTTAGAACGAATTATTAAAGAAGTAGATCCAGAAGCATTTACAAATATCGTTCAAACGACAGGGATCTTTGGCTTTTTTAGAAAAGAATAGGAGTTAGATCATGTTGAAGAAATTAATAATTTTATTATGTAGTGTTATATTTGTACTGACTGCATGTGGGAATGAGCAGGACACGGAAAAAACAAATGACAAAGGAATTTCCTCCCCAGAAGCTTCCTTAAATATTCAAGATTTAGATGTGAAGATTGTGGAAGATAAAGCCGTTCTCGAGGGGAAGGCAAAAGCTTCGAACAACGAGTTTTATTATCATGTGGAGAAAGAGGACCACATTTTAAAAGAAGAGGAGAGTGTACAAGTTGATGGGGAATGGGGAACATTTGAAATTACAATAGACATTACAGAAGATATGAAAGAAAGCGAAGAAGTTGTGTTTGTAAAGTTTTTCAATCGAGATAATGACTCGATTGTTAATCCAAATTATGTTCCATTAGATATTCCAAGAAATTAAAAGAGGATGAAGCTTAGTTCTTCATCCTCTTTTACTATGTATTAATAGCCATGTTTTGCGAAGACTTCTTTAACTTTTGGTGTTACATCGTCCCATTCGGCATCAAAACTTTTGTTAACTGTAATGAAGTTTTGGTACCCAAATACATTGTCTACACCATCTAGTTTCAGTAAATCATTCATAATCTCATGTTCACTTGTTTGTCCTGGCATAACCGAAATACTGTTTGTTCCTTCAAAAATAATTTTGTCAGTAGTAAATTTAATTGCGTTTGGATTTGGTGTTCCTTCAGCTCGTACTCCCACTTGAATATACCTCCTTGATACTTCCTTCTTTAATACTATCTTAGCAGAAAAGCTAATAGGAAAAAAGAAAATAGGATAAAACTTTACGGTTTGACACAAATTCTTCATTCATGAAAACAAAGGTGCTCTAAAAGAACACCTTTGTTTATCACTCATTCAAACAGTAATCCCGTTTCATCCAAAGAATGAATTGGCTATTACCATCACGAGTATATTGATCGGAATGACTTATCTGGAGGTTAGCTTAGCTGATTTTGCTCTAATTGCTGCTGTAACTGTTGTAATTGTTGTTTTTCTTCAGGGGTTGCATCATTCATAGCAGCTTGGATTGCGTTATGAGCAGCTTGTTTATCTTGCTCATTTGTACCACCTGCTAAATTATTTGTAAATTTAGTTACAGCTTCCTTTGCTTGCTGGAATAAATTATTTTGCATAATTTAAAATCCTCCTACTGTATGATTATCTGCTTCTTCCTTTTTTCGTTCTGCTTCAGTAAAGTTTGAACGATAAGGAAATTTCTCTGCATGTTTTCTTACAGCATCTGCGCTTTGTTGGCTAAACCTTCTCGATTTGCTCCCTTTGCCCAAGTCAATTCCTCCTTAGAAAAACTCACTTTTAGCAAGACGAATAACTTAAGTTCGTTTTTCTTAATGGCAGGTGACTACACCATATGCCAAAGAAAAAAGTGAACGACTTTTAATCGTTCACTTGTAGTATGGAAAGATTGCTTATATTTTATAGTAGGTAAAATACGGTAGGAAAGTTTTACTTTACAATAGAATTTAATTGTAAGTATTCTTCAAGGAACTTACCGATTCCACTCTCTTCATTTGTTACTGTTACATGCTTAGCGATCGATTTTAATGGATCAATTGCATTCCCCATTGCTACTCCAACACCAGCATAATCAATCATCTCTAAATCATTATCTTCATCACCAAAAGCAATTATTCTGTCTTGTGGTATTTGATAATAATGAGCAATTTTATGAAGTCCAACTGCTTTGTTGATTCCTTTTTTAACAATTTCAATCACATTCCACGGGGCACCCCATTTACGATGTTCAATTACTTCAGCATGGAATTCATCTAATGTGTCACGTAAGGTAGAGATATGCTCTTCTTTTGGATGGATTAATATAGATGTAGGGTCGTCCTTTAATTTGCTCTTTAAACTTCCGATAACAAATGGAGAATCTTTTTGGGTTTGATAAAAGATATTAATGATGTCTTCACTATACTTATCAAGATATACGTTATCTTGTACTTCTGCTAACACGTTATGCACATCCAAATCATAACAGGTTTGAACGATACTTAGAGCAGTTCGATTTGGCATGGGGTTATGAAGTACATCCCATTTCTTATCTGTTGGATGATGTATAAGTGCACCGTTAAAGTTGACCATCGGAGTTTTTAAGCCTAGTTCATGATAATATTGTATGCTTGCTCGATGTGGTCTTCCTGTTGCAATGACAACGATATGACCGTCATCCATTGCCTTTTGTAATACTTGCTTATTTCTGGAACTAATTACTTTATCATCTGAAAGTAATGTACCGTCCAAATCTAAAGCAATTAAATGTTGTTTTGCCATTATTTATCACCTCGTATTAATTAAGTTTATTCGTGTTTTCTATATATGTAAAGAGTTATTGTGTAATATTTTGGTTAAATTAGTTTAATTATTTGGAAATTAATACTATTATTGGGATATGTACATAAAGGATGAGAGGATTATGCAGATGATTGGAATTTCAAAAGAATTAGTTGGGGGAATCCCTAGTTTAGTTGTAGTTGATTCTGAAAAAAAAGAAGAAGCTTTGCCAACAGTTATATACTTTCACGGAATTACAAGTGCAAAAGAACATAATTTGCCATTAGCATTTTTATTAGCGGAGAAAGGGATCCGTGTTGTTTTACCTGATAGTATTTATCATGGAGAGCGAGAAACAAATGAAATAGATGATGTTCGATATTATTTATTCCATATTGTATTACAAAATGTAAAAGAATTAAATGATATAAAGGATGATTTAGAAAGCAGAGAGCTTATTCTTGATGGAAGAGTTGGTGTAGCTGGAACGAGTATGGGTGGAATAACTACTGCAGCAGCATTATCACAATATCAGTGGCTAAATTCAGCTGCAATACTAATGGGATCACCTAAATTGACAACATTTGCGAGGGAATTGGTAGCAACATACGAAAAATTAGGTGAGCTTCCTATGACAAAGGAAGAGGTTGATAAATTATATGAAACACTACAAACGTTTGATTTATCTCTACAAGTAGAAAAGCTAAACGAAAGACCTCTATTATTATGGCACGGGGATAATGATCCTACTGTACCATTTGAGCATTCTTTCCGTTTCTATGAGTCAACGGTAAAAGTATACAAGGATCAGGACAAGATAAAATTCATTCGAGAAAAAAATCAAGGGCATAAAGTAAGTCGAATGGCTATATTAGAAACTGTAAAATGGTTTGTCTCTTATCTGTGATTTAAATCATTTAAATATATTCCAAAGTATGTTTAAATAAAGTTATGAAGAATGAAGGAGGGAAAACCATGGATGAAGCATTAAAAGAAAATCTCATGGGTGCTCTTGAAAATGTGATTGACCCAGAATTAGGAATTGATATTGTAAATCTTGGATTGATATATGACGTTAACTTAGAAGATGACGGCCTTGCTGTAGTAACGATGACTCTTACTGCAATGGGGTGTCCATTATCTGCACATATCGAAGCGGATGTGAAGCACGCATTATCTGATATTCCAGAAGTAAAAGAAACAAGAGTAGATATCGTATGGGATCCACCATGGGGCAAAGAAAGAATGTCCCGCTATGCAAAAATTGCTTTAGGAATTCCTGATTGATAACAATGATTACAAAAAGCCGACTGCACTAGTCGGCTTTTTTTCATAAATAAATTTCATTATAGAAACAATACAACTAACACTCCGACAACAAAGCAATAAAAGGCGAAATATTTTAAATTACCTCGAGCCATAATATTCATAAACCATTTCAAGGCAAAGTATGTCGCAATAATTGAACTTAGAAATGCTAATAAATAAGGGATCCACAATGTATCAAAATACTCATCATTAACTATCTCATCAATAGAAAGTAATCCTACCCCTAAGCTGACAGGTATATATAGTAAAAAAGAAAATCGAAGTGCAGTTTCCTGTTTCATTCCTAATAACATCGCAGCTACAATAGTTGCACCAGACCGACTTATTCCAGGAATTAAAGCTACTGTTTGGGCAAGGCCTACAATAATAGCATCTTTCAAGGTAACTTGTTTATCACTTTTTCGACCACGTAAATTTCGGATAATCCATAATGCAATTCCTGTAATTAATAATGTAATTCCTACTACAGTAGTTGTACTTAAACTACTAATACGTTCTTCTAGTATAATCCCGATGATTCCGGTAATAAAGGTAGCAATAAGTAACAGGATAATAAATATAAAATCGCCCTTTGCAGCTTCATCTTTTTTAAATACATAATTGAACCCGTTTTTACCTAGTCGAACGATATCATTAAAATAAATAATAATGACGGCAATTAATGATCCAAAGTTCACTAATGCTTCGAATGACAACCCTTCTGCTTTAATACCCAGTATTTCTCTAGCTAAGACAATATGTCCACTTGATGAAATCGGTATAGGTTCTGTAAAGCCTTGAAGTAATCCTAAAAATATATATTTTAATAATGTCAATAATTCACTTTCCATTAAAGTTAACTCCTTTTGATTATGTTAATTTGTCACCCCAACTTAGGCTAATGAATAGTCTAAAATGGGAGGAGGGTGAAATTAAATGGCAAAACATAAGCAAATGTACGATTTATGTAAGTCTCACATGCATTCCTATGTGTTAGCAGAGCTTGAAGATGGCTCTAAATTTGACGGCATCATTACAGGTCTAGATGATGAGTATGTTTATTTTGCTGTACCACTAGAACAAGATGTATCGACACAAACAATGCCATACATGGATAATGAACAACGTCAATTCGGATGGTATGGTGGTTTTGGCTATGGTTATCCTGGTTATGGTTTCCCAGGCTATGGTTACGGATTCGGTTATCCTTATGGTCCTAGAAGAAGATTTCGACGCCTAGTATTACCGTTAGCTGCTCTTACTGCTTTGAGTGTCTTACCTTGGTATTAACAAGGATAAAATATGTAAAACCCTTGCCACCTTATAGTTGGGCAAGGGTTTTACAATCTAGACCAATTATTCTTTACTATCTCTCAATAGACCATCGCCTAATACAAAGACGATAACGGAGAAAATTGCAGCCATCACTAATGTAGATACCATATCAAATGATGCTCCTGCCATACTTGATAATACGTAAGAAAGTACGAAAGTTATCAAAACAGCCCAAATAATAGTAACAATATAGCGCATATGTAACACCTCGTTTTTACTTTTCTAACTTTTATCTTAAAACTCTAACTAATACCACTACTAAGTTTACCAAAGGAACTAATAAATGAAAAGTATTTCAATATAATTAACTAGAGAGGGGGAAAAAAATTGACAATTCTTGTTCAAAACTGCTTTCATTGGATTGGTTATCATTATGTTAATTTCTTACTTGAAAAGGGTATAGTAGTTAAAGGTATTGATAAGATAAATTCGGATAAAAAAGATAACCTTGCAATGTTCTTTGGAAGAAACAGCTCTTTTCAATGGTTTGAGGACTCCTACGATGAAAAAGTTTCCACTGCGCTTATCATTGGTAATCGTATTTCCTCGATTCCTATAAATGCAGATAGAATTATTCAAATTGTATTAAAACAAACTAAGAAAATCCCTGATGCCGTTACTATAAATGCACCACTACTATTTGGAGAATGGATGGAAATGACGAATGAAGGTGTAACTGATGGTAATCGCATCATTCCCTTTCAATCTGATGAATTTCTTCAAGATGCCATCTATATTGAGGATTTTATTTTAAGTACTTATCCATTGTTTGAATCAAACAAAAGATCCGGCGATTATCAAGTCATTTCGAATAAAATGTACTTAGATGATGCAGTTAAACTTGAAAATTCTATTTATATCCGTGACAATATACCTATGAAACATAATGTGAAGAAGGTTATAGAACATTATAAGCGCTATCAAAATTTCTATTAATAGACTTTGATATGATGAATGGAGTGCACGAACTTGAGGAGAAAATATTTCCTAGCTGGCATAGCATTTTTAGGTTTACTAATAACTTTTGCTAGTTGTTCCCAAGAAACAGAGAGCAGGTTTAAAGTTGGGATGATTGTAGAGGGAGAAATAGCAGATAAACCATGGAACGAAAAAGGTTATCAAGGTTTGTTAGCGTTAGAAGAGGAACTAAATGTTGAGATTGATGTAGTTGAAAATGTTGAAACGGATGAAGAAATCGCTAAAGCAATTACCAAATTAGTTGAGGAAGGGACAACATTAATATTTGGCCATAGTAGTGAATATGGCGATAACTTTTATCAATCTTCACAAACATATCAAGACGTTCACTTCGTTTATTTTAATGGTAATTATTATAATGACAATTTGACAAGTCTAACCTTTAATTCACATGCCATGGGATTTTTTGCTGGGATGATAGCAAGTCAGATGACGGAGTCTGAAGAAGTAGGTATTATCGCTGCTTATCAGTGGCAACCTGAGATTGAGGGATTTTATGAAGGTGTTAAATTTCAGAATCCAGAAACAAATGTAAATATGGAATTGATCTATGATTGGACAGATGTTGACGGAGCAAAACAGGCTTATGCCCGGATGAAAAATAAAGGAATCGATGTTATCTATCCTGCTGGGGATGCATTTAGTGAAGATGTAATAAAACAAGCTAGCAAGGATGACATTTATGCTATCGGATTTGTTTCTGATCAGTTCAAAGTGGAGCCAACTGCAGTATTGACTAGTACCATTCAACATGTCGATCGTTTATACGTTCTAGCAACAGAGAAGTATATGGAAGGTACACTAAAGGGTGAGATCATGTCCTTTGACTTTAAGGACAATTATATTACTTTAGGGGAGTATAATCCTGATGTACCAAAATATTTTCAAAAACAGTTAAATAACTATATACAAAAATATAAAGAAACAGGCTTGCTTCCTAATCAATACTAAGCTTTTGGGGACTCAGTTTTCATTATTTTAGAAGTTCTATCTTGCAAGTCTTTCTTTTTTGGATTAAAATTAGTACCAAGTCATAATATTTGCTAATAACTTAGAGTTTAAGGGGATGTATATATGGGTGTTGGAGTTTTAGGTGTAGGCCATTATGTGCCTTCTAAAATTGTTACCAATCTTGATTTAGAAAAAGTAGTTGATACAAGCGATGAATGGATTCGTACACGAACTGGTATTGAAGAGAGAAGAATTGCCGATGATATGGATACGTCCGACATGGCATATCATGCTTCATTAAGTGCACTTGAAGATGCAGGAGTTCGTCCAGAAGAACTTGATTTAATATTAGTTGCTACCGTTACTCCAGATACTGCTTTTCCATCAGTATCTTGTATGCTACAAGAAAAATTAGGTGCTGTTAAAGCTGCTGCAATGGATGTTAGTGCAGCTTGTGCTGGCTTTATGTATGGCATGATTACTGCAAAACAATTTATTGAAACAGGATCGTATAAACATATATTAGTAGTAGGTGCTGAGAAACTTTCGAAAATAACGGATTGGGAAGATCGCAATACATGTGTTTTATTCGGAGATGGTGCCGGTGCAGCTGTCATGGGAGAAGTTTCAGAGAACAAGGGAATACTATCCTTTGAACTTGGATCAAATGGTTCCGGTGGGAAACATCTATACCTAAAAGATGATGGTTTTCTAGCAATGAATGGTCGTGAAGTATTCAAATTTGCTGTAAGACAAATGCCAGAGTCTTCATTAAATGTCCTAGAAAAAGCTGGCTTACAAAAAGAAGATGTGGACTTTTTAGTACCACACCAAGCAAATATTCGAATCATGGAAGCGGCAATGGAAAAACTAGGGATTTCAGAAGAGAGAATGGCAAAAGTTATTCAGAAATATGGAAATAATTCCTCAGCATCCATACCTATGGCTTTATCTGAAAGTGTAAAAGATGGTAAAATTAGGGATAATGATGTTATTGTCTTAGTAGGATTTGGAGCAGGATTAACATGGGGAGCAGTAGCGTTGCGCTGGGGAAGATAGGTTATATGAAAGTGGTCTCTAAAGATGAAATAATCAATTTATGATAGAAATAATGTTAGCAATGCACGTTCCTATAAATATTTAGTAACTAGGAGGAGTACCAAAGATGTCAGGAAGAAGAGTAGTTGTAACGGGGCTTGGAGCTGTTACCCCGGTTGGTAATGATGTCAATGAGATGTGGGAAAGTCTCTTAAATGGTAAGTCTGGAATTGATTTTGTAACAAAGGTAAATAAGGATGAATTCCCAGCGAAGGTCGCTGCAGAAGTAAAAGACTTTGATCCAACTTTGCATATGGATAAAAAAGATGCAAGGAAAATGGACCCGTTTACCCAATTTGCTGTTGCTGCTTCTAAGATGGCATTACAAGATGCAAAACTGGAAGTAACAGAGGATATTGCTCATCGGGTTGGCGTATGGATTGGCTCTGGAATTGGCGGAATGCAAACATATGAGGAGCAATTCCGTAAATTTATGGAAAAAGGTCAGAAACGTGTTAGCCCGTTCTTTGTACCGATGATGATTCCGGATATGGCTGCAGGTCAAGTCTCGATTCAAACAGGAGCAAAAGGTATTAACTCATGTACCGTTACAGCTTGTGCATCTGGTGCCAATTCAATTGGGGATGCATTTAAAGCTGTTCAACGTGGTGATGTGGATTATATTATTGCGGGTGGCGCAGAGGCACCAATTACTAATATGTCATTTGCAGGATTTTCTTCGATGAAAGCTTTATCCTTTAGTGAAGAACCTTCCAAAGCAAGTCGTCCATTCGATAAAAATCGGGACGGATTTGTTATGGGAGAAGGTGCGGGAATCTTAATCTTAGAAACGTTAGAAACAGCATTAGAACGTGGTGCAACAATTTATGCAGAAATAGTTGGATATGGGGCTACTGGAGATGCCTACCATATTACAGCACCTGCAGAACATGGAGAAGGTGCAGCACGTGCTATGCAACATGCATTACGTGACGCTGGATTAAAACCTAAAGATGTTGATTATATTAATGCTCATGGTACAAGCACTGATTTGAATGATAAGTATGAAACGGAAGCAATTAAAACAATCTTTGGAGATCATGCATATAAATTAGCTGTATCTTCAACAAAATCTATGACTGGACATTTACTTGGCGCTGCTGGTGGAGTCGAAGCTGTAATTGCTGCGAAAGCAATTAACGATGGTGTCATTCCACCAACCATTAATTATGAAACACCAGATCCAGATTGTGATTTAGACTACGTTCCAAATGAAGCTAGAAAACAAGATGTAAACGTGGTTGTAAGTAACTCACTTGGGTTTGGCGGACATAATGTAGCACTAATATTTAAGAAATTTAATAATTAAGTATCAGAGAGGCTGACTTCGAATGGAGTCAGCCTTTTCAATTGAGGGTTAATTGTATCAATAACCGTTACATATATGATGACCGGGAAAACTGCCGACAAACTGTAACCCATTCCCCTTCATTACTTTGATGAAGGGGAAAATTGAAGCGAGCAACTGTTAAATTCCCTTTCATTGCTGTGATGACCGGGAAAACTGCCGACAAACTGTAAGCAAATCCCTTTCATAGCCTTGATGAAAGGGAAAATCGAAGCGAGTAACTGTAAAAATCCCTTTCATAACCTTGATGACCGAGAAAATTGCAGATAAACTCTATCCAAATCCCTTTCATAGCCTTGATGAAAGGGAAAATCGAAGCGAGCAACCGTAAAATTCCCCTTCATAACCACGATGACCAGAATAACTCTATGAATCTTCAATCAATTCCCTTTTCTACTATTTCTATCATTTACTTCAGCTAGTTTGCATATAAATTACAATAAAATATTTAATGGACAAGCATAGGTGATAATAATGGGACATGTATTTTTATTTTTATTAGGATTTGGACTAGCTGTAGCCGGAGGAGTAACACTTATATCATATATGAACTTTTTACCAGCTGGTATTTCATGGGCAGAATATTTTTTATTCGTTAGTGGCCGCATTGAATGCTACTTTTTTCCGATTGGTTTACTTATCATGGCAATTGTTATTTACACTTTTCCAAATAGATTATAATTCGTTAAATTTTCGCTCGCTCGAATAAATTTCTAAATGATGGTCATAATGTATTCTAAAGTGAGGTTAAAAAATTGGTATGAAAGGTAATTTTTGTACAACCTCAGAATTGATTTATTGCGGGAGTGAGGGGTGTTGTATGTTATATTTACATGACGTTTGGGTAAACTGGTTTGAAGGTGAAGAGAACGGCTATAATGTTTGTTATTTTCATGAATGGCGAAAAGATGATGGTATCGAATTACTTGACCAAGTTCCATTAATATACATAACAGAATCTTTATATCAATATATAGAAAATGATATGCACGATTTACCACAAGGTTTATTAGATGCGATTTACAAGCGTGCATATACGAGAAAAGGTCAAGAACGATCTGTTGTTGATTATGCTTGTATTGTTACAGATGGAAATGACATTTTAGCATTTGACACAATTGGCTACCGGATACCAATTAGAAAAAGTAGGTTAATTCCAAGACAGGAACAGCTTGTCTATGAAATGATTCAAAAAGCAAAACCACAACATTTTGGATTTGATGATTCGAATTATGTAAAAGAATATCATATGCTTTCTATGTCGCCAGAGTTTGTATTTGGTTTAACACGGAGAGAACGACAGTTAAAGCAGTTATTAATGATGGGGCTTGACCAGCTTCGTACGACGAATAATATTGAAGAATTACGGTATTGGTTAACCGAATGGAATCCAAAAAAATACCCAGATATACGCTACATGGATGAAGAGGAAGTATGGCAAGCTTTATATGACGGTGTGAAATATGGCTGGAGTTTTGCTCATGAAGAACTCTGTGAAAAACTAATTAAAGGCCAACCATTTCTGGAAAAGATGTGGGAATTGGAAAATAACTATGCAGAAGGTACATCCAAACAAAAGTCAAAAAATCAGTGAGAATCTCTCACTGATTTTTTTATTCATAGTTATTGGTTGTTTTGAAATAATACTTGAGAGGAGGCTAGATGAATGGATAAAGAAATGAACTATGGTAGTGATTATAAATATATACCTGCGACATCAGTCGGAAGTGGAATAGGAATGGAAATAGTAGAGGATGTATATGCATATACCATTCAAATTGCTAATATTTGTTTTATTGGTAAGGAACAATCTAACGAGTTTGTATTAGTAGATGCAGGAATGCCTAACTCTGCGGATGAAATTATCGCGGTAGCAGAAGAACGATTTGGGCCAACTAGTCGTCCTAAAGCTATCATTTTAACTCATGGACATTTTGATCATGTAGGAGCCATCATCGAGCTTGTCAACCACTGGGAAGTTCCGGTTTATGCACATGAATTAGAATTACCTTATTTAACAGGGCAATCTCCGTATCCAAAACCAGATCCAACTGTAGAAGGTGGAATGGTAGCTAAGATGTCACCATTATTTCCGAATGAACCAATTGATCTAGGTAATCAGATACAAGTATTACCAACCGATGGAACAGTGCCACACTTGCCTGACTTTAAGTGGATCCACACTCCAGGCCATGCACCGGGTCATATTTCTTTATTTAGAGAGAAAGATCGTACCTTAATTGTTGGAGATGCTTTTGTAACGGTGAAACAAGAATATTTATATAAAGTCATTACTCAAGAAAAAGAAATAAGCGGACCACCTCGTTATTTAACAACTGATTGGGGTGCTGCGAAGAAATCTGTGATGAGGCTAGCACAATTAAAACCAGAGCATGCAATTACTGGGCATGGTTTACCTATGACTGGTGAAGAGCTAACTACAAATTTGGAGGATTTAGTAAATAATTTTGAAAGAATTGCTGTTCCTGATTACGGGAAATATGTCGATAAGGATGATTTGCATTAAAAAAGTGCCCCTTTTTTTGAATAAAGGGGCACTAAAATTATTTCCTTACTCTCCCTAATCCCATTGCTTTTTTCGCTTTTTGGATCGTTTTATTTGCTGTTCGGGATGCTTTTTCAGCACCTTCGTCTAGAATTTCATCAAGTTCATTTGAATCTAAAATCTCGTAGTAACGATCTTGGATCGGTTTTAATACAGAGATTACTGCATCAGCTACGCCTTGTTTAAAATCTCCATAGCCTTTGCCTTCGTATTTTGCTTCTAATTCAGCAATCGTTTCGCCAGAGAAAGCAGAATGAATATCTAATAAATTCGTAACACCAGGCTTATTTTCTTTATCGTATCTTACAATACCTTCTGAGTCAGTAACTGCACTTTTAATTTTCTTTTCTATTTGCTTTGGCTCATCCAGCATAAAGATGGATGCTTTAATATTCTCATCGGACTTACTCATTTTTTTCGTTGGTTCTTGTAAGGACATAATCCGTGCTCCAACTTTAGGAATACTAATCTCTGGAATAGTAAATACCTCTAAGAAGCGATTATTAAATCGTTGCGCAAGATCTCGAGTTAGTTCAAGGTGTTGCTTTTGATCATCACCTACTGGGACTATTTCCGCTTGATAAAGTAAAATATCAGCCGCCATAAGAGAAGGATACGTAAATAATGCAGCAGATACAGCATCTTTACCTTCTGATTTATCTTTAAATTGGGTCATTCGCTCAAGCTCACCCATATAGTTAATCGATTGCATCATCCAGCCAAGTTGCGTATGAGCCGGAACTTCCGATTGAATAAATAAAGTAGCTTTCTCCGGGTTAATTCCCGCAGCAAGATACAGTGCTGCTAATGAACGGATGTTTTTTCGTAATTGCAGTCGATCTTGAGGCACAGTAATTGCATGTTCATCCACAATACAGAAAAAACAATTATGAGTTTCTTGAAGTTCTACAAATTGTCTGATTGCTCCCACATAGTTACCAATTGTTAAGGAACCACTTGGTTGGATTCCAGAAAAAATAGTTTTCATATTAATTCACTCCTTCTTCGTTTTTACAATAAAAAAAGCCCATTCGTCTCCCTATGGAAAGGGACGAATGAACCGCGTTGCCACCCTAATTATCTTAAACTTTAAGATCACTTCATTAGTACTAGCTCCAAAGTCCAATTCCAATTCACCTTGATGCTTGTTTTCACCAACCACAAGCTCTCTAAAAATCAGAGGGTTATTGTACTACGCCTTTTTCATAGCTAGGATATTGAGTTTTTTATTATTATATATACCTTAAATATAGAATGCAAGTTATTTTGTTTTTGAGGGCTGTAATTGTTAATGAAAGTACGTAATAACCACCGAGAGGAGCCGCCTCACGGTAGAAACTCTAATCAAAGTAGGTAATAACCACCGAGAGGAGCCGTTTCACGGTAGAAACTCTAATGAAAGTAAGTAATATCAGCCAAGAGGAGCCGTTTCACGGTAGAAACTCTAATGAAAGTAAGTAATATCAGCCAAGAGGAGCCGTTTCACGGTAGAAACACTAATGAAAGTAAGTAATAACCCCCGAGAGGAGCCGCCTCACGGTAGAAACTCTAATCAAAGTAGGTAATAACCACCGAGAGGAGCCGTTTCACGGTAGAAACTCTAATCAAAGTAGGTAATAACCACCGAGAGGAGCCGTTTCACGGTAGAAACTCTAATGAAAGTAAGTAATATCAGCCAAGAGGAGCGTTTCACGGTAGAAACACTAATGAAAGTAAGTAAAAACCACCGAGAGGAGCCGTTTCACGGTAGAAACTCTAATGAAAGTACGTAATAACCACCGAGAGGAGCCGTTTCACGGTAGAAAACCTTTTGAAAGTACGTAATAACAACCGAGAGGAGCTGTCTCACGGTAGTTACACTAAAGAATGTATGTACATCTACCAAGAGAAGTACTCTCACGGAAGAAAATCTAATGGAAGTAATCAGCATCAGCTGAGAGAAGATTCTCACGGCAAATAGAACCAAAGAAAAATCACAAGAATATGATCCCCACAGTAAATACTCAAAACCCAAACAAAAAAGCCCCTCAAATGAAGGGCTTTTACTATTCATAATAGGACCATCTATGCTCACCAGATTTTTTATAGTACTTTAGAAGTATATTACGTATCTTTCTTTCAGATTTTACTACTTTACACCATTCAAATATAGTTTTTGTTGTCAGCTTTTCATTAGGGAATAAAAGTTTAAAATCATTAATTGTCCTTAGTATGGCATTATCTGTTAACTCGATTGAACCACAATTTTTGCATGTCGTATATTTAATCTTCCCTTCTATATCCTCTAAAAATGATTCACACTTTAAACAAACAATCCCCTTCCGCAAATCACCATATTCATACTCAGGTAGCTTATCATATGGAGATTCCACAATATGCAATGAGACTAACTTCTCTGCAAGTTCCCTATGCCTATTCGTTAATCTAGATGGTGTTGCATTTAAATTGCTTAAATAGTTACGAACTTGTGTTGGATAAATGATTGGTTGATCAAGAGGTGCTTGGTAAAGTGTGAATTTCTGGTTGATGAACACGACGTTGGGTTCGATTGGAAGGTTGTATTTGAGTTTTGAGAGTAGTTGGCGTAATAATGTATCGCTTCGACTTAATTGGTCAAGTGGATTCGAGATTAGATAATTGGGGAGTTTGTAGAAATTTCCGGATTCGTATTTGTGATCGCCTTCATTGTGTTTCACTTCAAAGAAGTAAATTTTCTTTTGCAAAATAATCAACGAATCAATTTGGAAAAGGGTGTTGTTCATTTCAAATAACAAGTCATTTAGGATTAAACATTCACATTGAAGTTTTTCAGTTAATCCATCAAAAATTAATTCTCCTTCATAACCTTTCTTTAAATTTAAATAATGTTTTTTTGCATTGGTATCTAAGTCCATCCGCTGATTCAGAATTTCAAGAATTCGTAACTCTTTTGATTTAGTGCGTTTCTTATAAATCATTCCATTTCATTGCTCCTTTCTAAAATTTGTACAAGTCTATTATATAAAAATCAGAAATGAAAGAAAAGATAGATAAAACATAGAAACTCCTTAGTTGGAAAATGTTTCTTCACTTAAAAGTGTTATAAACATGAAATTGAGCAAAAGCTAACGATATGTAATTGAACAATGCTTTTAAAGAGAAGGAGAAATGTATATGGAGGGAACAACCTATAAAGGTACAAATAAATTAATTATAGGTATAGTATTTGGGGTAATTACGTTTTGGTTATTTGCTCAAGCCATGGTAAATATCGTTCCAGCAGTACAAAAAGATCTAGACATTGAATTAGGTGTATTAAACATAGCGATCAGTTTAACCTCACTTTTTTCAGGAATGTTTATCGTTGTTGCTGGGGGGATGGCGGATAGGCTTGGTAGAAAAAAGCTTACGTACATTGGGCTCATATTAAGTGTTATTGGCTCATTGTTGCTTGTGTTGGCACAGGGAGCAGTGCTTTTAATTATCGGTAGGGTGCTGCAAGGATTATCTGCAGCTGCTATTATGCCTGCAACTATTGCACTAATGAAGGCATATTTTGAAGGGGCAGAGAGACAGCGTGCCCTTAGTTATTGGTCGATTGGTTCTTGGGGAGGATCAGGAATTACGTCACTTGCAGGTGGTGCTATTGCCACGTATCTAGGATGGAAATGGATTTTCATTTTCTCCATCATTTTTGCATTACTCGCGATGTGGCTAATTCGTGAAGTTCCTGAAAGTAAAGCAGAAACTTCAGGCAAATTTAAATTCGATTTTGGTGGTTTGGCCATTTTCATCGTGGCGATGTTAGCGATTAATATTCTAATTACTCAAGGTGGAGAATTAGGTTGGACAAGTATAACTTCGATTATCTTAGCAGTCGTATCTATCGTATCTATATTTGCGTTTGTAAAATTTGAGGCAAAACGGGATAATGCGTTAATCGATTTTAAACTGTTTAAAAATAAACCTTATACGGGTGCAACGATTTCTAACTTTTTACTAAACGCAGTTGCTGGTACGCTAATAGTTGCAAATACATATGTGCAATTAGGAAGAGGGTTTACACCATTCCAAGCTGGTTTACTTTCTATTGGATATCTCGTCGTTGTACTTGCTATGATTCGTGTAGGTGAGAAAATCATGCAACGAACTGGCGCCAAAAAACCAATGGTGTGGGGATCATTAATCACATTAATTGGTGTTGCGGTTATGGGATTAACCTTTTTACCTGATCTCATGTACACCATCATTGTAATAATTGGCTTTGCGTTATTTGGATTAGGTCTTGGAATTTACGCAACCCCATCGACAGATACGGCTGTTTCTTCATCTCCAGATAATAAAGTAGGTGAAGCTTCTGGAATATATAAGATGGCAAGTTCTCTCGGTAATGCATTTGGGGTAGCCATTTCAGCGACAGTTTTCAGTACGATACAGACCGTAAGTAGCGTTCATACTGCTGCGATGGCGGGGATTATTACAAATGTTATATTTGCAGCAGTATCGTTAATCTCTGTCATAGTACTAGTTCCTAATGATTCAAAATCAAAAAGTAGCCAGAGCACGGTGTCAAAACCAGAATTAGCCAAACGGTAATCATAGTAAAGGCAGGGAGTGATTAGTTTCATTCCCTGCTAAAAAATAAAGGAGGTAAAAATCGTGAAAGATGAATTAATGAAAATGCTGGAAGAACGAAAAGAAGAAATGATTGAAATACGTCGCTATTTACACGAGAATCCAGAACTATCGTTTAAAGAAGAAAAAACAGCGGCATATATCGCAGATTTCTATAAGGGAAAAGATGTTGAAATTGAGAAAAATGTAGGAAATGGTTATGGGATAATCGTAACAATCAAAGGTGCATCTGAAGGAAAAACGATTGGACTTCGTGCAGATTTTGATGCATTACCAATTCAAGAAGAAGCGGATGTTCCGTTTAAATCAAAAAATGAAGGTGTTATGCATGCTTGTGGTCACGATGCTCATACGGCTTACTTGTTAGTTTTAGCAGATTGCCTTATTCAACTAAAGGACCAATTAAAAGGAACAGTAAAGATTATTCATCAACACGCAGAGGAAGAACCTCCTGGTGGGGCAAAAAGTATAATGGAGTCTGGAAAGTTAGATGATCTCGATTCCATATTTGGTATTCATATTTTGCCAATGGCTCCTGCGGGTACTGTTGGTTATCATAGTGGGTATTCCTTTAATGGTCGTACCTATTTTAAATTAAAGATTCAAGGTCAAGGGGGCCATGGCTCTTCACCTCATAAAGCAAACGATGCAATTGTTGCTGGTGCTTACTTTGTAACTGCAGTTCAGACGATTGTAAGCAGAAGGGTTAATCCTTTAGAAGCAGGTGTAGTAACTATCGGCTCATTTGATGGAAAAGGAAGTTTTAACGTTATTAAAGATAGTATTGAAATTGAAGGAGATATTCGCTACTCGAATGATGAAGCGCAAAAAGTAATTGATAAAGAATTTCATCAAATTGTAAAAGGATTGGAAGGCTTATTCGGTGTAACATGTGAACTTACATATACACCAGATTACCCACCATTGTACAATGATCCGGAAATCACTACATTTGTAGCTGAAACTTTGCAAGCAGTGCAAGATAAAGATATTAAAGAAGTGAAACAATTACCTAAATTATCTCCATCAGAAGACTTTGCCTATTATTTAGAGAAGATTCCTGGTTGCTATTTCTATATAGGATGTACGCCAAAAGGGGTAGAAGAACCGTACTTTAACCATCATCCTAAATTTGATATTGATGAGGATTCTTTATTAGTTGCAGCTAAATCGGTGGGGTATGTTGTATGTGGATACATGGAAAAACAATAGCGAAAAGCAGCTCGACCGCCGAGCTGCTTGTTTTATAATTCTAATAACCTTCTCTTCAAATCCTTTTTATTCATCAAACTAATCTGTTCTGGTATTATTTCCAAGATTAATAAATTAGGATCATTAGGACCGCTAAACCAGTTTTCCAAATGAGGATTCCATACCTTTTTCTTTATCTCCTCAGAATCTGATTGTTGTACACGGCCTTCAAATTCAACAAATTCATCTCCAACTCCTTCTCCTTCATATCCCAACAGTATATGGGTAAAAGGGTTTTGGTTTAATTCATCTACTTTATGTGTATCCTTATCTGTGGCGGTATATAATGTTAGGCCATCACGAAAGAAAGTCATATATCTCGAGTGTGGTTTACCGTTTTGGACTGTGGCCATTGTACCGACTTTATTATGATCTAAAATACGTTCGATTTCACTTTTAATTTCTTGTTGTGACATATTCCCACTCCTTTTTTTGCTACATTTTCATTATTCCTTTATTGAACTAAAATAATCACTTGTTTCTAGAATGAATTAATAGTAAATGGTAGAAAATAATACGGACTACATGTGTAGTTTATTTAAAATTTTAATGGAGGTGAGAATATGGACACATTAAAAAGAATAGCGTTAACGTTAGTGATTATTGGTGCAATAAATTGGGGACTGATAGGACTTTTTGATTTTGATTTAGTGGCAACACTACTTGGTGGCCAAGATTCCGTACTATCTAGAATTGTCTATTCGTTAGTAGGTCTTGCTGGATTAATAAGCATACGATATCTATTTGAACCGGATAGGGAAGTTAATAATAGAACAGCGACCGGTAGATTAAATTATGGTACAGAATTTGGTGAGGAAGAAGACTTTTCAAGTATTAGAAAAGACGATAGAGATATTTAAACATTAAGAGAAGAGTAGGGTTTTAATTAGCTCTACTCTTTGTCATTTCCTAACTTGAAATCAAATGATATGCAAAGTATGATAATAATATGAATCACCATTCATTTGTTTGGTGCAGTTAGGAGTGGGCACATGTTCATAAAAACAAATGCCAATATTGGTACGGAGAGTAATGTTCACTTTATTAATGGCTCGGTAACTATGTCAAAAGTTAAATTAAATGTGTACTGTTTTTATGTTGATGGAGTGTTGATTGATACTGGTTCTCCTAGATTATTAGAGGAATTTAAACTATTCTTTCAAAAAGTTGACATCGATCAAGTGATGATTACCCATGCACATGAAGATCATATCGGTGGTGCTAATTATATCCAACAACAATTTAATGTGCCTATAAGGATGAGTAACATAACAATAAAAGAATGTCTTGAAGAAGCGGATTATCCGTTTTATCGAAGAGTGTTTTGGGGGAAAAGAAAACCATTCCAGGCCCAACCAATTGGCAATACGTTTACATCAAGAAATGCGACTTGGGATGTGATCAAGACACCGGGTCATGCCGAAGACCATCTTGCTTTTCTTAATAAATCCACTGGTCAGCTCTTCTCTGGTGACCTGTTTGTACAACCGAATACAAAATTAGTCCTTCGTGATGAGAGTATACCACAAATTATTACATCTATAGAGAAGGTGTTGTCCTATGATTTTCAGGAATTATTTTGCTGTCATGCTGGCTATGTAAAGGATGGAAAGAGGGCATTATTGCGGAAACTTCAATATTTAAATGATTTGCGAGAAAATGTGGTTTTATTAAATAGACAGGGTCTCGATGAAAAAGAAATTCAACAAAAATTGTTTGAAAAAAAGTATCCAATTACATATTTTTCGTTCGGAGAATGGGATTCCATTCATATGATTCGTTCGATATTAAATTCTTAAATGAGCAATTAACAAGTTGCTCATTTTTTTGTGTTTAAAATATCAATCGAAGTCGTTCAAAATAAAGTCATAATTAAAATAAGCCAAAAGTGACTTATTTCACAGGTTGGAAGGCGGGGGCTCGGTTACTATTAAGGCAGAAAAACTAATCTTCTATTTTTAAGGGGGTAAAAAAATGGTACAGACAGCAGCATGGGTAACAAGTTTAGTTTTTATGAGTTTAATATTAATTGTTTTTGCAGTCGTAGCATGGAAATCAAGAGAAAAAAGTGATTATGAGCCAATTAAGACAAAGTGGAACAAAGCTAGAAAAGTTTATGCAACAACACTTGTCACCATCTTATTGGTAGCTTGTATTTATACTTTACGTGAGTTACCGTATGATTTGCCGATCTATGGGGAAAGTCAAGACCCTACTCTCGTTGATGTGGAAGCAGTACAATTTGGCTGGATTATGAGTGAAACAGAATTTAAAGTTGGGGAACCAATCGAATTTGATGTAACAAGTACGGATGTTACTCATGGCTTTGGAATTTATGATGAGGATATGACAATCATCGCTCAAACTCAAGCAATGCCAGAGTATACAAATACAGTTTATATAACATTCACAAAACCTGGTACATACAAAATCCTATGTATGGAATATTGCGGATTAGCTCACCATTATATGGTTAGTGAAATTACGGTTACAGAGTAACGAAGGGAGAGTATAGAATGAGCACAGCAATTGGAAGTAAAAATGTGAAATCAGATAATAAGTTAGTCACGGCTTCATTAATCCTTGGTGGAGTTGTAATCGCTGCCATGATGATTTTTGGTATTTTAATGCTTTTTGCACAAGGAGGAGTAATTAATGTATCTGATGCAGCATTCTACCAGTTCTTAACGATCCATGGGACGGGAATGATTGGGGCTGCAGCACTAGCAGCGGCGGGAGTTATGTGGTATTTCTTAGGTAAATATGTTGAACTATCAAAGAAAGTGTTTATATGGTTTTTAGCTCTAGTTTTAGTTGGCGTAGTTTTAGTAGTAATTGGGGTATTTTCATTCGAATATGCTAGTGCATGGACATTCCTATATCCGTTACCAGCTATTTCAGCTAATGCTTGGGGAGTAACTGGAGCATTATTATACTTATTCGGAATGTTGATTTTAGGAACAGGATTTTTACTATTATACATTGATACAGGAAGAGCAATTATTAAAAATTACGGAAGTCTAGGAAAAGGATTAGGTTGGGATGTACTTTCTGGTAAAAAGAGAGTAGAAGATGCACCACCGAAAGCCGTAGTTGCAAGTACAATGGTAACAATTGTAAATGTAACTGCATTAATCGCTGGAGCAGCAGTTCTAATTATGAACATTATTAATGTAATCAACCCATCATTTACATTTGATCCGATGTTAGCGAAAAACTTAACTTATGCATTTGGACATATTTTTGCTAACGCTATTATCTATATGGCAGTCATCGTAGTATATGAACTCTTACCTAAGTATGCAAAACGTCCGTGGGCGGTTACGAAACTCTTTTTAGTTGCTTGGACAATGTCTACCGTATTCACATTATTAATTTATACACACCATATGTTAATGGACTTTTCTATGCCAAAATGGATGCTTATCATGGGGCAAGCATTATCCTACGCAAATGGTATACCAGTTCTTGTTGTAACAGCTTATGGAGCTTTAATGGTTGTTCATAAATCTGGAATTAAGTGGGATATGGCATCTGGGTTAGCATTTATGTCTATGTTAGGTTGGACAATTGGTGCAATTCCCGCGATTGTTGATGCAACAATCGTTGTAAACCATGTCATGCATAATACAAAATGGGTTCCAGGTCACTTCCATATGTATATGGGACTAGGAGCAGTCGTTATGTTATTTTCCTTTATGTATTATTTAGCAAAAATAGATAGTAACGTTCAAGAGACGAAATTAGATAAATTTGCATTTTGGTGCTATACAATCGCAATGATGGCAATCAGTATACAGTTTTTAGTGTCAGGTGCTTTAAGTACACCAAGACGTTGGGCAATTCACTATCCAGGTTGGATGACTCCAGCTGTATTTGGAGCAATTGCTGGCGTATTTCTCGTAATCGCTACTACGATTTTCATTATTCATTTCTTACGTTATGTGAAGAATAGAGGAACTTTAGGAAGCGATCTACATGAAGAAAAAGCTGCGTAATATCATACTAATTAGTTTTAGTATCGTATTGTCGTTCTGCCTGTTTTACTTTGGTACAGATGGTTTTCAAGCCTATACAGCGGAAAGTGCAAGAATCTACCGGTTAATGGAAGAAAAACCATTCTTTCCTAATGTAACATTGGAAGACAGCAAAGAAAGAGTATATGAATTTACTGAATTTGAAGGTAAGTATGCTGTACTTACCTTCATCTATACCTCATGTACAGATGTATGTCCACAATTGGAGATGAACTTGGCAGAGGTATATAAGCAAATACCTTCTGAATTACTCGGTGAAGAAATTATGTTTTTGAGTATCAGTTTTGATCCAGATCGTGACGACCCGAAGACATTAGAAAAATACCAACACTTTTTCAGTAGTGACGGAGAAACATGGCGAATGGCTCGGATTAATAATGAAGAACAGTTATCTTCTTTACTTGATGAATTTGGAGTCATCGTTTTACCTGATGGAGAGGGAGGTTTTACACATAACTCCGCATTTTATTTTGTTGGCCGAGATGGAGAATTATTGGATGTAATGGATTATAAAAAGACAGATGAAGCGGCTGTGAAGATTATGGATACATTACAGAATGATATGGAGGGATAGTAAGTGAAGAGGTCTTTCATCATAGGAAGTTTAATTTTCCTCATCTTAATTATCCCTCCGATTCGAATCTATATGGAATCCATGATGATAATTCACATGTTAGTGCAACTACCATTGTTAATTGTAGTTGGTTGGTGTATTGGTGAATATATTGAAAATAAATATCCTAAGCTTTTTGAACTAATCAATGGAAATGGTGTTTCAGGAATTATTATATTTGTAGCTATCACGATGTTTTGGATGCTACCACGAACATTAGATGAAGCTTTAACTTTTCCTATTTATGAAATATTTAAATTCATCAGTTTACCATTAGCAGGATTTTTGTTGAAAGATAGTTGGAGAAAAATAAAAGCATTTGGCAGGATATTTATTTATCTAAATTATCTATCTATGTTTGGACTAATGGGCTGGCTATATTTAGACTCACCAATTCAAATTTGTAATAACTACTTGTTAGAACAACAAAAAACATTAGGATGGGGATTTATATTCATTACAGCCCTTATGGTATTGTATGTCTTACAAAGTGTCTTTACAGATCAATCGGAGGAAGAATAAGAAACAGAGGCTGTTCGATTTCAGACTCTGTTCTTTTTATGATTACTAATTTGACAGTAAAAGTTTTGGTAATGCATTATTCTAAATTATATTTAATATGATTAAATAAAACCAAGGCACCGAATCGACAAGGAAATTCAATTAATGACATAAATCTAGTTTTTGCCATTCAAAATCTAGCATATCTGCTATATAATAGAATAAAAGTGTTGCAAACGAAAAGTTGGATGAATCAACTTCGGGAGCAAACTTAAATTATTGCTTAGGAGATTGATAGAATGAATAATAAACATCTACAGAGATTTATGACCCCATTTGTACTCCTACTCGTTATTTTACTTCCGTTTGCAATGCCTGTAAAAAGTAGTGGGGAAGAAGAATTAATTGCATCTGACCATGTTATCCGAAATACATCGATCCAATTAATTAAAGAAGATACAAACTTAACACGATTTGTATTTGATTCAGGATATCATTTTGAATACCCTGATGCTGTGCGAGGAATTTATGTAACAGGGCATTCTGCTGGTGGTAGTCGTTTGAATTCGTTATTAGATTTAGTAAATAACTCCGATTTAAATGCAATGGTTATTGATATTAAAGATGATCATGGTTATTTAACCTTTAAACCCGGAGAGGATTCACCATTTGCAAATATCGGACAAAATTATATTAAAGACATTCAAGAATTAATGAAAACATTAGAAGAAAACGAAATTTATCCGATTGCAAGAGTTGTTGTATTTAAAGATTCGGTTCTAGCACAAAATAGACCTGAGTTATCATTTACAGAGAATGGAACAGTATGGAAAAATAACCGAAATGAGGCATTTGTCAATCCATTCTTACAAGAAGTATGGGATTACAATGTAGAGATTGCTAAATTTGCAGCACAACTAGGTTTCCAAGAAATTCAATTTGATTATGTTCGTTTCCCAGAGGGTTTCGAACATCGTGATACAGTATTGAATTATGGAACTGGTGAATATGCTGATGATGGTACAGATAATGTACAAAAACGTGTTCAAGCTGTGACAGATTTTGTTGCTTATGCTAAACAAGAACTTGAACCATATGGTGTTGATGTTTCTGTTGATATTTTTGGGTATTCAGCAACTATTCCGGAAGCACCGGGTATTGGTCAGAATTTCTCTAAAATCTCAGAAAATGTTGATGTTATTTCATCTATGATATATCCAAGTCATTGGTCCAATCATTATTTCGGAATTCCATTTCCAGATACTGAGCCATATCGACTAACAGATGAATATGCAAAGGTTGAAAATGAAGTTCTATCCAAATTAGATAACCCTCCAGTTTCAAGACCTTGGATTCAAGACTTTGAAGCTCCTTGGATTTATCATGGTACAGGATTACCTGTAACTCAATATGGAAAGAATGAAGTAGAAGCACAAATAAAAGCATTGCAAGATAATGGAATAAATGAATTCCTATTATGGAATGCAGGAAATGTTTATTCTGAAAATGTGGATTATACGCCATAATAAGTGATTAAAAGCAGAACTTTATGAAAAAGTTCTGCTTTTTTTCTTATTTTTTCATTTAACTACACATACTGAATATATACACGTGCATGTGGCGTTTAACAATTACTAATTATTTCGTTATACTGACAAGGTAGAAAAAATGAAGGAGTAGATCCATGGACTGGTATGAAAAATTAAATAAGTATTTCCCTATTGAAGAAATGAAATCAAAAGAACATATGGAATTATTATTGAAGGAAAAAGGAGATGTATATCACAAAGATGAAGGCCCTTATCATGTGATGATGTATGCTGAATTTGATACATTTATATTTATTGACTATGTATGGGTTTCGGCACAATCAAGGGGACAAGGTATTGGTCATAAACTTATTGAAAAGTTAAAAATGCGAAATAAGCCAATTATTTTAGAAGTAGAGCCTATTGACTATGAAGATTCTGATTCAGAAAAAAGATTACATTTTTATAAAAGAGAAGGCTTTACACATGCACAATCCATTGGTTACAATCGTAGATCCCTTGCTACAAACGAAGAAAATGTCATGGAGATTCTCTATTGGTCACCAAACAATGAGTCTGAAGAATTTATTTTTGAACAAATGAAAAAAATGTATGAATCTATCCACACGTACAAAGACAAAGAGATTTACGGAGAATCTTACCAACCTGTGGATGAAGTTTTAACATATGATCAAGAACGTGAGTCAAACGATATATTAGGTGAGTTAAATAAATAATAATGAACAATATAAAAAGAGCAGAGGAGATGAAAACATCCCTGCTCTTTTTATGTTTTTTCACAAAATGAGTTGGACAATCGAAGTAGCATGTTTAGCAAATAAAGCTAATGGGAAGGGTAATATTAAAGTAAAAATTAACATTTTGTGAACTGTAGAAATTATGTTAAATACTCTATTAATTACCGCTAAGTTATTGTATACTTGTAAAGGGTTATTTAAAATAATTATTATTTAATAACTACATACGTTTATAAAATGAAATAATAAATTGAGGAGTGAGATACGATGGTAACACTCTTTACCTCTCCTAGTTGCACATCCTGTAGGAAGGCTAAAGCCTGGCTGGAGAATAATAACATTCCATATAAGATACGTAATATCTTCTCTGAACCTATTACGTTACATGAAATAAAAGAGATATTACGTATGACTGAAAATGGAACTGACGAAATTATTTCAACTCGTTCAAAAGCATTTCAAGATTTAGATATTAATATTGAGCAGCTTCCACTTCAACAGCTTTTTGCACTTATTCAAGAGAAACCTGGACTATTAAAAAGGCCAATTATTATCGATGAAAAAAGGTTGCAGGTTGGTTATAATGAAGATGAAATACGAAGATTCTTACCAAGAAAAGTACGAGCTTTCCAATTGAAAGAAGCTCAACGATTAGTAAATTAGTTGTTTCATAAGTAAATAATGGAAAAGCGGCTGGGACAAAACTAAATTTCTAATTTTAAAGCCGAACAATACGATTCATTAGGTTAGTTGCACCCAAATCGTATAATTCGGTTTTAATTATGTAGAAAAAGCTTTTGTCCCAGTACTTTTGATATCAAGTTTTGAGTGACAAATGAATCAAAATGAGTTAAAATAATGATTTAAATAGTTATAAATAGGCATATTAATTTTCATTATGCAATAAGCTAACATACAATATATATAAGTTACACACTTTTTCTATAGATTAGGCAAAGTCCAACTTCATTAACTTTGTAGGACTAACATGCTTTTGCTAAACTATATTAGAAGGGAGAGAATTACATGGAAATCGAAAGAATTAACGAAAACACGGTTAAGTTCTTTATCTCATACGTAGATATTGAAGATCGTGGTTTCGAAAGGGAAGAAATTTGGTACAATCGTGAACGAAGCGAGCAATTATTTTGGCAAATGATGGACGAGGTAAATTATCAAGAAGACTTTCATGTAGATGGCCCTTTATGGATTCAAGTTCATGCCCTCGAAAAAGGATTAGAAATTGTTGTAACCAAAGCACAACTTTCTAAAAATGGAGATAATCTAGAATTTCCTATTGATGAAGAAGGTTCAACAATAGATATACCTGTAGATGAAAAAGTAGAGTCATTTTTGGAAGAGAAATTTGGTAATAGCAGTGATACCGATGAAGATTTTATAGAAGAAAATCTTTGGATTATCGCTAGCTTTAATGACTTTGAAGATGTCATTCAATTGAGTCATCATTTCCAAGATGATACTGGAAGTGTAGAAGAAACATTATACTACTATAATGAAAAGTACTATTTATATATGGAATTTTCTCAAGAAACGCTTGATGAACATACACAAGAAGATATTATATCTCGCGTATTTGAATTTGGTAATGACTCTAATATTACTATTCACGTACTTGAAGAATACGGTAAAAAAATCTTCGACTCTAATACGTTTGCAGACATTCGCAAGCATTTTTCCCAAACAATTTAAAAGAATCCCAATTGGGGTTCTTTTTTTGTCTTTTATGCAGGAATCTTGTCACCTCTATCGAATTATATTAGGTGGAGGTGATATATTTGCTTCAAGCAAAATTAAAAAATGGAAAAGTACTGACTTTATATCAGTATTCTTCACAAGATATTGACAGGTTAAGAAATATGGATTTCTACTGCCCAACTTGTGAGGAAAGAGTTATCATGAAGGCTGGTTCCAAAATAATTCCCCATTTCGCTCACTATAGTAAAAGTAACTGTCCAGCGAGTGAAGGCGGTGAAGGAGCATATCATGAAAAAGGCAAGTTATTATTATTTAATTGGTTATTAAGTCAAGGTTTAAACGTATCGTTGGAAACATATATACGAGATATTAACCAACGTGCCGATATCCTGTTAACGATTAATAAAAAGAAAATAGCTATTGAATACCAGTGTACAAAAATACCGATTAAAGAAATATTAAATCGTACAGAAGGATATTTAGACTACCAGATTCAGCCTATTTGGATTCTCGGTGCAAATCAATTCCATCGTAGAAGTAACAATCAAATTACTGTAAATGCATTCCATCTTCAGCTACTTCATCAGTTTAAGGAGTTTAATCTACCTGCTCTCTTCTTTTATGACCCCCAAACGAACACTTTCATACAGGCAACTAACTTAATTCATATAAACTCCAAATCAATGTTTGGAACTTTCTCAATGAAAAAATTACACCACCTTACCTTTATAGACTTATTTAGGCATCAAACTGTAACTAAAGATTTGGTATTAAAAGAATGGAAAAATGCAAAACATGCATTTAGATTATACCAACCTAAAAGACTCTATGGGAAAGAACTCATTTGGTACCGCTGGCTATATTCAAAAGGGGTACATCGGGAGCATTTGCCATCGATAGTATATCTTCCTGTAAAATCGCAATATCGAATGAATACCCCATTATGGAATTGGCAAAGTCGTATCTGCTTAGACGTTATAAGTCCACTACGAGTAGGAGCCAAATTCTCCGTTCATCGCTGCCATTTTCAACTTCGTCAATCAATGTCTACTAATCAATTTCCACTAATACAATCCTCATATGATCCCATTTTAGAATATCTTCAACTGCTCTGTTCACTGAATTATATTAAACCTATTTCCAAGAACGAATTTGTGAAGTGCCGTGAAATAGTAACATTTTCACATATTGAAGATGCATTAGCTGGAGACGAATTGCTAATGAATGAACTTTCGAAAATTTCCAAGACAAAATATGAGCATTTTTCATAAATGATTCGTTATACTAAGTAATATAGTATTTTAGTGGGAATAATTGTTCTTTGCTAGATTATTATGTTATGTAAGTTGAAAATAAAGGAGGAATTATAAAATGGCTAAGGCTACAAAAGAACTTCAATCTAGAAATGAAGTACCTGTTGAGAGAACGTGGCGTCTAGAGGACATTTTCGCTACAGATGAACTTTGGGAAGAAGAGTTAAGCGCACTAAAAAATGATATTCCTAAAGTATCTGAATATCAAGGGAGAGTTTCAGAATCTGCCGACACATTATACAGTGTATTAAAATTACAGGATGAGTTATCAGAAAGACTTGGTAAACTTTATACATATGCACATATGCGCTACGATCAAGATACTACGAACTCATTTTACCAAGCATTAAATGCAAAGGCAGAAACAGTGCTAACACTTGCTCAAAGTTCTATGAGTTATTTAGTTCCAGAGATTTTGAAAATGGAAGAAGGAACAATTCAAAGCTATTTAGAGGAAAAAGAAGAACTTAAGCTATATGAACATGTATTAAATGAAATTTTAAGACAACGTAAGCATGTCCTAGGTGAAAAAGAAGAAGTTCTACTAGCAGAAGCTTCTGAAGCATTGTCTACTGGTTCACAAACTTTTAGTATGTTAAACAATGCAGATTTGAAATTCCCTACAATTAAAAATGAAGATGGGGAAGAAGTTGATCTTACTCATGGACGTTATGTTGGATTTTTAGAATCAAAAGATCGTCGTGTTCGTAAAGATGCATTTCAGGCAATGTATGAAACATATGGTCAATTTAAAAATACATTTGCATCCACATTAGGTGGAACAGTTAAAACACATAACTTTAGTGCAAAAGTACGTAATTATGATTCAGCAAGACAAGCAGCATTAGATAATAACAACATACCTGAAGAAGTGTATGATAATTTAGTTGAGGCAGTAAATGAAAGATTACCTCTACTTCATCGCTATGCTAAGTTACGTAAAGAAGTTCTAGGTGTAGAAGAACTTCATATGTACGATATGTATGCATCATTAGTACAAGATGTAGATATGAAAGTATCCTATGAACAAGCGCAGGAGTATGTTTTAGAAAGCTTAAAACCTCTTGGTGAAGAATATCTTGATGTTATTAAAGAAGGCTTTGCTAATCGCTGGATTGACGTGGAAGAAAATAAAGGTAAACGTAGTGGAGCTTATTCTTCCGGTACGTATGGAACAAATCCATATATCTTACTTAACTGGCAGGACCGTGTGAATGATCTATTTACTTTAACACATGAGTTAGGTCACTCTGCACATAGTTATTTCACAAGAAAATTCCAACCGTACCGTTATGGGAATTATTCTATTTTCGTAGCAGAAGTTGCTTCCACTGCAAACGAAGCTTTACTTAATGATTACATGTTAAATACGCTTGAAGATGAACAACAAAAACTGTACTTACTAAATTATTTCTTAGAAGGGTTCAGAGGAACAGTTTTCCGTCAAACAATGTTTGCAGAATTTGAACATGAAATTCATAAACGTGCTCAAGCTGGAGAAGCTTTAACTGCTGATTATTTAACAAAAATGTATTATGAGTTAAATAAGAAATATTTCGGGGACGATGTAGTTTCCGATGAAGAAATTGGATTAGAATGGGCTAGAATTCCTCATTTCTATTACAATTACTATGTATATCAATATGCTACTGGATATTCTGCAGCAACTGCACTAGCTAATAAAATATTAGCAGGAGAAGAAGGTGCAGTAGATCGTTATCTTGGTTTCTTAAAAGCAGGTAGCAGCGATTATCCAATCGAAGTATTGAAAAAAGCTGGAGTTGACATGACTTCCAAACAACCAATTCTTGATGCATTAGATGTGTTTGAAGAAAAGTTAAACGAAATGGAAAAACTATTGTTGAAGAAATAATTAAAAGGATGACCTGTAGCGGGTCATCCTTCTTTGGTTGTGATGGGGATGGGTGAAAGGGGTTGAAAAAATCGGTGAAGTTCTGTTCATGGGCATGATGAAGGGGGAAAAGAGGAATAAAGCAGATCGAAATCCCGTTCATGACCGAGAATGAAGGGTATGAAAGGAAAAAAGCAGATAGAAATGTCGTTCATAGCCGTGATGAAAGGGAAAAGAGAAAGAAATCCATAATGAAATGCCGTTCATAGCCGTGATGAAAAGGGAAAACAGAAAGAAATAAAGAATGAAATGCCGTTCATAGCCGTGATGAAAGGGAAAAGAGGAAGAAATACCGATAAAAATGCTGTTCATAGCCGTGATGAAGGGGAAAAGAGAAAGAAATAAAGAATGAAACCCCGTTCATAGCCGTGATGAAGGGGAAAAGAGAAAGAAATAAAGAATGAAACCCCGTTCATCGTCGTGATGAAGGGTAAAAGAAAAAGAAATCCAGAATGAAACCCCGTTCATAGCCACTATGAACAGAAAAAGAGAAACAAAAACGAATAGAAATCCCATTCATTTCCCATAAACTTCATAAAAACCAATAATAAAATCCCTCATTCAAGAAAATGAAGGATCTTCAATAAAAATTCTCATCTAGCTCTACCACGATACTTATTCCGATGTGTAAAGGAGAATAATGTGAAATATATACAAAAGAATAAGATTGGAAGGGTTATATATAGCGGTATTAACTGCATCAAACCTAGTAGATTAAGTATTATCGCAAAGAACGTAAGGATGACGAATAAGTAAGGTAATAGTTCTCGCATTGGAATCCTCCCCACAAAAATATAAAGTAATCTACTAATATATATGATAAAGGAGATTAAAATAGAAGTGACAGAATTGTGAAATGTAGAACAAAGTTGTTGCATTTAAATAGAATCCTTGTTATATTATAAATGTGAGATGAATCACAAACAAAACCCCTTTGTTTGATCATGAAACTTTCTCCCATCCCCCTTTGTTTTAATACAAAGAAGTGAGAAAAAAGGATATACGCTGCCCCGTATATCCTTTATTTTTTTGCCTTTTTTTCAGTAAAAGGAAGATATTAAAAAATCCAGGGAGTACCCTGGGGAATTAAAAAAGATTGTATAATTTCTAACAAACTAATTATTCATATACTGCCAAAAAGTACCATGTTTTGCTGGGAGTTTTTCGATAATCTGCTTTAATTGTAATTTCTTCATTTCCCGTTCCGCTTTTGCTAAGGACCAATCATATACAACGGAAACCTCTTTTGTTCCAATAACCTCATATTCACGAATAAGATCTTCAATAGAAGGTGGTGTGGAAGGTATCGGATGGTGTTCTAGCATTTCACTTAGTACACTAACGTAAATATCGTATGGATATAGTCCAGATATCTTAATCCCTTGTTCCTCAATATCCTTATGGAAGAAGACTATTGTCGGCATATAATCGATTTCCATTTCTTTTTGTAATTTATAGTCACATTGCAAGGCTTTCCGTGCTGTAGCAGAATGCAGGTCATTTTGGAATTCTTGGAGATCTAATTTTGCCGCCTTAGCACATTCAAGAAGTACGGCCTCATTAGAAATATCTAGTTTCTTTAAAAACAAACTCTCCTGAACTTTACGTAAGAATACCTTTCCATATCGAATACCTTGAAGTTCTGCAGCCTTTATAGCCAGGTATGCAGTAGTAGGGGAATGGATTGGGTTCTCTATCCATAAATCACCATCACAACTCATCCCTGTCCTAGAGGCTGTTTTTTCCCATATTTCACGTAATTTTTTAGGGGAATCAAAGTTATCATGATTCAGCGGTTTGGAGGAACCTGTAATTAATGGCCTTAACGTAAAGAAACGTCCATATTCAATGGTAAGTTTTTTTAAATAGGGCTCAAGTGACCAACATTCAGGACACATCGGATCGATAAATACATAGATTTCAATTGGTTTTTTTTTCGTACCACTATCATCGAACGATGTGTTTGCTACCTGTGGGCTCATTAGCTCCGTACGTTCCCAACTCACATCGATTCTCCTTTCTATGGTTCAGGTGTATTCATCATATGGTTGGCAGTCATTGTTAATTTTTCAAACATAACTGTTTTATATGGTTCTTCTATTTTTGCTTCTTCTAATGCAGCTTCCATACACTCTAACCACGCATCTTTTCTAGACGGGGTAATTTCAAATGGTAAATGTCTTCTTCGCATCATCGGATGTCCACGCTCTTCTGTAAAAAGACTAGGTCCACCAAAAAACTGCGTCAGAAATAACCGTTGTTTTCTGGCAGTTTCGGTTAAGTCTTCTGGAAAAATAGGAATTAATTTTGGATGCTTACTAACTCGTTTATAAAATGCGGTTACAAGTCGATCTATTGTTTCAAATCCACCGATGGCTTCATATATCGTTCTGTGGTTCATTGTCATAACTCCTTCTTAATTGTCCTTATATTGTAGCAACAACAAAGAAGAGTGAGCAACTTATCTGACTTCTCTATGATTTTTCCAAGCTTAAAAAGAATCTTGCTATTTTATTTGGAGTATCTTTTTTTGTAATATTAAATTGCTTTAGTATGTCCTCGATTGCTTTTAAACCAGATTCTTTATCAGTCGATTCAATTTCTAATTCATAATCTACTATGTTGTTATATTGACTTTTATCTAATACAAATATTAACCCTTCCTGTTCATACTCTCTACGGATCGTTGCCAAACTTCCAAAATACTTGATCGCATCTATCTGAATTCCGAGATTCTCTAATTGCTTTAATGTTTCTGGTTTAGCAATTGGTTTGTTCTGTAACCATTCTAATGCTTCTTCTTTTGTTAATTCATCATGTGTTTCCAGTAGACCATTAGGATGTGGCTCTTTTAGTGTTAAGCGGTACTTCCCTTCTTTTTCACGAATGCGTAGTGCTGCATGGTTCTTTCTTAATTGAAAGTCCTCTGTTTCAAAGTAGTAGTTTATTTGAGTTTTCCCTTTTTCGAGAAAAGGTAGTGATTGTAATAAAACTTCAAATTCTGATTTAGAGAGTAAGTTTTTAAACTCTATTTCTATTTCTTGGGCCATTACTAGTCCTCCAAAACGGATATTTATATTGATTATGGCGAAAGAGATATAATTATGCAAAGAATATATATTTCTTTTGTGTTAAAATAAAATCGAAATCATGTTTAATCTCACAGGTGGTGTTTAAATGAATTGGGAAGCAATACTTGCACCATATTCACAAGTAGTGGAAGAACTAAAAGTAAAATTAAAAGGGATGCGTGCTCAGTTTGAATATGAAGCGAGCCATTCTCCGATAGAATTCATAACTGGAAGAGTAAAACCAGTACAAAGTATTTTAGAAAAAGCAGAGAAAAGAAATATACCTATTGACCGTATTGAACAAGATATTACTGATATTGCAGGTGTGCGTGTTGTTTGTCAATTTGTAGATGATATTTATACTATTGTAAAGATGTTACAATCCAGAAAAGATTTTAGAATCATTGAAGAGAAAGATTATATTTCTGAGAAAAAGGCGAGTGGGTATCGCTCTTATCATATGACTATTGAATATCCTGTTGAAACCATTCATGGGAATAAAGTACTTCTTGCTGAAATACAAATCCGTACATTAGCAATGAACTTTTGGGCTACAAATGAGCATTCATTAAATTATAAGTACAAAGGAAGAATCCCATCAGATGTGGAAAAAAGATTACAACGTGCAGCTGAAGCAGCATTTAAATTAGATGAGGAAATGTCAAAAATAAAAACAGAAATCCAAGAAGCACAACGAATTTTTCATCGTAAATAATGTTTAGTCGTTCTAGGGGAGGGTATTAGTTTGAAATTCAAGGTTATTTCTAGAGGTGACAAACGGTCTAATAATTTAAAAGCCCGGATGAAGCAACATCTTATTGATTTTGATTTAGTATATGATCGTGAGGAACCAGATTTAGTTATATCTATAGGAGGAGATGGAACGTTTTTAGAGGCTTTTCATCGGTACCATCATCGTCTAAATGAAACAGCATTTATCGGGATACATACAGGCCATTTAGGGTTCTATGCTGATTATGTACCTGATGAATTAGAAAAACTAGTTATTGAAATTGCAAAGACTCCATACCAAGTTGTCGAATATCCACTGTTAGAGGTAATCATTCGTTCGAAAACAGGGAATAAAACAGATACATTTTTAGCTTTGAATGAAGCAACGATAAAAACGCCAGAAAGTTCTGTTGTTTTCGATGTGGAAATTAAAGGGGAGCGATTTGAGACATTTCGGGGTGATGGATTATGTATATCCACTCCTTCAGGAAGTACAGCCTACAACAAAGCACTTGGAGGAGGAATTATTCATCCTTCAATTGAAGCAATCCAATTAACAGAAATGGCTTCGATTAATAATCGTGTCTTCCGTACAATTGGATCACCATTGATTTTACCAAAGCATCATACATGCTTATTAAAACCAATTGTAGACCGTAGCTTTTTTATTACAATTGACCATATCACTCATAATTACACAAATGTAAAATCAATTCAATGTAGAGTTGCAAAGGAAAAAATTCGCTTTGCTCGTTTTAGACCATTTCCTTTTTGGAATCGAGTCCGTGATTCATTTATTTCAGACATTAATTAAAGACTAGGAAGAGTAAAAAATGAAATGGACAATACAAGAAGTGCATACAGGGATGATACTTAGAGATTATTTACGAAATGAGCAAGGCTTTTCTAGAAGAATTCTGAAAAGCCTTATTTATGATGGCGGAAAAATTTGTGTGAATGACAAGGAAGAAAATTTGCGCTATGTTTTACAAACAGGTGACACAATCTCTCTGGAATTCCCACTTGAGATAAAAGGGAACCATATGAAGGCGGAAAATGTTCCAATTGAAATTGTTTATGAAGATAACGACGTACTTGTTATTAATAAACAAGCTGGTGTTGCAACCATTCCATCGTTACATCATCCGTCTGGTACGATCGCCAACGGAGTCTTATACCATTATGAACAACATCATATCCCATATACGATTCACGTCGTGACAAGACTTGATCGTGATACATCTGGATTACTATTAATCGCTAAACACCGATATAGTCATTCCATCCTATCTAAAGCACAAAAAGCTGGACAAGTAAAACGTACCTATTATGCAGTTATACAAGGTGTCTTGGCGAATTTAAAAGGAACGATTGACGAAAATATTGGAAGAAAAGAGGATTCTATTGTTGAAAGGATGGTACGAAGTGATGGCCAAAGGGCGATTACCCACTACGAAGTAATGAAAGACAATAGTATTCACTCTTTAGTTAAGGTACAACTAGAAACTGGAAGAACTCATCAAATTCGCGTCCATTTTTCCTATATTGGTCATCCATTAGCTGGAGATGATCTTTATGGAGGAAAAAAAGATGTTATTTATCGTCAGGCACTACATTGTTATCAATTAGAGTTTGAGCATCCTCTAACAAAGAAAAGGTTAGTATTTGCTTCCCGCTTACCAGAAGATATGAAAAAGATCCTGCCAGATGAACTTGTTTAATCATCTGGAAAGGATCTGAATTTTTCTTCTTGAAATGGTAGACTCGAAGGAACAGCTATTGTTTTTTCTTCTGGTAGTCGGAAGGCAGTTAACTGATTTCCAAATACACAACCAGTATCAATGTTTATCGTTTTATTGACAATTCTTGGACGTAGTATTGGTGTGTGTCCATATACAATCCACTGGTCCCCATCGTAATGCTGTGCCCAGTCCCTGCGAATTGGTTTCCCTGATTCATCAAACTTTCCTGTAATATCTCCATAAAGGACAAATGTCTTTACTTTCTTATCGTTCCGGCCTATATACGATTTTTTAATGCCAGCATGAGCGATGACGGCATTTGCTTCTGGAAGATTAAGGTATAAAGGTGCTTCCTCATAGAGTCGCATGAATTGATTTTGTATATGCCCTTTTTTCTTCACATCAAGGGATTCATATTCTGCCACTGTCGTTTCTAATCCATGTTTTTGCTGAACCTTATTTCCTAAGAAAAATCGATATAATTTATTACAGTGATTTCCGGGAACGTATTTTGCCTTTTTATGTGTTATCACCATTTCATATACTAGCTGAATGACGTTAAGTGAGTCAGGTCCACGGTCCGTCAAGTCACCAACAAAGACAGGAATCCGGCCTTTGGGATGGATGTAAATTCCTTGTTCCAAGTTGTAACCGAGTTCTTCAAACAACATACAAAGTTCATCATAGCACCCATGAATATCCCCAATAACATCAATTTTCATCATGATCACCTCACAAAAGGAAAGCGAGAATATTATTTGCTATTCTCGCCTTATTCAAACATATAACTTTTCGTTCGGGAATGAATATTCAATGCAATACCAATTGCCATTAAATATGTGAGTGTCGAGCTTCCTCCGTAACTTAAGAATGGTAGTGGTAATCCAGTAATCGGAAGTAATTGAATAGACATTCCAATGTTTTGGAAGATTTGAAAGGCAAACATACCAACCATTCCTGTTACAATATAACTTCCGTAACTATCATTACTTTGTATTGCAATATGAATAAGTCGATAGATTAACAAGAAGAACAGGGTAACGACAATACTCGAACCAATAAAGCCAAATTGTTCAGCTACTGCAGTGAAAATCATATCAGTATGACGTTCTGGTACAAAGACTTGCATCATTTCGATCCCTTTACCAAATAATTGCCCCGAACCTATAGCCATCATTGCTCGAATCAATTGGTAGCCTGAATCAGAATATTGCTCAGGATTTAACCAACCGTAAAATCGACCCGATACATGTTTAAATAACGATTCTTCTAAAAAAACTGCAATTGTATTTGGGAAAAGGAAGTAAGCGGCAATAATGATGCCAACAGATCCAATTGTTATTAGGATAATGGTGAAAATAAGTCGCCACCTAATTCCAGATACTAAGATCATAGCTCCTGTAATTGCAGATAAAACTAAAAAGGTACCTAAGTCCGGTTGAACTGCAATAAGTCCCATTGGTGGTGCAGCTACAATTAATATTTTGGACAATAACCAAAGGTCGCTCTTTGTTGTTTGTGTAACATACTTCTGGTTATGGACATACATAACATGTGCTAAGGCTAGAATTAATATAACTTTCATAATTTCTGCAGGTTGTAATGTACCAAGTACTGGAAATGAAAACCAACCATATGCACCTTTTACATTTGGAATGATTGCAGAAAATAATCCGAAAAACCTTCTTAAGAATAGCATAAATAACATAATCATTCCGACACCGTATAATACCCAAGTCAGCTGTCTAAACCGGTCATAATCGATAAGCATGATCAATGCAATTACAATACTTCCGCCGACATACCAAACGATTTGTTTTTCCGTAAAGTTTTGACCTTGTAATTTTGCTGGAAGTGTTGGTTCTACGGTATATAATGTAAACACACTCACAATGCCAAGTAGTAATATTATCGATATTAATGTATAATCGAGTTTATTTGTATTCATTCGTTATCATTACTTTCTGTATAATCTTCCTTTATAAAGTTTACACGATTTTAGCTAATTAATTAAGCATTAAATTATTATATCACTTTTTATCATGGTTAGCTCTGATTTAATATAGGGTATAGTATAACTAATATATAAACAGAACGAAGGGGGACTAAGCATGGAAAATTTAGACGAAAAGATTGAAGTACACTTCGAAAAACTTAAAGAAAGCTTAGCCAATGAAAATATTAATGCGTTCAGAACAAATTTTTTGGACATGCATCCTTATGATCAAGCTGAATTTTTTATAGAGATAGAGCCATCTGATCGTATGTTGATTTATAGTTATCTTTCACCTGAAGAACTTGCTGCAATGATGGAACATATTGAATTGGAAGATATACAGCCGTTTTTTGTTGAAATGGATCTAAACTATGCCTCTATGGTTTTAGGTGAGATGGCAACAGATGATGCAGTTGATATCTTGAATGAAATGGATAAAGATAAGGTTGTAAGCTACTTAACAATTATGGATGAAGAAGAAGCTGATGAAATAAAGGATCTTCTTCATTATGAAGAAAAAACTGCTGGTAGTATTATGACAACTGAATTCATTTCAGTTAACAAAACACAAACCGTTAAAGAAACAATGGTCCAGCTAAAAAAAGAAGGACCCGATGCAGAAACTATTTATTATTTATATGTTGTTGATGAGGAAAAAAAACTTGTTGGGGTACTTTCTTTACGAGATTTAATTATTTCAGATGATGATGTAAAGATAGCTGAACTATTAAATGAAAATGTGTTTTATGTCTCTGTAGCAGAAGACCAGGAAGAAGTTGCACAGATTATGCGAGATTATGACTTTTTAGCTGTTCCGGTCGTAGATTTTCAAAAGCATTTATTAGGGATTATTACAGTGGATGATATATTAGATGTTATTGATGAAGAAGCTAGTGAGGACTATTCATTACTTGCAGGTATCTCTGATGTGGACCGACCAGATATAAATCCACTTACAGCAGCAAAGAAGCGGTTGCCATGGTTAATTATCTTACTATTTCTCGGTCTATTAACAGCAAGTCTTATTGGGCAGTTTGAAGAAACATTAAGCAAAGTAACGATTCTTTCCATTTTTATTCCGTTAATCGCTGGTATGGCAGGAAATACAGGTACACAAGCCTTAGCCGTTGCTGTTAGAGGATTAGCAACAGGGGAATATGAGACAGATGGTAAATTCAAATTAATCCTCAGAGAAGCTGGGACAGGACTTATTACAGGGACGGTTTGCGGATTAATTATTACAATCGTTATATTTTTATGGCAACAAAACTTATACTTAGGCATTTTAGTAGGCTTGTCGATTATGGCAACATTAATTATTGCTACATTAGCAGGTTCATTAATTCCATTGTTAATGCATCGAATGAATATCGATCCAGCTGTCGCATCTGGTCCATTTATCACAACAATTAATGACATTATCTCCGTGTTAATTTACTTTGGATTGGCAACTACTTTTATGGGTCTGTTGTTATAGAATAGGAGCAGGAAGAACCGTGTAGTATGTTCTTCCTGTTTTTTATACTCAGGTAGCAATCTTGTATAAAAACTTCTGCACTAGGCATTTACACATATTAATTTACAATTACATATACTGTCATGATGATTGAACTAGAAAGGAGAATTACATCGTGACTAATAAAAGGAAATTTGCCAATGAGCCATTAATGTATATCCATCAACCGAATCAAAATAAACCAACAGCCCCAATGCAACATCAATATTTATCCCCTAAGAAATCGAATGTTACCGCTCCTAGCAATGAAGTGGAAAAAAAAACGAATCAGCAACCAATTAAAAGAAGACGTCCTTTAAGCTCATTTCATAATGGAGCTGCAGAAGAAGCTGCCAACAAGGTAAAAAAGAGATATCCAGCAGAACCACAAATGGAATCGTCCTCCTCAACTGATAATGAACTAGATATGGAAGAAAAAAAGAAATTTAAAGATATGACGAAAGATGAAAAGATAAAATACTTTCTTAATACACCCGATTATTTACCGAGAATGCGTTGTGAAGTATTAACAGAGGGTAAGAAATATCGTGGAGTTATCCAAAGCTATGAGGAGCAAGTTGTACGGATGAGAGTAGGAAGAAGATCGGTTTATATTAATGATGAGGAAATTATGGATATCTTACTTCTCGGATTTTAATAAGTAACTGAAAATGAAATAAACACCATGGAACAATTCCATGGTGTTTACTCAAACAACTAATATAGTTGTTCGTATTAGTCAAATACGCTAATAGCTGGTAAGCAAGTAACGTGACAGAAACAAGTTAAGTCAACAGTGATACAGATACCAGTGTTTTCTAAGTTACCAGTAAATTGTGCACAAGGATCTGTTACACAATCTTGGTCTTTTGGATCACGTAGTAATTCTAATACTGCACAGCAATCATCATCAACTGTTTTAACTCGGAAGTAGAAGCTTGATTTAATGTCGTGAATACGACCTCTTTTAGCTCCGTATCCTTTGAATGGTTTACCATCACACTTGTTATAAAGCAATACAGGAACTGTGTCTAAACCTGTGCCTGGATCTGTTTCACCTAACAAATCATTAATTGATTGCTCACAACTACTGTCACAGCAATTTTCTATAACGTCATTCTGAGCGTCTACAATATCACGAAGAACCTCACAAACACAATTTCCTGTCTGTGCACCTTCAACTCTACCATGGCCACAACCCATGAAACATTCTCCTTTCTTTAATTAACTTACTTTCTTTAATAGAATATGTGCGATGTGTCATTCGGTGTGGGCACATGTACGATTTTTTGTGTTACTTATCTAGAGGAAAAATGATAAGAATAAGGGCTTTTGACCATACGTTAAGAAAATAGTTACATAGACTAATATCGAGCAAATATCATGAGGGAGAGATTGCTATGTCTGATGGGAAACGAGTAATCCGCGTAAAAGATCTTGTTATTGAAGCAGAAAATGTTATTATTAAGCCGAAAAATCGTCCATTTGATCCTATATTGGGAGGAAGAAGCCAAGAAGACCGTTTTGAATCAAGTAATCGCGAAAGTTCTGAACGGAGAGATGATGACCGAGACAGAGGACCATTCTCCTGGATATAATTAATACGTCATAACATTGCAGCATTAGCTGCATTTTTTTTTGACTGAAAAAGCGGGGGAAGATGATGGATAAAGAAAAACTTATTAAAAATCTTGGGATAATCGAGAAACATTTAGCAAAAAATGAAAAATGGTTAAATAAGCCTGAAGAAAAAATACGTACATTTGAAAAAGAAATGGTCGAATGGAACAGTCGATTTATGAAAACAATCAATGAAATTGAATCATGGATGAAGGAATTGGAAAAAAGGATGGAATAATTCTTGAATAACAGACATAAAATAGTAAGATAATTCGAATATTTTTAATGAACCAGTTGAAGGAGGTATTAATGTGGGATATATATTACCTATTCAACAACATGAGTATACGGATTATCAAAAAAGGATGTTTGTTAAGAGAAGGAACATTGAGGCTGTTAAGAAAACGTATAAAACTGAGTTACAATTATCCTATGAAGAGTTAAAACGTGAGAAGGATAACCCTAATCAGCCCGTTGCATTAAGACAGAGGGAATTATACAACGAGCAGGCATCTACAGAAGAGATATTGATTGAACTTACAGGCCTAGGTAAGCATATAAATGAACGGATATAATAAAACCCGCTACGAATGTGTAGCGGGTTTTATAATGAAATTATTTTTTTGGTTTTCCTCTATTTACATACGGTAATACTAACATTTCTTCATCTTTTAAGTACTCTGCATAAAATACATCTTCTACTCGATCAAAACCTTGCTCTTTTAATTCTTCCATTAACCATTCCTCAGTTAAATTCTTTTCCTCTAAATTATCATATATAATTTCCCCATCATTAATTAATGTAACGGAAAGATTTGTTGGTTGTGGAGCAAGTTTCATATCTTTTCTTGTTGGATTTTGAAAATCTGATTTCTTCATCACAGAAATGGTCCCATTCGTTTCTAATATCGCATATTCTACTTCACGAAGGGTGAAGATGTCTTTTTCACGTAGTAAATGTTGTAACTGATTGACATCTAATTTATTTTTTTTCATCACATCACGAATTAGTTTACCTCTGCGAATTACAATTTCTGGTTGTCCTTCCAGTAAAGCACGAGTTCCTTTAAACTTTTGGGTAATAATTTCTATGACATATAATAGTGCGCCCCATAAAAAAAGAACATAAGCCATTTCCATTATCCCGGCCTTATCATCAAACAATGCATTTCCAACAAGCTCACCAAGAATAATAGCTGAAATAAAATCAAAAGCAGTAAGTTGGGAAATTTGCGTTTTTCCAAGAATTTTTGTTAATGCATATAAGGCAACGAAACCAAAAATAGTGTCAACAAACATTTGAGAATAGGATAGCACTTTAAATGTCCCCTTTCCAAGTTTAGTTTTACCAACATGAATGAAGTCATTCATTTATAGTAGGGGACAAGGAGATGATTCGTGCTCATAAGGAGAAAAAAATAAGTAGTCTCTTGCGTGTGATGAGTACCTGAAGGAAGAGAAATTATGGAGCAACGGTCACTCATACGCTTGATGAGTGCCCGAAGGAAGAAAATTTAGGCGGTAACGGTCACTCATATGCCTGATGAGTGACCGAAGGAAGAAAAAATAAGTAGTAACGGTCACTCATATGCCTGATGAGTGCCCAAAGGAAGAGAAATAATGGAGCAACGGTCACTCATACGCTTGATGAGTGCCCGAAGGAAGAAAAATTAGGCGGTAACGGTCACTCATATGTTTGGTGAGTGCCCAAAGGAAGAAAAATTAGGCGGTAACGGTCACTCATATGCCTGATGAGTGCCCGAAGGAAGAGAAATTTAGGCGGTAACGGTCACTCATAGGCCTGATGAGTGCCCGAAGAGAGAAAAAATAAGTAGTAACGGTCACTCATATGCCTAATGAGTGCCCGAAGGAAGAGAAATTAGGCGGTAACGGTCACTCATACGCTTGATGAGTGCCCGAAGGAAGAGAAAATAAGTAGTAACGGTCACTCATATGCCTGATGAATGCCCGAGGGAAGAGAAAATTAAGTAGTAACGTCACTCATATGCCTGATGAGTGCCCAAAGGAATAAAAATCAGATAATAACGGTCACACTACGTTATTAAGGATCTTCAATTTTCAATAAAACTAATAAACATCATAAAAACAAGTATGTGAACCCCAAATGATAGGTTTCACATACTTGTTATTCTAGAACCTAAATTCTTTTAACTTAACTCTTTAATCATCGTTACATGTGGAATGCCTGCATCAAGAAACTCGTCAGATACAGTTTGATAGCCGAGTTTTTGATAAAAGTCTTCTGCATGTGTTTGTGCATTTAATTTTGCTTTTAGATAACCTTTTTCCTTAATAATCATTTCCATCTCATGGATAATTGCTTTACCAATCGATTTTCCACGGTATTCTTTAAGGACACAGATTCTTTCTAACTTACCATATTCCTCTACGAAGCGAAGTCTACTTGCAGCAACTGGACGATCATTCTCATAACCAATAAAATGGATAGCTACATCTTCGTACTCATCAATTTCTATGTCCATCGGTACGTTTTGCTCGTCTACAAAAACTTCTTTTCGAACGAGAAAAGCATGCTCTTTTTCTTCCGGTGTCGTTACTTCTTTAATGATCATAACAGTTCCTTTCCAAATACAAATGTTTCTAAAACGGTCCATGAACCATTTTCTAATTGATATAGGAGTTGAAAACGATCTACTTCTTCTTCAAATTGAAAGCTTCTCATCTTTAATCTGCCAAAAATATCCGAGTATTCATCATCAAGCAATTTTTGACCGATTGTAATATGTGGCACAAAAGCAAAGCGTTTGTTTTGGGGAAACTTACCTGTATGAAGTTTCTCGTATAGTTCTGTTAAACTCGGTTCTGGTTCGACTTTTAAATAGATTGTGTTAGTTACAGGAACAAAAGAACTAGCTTTATTTATACGAATAGTAAAAGGCTTTGTTTCATTTGCGACACGTTTCATCTCAGGAATTAATTCATCAATCATATCATCATCGGCATCGAATGCTTCCTTGATAGTAATATGTGGTGGAATTAAAGGGTAGTGTGGGTCATACCGCTTACGATAAGAATTAGCTTCATCTTGTATTTCTTTTGATGGAAAAATTGCAATACCGTATTTCATGTCATAACCTCCTATTTAATGTTAGAAATGTTCATTTCATCTGTTACTCTTAATGTAAAACAAATTGTTTCACAATGAAAGTTTTTTTTACTAAATTATAAGAAAATAGTTAGTTAATCCTCATTGAAAATTGCTTTTAAGGCATTTTCCATATCATTTTGCCAATATTTCCACGTATGTTCTCCATCCGGGATTTCTTTATAAAAATATGTTAATCCTTTTTGTTCAAGTAATTCTTTTAATTTACGATTAGGTGTTAGAAAATCAACTTCAGGTTCTTTTGTTGTATGAACAGCTGTCTCTGCCGTTCCTATTGTATGGTATATTTCAAGAGAGTGGAGGTTTGTTGCTTTTTCTACGATATCTAGCACAACATCATCCACTAGTGGTGATTGAATAATAACTTTTCCAAATGTATTTGGGTATCTCACCGCCATCGTTAAGGCTAGAGTACCAGCTAAGGAATCTCCCATTAATGCACGGGTTCCGCCCATGTGGTAAGTTGGAAGAATATCATCCAATAATGGAACTACTTCCTTCATTAAAAATTTACTATATGCATCATATTGCTCACCTGATGGGTGGTATTTTTTTAATCGATCATAACGATCTTTATAATGTATTCCAATAAAGACAGTGTTTTCTATTTCTGCATCATCATGTAAACGGTCACTAAATGTTGCAACCCGTCCCATTTGATAATAATCATTACCGTCTTGCATAATACATAGATGGTATTTATATAACGGAGAAAAAGATTCCGGTTGGTAAATCTTTAAGACAAGTGTTTCACCTAAGAAATTACTATTAATTTCTTTTTCTAGCATTTTTCCTTTTCTAGCCAAGTTATTCACCCCATTAGTATGTCCATTCCACTAGCTCGACATCATGCTAGCTTTATGTCTTAAGCTTATTAAAAATATAGAGGAAGTCAAGTAGATAGAGTATGGCTACCATAATCTAAAAATGGGGGAGAGTGCCCCCATTCATATAATTATTAACTTCCGACTACCTCTTTTAGTTGACCTTTATATAAGTCATAATAGTTTTGTTTCAGTTCTAATAATTCTTCATGATTTCCTTTTTCTAAAATATGACCATGTTCCAGCATAACGATTTGATCTGCTTCTTGAATCGTGTTTAGACGATGAGCAATAATGAAACTAGTTCTGCCTTTCATTAATTCTTGAAGTGCTTCTTGAATCTTAAGTTCTGTAATGGTATCAATATTACTTGTTGCTTCATCTAGAATTAAAATAGTTGGTTCTGCAATAAATGCTCTTGCAATCGTTAATAACTGCTTTTGTCCTTGACTGATTCCACTGCCATCTTGATCAAGAATTGTATCGTAACCATTAGGGAGTTTTTCAATGAAATCATGTGCATTTGCTTTTTTGGCAGCTTCCATTACTTCTTCATCACTCGCATGTAAACGACCATAACGAATATTTTCTCGTATAGTGTTATGGAAGAGGAAGGAGTCTTGTAATACAAATGCCATATGCGAACGTAAACTCTTCCTAGTAATATCTTTTAAATCAATACCATCCAGTGTGATTTTACCCCCGTCATAATTATAAAAACGAGAAATTAGGTTAATAATCGTCGTTTTACCAGCACCAGTATGCCCTACAAAAGCAACAGATTGACCGGGCTTAGCTTCAAAGGAAACCTTATCAATAATAGTTTCTTCTTCATAAGCAAAGGATACATTTTCAAATTTAAAATGTCCTTTTGTTTCCTTTAACTCGATAGCTTTATCTTCATCTAATTCTTCTTCATCTTCATCGATAACATTAAATACTCTTTCCGCACCAGCTACTGCAGAAAGTAGTAAGTTGAATTGGTTAGAAAGTTCGTTTAATGGACGAGTAAATTGACGGGCATATTCTGCGAAAATAACAATAATACCTACAGATACAAGCCCCTCTGTATTTACCACTAAAATACCACCGACAAGTGCAATCATTCCGAAGCTTAAAAAGTTAAGCATATTCATAACTTTTGGTATAAAACCAGCAATCGTTAATGCCCAAAATCCGGAATGCTTTAAATCTTTATTTCTAACTTCGAATTCATCAATAACCCGATCTTCTTGTGAATATGTCTTTACAACATGCTGCCCAGAAACGGTTTCTTCTACATAACCATTCAATTCCCCCAGACGTTTTTGTTGCAACTTATATAATGGACCAGTACGACGTGTAATCCATCTAGTAGCAAAAAACATGACTGGAACAATTGACATCGTTACGACAGTTAGAATGGGACTTAAATAAATCATAACCGCTATAGTACCTACTAATGTTAAAACACTAGAGAATACTTGAATCACTGATTGGTTCAAAGTGTTATTGACATTATCAATATCATTCGTAATACGACTCATTAACTCTCCGTGTTGCCTTTTATCAAAATAGGCAATTGGTAAGCGATGGAATTTATGAAAGAGTTCTGTACGTAAATCATATACGGTATTTTGTGCAATTCCTACCATGAAAAAGCTTTGCAGGAAAACAGATAGTGAGTTTAATATATACACTGCAATTAAGCCGATAACGAGTAACCCTAATCCATCTACTGCTTTTTTAACAATAAAATTATCAATTGCCATCCCAACCATGTATGGGCCAAGTAAGCTCATTGCAGAACTAATAACGACCATAAGTACTACAAGCCATAATCGCATTTTTTCACGTGCGAGGTAAGACCATATTCGTTTAATTGTTCCCCATGTGTTCTTTGCACGTTTTTTTGTAACTTCCTCGGAAATATTCTCAATTGGAATTTTCTCATATTGAAAGGGAGCTTTTAACTGCTGTTTAACGGACATCTGGATACTCCTTTCCAAATTGTGATTCCACAATTCGTTGATACAACTCAGATTCTTTTAGTAATTCTTCATGTGTTCCAATAGATAACATCTTTCCTTCATCGAGAAGCAGGATTCGATCTGCTTTCATCGCAGTAGAAATCTTTTGAGTAATGATGAAAAGGGTGTTTAAATCATCTTGAATCGCTTCGAGTAATCTTGCCTCTGTAGCTAAGTCTAGGGCACTCGTACTGTCATCAAGCATAAGAATTCTTGGTTTCCTAATTAATGCTCTTGCAATAGAGATACGCTGCTTTTGTCCCCCAGATAAGTTGACCCCTTTTTGCCCAATTTGTGTTTGGTATTGATTCGGTAAGTCCATTATTGTTTGATGGATTTGCGCATCACTTGCCGCTTTTAATACTTCATCATGGGTTGCGTTATCTTTTCCCCAAGCAATATTATCAATAATAGGACCACTGAAAAGAAGTGGACTTTGTGGAACATATCCGATACTTTTCCGTAGGTTATCTAATTTATAAGAAGAGATCGGTTTATCGTCAATATATAATTCCCCATATGTTGTGTCATATAACCTAGGGATAAGCTGGAATAGGGAAGACTTTCCTGAACCGGTTGCTCCGATAATCGCTAGCTTTTCTCCAGGTTTAACAGTAAATGAAATGTCTCGTAGCACATAATCATCAGATGTAGGGTATTTAAAGGAAACATGTTTAAATTCTACTTTTCCATCGATAACCTTTTGCTTATCATCTGCATCCTCTTTATCCAATAGGTCCACTTCTTCGTCGAGCAATTCCCCAATTCTTTCTGCTGAAGCTTTCGTCCGTGAAAGTGCCATAATGATAAATGAGAACATCGATATTGCCATAGCAACACGCATCGCATAGTTAACGATTGCTACAACATCCCCGACGTCTGCCGTACCAGCAATGGATTGAGTATTACCGAACCAAATGATCGCAATAATACTTAAGTTCATCACAAATAGTAGTATTGGCATGGAAGCTTCAATAAAACGGAATGTAAATCGAGTAGTATCACGTAAATCAGTATTAGCCTCTTCAAAACGATCTTGTTCATGATTTCGTCTGAAAAATGCTTTAATTAGTCGCATCCCAGCAAGGTTCTCTTGCATCACTTGGTTAACATTATCAATTTTCTCTTGAACACGACTAAATAATTTCGATGCTTTCTTAAGTACCCATAATAAAAATCCAATTAAAACTGGTACAGAAATTAAGAAAATAATAGCAAGTCTTGGATTAACGATAAAGGCCATAATTACTCCACCTAAAGCAAGTAGTGGTGCTTTAGCCATAATTCGTAGAGCCATGAAAATCGTGTTTTGAATTTGTCGAACATCATTTGTAAATAGAGTCATCAAATGTGATGTTGCAAAACGATTTAAGTTAGCAAACGAGAATTCTTGTATTTTACGAAATAATCGCTCACGAATGTCATATGCAAACCCCCAGCTAACGTGGGATGCAAAGAATGAGTTCGTAATACCAGTAATAAATGAGAAAAGTGCCATTGCTATCATGATACTTCCCCACATTACGATATTGTTTAAGTCACCATTCTGAATTCCATAATCAATCATCTTCCCTAAAAAGAAGGGGAGAAGTAAGTCGACAGCAAGTTCCACGAGCATTAATAAAAATGCAATAACTGCAGTCAATTTGTACGGCTTTAAAAAAGAAAAAACAGATCTCACGAAAAATGTACCCCCATTGTTGGAATTGTAAATCTTTTTACAATATAAAAATATAATCGCTATTTTATTATAAAGGATAAACAAGATTAGTTCCAAGAATTTATTTCGTGTTTCGAATGAATTTTGTGAATGTGGTGATAGGAGTGGGAGTTTGTTGATTGGTAATCATTAAAATACTTGGGGCTTAAGGCAGGGTAACTCCTGTGATGGTCGCATACTTTGAGTTTATGGTAGGATAAGCGCTGTACAAGGGCACATACCATCCGGGCAAGGGCACATACATGAGTTAAAAGGGTACATACCATCCGGGCAAGAGCACATACTCGAGTTAAAAGGGAGCATACCAGCCGAGCAAGGTCACAAACTTGAGGTAAAAGGGTACATACCATCCGGGCAAGGGCACATACTCGAGTTATAAGGGTGCATAGCAGCCGGACAAGGGCACATACTCGAGGTGTAAGGGGACATATCAGCCGAGCAAGGTCACAAACTTGAGGTAAAAGGGTACATACCAACTGGGCAAGGGCACATACTCGAGTTAAAAGGGAGCATACCACCTAGGCAAGGACACATACATGAGATATAAGGTCACATCACTCCTAGAATGGTGAGTATACTTGGAATCCAATGATAGTATCTAAACACGATTAAGACCATTCTCTACTAATCCAATAGAAAAACCCTCTCCTTATAAAGAGAGAGGGAATCTAATAGATATTAAAATGCGCCGGATCCTCCACCGCCACCACCAACTCCTGTACCTGTGAAGGTGGTCGTAGTAGTAGATGACTCAGCAGAAACATTCGAGACAGAACCAAAATTCACACTGGCTAATGTGGAAAGTGTTATTAGTTGTAGCACTAAATAAGAAGAATCATCTTGAATAGATGCATCCTTTTTAATTAACGATTTGTTAATGTCCACTAGCTTTTTGTCCTTCATGCCAGTTGAAAATAAAAGTGCACGTTCTTTATCATCTTTAGATAAGTTATACCAATGATTAGTTTGAATGGTAGAGAAGTTTTCTTTAAATTGTTTCCACTCATGTTTAATTAGTTTTCCTTCTACTGTCCTTACTTTAAATAGGAATGAAAAGAACAATAGAGCAAACATCATAATTAAAGCAAAGAAAAGCCACATGAATAACTGATAAAGACCTAGTAAAATCATGAATGGTATTAGAAATAAACTAGTAATGCCTATAAACCAACGCAGTTTTGTAAAGTTATGAAATAGTTGATGAGAATTAATTTCTTGTACTAATGCACCTTGATACATGGATAGATCATTATATAAGCTTTTCTTATTTAAAGCGCTTTTCATATAGTGTTCTAATTTTTCAAATGTGAAAATTCCATTCTCACCAATTTTCTTAAATAACAAGTGAATGAGTTGTCTTTCATGCTCGTATTCAGTCTTTGAATTTACGAGGGTATACGTATCTTTTTCAGTCACTTTTATATTTCCTTTTCGTACTAAATCCATCATACCGATTGTCAACATATCACCAAAGTCTACCATTGCGTTTCTTAAATGATATATAGTTGCAGGCATACTCATTCGTTCTTTCGGAATGACGGACTGGCTAGCTTGTCGCTCCACCTCTCGGAGAATGGTATGTTTTTTCCTCCAAGCAAAGAATAGTAATAGCAATAAAAACAGACCAAATGAACCAATTACAAATGGTGCTACTTTGTCCAAATTCCCTTGCCATTCGAGGAAGTCTAATTGCTTATCTTTGAGTTCTTGTTGTTCTTGTAAGAGAGTGTGTTGAATAGATTCGTTATGAGTTATGGCAGCAGAAAAAATAGAACGATCATATGCCACACGAATATCTCCATTTTGACCACTTTCAACAAGTCCAAGCTGGAAGGTAACTACTCCATTATTATCTATCTGCTGATTCCCATAAGCAGCATCATATCCAAAGGCAATAGTATCGCTTGTTGCTGCTGGTGGATGTACAGTGATGGTGAGATTCTCATAGTCTGATTCATTATTGGAATCAAAAAATGGCCAATAAAATTGAACCATATCCGTATAAACTTCAACGCCATCAATGATTACGTAGTTAAGCTCAATTGTAATAGACTCATCTTCGCCACTACGATAGATTTTATACGTTTCGTCGTCTAGTCTAACTTTGAGTGAATTGCCATTTTCTATAGCTTTAAAATCTTTAATGGTAGCTCCCTTCTTCGGGTAAATTGTACGTGTGATTCCATTAAAATCTCCGTCAAAATCATACGTATGGGATTCGACAACGTGTACATCTCCGTTTCCTTGAAGGTAAGCATCAATGTTTGTTTTATTAATAGTAAAATCAACTGCTAAAATCTGCATTGGAAAAATTAGCAGTCCGATAATAACAATAGTAAAAAGTCCAATTACTTTTTTCATACGATCCCTCACTTTCATTACTATTATATACGGAAAAGGGATGATTATGGTTTCATCTGAAAGAGATTTGGAGGGGAATGAAGAGATTTTCATTGACAGTTTATAGTAGACTTCATATAATTAATCTACAATTATAATACGATTCCGTAGCTCAGCAGGGAGAGCGCCACCTTGACAGGGTGGAGGTCGTTGGTTCGAGCCCAATCGGAATCACTAAAAAGAAGGCCTAAATTCCATATAGTTTATGGAACTTAGGCTTTTTCTTATCTAAAATAATATTTACTTGTATTTATTCAAATAACATATACAAAACTAATTATCTCATAATTATTAATTTTATTGATTTAATTAAAAGAAAAGCATAATATTGGATTATAGGAAAGTATTAAAGATTCAGGATATCTAATTGTTATAAAGTAAGCGCTTTCAAAAACTAGTAAACAACTAATCTCTATTGATTTGTTGTTAATACATAAATCAATCAACAAGGAGGTTCAACATGAAAGACACTATTATATGTCGATGTGAAGAAATTACTCTGGGTGACTTAGAGGAAATAGCTAAAAAACATAATAGTTCTGCTCGGGAAATTAAGTTATTATCACGAGCTGGGATGGGATTTTGTGGTGGGCGAACGTGTCGACCAGCGATTGATAAAATATTAACGAACATAACGAAGGAGAATCCATCTGATGCACTTCCGTTAAAGGTTGCTCCTCCAGTAAGACCAATTTCATTAACTGATTTAGGAGGTTTCGGAAAAGATGACGAATAGAATTGTGGATCATCCTGTGTTAGGGAAGTTGGAAGAAAGGCAAAAAGTACAATTTGAATTTGATGGGAAGACATACGAAGGCTATGAAAACGATACAATTGCATCTGCTCTTTTAGCACATGGAATTCGTACATTGCGTAAACACGAAGAATCAGGTAATCCGCGTGGGATTTATTGTAATATCGGACATTGTTTTGAATGTCGGGTAACGGTCAATGGGGAAACAAATGTCCGTGCATGTCTTACACCAATTAAAGCAAATATGATTGTGGAAAGTGGACAAGTTCAGCCACACCCACTTAATCCTTCTCAAGAGGGTGACATACCGAAAACGTATGCTGAATACTTGGAGCAGGAGGGACGCGGGTAACATGCAAATTTATGATGTTGTAATTATAGGCGCAGGTCCTGCAGGTTTAGCAGCTGCTATCCAATGTAGAGAAAATAATTTAGACGTTGTCGTTTTAGATGAATTTCCGAGAGCAGGCGGTAGACTTCTTGGACAGCTTCATCAAGAGCCAAATGGCCAGTGGTGGAATGGAATCGAGGAAAGCAAGGCTTTACTGGAACGTGCGGAAAGTTTAGAAACAGATATTCAATTAGGTGTCTCGGTTCATCACATTGAAAAGTTAGACGACCAATTTGTTATCCATACAAAAAAGAAGTATTTTCATACGAGAAATGTACTAATTGCAACAGGTGCAGCGGAATCTCCGGCTCCAATTCCTGGTTGGACACTACCTGGCGTAATGTCTATTGGTGCAGCACAAGTGATGACAAACGTTCATCGCGTAAAAGTTGGTGAAAAAGGGATCATTGTCGGTGTGAACGTTTTATCGGCTGCAATTGCTAGAGAATTACAACTTGCAGGAATAGAGTTACATAGTATGGCACTTCCAACACGTAATGTAGTGGTTGATGAACAGTCCGATCCAAGACTTGTTATGGACCGATTATCACGGATTGCCCACTTAGCACCGTCAAAATTTATTCAATTAGGTAGCAAGTTTGCAAAATATAAATTTGTGCAAAGTTTAGCACTGAAATATTATCCTACAAACGGAATTAAAATGTGGGGCATGCCAATCTATTTAAATAAAGCTATTAAACAGATTAATGGAACAGACAAAGTTGAATCCGTTACGATGGTGGATGTCACGATAAATGGTGACATTGTTGAGAATTCAGAAAAGGAAATCCCTGTGGACTTTGTTTGTATAGCTGGTGGATTATATCCTTTAGCAGAACTCGCAGCAGTAGTCGGGTGTCCATTTATTTATTCTGAGGAGCTTGGTGGTCATATCCCTATCCATAATGAAACGATGGAAACACCGGTAAAAGGAATTTACGTTGCTGGAAATATTACAGGAATTGAAAGTTCAAAAGTTGCAAGAGAGCAAGGAAAAGTGGCAGGTTTAGCAATTGCTCATAAAGAATTGAATAGTATAGATATTGAAGAGAAATTACAAGCTGCCGTAAGAAATGTTGTTGCCACTCGAGATGCAGCATCCATTCAATTTCATCCGGGTATTTCTGAAGGACGTAAGAAAGTTTCTACAGCGTTTCAGGAAACTATGAAGACACAAAAAGAGTTGGAATTAGTACGGTAATTCCATCGGGTTAATAGTTTTATAGTTTATTAAATTTTCAACTTAGGGGGGTTAATCGATGTCTGCGAAAAATTATGAAGTTGCTGTCATTGGGGGCGGGATTGTCGGTTGTTCAGTAGCTTTTTATCTTGCTGAATCAGGCTTGGACGTAATTCTTATCGAAAAGAATGACATAGCAAGCGGTACAAGTTCCCGTTGTGATGGAAACGTGTCAATTGTTGATAAAGATCCGGGCTTTGATAGTCATATGTCATGGGTAAGCCAGGAACTAATCGAAGATCTATCGAAAAGATTAGATCGACCATTCGAATATAGAAAGTCTGGTAGTATTTTAGTTTGTGATAATGATGATGAAATGCAAGCGGCAGTCGATTGGGTTAAAACACAGAATGAAGCTGGGCTAAAGTTTAATGTACTCGATCGAAACGATATTAAGAGTGAATCACCGTTTTTTGCGGATGATATTCCCGGAGGCTTAGAGTGTGAAACAGATTCACTTATAAATCCATATATGTTCTGCTATGCATTAGTCGATAAAGCAGAAAGTGAATACGGACTACAAGTGAAAACGCGGGCAGAAGTAACAAATATTACTAAAGAAGGAAGAGAATTTAAGATTCAAACCACAAATGAGGATGTTCGTGCACAAAAGATAGTGAATGCAGCAGGTGTTTGGGCTCCATTTATTGGAAAAATGCTTGATGTTGATATACCAATTACTCCAAGGAAAGGCCACATCTTAGTAGGTTCTAGACAGCAACCAGTTATGATGCGAAATGTGATGGAGTTTGGTTACTTAATGAATAAATTCGGTCGTGAGCGAATTGCTGACAAGCGTACAACAGAGCACGGAGTAGCCCTCGTGCTTGAACCAACAGAAAGTCAGAACTTCCTTTTAGGAAGTAGCCGTCAATTTGTCGGGTATGATCCAACCATTGATATCCGTGTTGTTGAGACGATGGCAAGACGCGCTCTTCGCTTCTTTCCAAAAATGAATGATTTTAAAATCATTCGCGCGTATACCGGATTCCGACCATTTACGGAAGACCATTTACCAATCATTTCTGAGGTTAAAGAAGTGCCAGGTTTTTATATCGCGGCAGGACATGAAGGTGACGGAATCAGCCTTGCTACAGGTACAGCAAAATTAATGGAAGAAATTATTAATGAAAAAACTGAAACAATCATACCAAAAGAGCCACTAAGCTTTGACCGGTTTAAAAAATCGGAAGTGTATGCTTAATTGTTTACAATCGGAATCCGCAAATGGATTCCGATTTGTTCTTATTTTTTCTTCAACTGTTCCTGCGCCATCCTCACCATTTCTTTCACCATATTACCTCCGATTGGCCCACCTACTTTTCCTGCTTGTTCGGAGGTTAGGTGACCGTTATAGCCTTCTTTTAATGGAACGCCCTGTTCTTTAGCAATCTCATATTTGATTGCATCGGGATTTTTCTTGTCGACAGTGTAGCCTTTAGCTTTCATAACTTCTCCCTTAAACTTGTTTAACTCCTTTTTACCCATGTTTTTCGCCTCCTTTTCTATAGCTTTTGCTGAATATATAGGTTTACGCGTCTAAAATTGTTTTACGGTAGTGTTCATCTGATTGCAAAGTTATATACCATCAAGGGAATGCAACACTAATGACAATAGTTTGACTTCGAAAATCGAAATACAGTCTTAAAATAAGTAGAACACTAACCTCTTGGGAATAGAGATTAGTGTTTTTAATCATCACTCTAATTGGTATCAGATTGCTTACTCTTTTAACAATAATTTAGTTGAAATGAGATTTTTTATAGATGTGATTAAATGAAAAAATCAACTTTGTCAGATATATCATTAACTTTCATAAGCATATTGCATGCAAGAAATTATTTTTTTCTAATATGACACATAACATATTATGGTGTATTTTATCCTCAGATAACTATTGATGTTTGATGCTAGTGAGAAAAAGCGATAAATAGGTTAGAATAGAAGGAGGATAAAATTTGCCAAGAATATATGAATTTGATGGTTGGAGCATATATATGTATTTTAAAGATCATCCACCACCGCATATCCATCTCATTAAAAATGAGCAGGAAATAGTTTATACAATTGATGGAGAGTATCTACATGGTAAAACAAGAGATTTAGATATAGACAAACTTATGATTATTCTTAATAGGAATAACGCGATACTCAAATATAATTGGAAACAAATGCAAGGAAAAGGTAAATACGTAAAATTAAGGTAGGTGAAAATATGAAGATTACATCTGTCTATCCAACAAGGACTTTTAAATTAATATTAGAGTTTGATATGAGAGAATATCGAATGTTAAATATAAAAAAATTTTTGAAATCAGATACCGGTTTATTAGCTGAAATACGAGATGATTTAGATGTATTCATGAGTGTAAAGATTGATGAGGTCGCTGGAACAGTATGTTGGGAAAATGGAGTAGATTTCGATCCAGATATTTTATATCAGGAAAGTAAAGATGTAGATAGTATTATGGATGCTATATAATATGTTATCCTGAGATTTTCACTTTGTACCAGTAGTTATATCTAATTAATTTTAGTATGTTTGTTAAAGGAGAATCACCTTGCAACTCATCGGAACATTCATCATTCTATTAGTTACAATCATCTTATTTATCAGTAACCGAATCCGAGTAGATCTTGTCGCCATCATGGCTCTACTTGCATTTGTTATCTTTGGAATTTTAGAACCTGCAGAAGCGCTAGCTGGATTTTCTAATTCTGTTGTCATCATGATTGCAGGATTATTTGTCGTTGGTGCAGGGATCTTACGGACTGGACTCGCACAAATGGCAGGGAATTTATTATTGAAATGGTCAGGAGATAGTGAACGGAAGCTGTTCTTCCTTTTACTCACAATAGTTGCTGGGGTCGGGGCTTTTATGAGTAATACAGGAACAGTTGCATTAATGCTACCAGTTGTTGTTAGTATTGCAATTTCCATTAAAGAAAGTCCTTCTAAATACTTAATACCATTAGCGTATATTGGGAGTTTGTCAGGATTATTAACGTTAATTGCTTCACCTCCAAACTTAATAGTTAGTCAGACGATGGAAGACTATGGACTAGGAAAGTTAGGATTCTTTCAAATTACACCAATAGGGGTCATTGCTATTGTAGTTGCAATAATTTATTTGTTTCTAGTAAGAAATACAGTTATACCAAAGAATAAAAGTAAAGGAAATTCAAGTGAAACAAGCCAAATCTCTACGAAGCAGTTAGCTGAAGATTATCATTTAGGAGGGAACCTTTTTCGAGTAAAAGTTGAAAATGATTCGAAAATTGTTGAGTCACCTCTAGCTGATTTACGCACACCAAAGCAATATCAAGTGTTTGTACTAAAAATAGAACGTCATGCAAGCGAAGGATTACGTATTTTGCCAATCACATATCAAGAAATGGCCGGACCAAATAGTATTATACATGCAGGTGATGTACTATTTGTTCAAGGATCTGCTGAAAAGGTTAGTCAATTTGCTAATGATAACGGATTGACGATAATAAAAGAGAAATCGGAAGCAAATCATTTAGTAACAAAAGAGCTTGGCATGGTTGAAGTTTTACTTACTCCACATTCCAGTTTTATTAATAAAAACATTGCTAGTATTGGTTTTAGAGAAAAATATAATCTAAACGTCATTGGAATAAATCGTAAAGGGAATTATGTATTAAGTGATATGCTCATGCAACCACTTCGTTTCGGGGATGCTTTACTTGTTCAAGGATCCTGGGAAGATATAGAGTTACTGTCCAAGGAAACACAGGATGTGGTTGTTGTTGGACAACCGAAAGAATATGCAAGTAAAGCTTCGGCAAACGGGAAAGCACCTATTGCAGGTGCAATTATGTTATTAATGGTAGTACTTATGATTTTTGAAGTTTTTCCAGCAGTAGTCTCTGTTTTAATTGGTGCCGTGTTAATGATTATTACTGGATGCCTTCGAAATATGGATGATGCGTATAGTGAAATGAACTTTGAGAGTATTGTTCTAATTGCCGCAATGTTACCTATGGCAACTGCACTTGAAAAAACAGGTGGAATGGAACTCATTTCGACGGGCATCATTGATTTACTTGGTGGTTTTGGAGCGATGGGAGTATTAATCGGGGTTTACTGGTTAACGATTATTTTTGGACAAGTTATTAGTAACACGGCAACAGCAGTATTATTTGCTCCTATTGCTCTAAATGCAGCTCTTGCTATTGACGCAAATCCATACACATTTGCAATGATGGTTACCGCAGCATCGGCAATGGCATTTTTAACACCTTTTTCATCTCCAACGAATGCACTAGTGATGACTGCTGGTGGTTATAAGTTTTTTGATTTTGTAAAAGTTGGCATGCCATTACAAATAATTATGTTTATTGTCATGATCATAGTTATTCCCATTCTTTATCCGTTATAAGAAGTAGAACGCCAATCCCACTAGTCAATTTGAGATTGGCGTTTTTTCATTTTGAACAACGAATCTTTTTGTCAATAATAACGATACGATTAAGATGAACTCAGCAATATTCATGAGAGGAAAGTCGTTGAACCACCTTTGTAGGACAGCACATAAAAGCATGAAAAGTACTCCTACAAGTGGCCAATATAGGCGGTGTTTTTTAATAAGTAATATGCTGAAAACAAAAAGAACAAATGTAACAACGATTACGATAAGACCGGATTGTTCGTTACTTTCATACGTTAGTACACCATTACTCCAATTTGGTTCCAATTTCAATCCAAAAATGGATGTAATAAGTTCATATAATATGAGTCCGGCTGTTAAAAGGATTAATGTTCTTTTCCAGGCAAGCTTCTTTGCCCATGAAAAATCTAATGTTTGAGAGATACTCCAAGCAAAAATAATTAAAGTTGGCGTGAAAAATGCATGAAATAAATATCTACTATACGTTAAGCTCTCCAGTACACCACCTTCACCAAAGAACCTCCCTAGTGCAATGATGAAATTATCATAGATTAACCCAATAATCACAAGCATAATTGTATTAGTTAAATTCGCTAAACTATGGTTTTTAGAAAGTAATAGTGACCATATAAATAGTAAAATATACCCGAACCCGAGGGAAAAATATACGATTGTATTCATAAGAATCACATCCTTTCTATCATTGTCACCTATTTTCATGAGAATAATTCTGTTGTTAAAGAGTCATAAACATAAATTGAATTAGGGAAGGGAACAATAGGATAAAACAAATAGAAGATAGGTGAATATATTAAATGAATACAGAATTTAGACCAGGAGAAGTTGTCTACATAATTATCCGTAACCCACATGCTCAAGATGTAGCACATGTTCAACAAGCTGCCATTGTCGAAAACCCAGATAACCCAAATGAATTGGCGCTTTTTTCCCATGAACATTATTATCCTATTTCTGATGATTTTGCTATTTTTCAAACCGAGGAAGAAGCGGAATCTGCTTATCAAGCTGCATTTGGTAGTGTAGATGATGGAGAATACTATGGTTAAACCATTTGTCCCACAATTAGTATATGTTGAACCGAGAGCATTAGAATACCCTAATGGTAAGAGATTGCTTGCAAAGTTTGAGGAAATGGGAATAGAAATTCGCGAAACAACTTCACATAATCAGATTCGTAATTTACCTGGAGAAAATCATTTCCAAAAATATCGAACGGCTAAATCAACACTCGTAGTAGGTATTCGTAAAACATTGAAATTCGATACGTCGAAACCTTCTGCTGAATATGCGATTCCCCTTGCTACCGGATGTATGGGCCATTGTCATTATTGTTATTTACAGACGACGATGGGGAGTAAACCTTATATACGTACATATGTAAATGTAGAAGAGATTTTTGATGCGGCAGAAAAATATATGGAAGAACGGGCGCCCGATTTCACAAGATTTGAAGCATCATGTACATCTGATATTGTAGGGATTGACCATTTGACTCACCACTTAAAGCATGCAATTGAATTTTTTGGAAAAAGTAAACATGGTAAATTACGATTTGTTACAAAATTTGCCCATGTAGATCATTTACTAGATGCGGATCACCAAGGAAAAACACGATTTCGTTTTAGTATTAATGATGATTACATTATTAAATATTTTGAACCAGGGACATCTAGACTACATGAACGGGTGGAAGCAGCAGCAAAAGTTGCCGAGGCCGGCTATCCTTTAGGATTTATCGTTGCACCGATCTATCTTCATGATGGTTGGAAAGAAGGGTACTTAGAAATGTTTGAAAAACTGGAAGCGACCTTACCGTCCCATGCTAGAAAAGATTTAACATTTGAAATGATACAGCATCGGTTTACAAAACCAGCCAAACGAGTCATTCAAGAAAATTATCCAATGACAAAGCTGGAATTAGATGAATCGAAGCGGAAAACAAAATGGGGTAAATATGGTATTTATAAATATGTCTATAAGGATGAAGAGCAGGAGGATATTAAAGATACGATTGGCGGATATGTGAAACGTTTCTTTCCAGACGCAAAAATAGAATATTTTACCTAAAAAGTATTTACTTTTTCAGAATTATTGATATAGTTAATATATCAATAACTGACCGAGGATAGGAGGGGATTCCAATGACAACGTTTAACCGCATACATTTAGAAAATAATTACGTTGGCTCTTTCCCCATCCAGAATAGTTTATAATTACTTGTACTTATGCATAAAAAGACCTTCGTTTTTTACGATGGTCTTTTCTTTATGTTGGGGGAGAGTCTTCTCATTAAATCTTATGAAGGAAAGAGGAGACAGTTATGGAAATTAGAGAGTATAAATCAAAAGATGAACAAGGTTGGCTACGTTGTAGAGTACTATCATTTTTAGATACAGCATATTACGACAATGTTTTAAGAGAAAAGGAAGTATATGAAAATCCTGCGATTGAATTAGTAGCTGTTGAAGACGGGAATGTAGTTGGTTTAATAGACATTGAATATGAAGTAGAAGAACGAACGGTTTGTTCCAGGGGAAGTGGCCTTGGAGGTATGATTTGGCATATTGCTGTTCATCCAGATTATCGACGAAAAGGTATTGGTACGCTTCTTCTCGATAAAGCAGAACAATTGGCGAGAGAAAAGAATTTAAATCGTTTCGAAGCTTGGACAAGGGATGATGAGTGGGTAAATATTTGGTATGAGAAAAGTGGGTTCCGTAAAGTAGATTCCTATTTACATGTTTTTATGGAAGGTGACGAGGAATTGAAAGGACATTTAAAAAGTGAAGTTCCACATTTATATCCAATTCTAGCTTTTGCACACTATGTAGGTGAAGATACTGAAACAATAAACAGCAAATTTAGTAGGGTACATGAGTGTAGATGCTATGAGAAGAAGTTAAGATAATTTAATTACAATTCAGGTGGGAGGAGGGTTTACAATTATTCGTGCAGTGTTTTTTGATTTATACGAAACATTGATTACAGAGTGGGAAAATAATGAAAAGAAAGCAACATACTCTATCGAAGCGTTAGGCATTGATAAAAAAACGTATAAAAAAGAATGGGCATTACGAAGAGAGCGTCGAATGGATGGTACCTATCCTGATCATAAGAGCGTACTAAGAGACATTCTACAATCATTAGGAAAGCCTGTTGATGAAAGTATGATAGACAAGGTTGATCAACTTAGAGTTGAATCAAAAAGAGTACCATTTCAAGATATTAATCATGAAGTGTTAGAAATGCTACAAAAGTTAAAAGATATGAACGTAAAGCTAGGCTTAATTAGTAATTGTACTCCTGAAGAAGTACTGGATTGGGAAACAACTCCACTAGCTGAACTTTTTGATGATGTTATTTTTTCTTATGAAGTAAAGCTAGCAAAGCCAAATGTAGAAATCTACCAATTAGGGTGTCAAAATTTAGGGGTTTCACCTGAGGAATCGATTTTTATTGGCGATGGTGGCTCCGATGAACTAATAGGGGCATCTAAAGCAGGATTGAAAGCTTATCAGGCCACCTGGTTTCTGCCAACCTATTTTAGTGAGAAAATTACAGATTATCCTAAGTTACAAAAACCAATACAACTGTTTGATGTAATAAAGTTGTAAGTGAAGGAAAGAGGAATGTATGAATAATAACAAAGGATTAACAATATTATGGGATTTTGACGGTACATTATTTGATACGTATCCAGTTTATACAAAACTATTTAAAAAGGTTTTAGCGGATAGAAATATAGATGAGAAGGATGTCTATCAAAATATAAAGATATCTTTTAGACATGCAAATAATTATTATAATCTGTCTGAAGAACAATTGAAGGAATTTGCTAGTTTAGAAGAAGAAATTCCTCCACAAGAAATGATGCCATTTTCAGGTGTAGAAAAGGTGTTACAATATGCTAATAATAATGTAATCATGACTCATAAACTAGGGAAAGATGTTCGAAAGATATTACGTTATTACGGGTGGGAGAAATACTTTAGCGAAATTGTTGCTGGGGATGATGGATTTCCACGTAAGCCCAATAAAGAGTCTTATGAATATCTCCATGAGAAATATAATATTGATCTAGTAATCGGAGATCGTGAATTGGATATCATTCCAGCGAAAGAGCTAAACATTAAATCTTGTTTATTTCAAAACAATAAGAGTAATTTAGCTGATTTTTATCTCAATGATTATGGGGAGTTTTGGACTAAAGTTGTTGAAGAATTTAATTGATAAATAATTCACTTACGGAGGACAAATAGGGGGATGGAGAAGAATATTTTTGTTATAAGACATTGTAAAGCAACAGGTCAATCAGCTGATGCGCCTCTAACTGAAGAGGGATTTGAACAAGCGGCTGATTTACTAGATTTTTTCAAAGATAAGAAGATTGATCGAATAGTATCCAGTCCATATTTACGTGCAATTCAAACAATTGAGCCGGTAGCAAATGATAGATACTTGGAGATAGAAACAGACAACCGGTTAATCGAGAGAGAACTAAGTACCATCTTTATGCCAGATTGGATGGATAAATTAGAAGCGACATTTTATGATTTAGAGCTGAAGTATGAAGGCGGAGAATCAAGTTACGAAGCAATGAATCGGATTGTAGAAGTAGTAAACGAAATGCTGGCTACTAATTTGCATAACCAAATTTTAGTTGCTCATGGTGGAGTAATTTCCTTATTACTCAAACATTATAACAACGATTTCAGTTATGAAGAATGGAAAAGAATGAGTAATCCGGATGTTTTCTTACTCAAAATAAAAGGAAACAACATAACATATAGAAGAATATGGGAAAAATAATTTATGTAAAAAGGAGAAACGTGTATGAAAAATGCGTTTCTCTTTTTTATTGAATTGTGAACTTTTTTGTGATAACTATCACAGAGACTCTTTTCATTAACCTGTATAATACAACCTAATAATACGTTGATTTGAACCATTTCTATTAAAATAAATAGAAGCTCACACCAGACCTTCACTGATATACCTTCCAATTTGTTTCGCAAATGATTAATTCTTTTCCTATTATCCCTTCCTACAACCTAGTTCACAATTCAGACACAATTAGTTCATAAAATTATCAAATTCTGTTCACAAATATTCTATGGTTAAATTACTAACTTACTGTTACATTTAATAATGTCGAGAATATATAACAGATTCGATATCTATTAAATAAATGAATACAGGCTTTAAAGATAAGGGGGGAAACAAATAGGATGAAACAGAGATTTTCGTTCTTAGCAATTATAACAGTATTATTTTTTTCCATAACCTCGATTGTCTTACCGAAGGATGTAGCCTTAGCGAAGATAGCAGATGGAAGATATGAGCTAAACTATGAGATGAAAGAAGCTTATAGTGAGAATACTTCCATAGCAGATGGCTACTTTACAAAACCTGCAATTTTAACCGTTCAAAATGGTGTGCAATATATTCAAATGACTGTAACAGGAAGTAATTACGTTCAATCACTTTCTGCGCCATCGGGACCAGTTGAAATTGTTAGTGAGGATAAAACAAACTTTGTAAGAACAGTTAAGTTTAGAGTGGACGGAGATTTATCTAAGCCTCTTGATATGGAAATGCATATCGTTGTTCCAGACTTATACGACATGACACATACAGCTAGAGCAGTATTTGATCTTAGTCCAGTAAAAGCTGCTTCAGCTCCAGCACAGAAAGCTGAAGAGAAAAAAGCCTCGAATAAAAAAGAGTCTTCCCAATCTACTAATCAACCAGTAGAAAAGAAGGAAAAAGAGGAAAAGAATACAACGGTTGCTAATACCGATAAAAATAAAGGTAACGACAAACCAGAAGATACTGTGAAGGAAGAAGAGAAGAAAGAAGAACAAACAGAAACAGAAGAAGCAGATAAAGCAGAAGAAATTGATGAAGAAGACAATGAAGAAAATGCTGAAGATGCAAATTCTGAAGAAGAGGAAGATCTAACTTCCAAGGAAGCTTCTGATACACAGGTTGAAGATACACAAAAAGAGGATAACTCTTCAAACGCTGGTTTTATCGTCCTACTAATCGTAGGAGTAATAATCGTTGTAGTAGCAATTTTATTGATACGTAAAAAACGTAGTAATTAACTAAGGGAGAGAAAGACATGCGAAACAGTATTAAATTAATGTTAGCCCTTATTATCGCAATATTTACCCTGCCAGTATTTGGAGGATCAGTATTTGCGGCTGATGAAAATACGGGAAACGAATTAAGTTATGTTATTTTAAAAGGTGATGAAAACTCATCTTCAAGTTCTGCTAGATACTTTCCTTCTGCATCTGTTACAGAAGAAAATGGAACAAAGACAGTAAATCTTGATTTTTCAGGTGCTAATTATATTACAGCCTTAAGTATTCAAGGTCTTGAGTCAAACGTAGAACGAAATGAAGATGGAAAAACTGGTGTTTTAACATTTAATGTTGGTTCTGAATTACCGGAAGTATTATATCTAGATATGACGATTGGTACACCAATGGGATCAATGGATCATACTGTACGTTTATTTTTAAATGTAGAATCCATAGATGAAATCTCAGAGGAATTATTAAATGCAACTATTTTGAAAGACGAAATCGGCTTTGTTATTTTAAAAGGTGATGAGAATGCAGATTCAAGTGCTGCAAGATACTTTGCGAAGCCTGCATTAGTTACAAAAGAAACTGACGGATCAAAAACAGTTGAGATTAATTTCTCAGGTGCAAACTACATTACGGCGCTTGGTATTCAAGGTCTAGATTCTAATGTAGAACGAAATGAAGATGGAAAAACTGGTACGTTACTATTTAATGTCGGTTCAGAATTACCAGAAGTATTATATTTAGATATGACGATTAGTACACCAATGGGATCAATGGATCATACAGTACGTTTATTTTTAAATGTAGAATCCATAGATGATATTGCCGAAGAACTACTTGACTCTTCACTAATTATTGAAGAACCAGTGGAAGAACCTGTTGAAGAGCCAAAAGAGGAACCAAAAGAAGAAGAAACTGCGCAAGATAAAGTATATGAAATTGGATTCGATGTGCTTAAAGAAGTAGGTAATGAAAATTCAGTTGCCGATCAATATTTTGTCAAACCTGCAGTATTATTTACTAAAGATGGTGTTCAATACCTTCAACTAAAAGTTAATAACTGGAATTTAATTGATTCTTTAAAAACATCTGATGGCGAAGTTGAAGTTGTTAAAGAAAACTCAGATGGTTCAGTTGTAGTTGAGTTTAAACTTAACGGTGAACTAACGGACGAGATTATGTTAGAAATGCACATTACTGTACCAGGTATGTATAGTGCAAGTCATACTGCACGTTTAGTATTGGATACTGATAGTAAAGTTGAAGTTAGTTCTGAAAAAGTTGTTACAGAAGTAAATGATGGTGAAAAGGTAACAGAGACGGAAAAACCAAATAAAGAAAGTCAAGAAAACAAAAATAATCAAGACAAGTCTTCAAACGATAAATCCAACCATCAAGTGCAAGACAAGAAAGATCAGTTAACACCTGACAAAGTATACGAAATAAACTACCTAGTAAAACATGCAACACAAGATAAAGCATCAGCAGCAGACCAATTCTTTAAAAAGCCTGCTTATCTATTAGTTAAGAATGGTGAAAAATATATTCAATTGACAGTAACTAATAGTGATATGATTGATTCTTTACGAACTGCTCATGGTGATGTAGTTATCGTTAAGAAAAATGCAGATGGTTCTATGGTGATTCAATTTAAAGTTACTGATTTAAGTAAACCAGTTGTAATGGACATGCATATTACTGTTCCAGGAATGTACAGCATGGATCATAGTGCTCGTTTATTCTTCGATGAAAGTAATATGATAGAAATTGATTCAGAGAATCACAAAATAGCTGCTTCTACAGATGGTAGTGGTAATGGTAAAACTGTTAACCCACAAACAGGAGACGACACGAACATTTTACTTTATGTATTACTATTAATCGGTTCAGCTATTCCACTAGCATTCTTTGCTAAAAGACGTTTTGCATAATAGGTAATTAATTTTAGAGTCTTACTGTTTAATTACAGTAAGACTCGGTTTATATACAAGTGTTTTTTGAAGATTCAGAGGAAATTTTGCGAAAAGAGGTGGAAGTATGAAAAAGAAAATTGGATTATTACTAATGTTATTTGCTTTAGTAGTTCTTGCAGCTTGTGGAAGTGCAGATGCAACTTCTGATGTAAAAAAATCCGATTCAACAAATGAATCACAAGGTAAGTCAGCTAAAGAAGAAGAACACCGAATTGTTAATACAACAGTTGCATTGGTTGAAATTACTGATGTACTTGGTATAGATCTTGTCGGTGTACCAACAACATATAAAGATTTACCCGAACGATATGACGGTCTTCCAGAAGTTGGTTTAGCGATGGAGCCAGACATGGAACTTATTCTGTCACTAAAACCTACTGATGTATTGACAGTTACTACGCTAACGGAATATGTGGAAGAAAAATTTACTCAAACAAATACACCTGCAACTTATATAGATCTAGAAAGTGTTGAAGGAATGTATGAAGGCATCCTTCATTTAGGTGAAAAGTATGACCGTGAGGAAAAAGCAGAGGAAATCGTCAACGGTTTTAAAGAAAAAATGATTGAAATTGAAGAAAAAGTAAAAGATGAAGAGCCTCCAACTGTGTTAATATTATTTGGTGTTCCTGGTAGTTATTTAGTAGCAACAGAGGACTCTTATGTGGGCGATCTTGTTCGTAGAGCTGGTGGGGTCAATGCGGTGGATGCTGAAGGTTACGAATATATTGCAGCAAACACTGAAAACTTACAACAATCCAATCCAGATGTTATTCTACGTATGGCTCACGGAATGCCAGAAGAAGTAGTGGAAATGTTTGATAAAGATTTTAAAGAGAACGACATATGGAAACATTTTAAAGCAGTTCAAAATAACCTTGTATACGACTTAGAAGAAACGAGATTTGGTTCCACCGCAAATTTAGCTCTTACAGAAGCGATGGAAGAATTAGTTGAAATGCTTTATCCAGACTTGGCGAATTAGGATAGTCTCCACAGTGGGGACTGTCCCCATATGAAAGAGGTATTATCGATGGTAAAAAAGTTAGTAAGTTTTATAGTAGTTATTATTCTTTTAGTTGCAGTAACTTTATATTCTGCCATTTCAGGTAGTATTGAGATTACAGCTGGAGAATTAATAAAAGGTTTGTTCACAGGGACAAATGACAATGTTGAAATAATTAAAGATTTGCGATTCCCACGTATTATCATTGCATTATTTGCTGGTGCTACATTATCCGTATCTGGTGTTCTTTTACAAGCGGTTATGCGTAACCCTTTAGCTGAGCCAGGTATTATTGGTGTTTCATCAGGTGCTGGCTTCATGTCAATCATCATGATTACTTTCTTCCCTACATTATTTTTCTATACGCCTTTATTCTCCTTTATAGGTGGAGCAATTGCATTTTTACTCGTTTATATGTTTTCTTGGAAGTCTGGATTAAATCCATTACGAATGATTTTAATTGGTGTTGCCATTAATGCATTATTCACTGGATTAAGCGAATTTTTGAGCTCTTCGAATGGTAGTAGTATGATGTCAGGTGTTTCGGTAACTTCATCTACACTAACAATGAAAACGTGGAATGATGTTGAAATTATTGCTTTATACGGTACAATCGGACTAATCCTTTCATTCCTAGTTTTTGCATGGTGTAACCATCTAGGATTAAAAGACAAAACATTAAACAATCTCGGATTCCGTGTAAATCGTGCACGCTTTGTAATTTCCTTAATTGCCGTACTATTAGCATCGATTGCTACAGCTGTTGCCGGTATGTTTACGTTTGTTGGACTTTTAATACCTCATATTGGCCGAAGTCTAGTTGGAACAGATCATAAAGCACTTATACCGTTCTCGGCATTAGCTGGTGCATTGCTTATTATTACAGCCGATACGTTAGGAAGAACAATTGCTTCACCAATTGAAATTCCAGCATCGATTATTATGGCTATCATTGGTGGACCATTCCTCATATTCCTGCTTAGAAAGAGTGATCGTATTTATGGAAATTAACAATATCTCGTTTGCCTATCAGGATAAAATAAAACGACTACACGGTATTGATGCTCAAATTAATCAAGGCGAGATTACGACAATTATCGGTCCTAATGGATGTGGAAAATCAACATTATTAGGAATAATTACAAATAATTATCAGCCTCAAGAGGGACAAGTTATTCTTGATGGTAAAGTAATAAATAAATATAAACCAAAAGAATTAGCACAGAAATTAGGTGTCGTACATCAACAAAACACCGCACCATCTGACATGACAGTGGAGAAATTAGTTGAATACGGTCGTCTGCCATATAAAAATACATTTAGTCCAAAGACCGATGAAGATGAAGAAAAGGTTGAGTGGGCACTACGTCGGACTGGACTTTTGGATAGGAAAGATTCTAAAATAGATGCCTTATCCGGTGGACAACAACAACGGGCATGGATTGCTATGGCACTTGCTCAGGATACACCATTTTTATTTCTGGATGAACCAACATCCAATTTAGATATTTACTATCAATATGAAATATTAGACCTTGTTAAGCAATTATGTGATGAACATGGATTAACCATTGTGATGGTATTACATGATATCAATCAAGCAATCCAATATAGTCATCAAATTATTGCTATGAAACAAGGTAAGATAATTGAAAAAGGTAATCCGAAAGAAATCGTAACACCAAAACTAATCCATGACGTCTATGGAGTTAATGTAGTTGTGAAGAATGACGAAGATTTAGGAATGTATATTGTGCCAGTCGGAATTTAGTTGGTGGGAGGGACGCTTTTCATGAAATTCAAAAGAAATGGTTGGAAAAAAGTAGTAACAATAGGTTGTTTATTAGTTTTCCTCTTTGCAGCATATAATCTTGTTGAGATCGCAATGGAATATTATAAAAACCGGAAATCTTTGGAAGATGTACAAGAAACGTTTTATGCTTCAGCTGCAGAGAAAGGATCTGCAAATTTAACTGATAAAGCAAGTGACCTCCCAATTGTTCAAGAAGAATTTAAAGAGCTATTAGAGCAAAATGAAGAAGTCGTCGGCTGGATCAAAATTCCAGGTACAGAAATTGATTATCCGGTCTTACAAGCTGATAACAATACAGATTACCTAAATAAAGGATTCAACAAAGAATACTCCATCGCAGGAAGTATCTTTATGGATTATCGTAATACCATCGATTCGATGAAACAAAATACAGTCATTTATGGGCATCGAATGAAAGATGGTTCCATGTTTGATGACTTAATTAAATATAAAGATGAAGATTTCTTTGAAGAACATAAAACTTTCGAAATAAAAACATTATACGATACGTATGAAGCAGAAATCTTTGCTGTTTATATTACAACAACAGAGTTTAATTATATAGAGACTAACTTCGCGAGTGATGATGAATTTGCTAAATATCTCACTGAAATTCGTGAGCAATCCATGTATCAAACTGATGTTGAAGTTGATGAGGATGATCAAGTTCTTACATTATCTACTTGTGATTATTTGCTAGATCCGAACGAAGGCCGCATGGTGGTACAAGCGAAATTAGTGAAGAAGAATTAATATATAGCTAGATTTAGATTTCCCTTTCATTTTTCGAATGAAGGGGATTTTTAATGGGAAAAAGTATGAATTTCCCTTTCATAGTGACCTTGAACGGGAATACAGGCAGAAAAAGATATGTCTTTCCCTTTCATAGCGCAGATGAACAGGAATATAAGCAGAAAAAGAGCAGCATTTCCTTTTCATAGCGATGTTGAACGGCAAAATAAGCAGAAAAATAGTTGCTTTTCCCTTTCATAGCGCAGATGAACAGGAAAATAAGTAGATAAAGAGTAGCAATTCCCTTTCATAAGCGAAGTTGAACGAGAAAATAACAAGAAAAAGAGATGAAATTCCCTTTCATGCCACAGTTGAAAGAAATTTTTAAGTTTCCTTTGTCATTCAACTATTAAATGAATTTTCCCCCAAAGAGACATACTAGCCCACTTTTTAAAAACAAACACCAATCATTAAACTTAATATGATTCCAGTATTCATTGATAGGATTCCTGCCAAGTTATATACTATATAGAGAAGTTTCTTAATATTTAATAAAATAATTGTGAGCTGGGAGTCGTATTGATGAAAAAACAATTAAAATTAAAGCATTCCATTATCTATCCGCTAGTACTATTGTTTATCTTTTTCCTTGCTATCTATATTGGCCTTACACCATTTAACCCACCAAAAATAAAGGATAATAGTGAATCAGAAGTCTCCATAGAAAGTGTATGGGGGTATTTAGAAAACATCGCCCAAGAACCACATCCAGTCGGTTCGATTGAACACGCAAGAGTAAGAGAATATTTAGTTGATACATTAGAAGAGATGGGCTACCCAGTAGAATTACAAGATACTCTTGCTTATAAGCCTGAAATAGCCAGGGCAACCCAAGTCCAAAATATTTTAACAAGATTAGAAGGAACAGATGCTACTGGGACGATTATGTTAGCGGCACATTATGACACAGTCTTCAATAGTCCAGGTGCTAGTGATGATGGATATGGGGTTGCTGCATTATTAGAAGTAGCACGTTTACTCCAAGATAAGTCTCCTAAAAATGATATTATTTTCCTAATCACGGATGCAGAAGAACAATGGTTATTTGGTGCGCGTGCTTTTGTAGAGGAACATCCATGGGCAAAAGAAGTTGATGTTGTCTTTAACTTTGAGGCAAGAGGAAATACCGGTTCTACTGTCATGTTTGAAACAAGTAAAGGAAACTATCAGTTAATCAAAGAGTTTCATAAGGCAACTAGTTCACCAGCATCGAACTCATTCTTAAAAGAAGTGTATGATGTGATGCCGAATGGAACGGATTTAACGGAGTTTATGAATTTTGGAATGCAAGGGTTGAACTTTGCGAGTGCCCAAGGGTTAAACGCTTATCATACAACTATTGATAGTTTAGATTTTGTAAATAAAGATACACTCCTACACCATGCAACCTATGCTTATGAATTAGCAACACATTTTGGCAATATTGATTTAAATAAAATTGAAAATCAATCAGATAAAAATGCCGTATATTTTAACTTGTTTGGACATACATTAATTTCTTATTCAGAAAGTATGGTTATCCCCTTACTTATTATTTCGTTACTAGGCCTAATATTAACCATTTATCATGGGATTCGTAAGAAACAATTAAAAATAACAAGCATCTTAATCGGATTCCTATTACTCTTAGTTTCATTAGCACTAACTTTTAGTATTTCGTTATTCATCTATAAACTAATTGATCAAGCAACTCAGGAAGTTAGTTGGCTGCTAATTAATGATCAACAAATTGCTAGTATCTTTTTAATTGGTTTTCTACTAATTACTACTGCAATATTGATCTTATTCATTAGTATAGTACAACGAAAGATAGGTACGTATTCGATTGTGATTGGTACTATGATTTGCTGGTTTCTCTTAGCCGTTGCTACTAGTTTTCTATTAACAGGAGCCAGCTACTTATTTGTATGGCCATTAATCTTTAGTTTAATAGGGATAAATCTCGTATTTTGGAAAACGGACAAATGGTCAAATGAAAAGTATGCGATACTATATTCCGTGTTTTTGATTCCAGGAATTGTTTTGTTTACGTTCCTTGTCAATGCATTATATCTTGCTCTAACTATAACTGTCGTACATATTGTGATGGCTGTTGCTACATTGAGTCTTATGTTGTTTGTACCTGTCTTTACGAGATTAATTGGTAGTTGGAAGTATGCATTCGGATTATTAGTAATTGGAATTAGCATATTAACCTACGAATCAATAACTTTGGAGGCAACAAGTGAACATCCAACTAGTAATGAAGTGTATTACCTAGCAGATGGGGATTCACAAAAAGCTATATGGGGAACGAAATCAAAACCGGATGCTTATACAGGCCAGTTTGTCGATGGGGAAGCCGAAAAGGGTAACTCTAACACTCTTCCAATATATACGTTTCTTCAAGACCTGTATGTTACAGAGGCACCTTATTATGAAATAAATTTACCAGAATCTAATATAACTACAGATGATACTGTTAATGGCTGGAGAACACTTACATTTGACCTGTCCACACCTAATGCAGCAGCAATAGAGTTTGTTACAAAAAATCATGTCACAGTTAAAGAGATGAAGGTAAATGACACACTTATACAAAGCAATCCAACTCAATATACAATGCAAAATCCATTGTTTTTGGAGTTAATTGGAATGGGTGAAAGTATGACGCTAGAAGTTACAGTGAAAGAAGGTCAAAAACTAGAGTTTTATGTAATTAGTAAAAGTTTTGAACTACCTGGTGACTATGAAGAAAGACCATCTAACATGACTACTTATGGAGATCAGTATTGGATTTCTAGAACCTTCCAATATTAAATAGCTTTGTATGTGCATTGAGAAGTATAAATAGTAGGAGGAAAGAAGAATCATGGCAACTAATAAGGGAAAATTTACGGAATTAAATGTAGAAAAGCTAAATATTGTCGATAAAGACGGTACGATCAAAATGACATTATTTAATAAGGAAAATATTCCACCATTGATTATGGATGGCAAAGATATATTACCAGGCCATAGACAAAGTGACCCAATTTCTGGGATTATGTTTTATAATGGTATTGGCGAGGAATGTGGTGGACTCATATTTGGGAGTGAAGTTGATGAGGAAGGTAATGTGTTTACTGGAGGTTCATTAACGTTTGATCAATATAAACAGGACCAAGTTGTCCAAATGCATTTCTCCGAGGACAAAGGAGAGAGTGTTTATGGTTTTTCGATTTATGATCGTCCGAAAGTTTCATTGTCCCAACTAGTTGAGAAGCAAGCAACTATAGAAAAATCCAATCTAAGTGAAGAAGTGAAAAGTGAAGAAATAGATAAACTGTATGAAGGAAATGCTCAACGTGCTTTTATGGGGAAAGATAAAGAAGGAAATGTAAAGGTACAGCTAATGGATTCAAAAGGTACTCCACGAATACGAATGGTTGTGGATAACAATGATGTGCCAAGAATGGAATTTTTAAATGAAAAAGGGGAAGTTATGTATAAACTGCCGCCTGAGAATTAATTTATCAAAGGAGAAGTCTAATTGAATACACCATTTGTTCAAAAATTATTTGTAGGCAAAGTGAAAAAAGTCGGCAATCCTAATGCAACAAAGTCAATGGAAAAAGAATGGGAATCTGGCATGTTTAAAGAGGGAACGAAAGAAAAGGTTTGGTTGTCTACTACTGGTCTTGTTGGGGATGAGGTAGCAGATAAGAAAAATCATGGTGGACCAGAAAAGGCGCTTTTTACCTATACGGTAGACCATTATGATTATTGGCAAAATAAGCAAGAAATAGAAGCCATGCATGCTGGTGGATTCGGTGAGAACTTAGCTGTTAAATTCATGGAAGAAAGTTCTGTTTGTATTGGTGATACATATCAGCTTGGAGAAGCGGTAATTCAAGTTTCCCAGCCGAGAAGACCGTGTTGGAAACCAGCTCGTCGATTTAAAACAATGGACCTTGCATTGAGAATTCAAGATTCAGGACGAACAGGCTGGTATTTCCGAGTATTAAAAGAAGGGTATATACAAAAAGACCTGGAATTTACATTAATAGAGCGTCCATATCCTGAATGGACAATTGCTAATTGTAATGAAGTCATGTACGTAAAAAAAGATGACCTTGAGCTAAATGAGAACTTAGCCTCGTGTCATCTATTAGCAGAAAACTGGAAACAAACATTAATGAAACGATTAGCAGGTAAGGAGTCAACAGGTGAAAATCGGGTTTTTGGTCCGAATAAACAGTAAATAAGAAACTGCACGTAATTGTGCGGTTTCTTATTTTTTAATCGCTTCAACTTCTGATTGGAAAAACTGTTCAACTAATAAATTGATTTCATCGGGCTTTTCAATCACTGTCCAATGACCACAGTCTTCCAATGGATGTAATTGTGCATGAGGAATAAATTTAATTAATAACTCTTCAATTATGGTAGGGCTTAAAATATCATGACTTCCTTGTGCAATAAGGATTGGAATATTTGCTAGCTGTTCTACATGACTAGTTAAATCATAATTTTTCTCAATGTCCTCTACCATGACATGATTCACCGTATGGTTCATGATTGTTTTACTCTTTTTTAATAAATTATTCTTGTCAAATACATAGTAAGGGTCTAATATATCTAACAAATCATCCGTAGATGCATGACCTTTATTTGCTTTTCTATCTGTGGAAACGAGTTTTATTTTGTCTTTAATCGATATTTTCTTTAATAATTCCTTCTTAAACATATTAAATCCTTTATTGTTTATACCAATTGCTGCGGTAAGAAACAGCTTATTTACTCTCTCTGGGAAGCTAGCTGCATAAGAAAGTGCGAGCATACTGCCCCATGATTCTCCAAATATATTAATCTTCTCTAGTTGTAGTTCTTTCCGCAAAGATTCTAGTGTATTTATTTCTTCCTCGATGGAGTAGTTATTCCCTGGTAAAGGATCTGAACTACCGCAGCCACGTTGATCATACAAGATTAACTGAAAATGTTTTGCTAGAGGTAGTATATGTGGTAAGAAAAAACGGTGCTCACTACCTGGGCCTCCGTGTAGAAAAATAATCGGTTCCCCATACCCAATAATATTAATAAACAGATGGTGACCTTCAATCATTATATGTTTTGCCCTTGTCATGTTTATCACTCCAATAATAGTCATTTTTCTGCTTACGAAAAGTCTTTTGTTTTATAAAATATGTTAAACTTATATAAAGACTTTATAGAAAATTCTGTATTAAATATACATAAAAAAACGATAATGATCCACAATCAATTATCTCAAGAAATGGAGTGGAGGAAAATTGAAAGAGAGACGCCAATTTTTGACTGATCAATACCACTTTATAGCTGAAATGATGTTTATTTCCATCGTTGTCCTCATTCCAATTCATTATTATTACGACTGGATATGGGGATGGAATACCTTTCTTCCAACAATCCCTTTATGTTTGATATTTTACTGGCTTGAAGTAAAAGGAGTAGAATACAAACAATATTACTTTATCGTTCCATTCCTATTTATGACCTATCTTTTATTGAAGTTTACAATATTTATAAGCTTGATTTTGTCAGTGCTCATTATATGGAGATATTTACGTATTAGGCAATTATTAGTTAGTGGCCGAGAATCACTTTACATATTTATTACGGGAGTGGCTTCTTTATTAGCTTATTTTCTAACTAAAGAAACAATGTCTATCATTTTTTTCTTTTTCCAATTATTAATTGTTATTTTTGGATTTATGTATAGTCATGTAGCGGTAATAGAGAAGAAAAAAGAAAGTTGGTTTGCTTTTCGATTTAGTTTAAATTTACTCTCGTTTCTCATTGTGGGAGGGTTAATTGCATATTGGATTAGCACCCAATCCTATCTTTTATCAGCATGGAATAAAGTCGAATACACTCTCTTGTCCTTAGTTGGAAGAGTTACTTATCTATTTCAGTTCCTCGAGAATTTTTTTAGTGAAATGATAGGTGAAGGGGATTCGGAGATTACGCTAATTGAGCAACCAAAGTTTGAAGAAGATGGATTTAACTTAATTTCTCTTTTTGCAATGTCGTATTTTATTATAGGTTTAATCATTGCAATTATTTGTGTTTTTATTTTAATGAAGATTTTAAAAAGGGATCCATCCTCCCATGAAGGTACTGGTGGTAGAGGAGTGATCGGATTCTTAACAAATAATTTGACTACTACTTCCAACTTTCTAAAGCGGTTCAAATATAGAAGAATTGGAGTGAAACATCCTGTCAGAAAGCTAGTCCACGAATTTGAAAGGAAGGCAATTAAAAATAAGGTTGGTAGGAAAAAGTCTGAAACGTTAAGAGAGTGGTTTACAAGAATTGGGTTGCAAGTAGATGTAAATACTTATCAAAAAGTAAGATATGGAAAAATGGACGTAACAGAACAAGAAATAAATCAATTAAAGATGGAGCTCAATCGATACAAAGATAATTAGTAAAAGTGAAAAGTTAATAGGCAGTGTTTTAAAGTCTGATTATTTAAATACTTATTGGACTTAGTAGAAAATTCCCATTATAATTGATGTATTTATACATAAAAACCAAAGAAATTGGGGTTGTTATAGATGGGGGAAAGAAGACAATTTATTTCTGATCAATACCACTTTCTTAGTGAAATGATTTTTATTTCAATAATTATGATTGTTCCAATTCACTTTTCTTATAATTGGATACCAGTTTGGAATACATTAATACCGGCAATTCCCTTATGTGGTCTATTTATATGGTTGGAAATAAAGGGAATTGAATATAAATATTATTATTGGATAACACCGTTTTTATTTTGTGGATACATTTTACTAGAATTTCCTATCTTACTCAGCTTTCTTCTTTCCTTAATTATTATATGGAGATATTTACGGATACGGCAATTACTTATTGTCGGGCGTGAGACAAGGTATACATTTATGTCGACATTATTTTCATTGGCTGTGTATGCATTAACAAATAATATATATGCAATTTTACTTTTCAGTCTACTACTATTTACCTTAATTTTAGGTTATATATTCAGTCATATCGCAGTACTGGATGATAAAAGAAGACGTATGTCTTCATCTATATATACTATCGGTTTGACGATATGTTTATTTTGTGGTGGAGTAGTGGCATTTCTCATTACTAGTCAGGATTTTTTTAGTAGAGCGATAGATCAAATCATTTATTTTTTCCTAACGATTGTTGGTCGATTTACATACCTTTTGCAATTTGTTACACAGTACGACCAAGGGGATTTTTTAGAAGAACAAGTAGAATTGGGGCATATGGAAAAATTGTTTAGTGAGGGTAGTTCTGGAATAACTTCCATTTTGGGTATGTTACTAATCGGCTTCTTAATTTTTTTAGCTATTTCTTGTGTTGTTATTTTGTTTATTGTAATAAGGCGAGATCCAGCTACACATGAAGGTATTGGTAGAAGAGGGATGCTAGGTAAACTGACCGATGGACTTCAAGTGTATTCTAAAATGGTAAAAAAGATGATTACTTCAAGAAATGAGAATAAGCACCCTGTTAGGAAAATGGTTCATGATTTTGAAAGACAAGCTTATAAACAAAAGATTGGTAGGAAAAAATCTGAAACAATTAATGAATGGTTCAAACGCATCGGGATACAAGTAAATGTGGATATCTATCAAAAAGTACGATATGGAAGTATGGATGTTACCGAACAAGAAATAGAAACATTACGAATGGAAATCGAGAAGTTCCATGAAACAATTAATTGAATGGGGTAGCCAACAGTACATTTTCTGTTGGCTATAATAATTTCTCATATTCCCCAATCAGCTTTTAAGATTTGTTTAAATATATCTAGATTGTCGTTTCCTATCTTGGCTGCAATTTTTTGTTCAATAGTTGCTTTTAATGCCTCGTTTTTTCTATAGCATTCTTCCCCTAATGGCGTTAATCGAATGAATTTATTCTTTTTGTTATGTGCAACATAAAATGTTTCTACTATTCCTTTAGATTCTAAACTTTTTATTAGTTTATGAGTTGCTTGTCTAGTAATATCTACTTTATTTGTAATGTATGAAATAGGTACTTCCTTTTTAACAATTATAGAAATAATAAACCATTCTGAATTCGATAAGTATATATCTGAACTATTATTCCAAAGTGTTTGAGTAAGCTTACGTAATTGCAAATGTCTTTCACTAATGGAGTCAATTAGATCAAGAATTTGAAATGATTCTTCCAAAGGTTTCACTCCCGTAAATATATTCGTCATAACTATATTAAATATATAAGCTAATTGTCAACTAAGTTGACGTTAGAGAGAATTAAGTGTACAATAGATATTGTAAACTAAGTTGACGATTTAAAAATGGAGGCATAGTCAATGTTTAAAGTTGGAGAATTAATTGTTCATGAGGAACATGGTGTCTGTAAGATTGATGATATTTGTGATAAAGAATTTGGAGGTAAAATTCGTACGTACTATGAATTACATCCAATTGATAATACTGACTTAAAAATCTCTATGCCAATTAATAATGACAAAGTCGTAATGATTCGATTAGTAGATAAAGAGGAAGCAAAGGAAGTTCTTCAAACATTTAATGAACCAGGGATTGAATGGATTAGTGATGTAAAAATACGAAATAAGGAATATAATAATATTATTAGAAGTGCAAATCGGACAGACATTTCAAAAGTAGTGAATACATTAATGAAAAAGAAACATGAAGCTAGTGTTGACCGAAAATCATTTGCAGAACAAGACAAGAAATTATTGAAAAAAACACAACAAATTTTATTTGAGGAATTAGCTTTGGCGTTAGATACGACATTCGAAGACATTGATGATCAAATTAAACAAATGTTAAATATTGCTAGTTAAATAGTTTTAGGAGATAGGCTAACCTTAATTGGTTAGCTTTTTTATTTTGGTTAAAATAAGATGATTAAGCTATTAATTGGGAATTTTCTTGCAATTAACTTTAAATCATATTAAACTATCGAATATTAATACTTCATTAAGTAGAGAAGAGAGGCGTTTGAATGAATAGAAAAATTCATTATGCATGGGTAATCATAGTTGATATTTTTCTAGCATTTTTAGCAGTACAAGGTGCACGGCTAGCTTTTGGAGCTTTTATGGAACCTTGGGAGAGGGACCTTTCTATCACTCGAGGAACAACATCATTAATTTCTACAATCAGTTTTATTATTTATGGAATAACCCAGCCCATAATTGGTAGATTAGTTGATAATTATGGGGCAAGAGTAATCCTATCCATTAGTACATTGTTGGTAGGTATTTGTTTTTTTGCCATCACCTTTATTACTTAGTTATGGCAATTGTTTCTCCTGTATTCGATTGTATCTGTTGGAGATGGTGGAGCATCTAATGTCGTCGGGACGGTTTTAGTTGTTCATTGGTTTACAAAAAAACGTGGACTTGCTTTAGGTATATTAGAGGCAGGTTTTGGTTTTGGACAGATGCTACTAGTTCCTGGATCATTACTATTGATTCAGTATTTTGATTGGAGAATTGCAAATCTTGCTTTAGGACTTTTATTAATTGTTATCGTGTTTCCAATTGTTCTTCTTGCATTAATAAATCATCCAAAAGACAAAGGGCTTCTTCCTATTGGTGGTATACCAGAACAAACAGACGACAAGGATGCGACGGAAAATAATAAGAATACATCGATGTGGATCGTATTTCGGATGCGCAAATTTTGGTTTCTTTTATTACCATTTGCGATTTGTGGGTTTACTACAACCGGTTTAATTGACACACATTTAATTCCTTATTCAAGTCATCATGGACATGCTACAATAGTAACAAGTACAGCGGTAAGTGTGTTAGCAGCCTTTAATATTATTGGAATTTTATTATCTGGTGTAATTGTTGATAAATGGAGTAGTAGAAAATTATTAATCTTCTTATACATAACAAGAGCTCTATCATTTGGAATGTTAATCTATGCTCAGAATACTGAACTATTAATTACATTTTCAGTCATATTTGGACTTGTAGATTTTGCGACTGTTGCACCTACGCAAATGTTAGCAACACAATATTTTAAATATTATTCTATTGGTTTTATTGTTGGATGTTTATCGTTAGCACACCAAATCGGATCTGCCCTAGGAGCGTTTATACCGGGGGTAGTGTATACATTATACGGTAGTTATACTATAGCTTTGTACATTTCAATTGTTATATTAGTATTGGCAGCAATTATGCATTTTTTAATTCCAGAACCAGCAAAAGTATAAATTTAGCTATGTAAATAAAGTTAAGAGGTGTTCGTGAATGTCAAAAGGTATGATAATATACGCTATTGTAATGGGATGGACACTTATTATCTATGGCGGAATAACGTATCTAATTGTAAAGAAAAAAGAGTTAAGTCTCATCTCTGGTTTCTCTAATCGGCCAAAAGACGAACAAGAATATTTAAAAGAAAATGGTTATATTGACGTGTTGGGGAAAATTATGCTTTATTCTTTTTACATGCTACTATTAGCTACTATCCTACCCATCTTAAAGGTGCCATACGGGATGGAGATTGGGTTTGGGTTATTTACTATTTTCTTATTAGGTGGATTAATGTATTTACAAAAGTTTGAAGTACCATCCAAACGGAAGAAGATGTTATGGATCCTAGGAATTACTAATGTAATTATTATTGGGTTCATTGGATGGTTAACATTAAGTGGTAGTTCCGAGAACGAAATTTACATAGAAGATGACACTTTTGTTATTTCTGGAATGTATGGGATAGAGTGGCCTCTTAATCAAATAGAGGAGGTAAGAATCTTAGAAGAATTACCGAATGTAAAGCTTAGAAAGAATGGCTTTTCAACCGGGAACATAAAAAAAGGTATGTATAAGTTGGAAGAGCCCTATGGAAACGGTAGACTTTTTATTAAAGGGGAAAGTGGACCATACCTGTACATAGCAATAAAGGATGACTATGTCATATTTAACCGGGATAGTGAAGAAGAAGTAAATAAATGGTTCGAAAAATTAATGAAAAAATAATAAGCTTAATGAGGAGAATCAGATGAAAGTTGCATTTGTTACCGGTGCTAATAGTGGGTTTGGAAAACTGATTACGATTGAATTAATTAAGTCAGGATTTACAGTTATTGCAGCAATGAGAAATACTACGAAACAGACTGCATTAGTCGATACGGTAAAAAGGTTAAAGATGGAAGATAAATTAGAAGTAATAGAGATGGATGTTACCGATGAAGAGCAAATACAAAGTACGGTAGATGAAGTAAAAACTCGTTATAGCCATATCGATGTGTTAGTTAATAATGCAGGTTATTCGCAAGGTGGATTCATTACAGATTTATCTGTTGAGGATTGGGAAAGCCAATATAACACAAATATAATGGGAGTTATTCGTACTACAAAATATTTATTACCTTTAATAAAAAAGGCTAAGAGAGGTCAAATCATTAATATAAGTAGTGTTAGCGGATTCTTTGGTTTTCCAGGAATGGGGCCATATTGCTCATCCAAATTTGCGTTAGAAGGTTTTAGCGAAAGCTTACGGCTAGAATTACTCTCTGAAAATATATATGTTTCGATGGTTGAAGCTGGCTCTTTTAAAACTGGTATTTGGGAAAAAGGACTAGAGATAGGTAAAGATATACTAGAAGAAGAGATTCTAAAGCGAAATGCCTTACAATTTGCGAAGCAAGCATACGAGAATGCCGGTGATCCTTATGAAGTAGCTAATTTGGTGCGGAGAATTACAGTTGCCAAGAAACCAAAGCTACGTTATCGTGTTGGGAAAGGGACAAGTAAGTTATGGTATGTGAAGAAATTTGTTCCTTGGTCTATTATTGAGAAGGTAGTTGTAATAAAATTAAATATGAAAAGAAAATAAAAAAGTGCTAGAAACCTATTATATTGGCTTCTAGCACTTCTTTTTTATTCGACAATATTCTATTCTTTTCGGGAAGTGTCAGACACCTTCTTAAAAAAGTTATTTTTATTTCACTTCGTATTGGCCCATCATGCCGGCGTCTTCATGTTCGAGGATGTGGCAGTGATACATGAAGATACCTATATGTTCAAATTTAGTAATAATGCGTATGGTTTCACCAGGGTGAACTAAGATAGTATCTTTCCAACCAGTTTCATTCTCTGCTGGTGGATTCCCATCACGGTCTAAGACTTGAAATTGCACACCATGTAGATGGAATGGGTGCGGCATTCCGCCTTGAGTACCTGTTCGTTGATTGGTCACAACCCAAATCTCGGTATCATTCAATTTTACTTCTTCATCTATGCGCGTCATATCCATTGTTTTATCGTTGATGGTTAATGTTGCTCCAACCCCAGCAAGCACCATATCTCTTGTAACGTTAGCTTGCTCGACATCATATCTATCAATTTTAGTTAATTGCTCTGGAATCTCATAGACTTCGGTACTTTCCTCAGATACGATTAACTCCATTAGCTCTACTGCACCTTCATCTGTAACAGTTCGGCTTAATTCAGAGCCACTATCAATGAGTTTAATTCTTTCTCCAGGTTTTAATTCTGAAAAATCAACTAAGATTTCAGCTCTTTCAGCTGGACTCATTTGTAATGAAGTCATCTCTACAGGCTTTTCTAAAAATCCGCCATCAGTAGCTATTTGATAAAACTTCTGGCCGTTAGATAATTCAAAGTGATATGTCCTACCGTTTGAGCCATTCAATAGGCGTAATCGTACCATTCCCTGCGGTACTTCTAGAAACGGATTTATTGCTCCATTGACAAGAAATGAACTACCATAAAGCCCCATCATAATATCATTCATTCCTGGCTCATATTTCATATTTCCATCTTTATCAATATTTTTGTCCTGTATGATTAGTGGAAAATCATTTACACCATATTCTTTCGGTATAGCTAAACTATCGGATACTTCGTCTTCAATAATAAACAACCCGGCAAGCCCTTCATATACTTGCTTAGCGGTTGATTGCATCATATGAGGATGATACCAAAGCGTTGCGGCAGGTTGTTCAATTGTAAATTCGGGTTCCCACGTATCCCCAGGCATAATCCCAGAATGTGGTCCACCATCATTTTCTCCATCCACACGGAGTCCGTGCCAGTGCAAGGTAGTCGGATCATCTAAACTATTTTTCATTTTTACTGCTACCTTTTCACCTTCACGCACTCGAATGACTGGCCCAAGAATATTTCCGTTATAGCCAAGTGTATCCGATTCAATTCCATCTAGTATTTCTGTTTTTCCTTTTTGGGCAGTTAGATGAAATTCAGCTCTATTTGGATCTGGGTCCTTGTCTTCCAATATCGGAGGAATAGGGAGAGGTTTTGATGAAACTACTGAATTAGTGTCATCCTTAGTCGATTCCTCATCTGATATTACATTCGTTAGCAACAAAATTACACCGATAATGGCGGCTACAATAATTGCTGCATATATATACCATTTCTTCATTATTATTAATCTCCAATCTTTTAAAACGTCTATCTTCTATAATACCGTGTAAATTAGTAGATTTCATGGATTTATTCTTAAAGTTTCATGACAATATATTCCTAGCAGCCATTTCTTCCTTTAAGTGTGAAGTTTGTCACACCTACGAATGTAATCATGTTTTAAAGTAAAAACGTCACCAGTATAGGGAGGGATTATTTTGTTTAATCGAGACTATAATGAAAATCCGTTTATTGTGATTTGGGAACTAACACGTGCATGTCAGCTTCATTGTTTACATTGTCGTGCAGAAGCACAGCACCATCGACATCCACTAGAGTTGACATTTGAAGAAGGTAAAAAATTAATAGATGATATATATGAAATGGATAATCCGATGCTTGTTTTTACCGGAGGAGATCCACTTGAACGTCCGGATGTATTTGATATTGCCAAATATGCAATTGAAAAAGGTATCCGTGTTTCGATGACACCATCAGCCACACCAAATGTAACGAAAGAAGCAATGCAAAAGGCAAAAGATATTGGGCTTGCTCGATGGGCATTTAGTATTGATGGACATTGTGCAGAGATTCATGACCATTTTCGTGGGACAACAGGTTCGTTTGACCTAACGATGAATGCCATTAAATATCTTCATGAATTAAATATGCCACTTCAAATTAATACGGTTATTTCTCGATATAATTATGAGTATCTCGATGAAATGGCAGCTATGGTAGAGGAGCTTGGTTGTGTCTTATGGAGTGTATTTTTCCTTGTTCCAACCGGAAGAGGAAAAGAATCGGATATGATTTCACCAGCAGAACATGAGAAAGTATTCCGATGGCTATACAAGCTTTCCAAACGTGTGCCATTTGATATTAAAACAACAGCAGGTCAGCATTATCGCCGTGTTGTCATTCAGCAGAAAATGCGTGAGAAAAAAGGAATGAGCGATAAGGAACATATATTTTATGAAGATGCAATTAATAAAGGAAAAACAGGTCAAATAGATGGATTAGGCCGTGCCCCTAAAGGTGTTAATGATGGGAATGGTTTTGTATTCATCTCTCATACTGGGGATGTTTACCCTAGTGGATTATTACCAATTAAGGCCGGAAATGTTCGAGTTACTCCATTACCAACAATTTATCGGGAATCAGAAGTATTCCAAAACTTAAGGAACCCTGATAAATATAAAGGGAAGTGTGGAGTTTGTGAATTCCGTCATGTATGTGGTGGCTCACGCTCAAGAGCTTACAATGTGACAGGAGATTATATGGAAAGTGAACCATATTGTGTGTATATCCCTAGAGCATTACGTGAAAAGGGGAAATTAACGGTTTAACCTGAAGATAATATGGAATATAGAACCAGCCAATGATTTACTTGGCTGGTGTTTTTCTATTGTATAAATAAAGAAAAGGATTACTCAAGGGGAAAATCCGCTTGAGTAATCCTTAAATTAATTCATCTTGTAATGCTTCCATATCAATAAGTAGGTAACCACTATCATTTGAACTAACTAAATTTTTCTTTTTCAGCTGTGTTAATGTTCGACTAACCGTTTCACGGCTTGAACCAATCATATTAGCTAATTCTCGATTCGTAAGTTGTAATGTAATCTTTGTTAACTTCTCATCATGTTCTTTCCCATTATTTTTTGCTAAACGTAATAGTAATAAAATTACTTGTTCATATGTATTGTGAAGCATTTTTTCTTCTAAGCGGTTTTGTAAATCTACAATTTTATCACCAAGTACTTTAAAAAGTTTCACACAAATTTCTGGATGATTAATTAAGAAGTTTTCAAATAGATTAATTGGGATGTAAATAAGATTGGAATCTTCCATAACTTCTGCATGTGCAGGATAATTATCTTTTCTAAAAAAACCTTGGTGTGGGAACATCTCACCGGGTCCTAACACATTGATAATTTGTTCCTTTCCATGGATATCTGTCCGATAAATTTTAATTTTACCTTTCTGTATAAAATAAACACTTGTTAATGGATCGCCATGCATAAATAAATGTGTCCCCTGAAAGAATAGTCTATGTTTTGCTAATTCCACGATGGGAATCATTTCTTCTTCCGTTAAATCTTTAAATAATGTAAACCGTTGTAAAAGTTCTCGTATTGCCTTCGGTGTCATGAAATCATCCCTTCTAATTTCTCTCTTCCAATAATACTATCATACCCGAAATATGTGCGTGATGAAAATCATAGGCAAGAAGTGAACAATCTCACTAAATAATTGTTTAATAAGAACTATGATGAAATTGAACTAAATAATAGGAGGTAAAACAATGAGTGATATTCAATTTGCAACAAAGTTACATGCACCAGATATAGAACCAAGAATACGTCATCCAAGAATCTTTGAAGTATTTAATGAACTAAAGTCCGGTGAATTTATGGAATTGACAAATGACCATGATCCAAAACCACTTCATTATCAATTTATGATGGAAAGAGATGGAGAATTTACATGGGAGTATTTAGAGAATGGACCTACATTGTGGAGAGTAGCCATCGGTAAAAAATAGTATCAAAGGGGACAGTTCCCAATTGTGACATAATCGTGAATCACCTATGTATGTGTGATGTACATCACACTTGATTCATTCATTCCATATTACGATAAAGATGTAAGAAAAATAGATTTCTAGGAGGAAATTATGATGAAAAAAGGATTACTTACAGGATTATTATTCTCTTTGATTTTAGTATTAGCAGCTTGTGGAGGAGATGACACAGCTTCAAACGATACATCCTCAGACGCGGGTTCAGATGCAGATGTAAATATCATAGCAACAAACTTTGATTTTGATAAAGATGAATATGTAGTAACAGCAGGAGAAGAAGTTACTGTTGCTCTAACAAATGAAGCAGGTCATCACGGAATTGCCATTGAAGGCTTAGATGTAAGTATTGAAGGTGAAGGAACAGCAACATTTACACCAACAGAACCTGGTGAATATAAAATCTACTGCAGCATTATGTGCGGTGAAGGTCATGGCGATATGATCGCAACATTAGTTGTACAATAATCAATACTATGATGCAAAAAAACCCTTAGTAATCATTAACGGACTAAGGGTTTTTTTATGTCTTCCAATGTTGTTCATATTTTTATAGTTATATGTGATATATATCACATGTAAAATTCATATTCGCTTATATAATAAAGATGAAGATAAGATAATAAGTTCATCACTTCACATAAAGCTAACGAGATTATCTTATCTATTAAAAACACTGAGGTGAACGATATGAAAAAAATTAAGTATGGTTTACTTGTAGGCTTAAGTGTTCCTGTTCTACTTCTAGCAGCATGTGGCACACAACAAGGGAAAATAGAAGAAGTACATGTAGTAGATAAGAATAATGAATCTGTTAGCGCTCAAGTGTTTGCTCCTCATGAAGAGATCAATCAAGAACCTGTACCATTAGAAATGGATCGTGACGGAACAGACGTTTATGTGAAAATGACATCTCAAATTACTGATATTGAATTAGATGATGGATATATGTATAAAGCATGGACATTTAATGGTGAGGCTCCTGGTCCAGTAGTCGTAGTAAATGAAGGAGATACGATTCATTTTACTTTAGATAATATGGACCCAGCCGTCCCACATAGTATGGATTTTCATGCCGTTCATACAGCACCAGATAAAGGCTTTGCCAATGTAATGCCTAATGAAGAAGGAACATTCGTTTACCAAGCTTCAAGCCCTGGAGTATTTATGTATCACTGTGGTACTGACCCAGTGTTAACTCATATTGCAAACGGGATGCATGGTGTCATCATTGTGAAACCAACAGATGGTTATCCAACTGATGATGAAGTCGATAAAGAATTCGTTATCATCCAAAATGAATGGTATAAATATAATGACTTAGATGATATGACACATAATGATCCTTCTCAAGTAGTATTTTCTGCAAAAGCTCTTGAAAAAGGTCAAGTAAATACAAATGGTACTGTCGGTGCTTTAATTGACACACCACTTGAAGCAAAAGTAGGCGATAAAATACGTTTCTATCTCAATAATGTTGGTCCGAATGAAGTAAGTAGCTTTCACGTCATTGGTACAATTTTAGAAGATGTATATATTGATGGTCACCCACATAACCACCTAAAAGGTATGCAAACAGTTGGGCTACCAGCTAGTGGGGGAGCAGTAGTAGAATTCGTCGTTAAGGAACCAGGCACTTACAAATTTGTCACTCACCAATTTGACCACGTAGAAAAAGGTGCGGTTGGTAAGATAATTGTAACTGAATAACGAATATAATAAAACCAGGTATCCCGGTCTTGGGGTATCTGGTTTTATTGTGTTGGTAGGTAAGGGTGAATATTGAACGCGGCAAGGAGAGAGATGGCTTAAAGGGCACATAGTGCGATGGGAAGGTGAGATAGTATGGCTTAAAGGGCACATAGTGCGATGGGAAGGTAAGATAGTATGGATTTATGGGCACATAGTGCGATGGTAAGGTAAGATAGTATGGATTTATGGGCACATAGTGCGATGGTAAGGTGAGATAGTATGGCTATAAGGGCACATAGTTCGATGGTAAGGTAAGATAGTATGGCTTAAAGGGCACATAGTGCGATGGTAAGGTAAGATAGTATGGATTTATGGGCACATAGTGCGATGGGAAGGTGAGATAGTATGGCTATAAGGGCACATAGTTCGATGGTAAGGTAAGATAGTATGGCTTAAAGGGCACATAAGTAAAGGATAAGTTAAGATAGTATGGTTATAAGGGTACATAGTTCGATGGGAAGGTGAGATTGTTTGACTTTATGGGCACATAGTTTAATTGTAAGGTAAGATAGTTTGATTTAAAGGTCACATAGTTCGATAGGAAGGTAAGATAGTATGGTTATAAGGGTACATAATTTAAATATGTGGTTAGCACATGATTATCAATTTGCTAGCAACATAGGGATTAGCAGTATTTTAGTATAATTCAAAATGATATTTTGTGTAAAATAAGAAGGATTTTGTAAATAATTGTAGAAATAATATAGGGATAATTTCTTAAGGAGTGATACTTATTGAAAAAAATAATGATTTATCGAACTAAGCCCTATACGGTGCTTTGTTACGAAGCTCTATTTAGGTGGTTGCTTCCTAAATTCCGCGAAAACAAAACCCTAATAGAGGAATATGCCAGTCACCGTGCTGGTTATTACGGAGAAAAAAGTGCCGATTATTTTATCACTAGTTATCCTCATAGTCACGCCTACATTTTCCAAGGACTCCGCCTTAAAAATGGTTCCATCAACTTCCAGATTGATAACCTAATTTTAACTCCTATGGTTATATTCATTATCGAAATTAAAAATTTAAAAGGTGAACTTCAGTATAATCCTCGTACAAAACAGCTAATCCAAATTGACGGAGAAGAGCGAAGAAGCCAAAAAAATCCAATTTTACAGGCTGATAACCAAAAAAGACAATTTATATTATGGTTACAACAGAATGGATTTCCCTCAATTCCAATAGAGACCATTGGAGTGTCCACTAATCCTTCATCAATTCTTACGTATTTAGACGAAGACAAGGAAGCAAAGTTTATTCAATTAGAAACTTTACCAACTACATTTGATAATTTATATACTAAGTTTACTAGAAGCATATACAATCAAACGGTAATCCGAAAATTAAATAAAAAGTTAGTTCAAGAAAATAACCCACTGAAGCCAGATTTAATTAATCAATTTCGTATTAAAGAGCAACATTTGGCTAAAGGTATAGTTTGTTCGAAATGTGGCCATTTTCCCCTTATATACAAAAAGAGAAAAAGATGGGAATGTGGGAAATGTGGAGATGTTGATCCAACAGCCCATGAACAAAAGATTTATGATTATTTTTTGCTTTTTGAACCAACTATTACTAATCGGGTTTGTCGTGAAATACTTCAAATTAACTCTCCAAAGATTGCACGTCGCATCCTAAACTCCATGAACTTAGAATACTCCGGTAACAATAGAGCTAGGAAATACCACGCCCCACCACTAGAGAAGTACCCACAGAATTCAAAAATACCAGGAGGAAATCGTTCCATCTTTGGTGATTAATATTTCTTATTTTGTACGGTTTTTTAGGTTTATGTTCTGTAACAATTGAGCATAAACCTTTTATATTACAAATATGAAAATATAGTCAGACATCTATACTCCCTAACAAAGATTATATCTCTCATATGAAAGTCGCATATCGCTCACGCAAGGTTACAAACTCTCGCTCGAAGGTCACATACCGCTCACGCAAGGTCAGAAACTCTCTCTCGAAGGTCGCATACCGCCCACGCAAGGTCACAAACTCCACCCCTAAGGTCGCATATCGCTCACGTAAGGTCACAAACTCCAACCCTAAGGTCGCATACCGCCCACGCAAGGTCACAAACTCTCTCTCGAAGGTCGCATACCGCTCACGCAAGGTCACAAACTCTCTCTCGAAGGTCGCATATCGCTCACGTAAGGTCAGAAACTCTCTCTCGAAGGTCGCATATCGCTCACGTAAGGTCACAAACTTTCTCTCGTAGGTCGTATATCGCTCACGCAAGGTCAGAAACTCTCACTCGAAGGTCGCATATCGCTCACGTAAGGTCACAAACTTTCTCTCGAAGGTCGCATATCGCTCACGCAAGGTTACAAACTCCAACCCTAAGGTCGCATACCGCCCACGCAAGGTCACAAACTCCACCCCGAAGGTCACATACCGCTCACGCAAGGTCAGAAACTCTCTCCCTAAGGTCGCATACCGCTCACACAAGGTCACAAACTCTCGCTCGAAGGTCACATCCCTCTTCCAGTTCACAATTTTGTCATCTGAAGCGGAAAATGAGGTGAAAATCACAGGTGTAGTGTGATTTATTTCACACTTAAGAGTCTCTTTTCAAAATAAAATAAAGGTGAAGATAAAGGAGGGATTGATAATGGCAGTCAATAAAGAAATAAAAGTAAATGAACATGAAAACTTGCAAGAAGATCACTCTTATAAAGGGGCATTAGCTTCCTCATTAATTTTTGTAGGTGGAGGAATCGTATTATTTATTGCATTACTACTAACTTTATATATGGTACGAATTTAAAAAGGAGGTAATAATATGAAGTTTAATCGTGCTGAGGAAATTTGGCTGATAGTCGGCGTAGGTATTTTAGTGCTTTCCATGGTAATCACTGGTTATCAAGGATTTGCAAAATCAATGGGGCCTCCAAGTGGTATGGAAACCCTAGATCCTGAAAAAGTAGATGAACATGAATTATTTAGCGAACCTGGTGTTTATCAAGTTGGAGAAAATAAATATGAAGTAGTTATGACTTTGTCTGCTTTCCAATTTACTCCAAATAACATTGAAATACCTGTTGGAGCTGAAGTTGAGTTTATTATGACATCAAAAGACGTAATTCACGGTTTCCAAGTAGCCGGTACAAACTTAAACGCCATGGTCACACCTGGTTATATTCAACGAATTTCAAAAACATTTGATGAGGCAGGAGAATTCTTAGTCTTATGTAATGAATATTGTGGTATCGGTCACCAAATCATGGGTACGACGATTACCGTTAAATAGGAAAGGAGGAGAAGATTATGGCTTTAGCAGAAACGAAATTAGGAGAAAAAGTTAACAAAGCTTTAGGAGTTAATCCTCAAGATGCAAAACTTACAAAAACATATTTGTCTCTAGCATTTATCGTATTACTTATCGGAGGAACATTAGGACTTTTACAAGGTTTAAATAGAGCTGGATTATTTAATTTACCTTCTTGGTTTGGTTATTATCAAACGCTTACTGCTCATGGTATTTTAATGATTCTAGTATTCACAACATTATTTATGATTGGTTACTTTTATGCAGCTATATCACATGTACTTGGTGGATTAATACCAATTACAAGAAAACTTGGCTGGATCGCATTTGGTTCAGCGGTATTCGGAACAGTACTTGTAGCAGCAACGATTATTGCAGGTGATGCATCTGTAATGTTCACATTCTACCCACCAATGCAAGCTTCACCATGGTTCTACATTGGATTGGTATTCCTAGTAGTTGGAATTTGGTTAGCAGCATTTGGGGTATTTATTAATGCATGGAATTGGAAGAAAAAGCATAAAGGTGAACATCTTCCATTATTAGCATACTTTGCAGTTGGAGCATTCCTACTTTTATTCAGTGCAAGTATATTAGTAACAGTTGAAGTATTAACACTTATCCCTTGGGCATTTGGTTGGACGGAAACAGTTAATGTAATGGTATCAAGAACTCTATTCTGGGGATTCGGTCACACATTAGTTAACGTATGGTACTTTACAGCAGTATCAGCATGGTATGTAGCAGTACCTAAACTAATTGGTGGTAAAGGATTTAGTGATTCTCTAACTAGATTAGTTGTTATCTTACTAGTTATTCTGAACATTCCTGGTGGATTCCATCACCAAATTATTGACCCGGCAATTACAGAAGGTTGGAAATTTGCACACGTATTCATGAGTTTATCTATCGCATTCCCTTCTTTAATGACAGCATTCGCTATGTTTGCAGTATTTGAGAAAGTTGGCCGTAAAAACGGTGGAAAAGGATTACTCGGTTGGTTCAAGAAATTACCTTGGGGTGATGTACGATTCTTAGCACCATTTATCGCGATGGCAGCATTCATTCCTGGTGGAGCAGGTGGTATCGCTCAAACAAACCACCACTTAAACCAAGTAGTTCACAACTCATTATGGGTGACAGGACACTTCCACTTTACATTAGGTTTAACAGTTGCATTAACATTCTTTGGAATCGTTTATTGGTTAGTACCACATCTATCTGGACGTGTATTGACACCTAAAATGAATAAAATCGGTATTATTCAAACAGTAATGTGGACAGTAGGAATGATCTTCATGGCTGGTGCCATGCACTGGGTAGGTTTACTTGGGTCACCAAGAAGAACATCTTACTCCACGTATGGCGATAACGCAACAGCACTAGGCTGGGAGCCTTACTTATTCTTCCTAGCAATCGGTGGAACATTACTAATGATAGCCGTAATCTTAATGGTATACATTGTCTTCCATCTAATGTTCAAAGCACCTAAAGGGAATACAGAGTTCCCAGTTGCAGAAACAGACGGAACGAAGAATACTCCGAAATGGACACAAAATTGGGGCATCGTAGTTGCTATGTTAATTATCATCTTAGCAATGGGTTATGTAATGCCACTAACAGAAATGATATTTAATGGACCTCCAGGATCACCAGGATTTAGAACATGGTAATTTGAAAAATAAGGGATAGTCTTATTATCTAGGCTATCTCTTTCCTTTTCAAAATATCAACTGTAGGATGTGAAAATAATGAAAAAACCTCAGAAGCAAACAATAGCAATTCTTATCGTCTTTCTATTTGGATTTGTCCTGTTTTTTATTGGTACAGATGGGTTTAAAGCCTACACTGCTGAGACAGCAAGACTACTACAATTGGAGAAGGAAAGACCAGAATTTCCTCAAGTTACTTTAGAAGATAGTAAAGGAAGGAATTACACTTTTAATGAATTTGCTGGAAAATATGTCATGCTAACTTTTGTTTATACGGAATGTACCGACGTATGTCCTCAACTTGAAATGAATCTTGCTGAAGTATATAACCAAATACCGAAAGAATATATCGGAACAGATATTGTATTTTTAAGTATTAGTTTTGACCCTGATCGTGACGATATCGAAGCATTACAAAAATATAGTCATTTCTTTAATAGTGATGAAGAAACTTGGCGAATGACTAGAATTGAAGATAAGCAAGAATTGCAGAATTTGCTAGATGCATTTGGTGTAATTGTAATACCAGATAATTCAGGAGGATTTACACATAATTCCGCATTTTACTTAGTTGATCCAGAAGGGAAATTGGTTGAAGTGATGGACTATACAAAAACGAAAGAAGCAGCAACGAAGGTTCACACAATTTTAACTGGGGAAGGGGAGGGAATGTAGTATGAGACAAGTAAAATATGGGCTTTTATTATATTTATTTTTAATGCTCCCTCCAGTTATTCATGTGTCAGAATCGATTATGGTCATTCATATGCATATGCAAATGCCTCTTTTAGTTATAGTCGGTATATTAATTACTCCATTTCTAAAATCTCGTTTTCCTAACTTTTTCTCAACTTGGAATAAAAATGGAATTCCAGGTATGTTATTATTTTTAATTATCGTTATCTATTGGATGATTCCTAGAACAATGGATGAAGCCATAACGGTGACTGAGATAGAAATCTTTAAATTTATTAGTTTACCGTTTTTAGCTGGTGTCCCACTTAGAGATAGTTGGAATAAACTTACCAAGCGAGGAAAAAACATAATCCTTACTTGCTTATCCGTTATATATGTAATAGTGGGAGGACTATATGTTTTCTCCCCTGCACAGTTATGCAACAACTATCTAGTAGCCGAGCAAAAAGCACTTGGTTGGACATCTGTATTTACTGCTCTTGGAATTATTGTCTTTTTAATTCAATCTTTATTTATACATGAAGATGAATTCGAGGAAGCAGATACTGTATAATACCACTCTTGAAAAATACCGATGAATTCATAAGTTAACTTAACAAAAAAGCTAGATACCACAAGTATCTAGCTTAATATTTATTTATATCTATCTATTATTTCGGTTCAAATGTCAGATTATTAATACTTGCGACTCTTATTTTTTGACCATCTTTTAATTCAACATTTATTGGTGATTCTTTGCTAGTATTTAAGATTTCGAACAGTCTAGGTTCTTTTCCTTTTTCAAAAATCATTAATTCTGCTAATTCAGTGCCATATGAATAGTCTTCATTAGGGTAAACGGAATAGTTACCTGCTTCAATGTCTAATCCAACTTCCCAAATTCCAGTTGTTAAATCAGTGGATAGTTGAGTGCTTGCTGGTTGAATAATTGCTTCTTCGATCCCATCAAAATGGATTGTGTGTGATTCATTTACATCAACTGTCACACTACCCACTCCATAATAGGAATCAAAAATTTCTTGAAGGAGTTCATTACCATCTTCATCGTAAATTACAACTCTTCCAGCAGAAGGAGTACCATCGGAGCTTGGGGCCGTGAAGATGTTATATCTTCCTTCTGGTAGAGTAATATCTTCACCAGTCCCTTCGATAGGACCTACAATTAACTCTTCCGCTTCGGTATTGCTTCGATCTATAGATTTATAGATGGTATCACTAACATTGCCAATAATTTGATCTCGCTCGGAACCGATTATTTCATTATTTTCTTTGTAAGCTAATACTTTTTCTGAAGGTTGCTCTGAACAACCCATTACTATAAATAAACTAGCGATGCAAATTAATAAAAGAATTCGCTTCATTTATTTTCCTCCTAATATTCTGCACAAAATCAATCTTCATGGTAATATCTTTCATAAAATTCCGGTGTGCCGAGTGGACCAATTGTTAGTTCCTTGTCTTTGTATTCAGATAGCTTTTCTATCCATTCCTTCTTTTCTTCCATTGACAATCCAGTGACTGGGATACAACAGAGTCTTTTTCCGATATACAAATGGTTCTCTGGTAATGCATATTGTAATTTCTCGTATTGTTCTTCTGTTACTTGTATTTTGATGAATTCCTCGTCTGTTTCATTTAGCCGTTGCTCATGAACAATGCCGCCATCTCTTAAGTAAATGACACGATCGGCATATAGATCAAGGTTTGCCAATAAGTGAGAGGCAATAAAAATTAACTTACCTTCTTGTTTCATTTTCATAAGCCGATTAGATATAAGCGATACATTTGCTACATCTAATCCGTTCATTACTTCATCCATTAGCATAATTGGTGTATCGGCTGCAGCAATCATAGCAAAACACAAACGTTGACGCATACCGAGAGAGTACGTTTTAACTTTCTTTTTTACATATCCTTCCATATGCAATTCTTCATATATTTCTTTTACTTGTTTCGAAGAACCTTTCCACATATTGGCATATAGTTTCATATGGTCAACACCAGATAATTCTTCAAATAAGTCTCCCTGATCAGGAAGAGTGACTAATTGTTTGTGAATGGATAATTCTTTTCTTTCTGTCTTATATTGAAGATTCCCGTTAAAAGTAACATTTCCTTTATTAGGTTTAAGGTAATTAGCAATCACGTTAAATAAGGTTGTTTTCCCTGTACCGTTTGGTGCTACTAGCCCTATAATTTCCCCACTATTTGCAGAAAAAGATAGGTTTTCTAATACGACTTTATCTTTATATTTAACAGAGATATTCTCTAACTTAAGCATCATTATCCCCCGTTTCTAAATTTAATGTATTTTATTTTAGAATGCTTTCTCTAATGGCATATCTTTTGGAACTCGATGATAAACTAATTTATTTATAGTAAAAATAGTTCCGAGAATGACAATGGTGATGATTCCTAAAGTAGCCATAGCATTCCAATAATCAATACTGCTATTACCTAATTCTGTTGCTAAATCACCGGATAGAACTTTAGTTAAATCGATATATTTAATTGGATGTAAAAATGTAGCTTTCAGACCTGCTGCTGATGCGATATCTGGGAGTAAAAAGATCCCAAGCCCAATAAGAATATTAGCAAAAGCATTTCGGAAAAGCATATTAAATAGAACTGACAAACTTAATATTAAAACTATTATTAAAGCTAATCCTAGAAACATGTACAGTAAATATTCAGATGTCGATACAGCTATAAAGTTCTCATTTTTATAAACTAGTATTGGAAAAGAAAATTCGTTTGCATCTAATTTGTTAGCTACGTAGATTACACCGAATAGAAAACCAAATACTAGGAAAATGTAAAGTTGGATAAAATGTACAGCAATTTTACTAGTTACTTTTTTCATAAATGAGATTGGAAACCCTTTTAATACGGAATGATGTTTTCGCTCATAAACGAGTAATTCGTTTCCGCTTATTAAAACAATAACGAGTAATAGGAGTCCAGTAAACATTCCGAGAACATTGGTAAGATGCTGGTTCGTTGCAAAGGAATCAGATTCAATAGGTAGATCGTTTTCTTTAATATAACGCAACATTGCGTCTTCTTTTAGAATCTCTTCCCTCGGAATAATTAAATGATCCGGTATACCTCTATTACCTAAATCATCAACGATTAGCCGGAGCCGGTTAATCTCAAGTCCATTATCCACATACTGTTCACTATCGTTTCCATTTCCAATGTACCACCGTTGCATTCCGACTAGGGATGCGATTTCTGTGTAATAATCATAAACTTCTGCAACTTCAGGAATATCGTGACGGGTTAAGTCCAAGTATTCAAACGCAGCGTAAGCCATTCCCCATTCTCCACTTTTTTGATCGTGTAGAGTAGGAGGGGTAATCTGTTGATAATACATAAAATATAAAACGAAAAAGAGTAATAGGAACACACCAATAAACCAATTTTTTCTATTTTTTAACAACAACTTTGATTCAAAAGACGTATACTTCCAGAACATATTCATTTTCCTTTCTAAACGAGCATTAAAATTACGGTAGGCATAAATTACTTATGCAGCCTTACTGAAATAACGTCGTTTATTAATAAGTCGTGACCCAATAAAGATAGAAACCTCTAATGCTAAAACAGTACATAGTAAAACAATTATTCCTTGTCCATACGTAATAGACTCAAGGTGGAGTAGGTAATATTTTTCACCGGATACAATTCGTCCAAAATCGAAATATGTCATCGGTATATTACTAATGTCTATACCGAATAATTCAGTTTTTGTCCTAGAATAATAGATTCGCTCTGAAAACAAGATAATTGTACTTACCATTAGGACAATCCAGGAGTTTTTAAATAGTAAGCTAATTAGAGCATTTAATCGAATAAATAAATAAACAAGTATAGGTACTATTCCTGCAATTAATAAGAAAAACTTAGCCATAGAGATGGTATCGTATTCACTGAATCGATAACCCCAATAATCATCTGGTTGAGTACTAGGTACAGTGATCGGTACAGCGAGATTAAAGGAACCGAAGCCGTGTTGAATAGAGATAATTATCGTAGCTAAAAGTAATAAACCAATTAGTACGATTAATGTGTAGATAAATGTGGTAAAAGTTTTAACATTAATTAGACGGTACCAACTAATAGGGATTCCTTGTAATACTGTTCGGTGTTGTCTATCTTTAGAGAGCATGTCACTGCTAAAATAGATGGCACAGAATAACACCATGAATGCCGTTGTTCCAAGGAGGAAATTACTAATTGTTTGTAATGCTGTTTTTTGTTCAATCATGTCGTATGTAATTGGTATGCCAACTTCTTGATAGTTTTCATATTTAAGTGATCTTATGCTATCATCACGACCTTGATCTAACATAGGATATGGTGCATTCCCAATCATACCCCAGTCCCTCATTATTGCCATTTGTTGAAAACCATACCCTTTTAATCGAAACTGTAAAAAACGATCAAAGTCTTTATCTTCAAATGCTTGAACCATTCTTGATTGTATTTTTACGTTGTACACATTGTCTGCAAATGGTGCATATCCAGCCATCCTGTTGAATCCAGTTCCGCCTCTTAAAATCATTCCATCTTGAACTGCTTTAAGATCAACGATTTCATTTTTCATTATTTCTGGGTCAAAGGAATCTGGAGTTTCTTTCGTAGGTAGTACTAGCAAACAGTAAGTTAAAATCAGACTTATTAGAGCGATGAGAAATAAAATATTTTTTCTGCTTGTTACCATCATTTTAAATTCATGAATAAACATCGATTTAACCATTTTGATTACCCCATTTTATTTATATATCTTTAATTTTTATATATTGTTCAAAATTATATAAAAATTATTTGTTTTTAGTATAAACTTCCAGTCGATTTTTGTAAACCATAACTGAGGGAGGACGATAGATTAAGAGGAAAGGGAGCGGTTAGTAAATCAAAAAAGCTAGAAACAAACAAAACATATAGTCTCTAGCTAAGCATTTAACGACAGCCTCATAAAATTCTATTGCTTTAGTGAATGAAATTGGAAGTGACGATTATCACAGTATTATTGAAAACTAACCGTTAAAATAAAATAGAGACTAACAAGTAGTCTCTATTGTTGGTTGTTTTAGTTAATATTACAAATTTCAATTGGACATCCTTCACAGCCAATTTCTGTTTTTAAGTAATCTAAATCTTTAATAAAAATTCTTCCCGTTTTATCGATAGTTATGACATCGATTTTGCGAAGGTGAACAAGCATTCTATTAATACTTTCTCTCGTTGCAGCACAGAAGTTTGCCAGTTCTTGATTTGTAAGAGAGACATTGATTAATGTGCCATCATCTTGTTCTAAACCATAACTATTTGCAAGACGAATTAAGGTAGAGTATAATGCACCTTTCTTTCCGTTTAATAATAGGTCTCTAATCTTTGATTGGAATTTACGCATTTGTGTACTTGACCAACGCATATATTCAAATGTTAAATTTCCATTGGAAAGTAATGCATCTTCTAGTTGATCCTTTTGAACGACTTGAATCTCAGCATCAGTTAAAGCTTTTCCGCTTAGTAAATATTTAGGATCATCACTAAATAAAGATAATTCACCGACTATATCGTCACGATTACAAATACGTAAGATTAGTTCTTTTCCATCGGCAGTTAGTTTTGACACTTGTACAAGTCCAGTGTTAACGATATAAATTTCATTTGCTTCTAAACCTTCGTGAAAAATAAAAGCATTTTTCATTACCTTTTTAGTTGTACTAATAGAATCTAATAGTTCTCTTAATTCATTAGATATAGAAATATTAGCGCTATTGTTAGCACCTAACATAAGACTAGAAAGCATTGTATTCAACCCCTTATAAAAGAGTGATTAGTTTAATCTATCTATAGTTTACCATTAAAAGTAGGGATACTTTTGTCCTAGTCTTTACGATATTGTGAAAAATGTATAAACTTTATATTATAAATTATTTTATTGTAAATATACAACGATAATAAACTTAATAAAATATTGCGAATATTTAAATTTAAATACCTTTTTGATCAAATCGTATGTATCTTGAACCTTTTAACGTGAGTATAGGCTTCATAATAATTGTTGAGAAACGACGAGTATATATATTTGTGTCAAATTTCGATAAAAAGTGGGTTTATTATGTCGTTTTCTCCGCTATTTTACGTAATCTATTATAGAATAGGGTATAGATAATAATAAAAAAATGAGGTGCACCAATGGGTTTACAAATAACTAGTGATGCAGTGAAGTGGTTCAAAGATGAAATGGGATTAGAGAATGGGGATTATGTTCAATTTTTCTTAAAAATTTATGGAGGTATAAAAACGGATCATCCTAACTTTTTCTTGGGGATTTCTGTAGGTCTTCATGGGGATATAGGTGAAGAACAAGAAGTGGATGGTATTACATTTTATTTTAATAAAAATGATGCTTGGTTTTTGGACGAATATAATATGAAAGTCGTCATGGGGGAGGAAGAGGTAGAGTATCAATTTACTGAAAAAAACTAATCAAATAAGATGTGTTTTCGTGGACATAATAATCCTTGAACATGTTATGATGAGGAGGGCAAATTATGTCTGAAGAAAATAAAAATAGAAATCGTGATACAGGGCGTCAGAAAAATTACGGGATTAAGTATAATACGGAACCTGAACGAAACGGAAAACATGATGAAGAATTTGCTAGTGATAGTGAATTTCTAAACATTAATGGAAAAAAGAATAAACGAAAAAGAGATAATGGGTAAGTGTAAGGTTCTGCAAAACAATAATTAAATGTTACTCCGTTCTGAAAATTTATTATTAATTTACAGAACGGAGAAAGATACTTCAATTGTTAAACCAGTACCATACATAATTTTAATTCTGTTTGTGTGATTATTCACATGTAGTTATAATAGGAGATAGAATTACTCAGGAGGAGAAATCAGCATGAAAATAGGAATAGATAAAATAGGATTTTATTCACCACATGTGTATGTGGATATGGAGAAGTTAGCGGAGGCAAGAGGTGTTGAACCTGCGAAGTTTACAATTGGAATTGGACAAAGCCAAATGGCCATTGCACCAATTACTCAGGATTCCGTGACATTAGCTGCTAATGCAGCTCTTCAGATAATTGACGAAGAAGATAGAGAAAAAATTGACTTTGTCATTTTTTGTTCTGAATCTGGAATCGACCATTCGAAATCAGGAGGAGTATATGTTCATCAATTACTTGGCTTGAATCCTCATGCACGTGCCGTTGAATTAAAGCAAGCTTGTTACGCAGCGACAGCTGGTATTCAAATGGCAAAAGGACATATTGCGCTAAATCCTGAAAGTAAAGTTCTTGTACTTGGAACAGACATTGCAAGATATGGATTAAATACACCTGGGGAATCAACTCAAGGTGCAGGTGCAGTAGCGATGATTATTAGTGCTAATCCACATGTTATGGAATTAGAACAACATAATGTTTATTTAACAAATGATATTATGGATTTTTGGAGACCAATCTATTCGGACAAGGCATTTGTGGATGGGAAGTTCTCAAATGAGCAATATATATTATTCTTTAATAAAGTGTGGGAAGTATATAAAGAAAAATCTGGTCTAGAATTAAAAGACATGGAAGCAATTTGTTATCATCTCCCATATACAAAAATGGGATTAAAAGCTTTACGCACTGTATTGGATGAAGCGTCGGAAGAAGTGCAGGAACGATTACTAAAGAATTACCAAACAAGTACAATCTATAACCGTAATGTTGGTAATATTTATACGGGTTCTTTATATTTAAGCTTATTATCCTTACTTGAAAATGCTGATTTAGAAGATGGTTCACGAATCGGGATGTTTAGTTATGGTTCTGGTGCTGTAGGAGAATTCTTTACTGGGGTGCTTCAGCTGAATTATAGAGATTATTTAATCAAAGAATCTCATCAACAGTTATTTAATAAGAGGGAAGAAGTAACTGTTGAAAAATACGAAGAAATCTTCGAGGATGTTCTACCTGCAGATGGTTCAGATATTGAATTAGATATATCGAAGGATCCTGCTACAATCTGTTTAAGTGGTGTAGTTGATAACAAACGTCAATATGTAAATAAAAATCGTTAAAAAATAATAGTGTTTTGGGGATGCAAATCATAAAATGGTTCGTATCCCTTTTTTACAATTAAAAGGAAATTACCTTTAAACGAATAGGAGTACTGATAGTGGTATGATACTAAAAATGGAGATAATATATAAAACGCCAAAGGGAACTGAAGTTACTTTTCACTCTGATGAGATGACCCCAGAAAAAGCATTACTACTAGTAGAAGATTTACAGAAAACTGGTCGAGTAAAAAATATAACTTTATATGATCAACATGATACTACTTGGACTGTAAAAGAGTTGAAGAAGTATGTTCAAAGTTTAGAGGAAGAGCCACACAATATAGTCGTATTCTTTGATGGGGGATTTGACATTAGCTCTAGTAATTCTGGCTTAGGATGTGTCATCTATTACGAAAAAGGCAAGAAACAATATCGAATACGGAAAAATGCATTGGTGGAGGAATTAAACACAAATGGTGAAGCGGAATATGCATCATTACATCTAGCGGTTAATGAATTAGAAACTATCGGTATTCACCATATGCCTGTTACATTTACAGGTGATTCACAAGGTGTTATTAATCAATTAAATGATGAGTGGCCATGCTATGAAGAAGAATTACTTCGTTGGATTGAAAGAATTGAGGCAAAGGTAGAGCAATTGGGTATTACTCCTGAATATAAGTTAATACCCCGGAAGAAAAACCGGGAAGCAGACCATCTAGCAACACAAGCATTGAGTGGAGTGGAGATTTATAGTAATAGTGAGTTGGAATAACGAATCAATCTATATTTTTATGAAATAAAAAACCGCTTGGAAAGAAATTAGGTTTCTATCAAGCGGTTTTTTGATGTGATTTAAATGGAATCCTAACTTAACTTATATTGATAAGAAATGATAAATATCCAAAAATGTTAATTCAAGGCTTCTTGTAAAAACGAACATGGATTATTTGTCGTTAGTATCGTTAATGAATGCATGGCACGAGTACAGGCAGTATAAAAAAGAGTGCGATCAGACTCTTGGTTATAATGTTCTAGTGAGCCATCAGGAATAATGACTGCGTCAAATTCAATACCTTTTGCCAGGTAGACTGGTAAAACAACAATCCCTTTATCAAATGCATACGTTTCTTCTGTAATTTGTTTAATAGCAACTTTATCTTTGAGCATATCAAAAATATCGTTACTTTCTTTCAATGTTTTACATAGAATAGCGATTGTTTCAAATTGTTTATCCTTAAATCTGGCTATAGAATTTATTATTTCTTCGGTCTGCTTGGAAATGGATTCTAAAAAAATAACATTCGGTGGATCTCCATCTCGCTCAAATGGTTCGATTATTTCACCGCCTGGAGCAAATTTCTTCGTGAACTCAACTATTTGTTTTGTGGAACGATAACTTTTTGTAAGAACAATTCTCTCGAAACTTTCATCGAAAAAGTTAGGAACTAATGGATTTTCTGTAGAGGCATAAGAGAAAATAGCTTGGTTTATATCTCCGACTAATGTCATTCTAGCATATGGAAACACTTCTTGAATATATGCGAATTGAAAAGCAGAGTAATCCTGTGCTTCATCAATAAATAAATGACGTACTCCACGATGTTCTTTGTCTCCGATAATTTTTCCTCTAAAGTAGCGATATGCTGTAGCATCTTCCCATGTTAAAAACTTATTCGTTAAATAGTCAATGGAAAGTTCGCAAATAGTATCCCATTCATCTGATACGGTAGACGGTTCCCAATCTATAAAAAGTTGTCTATAGGTAGCGAGTGTATGAACAAATGCAAATTGTTTAATTTGCTTACGAATTGGAGCAAAGTATCTTTTAATCACTTGAGTACGTAATACATCTTCTTCGATACTAAAGTCTTCTTCATCTACACGTTGATTCTCATAATATGCTTGTAGATATTCTTCTTTTTCTAGTAATTCCGCTTGTTCAAGTACCCATTCTTTAGGTTTTTCTCTATCCTGTATGACCCGAAGCTCTTTAAGAAGCCATTTAGAAACTAGTTCAATTCGATTGGGTATACTGATGTTATTTTCAAGTGAATAAAAATATTTTGATATACTCTCTTTAGAAATAAGAATTTCATTTCGAAAAGTAATATTTCTAAATTGAATGCCACTTATGAGTAAAGAGGAAAGATAGTCATCTAAAATTGATTTGAAATCAATGCTGGATTTTAAGTTCATATTTTGTTGTCTAGATGCTAGTAACTGTTCATCTTTACAAGTTAACGTAAACTCCATTTGTTCAAAAGGGGATTCAATTGCAATATCCTTTTCAATTCCTTCTTTTAAGAAATCGAGATAAGTAGTTTGACTTATATTTGCTTCGCCGAGTTCTGGTAGTACATTTGATATATAGCTAGAGAATAAAGGGTTTGGAGAAAAAAGCAATAAGTTCTCTGAATTCAAATTCTCACGAAATCGGTAAAGTAAGTACGCGATACGTTGAAGCACAGCTGAAGTTTTGCCGCTTCCAGCGACACCTTGCACAACAAGTAATTTACTATGTTCATTGCGAATTATTTTATTTTGCTCTTTTTGTATTGTTGCAACAATACTTTTCATCGTAGTACTTGCGTTATTACCAAGGGCATCTTGTAACAGATTATCAACAATTGTTACACCCGTATCAAACATTCCTTTTATGTTACCTTGTCTAATAATAAACTGTCGCTTCAGTGTAATTTCTCCCGTAATTGTACCATCTATCGTTTGATAAGAAGCTTCACCGGGAGGGAAGTCGTAATAAAGACTTGAAATAGGTGCTCGCCAATCATATATTAGAAAGTCTTCTTCATGTTGGTCCATCAGTGATGCTATTCCGATATATATTTGCTCTTCTTCATTCCTTGGTCTTTCTTTAAAATCAATTCTTCCAAAGTAGGGGGAGTCCTTGAGTCGAGCTAATGTTTTTAGCTGTTTTCCAATTTTGCCATGTGATCGTTCCCGCTCAGCCAATAACTCAGCCTGCTGTTTTAAACTTGCTTGTGTTTCAATTACATCATCTGGTTCATCTAAGTTTACAGTTACATCGTCCCAGAAGTTTTTACGAAGATCAATAATACTTTCTTTCAGCCCCCCGGCTTTAGAGTAAAGCTTCTCTTCTATGATGTTGATTTCCTGAATGACCTCATCGACACGTTTTTGTTCCTCAACTATGTTTTTGTCGTGACTCATTAAATCAACCCCAATCTTTTATATATTTTGTGTTGACTAACCGAATTATAAGTGATATAATAAAATAGGAAGAAGTATATCATATCATTGATTATTCAGACAGTACCCTCTAACACTATCATATTTCTGATTTCCTTTCAATACTTTCTCTAAGAAATATATGGTCAATTTCTATTTTCTCCTCAAGATTATATGTCCCAATTGGAAAAATAAAAGTCCAAGGCATACTACTATTACTTTTCACAGTAAGATTATGCAATGTAAATATATGTTCTGCAACTAATGTATCGTTATGCCATAAGCATAGCTTTTTTTGTTTGTACATAATATCCTGATCAGTAGTATTATGGACTAAAACTAATACTAATAACTCATTTTTATAATTTCGATCCTTTCTTATTAATGTATATTGTACAGTGTCCTCCTCTAAAATAGTTTCTTCGAATTTCCTTTCCACTAATGCCTTATCCTTAGCTGAAATTTGTTTTTCCCATGCAGTTTGATAATTTAATGTATGCATAACGTATTCTCCTTTATTAATGAGGCTAGATATAAGTAGTGTAACATATTGGAGTTAAGGTCATACATTGTTGGTTATAGGTATAGAGTATTCTTCACTGCCATGCATGTTATAAAGCATGGCATTTTTTTTATGTCATTTGAAAACCCCTGGCTATGCCGGGGGTTCCGGAGAGCTTATAGCGTGGTATTAAAATTAAAAAGGCCTCTCTTCGTGATAAGATATAGTTGGTTTCCCGACCACTACATCAAATAAAC
>NZ_BMEY01000008.1 GCF_014637405.1 Ornithinibacillus halotolerans
TTTTATCAGATGGTATCCTTTTTGTTTACTAGGAAGAGTTAGAATATTAAAAATAAACGTAGCACTTACCATTCGAAATGGAAGTGCTACGTTTTTAATTATTACTGGGGTTTTGTCCCAGCCTCTTAGTTTTGTCTATGCTTTAATATTCTTGTGTACCATAAGATTAAACATCTGCTAAAACCCCACCCCTCCAACCCGCATTCCACCGTTTGAGTCATAATAAAGTTTTGCTTCGGAACCCTTATTTTTATCCAATTTTGGATTAAAATCGGTCGTTTTCCGGGCCTTTTTCGGCTGTTTTTTCATGGTTTTTTCGCAGTTGGGATAAAGTTCTGCTAGAACAGAGGGAAGTAAATAAGAGAGAAAAGAGATAAAGAAATAAGATAAAAGTATTGGATGATTATTGATTTTTTATTGAATTGGTATTGAGTGAGATATTGGACAAACCCAGTAATATCAATGGGTTAGGAACATAACAGTATTGAAAAGATATTGAAAAAGACATGAAAAAACTCGGGCTCCCGATGAGGAAAACCCGAGATATTGTTGAGGTTTATATTAAAAAAGCAAATGTTTATTCTTACAGAATTGGTGGTAAAGTTAGCAAGAGTTTATTATGACAAGAAATTGTTTATTCGAGATCTACATAGTAGAAAGAAGAATTTTAGAAATAAGAAATAGATTTACTCCATAAATTACTTTCTTTAACCTATGCAATACTTCCACCATGCATCGAGAATATATAGAAATCTCCATGATCGGTTAATGTCCATCCATCGAAGTAGGAACTGGCATGAAATACGTCCAAAAAGATATTGTCAAATTGAATAATCAGAAGGGGACATTGCTCATATAGCCGAATATCTTCAACCTTTTTACCAACCAATAGTTCTTTAACCGATTTCCATTCACTTTGGTTAGATTGAATATCTGTTTCTCCTAACAATATTCCACCTGTATCCCGAATTCGCCAAGGACATTCAATGATGATTGCACCTTTTTCCAATTGAATAATGAAATGAACTTCTGAATCAATGGCGGTAACTTTTTGTCCAATCAGTTCCTTAAACGTGATATTACTTATTTTTGTATGCCAGAGCTTACGTGCATGAGCAACAATCATTTCATTGATTTTTCCTTCCGTATAGCCATTCTGATTATCTCCATACTGAAAATCATCAATGGCATCACTGATTTCCTGCCAGTTCATCTGTTCCTTGAATAATTCATGTTCGATTGTACAGTCATAAATTTCTTTTACTAGCAACATGGCATTTTCTACTGGTAATAACAATTGAGAATGAAGGTGTTTTACATGATATTCCACGCATTGTTCTTTCGAAGGTACTTCCCATTGAATACTTTTCATCGCATCGTCAAACATCTTTTCCATTTCAAATATATTTAATTTCTCATTCTTATCCATACTGGCTAATTTCTTAATTCCAAGTACATCCATATGCAAATTATGATGTGCCCACTCTACGTAATCGAAAGGCTTTACAGTTCCTATGTATCTTTTATAATATAATTCTAATAGTTCTATCGGAATCCCCTCTATCCCCGTATAATATGTTACAAATGCCTATTCTAAGACTTTAAGTTAATCGGATTTTTCGTTTTAAGCTCATAGCATAATTACTCATTTAAACTGATACCCATATTTTTTAAGTTGTCTTTCTAATTGCTCTCGCTTCACTTTCCCATTTTCTTGATATTCAGAAGGATAATGTTCAGTCATAAAAACAGGTGCATCAAAACTCAGCCAAATATTCCGATAGATATTATGTGCATCTTTTACAGTTAAAAATCCTCCATTTTCCAATTCAATATCGTCATCTACGGCAAATTGAAATCGACAACATACACATATTTCAAAAGAGCCGAACTCTAATTTTTCACAATTACCATATGCTGGTTCGTCCAGTCCTTTATAACCGCAAACGGGACAACTATATTTCATATTACAAGACCTCCTGCCTCACCATCAACATCAAAATATCCACTTACTTTTTATGAAATCATCTATATTAAATCCATAATTCTTTAGTAATTCTCTATCTAATTCGATCAGGAATAACTCTACTGCCTCAATTATCCTATCAAAAGTTAGTAACTCCTTAGATTCATACAACTGCCAAATTGAAAATATTGTCCAGTAGTTTTCCTCTATTTTATTAAACGCTAAAATAGGACCTTCTCTTTCATCGTGTTCAATGGTATAGTAATAAAAGTTCTCTTCCCGCCTCCAGTTCTTTAATGCTATTCCAAACTCAAGCAGGGCTAGTGAAGGTTCTAAGAAGAAACAATGATCATTCACAAATACTTCTAATCTACCTTGTATATCAACTAATAGCTTACCGCTTCTCTTTTTTATAAGTTTTGGCTCAATAAAGCTCTTTGTATCTAATTCAAATTGCAGCTTTAGCGTATTCAAAATATATACACCTCTCCAGTTAAATAAAAAGAATAATCAATCTTCCAGGTTAGTTAATTCATTTAAAAATGATTCGAAGTCTGGAGCTAATTCAGTAATTTCTTCTCCATCATGATCAATGAGGATAATGGGTGGATTTTCATCTGTATTTCTATAATCAAAAGCAATCCAAGTATGCCCGTCTCCTGAAATAAGAACAACTTTCTTCGGCAATCCCCACTCTTCAATTAAATATTCACTTTCCAGGATACTCTCTTCTCCGCCTATGCCTCTAATATAATCTATATTAATATGATCATCTGCCCATGATGTTGGGAAATTTGTTGGAAACGAATCATAGCTGATGTACCCACCATTCTGCTCTTTCAAAAGACTTATGTAACTTTCAGGTAATTTAACTTTTAATTCCTCTTCCGCCTTTTCCACCATCTCCGTAGTTATTGGCTTAAAACTATATTCCTCGTCCACTTGCCAGATATTCTTATTCATCAGGATTCCCTCTTTCTTTTTGGTTTTGGCTTTTTTCGTCTGTAAATAATCCCTTTAATAAGGAGACTCAAACCTTTCAACGAATAATCCAGATTGTAAAACAGCATCTATTGCTTTCATACATTCTCTATCCGCTCCAATGTACATATAATAATCGTACCCAAAATGAACAAAGAATTGCTTCTTATATCCTAATTTACACCAAATGGCATTCCTTAATGTCAATTTTGCTAATTCTCTAACTTCTTGAATATTCACAGCTTTTTCTATCCAAATCTTTGATAGGAACTCTTTATCATGTTGATTTCTAACCTCGTCAGACCATTGTTCTAAGGCAATCACATAAACCCTATCTAAGCCTATTTCATCCATAAATGAACTAATGGCGTTTATATAATTTTGCTCTGTTTTTAGATATTCCTCTATACTAACCTTTGTTCCTACATCCGAAAATTCAGTCCATTCTTCATGATTCAGATAATTGCCATCAACATCCCTATTTAAGGGATCATATTTTGTTACTCTCCATGAATACAATAATCAATCTCTCCTTCATACTGAATATTTCAAAGATTACTTAAAGCGTTGATCGATTTCTTCACGACAATATTCATCAATCCAATCAGCATACTTTTCATAAATAGGGCGTATCGTTTCCATATCACTTGCGATAACTTCACACCCTCTATCATCATAGATATAAAAAATAACATTTCTAGTTGCATTAATAAAAAATACATCTGGCTCGTACAAGTTATATGGATTATGTATTCTTGGTTTTGCTGGTGGGAAATCTTGGTTACAAATTGCTTTTATTAGAGTTGAATAACGAACATCTTGTTTGTGGCATTGTACTGAAAATTGGGATGTACACTTTTCCTCAAGCTCTTCTTCATCATCAAACATATAGGGTAGAGTTTCTTGTGTTAACCGCAAACGGACATCTTTACTTTTAATATAATGAAGATAGACCTTAAACTTCCTTCTACTTCTTTTTTTATAATTTCTATACCGATACATATTCGTTACCAAAAAGATTTGATCATCGGCTGAGAAAAGATCATTAAAAAGTGTAATGGCTTGATCATAGACTGCATTAAAATAATCAGGATTTAGCTCATCTGTCTTCTCCTTCAATTGATATAATCCTTTAGCTAATTCAAAATGAATACCTTTATTCCATTGAGAATAAAGACTTGGCTTTAGAATCAGTCCGGGGAATGTAGTTTTTATATATTCTTTTATTTCCATTCTTTATTGTCTCCGTTCTAGTATAATCTTAGCTCGATACGTATTTTAATCCTCTGGTTTTTCGTTCAAAACCCAATAAATTCGAGCTTCGAAATCCAATTGCAAAACGGGGCGTGGCAATTCGTCATGTACAAACACTAACTCTTTCCCCAACCCAAACGTAAAGTTCCCAATTATCGAAGTGTTGGTATCGGTCCAATCAGAATCCGTACAATACTCTCCTTCTATTAAATTACCGACTAAATGATAACTTCCAATATATAAACGTAATCCATTTTCCATTTCACCAAACTCAGATAAATGGCTTGGCTTAGAAGGATTAATTCCTAACGCAGTAAATACCTCTATTATGGATGGATCTATATACTTAACCGCCTCCATATAATTTTTACAGTACAAACACTTGCACAGTTCAATATCTTTTTCATAGAATTCTTTTGTTTTACCTACATCAACTTCTAATGACCAGTTCAACAGCCTGATTAGTTTCATTCTGTTCCCTCAACGCCATTTTGACTTTTTGCATAGAATCTCGCACTGGTAGATGGTATGAATTTTATATTGTAGTTTCCACCAATTTCCTGTTTCACTTTTTCTGTTAAAACGAGCCCGATTCGATTAAATTTATCTTCCAGTTGGGTCCCGTTAGGAAGCGATTTATCTAGTTCCCAATCAATCCATTCCCCATACCTTACTGCCCAAGATGACAATTCCTCTGCTAATTCATCTGAGATCGGAACGTCTTCTATATCGAGGTTACAACCGCACCTATTACACCAAATCGGATCTGCCCCAACATCTCCTTCTATTTTTAAATCATTTGTTTCTCTGCTATTACAACAACAGTTCATGGATGATGACCCCCATTTTTAATTAAAAGTTGGTACTTCCTTAATCGTCAACAAACGCCATTCTTGTAGCCGACCTAAAGTAAGTGCCCTTTTATACTTCAATAAGAAGTTAACTTCAAACTATAAAAACGTCTTGCCTTCAGATCACCTTCTAGTTCAAATACCCCAGCATCAATCAATTTCCTTATTCGATACTCAAGAAAAGAATCCCCTACGTATTGTTCCAAATGCCCCAGTACCTCACCAATTACTCTAGCTACACTTATAAATTCATTATGTTTACCAAACAGCCTTTTTGCCTTTTTTACAATGAAATCATCATAATAGTCTTCAGTGATACTTTGAATCCTTCCATTCCGCCATATTCTTAACGTTTCTTGACTTTCACCAAGAGAAAGCCATTCCCTTTCTATCTCCTCTCGATCATGGTCTGTAAATAATGTGAAAAACTGTCCAAAATCCTGTTCATAAATAATTTGTAACTTCTCGGGAGGTATTTCACCTGTATGAAGTATCGTGTATTTTACTTTTTTTACCTGAAGAAGCTCTTTATATGCTTCTGTCGTGTTAATCACCGTGATATCAATGTTCTTCTCCTTTAAAAGGTGTACAATATACCGCATCCCTGTTTGTTCATGAGCGTTATCGGAAACCCAAATGGTCACATGCTCGCCTTCAGGTATAAGTTTGATTTGATTCATTACCATTTCGAAATGTTCTCTGTAACCATTGTATTCAAAAAACTTATCGCTCATGGATTGTTCCATCCACTCATCTCTTGATTTTACGCCAATCTCTTCATTTAACCTCCAGACTGGGCCTATGGAAAATGTATCATTAAAAGAAATTATCCTTTCCTTTTTATCAAGACCCATCTCTTTTAAAGCAAATCGCAAACTACCCGAAGCTGATGCACTAGATAGAATATGTATCATCCTTTTTTACTCCTCTGTTGTATGACTTATTTCTAGAATCTTGCACTGGTAGTTTAAATCGTTTGTTTCACGGCTATTACAACAACAGTTCAAAGATATTGACCTCCTATTTAAATAAAAGTTGGCACTTCCTTAATCGTCAACAAATGCCCCTCTTGCAGCAATAGTTGCTTAGGATCAACAATCTCATGTAACAATATTTTTGATTTTTCTCGTACCTTCAGTTCAACTTTATTCGAATTTAATAAGTTAGCTATTTGCAGGTACAATCTTTATAAGGTTCAGTGTGATTACGAACAAATTGCAATAATGCTCGGAGCTCCCACTCTTTTTCAACACCGTTAAATATATCTAATTGAACAGGATAATCGAATCCCGGAATAACATCATCCGTCTTTGTTAAATCTAGTGTTCCAGTACCTAATCCCATTATCTGGTCTGATGCTAAATAATAGTAATATGTCATTTGATAACCTCATTTATGTTGATGGTTAAATGCACTGGTATATAACAAAATTGCTATCCCTACAGGGATTTCAACCAAATTCCAGTATTTCATCACTCTCTCTATTTAATATTAACCAGTAATACGGTATTGTCCATATGAAAGTTTCGGCTTCAAAATGTTTCTCCGCTACAACATATAGCGGTTGAACATCCTAGTACAATTAAATAATGAAAAATTGTTTCTCCACGTCTAATCTTCCGTAAAACCATCGACATCTACTATGTCCCAATCGAAATTTACCATTTCAACCGCCCTTCTCTCCCATGGGTTCACATTCCATTTTCTCTTATAAAATAATTACGAATGAAAACAGAATTGATGTTGGAGGGCCTTTTGATCCTAAAATGTGAGGAAAAACACTGGAAAGGATATGATTCTATACCGTGGGGAAATAAACTGAGAGAGAACTAGATACAGACTGAACGCTTACCGGACAAAGGATTGGAGGTATACATAATTGAAAAAAGCGACTGGATTTGGATTGAATTTTAATTGAAAAAGGGGATGAATTACGATTAGATCGCCGTTGATTTTGGCATAAAAAAAACCGAAGGCAAACATATTAGACTTTTTCTTCTCGACATTCACTAGATTATTTTTCTCAAGCCTCATGGTAATCGTATAAACAGTGCCCTCAACTACATCTGTGAAGCCAAGTTTTCGTAGCTGTTGTGTAATTTCATAGCCGTAAGTTTCGCCACGGCTTATGATTTCAAGTACACAACCTTCAAGCACTCCTTTCAGCATTTCCGTAATATTTTCCAAAAATCCACCCCCATTTGTTATTTTGTATTATTTTTATCAGCGTTCTGTATAACAGGAATTATGCGAGAATGGTATTTAGTTATACTAAGTACCAGTATATAGTAACACAGAATAGTTGTTTGTCAAGAAATGTTATTAAACCGCCAAGTTACTTTAAGTACATTCCTTTCACAATATCTAAGATTTCACTTTGATTTTACTCTATATATTAAATAGCCATAACTCGCTTTAGGTTATTTCCTCTTATTTCTTATCATTTTCTTCTTCTCTACTGTATATATCTGTTTCTTAGTTGGTATCTCCCCAAGTCCCCCTTAAACCCTTGCCTTCCTTGACTCACCCACATTCTTCTTCTTTCCAATCTGCTATTAAGTTCTTCCCCAAAACACCCGTTTTCACCCTCTTTTTTCAGTTCCGGTTTGTATCAAATATTCAGACAATGTTAAATAGATGGTATTGGTAATGGAGAGAAGAATTAGGAGAAAAGACGGAAAATGAAGCCATTTTGGGACGGTCTTACGGTTAGGAAACACACTGAATAGAGATTGGAAACCCTACGGATTTATGTGGTAAGGATAACAACTGAAATGTGATTGGATACCTACTGAATCCAGTAACGACAAGGGCTTGGTGCGACTTTTTAACTTTTCGGTTAAAAAGAAAAAGGGACGAAGTCCTACTGGACCTGCCCCGAATTGATATTGATTTTTAATTAAAAAAACCGATTGAATGACGATTGGTTACATAATAGACTGCCCGCTGGTCTTCCTGATTCCTTTGCCGTTTGGATACCAACTATAAAGCAGTAGGTACCGACTTTTTAGCATGGAAACCAACTGTTTGGCAGGGGGATACAATAGAAAAAAGAATTTAGAATAAAGAAGTCTAGTATAGTTCTCCCCGTTTTTTTCATTAGATGCCGTTCATTGAACAAGAAAATGAATGCTATAATTAAATCAAATTTCCCCACTATATAACAAATTCGAAACCGGTCGGTTTTTGGAATGGTACTTTATACTCCTTGAAGACTAATTTAAACTTAGAGGTATCGTTGGGTAATGCAGGCGATACAATGAAAGTAAAGGTTTCATGTCCCATAGTTCCTCCACCGCCTTCATTTCGACAATCATAATGAGTTTTTTCTCCTTCTATTGAGAGTTCAAAATGGGTATGTTCTCGCTGATGCCACTCAGATACGTCATCAGTGGAGTTGCTGTCGATATTTAAATGAACAACACTTGCATTTTCAAACTGTCGTATAAAAGTTACCGAGTAAAATGTATCATCTTTTTCAAATGACTTTAATATAGGTACATTTTTAAGAAATCCTTTTGGCTCTACAATTGGTTTATATATTTCTTCGTGTAGAAAATCTGAAAAGATGCTGTTGAGGAAATCCTCATAAAAGTTATATTTTTTTGACCAACTTGTAATAAGATGTTTAGTTGGAAAACCGGGATTATTATTCGAAAGATCCTTTCATTGCTTAATTAAATGACAGATTTGTTCATCTATTGATTCTATCTGTTCATCATAGTGATCTGTTGGTGGTTCAAATGCTACCCTTTTCATTTTCTCGCCTCCAAGATAAATAATTTAGTTTATTTTAATCCGGTAAAAGAGCTACTTGTTGAGAAGTCTGCTCTTACTACAATTCGTTCAATTCAATAACTTCCCCGTTATTCGCCTTTACTGCATATTGGCAATCTAACTTTCCACATAATACATAGTAACCTTGCTCAAAATCATATACATAATATGGTGTCAGCTCAATCAATTCTTTTATTTTTTCAAACGCTTCCTCTTTTGCAATCTTTATTTCTTCTACTTCTTTTAATTCCATATACGTTTCTAAAAACGGCTTATTATCCATGTAATTCAATACTTCATAAGTACCCGAGTCAATGAATAGCTTCATTTTCCTTTTGAATACACGCTCTTTCTGTTCCTTTTTCTTTAATGTTGCATGGATGTATCCCTTATCTCGATATAGCGACTTTAATGCCCATTTTCCTGAATCCTTCGTGTATACTTGACCTAAAAATTTTTGAATGGTACTGACACACTTTTTAATTTCTTCCTCTGTGATTGGCCGTAAATCTGGATGTGGTTCACACTGAAATGCCTGATCAGGTGTTACATTTTCAATGAGTGACAGTATTTTACCTTGGAAAGGTTTTTGAATAATATCATCCCACTCTATCACTTTGTCCATTTGCAAAGAAAACTTATCATCTACAAAGAATTCATAGGTTAAGGTAGAAGAACAATCATTTTTAATATAAATCTCCTCGATTGCAAATGCAGGAACGAGCTTTTTTTGTTCAATGACTGGAAACTCAACTAACTTCAATTGTTCCTTAGCTAACTCTTCTACTTGTTCAAGAGAAAGTAAATATTTTTCTTGTTTTACAAGTTCTTCAGAAGGAAACTGTCCATATACAGAAAATAAGGTGAGCCTCCCTTCTTTATCCAGTTTTAATTCAATATAACCTGATGGAGAAACTGCAACCCCATCTATACATTCCTTGAAATGAAGCTCCCTTTCTTTTTCCTTCCAGAACTCAAACTGCCTTCCATAAATCAGACCCGTTTCCCTTTCAATCCACTTGATGATTTCATCCCTGTTATTCAAATCAAACGTCATACCACCAACAGTCGAAATTCCCTCACTAAAAATCACATGTTTTGTCTTTTTTGAATGGATGTCTATCTCAATACATGCTGTTCCTTCTGGATTATAGGTTTCATCATCCCAATTTTTAATGTGATTTGGAAACCATTCCATGCTTAGTCTATAAACCGTATCTTTGAAAATTGTTGTATTACGATGAATGTCAAATGTATGTAAATAATATTTGTGTAAACAGTATTTTTCTCTTGTAATATCAATTAATTCTTCTATTCTCTTGTCCATCTCAATCACCCCATATTCTGGTAAGGTAAGTAATGTCCAACACTCGCCAATATTGTTACACCTCTTATGCTGGACTACATATTCTCTCAATATGCCCCGTTCTTTTGTCAAACCTATAGTGTTCTATTTACAGGAAGGCAATTTTAATCTAATAGATGTCATCCGGTTCATTATAATAATGAAATTCATCTTCTATCTTTCTATGACATTCGGTACAATACAGCCAATATCCAAATTCCCCTTCGACGGCATGTACGCCCTTATTACTTTGACATTTACAGAATTCGCTCTCTTTGCTCATATACGTTACCCCTTCTATTAGTTGTTTACCTGTTCCGACTAGCCGCAGCTTGCTTCAATGCCAATTGGATTTCTCTTTTAGCCTCTTGTTCGGCAGACTCTTCTCCAACATTAATCACAAAGTCTCCCATCATCATGTTGAAATGAGGCTCATGTTTAGAATTAATAAATATTTTTCTGAATACTTCAAAATGGATTGACTTTACAGTTGAATAAACGTTAGATACAATATCATAACCTCCCGCTGCTCTTCCCGCCTCCTTTGCATAGCAACATTCACCTTGGTCAACATAGCAATATTGGAATATTAGGATGCTATCAGCCAAATGATTTATACTAGGCTCCATACACCGGAAGTTGTTGTTAGTGAATGGTCAGTATCACTCATTGGGATTTCCAACATAATGGACAGAATGGCTTTGCCAATAGGTGATCACTGCGTTTTTCCCACTCATATGAACAATTGTTACATTTAGCAGTTACTTTCTCTTTACTTGAGATGTAATTAAATATAGTAATTTTATCATTTGATCTAACGTTTATTTTCTCTTGATATTTTTCTGCTCTAGTTTGATGTGTTTTATCGTTTTGTTTCACTACTTTCTTAGAAGTGGATTTAGATTTCTGACCCTTTCTAATTCCGGGTAATTTTCTTGATAATAACCTTTTTACAAACGGATTGTCGTGTAGATCCTGATTCAGACATTTTTCAAGGCAAGAATATGATTCTGAAACTTCAACTTCAAATCTTGTTTCTTTATCAATTAATTGCTGAATTTCATTTAACACAACAGATAATTGAACTAATTCCTTATCTCTAATTGTATAATCATTAATCCCATGCTTAAATTCAGCTAGTATTGAAATAAATGAGTTATCCTGTTCATTATCTATTAAGCTAGTAATTTTAAACCGTTCCGGTCTGAATGCAAACATACTGTAAAAGTCTTGTTCATAATATCCAATTCCAGACTGACAATTTCTTGTCGTCTCATTTTCAATATAATACTGTTTTTCATATTTTGTTTCTTCATTATTTATGTAACAATAATCTATCCTGAGAATATCAGGGTCTTTTCTAATGTAACTTCTGCTTATTCCATTATTTGATATGTAAATATTTATATGACAAGTATTCAATAAGTCATCATCCATGCTTAATCTCATTGTAAGATCTTTAATATTATCACCTAAAGTAAAAGGCTCGAATTGGCATGATGGAAATATCATTTTGTGTCTTTCACTTCTGTTTTGAACTTCCCGATCTATGATTTTATCAGTAATTTCTTGATAAGGCTCTTCTTTATTAACCTTAATTTCATATTTATTCTGAACCTTATCTATATGGTTTTGAAAAGTTCGATATAAATCTACATCACACTTCCTAGATTTTAAGTAATCTTGGAATTGCTCTTTATACAATTTATCATTATGAATTACACTGTAAATAAAGTTTTCTTTTGCCTTCTCACTGTATAGTTTCTGTTTCCTAAATTCCTTATTTATATCACTCTTAAAAGCATCTAAAGCACTACTAAATTCAAATCTAGCGACTACATAATCCCCATATAGTTTGTCTTTCTTTTCAATCATTGGTCTCATTTCGTCATAATCAGGTTTGTATTGTTTATACAGGTCATCAAGGTTTGAATTTACTTTTTTAAATTTTAACAGCGTATCCTTGTTCCATTGTTCTTTTCCATTCAACGAATATTCAATACCTTTAGGTGTAGGCATTGAATGTTCAAAATTAAATTTTGTAAACCCATAATTATAATAATCGTGAATGCCCTGAATATCCTCCATGATTAAATCCATATAATCATTAATTTCCTCTTCATTCATTTGTGTATTTGAAAAACGATATGGAAGGCTCTTTAGAAAGGAATTTAATTGATTAAAACCAAAAAATGAAGGCAATAACTTCCGAAAATACTCCTGCTCCTTATCTTCTAAGTTTTCCATATCTGCCTTATCTAAAATGATCATGTGAAAGTCTTGTAAAGAACAATTATTTTCTAGCATATATTTGAATATCTTACAGGATTTAAAATTCCCTTCGTAAAAAGAGGAACCTTTGGAAAAGAAATAACGTTCGTATTCATCATACGAAAGTCTATTCAAGGCAAATATTTCAGAATAATGTTGTTTGTACCTTCTTTGTATATCCTTCGATTGCCCAATATAAACAGGAACAACTCTATCATTAGTAAAATTATCTATATAAATCATGTATATACCAGACGTTTTGTATTTTGTTTGTGGTGTAACTTCTCTATGTGAGTTAGACTCTATTAATTGTTTTACTTGATATTTCAACTTGTTTATCACTCTTACGGCCTTGTCCATACAGCACCTCCAAGAATACAATCATAAACATGAAATGAAACACAACTTTTCTCTTTGGTAGTTTACTTGCGTTGTTGTTGTTTTTGTATTAAAGCAATCGCTCTTTCTCGACGTTCTTTAAATTTCATAGGTGGTTCGTTATCTTTTGTTAAACGTTCAATCGCTTCGTCTAAGATGCCGATTTCATTGTCGTAGTCTTTCAGTTTTCGATAGGCCATTGCATATGAGTTATATAACGCTGGAGCATCGTAGCCGTTATAACGGGCTTTATCGAATAGCTCAATTGCTTTTTCAATGTTTCCGTTCTTCCGCTCACTGTCCCCTTGTTCCCAATAAGAATGACCTTCATCAAAACCCTTTGACCAGTCGTGTAAGTTCCGTATATCTTTCAGTGGAACTCGATTATGTATCGGGTTAATTTCAATTTCCTCTGTTAGTTTTAAATCTATATCACCAAATTTATCTTTTAACAGCTTCAACACATCTATCAGATGGTACGTTGGTACGTTTCGTCCGATTCTTTCCAATGCTTTCTTTTGGTTCGATTCATAGTTCGTTACATAATCATCTCCAAGGTATACCCAAGCAGTAACGGATTTTGCAAATCTAGTTTTAAGAATTTTATTTCCGTTAGCTTCTAATAAGGCTTTGGTTTCACTGAGATACTTGTCCAAATTCCCACCATAGATTTCTTTGGTGTCATGCGTATTCCCGTATTCGATTACTACCCTCTTTAGATTGTCGTACTCCACGGTATCAAAAGCTCTAGGTTTTATTCCAAAGTAATGTTCTTCAATATCACTTGGATAAAGATAGGGAGCTTTTTCGAATTCCAACTTCGGTGTATTCGGGCTGCGATCATATCCATTCCCTCTTTTAGTCAACAGAGGAATGATTCGGTTAGTTAACTGATGGTTTGTTTCATTTAGGATTCGTGTCATTTCATCAGACTCTAGCTCTATTGCTTCATCTTCGGTTAATCCCTTTTTCACAAAACGTACATCCGTGTCATACATTTCACGGATTTTTTCCGCTTCATAGGCTCGCTCATGGTGCCTTTTATACCTGTCTCCACGCCCTTTTCCAATATAAAATATTTCACCCGTATCTTTAATGTACCAGTGATACACATAGAAATCCTTTGCGGTACTGTCAGTTGAAACACCCACAGGTGATGAAGATATAGATATGCCTAAATCAAAATCCTCATTGATACTTGGGCTTATCGGTTGAATCGGTTCCCGTCTTTTGTACTTTTCTTCGATCTGATTCTCTTTGTCTTGTCGTTTTGCTTTCTTTTTTCCAAAAAATAACCTACTAAACAATCCCATTAAAACACCCTCCCCCTTTTTAGGTTCATAGCTTCTACTTCCTATTCTATCAAAAAATAGAACCTTACTATAAATCCTATTTCATTTGCGAAACAGAACTAAATTGATATTGTAAATCCACTAGATACAAAGGAGCAGGAAAACAACGGGGAAAGGGACTGAACGATACCTGAACCCAATATTGGAAAGTGATTAAGGGATTATTGAACATATAAAATAGACTGAATCACTATTGGCTCCAGCCCGAATTTGTATTGATTTTTAGTTTTAAAAACGATTGGATGATGGGAAAAACATCCGAATACTTATTGATTCTCCCACTTCTTTTTCCCCCTAAAAACCAACAAAGTTCCATTGGATTAGAACAAGGTTACTTAAAGAAAGGGAAAGTAGAGGGTGACAGGAGACACCTATTTCACCAATAATTCATACAACATTAACACTCTTACGATTTCCATCCTAATGCAACATAATACACACTCTTTCCTCTTACCTCCCTATTCCACATTCCGGTTGAAATATTACAAAATCAACTGAATTTCTTTTCTCTACTATGTACAATTAAAAAATTAATCTCCTAAAACCCCACCCCTCCAACCCGCATTCCACCGTTTGAGTCATAATAAAGTTTTGCTACGAACCCCCCATTTTCACACTTTTTCGGTTCAAAAATGACCGTTTTTCGGGCCTTTTTCGGCTGGTTTTTCATGGTTTTTTCGGAGTTATAATAGAGTTTTGATAACAAAATAAAGAAAAATAATGGAGTAAAGATATGAAGAAAAAAGATAAAAATATTGGATAAATATTGATTTGTTATTGAATTAGTATTGAATCGGATATTGGACAAAGCCAGTAACATCAATGGTTTGGGAACATAACTGTATTGAAAAGATATTGAAAAAGGCGTGAAAAAACTCGGGCTCCTGATGAGGAAAACCCGAGAAATTATTGGACTTGTATTGAAAAAGCAAAGGTTTATTATTACAGAATTGGCGGTGAAGTTAGCAAGAGTTTATTATGGTTGCCAAGAGTTTATTCGAGATCTACATCTTGTTTATCAGTATTGCAACACATTCCACATGCATCGTATGCGGGAATAAGTCAACTGGTTGAACTTCTACCAACTCATATCCGAACGGCTCCAGTTCTTTTATATCCACTGCAAATGAATCTGGATTACAAGATACATAGACAACACGTTCTGGCTGAGCGCGACCAATTCTGCGCATTACTTTTCCACCAGCACCAGAACGAGGAGGATCTAATAATAACAGTTCAGGAATGCCAAAGCTTTCTAGTACTTCATCAATCCCACGTCTGGCATCTTTCGCTAGGAAATATGTGTTATCAATTCCATTATCCTTCGCATTTCGTTTTGCAGATTCAATAGACGTTTCCACAATCTCAATTCCCGCAAGCTTCCCTACACGGTTTGCAAATGGAAGAGAGAATGTACCAACACCACAGAACAAATCAATCATTTTTTCTGTTTCTTTAGGTTGAGCCATTTCCAGTGCTAGCTCTACTAATTTCTGCGCTTGTGTCGGATTAGTTTGGAAAAATGTATCAAACCAAATACGGTAACGATATCCTAGCATTTCATCATAAATAAAATCACGACCTGCTAGATTATACGTTTCTTCTGCTTGTGTACGGTCAGCCCAGTCGGTATTTTTAAACCACATTAAACTTTTTACTTGAGGGAAATTCTTAGTAATTCTTTCTTCTAAGTCTTTTGCTGCAGCTTCTAGTTCACCAGTTGGAGATTCGGTTGCAAATAATCCTAACATCACTTCTCCTGTAGCAAATGACTGACGTACCATCAAATGACGTAGTAAACCTTCATGTGAATCTTTATTGTATCCAGATAACTCATAATCCTTAGCCCAATCTGCTACTTCCATCGTTGCTTCTACCATTTCCTTACCAGCAATTAAGCATGTTTCTAGTGAAATGATTTTTCGGAAGTTTCCTAGTTCGTGTAATCCAAGGGAACCATCTGGAGCAAATGTAAACTCCATCTTATTTCGATAACGCCACGGATCTTCCATCCCAATGGTGTCATGAACAAGAGATGAGTCAAATCCTTGTTCTTCCAAGACTTTCTTCACATGATTCGTTTTTTGATTTAATTGTCCTGTATATTTCCAGTGTTGCCACACACAACCTCCACAACGGTCAAAATGTGGACATGGTGCCTCTACTCTTTCTGGGTGAGCTTCTACAATTTCCTCAGGCATTACTCTAGTTCGTTTACGCTCAGGTTGTCCTACTGTAACACGAACCTTTTCACCAGGTAGTGTTTGTGGAATAGTTAGCTTCAATTTGCGAGGATTGACCTCACCTATATCACGCCATACTACCGCACGCCCTGAACCTTTTTTATCTAAATCATTTATCTCCGTAATATATGTTTCACTTTGTGTTGTCGTCAAAGCAAATCCTCCTCTCAGGTACTACATATATATAGTCATGCTCTAGCATTCAATCTTAACATATCAAGCGATTTGCATACTAACCTATTATAGCGGAACTATGCTGAATTGAAAATGAACATTTATATAGGATGTTTACTAATAACTTTCTAATCTCAAGATATTTTTTCCATCTCCTCTTGACAACGAATAAAATATTGCTATTATGGTTATATACACAACTATATAACCGCAACACAATATAACTCCAATAAAAAAGACTGGTAGGTGAAATAAGTGAGTACACCTTTTGAAGAAGACAAACCAATATACATCCAAATTAGAGAGAAAATTGAAGATCAGATCATTAATAATCAACTAAACGAAGGCGATCAAGCACCATCAACTAACCAATTAGTTAATTTTTACAAAATCAACCATGTAACAGTTTCTAAAGGAGTAAATCAGTTAGTAGAGGAGGGAATTCTCTATAAGAAAAGAGGGATTGGAATGTTTGTAGCAGAAGGAGCAAGGGAAAAACTTGTTCAAAAACGAAAGGAATCATTCATCGAAGATTACTTAATTAAACTTGTTCAAGAAGCTGATAAACTTGGTATCACTGAAAATGAAATCATTTGTTACATTAAAAAATTGAGAGGAAGTGGAAAATAATGAATATATCTGTTGAACATATAAATCTTAATTATGGGAATTTCAATGCGCTACAAGATGTAACATTTGAAATTAACAGTCCTAAAATCTATGGATTATTAGGGAGAAATGGTGCGGGTAAGACTTCACTTTTGTCCATTCTCGCTTCCTATCGACAGCCCTCTTCTGGATCTATCACGATTAATGGAGAAAGCCCTTTTGAAAATGCTAAAGTGATGCAACAAGTAGCCTTTCTTTACAAGAAAGATTATAAAGAAGAAACAGATACAATTAAAGGAATGTTACAGGATGCCGAACGATATCGACCAAATTTCGATAAAGAGTATGCAGAATACCTTGTAAAAAAGTTTAAATTAGATACTAAAAAGCCTATTAAGAAATTTTCAACAGGGATGCAATCTGCACTTAATGTCGTTTTAGGACTTTCTATCCGCACGCCAATTACTATTTTTGATGAAGTATATTTGGGAATGGACGCTCCTTCTCGAGATATTTTCTATAAAGAATTACTAGCAGAACAAGAGCGTCATCCAAGAACAATTATTCTTTCTACCCACCTTGTATCTGAAATGGAGTATTTATTTGATGAAGTCATTATGTTAGACCAAGGAAAAGTTCTTCTACATGAAGACTATGATTCTCTAATAAATAAAGGTTTTAAAATAACAGGTAATAGTGAAATAGTAGATAACTTTGTTCAATCAAAAAAACAAATAAACATGGAACAGTTAGGTAGTACAAAAGCTGTAACTATTTACGAGAAACTGAATGAGAAGGACATACAAGCAGCAAGACAACTCGGCTTAGATATTGCACCATTAACATTACATGAACTATTTGTTCATTTAACAAAGGAGGAAGACTAGTGAAACAGAATGCCATCTATCCTAAAGTTGCGTTAGATATGTTTGTCGTTCAACTAACATGGGCACTCGGATTTTTAGGTGTCATGTTATTGGTTCATATCGGTAAAATAATTGCGTCTACATTTGGTGATTATGAAGTGGATAGTTATTTCAACGTTGTGTTTATCGCCGCAAATATTTTCATGTTTGTTGTTGGTATTCTTTGTGTTAACTTTCTGCCTCATTATGTAAGTAATGGAGTCACAAGAAAGGATTATTTCAAAGGGGCGTTAATAGGAGCACTTGGATTGTCTGTTGCACTTCCAGTAATTGCAAGCATTGGTTCCTTGTTAAGCAAAGTAATACTAAATCTATTCGAAAAAATAACGATTAAAGAAGCAGATATTAATTCTGTTATAACAGATATTGAGACAGATAGTAATATTATCGGAAACATTGTGGATAGTGTTGTTCAATCATTTATTGTTCCACCATATATTGATCCAACTAGTAACTTTGTATTAGCGATTGCCATTGTTAGTCTAAATATATTTATTTATTTTCTAGTAGGTTGGCTAATTGGGGTTGCATTTTATCGGTTAGGTACTTTAGGTGGTTTACTATTCATTGTTATTGGGTTAGCCTTAATTATCGTCAAAGATGCTTTGTTACGATTAATTTTAAATTTACCATTACCACCAAAATTAGCTTTTATTGAATCTCTATCAAACAGTATTGGTGGTATTATCATCGTTGCAATAATCCTTCTAGCTCTATTTGGTATACGGTCACTTTCAAAAAATATGACGGTAAAGCTTTAGTACTAAATATGGGGCTAGATGAACATTGAAGACCATTGTACAGCCCCTTCTTTTTGAATACCTTCTATTAAGGATAAAGGGGTTGTACTTATGAGGAATATTCGATTTTCTGAAAAACTACTACTTCTTGGATATTGTTTCATATTGCTATTTATGATTGTTCAAGACTGGGTACCTCTAGGAACACTCAATGATATAACTGCTATACAACAAGAGAAAACAAAGAGCGAATTAATCAATGTTACACTAATTGGTGTCATACAAATCACCCTATTAATCTCTATCATTCTATTGTTTATTGGTAAAAAATATCCGTTATTTATTAAGCTTTGGCTAATTATCCATCCTTCCTGTATTTTCATTGGAATATTGATGAGTTGGTATATTCCCTATCTAACTGGGATCGGTGCAGCTGAGAAAGTTGAGAGTTATACAGCCATGTTTGGAAATACCCATGCATTCTTACCGGTTATGAATGGGATTGTACCAAATACATTACATGTGTTATTTCACATTATTTTGTTATTGTGTATTATCATCGCTATTTATATAGCCATTACAACCCCAAACCGTGAAAATATTCAAAGAGGCTAGTCGGAACTAGCCTCTTCAGCTTTATCCCTATTTAATTTTTCTCTGACGTAGTAAAGTCATGACAATTGGGATACCTGTACCAACAATTAATAATGGTAAAAACCAAACTCCAAAACCATTATTCCACTCCATCGCTATAGATACCGATTCAAATGCAAGTAAAGAAAATAAAATTAAACTAATATTCTTCAATTGATTTAACAATTTCCTACTAAGCAAGTAAAATTGTTCTGCATTTGATTCATTTAATCTACTAGGATAGTTATGCATCTCTGGATACTTTTCAAAGACTTGCATCATAAGAAACAAAAATCCACCTACAATCGGCAGGATAAGAAGCTCGTATTTACTACCCCATCGATCTACCTCTCCAAGTGCATTATAATGGGCAGGGACTTCAGGTGGAAGTGAACTCCAAACAGAAATTAATAGAATGATGGAACCGATATAAAATATTAAGCCAATAATATCAAATAACCATTCACTCCTTGTTTTAGGAATGTTTAGCTTTGGTCTTTGAAATGAGTTTTTCACTACTAGTCATCCTTATGGGTATTTTTCTCTTTATACGAATAGTTGGTGCAAATAGTTTCACTTCTTTCTTCTACAAGATATAGTTTCATTATCTTTTCTAATCTTCATCTACATAATAATTTCTTTCTCCAAGCTGAATATCATTGACATTTCCATCGTGGATAAAGAAGAGAATATTCTCTACAGTTCCATCACTTCCAGTTAATTCGATTGTGTTATTTTCTATCGTATATGTTCCTACCTGTGTATCATCTGTAAATCCACCAGATGTATTGGTTCCACTTAATCCACCTACGCTTCCAATGCTGACACCATTTAATTCAAAGGTACCATCTGGATTTAATGTTAGAAACAAAGTCTTTGAACTTGCGCCACCAGTAATTCCAATTAATCCAGAATACGATATATATTTATATTGATTGTTAAATACAGTACCTTCTGGAACAGGTGTTACTCGAGTTAGTTGTACATCATTGATTCGCAACGTGTCACCAATAATCTCAATTGGAAAAGAATCACTACCAATAATCAGTTGTCCATTTTCTATCGTATAATCCTGACACGAATCAACGGTACAATCAATTTTCTCTGGTCCACCATTAGCTGGTACTCCAACTAATACTTTATTTCCTTGTAAGAATGTATAAATATCCCAGCAAATACCCCCACATTCATTCCCACCAAAGTCACTCCGAAATCCATAAAACATACCAGATAAATTATCTAAACTTAATTTTGCATTTATATCAAACTGTTCTCCATTACTATTTTCATTGTCATCCTTAGAACATGCAGTAATAATAAGTACACCGGCAATTAAAAACAAAAAGACAACCCATCGTTTCCCCATCATTTTCCTCCTATTATTTTCTACAGATGAATAAACACTGATGCCATTTTATGCAAGTTACAATTCTTTCATACTAATTAATGACATAATGCCCTGATAAATTTACAATATCTATGAAACTTTAATTTTCCGAAAGCGTATTAGGTAATAGCAACTATTTTAAATGAGAAAAGCAGGTGTATTATGCAATTAAGTAAAGATATTGAATCAGATCATGAAAACAAATCCACAAAGGCTTCATTATCCCCAATTGATTTAGGTGAACGGCTACATCATATTGATAGCTTACGAGGTTTTGCCATATTAGGGATATTATTAGTGAATATGCTTTCTTTTCAATATGGGAGTATAGGTATCGAAGGAATAAGGTCTGAACTATCAGGATTAGACGCGATGTTATATGACCTCATTGAATGGCTATTCCAAGGAAGTTTTTATCCAGTGTTCTCCATGCTATTTGGATTTGGTGCAGTTATTATGTGGGAACGTGCTGCTCAAAAGGGGCGTCCTTTTAAACGAGTGTTTCTGAGAAGAATGATTATCTTACTTGTTATGGGCTATACCCATTTACATTTCATCTGGGATGGTGATATTCTATTCACTTACGCAATGGCTGGATTAGTATTAACCTTCTTCATCAAAAGGAAGGCCATCACTGTACTAGTGTGGGCACTAGTTTTGGCATTCTTACTTAATGCACCTGGACTTATCCCTTCCACTGAAGAAGATGAGATCGATTTATCTACTTATAGTGAATTGGAAAGAACGATATTAAGTGAAGGAACTTATGCAGAGATAACTTCCCATCGATTAACAGCTAACCCTTTTGAAAAAATAGACTTAGGTTTTGAAATGGGATCAATGGAACATCAGTTATTTGCTGATTTTCTCAACTTCTTTAATACGTTAACCATTACAATGCAAGCCTTTATGTTATTTTTAATAGGTGCATTTATCGCGAAGAAAAAGTGGTTACATCGTTTATCTGAAAATCGTGGTCTTCTTGTAAAAGTTACGCTAATTTTTATCACAGTAGGATTAGCTTTAAAAGGAAGTATGATTCTGACAGATAATGTCATGTTGGATTACTTTGGCTATCTACTAGGTGGTCCGCTTGCTGCAATTGGATATATTACTGGATTATCGCTATTCTTTGCAAAATTCCATTCTTCTAATTTAGTACAAGGATTTAACTCACTTGGAAGAATGGCACTTACAAACTATTTAACACATTCAGTTATTATGACTACTATCTTTTACGGGTATGGTTTTGGTCTGTTAGGGGAGCTCGGAATCCTTATTGGATCCTTAATGGCTATAGCCTTAATTGTTCTTCAAATGTTCTTTAGTAAATGGTGGCTCAGTCGTTATCAATTCGGACCGATGGAATGGCTATGGCGTTCTGGTACTTATCTGAAAGTACAACCGTTTAGGAAGATAGAAAGAAATAAAAGCTAAAGAAGACAATAGAAATAGTGCCTAACACTAATGGGCACTATTTTTCTTCGGTTTATATTTATTTTATATGGAGTCATAATGTTTGCCCTTTTTTCTTAGCGTCAGCATCTAAGCCTGTTCCTATTGCTACACCCATTCCTATTCCAATTGGAATTCCAAGTGCAATATTATCAAAGATAGTTAACCCAAACACCACACCAATACTTACACCTAGTGACATATAAATTCCTAGATAATGCCCTTGTGGCAATAATTTATGTTGTTTCTGTAAGTGAGTACTAATACTTTTTAACTTTTGTTTGTAATTGTTAGTTTCTTTTAATGTCAGTTTCTTATTTCTTAACTGCAAAATATGCTCTTCTAATTCAGTGAAGCTCCTTTTACAAGTATCGCAATCTGTTGAAAAGGACGCTAATCGTTGGACAATTCGCTTACTCTTATCTATTTCAAGTTTTGTGTTCACTTGTTTATTATTGTCATTTTCAATTTCTTCAAGAATAGCAATAAGGTTACTGGTTCGTTTATTATCCATATTTCCTCCTCCTTTATTATGTTTATACGAGATTGAGAAGAAAAAGTTCTATTAGATTTCTTTTTCATTCTAATTACCTTTCACCTGAAAGAGCATGTAATAGGCTCTACCCACCTATCCTAATATTTCTATTCATTCTTTGCAATGTGCCTAGGATACTCATCGCCGCTAAGTAACTAGTCTTTGGGTTTTCCGGAAATGGGTTATTTGTTATCTTGATCGATGCTTCGCCAAAATCACCTGAAATATCCACTTGATGAATATTTTTTTCAATATGGGGATCAGCAACTAGCCGGACATTCGTCTTTTCCACTCCTAATCCTGCTAACGCTAGAACAATAGACACATTCATATTTTTCGGAAATTGCTTGATGGCATCTACTGCTTTTCCTGCAAATATTACCTTTTCATCTGTAATTATTTCCTCAATCAAAGAACTTGCTGGTTTCCGTGTAGTCAATGTGACATTAGTAACAGAACCTAGTGCATGTGCATTTTGTACAATATCTAAACCACCAATTGCACCTGATGGTAAATGAACAACATGGTTATATTCATCTACAAGACTACTTATTTCTGTTAGTAGTTCTGCATCTGCAAGTGCGCCGATACTAATTAACACGACGTCCTTTTTCTTCATCACAGCTGGCAACAATGTTTTCACGGCTTGTACATTTGCCGCTTCTACTACTATATCAATATCTGATTGGAGAAAATCATCAAGATTACTATATAACTTAACCCCAAAACTCGATTCTAACGTACGGTATTTCTCCACATCTCGTACCAAAATACTATTAATATGTAAATTTTTCATTTGCTTAGAATTGATTTCTTTTAATAAGAAATTAGCAATCGCACCAGCACCAATAATACCAATTTTCATTATGATCCTCCTGACATTTTAATAAAGGTATTTATTTTATGATTCTGAATTTTATTATAGAATAGAATGTATCGTTGAACAAATCTTGAAACTGGAGGGTACAAATGAGTATTTGTGTCTTATATGGTGGGAATCGGATTGATGGGAATACGGAGACAATAACAAAAAAGGTTATTCAAGAACTAAACGTAGAAGAAATATACTTAATAGACTACAGAATAGAACCAATAGTAGATAAGCGTCATGCACCAGAAGGTTTTCCTGAAGTACATGACGATTACAATGCAATTATTGAGCGTATTCTTCCTCATCAAGTTTTAATATTTTCAACCCCGATTTATTGGTATAGTATGACTAGTGTTATGAAGAGCTTTATTGATCGGTGGTCACAAACATCAAGAGATGCAAATTATCCCAATTTCAAAAAGATAATGGCTGAGAAGAAAGCTTACGTTATAGCTGTTGGAGGAGACAATCCGTATATAAAGGGGTTACCAATGATTCAGCAATTTCAACATATTTTTGATTTTATTGGGGCGGAATTTAGTGGATATATTATAGGAGAAGGAAACAAGCCAGGTGAGATTAATAATGATTTGAATGCACTCCATGCAGCGGAACAACTGCGGGAGAAACTTCGTAATTCTTAAAAAGGATAAGAAAGCAAAAAAGACGTAGATTAATAAAGTGAACCCTTTGTAAAGGACATTTATTAAATCCACGTCTTTTTTATTGAGAAAGTTAGTTATTAATAACATCTTCTATATTATTTTCAAATCGATTAAGCATTTCACGCACTTCATCTGTAGAGTCTGTACTCATTAAAGAATTTCTTAATTCACTAGCTCCTCGAAACCCTTTCACATAAATCTTAAAAAAGCGGCGAAGAGGACCAAATGGACGAGGTTCTAATTTGGAATATTTATCAAAAAGATCCAAATGAATTCTTAGAAGGTCCAATAATTCTTTACTATCATGTTCTTTCGGCTCTTTTTCAAACGCAAATGGATTTTTAAAAATGCCTCGTCCAATCATTACTCCGTCAACACCGTATTGTTCAACAAGTTTTAAACCAGTTTCACGGTCTGGTATATCTCCATTAATTGTTAATAGCGTATTGGGAGCTATCTCATCTCGAAGTTTTTTTATTTCCGGAATCAATTCCCAATGGGCATCAACATTACTCATTTCTTTTCGCGTACGTAGATGAATAGAAAGATTCGCAATATCTTGTTTCAACACATGAGTTAACCAGTCCCGCCATTCATCAACGTCAGTGTATCCAATTCTTGTTTTCACACTGACCGGGAGCCCACCTGCTTTTGCTGCTTGAATAATCTCTGCAGCAACTTCAGGATGATTAATTAGTCCTGCACCTTTTCCTTTAGCTGCTACATTTTGCACAGGGCACCCCATATTAATATCGATACCTTTAAATCCTTCTTCCGCCATTCCGATACTCATTTGGCGAAAGTATTCAGGTTTATTTCCCCAAATATGAGCTACAATTGGTTGTTCATCTTCCGTATAGGTTAAACGGCCTCGAACACTTTGTTTTCCTTCTGGATGGCAGTAGCTTTCTGTATTTGTAAATTCGGTAAAAAACACATCTGGTCTTGCTGCTTCACTGACAACGTGTCGGAAAACAACATCCGTAACATCTTCCATTGGTGCTAATATAAAAAACGGCCGAGGTAATTCCCGCCAAAAATTTTCACTCATGATATTATTCCAATCCTTTCATTCTGTTCGACAAAATTCGGGAGGTGTCAGACACCTGCTCGGAGGCACTTTCCTGTTGGTGTTGGTGCCTTTATGATATCTTTTGGTGTACCTTCGAAGATAATGGTCCCACCTTGTTTACCGCCTTCTGGGCCTAATTCAATTACCCAATCACTAGCAGCAATAAAGTCAAGATTATGCTCGATTATTATAACAGAATTCCCCCTGTTTACAAGACTTTGGAACAAATTTAATAGTTTCTCATTGTCTTTGACATGAAGTCCTAATGACGGCTCGTCCAGCAAGTATATTTGTCCTTCTTTATATAGATGGCTTGCCAGTTTTAAACGTTGAACCTCACCACCACTAAGTGAACTGGTCGTTTGGCCGAGTGTTAAATAATCTAATCCTACTTCCTTTAAGGTTTGTAGTCTCTTTATAATCTTCGGCAACTTAAAATAGCTAAGTGCTTCCATAATCGTTAATTCTAAAATTTCTATTATATTCTTATTTTCAAATGTATACTGAAGTGCTTCTTCTGAATATCTTGTGCCTTGACAGGCTTCACAAGTGATTGTAACAGGATCAGCGAAAGCTATTTCAGGTTTCATTTCACCTTTTCCTTTACAAACTGGACAAGCACCTAATGAATTAAAGCTGAATAATCCTGGTGGTTGACCTGAACTCTTTGAAAATAGGGTACGAATCTCATCCATGATCCCCATATACGTAGCTAGTGTGGAACGGCTAGAGATTCCAATTCTATCCGGTCCAACTTGAATTGTTTCCGGATATGCTTTTAGAAATTCTCCAAACATTAAAGAGCTTTTTCCTGAACCTGAAACACCACAGATGGATACTAATACATTTTTAGGAATCGAGACACTTATATTTTTCAAGTTATTATCTCTAGCTTTATTTATTCTAAAATAACTTTCAATGTTTCTAGGATTGTTATTTACTTTGAACTTGTGGTTTATAATTGTTGAACCTTTTCTAGTACTTAGTTCTTCCTGACTTCCTTGAAAAACAACCATTCCACCGCCTACACCTGCACTAGGACCCATCTCAATAATTTCATCTGCTGCTTTTATAAAAGCTAAATTATGTTCGATGACTATTACCGTATTATGTCGTTCTTTTATATGTTGCATCGTCTGAATCAGCATATCCACTTCTTCTGGATGAAGTCCTGCACTTGGTTCATCGAAAATATATGTAATATTATTTAAACTACTTCCTAAATGACGAGCTATTTTTACCCTTTGAGCCTCACCACTAGATAAAGTATTTGTTTTCCTTGATAAACTTAAATAACCTAATCCCATATCCACTAGTTGCTGTATGAGTGGGACTGTTTGTAATGCAATAGATTCTCCAACTGGATCGTTTATTTTCTTTATTTCTCCAACTAATTCGGTAAGTTCTAATTGCTCATATTGTGCGATATTATAGCCATTTATTTTACATGCTAATACTTTAGGATTTAATCCTGAACCAAGGCATGTTGGACAAAAAGACTGTGTCGTTACAGCTAGCACATCTTCTTGCGATACCTCTCTAAGTTTGGATATATCTCTATTAATATACAGTCTTGTAAATCTAGGCAGTAAACCATCCCATTCATGATCTTGTGGTCCATTTTTTGTGTGAAACGGTGCAAAGACTCTTTCCCCTTCCGGAGGACCTTCTATTAGTAGTTGACGCTGTTCTTCTGGAAAGTCTTTTATCGGTAAATCAGGATCGAATAATCCACCAGTTATCATCCATCTCCCTTGCCAACCTGAAGGGGATAATGGTTTAAATTGAACAGCGTAATCTTTGAGTGACTTGTCAAAATCAATTAATTTATGTACATCTGGTTTAATTACTTCTCCATACCCACCACATTCCGGACATTTACCAAAAGCGCTTTGGCTAGAAAAATCTGTTGCAGAACCAATTGAAGGCTCGCCAATTCTTGAAAATAACAGTCTAATTAATGGATCAATATCCATATAAGTACCAACAGTGGAACGTGAATTTCCTCCAATTGGTCTTTGCTCAACTACGACAACAGGACTTAAATTTTGCATCAAATCTGCTTTTGGCCGTTCATAACGTGGCATTTGATTTCTAACATAGAGAGGATAGTTCAATGTCATTTGTCTTCTACTTTCTGTTGCTAACGTATCAAACACAACAGAACTTTTACCAGAGCCAGATAGACCAGTAAACACAATTAGTTTTTCTTTTGGAATGTTCAAATCAATATTCTTTAAATTATTTTCTTTCAATCCTCTAAGAATAATCTCATCTTTTACTTCTGACATCGTACCATCCTTCCCATTTTCTCTACTTGAAATCACTGTAGATTAATTAAAAATTACTTATGGATAAAGTCTTGCATTCCATTCAGTCTTTTTCAACTTTTTTGTTCTATGAGAGGACGTGCAAAGTACATAAAAACAATATCCGAGAACAAACTAACGATTAAATGATAAAGGAGGAGTCGACTTGCAAAATCAACAAATGGGACAACAAAACCAACAACCGATCTTTCAGCAACCACCCCATGTTATTACAACAAAGGATTTTTCCTATATTAATGACATGCTTGCTTGGAATTTATTAGCGATGAAAAAAGCCCATCATGCAGCAGAGCATTGTCAGGACCAACAGATTAAAAACAAACTTGAAGCATGTGGGCAAATGCATCAGAGACATTATAGTAAGCTATTAGCACACTTGGAAGAAAAACAAGCAAATAATTCTATTACACAATAGGAAGGAGCTAAGTCGTGCAAAACCCTAATATGCAAAACCAAAATCAAAATAAAATCCAAAACCCTAGTACTCAAGTTCCAAAAACACCACAAATGAACGAACGGGACTTCGTAAATGACATTTTAGCAATGGAAAAATATATGACAAATTCCTATTCAACTGCCTTAAATGAAGCGAGCCATCAACATCTGTATGATGATTTATTAAGTATCTTTACAGAAACACAAAATATGCAGCATGAACTATATAATCTTATGTTTCAAAAAGGTTGGTACAAGCTTGAGGCTGAAAACACACAAAAGATCCAGCAATCTTACCAACAGCATCAAGGTTACATGAGTCAATTTCCATATCAGGGAACAATTCAATAAGCCCGCCATCGCAAAAAAATCCTACTTCACTAATAAAAGTAGGATTTTTTATAACTATTTAGTTTTCTTACGCTCCACTGCCACTAAACAAATTGACGTGTTCAATACTAGGAAGTTTACGTAGTACTGAGCTACTTAACCAATATACACTAAATAAAATTATCGAAATACTACAAATCATAACGGAGATATGTGGTGCAAAAGCCTCTCCGATGAAGCCACCAATGAGTGCTCCTACCGGCATACCAATAGATGCTGCACTAGTTAACAATGTAATGACTCTACCGATAAATTGAGTCTCTACTTGTTTTTGAATGGATGAGAAAACTAGAATATTCAGTACTCCAATGGAAACGGCACCTGCGCAATATAACATAATAGAAGGAATTAAAGGTAGTGTTGCTGTCCCCATCCACATCAGACCCGTTCCGAAAAATGTAACGATAATCAACTTTCCAAAATCAATATGTTTCAGTTTAGGCGTAACAAGTGCACCTATTAACATCCCTAGTGACATTGCCGCTAAGTAAAAACCATATGCTGCTTCTGTACCATTCCCTTTTGTTAATGCGAATGCCGGTAAATTAGTTGTCATAATAACCATAGCAATATTAATAAACACAATTGAAAAGATCATTTTCGGAACTAATGAATTTTTAATATAGTTAAATCCACCTTTGAGGTCGCTCACATATGCTATTGTTGCAGATTGAACAGATTTAAGATTTTCTCTTGAAATGTCTGGTTGTGGGAAATTAAAGAATGTATACAAGAGGCTTACTACTAATAGACAGACTGCAAAGATCGATATAGCTGGAATCGTACCAATAAATGTGACGATTATTCCGGCACCTGCAAGAAAAGCAATATTAAAACCTTCTCGTATAGTTTGTAGGTAGGAATTAGCTTCCACTATATTATCCTTTCCTACAATAATAGGAAGAACAGTGGACTCAATTGGATACGTATATTGTGTAAATAAAGCTACTATAAATAACAAACTAATTACATACCAAACATTTAATCCGATTGTGTAGTGTAACAGTGGTATTGAAAGCAAGATAAGTCCTTTAATAAGGTTGCTATATACTAAGCTATTTTTATACTTGGCATAGTTAGCTAGTGGTGCAATTAAGAAAGACATGGCACCCGCTGACGTTATTGCAAACACTGCTAAACCAGAAAAGAAGACACTGCCACTTAAATTTAACACAAGTAACATCCCTGCAATTAAGTAAAGCCCACTACCGATTTCATTAATAAAAACACCTGTCATTAGTAACAAAAAGTTCCTCTCGCGTACAAATGGCTTCATTTTCATTATTACTTTTCCTCCTCTTTCGATTCTTTAATGGAATAATCAATTTCATATGGTACCTGTTCTTCCTGATCCTTCTCTTTATACGATAAGTGACCATATTTAAAGAAAAGTTCTTGTAGTTCATTACGGAATTCTTCTAGAAGTTTCTTTGACATATAAATATTGGTCGTACCGCCATCAACATGTCCTGGTGGGGATACTTGCTCTGGATTCTTATAGACATTAGCTTTCGCTCGGTAATATTTCTCTACGATCCCTTTTTCCGTATCGACACGTTCAATTTCTAGAATATCGTGCTTGAAAAGTTGCTGAATATGATAATAAACCGTTCCAGGATTTTTCCCCACTAAATCTGCTACTTGTTTCGGTGTCATCGCTTGTTCATAGAGAAAAGCAACGATTCTTGCTCTAAGTGGGTTAGAAAGTACTTTTTGTTGTTCCCAATTAATTTCCATTACTTCTTGTTTCAATTCCTTATTTCTGTCCATATTTATCACCTTTCTTTAAATTAATTAGTTCTATTCCGTTGGAGCTAATAACAATCATTCGTTTCGGTTGTTTGATAAACGTTAATCCTCTTTGTTGAAGTTTCTTGTAAATATCGAATACTTCTTTCAAACCTTTTTCCATTCCTTTCGCCTCCATTAACATTAATTTTTATTTAAAAACTTCAGATGTTAGTCATAGATAGCGGTTTATGTTTATAACTCGATTTGGGAATACAAATCATTAATTTAAGTTTATTATACGATTTGGATTTCCAAATTGCAAGGGTGAATTTAAATATTTTTAGAAAATTTATTAATTACTGAATGTCTATTGATGCTAAGATGTAGGAATGAATGATTAAAAAGGAAAATTATGAAGATGGATTTACAAGTGCAGAGATTCCTTAACAGTAGATTTACATGTTAAAGTTGGAGAGTAAAAGGAGGAGAGTAAGGATGGAAATCACTTATACCTTCATGATTATCATCACTATTCTGGCATTAATCCTAACTATATTTTTTCGTAATCATAAAATAACCATAAAGGTAGGATTGTTAAGTTGGGTCTCTTTAAGTGTGTATTTCCACATCGAGTACATCGTCATTCAGGCAACGACATCTCCTTACAAATTTCTTAAACAACCAATGAGTGATTTAGGTGTAACAACTTGTGACTTCAACACACATCCACTTGCACCGTATGAAATCTGTTCCCCCTATCATTTATTAATGAATTGGACATTTACATTTACCGGTATCGTCATTATCGTTGGAGCAGTTGGATTACACCGATTTTGGCCAAGAAATAAAAAAACAATAATAGCTACGGGATTACTAGTAATCTACGGACTGAGCTATAACATTTCAGGCATTTTCCCTGCTGATATAAATTTTCTATTGCATACCCTAGGTTCACTACCAGGTATGATTGTTCAGATACCTGCACTGATACTAATTGGTATTTCTATTCACAAAACAATGCCTAAGCTAGCTTTTTGGACGTATGTTCCTACAATACTTACGACAAGTTCTCTAATACTTCTCTTTTTCCAACCGTTCATAATGTACCTTCCTGGTGGACTTCTTCAACGAATACTATACGGTTCTGTTTTTTTATGGATGACAATTACCGCAATTGTCCTTTGGAAAAAAACAGGCATAGTAATCTATGCTCATATTTATAGGAAAGGGATTAGCCCTCTCCTATAATTCGATCTACTCATACGAATAAAAATAGCCATAAATATGGGTTAGGTTATTAACAAAAATTAAATACCGCCTCTGATCCTATTCTTGTATTAATTACAAAGAGATTGTAAATGATAACCGATTACTTCTTTCACCTTTTCTGGTGTGTATACATCAGGCCGTAATAATGCATGAAATGACAGCCCTTCTACCAAAGCAGATAATCTGCTTTTTTCTAATTCTATATTAACTGAATCTGATAAAATCCCTTTTAACATTAGTATCTCAAGCATGGAAGTAGATAATTCATATGTCCCATTCGTTAATTCATCTTTCTTATCTTTTAAAACTTCACTTGTAAGTGAACGAAGTGCAAAAATCCACCATACGCTCGTTTCAATTTTTCTTTCTTCATCGATTGGGACAAGCTCAAGTAATACTTCCTCAACTGTTTTTAGTGGATATTTTGACCATTCTTTATGATTAGAGCGTTCTCTACCTGCATCAAAGAAGTAGTCCATAATAAAGAGCAGCATTTCGTCCTGAGTAGAAAAATAATGTCTTAAAGCACCAGAAGACATCCCCGCTTCTGTCGCAACTCTTCGTATAGAAGCTTTTTCAAACCCATCATTTTTAATTATTTTCCATGCAGCCTCAGCAATTAATTTACGTTTTTTCTCGTGATTAACTATTTTTGGCATCGAAAGTCACTTCCTTTATTTAACGCAGTGTGTTATTATGTTTTTAACACAATGTGTTATTTTAATCATATCATACCATGATATACCACATAATTCATTACTAATGACAGTTGGATTAATTGGAGCTATTTTTTCAATATCGGCATTAAATGTAATTTAAAATTATAAACGAGGTGGATAAACATGAAAGAAATTATTAGCGGGATTAGTTTATTATTCCTTATCCAAGGAGTAGGAGGTTTAATTAATCATTTAACTAATGGGAGTAAAAGTTGGTTCTTGGTGAATTATATAAACGCATTTCAAGGTTGGGAGATTGTTATTGATATTTTGATGATTGTTATTGGTGGTTTAATCGGTATATTATCCATGCGAGGAAAAAAACAGAGCGGGAGATAATGTTATCTCCACGCTCTTAATAGTTTAGATGATAATAGTTTAAGATAAACTGCCTTATTTTTTAAAGCTTAATTTACGATTTATAATAATCCTGGTATCTAACCATTTTTCTTAATGGAATAAACGACACCGTCACTTTCCCCTACGAAATGCAGGATATATTGACTGGACGTACCAACGGCGTTACTATCGTAAAATCCGCAAATATGTAGGGGATTAAACTCCAAACAAAAAGGTATCACTTTTTTATAGATGTGACACCTTTTTCCTTTTTCAATTAACCTGTCCGGTTTGCACAATAAGCCTTTGTAATATTTATTTGGGTTAAGAGATATTTATTTTAGTTATACATAGTAGAAAAAGAGTTTTAGCGATAAGAAATTTTTATCGTTTATTAATTAACTACAACAGTGTATTCCTCATGTTCATGTAGACCCTCATCATTTTCCACATGAATTGTCATTGTGTATTCCGTTGCCTCATCAAATGAAAATGAAGCAGAGTATTCACCTGGACTTGATTCTTCTGTTTCAACCCAATGATGCTTCTCAGAATTAGCACTAACAATCTCATAGCGTACTCTTGCATCACGTAGAGGTTCATTATCAAGTTGTAAATGCACAGCAAGTTCAACTTCTTCATCTACTTTCACATCTTCTGGTTCAATAAAATGCATTCCAAATACATCTGCTTGTTCACCATGACCGTGCTCGTGACTTTCCGCTTCTTGCTCGTTATTTACACCTTCACCAACCGTAATTGTCTTTTTCGGCATCGTGTGTAAGTCTCTTGCAGTCGTGTGAGCATATATCTCATAAACAGCATCTGTACCAAAAGAAACTTCAGCAGTATAAGTTCCATCACCGTTATTACTCGCTTCAATCGTAGTACTTTTTTCTTGGTTCCCTTGTTCCCAATATTCAAATTCAACTTCATCCGCATCAGTTACCTTTTCATCGCCATATGTAACGATAGCTTTTAGTTCAACTGTTTCATCAACATCTGCTTTCTCTGGAAGTTCGAATTCTACTTTAAGTGTTTTAAGCTCTTGTTCCGATGACTGATTCGAATTATTGTCTCCACTATTACCACATGCGGATAAATTTACTATTATGATAAACAACAATAAAACACTTATTATTTTTTTCATATGATTTCCTCCACTTTTCTGATATAGATTTTTTCAATACTATTTTTAAAGCATTAATAATTTCATCTATTAGCTGCGACAACACCGTTTAACTTTTAATGACTATTCCTTCAGCGTTTACTAAATCAAACCTTGGCCATGCATTACCTGATCTACATCCATTCTATTATTAATGGTTTTTACAACACTGATTGTGTTCATTCATCTTTTGAAAAATGGTTTCCATTGCTTCACTAAAACTGTAAACACTACCTCCAAATCCCTTAACGAATTTATCCGCGTGTTCCTTCCATTCAAACGCTAAAACTTGCGGATGACAACACCCCATATGAACAGATGTATCCATAACATACCAAGCTAACGAGGCACTTAACGTTGTCTGTCTAAGAAAATCTGGACAAATTGCCTGAATTACTTGATCACCTAATTGGCGTGTACGTAGAAGTCCACAATGACCACAACATGCTACTTCAATTTCGTTATTGGCTAAAAATAAACGATATGCCAACCGATCATTTACTTCGCGGTTACAAAATACACAAGCATCTAAAGTAGAGTTTTTACTAATTTTCTTGTTTGCTATCGTAACACCACCAAACGTCTTCAATACAAAACCTTCATCAATTAATGGCTTTAAATCCCTATAAATAGTCATTTCAGACACACCTAATTCTCTACTCAGTTCGGAGATTTTCAAGCTGTGTCTTTCTATGATTAATTCTTTAATGCGATTTTGTCGTTCAAGTGGTAACATCGTTTTCAGAACCCCTCTTCTTGATTAACTTTAACAAAAAGTAACAATACCCAACATCAATGTATCAGTGCGAGGATAGAATTTCAATTGATTCCTTGTGAAAGTTATGTGAAACTAACGTTTTACAGATAAATGTTCATTAAATATTCAAATGTTTTGTGTAATCTAACACCATTGTGAAATGTTAATAAATAACAAATTCAAACATATATTGTACTGTCAGATACATTATTGAACTAAGGTAGAAAGTAAACGGTAATTCACTAGTGCCACTAAAACTATTCATAAACTTCATTTAATCTAAATAACATTAATTAGAGACATGGATCATTTATAAAAGGTGGTGATATCAAAATGAATGAAACGTTATACATAGAGGTCAAAGGGATGCATTGTCCTGATTGTCCTGCAAAAGTAGAAAGAACGCTTACTAAACTAGATGGGGTATCACAGGTGAAAATCGACTTTGAAAATGAAAATGGATATGTAATATTTAAAACAGGGCTAACGAGTACTTCTGACATCATTAATAGAATCAATAAGATGGGGTTTGAGGCAAAAAAAGTAAAAAGCCAATCCGAAGAGAATGTTAATTTATAGTCTTGTCTTTGAATAAATTAATTTTATTACTGAGAAAACTTTATCTAAGAATATTTTATATTTAACTCATAGTTGTGCGGAAGCCAATTATTTAATCATTAAATGAAGATAAAAAAAGTCAATTACTTGTCTAGCAAGGAATTGACTTTTAAGTTTTCTGACTTCTTCGTCCCTCCTTTGTATTGTTCTCCCAAAAAGTCCTTCTGAATAGAAAGAATAAAAAAGACCCGGAAATCGGTTAAGCTTATTAAACCGAAAATCCGGATCTATATAGGAGCTGTTTTTTATTCGGCGATTTATGTTCCGACTGGGCTTTATTCATTCTTTCTTAATATTAGAAATGACTCAAGCAATTATTTACAGATCATCAAATCCGTTTAAGTCACTCACCTTCGTATAAGAACGAGATTTTTGTTCAAAGAAATCTGTTTTTGTATCATCGAAATTATCTGCGTAAGCACGGATCCACTTCATAGGATTTTCGACATCCTTTGGATAACGTTCACTTAAACCGATCATCCTTAGCATTTTATTTGCTCGATAACGTATATAACCTGCCATTTCATCTAAATCAATACCTTCAACATCATGTAATACATATCTTGACCATTCAATTTCATTATCAACGGATTTCTCAAACTGAAGATAAATCCAATTAGTAAGGTCCAATGTATTATACTCTGGGTTTTCAGCCAAAGTAGCTCGAATAAGTTCAGAGATAAAGCGTCCATGTTCCAATTCATCACGATTAATATAGCTGATCATTGTTGATGTACCAACCATTTTATTTTGTCTAGCCAAGTTATAAAAGAATGCAAATCCAGAGTAGAAAAATAACCCTTCTAATAATGTTGAATAGATTAATGTTTTTAGGATATTTTCAATAGATGGCTTCTCTACAAATTGATTATATACTTCCATAATCTCTTGATTCCGTTTCAGTAATAATTCATCTGTTCTTCCAATTTCGAAGGCTTGATTTTGCTCATCCAATGATACAACAGATGACAGTATATAAGAATAACTCTCATTGTGTACTGCTTCTTGTTGTGCAATTACTGCTAGTATCGATTGAACAGAAGGATCTGTTGCATATAGAGATGTTAAAAGAATTGCCCGTGTTTGGGAGGAATCAAGTGTTGCCAAAAGACTAATAATCTTCAGGTAGCTCTCCCGTTCCTTTTCCGATAAAAGGTGAAACTGTTTGACATCACTTGACATATTCACTTCATCTGATTGCCAATAGTTCGCTAGCAATCGTTTATATGTCTTATACCAATGTGGATATTCTATATCATTCCAATTCAATATTCCGCTTGATTTTCCACCAAATACGGCAGTCGCTCGATTTGGATTCAATGGCTCTAATATCTTCACCTTATCCAATAAGATATTTTTCACTTTCTAGCACCCCTTCTATCCATCTTTCCACTTTTATTTCCTGACTCCCTCTTGGAGATTGTTCTATCTTTAGTACTTCCCATCTACTTTCATAAAAACGTGCCAATTTAACTGCTGCTTTACAAAATAATTCATCTCCACCAAATTGAGTTTCACCTGTACCAAACACAGCAATATTCGCTGGCTTGTACCCAATTTCCAAAACAAAGTCTTTCACTTCATCAGGAGTTGCACCTTGTGCCCAAGTGAAAGTCCCTAAAAATATGATGTCATATTTTTCTGGATAAATCGGTGGGTCAATTCCAATTCGATGAACCTCTACGATACAATCCATTTCCTTTAGTTTTTCTTCCATTAGCTCAGCAACTTCTAATGTATTTCCGCTATAAGATAAATATGCTATAAGTGTCCTCAACTCTGACACCACTCACATTCTTCTACATCATTGGATGTGGAACGGATATAGTAGGTTGTTTTTAGTCCCTCTTTCCATGCTTGAAGATGAAGATCGAGTAATATGGACGCTTTAATGTTATTCGGTACATAAATATTAAAGGAAATACTTTGATCAATATGTCTTTGTCTTGCCGCATTTTGTTTTACAGACCAACGCTGATCAACAATATAGGCAGAACGACGGTAAATATGATAGGTTTCATGATTCAAATCAGGAGCTGTATTCGGAATGCGATAGTCTTTTTTCTCTTCAATATAATAAGGTTTAAAGATTGGATCAATACTAGCTGTTGAACCTGCAATAATAGATGTTGTGGCATTCGGTGCTACAGCCATTAAATAAGCATTGCGGATTCCGTGATTCGCTATATCCTCCCTTAAATTCATCCATTTTTCGGTTGTGTAACCTTTATCGGAAAAATAAGTACCATCACTCCACTTACTACCTTTAAAAAGTGGATAATGCCCCTTCTCCTTACTTAATTCCATACTACTTTTTATCGTTAAAAAGGCGACTTTTTCATACAATTCATCCGCAAATTTAACGGCTTCCTCGGATTCCCATTCTATATTTTTCAAGGCTAATAGATGATGCCAGCCAAATGTCCCTAATCCAATAGCTCGGTACTTTCTATTCGTAATTTCAGCCTGTTTAATAGGTAATGAATTTATATCAATTACATTATCTAGCATTCGAACTTGAATGGAAATAAGGCGTTCCAGTACTTCATCTATTACAGCTCTTCCTAGATTAATTGAACTTAGATTACAAACGACAAAGTCTCCAGATTTAAATTTTTTCACAACCGTATTCTCGTTCTCGATAAATTGTTCAATTAACTCTGTTGGAGATTGGTTTTGCGTAATTTCTGTACATAAGTTTGAACAATAAATCATTCCCATATGAGTATTTGAATTTTGACGATTTACTTCATCTCGGTAAAACATAAACGGTGCCCCTGTTTCAAGTTGGGACCTCATGATTCTTTTCATTATCTCGATTGCTGCAACTTTCTTTGTCGACTTTAAATTAGCTTGGATACAAGCTTCATATTTTTCACGCCATTCCCCATCGCCTTTTCTTTCATCATAAAATTCCTCTAATGAGAATCCCATTACTTGTCTAATTTCATGGGGATCAAATAAATACCAATCTCCTCTTTTTTCTACTTGTTCCATAAATAAGTCAGGGATACAAATTCCCGTATACACATCGTGAGCACGCAATCTATCGTCCCCATTATTTAGCTTCAAATCAAGAAATTCTTCAATGTCCCGATGCCAAATATCTAAGTAAACAGTAATAGCACCTTTTCTAGTACCTAATTGATCCACACTGACAGCCGTATTATTTAACTGTTTTATCCAAGGAACTACCCCACTAGACATACCTTTGAATCCTTTTATTGAACTACCTCTTGCACGGACTTTCCCCATATAAACACCGATTCCACCGCCGTTTTTTGATAATCCAGCAATGTCAGTATTACTATCATAAATCCCTTGTAAACTATCGCCCACAGTATCAATAAAACAACTCGACAATTGCCCGTGATTTTTCCCTGCATTGGCAAGTGTCGGTGTAGCAACAGTCATATATAAATTGCTTAATGCCCAATAAGCCTCTTGAACAAGTTCCGTCCGCTTCGAAAGGTCTTCTTCTTGCATCAGGTACATAGCGATTACCATCCATCTCTCCTGTGGTAGTTCGTATACATTTTTGTTATGATCAACAGCTAAATACCGAGTGGCTAACGTATATATTCCTGGATATGTAAATAATAAATCTCGTTTTTGATCTAGAAGTTGACCAAAATACTCTATTTCCTCTTTTGTATATCTAGTAATTAGTTTACTAGAATAGATACCCTTTTTTGTTAAATCTGCTATTAGATGATAGAAAGAACCATAGCAAAGCGATTCATCATAATTCCGATTCTCTGCTGCTTTTTGATAGAGGGATTGTAAATATATTCTTGCTGCAAAATATGTCCAGTCCGTACTAGCTTCATCTATATTCTCAAGAGCATGTTTAATTAAAATATCATTGTAATCTTCCTGAACTTGAGTCGAATCTAACATCCTTTCAATCTTTTCTTTATACCTTTCTGTCTGGATATTTAGTTCATTTGCCCATTCGTTAATAGATTCAAAAACATGAAGACCTTTCAATTGAGTAGTAGTTGCCAATTTGTTTCCTCCTTATAATAGAATACAAAAAAAACCGTTCACTCTCGGGATGAACGGTAGGCTAAAAACGACAGAAAGAGTCCATAGGAAACATTAGCACTCTATCGTTTTACCTTTCTCACACCCCGAAGAAATAAAACTGATAGTTATGGCAGGTCTCCTGGCTTGTGTTTCTACCTACTATAGCCCTTCCCATATCGTTACCCAAAAGTATACGATACAGTGGATTGCTAGTTCGTCCACACGTACAGTTGCGGGGGCAGCTCCAGATTTCAACTGGATTCCCTTTTAAACAGATATTCTGTCACCATAACTAAAATACTAGATATTGTATGTGTTTTTTTCAAAAAACACTATATCTTGCATACTATCATATCAAGTTTTAGATTTCAATATAAAAAGTAACAGGAGCCAAAGTATTATCCTTTGAAATGAAAGTTACTCTTGAATCTAGTACATTAATTCTATGATACTAATCTCTCTTCTACAGTAGTTAGAAACTACTAAAAATAAAAACTATAAAACTTTTACAACAGTTTAATCTTGGCATTATAGAAAAAGTATATTAAATTGATGATAGACAATTAAAAGTTGTTTTATTTACATATAGGTTTATACCAGTAAAAATGGTGTCTATCAAAGACATAATAGGGAATCTGGTGAAATACCAGAACTGTACCCGCAACTGTAAGTGCTGACGAAATAGGGAAACCACTGTCTGAGGATGGGAAGGCTTAAAGTAGAATGAAGCACAAGTCAGGAAACCTGCCATTTTTACTCCGTATAATCTTCTTCGGGATTTGGGAAGGTTGGATAGGAAGGTATATTATTAGATTGGATAGGCAATGCCTTATTCATTTATTTGTGTTTATAGTACCTCTACCTGTACATCCATCCTCTTAAAAGAGTGGTGGATTTTTTACTTGCCCAAGAACCTTTTTTAAAGAAACCTGATAATCAGATAAGAGAGTGGGAGAGTTATGGAAAAATTATCAACGAATGTTTCTCGTACAATTCAAACAAAACTGGTGTTACCACCAGACACGAATCATTTGGATACGATCTTTGGTGGAAAAGTATTGTCGTATATTGATGAAATAGCCGCTATAGCTGCAATGAAACACAGTAAAGAAGTGGTGGTTACTGCATCCATTGATTCAGTAAATTTTTTATCTTCTGCGAAAGTTGGAGATATACTTACTTTGGAAGGAGTTGTAATCTATACTGGTAAAACCTCAATGGAGGTGTATGTGAAAGTAGAATGTGAAAACTTAGAAAAAGGGGTTAAAAATCTCACCACTACATCTTTTTTAACTATGGTAGCTATTGATAGCCAGGGCAAGCCGGTATCAGTCCCAGGAGTAATTCCTGAAACGACGAAGGAACAAGAACTATTTCAACAAGCGAAAGAGAGAAGGAAACGTAGAATACAGTATACTAAATCTAAAAAGGAAGACAATATAATACAAGAATAGTTGCTTATAATTTCTGTATATATCATGATAAGACTTATAGATTTAAAAGTATAGATTTTCCAGGAATATGGATACATATGATTTCATGTAGAATCTGGTGCGTGGAAAAGCAATCTCCCAACCGTACATTGGAAAAGAAGAAAATATTGATTTAATTGAACTTTAATAGTGATTCTCTTTTTAAAATAGATCCGATAAAAAATAAACGACATTCGTCTTTATTTCACTACCTTCAAAATAGCATCTATAAATCTATTATCTGCTTTATATTTGGCTTTGTTCGGCTGCCCTTCAGCTCTAGTTATTTCTTCTATCATGGAATATAGCCATAAGACTCCCATTTACCTCAAGATTAAAAGCATACACTTGATCATATAAGTTTTTCACAAGCATATCGATAAATTTAATTTTAATTTTACTACTGATCGTATAAATCAATGTCTCCTCCTGCTCTTCAAGAAAACATTCAGAGATAATCGGACCCTGAATGGTTGGAACACCGGCATTATTCTTTGATTTCAATTGTTTTATTTCTTCTATCTCTCTAGTAATTTGTTCTTTTTGTTTTTCTAGTTAAGAAATTTTTTCATCCAAAATGCTATTCCACTTTATCTGTTCCGCACTCGCAATAATATTTTTAATTTCTGCCAATGGGATATTCAAACCTTTAAAGAGCATTATTATTTTTACTGATTCTATTTTGTCATAATCATAGTAGCGATAATTTGTTTCATCATCTATGTATGAGGGTTTTAGTAAGTCAATGTCATCATAGTATCGTAGCGTCTTTACAGGTACATTACATATTTTTGAAAAAATTCCTATTGTATACATGATTAATCCTTTCTATTTCTCCAAGTGTTGGTTCGGATCAAACATATAGAAAAGAAAGGGAGAAGAAATCTATGAAACATAAAGTCGAAACACTTCCAAACTACCGTATTGCTTATATGCGAAGAGTAGGTCCATATGGTCCCGACAATTTCGAAGTAATGGAGAGGTTAAAAAGATGGGCAAAGGAAAAAGATCTCCTTGAATCGGCAATTTTGTTTGCCATTCCGCAAGATAATCCTGAAACAACACTTCCTGAAAACTGTCGTTTTGATGCTTCTATTGTAATTTCAGAGAATTTTCAAGTAGATGATGCAATCTTGGAAGGTGAGATCACTGGTGGGGAATACCTTATCTTCGATGTTAAACATACAGCAGAGGATATTCGACAAGCATATTCTAATATTGTTCCATTCATCAAAACAATGGATTCGAAATGGATAATAAACCAATTATGGAAAAATACATTGGCGATATGAATAGTAAGCCTTATTGTGAAATATGTATACCTGTAAAATTATAAAAGTTTAATTGAATTTTTTTTAATGTTCAATAGAAGAACAAGAATTAACCTTACCAATTATTTCTTATTCTTCTTTTATAAACATTAAATATTTATTCATGAGAAAATACTTAATTCAAAAACCAGCTTTTCAGCCAATTTAGAACCAATAGAAGGGACATTCTGAAAATCCGCTAATCCTTTTAAAATTTTTGCTCTTTCAATTGAAACGCCTAACAACTCTGTTATATTTTCTTCCTCAAAAGTATGTATTTCACTAATTTTATCTTTAGCTTTTCTTAGTTTCGCTCTTTCCCCGTCTGTTAGAGGCAACTTAGTAGTGGATCCCAAAATAATCCCCCTCTCTTAAAACTCATATTAAAATGTTCTCTTAACACTTGCCCGTTAATAAGAACACAATTTTCGCAATCACCAGCATTTATTATAACTCACAAGAATTATTTCGAATGACCATTAGAAAGATTAACTTATAATTTTATGGAACCAAAAGGAATGAACATGAAAAAGACCCGAAAATCGGAAATGTTTATTTTCACGAAACCGGATCTGAATCGGTAATGTTTATTTTGGTTGAGAGATGTTTATTTTAGTAGACATTCTTGTACCATCAAAATAAACTCCTGCTAAATCTTCCCCCTCAAACCCGTATTTCACCGTTGTCGTTAAACAATGTTTTGCTACGGAACCCCCATTTTGAAGGTTTTTGAATCAAAAACGGGCGTTTTACGGGGCTTTTTCCACCTGTTTTTTTCACCCTTTTTTCGAAGTTAGAATAAAGTTTTGCTAAAAATATCAGAAGAAAGATAGTAGAGAATAGAGACAATAGACAACGTTGGATCATATTGAACAAAAGTAGGTTTATTATTGAGTTGAAAAATGAATAGAATATTGGACAAACCCAGTACTGACAATGGATTAGGCCATAATAAACTTATGAAAAAACTATAGAAAAGATATTGATTTGTATTGGTAAAGACACAAAAAATCCCGGATTCTTATTGGAAAAAACCCGAGAAATTATTGGAATTGATATTGAAAAAGCAAAAGATTATTTTAACGAAATTGGGATTGGATTAGCAAATGTTTATTTTCACTAGCAATTGAATTTTTTAGTTACACATTCTTTTGTACAACCAAAATAAACTCCTGCTAAATCACCCCCCTCAAACCCGCATTCCACCGTCCGAGTTAAAATAAAGTTTTGCTACGGAACCCCCATTTCGAAGGATTTTCGGTTCGAAATTGGCTGTTTTTCGGGCCATTTTCGGCTGTTTTTTCACCTTTTTTTTGGAGTTGGAATAAAGTTTTGCTAAAAACAATTGGAAGGGAAATTGAAGGAAAACTAAACTGACAAGGGTTTGGACATGAAAAGACCCCGAAATCGCAAATGTATTTTTTAACGAAGTCAGGGTCGGACTAGCAAATGTTTATTTTTACTAGCAAGAGTATTTTTTAGTTAGACAATTCTTTGTACAACCATAATAAACCTCCCCCAAAACACCCACCTCCAGCCCGCATTCCACCGTTGGAGTTAAAATAAAGTTTACCGACAGAACCCCCATTTTTCCACTTTTTCGGTTCAAAAATGCACGTTTTTCCACCTCTTTTCCGCCTGTTTTTTCACCTTTTTTCTGTTTTAAAATAAAGTTCTCCGAGAATGTTGCGTGAGGGAAAGAAGAGATAATCGAGTAATGACAAGGGATAGGCATGAAAAGGACCCGGAATTCGGAAATGTTTATTTTCACGAAAACCGGATCTGAATCGGTAATGTTTATTTTGGTTGAGAGATGTTTAAATTAGTTACACATTCTTTTGTACCATAAGAATAATCATTTGCTAAAACCCCACCCCTCCAACCCGCATTCCACCGTTTGAGTTATAATAAAGTTTTGCTACTGAACCCCTATTTTCACACTTTCTCGGTTCAAAAATGACCGTTTTTCGGGCCTTTTTCGGCTGTTTTTTCATGGTTTTTTCGGAGTTATAATAGAGTTTTGCTAACAAAACAAAGATAATGGAGATAAGAGGTCTAGAATAAAGAGAATAATATTGGATGAGTATTGAATTGTTATTGAAATTATATTGAATGAGATATTGAAGAAACCCAGTAATATCAATGGTTTAGGTACATAACCGTATTGAAAAGATATTGAAAAAGATATGAAAAAACTCGGGATCCTGATTAGGAAAGCCCGAGAATTTATTGGATTATTTCTGAAAAAGCAATTGTTTATTATGACAGAATTGGTGGTGAAGTTAGCAAGGGTTTATTTTGACAGTCAAGTGTTTATTATTGATCTACATAGTAGAAAAAGAGTTTCAGATATAAGAAAATAGATTTTCTACTTAAATTACTTTCTTAACCTTTTGGTACAAAACCCACCAAGTAAGTCATCATCCACACTACTTTTCGAGAGTGAAGTATTTTAGAATAAAGATCAGAAGAACCTATTAAGCATCCAGTCCGATCTTAATTTAATTGTTCTTTTTCAATTTATCTATATGTCCACCTATTATGAACTCGAGATTATCACTAATTTTCTTAGAATCCCAATCCCACCACTTTATGGTTAGCCATTCCTCTATTACTTTATCTGAATAACGTTTTTTTATAATTTTTGCAGGATTTCCTCCAACAACCGTATAAGGGGCTACATTTTTTGTAACAACAGATTGTGCAGCAATAATTGCTCCATCTCCAATTTTGACTCCAGGCATAATTGTTACATCTCTTCCTATCCATACATCATTTCCGACTTCAGTATCTCCTTTAATCGGCAGGTCGTCTAGGGAAGGTACATGCATTTTCCACCCACTGCCAAACAAATGGAAAGGATACGTTGAGCCATCCATTTGATGGTTCGCTCCATTCATAATAAATGTTGATCCTGGACCTATCGAACAAAACTTTCCTATAATCAGTTCATCACCTATTACTTCATAGTGATATAGAACTTGTTCTTCAAATGACTCTCCATGTTTACTATCGTAGTACGAATAGTCACCAACGGAAACATTTTTTCTTGTTATAGTTGGCTTAATAAATTGAACATTTTTATTTCCTTCTAATGGAAATGGCGTTTGTGGATTTGGTCCAGGAAAATTTTTAGCAGACATAAACTCACTCCTTTATTTCATTGTTTAAAGATGACTTACTAATTTAATCACAACGCATTATTTTACACGGGCCGAGGCAGCGGTCATTTTTCCATTTCCCCTACTAACTGATTAAAGTCTATTTTTTTATAGTCAAAAAATGCTTAATAATGTTACTCGAAGTATGAATCAATTAAGAAATGGATTCAACTACCATGAAAGATATACTTTTAATAGAGGGGCTCTAAAAACGGAACAGCTATATCATCTCCAATTCTAGAACTTCTTCAGAAAAAACAATATTGAACACCAATAAAAAAGATATAATTAATGGTCATATTCTTAATTTCAATTTACATTTTATTCAAAAAACACACGAGGATATTCAACAACTCCTGAAACTTTATCAAGGGTATTTTCACCTAACTCCACTGCCATAAATGCCTCGTCTGGTACTTCAAAAGGTGTTTTTATTCCCCAAGTGGATGCTTTTTTGAACCCGAACTTCGGATAATATTCAGGATGCCCCAAAACAACAACCGAATTAAACCTAAGCTCTTTTGCCTTTTGCAATGCTTTACTAATCAATAATTTACCTACGCCTTGATTTTGATATTCTGGTAGGACAGATACAGGTGCAAGAGCCAGTGACTCTACAACTTGATCTTCATTTTTAATTTTTATCTTGGATAATATAATATGTCCCACTTGTTTGTTATCATCATTATCCATCGCCACTAAAGATAATTCTGGTATAAATACGTTTGAATTTCTAATACGAGACACCAAATGATGTTCATTTTTATCACTGTGCTCCGCATTAGCGAATGCATTCTTTACCACTTCTTCAGTTATTTTATAGTCTTTCACCTGTTCTTGTTTAATTACTATGTTCATTTCTTTATAGCTCCTGTTCAAGTACATATTTTTACTTTACTCTTTCCCTAGAAATGTTGTAATAACTCGGGTAAACTCTTCCGGTCTCTCTTTCTGTGGCCAATGTTTACACCCTTCCATTACATACAGCTCGGAATCCTTCATAGCCTCATGTGCTTCAAACGCATGTTTAATAGGAACCGAGGTATCTTTTGACCCATGAACGATTAATGTCCGTTTTTTAATTTCAGATAGATTTTCTGCCAACTTAGTTCTAAGTCCTGTGCGTGTAATCTCACTTCTCTGGAATGACATAAATGCTTTACCAGCATGTGGTGCTTGTAAAAATCCATAAATTTCATCTACAAGTTCTTCTGATACATTATTAGGATTTCCAAATAAACTATTTAGCAGCGTCCACTTCACAAATCTTCTGCTTTTACTTGACCATTTATACGAAAGTTCATTGAGGAATGATTGTGTATACCAATAAGTGAGAAGATGATAAGGAAGTTTACTAAATAGCCCCCACGCACCTACTAATACTAGCTTTTCTACTCGAGCTGGATATTCGAGCGTATACCCAAGAGAGATTCCTCCACCTAAAGATAGTCCAACCAAGTTAGCCTTCTCAAGGTGAAGACGATCCATTATTTGATTCAATATATCAATGTAAAAGGAAAGTGAATATTCCACATTAGGTTTATCACTTTCTCCATACCCAGGAAGGTCAGGAGCAAATACACGGTGTTTTTTTGATAAAGGACCTAATACCTCACTCCAAGATATATTTGCTGAATCAACTCCTGCACCATGCAAAAGAATCACAGGAGAACCAGATTCTCCAGCTGTATAGCAATTGACATTTACATCATTTAATTTTAGTTTTATCGTTTTAATTTCTGGAAAGTTTTCTATCATAATATTAATCCTCATTCCCCTTATAATTATGAATTAATTTAACTCTTTTATTTCATAATATACAAAATTTGTTGTTTTTGCAACAACTTATGAACTATTTTTATTGTTTTATTACATAATTTTTATTAAACTAACTATGAGGTGAAGAATATGGATGGGTTTGAAAAACGTAGGGAACAAAAGAAAAGAGACATATTAAATGCCGCATTAGCCCTATTCATGAAGTATGGATTACAAAAGGTATCTATTACAGAAATAGCTAAAAAGGCCAATGTATCGCAAGTCACCATATATAATTACTTTGAAAGCAAAGATAATCTTGTTCGTTTAGTTTTTAAGTTTTATGTTGATCAGATATGGGATGAACAAAAACATTTATTAGTTAATGACCTCCCATTTAATGAGAAGATTAAAAAGATTATATTTGAAAAAGGTATTGCCGCTAATCAAATAAGTGAACGATTTTTTCAAGACTTTATGAAAGATTATGCTAGTGGGCAGAGTTATGTTGAAGAAATATATCAAAAGGAAGCCCTTCCACTCTTCATTAAACTTTTTAATGAAGGTAGAGAACAAGGATATATTGACTCTGAGATATCTAATGAAGCAATTTTATTCTATTTAAAGATGTTTCAAGAATATTTGCAACGGGAAGATGTTGCCACTATGACACTTCCAATAGCAGAGGATCTTACCAAGCTATTCTTTTATGGCATAGCAGGTAAGAAAGAAGTATAAAAACCAGTTCAACATGAAGAGGCATAATGAAGAAATTGTAAAACGATAATCCAAGCAATCTCTTTAAGAAATATAATAGTGAAAAGGGGGTTGAATCTTATTTTAGATTCAACCCTTCATTTTAGTTTTTCAACATTAATTTTTGGTCTTCGATAACATAAACAGAATCAGCCACTGACTCAACGAAAGTCCGATCATGTGATACGAGAAGAACCGTACCTTCATATCCATTCAAAAATCGTTCCAATGCCTCGATACAAAAAACATCCAAAAAGTTTGTCGGTTCATCTAAAACTAATACATTATACCTTCCTAGAAATAGCTGACACAATACTAAACGAGTTGCCTCTCCACCACTTAAATTCTGGACATTCTTTTTTATATCATTACCAGTAAAATTCATGGCGTGAAGTACAGCTCTGATTTTGCTTTCATTGTAATCACTTCGATTTTTGATAAAATCCAATACCGTTTCTTCTTTTGAAAATCGATAGTCCATTTGTTGATACGTACCTATAACAGCTTTTGGCGAGATTGTTACCCCTTCTCCATGTTTTAAAATATGATGAAGCAACGTTGTCTTACCCGAGCCATTTTTTCCTGTTATAGCAATCGTTTTTCCTAAAGGAAATTGAAATTTCGCATCTCGGAGAAGTGTTTTATCCCCTGCTTTTAGCGTGATGCTTTCTCCCATGATCGGGAACTTATTGTGTAACTCTAGAGCTTTTGATTGATGAAAATGAATGGTTTGATCCTCTTGAGGAGCTTCTACTGCTTCCAGTTGCTCCACTCTCTGCTCGATCGCTTTTGCTGCACGTTGCATCGATTTTTGACTCGTTCCTTTTGATTTCGTTTCAAACGTTCGATTTCCTTTTACTTTTGTTACTCTCTTATCTCCTTGTGTTACTTTTTCTGCCTTCTTCATTTTTTCTTCAGCAGCTTTCATGAGACGTGTTTTTTCTTTTACATATTTTTCATGCTGTTCTAGTAGTTGTTTCTTTTCTAGCTCTTTTTGACGAACATATTCCGTGTAATTCCCTGTATATTCTGTTACAGTTCCTTCATCCACTTCCCATATTTTTGTCACCAGTTGATCTAACACATACCGGTCATGACTTACAAGTACAAGTGCTCCATAATAGTACATCAATTCTTCGATAAAAAACTGCGTACCATCTGAATCAAGATGCGTGGTTGGTTCGTCAATCAATCGAGCTTCATGATAGCTGGAGAAAATTTGTGCCAGTTTGAGCCTAGTTTGTTCGCCACCACTAAAGTTTTCAAGTTCTGTTTCTGGAATTGCCAGTTTCCCTTTTAACTCGTAATCTATCTCTGATTTTTCCGGTGTTGATAGTTGATCAAAATAAGCAAAATTCACATGACTTTTCACGATTCCGCTTGACGGCTCAATTAGCCCTGCAAGTAACTTTAATAATGTACTCTTTCCTGCACCATTTTTCCCAACAATTCCGATACGATCAAACTGATGTACCGCTAATCGCTCTATCTCTAATACTGTTTTATCTAAATAATTCAACTCTATATTTTCTAGTTCAAAGCATACTTTTTCCATGTTTGCTACCTCCCGAAAATGATTCATTTCGTACCGATAGCTAGGACCGATACGAGCTTTTTGCTTTTATTTCAAGTTCAAGCTCGTATCAAAAAAATAATAAAAACTGCATGAATATCTCCTCCTATTTTGCTTTCCTTGTTATAACTGCATTTATGACAATCAAAATACCTATGATAGAAAATAATGAGGCAACACTTGTTAGTTCAATCAAAACTCCAGCTACCGCATAACCAATCGGTGTCGCCAATAACGAAAGACTTGTCACAAAGCTAAAAACTCTTCCCAAGAGATGAGGTTGTATTTCTGTTTGAATAAGGGCATAAAATGGTGCTGAAAACAATGGCCCAGATAAACCAACCAAACCAGCCATCACAATAAATGCAATGAACAATGACGGCGGTACTATACCAGAAATAAATAATGCAACCCCCATCAACAACATTCCTGCAGCCATTGTTTGTATTTTATCGAAACGATCACCTAGTACACCTAATAGTGACCCCCCAACAATTAATCCAATAGCAAAAATAACCTCCACAATACCAGCTTCTACAACACCTCTTTCGAAATGATTTCGTGTCATAAGTGGAAAGTAAGTACCTAGTGGAATATAAAGCATAGCGACGATGGTCATTGTAATAGTTAGCTTCAAAACAACAGGATGCTTCACTATCGCATAATACCCTTCTTTCATTTCAGTAATAATACCGCTAGAAACCTCTCCTTCTTTTCTCGGTACTCTTGGAATGTGAATGAACAATAAAATACTACTTGCAATCACAGCACCAAAAACATCTAACATCAATACCCATTCAAGAGAGCTAACTGCAAGCAAAGACATCCCAACTGCAGGCCCTGCAATATTTGAAATAGAACTTATCGTCTGTCCCCAACCTGCTACCTTTGTAAGATGCTCTTCAGGTGCAAGTAAAGGTATGGATGCTTGCATTGCCGGCATATGAAATGCGGTTGCAAGAGAGCGAATCACTAAAACAAATAACACCAATAAAATACTTGGTTCATAAAAGTACATCGTAATAAATAAGGTTAAACTCCCAAGTGCAACAGTCATGTCTGCTATAATCATCATCAATTTACGTGAGTAGCGATCCGTAATCGTTCCTGCAAACGGACCAACTAATGCTTGTGGTAAAAACCCAGCAAGACCTGCTAGTGTCAATACGAGCGGCGAACCATCCGTTGTATCCGTTAACCACCAAATAATACTAAATTGAACAGCAGCACTACTCAGTAACGAAAAGAACTGCCCAGTAAAAATCGCAATAAATTTTCTTTTCCAATTTTTATTTTCCATAATGTTCCCTCCAAAATAAAAAAATCACAAGCATCTGCCTGTGATTGAAGTAAAGGGAAAAAGCCCTATCCATATTTTATAAGGAAGCCATGAATAGCCGTCCACAAATAAACCTACCTTTAGTATAACAAAGGTAAAGAAAATTTGTACAAAAAATAAAGAAAGGCAGAACCATCCGCCTTTCTAAACATTCCATATCATTATCCTGAATAGAGATTGTTGTTAATACCTATCGTTAAATAGGTTAAAAATACCCCAAATCGAGATAATAGATATCTTTTTAAATATGAAATGAAAGATTATTAAAAAAGGACAGACTAATCCCATTACTCTGCAAACACAAAACAGAGCCTTTGAACATATTCAATTACTGGTTCAAAGCCTAAGAAACGTAGTCTCATCGAATGTGTCATTTTTTAATAATCCTCCTACCGTTTATAAATACAGTGATTAGTATAGATAATCTTTTGTCAAAAGTCAAAGGGAAATAATGCCTATACAATCTGAGAAAGTTATTTAGCCTTAGCTTAATAACATTTCTGTTTCAGAAATAAGTTGCTGTAACATTTCTATTCCTTCTCTTGTCCTGTCAGGATCGGAAGAAATCAATGTAACGATCTGATCGATGCTATGTTTGTAACTTTTCGGTTTTATACTGAAGTTATCAATCATCCGGACTGCTTTCTTCTCATTGATACAGTATTCTTCATTTAAAGCAAATAATACTTGATTTAAACATGAAATAGTTCGGAAGCTGTGTCCCATAACATACGATACATCATCCTTATCCACATTGTCCTTCGCAAACATCAAAGAAAAAGATGCTTCAAACATGAAATAGCCAATTAAGGCATCCTTTAAGGCTTTCGGATAAGGCTTTGTTTTTGCTTTTAAATTTGAAATTTGATTGGTACGCTCAAACAATATTTTGCAAATGGAGATTTCCCCCATATACATAACATTTAGATAGGCATGTGGATGTCCTGTATGATAATGAGTAGAAACCTTGCCCTCTAAACAATCATCAATTACTTGAGATACCCTTTTTATATCCCGAAAAATCAAATCTACATGGTATCCTTGAACGACAATCCACCCACCACCATTTATCCAGTCACCCCATTCTCCTAATGATGTAATTATATTTTCTCGATGATCATCATCCAACTTTGTTGCTTTTTTACCAACCTCTACAACATCAAACCCTGCCGATGTATCATAATATATTCCAATATCAATATCAGAAGTTTCGTGATTCGTCCCTCTTGCTCTTGAGCCTCCTAGGACTACACCAACAATGCCAGGCACATCTTTTAACTCTTTACTTATTTCATTCATAATGTTTTGCACGATCATAAACTTTCTGCTCCTTAAATATTGTCAAGTTTCTCATTTGCAACTTTCGGCTAATCATTCAAAAAATACGCTAGGATATTCTACAACTCCTGAAACCTTATCAAGAACATTTGCATGTAATTCAATTGCCATGAATGCTTCATCTGGGACTTCGAAAGGTGCCTTTATCCCCCAAGTAGATGCTTTTTTGAACCCGAACTTCGGATAATATTCTGTATGCCCCAAGACGAAAACCGAATCATATTCAAGCTCTTTTGCTTTTTTTAATACTTCACTAATTAAAAACTTCCCTACACCTTTATTTTGATAATTTGGTAAGACAGATACAGGTGCAAGTGCGAGCGACTCTACAACTTGATCGTCATTCTTAATTTTTATCTTGGATAAAAGAATATGTCCCACTACTCGATTATTCTCATTATCCATCGCCACTAAAGATAATTCTGGAATAAATACATTTGAGTTCCTAATTCGAGACACCAAATTATGTTCATTGCTATCACTGTGTTCTGCATTAGCAAATGTACACTTTACCACTTCTTCAGTTACTTTATAGTCCTCGACCTGTTCTTGCTTAATTTTTATGTTCATCTTTTCATAGCTCCTGTTCTCAATTTAAGTCATAGTATCGAGATTAATCTAAAATACACTAAAAGGTATTAGGCAACTATAGATGGAGATAGTTTCATACCTTCTCGGCCAGATCTAGTTTCAATCCTTCATTAAAAAGGCAGTAACTATTTTTATATTTGGAGTAACAAATTGCTCATTTTTCAATAGTTTAAACATTGTCATTCCTTGTATGGAGGCAAAATAGAACAATGCCAACTCTGAAGGACTCCCTTCTCTAAATTGACCTAATTTTTGACCCTTTTCAATTAATCGAGTCGTTTGCTGTATCAATTCTTCACTTATCTTGTTAAGGTTTTGTAATTGTAGTGATTGGTTCTCCATTGTCAAAGATTGGTTCATCAGCATATGAAACTGAGCATATTCATCATCTTTATCAAGATCATTTAATATTTCTAGTGTAAACTGTTGAATTAACTCAACTGGAGATTCCTCACTTTGAAATCTTTCCACTAGCCTCTCCAATCCTTTAGTAGCATAAGTAACCAATTCATAAAATAAATCTTCTTTCTTTTTATAATGCCGATACATTAGTCCAATGCTGATCCCTGCACCTTCCGCAATATCCTTCACACTTGTAGCAGCAAACCCCTTCTTTGCAAATAGCTTGATAGCAGACGAATGGATTTTGTCTCTTGTCGCTATTCTCATCGCCTCAAATTGTTCTTCTGTTCTAGGCAATTTTTCTCTCTCCTTATCGCCTTTTCCTGAATCTATCAATATGGCCCTTAATTTTTTACATACTTCAAAGATAAAAAATTATTGATTCCAATCTTCTTGGCTCTCTTTTCTGGGATCGGCTTTTTTCTGTATTCTTCAAAGCCTAACTTTGTATATAGATTCATTGCCGGCATATTCGTATCTGCAACCTCTTCAATGACGTAATCATCATACGGTGTATTTTCAATGATATGTTGGATAATCTGTGTTGCGACACCTTGTCCTCTAAATTCAGGAGCCGTTCCAACAAACTCAATCGACCCAGTCTTAGGAGGGAAATTTTCATAAGGAGCTTCAAACTCTTTCTTTAAAAAGATCCCTGCAATGCTTCCTTTATAGTAACCTAAATGCTTTCTCAATTCCTTTTTATTTAATTTTACCGATTTTTTTATTCCATCTGTACATGCTGTAACTCCAGCAACTTCCCCATTTGCAATCGCCACATAAAATTGATCTAACACAAACATATGAGCAAAAGCCTTTGCGATAATCTTTTTATCTTTTGAAAAATAGCCTAGCCATTGTGTAAAACCTTCCGCAAAAATCTCAGACATCTGCTTCCTTACGTCTAAATCTGTTTTATCCGCTTGGACTATTGTAAATATTTTATTCTCTGACTTCATATATGAATCTCCTTTGATCAGTTTTAATTAATGAACATTTATTCATTATAAAACCGGAATACTATATTGTAAAGTTACAGAATTAAACGTTGCATCAGCATTCAGCATAGATTTCACTTTGCAATTTTAGGCAGAACGCTATTCGCTACATTGAGTTCGTTGGCATTCCTCCAAATTTTCATTAAATCCATCCAACCAAGGCTCTAATATTACAACCGTCAAGTTCTAATGATGAGCGAGTGTTGCAACGACTTGTCCTTTAATGTATTACCGTGATTCTTTGCTTCGTAAATGAATGATACCTACTCTTTGTATCCCCATATTACCCCTGCAAATTATCAAGATTCATCAATATGTAATTGATTTATTCACAAGAATATCATAAAATGACTTACGGGTCATTTTTGACTTTAAAGTCATTTCGAGGTGGTTTAATGAGTAAAAAACAAGAAAAATTTCAAAAGAGACATTCTCTGATATTGAATACTGCAGAACAGATTATTAAGGATAAAGGATATTATGCTTTTAAAATGAGTGATGTGTCTGATTATCTAGATATCGCAAAAGGAACTTTATATAATCATTTTCTATCAAAAGAAGAATTAGTTTTTAACCTTATTTATCCGAAGATGTCACAATCTACAACAACTTTGAAAATAATTGCAAATAAACAGACTGATGCTATTACAAAAATTAAAGAGCTAATTAGAGCAACTTTAGAAAGTTCATACTTTCAATTTGTATTACTTAGCTTTCCTGACATGGCAGCTTTATTCCAAGAAAAAAATAGTTCTGAATTAGAAAAGGTTCAAAATGAAATGATTAAATGCTTTAAAAAAGTAATTGATCAAGGAAAAAGGGAGCAAGTGTTTCATGATGAAATCTCTAATGAATACACCGCACACCAATTATTAATTATTTCGGATCCGCTTATTTATAGCCTTCTCGTTCAAAACAAAAAAATGACACACGAAGACTTCATTACCCATACTACTCGAAACTTTTTATTTGGAATTGCTCAGAATCAATCCCAATAAAGGAGATAAAGGATTATGAAAATGCAAGAGTTATATAAAATTGCCAAAGAAACCTTGAATCCAAGGAAAATATCAAGAAATGGTGAAGCCGGTCATGTTGCTTCAGCTTTATTAACCGAATCTGGTAATGTATATACCGGAGTAGCTATTACCGTTCCATGTTCGATAGGTTTTTGTGCTGAACATTCAGCGATTGCGGCTATGGTTACGGCTGGTGAAAGCAAAATCGTTAAAATTGTTGCTGTATACGAGGATGGAAGTATTTTACCACCTTGTGGCAGGTGTAGAGAATTTATAAGTCAAATTAATGATGATAATGATAATTGTGGAATTCTGTTGCCAGATCATGTGATTAGAACATTAGGTGAACTTTTGCCAGATAGGTGGGATTACAAATGGAATTAAAAATATTAAATGATCGAATGTTTTATTATCCACATCAACCTGAAACAGATCGGCCTATGTTAGCTTATTTGAAAGGTGAAAAAATTGCACTAGCTATAGATGCAGGTAATTCGGCTGCCCATGTTGACGAATTTTACACAGCGTTAGAAACTAAGGGACTAAAAAAACCCGATTTTACCGTAATTACTCATTGGCATTGGGACCATACATTCGGAATGCACCATATTCATGGTCTATCCATTGCACATTGTAAAACGAATGTGATGTTAGAAAATGAAAGGAACAAATTACGAGATAATTCATATATAAAGATTTTGAAAGAGGAAAATGAATTTATCACTAGAGAATATTCGGTTAATCAAAAAATCGTTGTTGTTTTATCAGATATTCAAGGATGAAATTGTTTTGAATCTCGGTGGAATGACAGCAGAAATCTTTCATACTGAGTCACTTCACTCGGAAGATACTGTAGTTATCTACATACCAGAGGAAAAATTACTATTTTTAGGAGATGCGACAAGTGAGGATTTCTTCAATGATGGATATATGGATATAGAAAAATTGAAGACATTGGTTAATCATATAGAAAATATTGATTGTGAATATTGTATTTTAGGACACACAGAACCACTTAAAAAACAAGATCTATTGGATTATCTGTATACTCTTTATTAAACATAGGGAAATACCCTTCTCTAACTTTAATCATTCAAATTAAATAATAGGACATTTCATATTTTATATTACTAATATGAATGTCCCTTTCCTTTTCATTAATTGCACCCCTTCGTGGAAGAGGAAGTTCCATCTTTTGAACAGAAAATATTTCTCACTCTGACTTCCCTTTTTTAGGTATGAAATTCCGAACAAACCTATTTTTTTTTGGTCATGCCGAGCATATAGATAGCCAAGCACACTGAAGACAATAGCACCAATCAAGTTGACAAATAAGTCCTTCATTGTATCAATAATTCCAATATCAAGATATCCGTGATCTATAACGGTTTCAATAATATCTCCTGAAGGGTCCTTACTTTCAATAACTGTACGTTGAATATCCTCAATCCGATAAACTGCATTGCTTTCTACATCAATACTTACACTGCTAATTTCCTGAACAATTCTGTCTTTCTGCATATCGAGATTCCCCCATCGGTCTGCGGAGTATTCAAAAAACTCCCACATTACGCCAACGGTCATAGAAAAAAAGAAGGTTACTATCGCTAGAAATATTGGGCTCAAATTCATCCCCTCTGCATTCCTATTTAACAGATAGACAAGGGAAAAACCGATACCTGCCGCTAGAAATCCATTTAGCGTATGAAGTGCCGTATCCCACATTTTAAAGTAACCGTAAAAATCACTCAGTTCTCCCAGAATAGTCGAACTAAAAATAAAGACTATTATAATTAGCTCCAATAAGTTAGGTATTTCAATTTTAAACACTCGTTCCACAAGTTGCGGGATAGCAAATAAAACGAGCGTAAGAATAAGAAGAAGAGCATCCCCCCATCTTTGCATAGGAATCTGATTGATAAGCATAAAAACAGCAATTACACGAAATATAACATACACGACAACAATCTTCTTGTTGGCTGTTGTCGTGCTACTAGTAAAGAATCTTTTTATGATATTCATGAATAACATCCTCCAATTAATTAGGATATTCAATTCTTGTTATTATAAACGTTAGTTACCCCATGTATTCCCGTTTCTACAATTCCCCCACTCAACTAAAAAAAATTTTTTAGAAATCATATGCTTAGGAACATAACAGTATTGAAAATATATTGAAAAAGGAATGAAAAAACTCGGGCTCCTGATGAGGAAAACCCGAGAATTTATTGAATCTTTATTGAAAAAAGCAAATGTTTATTCTTACAGATATGGTGGTGAAGTTCGCAAGAGTTTATTATGACTGTCAGGTGTTTATTCGAGATCTACATAGTAGAAAGAAGAATTGTAGAGATAAGAATTCAAATACCATTTCACCGCTCATAATATGTCATTCTTTCCCTCATAGTAAATGTTGTTAATTAAAATTACTTCTTCCTTCAATAATGATTTAACTTCTCTTTTCTAATCCTCGGCCATCTAAATTTTGGCACATGCTTTACCATCGTTTCATATAGGATTCCCCATTGTTCTTCTGTTAGTTCTGCAACTGGTATCTCATTTTTTAACCGAAGATTTCTTTTCAAACGCTTAATTTGTGGTACTGTGAATGCACCCCTTAGTCCATAATCGAGCGATAATTGAGGATTTTTCAATACATAATCAACCAATCCCCAAAATACCAAATAATCACTATAAGGGACAATCGGATTAGCCTTTCTATTAATCTTAACCATTGCAGAATCTACTTTAGGTGGTGGAGAAAAGTTTTTTCTTGAAATTCCTTTTACATACCGGATATCAAACCACATCCTCCAAGCAATCACATATGGATCTTTTACGTAATTAGATGTGAATCTCTTAGCTGCTCCTTTTTCCATCAAAAGCACACCTCTTTGGAAATTACTTAATGGGTTGTTAAGGAGTTTCTTCATAATTGGTGTTGTGATTGCATAAGGGATATTCGAAACAACAATAAAAGGCTCTCGGGGTAACGAAATCTTTAATATGTCTTGTTTGATTATAACTGTATTTTTTAATTCAAGTTGATCTAATTTCTTAATAAACTTTTGATCGTATTCTACAGCGAGAACTTTTCTTGATCGATTACTTAAATCATTAGTGATGGCACCTTTTCCAGCACCCAATTCTAATACAAGATCTCCTTTTGACATACGAGCAATGTTTATAATATCTTTTATAACTTCTTTGTTATTCAGCAAATGTTGCCCGCTAAAGTTCGGGAAATCTCTTTTAATTCTTTTTGTATGTTGGTATTTTTTCCTTCTTTTTGTCATTAATCATACAATCCTTCCTTAAAATAATTGATTTTCAGCTCTGAACTATAACGCAAAAAAACCACAGAAAAAGACATCTGTGGTTTCCAGTAAACGGAATCAATTATTTTACATTAAGACAAAAAGACATTGCGACGTAACAGAAATTTAAACGTCACTAAACAGGCCTTTTAGCATTGAAAAGCCAAAAAACCGAATACTCAATCGTAAAAACAATATAAGGAAAGAGTGAATAATCACCCTTCCCTCTCATTTAACAAAATATTTTAATGGGGATTGTTAAATAAAATGGACAGACTTATCCCGTTTACTCTGTAAGCGAAATTAACAGAGCCTTCGAACGTATTAAATTACATGTTCAAAGCACGGTAAGTCTTAATTACTCCCATAATATTTAACAACCCTCCTTAGTTTAATTACATTAGATACGACGTATATACTAGCATGGACTATAGATAATTTCAAGAAAAAATACTAGATACTCAAGAATAAAATAAAATTTATTACAGTTATGTTTTTGATTTTTTCTCTTCACAATATCGGTATTATCAATGTCTGCTCTATTAGTTAAATGCTTCATAATTGCTTCCATCGCACGTAAACAATCACTTGTTGCATCTTTTCTCTCCCTTAGAAAACAAATCATATTTAAGAAATATTTAATAACTCTTTTAGGTTTTTATAAGATATTGAGGGTATTCTACTGGTAGAAAATATTAAATGGAGAAAGAAGGAGTTAATTATGTCAAACATTAACACATTTAAAACATTAAATTGGAAACTTATTTCAACACTTTCCATAATTGCACTTGTGAGACCATTTATGAGCATTTTGGGGATATCAGATGCACTTGGTAAGCCAGTTGCAAGTATAACGGCAACAATACTCATTACAATCATTTGGATAACAACAGTATACTTAACACAAGATTCCCACCCCATCGTTACATTGGTTTTTACGGGGATTGGTTACGCTATATTGGCAATTATTATTAGTGGAATCTTATCACCTATTCTAACGGGTCATTTGCAAGGGCCATTAACGAATCCTCGTGGCATCGTTAGTGTATTGTTAACGAATGTTATTTGGGGTTTAATTTCGGGGTTAATTGCTAGTTCATTATTAAAGATTAAAGGAAAGTAAAATATAAACATTTTTTCAAAACACTATCTCTTTCCACTTTATGAGGGATTGGCGTATTTTTATATGCGTTTGTTACATTTAAGAATTACTTAAGAAATAGAAATGGTTTAGGTAGTATTAATTTTTAAGTTCTAAGACTGTGACATAGGCAATTAAATCTGTCTTCGAGCCTTGTTATTGTTAACCCCTGCTAATGGCAAAGTCTTGTTAGTATATGAGGATATAACAATATTTAATTCGCCCAAACAAACATAAGTAAAGGCAGAAAAAATTGGGTTTATATTTCAATCGTCCAATTTAATTCCTTACCTAACAATAAAAGTAAAAGATCAATTAATGCTCATTGCAGACATTAGAATTGGGAATAAAAAGTCGAATTTACAAAGAGTTAATGAATTATGTATGGATTTAGGGATAAGTCATCCATTAAAACATTATCCAAAGAACCTTCCTGGTGGTGAAAACAGAGAGTAGCTATCGTCTGGGTCTTTTTGAATAATCCTTCCATATTGCTAGCAAATAAACCTACCGCCAGTTTGGTTCCGATCGAGGTAGAAAGGTTGTTGAAATGATATCCCATAAAGTAAAATCAAAAAATAAAGCAGTAATTATGGTGACACACGATGAAGAGTGCTTCATGTTGCTGATCGTGTTTTATATATGGAAGATAGTAAACTAATTGATAAGGATTAAATAGTCAAGGCTGTCAAGCAATCTTGAAAGCCTTGGTTTTCCAATTTTGCAAATCTTTATTATAATAAAGCAACGAACATAAGCAGGTGATAACCTTGTCAATAAAAAAGCGATTAATTTTCTCAAATATAGCAGTGATTGTTATTCCGGTTATTGGTTTTCTCCTAGTAGAAATCATTTGGGGATACATACTGTTTGTCATTTTTAATGGAAACCCTACAGGCAAAGATTTAACCCTGTTTATTAGCGTTCGATTTATTGCAATGATCTTAGTATTAATTGTAACAAATGGATTATTAACATACTATGTCTTAAAAAGTATCCTCATCCCTATTAAGGAGCTATCTGTTGCTGCAAATAAAATTAGTGAGGGTAATTTGGATTATAGTGTGGAATCCAACAAGAAGGATGAACTTGGTGAGCTTAGTAATACATTTGAAAGAATGCGTTTAAAACTAAAAGAAGCAAAGGATGCCCAGCTACAATATGAAAAAAATCGGCATGAGCTAATTGCAAGTATTTCTCATGATTTGAAAACACCCTTAACCTCCATAAAAGGCTATATAAAAGGAATTCAGGATGGCGTGGCGAATACTCCAGAAAAGTTAGAGCGTTATTTAAACATCACCTATAAAACGGCAAATGATATGGATGGACTCATTGATGAATTATTTTTATATTCTAAGTTGGATTTAAAAAGTTCGCCATTCCAATTTGAAAAGGTGGATTTATATTCATTTTTTGCTGACTTTATTGAAGAATTAGCATTTAATTTGGAACAAGAACAAGGAACCGCAACTCTTGTAGCGAAGAAAAACGATTCATATGTTGTGATGGCTGATAGAGAAAAATTGAGGCGTGCCGTATCAAATATCCTTCAGAACAGCCTAAAGTATATGGATAAGGAACATAAAAGTATCCAAGTCCTTTTATCCTCACAGCCTGATACGGTAACTATCAAAATGAGCGATAATGGAATTGGTATAAGTAAAGAAGCGATTCCCTTTATTTTTGAAATTTTTTACCGTACCGATGCCTCAAGAAATTCTTCCACTGGGGGTAGTGGGCTTGGACTATCCATTGTAAAGAAAATTATTGAAGAACACGGGGGAACTGTTTGGGCTGATAGTAAATTAGGCAAAGGTACAAGTATTTATTTAACACTGAAAAAGGTGATATAAAAATGCCAAAAGTATTAATCATTGAGGACGAACGAAATATTGCAGAGTTGGAACGGGATTATTTAGAGGTTAATGGATTTGAGAGTGATATTGCTACAACCGGTGAAGAAGGTTTGAGACTCGCCATGACTAATTCTTATAGTCTCATTCTTTTAGATTTAATGCTTCCCGGGATGGATGGGTTCGAATTATGCAAAAAACTAAGGAAAACATTAGATATACCTATCCTAATGGTAACAGCTAGAAAAGAAGATATAGATAAAATACGGGGGTTTGATCGTGGTGCCGATGATTATATTGTAAAGCCCTTTAACCCCAATGAGTTGGTCGCTAGGGTAAAAGCACATATTTCAAGATATGACCGTCTTGTTAATCAGGATTATGAACAAAATGACCTTCAATTCGGTAGCCTCTGTATACAAAATGACTCAAGGCGTGTATTTGTGAATGATGAAGAGAAAACACTTACTGCCAAAGAGTTTGATCTTTTAAATTTTTTAGCCACAAATCCAAACACCGTCTTTACCAAAGAACATTTAATGGAGCGAATCTGGGGCTTTGATTCAATTGGGGATGTGAATACTGTTACCGTTCATATAAGGAAGATTAGGGAAAAGATTGAAACTGTTCCTTCGAATCCACAATTTATCGAAACAATTTGGGGAGTGGGTTATAGATTTAAAAAATAAGGGATGGATTAAACTTGAATGTCCATCCCTTAAACTCTTTATTTCCTCACCACATAGTACTTTAATGGAATGGTATCCTCATAAAAAATGAACCCTCCATTCTATTCTCTAATTTCGTAAAAGCCCCGTTATCTATACTCCTCCAATGCTTCAATGTCCCAATCCCACCATTTTAAAGCTAACCAATCTTCAACTAATGATCTGGATATCGTTTTTTTATCACCTGTATAAGTGTAGCCGAAAAAGCTGATAAATCTACTTGAAATCATTTTAATGAAAGCACTACAGTCAAAACTAATATTGTAGGCATAGATAAAAAGATACTTGGAGAATAACAATAACTGGGTAGAAATTTTTTTGTTAAAATCACACAACATGGTTCAGATTATATTCATTTCTCTTTTTTTATTCCAACAATTAATAAAAGTAAAGCTGCGAAAAGAAACATTGGAGTAAAAATAGATACGATTAAAACTCCTACTATCATAATTAACCAAAATGAATCTATCTTGTAATTTCCAAATTTCATTTAATGTACCTCCTTTAATCTGTAATTCTTCCTAATCCAGAGTCAGTATTGCTTAAAACACATATCTACATACTTGAACAAAGAGCTTAAGGAATAAGAAAATAGATCCAGACTGAATCTATTTTCTAAACGAGTTTGTACATTTCGTACTGCTCAATTGTATCTTTCTTAAATCCAATCTTTCTTAGAAATTCAGCGATATCAATATTATCTGGCATACTGATCTTTAATTTTTGCAAATTTAATTGTTTTATTGAATGGGATAAAAGGCTGCTAGCAATTGCCTTTCGCCTTACTTCTTCATTTACAAATAAAAAATATATTTTCCCTGAATATGTAATGACCAACGTTCCGACTATTGACTCTCCAACATAAGCAGCAAAACGATGAGCAGTATGATCTTTCATAAAGTATTCCACTTCGTTTTGCCAATTGATATGTGTAGGTAGAATATTCTTCCTTACTTCGGCGGCAACAAATAAATCAACTTCTTCTATTTCTAATTTGCGATTTAGTCTATCTAATTTTAATCTATTAGCATCCAGTGCTTGACTGAAATAGATTAGTTTATGATTCTTTTTGTATCCCTGCTTTTCATAAAAACGAATGGCACGCTTATTTTCCGAGAGTACTTCTAAACTTAAACGCTCGCATTTCTGACTAATTCCGTTATCAACAAATAAGCGGAATAACTCTTGACTCACGCCTTCTCCACGATATTCTGGTTTCACACACAATGTACCACATCTTAAATTTTTGTACCCACCATAAGTTCTTACACCGCCAAGCACCAATCCAACAGGTTCATCGATATCAAATGCAATAAACGAATCTTGGAATGTATTTCCTTCCTGACCAAAAAATCGTTCAAAGAATTGCCCCATTGTAATGTTCATTGGAATGGCATAATCTGAATAACCATACAAAAATGCTTCATGAATGGATGACCTATCTACTTCCGAACATCTTTTATATTTCATGTTGCTTCCTCCAATTATTTTCTCCTTTTAAAGCACTAATTTGCCACCATGATAACAAAAGATATTTTTAGGATTGAGAGATTTAATTTTTCTCAAAGACTGCTCAGCTTTTTCGATATCCAAACAAAAGTGCGGATTTGCAATCACCATTTTGTTCTCCTCATTAACCGCTGCATCACCCGTAATAACACTATTTATTGAAGGAATATATAAGGAAATATGACCGGAAGTATGTCCAGGTGTTTCCATGATCGTACATTGTCCGTCAAGAATTTTGTCACCATCACGAACCTTTGTATCGACTGAAATATGCTTCAAACTTTTTAATTGTTGAACAAACCATATGCCGAACTCCTTTTCTTCCTTTGCTAACATGGGTAACATTTCTTCAGCTTGAACTAACCTTTCCGCCTTTTTTTCACCGCTAATGAATGTTGACTCTATTTCACTAGCAATAATTTTTATCCAAGGATATTTTGATTTAAAGTCATATAAAGAACCAATATGATCGTCGTCATAGTGAGTAATGATAATACTCTTTAAATCATTCATTTTATAGCCATTTTTTATAATCTCATTTTCAATTAGGGGTAGAAAATTGACATAACCAGTATCTACTAATGTTAAATCGTTATTTAAAACAATTAAGCTAGGATAAATTTTCTGTTTCTGTCCATTAAAATCAAATTCAATTGGAAGTTCTATTATCTCCATTTCCTTACACTCGCTTCTCAAAGTATTCATTTTGCAATATTCCCATATAAATAATGTCATGCCACTTGCCATCTCTAAATAAACTTTGTCTACTGTTTCCTTCCTGACAGAAACCGAGTTTTGTATACATACGAATTGCTCTATCATTAAACGAAAATACTCTAAGAGAAACCCGATGAAGATTCATTTCGTAAAAGGCATAATCCAGCAATAACTTGAGTGCTTCCGAACCATAACCTTTCCCCCAATAATCCTTTTCTCCGATATCAATAATACACTCGGCATTTCTATTCTTATAATCAATATTTGTTAATGACACAACTCCAATTGATCGTTCATTTTCTATTTCAACGATGATGTAACTCTTCGCACTATGTGAGCCTAAAATTACTTGTTCAACAAATTCCTTTGTCGTTTCCATCGGATAAACATCTAAAGAAGGATTAGTCGAATGCATCACTTCCTGATCATTTCTCCATTTATGATATAGTTTCGTATCTTCCGTCGTCATTTTTCTTAACTTCAATCTCGATGATTCAAATAACATTAAATCACTCCTTATTTATAATTGTTGGATTTATTAATTTTTCTAAAGAATAAAGTAAGACTGTCAGTTGATCTTTTACTATGGTTTGTTCATCTCCCAACTGGTAAGTGTCTAACATTAATCCATTCAAAAATGACAAGATAAACATTGCAATGGACCGGGAAGATTGCTGTGGTTTAAACTCTTTAGTACGAGTACCTTCTTCGATTAACTTTTCTATGGCTTCAGTTGTTCGAACATAACGTTTAGAAAGATAAGAAGAATCATCTTTAGATTTTACATAATCGGAAGACAAGAAGAATTCCGTATTTGCATGGACCAATGTTTGATCAATTTTCTCAATATAGAATTGCCATTCTTCAACCCAGTTCTTTAATTTTTCCCATAAAGTTATTTCACTAGAAGGTATAAAATAATCTATATTTTTTTGATCTTCATACTTTAAAACTTCAATAAAAGTATGGTCAATATTATTAAAATAGCTATATAATGTTCCTCTTGATACTTCAGCTTCATCCATAATGTCTTGCATGGAAGTACGAACAAATCCTTGCTCAATAAACACCTTCCTAGCTGCTTCAATCAATTCTATCTTTTTCTTCCTTTTATACTCTTCACTCACAATCGGGGCCATAAAATCCCACCTCCATAACAAATTTAACATCATACTATACACTAGTGTCGTTTTTATTATACATCATAACGACACTAGTGTATACTTTACGTTTCCCTAACTAAAACATTAATAAATCGAACTCGTTAAGTTCTACCATTTAGTCGTATTGAAGAAATCTTGAACTCTATTAATAAAAAGGCATGAAAAAACTCGGGCTCCTGTTGAGGAAAACCCGAATTTTTAATGAGTTTTATATTGAAAAAGCAAAGGTTTATTATCACAGAATTGGTGGTGAAGTTAGCAAGAGTTTATTATGGTTGTCAAGAGTTTATTTTAGTTAGACACTTTCTGTACCATAAGAATAATCATCTGCTAAAACCCCACCCCTCCAACCCGCATTCCACCGTTCGAGTCATAATAAAGTTTTGCTACGGAACCCCCATTTTGAAGGATTTTCGGTTCAGAAATGATCGTTTTTCGAGCCTTTTTCGGCCGTTTTTTCATGGTTTTTTTCAGTAATGGAATAAATTTTTTCGAAAAGTAGTGGAGATAAATATTGAAAAAAAGAGATGATGAAAAAAGATAAAAATAGTGGATGGGTATTGAATTGTTATTGAAATTATATTGAGTGGGATATTGAATAAACCCTGCAAGGTCAATGGTTTAGGAACATAACTGTATTGAAAGGATATTGAAAAAGACATGAAAAAAAACTCGGGATCCTATTGAGGAAAACCCGAGTAATTATTGAGTTTTATATTGAAAAAGCAAATGTTTATTATTACAGAATGGGTGGTGCGATTAGCAAAAGTTTATTATGGTTGTCAAGAGTATTTTTTAGTTAGACATAGTAGAGAAATGAATTTAAGAAACAAGAAATGTAAAGAAAATACAGACAATTCCTTACACTTCCTACAAAAATGAGAACACAGCAATCAGAACCATTTATAAAATTGTGCTAGAAGTAAAAATCATAAATTCACATGTTATAGTAATTTGTTATTTTTGGAAAATGAATAATAACCTTGGTCAATTCACCTTCTATCGAATTAACTGATAGATCATGCCCTAACTTATTCGCTAGTTTTTTAGCAAGATACAGTCCCATCCCCGTTGATTTACTATAGTTCCTTCCAATGGAGCCTGTAAAACCTCTTTCAAATACTCGATTTATATCTTCAACTTTTATTCCAATTCCATTATCTTGAATAAATAACCGTTTTTCTTTATTGTCTTCTTCAAAATGGATGGAAACATTTCCACCATTATCTGTGTACTTTAACGAGTTCGTTATTAGTTGGTCAATTATAAATCCGAGCCATTTTTTATCACTATGCACAAATTTTTCACGATTATGATCCATATTTAAGCTGATCTGCTTGTTAATAAAAATTTTCGAGTATTTTTTGACACTATTTTTTATTATCTGGTTTAAATCAATTTCTGTAACGAAGTAATCATTAGCAAATGAATCTACACGGGAGTAATAAAGTGCTTGTTCCACATAGTCATCTATTTTATCTAGTTCGTCTTCAAATTTATTAACAATATAATCCACTGTTTTCCCCTCGAAGTTATCGATAAGCAAGCGACTAGAGGTTATGGGTAATTTTATTTCATGAACCCATGACATAATATACTCTTCATGATCTCTTTTCTGGTCATATAACGATTGCAATTGTTTGTCTTGAATATTCATTATTTTTTTAAAAAGATCAAGATACAGCTTTTGCTCATGGTTCTGTGCATCAGGTAATAACGTAAGGGCATCTTCCTGGGAACTATTAATAATTCCCTCTATTTTTTTATAAAAATTCATGTGGTAAAAATAACCGATTATAATATATAGAATTGCCAAAAACAAACAACTAATATTAATGTAAACAATATTGCTCCATACATCTTTCGGTTCGACACTCACCAGTAAGATTAAAGAAATAAATAACATTAAACTCAAGTAAAAACACAGAAAGTAACGTTTATCTTTTATGTATTTTAAGAAATTCATTTTATTAAGTATCCTTCTCCTTTTTTTGTGGTAATAAAGTTCTCTTTACCCAATTGAGATAACTTTTTTCGTAAACGGGTAATATTGACGGATAGAGTATTGTCATCAATGAAATGTTCATTTTTCCAAAGAGTACGCATGATTTTATTTCGGCTAACAATCCTTCCTGTATGCTTCATTAGGAGACGAAGAATGATAAATTCTGTTTTTGTTAACTCTGCCTTTTCGTCCCTACAAGAGATAACCCAATCATTTAAATTTAATATAAGCTCATTATGTTCTATTACGTTTGATTGTGTATCACTGTAGGAATACGAACGACGTAAAAGGGCGTTTATTTTAGCAATAAGCACTTCCGTATCAAATGGCTTTTGAATAAAATCATCACCTCCCATGTTCATCGCCATTATCATATCCATAGTTGAATCCCTGGAAGAAATAAATATAATAGGAACTTTTGACACTTCCCTAATCTTATTACACCAGTAAAATCCATCAAATAAGGGTAAGTTAATATCCAGCAATAAAATATTTGGTTGTGCATTAAGGTAATCTTCTAATATATTTTCAAATGTATTTAACATAACAACATCATAATTCCATTTTTCAAGAGACTCTCCCAGCATTTCTCTTATCGCTTGATCATCTTCAATAATCATAACTTTCATTTTTAACACTCCATTAATTAGTTAGTATAAGTATGGCATTTATATAAGAAATCATTTCATAATACTAATATTAGTATTATACTTCGTATTTTTGTACCATTCTTTCAAAATTGTAAGGTTGCGAGGTAAAACTGTAAGGTTAAATAATAGTTACTTACGGTAGAATAAAAAACATGAAAGTAAATGATTTCTATGGAGGATTTAAATAAATGAGGACAATTGTAGATGCGAAGAAAATTAAAAAAGTATACGGAACAAAAGGAAATGTGTTTACTGCATTAGATAATATAGATTTAGAGGTACAGGAGGGTGAATTTGTAGGTATTATGGGTCCTTCTGGTGCTGGCAAATCAACACTTCTTAATGTTTTAGCAACTATTGATCAACCGACTTCTGGTGACATTAATATTGATGGGACAAGTATTGTAAATATGAATGAGGAACAATTAGCAGCCTTTCGTAGTGATAAACTTGGTTTTATTTTCCAAGATTATAATTTGCTAGATACATTAACGGTTAAAGAAAATATCATATTGCCCTTAGCATTAGCCAAAGTAGATCCGAATGAATTAGAGCATAGAGTACTTGAAGTAGCAAATAAGTTTGGGATAAGTCCGATATTAGACAAATATCCATATCAAATTTCTGGTGGCCAAAAGCAGCGTACAGCTGTTTCACGTGCAATCATATCAAAACCGAGCTTACTTTTAGCAGATGAACCTACTGGTGCATTGGATTCTAAATCAGCAACAGATTTGTTGGAGAGTTTAAAAGGATTAAGTGAGGTAGATAAAGCAACTATCCTTCTAGTCACCCATGACGCATTCGCTGCGAGCTACTGTGATAGAGTGATTTTCATTAAAGATGGCAAAATGTTTACAGAACTTGTCAAAGGAAAGGGTTCTCGTAAAGAATTTTTCCAAAAAGTTTTAGATGTACTCTCTGCACTTGGGGGTGGACAAAGTGACTCTATTTAATTTAGCGAAAAAAAACGTTATTGGGAACTTTAAAAGTTACTTACTCTATTTTATATCAATGGTATTCAGTGTTGTTATTTACTATACATTTGTATCCTTGCAATACAGCCCGGAAGTACAAATGGCCATTGAATCAGAAAATAGTTTACTTAATATCTTTATTGCTGGTTCCGTTGTACTAATATTATTTGTGGCAATATTTATTCTTTATTCAAATTCATTCTTTACAAAAAAACGAAAGAGAGAAGTAGGATTATATTCCCTTTTAGGTTTAAGGAAAAAAACAATCGGTAAAATGCTTTTTTATGAAAATATAATCATGGGTGGTATAGCGATTATAATCGGAGTTATACTCGGAACCATACTATCGAAACTGTTCACCATGATTGTGCTTAGATTGTTGGATACACCAGTTGAAGTTAGCTTTGAAGTATCCATTGAAGCAATTCTCAATACAATTATTGTCTTTATGATTATCTCCTTATTTACATCCTTTAATGCTTATCGTTTGATCTATCGTTTTAAATTAATCGAGTTATTTCGGGCAGAAAAGGAAGGAGAACATGCACCTAGAACATCTTTTATAGCTGCAATAACTTCAATCATTTTAATTGGTTTTAGTTATTGGATTGGATTTCAATCACCAACTTCAGATGTACAATTACTTGTAAACCTTGGATTATATTTAATTAGTATCGTGGTAGGTACGTATTTACTATTTAGATTCTTAACCATTTATATACTAAGACAACTACAAAAGAAAAAAACAATTTATTATAATGGGACAAATTTAGTTGGAATCTCTCAGCTACTTTATCGTATTAATGGCAATGCTCGTACGCTTACTATTATAGCATTACTTAGTGCCGTTACAATAAGTGCTATATCTGTCGGTTACAGCTTTTATTATACGAATGAAAAACAAGCAGAAAAAGAAGCACCTTTCAGCTATATGCATATATCTACGAGTAATTCAGTTGACAAGCATATAGAAAAAATTATCCAATCAGATACAGAACACTCGATTAATGGGCAAATAGATATCCCTGTTATTAGCGTAAATGGGGAAGTTTCTAACCCAATTCTACAGGATTATTTAGAAGACGGACCGATAAAAATAGTATCTGAAAAAAAGTATAATGAGGCATTAAAAATATTAGATAGAGGAAGTAATATTCAGCTTACCGGCAATCAAACAATTGGCATTCAACCTCTTTTAACCGAATATACTTCCATTGATTATGAAGAACATACAGTTACATTACAATTGCCAAATAAAGAACTTGACTTAGCATTTAGCTCAATGGTAGAGGACAGAATTATTCCATGGAGCTATCCAGATTTCACCATTGTAGTTAGTGACCAACTGTTCTCTGAAATTGCAACTCAAGTAACTCCTGTAACCATTAAAACATATGAAGTAGCAGATGAAAAAACGACAAAGGATACTACCGTTCAATTACAAAAGTTAGTTAGTGAAGATATGCAATTAACCACCTTTTACAATATATATAGAAAAGGGCTGGAATCGGGTGGATTAAACCTGTTTATTTTAGGATTTTTAGGACTTGTTTTTCTTGCAGCAACTGGCAGCATTATATATTTTAAACAATTAACAGAAGCACACGAAGATAGAAACCGGTATGAGATTTTACGCAAAATTGGAGTTAGTAAGAAAGAAGTAAACGCTACTATAAGAAAGCAAATTATTTTTGTGTTTGGATTACCACTCACAATTGGTATTATTCATGGGATTGTAATATTACAAATAGCTTCAAACATTTTTTCTGTTTTAATAGGAATGAACTTAACTATTCCAATTGTTATAACCATTCTAGCGTATTTTATCATTTACCTTGGTTATTACTTTTTAACGCTCACTTCAGTAAAAAATACTGTGAATAACTAAAGTAAAAAGTCTCTCGAATAATTGAGAGACTTTTGTTTTAATAATCTAATATAATCTCTGAGTGATTTGTGTTAATATTACGTAAATTTATTTGCATTTGTTTCTTTCTCTTTTCTATATTAGAGTCTAAGTTCATAAAAATGATGGAAAAAAGATTGTATTTTCACCTCTTTTCTTTATTTTGGACTTTATTATGGAATTGAAAAAATCCCGGGTTCTTATTGGAAAAAAAACAGAAGTTATTGGTTTAGACCCCAAAATTGGAAATGTTTATTTTAACGAAGTCGGGGTTGGAATCGGAAATGTTTATTTTAGTTAGACACTTTCTATACAACCAAATTAAACTCCTGCTAAATCCAACCCCTCCAACCCGCATTCCACCGTTCGAGTCATAATAAAGTTTTGCTACAGACCCCTCATTTTTATCCAATTTTGGATTAAAATCGGTCGTTTTTCGGGCCTTTTTCGGCTGTTTTTTCATGGTTTTTTCGGTGTTGGAATAAAGATTTGATAATGGAATGAAGAAAAATAATGGAAAAAAGAGATCAAGAGAAAAGAGAAAATATTGAATGAGTATTGATTTATTATTGAATTGGATATTGGATAAACCCAGTAATGACAAGGATTTAGGAACATAACTGCATTGAAAAGATATTGGAAAACACATGAAAAAATCGGGCTCCTGGTGAGGAAAACCCGAGATATTATTGAGTTTTTTATTGAAAAAGCAAATGTTTATTATGACAGAATTGGTGGTGCAAGCAGCAAGAGTTTATTATGGTTGCCAAGAGTTTATTCGAGATCTACATAATAGAAATAATGATTTCAATGATAAAAGAGAAACACGTATTCCGTCTGGTATGTCTCTGATTTGTGAAATAGATATGTTTATACATCCAAACCAATCTCTGATTTCTATATAGAGTTTTAGTTAATTTGGTCTTTCCATCTCACTCATGAATAACCACGAACCGAGTACCAAAACAATAATAACTACGTAAAACAGAACCGTTTTCAATTTAGGCCTACTACCATTTATTAAAACTTCAACGCCCAATGGAAGAAGTGCGATGCAGAGCCCAGTTAATGAAATAATCGTTGTCATATTTGTTCCTTTTAGCACCCCTAACGCTAAGGTAAACATCACTCCTAGAGCAAGCGAACGAAACCATCCAAAAACTTTAGACGCATATGCTCCTATAGCTAATACAATCCATCCAAAAAAGATAGAGAAATTTAATATATTAACAACATGGAACATGCCATAAAAATCTCCTACAAGGTTTGTAGCAACGTCAACGTCTGTACTTCTTACAATTTGAAAAGCGAAATGATCTACTCCCGAGTGGAACGCTCTTGCAAATAGACCAACAATGACTAATAAGCCACCCCAAAAACCTAAACGTGGTTTTTTATTACTAATTAATTGTACAAGTATTAAAACAGCTGGAAATAGTAGAATTGTTCCAATCAAAAAAAGACTATAGGATATAAGCATTAAGGTCGGATGTGTATTATAAGCAGCTAGCTGATCTGGGAAAAAGAAATTAAATCTTATTCTCAGCAAAGCAGAAATAACTAATAGGATGGGAGCTACGATTTAAGAAATTCCCCCAAGCCATCTTCCTGGAAAATTTGCTAAACCCTCATGTAATGCTTTTTTCTGTTGATTCATTTTTTCACCTCTTGCCTGGTACATACATTTTCGTAACCATCATCATCACTATTACATTTTTAGTCTTACGCTAATAACGCTAAGATAAACTAGATTTTTTTATGGAAAATAAACCAATAATCCCACCAATAACAATCAACAAAATGTCTATAACAATTTCCCAACCTTGAAACGCCTCAATGTAATTCACTAAAAACCAACTTTTCCCACCATTGGTTAAATGATTGATTAAACCTCCCACTCCTTGAATTAGGAGTAGTAAACTAATTCCACTAATAATCTCTTTCATGTTTATACACCTCGTTTAATATTTTTAACTTAAAATCCCACGAATACCAATATTGAAAAAAACTGCACCTATTACACCTATTGCTACTAATAGTGAAGTAATCGGTACTTCATTTAATTTTGTTCTTATATTTTTCAGAAAGTGCTGCAGTTTATCGTTAAACACAATACTAATTCCTAACAATAATAAGGAAGGTAACACCATTACAAGATTGTACCCAATTATTACAAATATAGAAGAGAAAGAATTAATCGACAGATGATTTAATAAAAAAACCGAATAGAAATAAGGCAATGCCGTTACAAATTCAATAAGAAACACAATAATACCCAAAATAATTATTCCCTTAATTGTTGTCTGTCTTGGAATCCATGACGTAAGACGTTCTATTGTGCTGTCTTTTGGTTTTATGAAGCTAATTAAAACAAGAAGTGTTCCCGTAATAGTATAGAACCAATTTATAAAATCAAATTCAGATAATTTTCCAATCAACTCCAATAGTGTATCTCCACCAAAGTACAGTAATAAACCAATCATGAAATAACCTAACTGAATAACAAGTAAAAATACAAATAGACGAGAAGATAGCTGATTAGGTTGTGTAAGTAATAAATAGCCCGTAATAGCTAGCACACCAGGACTTAATATATCAACTAAGGCACATATGGAAATAATTAGTAGGGCTAAGGATATATCTATTGATGAGGAAGGCATCATTGTTTCAATTAATTCAATCAAATAATTAGTCCCCCTTTATATAGTGTGATATTATCATAATAACACACTGTGCTAAAAAGATAATAACACACTGTATTAAAAAAGGAAGTGGTTTTCTATGCCCAAAATAGTTAATCATGAGCAAAAAAGAAAATTAATTGCTGAAGCTGCATGGAAGATAATTAAAAACGAAGGAATTGAAAAAGCATCTATACGAAAGGTTGCAGCAGAAGCCGGCATGTCTTCTGGTGCTTTAAGACATTACTTCTCAACTCAGGATGAAATGCTCTTGTTTATTATGGACTACTTCTTTGATGCAGGAAAAAAACGCTCTGATCATAAAGAATGGTCAAAAGATCCATTAAAGGCCGTTGAGGAAGTTTTACTAGAGCTAGTACCAATCGATGAAGAAAAGAAAATTGAAACGAGTGTTTGGTGGATTTTTGCACTCCGTTCTCTTACGAGTGATGCATTAAAAGAAAAGAAAGACGAATTGACTGATGGTACATATGTCCTAGCAAATTCAATGTTAGAGATATTAACTCAAAAAGGAATATTATTGGATTCAGTTAATGTAGATTTAGAGAGAAGTCGGTTATCTGCATTGATTGAAGGGATGTCATTTCATGCTTTGTTAAGACCAGATGTGTATACTCCAGAAATGGTGAAGGAAGTAATCAGTTACCATTTAAAAACACTCTGTAATAAATAAAAAACACTCGGAAGTAGATAATTCATTCTCGTTAGATTATCTACTTCCACCCTTATGATTATTAATAAAATGAGTATTGATTTGTTATTGAGATTATATTGAGTGGGATATTGGATAAACCCAGTAATATGAATGAGTTAGGACATAACTGTATTGAGAAGATATTGGAAAGGGATGAAAAACTAGGATTCTATTTAGGAAAACTCGAGCTAAAAAAATGACTAAAGCAGCCGGCATTTTTGTATCTTTTTCAACAAAGAAATCTTGCTTCTTTATCCCCCTATACTAAATTTTATATTGAGCGAACAAATTACTTTCTCTTTTTAGCCGAGACAATCAACATCATAGGGCGTCGCATTTCATCCTTCATACTTGGAATATTCATCATATTTTTTGGCGGTTGTGGCTCCACAATCTGATTTATTATAAAACCATTTGAAAGCAGTGTATTTAGATATGTGGTCAGTGTTCTATGATATTTTGTAACCTTTTCTCCCAAAAATACAGTTGTCCGTTTTCCCTCATAATAATAATTATCCACTGGGAAATGCAGAATTTCTCCTTTTTCGTTATAATACCAGTCTTGTGTTCCATAGGAAGTAAAAACAGGGTGTTCAACCGTAAAAATAAGTGTTCCATTTGGTTTTAACATTTTATACAAGTTATTAATCAAATCCTCATAGTCTTCTATATAATGAAACGCAAGTGAACTTAATATTACATCAAAGCTCTCCTCTGGAAAATCCACATCCTCTATGGCACAGCATTCATATTCAACTTCTGGAAAATGAGTTTTTTCTTTTGCTACTTCAAGCATTTTATGAGAAATATCAACACCTACAACAGAAGAAGCACCGTGTTCCATCGCATAAATACAGTGCCATCCATAGCCACATCCTAAATCAAGCACACGCTTATCTTTAAAATCCGGCAGCAGCTTTTTCAATGTTTCCCATTCTCCTGCACCAGCCAATCCCTGTAGTGAGCGACTCATCTGACTATATTTTTGAAAAAATATATCATCATCATATTTGTTTTCTTTCATCTGAATTCCCCTCGTTTAAAAAGTTAAAGGTTGTATGCTTTCCATGCTGCATTGCCTCATCTATTACTGCCATTTCCTTTTTACATTATTAACCCAAGGATATAGCAATGAAAAAAATGTGAAAATTACAGTAAAGAAATAACAAGATTTATAAGATAAAAAGTTCTGGTGGGATTAGTACACCTAAATTTTACAATTCTTTTAAAAAACTAACCAAAATCCCCGTAAATTCCTTTGGCTTGTCGTAGTGAATATCATGTCCAGGTGTATCAACATCTACTCTCTTACCATTATCCAATAATTCAATAACCCGATCTGCATCTTCATCTGATAAAGCTGCTACTAATAAGTCTCCATCATAAGATGTTTTAGCTTTAATGAATACAGTAGGACTTTTGATTTTTGATAACACTTCTGATTGATTGTAATCTTCAAACCATGAATGATCATAAAATGTTTCTCCGAATTTACGGTCATAAGTATACGTTTCAGATTCAAATATTCTATTAATTTGTGGAGGTAAATACACTAAATGTACTGGCTCATTTGGGTGTTTCTCACGATACCTGATAGCATCTTTCGAAAATTTATTCCAGAGAAAATTTCCAAATAACTTCTTCCAGTAACTGTGCTCTAAAGAATAAGCAAAATAATCTTTCACTCCATGTTGATTCTTATAATCTTCATACATTTGAAATCCATATACCCACACATAGGTGTTTTCTCGTCGATTTAGTTCTGTTGCGAAGAAAGGTGAGTCCTCAATCACTGTGCCTAGCACTAATTCAGGGTAATGGGCCGCCAACCATGCTGCAATCATACCACCAGACGAATGACCTGATAAAACTACTTTATCACAAATCTCTACTTCGATAAATTCTGCAAAATCCTTGGCCATTGCCTTAGCTGAATATTTTTCAGGATTCCAATCGGATTCTCCATGACCATGACAATCAACCGCATAAACATGGTAGTGCTCTGAAATTTCAGGCAATACTTTTGCATAATCTTCCCACATCATAGCTTGTCCGTGAATTAATAGCAGTGGTGTTTTTCCGTTACTTGGTCCTTCACCATAATTTAATACAGTACCATCTTTTAATTTTATTTGCTTTTCAGTAAATCCTTTATTGTACATTTTTGTTAATGGTTTCTTCATGTATGTCATATTCGTGTAAAAGTAAGATCCAATTAATGTTATTAGCAGCAGTATTATTACTACAACATATATCATTCCGATTCCTCATCCGATACTTTTATAGGTTTTGAATTTAAAATCGCTTCAGCTAATTCAAAGAACGCTTCTTGTTTAACTAGTGCTATACCTTGTTTCTCATCACCTAGCATTAGTAAAGAGTCACCTGGTTTAATATTAAATATATCTCTTGCTTCTTTTGGAATGACAATTTGTCCTTTAGTACCGACTTTCACCGTCCCAAAAATATGTTTTCCCTCTGGATGTGCCATTATAATTCCGCCTTTCCCATTGTAAATATATTTTATCTCTTATTTGTACAACCGAATATATTAAGTATTACTTTTCATACAAATTATACTGCTTTGCTTATCATAGTTCAAGGTACTACATCGGACCAAGAAATAACAATTGACCTACAAACATTTATGGAAAGGGAATATTGAGATCATATTTAGTAGGGTGTTGAGAATATAAAGGTCGAAAAGATATCGAAAAGGCAGGAAAAAACTCGGGATCCTGTTGAGGAAAACCCGAGATATTATTGGATTTATTATTGAAAAAGCAATTGTTTATTATGACAGAATTGGTGGTGAAGTTAGCAAGAGTTTATTTTGACAGTCAAGTGTTTATTATTGATCTACAATTCCTGTACAACCATAATAAACTCCTCCTTTTTTCCGCCCCTCCAACCCGCATTCCACCGTTCGAGTCATAATAAAGTTTTGCTACAGACCCCTCATTTTTATCCAATTTTGGATTAAAATCGGTCGGTTTTCGGGCCTTTTTCGGCTGTTTTTTCATGGTTTTTTCGGAGTTGGAATAAAGTTCTGCCATAATAGAGGGAAGAAAATAATCGAGAAAAGATATGAAGAAAAAAGAGAAAAGTATTGGGTTAGTATGGATTTGTTATTGAGTTCGATATTGGATAAACCCAATGACGGCAAGGGTTAGGACAAAAATAAAAGGGAAGAAAAAGAACTCTTTTCTCCCCCATTCATTCATCTATTATCCGAGTAATTGTTGAGTTTTATATTGAAAAAGCAAATGTTTATTCTTACAGAATTGGTGGTGAAGTTAGCAAGAGTTTATTATGATTGCCAAGAGTTTATTCGAGATCTACAACTTTTTCTCAAGCCAAGCCACACTCTCAATATGCATACTCTGCGGGAACATATCCACCGGTTGCACTTCTTTCGTTCCATACCCACCATCTTCTAATATGCGTAAATCACGAGCTAAGGTTGATGGATTACAAGAGACGTATACAATCCGCTTCGGCCCCATTTCAATCATTGCTTGGAGCAATCCTTCATCACAGCCTTTACGTGGTGGATCAACGACGATTACATCCGGTCGTAAACCTTCTTCTTTCCACTTTGGCATGACTTCTTCTGCCGTTCCAACTGCAAATTCCACATTAGTCATTCCATTTAACTTGGCATTGACTCGTGCATCATCAATTGCTTCAGGAACAACTTCTACTCCATACACTTTCTTTGCCTTTTGTGCTAAAAATAATGAGATTGTCCCAATTCCACAATAAGCATCAATCACTGTATCCTCTTCATCGATTGCTGCATATTCCAGTGCCTTTTCATAAAGGTGCTTCGTTTGTGTCGGGTTAACCTGATAGAATGACTTAGCTGATATAGCAAAACGAACAGAACCAATCGAATCATAAATATATTCTTGGCCCCATAACACGTTCGTCTTCTCTCCTAAAATGACATTTGTTTTTGTAGGATTTATGTTATGGATAATTGATTTTACGTTAGGATAAGTCTCTGTCAGCTCTCGAATAAATTCCTTTGCATGAGGTAGTTCCTTCGTGCGTGTAATAAGTACAATCATCGTTTCCTTCGTTTCTTTTCCAGTACGAACCATAATATGGCGAAGTACTCCGGTATGACTTTTCTCATCATAAGCCTCAATACCAACCCGATTAGCAATACGACGAACCGCTTCAACCATCCGATCATTTAAGTCTTCTTGCACAATACATGTATCCATATCTTCAATTATATTGTGAGAGCGCATTTGATAGAATCCAGTAATTAATTCCCCATCCTTTTCCCCAACAGGGATTGCTACTTTATTACGATATCGCCATGGATCCTCCATACCAATTGTAGGATGCACCGGAACATGATCTAGATGTGCAATTTTCCTCATGACATTTTTCACTTGTTGTTGCTTCATCGATAGTTGTAGATTGTAACTCATATGTTGAATTTGGCACCCACCACATTTATAAAACACATCACATGGAGGTTCCACGCGCTCTGGACTAGCATTTTTCACTTCTAATAATTTTCCGAAGCCAAAGTTTTTATTTACTTTTACCACTTTTACGATTGCTTCTTCTCCCGGCAATCCATATGGAACAAATAGTGGATAACCTTCAATTTTTCCTACTCCATTTCCTTCGTGGGTTAGATTTTCAAAGCGAATCGTAATTGTTTCATTCTTTTTAACTGGAGCTTTTTGTTTAGCCATATATGTATCTTCCTTTACGTGCAAATTATTATTTAATCTTATCATGAACAAAGGAGACTACCAATTATTCAGTAGTCTCCCGCTCTAAGTAGGTTTTCGGAACAAAAATATCAATATGTTGTTGGAGATTACGGAATTCACCTGGTAATAGTCCGCCATACTCTCCATCAATATTTAATTGCATTTTATCTTCGGGGGTAACTTTGATATGTTTAGCTTTTGCATAAATTACGTGATTATCCTCTAAATGTGCACCTCTTGCTGCTAAACCTGCAATTCGCACAAACTCAGCTAGATTTGTTTTCCGTAGAATAAGTAAGTCAAAGTATCCATCATCCAGACAAGCGTCAGGAGCTAATTTTTCAAATCCACCAACAGAATTGGTATTGGAAATTAAGAATAACATAATATCTTCTTCGATCATATTTCCATCATATTCAATCTTTACTTTAGCTGGTTTTAATGATGGCAGCATTTCTATCCCTTTAACGTAATAGGCTAGCTGTCCTAGCATTGTTTTTAATTTTATTGGTACATCATATGTTAGTTCCGTCAGTTTTCCTCCACCAGCTATATTAATAAAGTATTGTTCATTTACTTTACCAATATCGAGAAGCATAGAATGATTTTCAATAATGACATCTACAGCTTTTTGGATACTATCACGTGGAATCGTTAATGCTCTAGCAAAGTCATTAGTTGTACCCACTGGAATAACCCCTAGCCTCGGTCGATAGTCTTGTTCTGCAAGGCCATTGACTACCTCGTTAATCGTTCCATCACCACCGGCAGCAATGACAATATCATATTCTCTTTCAACCGCTATACGTGCAGCTTCTCTTGCATCACCTTCTCCGGTTGTTGCATGGGCTGATGCTTCATATCCTGCTTGTTCTAATTTTTCTAGTACTGCTGGCAATTCCTTCTTAAATGCTTCTCTACCTGATGTCGGATTGTAAATAATTCGGGCCCTTTTCATATAACATGTCCCCTCTCCATTGCTACTTTATGCTAGAAATGGTTTTTATATTATCTATTTAGGTAACTGGATAATTTTTCTTGTATTACTATTCTAGCCATATTTTCTGATTTTGAAAAGTTTTAGGGTAAATATGGCTTTGGTAGTTGAGAGTTCGCTTCATGTATGTTTTGCTTCCTTCTTCATTTTGATTATGACTCCTATGTAAAATGATGAATGGGATGAGCTTATATTTCATTTTCGAGTTGGGTAGTGCATGAAACGATGTTTGGGAGCTTCCCATTCTTCATTTTCTTAATGAAAAGGACTTGAAATGATGTATGACAGCTTCTCATACTTCATTTTCTTAATGGAAGGGACTTGAAATGATGTATGACAGCTCTCCATACTTCATTTTCTTGATGAAAGGGACTCGAAATGATGTATGACAGCTCCCCATCTTTCATTTTGACCATGATTCAAGCTTAAAATGAAGAATGAGAACTCCCCTCCTTTATACATTTAAACTATTACCGCAATAAAAAGTACCCCCATCCAAAGACAAAAAAATCATACGGGAGAAGTATTCTCCCATATGATTTCTTATCGTTTATTCATTTCTTCTACTAAAATCTTGTTCACCATTGGTGGGTTTGCTTGACCTTTTGTTGCTTTCATTACTTGTCCTACTAGGAAGCCAAGTGCACGGTCTTTCCCATTCTTATAGTCAATGATCGACTGTTCATTATCATTTAAAATACCAGTAATGATTTCACGTAATTGACCTTCATCTGAAATTTGAACAAGTCCTTTTGCTTTAACGATTTCTTCAGGATCGCCACCTTTTTCTACTAGTTCAGCAAAAACTTTCTTCGCAATCTTAGATGAAATTGTTCCTTCCTCAATTAACTTAATCATTTTCCCTAGAGATTCAGGTGTTATAGCTAAATCATGAAGTTCTTTCAAGTGCTTGTTCATATAGCCAGAGATATCACCCATTAACCAGTTACCTACAAGTTTAATGTCTGCTCCATGGCTAACGGTTTCCTCAAAGAAATCTGCCATTTCTTTAGATGAAGTTAAGTTTGTTGCATCATAATCTGATAAGCCTAGCTCATCCATATATCGTTGTTTACGTGCATCTGGAAGCTCTGGGATTTCTTGACGGATGCGTTCCTTCCAAGCGTCATCAATGTACAATGGTACAAGATCTGGCTCAGGGAAGTAACGATAATCATCAGAACCTTCTTTCACACGCATTAGAATTGTTTCTTTTGTTTTCTCATCAAAACGACGAGTTTCTTGTAATATCTCTCCACCTGAAAGTAACACTTTTTCTTGACGTTTTTCCTCAAACTCTAATCCTTTTTGTACAAACGCAAAGGAGTTTAAGTTCTTCAATTCAGCCTTTGTACCGAATTTTTCTTGTCCATATGGGCGAAGTGAGATGTTTGCGTCACAGCGAAGTGAACCTTCTTGCATTTTCACATCGGAAACACCAGTATATTGGATAATTGTCTTTAACTTCTCAAGGTATGCATACGCTTCTTCCGGTGTACGCATATCTGGCTCGGATACAATCTCAATAAGTGGAGTTCCTTGACGGTTAAAGTCCACATAAGAATAGCCATCTTCACCGTGTGTTAATTTACCAGCATCTTCCTCTAGGTGTACACGGGTAATTCCGATTTTCTTCTTCTTACCGCCAACCTCGATTTCAATCCAACCATGTTCCCCAATTGGTTGATCAAATTGAGAAATTTGATATGCTTTCGGATTATCTGGATAGAAGTAATTTTTACGATCAAATTTTGTATGTGTCGCAATTTCACAATTAAGTGCCATAGCTGCTTTCATCGCAAAGTTAACCGCTTCTTCATTTAATACAGGAAGAACACCCGGATATCCTAGGTCGATTGGGTTTACATTTGTATTTGGATCTGCTCCGAACGCATTTGGGCTCGGGCTAAATATTTTTGATTTTGTTTTTAATTCTACGTGTACTTCTAAACCAATAATTGTTTCAAAGTTCATTACATTCCACCTCCAATTTGAGGTCTCTTTTTATGATGATCAGTTGCTTGTTCAAAAGCATGTGCTGTACGATAAACCGTACTCTCATCAAAGTGTTTACCAATGATTTGTAAACCAATTGGAAGTCCTTCTGATGAGAATCCACATGGAATAGAGATTCCTGGTACTCCAGCTAAGTTAACTGGAATTGTTAGAATATCATCGACATACATCGTTAATGGATCATCAATCTTCTCTCCGACTTTAAATGCTGGAGTTGGTGAAGTTGGACCAATGACCACATCATAATCTTCAAAGATTTTATCAAAGTCATTTTTAATTAGTGTACGAACTTTTTGTGCTTTTTTATAATACGCATCATAATAACCAGAGCTAAGCGCAAATGTTCCAAGCATAATTCGACGCTTCACTTCTTCTCCGAAACCTTCACTACGAGACTTCTTAAACATATCAATCATGCTTTCTGCATTTTCTGAGCGTACACCATAACGTACTCCATCAAAACGAGCTAAGTTAGCAGATGCTTCTGATGAAGATAGTAAATAATATGCAGCAACCGCATATTTAGAGTGAGGTAAAGAAACCTCTTCCCAAGTAGCACCTAATGATTCATATACTTTTAAAGCCTCTAGCACTGCTTCTTTAACTTCCGGTTTTACACCTTCTGCTAAGTATTCTTTTGGTACTGCAATCTTTAGACCTTTCACATCACCAGTTAATGCCTCTGTGTAAGATGGAATATCTACATTGGCACTTGTTGTATCCTTATTGTCATGCCCAGCAATTACTTCTAATACACGCGCATTATCTTCTACTGTACGAGTAATTGGTCCAATTTGGTCTAGGGAAGATGCAAAGGCAACTAATCCAAACCGAGATACTAGTCCATATGTAGGTTTTAATCCAACAACACCACAAAATGCAGCTGGTTGACGAATAGAACCACCTGTATCTGAACCAAGAGAGAATAATACTTCTCCAGCCGCTACTGCTGCAGCTGAGCCGCCACTAGAGCCACCTGGCACATAATCTGTATTCCACGGATTACGTGTTGGTGTGAAACTTGAGTTTTCATTCGAAGACCCCATTGCAAACTCGTCCATATTCAACTTACCGATCGTTACGGATTTTTCGTTATTTAACTTATCCATAACCGTTGCGTCATAAAGTGGATCATCGAAATTTCTTAAAAATTGACTAGCACAAGTTGTACGAAGTCCTTTTGTAACGATATTATCTTTTATACCAGCTGGAATTCCGAATAATTTTGCTGAGGTATCTGGTTGTGCATCTAATTCTTTCGCTTTATTACGAGCATTTTCTTCATCTAACGTTAAGAAAGCATGTACTTTATCATCAACCTCTTTAATACGGTTGTAAGATTCATCAACTAAATCTGTTACCGTTATCTCTTTATTATGTAATTTTGCTTCTATTTCTTTAATACTTAAATCAAATAGTGACATTCATTTTCCCTCCTTAGTCAAGTATTGATGGCACACGGAATTGTCCATCTTTATGGTCAGGAGCATTCTTAAGTGCTTCTTCTCGTGTAATCCATTGTTTTGGTTCGTCCTTACGCATGACATTTTTCAAGTCTAATACGTGTGTCGTTGGTTCAATTCCATCTGTATCTATCTCATTCAACGTTTCTGCAAACTCTATAATTGAACTTAATTGATTCGTGAACATTTCCGCTTCTTCCTCTGATATTTCAAGTCGCGCTAAGTTAGCAACGTGTTTCACTTGTTCTTTTGTAATTTCAGCCATTATTCGCACCTCCACTATTATGTAATACTATATTTAAATTTCATAAAAAAACTTCTACAATACTATTGATAATAGCAGAATTTACTAGGTATAGGCAACTTTTGTAGAAAATTAGCATTAAAAAAACGACACTTCTCCATATTGAAGAAGTGTCGTTTACGTCTAGTTATTTTACTCTTGCTACTGTTTCATCAAATTCAGCTTCCATTTCTGGTGAAGGCTTACCTAATAAACTTACCCCTATTGTAAAGATTAGGTTCAAGATAAATCCTGGAACAATTTCATATAAGTCAAAGATTCCACCTTCTAAGAATCCGCCCCAAATAACTACTGTTACTGCCCCGGCAATAATACCTGCTAAAGCACCATTTCTAGTAATACCTTTCCAGAATAATGATAGAATTATTGTCGGTCCAAATGCAGCTCCAAATCCTGCCCAAGCATAACCTACTAGTTCAAGTACAGAGCTTTCTGGATTCATCGCAATTAGTGTTGCGATAAGCGCAATTCCTACCGTTGCAAATCTACCAATCCACACTAATTCTTTCTCAGAAGCTTGCTTGCGGAATATTGCTTTGTAGAAGTCTTCCGCTACTGCTGATGATGATACGAGTAATTGCGAGTCAACCGTACTCATAATTGCAGATAGGATTGCTGCTAATAAAATACCTGCAATGATTGGGTTAAATAAGAGTTGAGAAAATGCAATAAAGATTGTTTCCGCATTTCCTAATACTTGGACACCATTATCATCAACTACTTCAATTCCCATATTGCTTAGTATGGATACATCTTGTGTACTAATAAATGCAATTCCTACAAAACCAGTGAAGATCGCACCATATAATCCTAAAATCATCCAAGTCGTACCGATAAACTTCGCTTTTGGCACATCTTTATGAGAGCGTAAAGCCATAAAACGAACTAGAATATGAGGTTGACCAAAATACCCAAGTCCCCATGCTATACCAGAGATAATTGCTATCCCACCTGCAAATGTACCAAATCCAGCCATAATATCTAATGCATCTGGATTTATTGCTCCAACAGCTTGGACGGTTGCATCCCAACCACCCATTTCACTTATTGCAACTATTGGTACAACAATTAATGCAAAGAGCATTAATAGACCTTGGATAAAGTCTGTCCACACTACAGCTAAAAATCCACCTAAGAATGTATAGGAAACTACTACAAGTGCACCAATCCATAATGCAGCTTGGTAGGATAAACCAAATGATGCCTCAAATAATGTAGCACCAGCAACCATTCCTGAAGATGTATAAAAAGTAAAGAATAATAGAATAACAAGTGCAGAACTAACCCGAAGAATATGAGAATTGTCTTTGAAGCGATTTTCTAAGAAGTCCGGAATTGTAATCGAGTTGTTCGATACTTCCGTATAAACGCGTAGCCTTTTAGCAACGAAATGCCAGTTTAAATAAGCACCTACTGCAAGACCGATAGCCATCCAGCCACCATAAGCTCCACCAAAACCAGATACATAGATTGCACCAGGTAGACCTAATAGTAGCCAACCACTCATGTCTGATGCCCCAGCACTTAAAGCAGCAAAAGCTGGTCCTAATTTCCTTCCACCTAAAACATAGTCTGATAGATTATTAGTCCGGTAATACATGATCACCCCGATAATCATCATTAAAATTAAATAAACTATAAATGTAGCTAAAATAGTACCATCCAATTTTTACTCCCCCTTATTAGTAAATAATGATACAAGTGATAAAACAATTAGTAACGGCATTGGCACAAACATCCAAAACCAAGTAGCCCCTGTGAGTGCAAATTCTTCCATTATATAACCCCTTTCTTTTCTAATAGTACAATCCACTTAGGAAAAGTGTATGCAATATATTATGAGATAAATACTAAATTATTAAAAAATCACTTCTCCCACCTTCATAATAACACAATATTTTCCCATTAATAGTAATAGTACAAAAGTTTAGTAAAATTAACTCGTGGTTGTTATAATGTAAAATTTAGTCGAATTTAACAAAATAATCTGATTCTATGCATAAAAAAAATCCTGAAGCAGTTTCACACCACTTCAGGCAAAATCTATCATATATAGTAATAGGGTAAAAAACATAGAATTACTGACAAGCTTAAGTAAATTGATTGATTAGTACAGACTTACACTAAATGTAGACATTTTTTGGAAGATTGGTGGATGTACTTCACCAATTGCTACATCCTTTTGTTCTTCTTGCGCATATAGGGCACCAGCTAGAAGTAGGGTTCCTAAAGCTACAGATGCAATAAATTTTTTCATAGATTCATCCCTCCTTTATAGGTTAACTACTTCTTCATAAGTAAGATTAGCTAATTTATAATATTTAACGGAATCCTTATACCTTCCTAAGCCTTCCAGATATTTGCCAAGCATATTTGAGAAAACAATTAAGTTGGCGTAATCTTTCCGTTTCTGTAGGTAAGGTATAAATTCATCCATTACTAATGAAATAAATAAATCATCTTGTTTTTTAATAGCATATGTATAAGTTAGAATAGTATATTCATACAATTTATTAGAAACATCTTTTCCAGAAGAATTTAACAGTTGTTTTGCTTTTACAAGTACATCTTTAGCTTCATCTAGTTTATGGATCTTATAATACTCTTTAATGAGATTCGTGATTGCGCTTAATCTTTCATCAATGTTGACTTCTTGATCATCTACAACTTTAATAAAATATTTAATTGCTTCTTTCGAATCTCCGATAGATGCATAAAGATACCCTAAATTTTGATTGGTTAGTTGAATAATATGGTTATTTTTATTCAATTCTCCTAGATGTCTAGCCAGATTATAATGTTTTATAGATTTATCATACATCTTTATTCTTCTAAAAGAAATCCCCAACACTATGTGGCATTGTGCACATCTAATAAAGTTATATGCTTTTTGGAAAATATCAATAGCCTTGTTAGAGTACTCAATTGCTTCAAGTGTATTTAATAAAATGCTATGTGTTATAGCCATTATGTATTGTAAATCGGCAATTTCCTCTTCAGGCAGATGAATTTGTTTCAATTTTTCTTCTGCAAGCTTATACATTTTTAATGCCTGATTAGATTCACTGTTTGTAGATGCATAGTTTCCTTTAAACTTATACCAGTAATATTGATGTAAGTTATCAAAAGTGCCCGATACTTCATTTAAGCTATTAATCTGTTCTAATGCATTTTCAATTTGTCCTAAGATAAGGAAGTACCTAATCTTATGAATCTCAAACATCATTAAACTATCTGATCGAGTCATAGCAAGTAGTTCACTAAGTTCATTATACATTTCTATAATTTCTTCTTTATCGCTAACATCAAACAACATACTGTACCATTGTTCACATTTTTCTTTTATAGTAATATCATTCTCACTATTAAGGTCAATGCCAAGCCGAGTACAAAGTAAGCTTATTACTTCAGGACTTGCTTCTGTTCGGAGGTTTTCGATTTTTGACAAATAGCTCATAGAAACAATTCCATTAGCAAGTTCTTCTTGTGTCATCCCTTTTTTGACACGTTGTAATTTTATAAAGGAGCCTATTTCCATACTACTTTCCTCCTAGTTTTTGCTTCTAATTCTATTTGTTAACTATATAATATCATACTTTTTGATTTTTCATATTGGGAAAGTTGATACAAAAAAACACGAATAAAGTCCTAAAAACTTTCCTACTTTCCTAAAATGAGGAAAGTAGGAAAGTTTACGTTGAAAAAATAAGAGTCTTGTGTCGCTTGTTGTCGAACAATAGCAAATAGTGTATATTTTTCTAAGAATATTTCCTAACTTTCTTACAATTGTAAAACCCCCTTCAAATTATTGAAAGGGGGTTTCTTAAAAATTTTATAGCATCTCAGAAGTAGTCTTTCCTTGCATATGTTGGATTAGGTAGTCAGGCCCACCTGCTTTAGAGTCAGTACCAGACATATTGAATCCACCAAATGGTTGGTAACCAACGATAGCTGCAGTACATCCTCTGTTGAAGTATAAGTTACCAACATGGAAGTCTCTACGTGCTTGTTCTAGGTGCTCACGGTTATTTGTTATTACAGCACCTGTTAATCCATATTCTGTGTTATTAGCAATCTCAATTGCTTCTGTGAAATCTTTAGCCTTAGCTAAAGCTACAACAGGTCCAAAGATTTCTTCTTGCATAATGCGGGCTTTTGGATCAAGATCAGCGAATACTGTTGGGTTAACGAACCAACCTTTAGAATCGTCACCAGTTCCTCCAACTAGTAATTCTCCTTCTTCTTTTCCAATTTCTATATATTTCATAATCTTATCATAAGAAGCCTGATCGATTACTGGTCCCATGTAATTATTATCTGCAGGGTCTCCGATAGTTAATTCTTTCGTTAATTCAACGACACGATCTTTTACTTGGTCGTATACTTCTTCATGAATAACTGCTCGTGAACATGCCGAACATTTTTGTCCTGAGAAACCAAATGCTGAATGTACAATTGATTCTGCTGCAAGTTCAAGGTCAGCTTCTTTATCCACTACGATTGTGTCTTTACCACCCATTTCAAGGATAGTACGTTTTAGCCAAATTTGGCCTTCTTGAATTTTTGCTGCTTTTTCAAAAATATTTAGTCCAACATCACGGGAACCAGTAAAGCTAATAAAACGAGTACGTGGATGATTTACTAAATAATCGCCAACTTCTGCTCCCGGTCCAGGAATGTAATTAATAACACCTTTAGGCATACCTGCTTCTTCGAGTACTTCCATGAACTTGTACGCAATTACTGGTGTAACACTTGCAGGTTTTAATAATACTGTGTTACCAGTTACCATTGCTGCAACAGCTGTTCCTGCCATGATTGCAAAAGAGAAGTTCCAAGGTGAAATAACTAGCCCAACACCTAGTGGAATATAATCAAAACGGTTATGTTCAATCGGACGGCTGTTAACTGGCATACCATCTTTAAGTTTCAACATTTGGCGACCGTAATATTCTAAGAAATCGATTGCCTCAGCTGTTTCACCATCTGCTTCCTTCCATGGCTTTCCAGCTTCTTTGGCAAGATGTGCGTTAAACTCATGTTTACGACGACGAATTATTGCTGCTGCACGGAACAGAATATCAGCACGGAATTTAGCATCCGTACTTCTCCAATATGTTTGGAATGTTTCATCAGCTATTTTCATTGCTTTTTCAGCTAACTCTGTATTTGCTTTAGAAACGTAGCCAATTACCTCTTCTTTATTAGAAGGGTTAACAGAAACAATTTTATCTTCTGTCATTATTCTTTCTCCACCAATAACTAGTGGATACTCTTTTCCAAGATCTGCTTCTACTTTTTTAAGCGCTTCCAACATAAGTTGTTTATTTTCTTCTGCTGTATAATCGGTAAATGGTTCATGCGTGTAAGGTACTACCATCATAAAACCTCCCATTAAAAATCTGATTTATTCCGTTAACCGTTTCCAAAAATATGCAATATATTAGAGTTCTACATAAAAAAACGGAGTGGAATATCCACTCCTTATTCTAACGTAATATTTTATAGTGTTCAAACAATCCAATTTTTATTTAAAAAATGTGTACGATTGGGTCATCTTTTCCAGCTTCTCGATAAATATACCCTTCTAACTGATTACTGGAGCTTATCTTTATTTCAATATCATAATTATTAGGGAATTTATCTTTCACTAACATGTATGTGTATTGGGCAAAACCAAGGATTTCAGCTTTACCATTAAATTCAATTGGCACTTCAATCGTAAGTTTTTGTAATTCTTCATTCACATAAAAACCTTCACCAATATAACCCACGTAGTTCGGGAAAAACTGCGAAATTTCTTCACCAAAAGTACCTACAATTTCTGCATCATCTAAATATTTTTGCTCGGCTTCCTTAGATGGAAATAAAATATAATCTTCTTCTACTGTATCCCAATCCTTAATACTCATGTCACTTGCTTCGACGTAAGTTTTGGCAACAAAGTTACCAGGAACAGCAGAACCTCTTTGTTCTTCTCGATATAATGCAATCATGATTGGAACATCAAGAAGACCTTCTATTTGTCTTAAACGTTGCAATACAGTTGAAGCAACCTCTTTACCTGTTTTTAACATTTCTGCTTCTGAAATATCTCTATAAAATGGTCCTCTACCTTCCGCATGAAAGATATATTGAGATTTCAGGGCAATACCAATGGAAACACCGACTAACTCCACAGATTTATCTTCATTTCTTTTCAAATAATTATGTTCCAAAATATGGGTAAATGTTCTTGGATTATTTTCATAGTCTTCAATTGAAGCATCGTCTTCTAAATTAGGGTTAAGCTCATCAATCCAACTTAATACGGTGCTATAATCTAGATATTGTCCTTCTTCAAAGTAATACTTATTTGGATCAAAATATTCTTTGGAATGACGCATCAACCCTTCTTCCATTTCATCAATATCTAGTCGATTTGTTTTCATCTGATTTATAATTGCACCTCTTGCCTTACTAGTACGGTAAGGCAAAATGACACGATAATCTTCATCAGATAACTTATAAGAAGGTACGATTGACGGTGTGCCAGTTGGTTGTTCTTGCACTAATTCTTCTTCACCATTATCAAAACTAGGTGCACAACTTGCTAATAAAAGGAGTATACATAGTAACAGGATATTTAATTTTTTCATGACAACTCCTCCTTAGCCTTCTAACATATTGATAAACTCATTTTCATTCCATATTGTTATACCGAGCTGAACTGCTTTATCATATTTAGATCCTGCATCTTCTCCAGCAATAACGATATCTGTCTTTTTACTAACACTTCCAGTTACTTTACCACCTAATGCTTCGATGCGCTCTTTTGCTTCAGGCCGTGACATTTGTTCCATTTTACCAGTTAATACGATAGTCTTTCCTGCAAATGGATTATCAGTATCACTAACTTCAACAGGTCTAGGTCCGTTATAATTAAAATTCAAGCCAAGATCTTTTAATTCTTTTATTAAAGCTGTAACTTTTTCTTCTGAAAAATATTGAACAATAGAATCGGCCATTTTTTCACCTATCTCATCAATGGCGATTAGATCTTCATATGTTGCTTGTTGTAATTTTTCCATTGTCACAAATTCTGTTGCTAATGTCTTAGCAGCTTTTGCGCCAATAAATCGTATTCCTAAGCCGAATAATAGTCTCTCAAGTGAATTTTGTTTAGAGCCTTCGATAGCAGTGAGTAAATTATCGACAGATTTTTCACCCATTCGTTCCAATTTTAATAACTCTTCTCGCTCTAAACGATAAATATCTGCTATAGTTTGGATTAATCCTTCTCGGAATAATTGATTAATCACTTTTTCCCCAAGCCCTTCAATGTTCATCGCATTCCGAGAGACAAAATGAATTAAACCTTCTTGAAGTTGTGCTGGACAATTAGGATTAATACAACGTAACGCAACTTCCTCTTCTAAACGAACTAGCTCACTTCCACAAGCTGGACATTCGCTAGGCATAGCATAAGGCTCTTCTTGTCCACTACGATGTTCTGTAATAACACGAACAACTTCAGGGATGATATCTCCTGCTTTCTTAATTACTACTGAGTCACCAATCCGAATATCCTTTGCTCGAATTAAATCTTCATTGTGAAGGGAAGCACGTTGAACTGTTGTACCTGCAACACGGACTGGTTCCAGAATTGCTGTCGGGGTTACTACTCCTGTACGCCCTACACTTAATTCAATATCAATTAGTTTCGTAACTACTTCTTCAGCTGGGAATTTATAAGCAATTGCCCAACGTGGACTCTTTACTGTAAAGCCTAATTCTTCTTGGGTCTGTAAGTCATCTATTTTAATAACTATACCATCAATTTCATAAGGTAGATTTGGACGTTCTTTTGTCCAATACTCTACATATTCTAGTACCTCTTCAATGGTTTCACACTTTTTCCACTCCGGGTTTGTTCGAAACCCTAGTTCTTTTAATTGATTTAATCGTTCACTATGAGAAGTGACAGACTCTGCTTCCCATTCCCCAATTCCGTATAGAAACACATCTAAGTTACGAGATGCCGCTATTTTAGGGTCTAATTGTCTTAATGAACCAGCTGCCGCATTTCTTGGATTGGCAAAAAGTTCTTCCCCGTTTTCTTCCCGCTGTTTATTTAGAGCAAGGAATGATTTATGAGGCATGTAGCATTCTCCACGCACTTCAATTTTCCGCTTTTCCTTAATAGACAATGGGATACTTTTTATTGTACGTAAATTATGGGTAATATCTTCACCAGTTGTACCATCACCACGGGTTGCCCCTCTAACAAATTTTCCATTTTCATATGTGAGTGCAATAGCTAAACCATCAATCTTTAATTCACAAACAAAAACTAATGGCTTATTCGTCCCTTGACTTGCACGTCGAGCAAAATCACGAAGGTCTTGCTCATTAAATGCATTTCCAAGACTTAGCATGGGAATGGAATGTTGTACCTTTTGAAATCCAGCTAAAGGTTCCCCACCAACTCGTTGTGTCGGGGAATCCGTTGTAATAAGTTCTGGAAATGCCTCTTCTAATTTCCGAAGCTCTTCAAGCTTTTGGTCAAATTCTGAATCTGGTACAGTCGGCTTATCCAGGACATAATATTCATACGCATAACGATTTAATAATTCTTTTAAGGATTCGATTTTTTCTTGTGCTTGTGCTTTATCCATTCAGCCAGCACCTCCTTATTGTTTCGTAATTGGTGCAAATTTAGCAAGCAATCGTTTAATACCTGTTGGTGCAGGGAATGCAACATCAAGTTCCATTTTATCTCCTTCACCTTGAACCTTTACTACGGTACCAACGCCCCACTTCTTATGTTCTGCCTTGTCACCTGGTTTCCATGTTTCACTTTCTGCACCAGTAGATTGTTGCACGCGAACTGTACTACGACGTGGTTGCTGTGTTGGTTGACCTTGTGATTTCGGACTAGCAAAAGGACTTCTCAAATCTCTTTCACTGAAGTTTCTTCCAAATGAAGAAGAGCCAAACATCGTATTTCTCGCTTGTTCAATCCCCTCAATTAGTTCTTCAGGAATTTCATTGATAAATCGGCTTATCGGATTCATGTTTGTTCGTCCATATAACGTACGCATTTTAGCATTTGTTAAATACAACTGTTTCTCTGCACGAGTAATCCCTACATATGCTAGTCGACGTTCCTCTTCCATCTCTTCATCATCAAACATAGCACGGCTATGCGGGAAGACATTTTCTTCCAAACCGATAAGAAAGACAACCGGAAACTCAAGACCTTTAGCAGCATGTAATGTCATCAATGTTACTTTTTCATTATTCTCTGGATCTTCCTCATCCACTCGATCAATATCAGCAATTAAAGCTAAGTCCGTTAAGAAAGCAATTAATGTCTTATCCTCACTAGATGCTTCAAAATCTTTTGTTACAGTCATAAATTCTTCCAAGTTTTCAAGTCGACTTTGTGATTCTATTGTCCGTTCATTTTTCAACATTTCTTCATATCCGGAACGTTCAAGAACTTGTTCAACCATATCCGTTGCAGTTAGGAACTCTTGTTGTTGATTTAAAGTTTTAATAAGATTCCCGAATTCTGCTAAAGCATTGGCTGCTTTTTTAGGGACACCAGTAAAATCAACTACTTCAACCGCTTGATAAAAAGATAGTCCATTTTCAATCGCATAAGCTCTTAAACGCTCAATAGAAGTTTTACCAATTCCCCGTTTGGGTTCATTAACTACACGTTCAAAACTTAGATCATCATCTGGGTTAGTAATTAAACGTAAATAGGCAATCATATCTTTAATTTCTTTTCGGTCATAGAATCGCATGCCTCCTACCATTTGGTAAGCAACACCCGATTTCATTAATGTATCCTCGACTGCACGGGACTGTGCGTTAGTACGATATAATATTGCCACGTCACTAGGTGAAAATCCTTCTTCACGAATAAGTTCACGGATTTTATCCGTTATAAACAATGCCTCATCTTGTTCTGTAGCACCTTGATAATAATGAATCTTTTGTCCATCTGGGTTTTCTGTCCAAAGGTTTTTCGGTTTTCGCCCAGGATTATTAGCAATTACTTTATTTGCTGCTTCAAGAATAGATTTCGTTGAACGATAATTTTGCTCAAGAAAAACAGTTCTTGCTGCAGGATAATCTTTTTCAAAGGAGAGGATATTCGAGATATCTGCTCCACGCCAACGGTAAATCGATTGATCCGAATCTCCAACTACACATAGGTTTTGGAATCGATTCGCTAATTGTTTAACTAGTGTATATTGGGCATGGTTTGTATCTTGATACTCATCCACATGAATGTATTGAAAACGACGTTGATAATATTCCAATATTTCTGGGACACGTTTAAATAGGTGGATAGTTTGCATGATTAAATCATCAAAATCTAATGATTGGTTTTTGCGTAAAACTTTTTCATACCCTTCATAAACCTTTGCCACCTGTCGATCATAGAAATTACTTGCTTTGCTCGTAAAATCCGTAGCAGTTATTAGTTCATTCTTTGCGCTACTTATTTGATTTTGCATAGCACGAGGTTCAAATTGTTTCGTATCAATATTTAAATCTTTTAGTACTTGTTTAACTACTGATAATTGATCACTACTATCTAATATCGTAAAGTTACGACTATAGCCAATCCGATCAATATCTCTTCTTAAAATACGGACACACATAGAGTGGAACGTAGATACCCACATATCCGCCCCTTCTGGTCCAACTAGCTTACTAACACGTTCCTTCATCTCACGAGCTGCTTTATTTGTAAATGTTATCGCCAGAATATTACGTGGCGATACACCTTTTTCATCCATTAAGTATGCAATACGGTGTGTTAGTACACGAGTCTTACCACTTCCAGCACCGGCCATAATTAATAAAGGTCCCTCTGTATGTTTGACAGCCTCTTGTTGCTGTTTATTTAATCCTTTGATTAAGTCATCTACTGTACGACTCATGTCAAAACACCTTCCTTACCAATTATTATTTCTCAATTAAGTGTTTTAGTGTGAAAATTAGTTGTCTTTAACAGCTTGTACTGTTTTTAACGCTTCTTTTATATTGGTGTAGACACTATTTCCAACTACGATAACATCTGCATGTTGCTTCATTTCTTTTGCTTGTTCTGCTGTTTCAATTCCACCACCATAAAATAGTAACGTATCACGGAGTTCGTCTTTTACTTGTTTCACTAATTCTGGATTTCCATATTTCCCACTGTATTCAACATAGAAAATAGGGAGGTGAAAAATATTCTCTGCCATATAGGCATACGCAGTAACATCTTCATCTGTAGGAAGCTTACAGTTTGTATGTTCAAATGCTTTCGCTTCTTCATTTAAAATACAATAGCCTTCAACAAGTATTTCATCCCAGTTCATAATGTCTTTAAACTCTTTAATTGCTTCATGTTGGATGTCCATCATCCATTTTTTATCTTTACTGTTCATTACCATTGGGATGTAGTAATAGTCAAATCCAGGAGTAATAGCTTCCATATTCGAAATTTCTAATATCACTGGGACCGTGTATCTGCGAATACTAGACAATAAATCTAGTACACCATCTAATGTGATGTTATCTGTTCCTCCTACGATAATTGCATCCGTCCCTGATTCACAAATAAGTTCTAAATCTTCATCTGAAATTTCTTTTGCTGGATCAAGCTTGAATACGTGCTTCCATTCTTTCATATTTATATACAAAGGTCTAATCCTCCATCTACAGTAATCATTAGTTTATTATAGCAAAAATTGATAGAGGAATTTAGTGAAATGTCTAGACTTGAGTGGATTTTTATTAGGTTGTTCAATAGGTAGAGGTTTATAGGACTTAATTGGGCTCTAATCGATTCAAAAGGTAACATAGAATGATACTATGTTACCTTTTATACAGTCAATTGGACAATCGGGCTTATAGATCGATTCTATATTACCTTTCACCGCAAAAGTTACACACTTGGGCTTATAGAACGGTTCTATATTACCTTTTACTGCAAAAGTTACACATTCGGGCTTATAGAATGGTTCTATGTTACCTTTTATACTAAATTTCTTTCAAAACGGACTATACTATACTCTTACTCCGTTTCTTATAACCCAAAATACCGTTAACCCAATTTCTTAACGAATACTACTTTCAAATAATTACCTTCCTTATACTCTCGAATAGTCCGAAAATCTTCTGGAAGTGAGAATTCTTCAAGTATCTTATATTGCGTGTTCGTTTCTTCAAAGGCTTTTTTAATAAACCCTTTAAATTTCCCCATACCAAATGCACTAGAATTTGTAGAGGCAACAATTACTCCTTGATCTTCTGTTATTGCTATTGTTTCTTTTAATAGCTTTGTGTAATCTTTTTCTGCACTAAATACTAACTTTTTTGACCGTGCAAAGCTTGGTGGGTCTAAAACAACCAAATCAAATTTCAAATTTTTCCTTCCTGCATATTTGAAATACTGGAATACGTCTTCCACGATAATATCTTGTGCCTCGTAATCTATTCCGTTCAGACTAAATTGTTCAATTGTCTTTGGTTTGCTTCGATTAGCAAGATCTACACTTGTTGTTCTAGTTGCTCCTCCTAAAGCAGCAAATACTGAAAAAGCCCCAGTATAAGAAAACGTATTTAACATATTCTTTCCAGAAGCATATTTATCTCGAATAGTCTTCCGAACTTCCCGCTGATCTAAAAATACACCTACCATCGCACCTTCATTCAAATATACAGCAAAATTCACGCCATTTTCTTTAACGATTATTGGAAATTCCCCACGTTCTCCCATGACAAAGTCATCATCTTCTACATATTGACCTTTCACATCAAATCGCTTTTTCTGATAGATACCTTTAAAGTCTACTGATTCTTGAAGAGCCTCTATTATCGGCTGCTTAAAATGATAAATTCCTTTGCTATACCAATTAATTAAATAAAATCCATCAAAATAATCAATTGTAATGCCGCCGATTCCGTCCCCTTCACCATTAAAAATACGAAAAGCTGTTGTCTCTTTATCAGCAAAGAATGGTTCCCTTCTATTTATTGCTGTTAATAATCGATTTTTGAAAAATCCTTTGTCAAACTTTTCATGTTCATTTTTACTTAGTACCCAACCGTACCCTTTATTTTGTCTTCCATAATATCCTTTCGCAATAAAGGAATTCTTTTCATCGGTTAAACTGACAATTGTACCTTCATCTTTTAAATCTTTTTGGTTAATAATTGCATCTTGCAAGATGAGCGGAAAACCATTTCTATATTTTGAAACAAACTTTGATTTAATCTTTATACGTACTTCCTTTGTCATAACTTACAGTCCTATCCTCATATATTTGTTTTCTTGATTGTACCACATGGGAATAAATGCACAAAAAAGGGCTAAGACAAAAGCTTTCTCTATATAAAAAAAACTAATTCTACAATTTAGGTGCAACTAACCCGCTCCGGAAATATACTTCGCTTTCACTTTCGAGTACAGGGGCGACATCCGCTCGAAAGAACCATCGCGGTGTCTACCTTGCCGCGGGCGGCTGCTGAGCCAGGCAACTACAATGAGTTTGCTACAATGCTGCCTTGCACCGAGGAAGCCTGCTGCGTAGCGTTACTTGTAGACGCAGGTGCATCTCGGGGTCTCACCTATGCCTTTCCTCCCGCAGGAGTCTACGTATATTTCCGGAGCTAATGTATCGTATTGTTCAGCTTTAGTATTAGAAATTTGCTTTTGTCTAACCATTAAAGAAATATCGATCTATTAGAAATTTCCATGTAATTAGTTTAATATACAAAAAAAGCTACATTCTAGTGTTCGAATGCAGCTTTTCTTCAACGGTTACTCTTTATCCAAAGTTCGCTCTAGAACCATCTTATATCCATCACTACCATAGTCAATGCAACGCCTTACCCTTGAGATTGTTGCTGTAGATGCTTTTGTTTCCTTCTCTATCGTTTTGTATGTATAGCCTTGGGTGAGCATTTTAGCTACTTGAAGTCTTTGAGATAATGATTGTATTTCACTCATTGTCGCAATATCATCAAAAAAGCGATAACATTCCTCTCTATCTTTCAACGATAGAATTGCATCAAATAAATGGTCAAGCTCATCGCCTCGTAATTTATCAATTTGCATGATGGTACCTCCTACTCCTACTGTCCAGAAATGATTACTGAATTATTCATACCTGGATCTGTTGGTACAACATTTATCCATGTCTTACCAGGTACAAATCCAACAACTTCACCATCTTTTACTGGAACTAAATATCCATCACGGTTCTCCCATTCTAGCTTTTGTGCCTTCCCTTTTTGGATCAGGTAAGCATTTCCACCAGCATAAAAGTCTATACTCCTACGTCCAGCTTTATCAATTACTTCATGATATGTTTCGATAATGAAGATATTATCGACTGTTATCGGTTCACCTGTGTGTAATTCTTCGGTTAACTCTCTATCATTATACCGTTTATAGTTCTCTGTTTCTGGATTATATTCATATTCTACAATTTCCATTGGTGATTTCGAGTAGACAATCTCAATATGCTTTGCTTCTTCACCATTTATTGAAGCAACTTCTTTATCTGATAAGAATGGTAAAGATGTGTGTTTATTAGTAATCTCATATCCAATATCATTAGCTACTTCATATACATTGTTCATTAACAAATAGGAATTATGTGGGGCAACCCGAAATGATTCGCGTTTAAACAGTTTACCATCATTGTCATATATAGAACCGTCTAAATGGTCTATTCCACGATTATCTAACATTTCATTTACAAATTCAGCCGCTCCATGATACACATATAACGCACCATATCGATTAGCTAAGTCAAAGTAATATTCACGTGCACTGCGCACTGGACCAACTATCTCCGGTTGCTCACTATGGAATATCGCTAAAAATCGCGTAATCATCCCTTCAGCTAATATCTCAAATACAATATCTGCCTGGGAGAGCCCTGATTGTGGCCTTGCATCAGTATGATTATTAATCATGACACCAATTGCACGGTGATCAATAGAGTTATTCGTACCAATTCCTGTAAATGGATTTATGTTTGCAAAAGTTCCCTCAGATTCATTTGATTGATCATCTGTTTGACCTGAATCATTATCCACAACTTCGACTGGTTCTTCATTTGCCTCATTATTAGTTTTATTGCTACATGCTACTAATAAAATACTAATGCATACTAATAGTACTAACTTTCTCATGCCCCAACATCCTTATATTCAAATTATGTTCAATCTTATTCCCATTATATGTTATCGCATCGTTGCTGGGAAGAGCAACTCTCGTTTTTTCACATCGATAACACCTTCTTGTGTAATACGAATATATGGTAAATGTGTAGATGATAAAAAGAGAATACAATATATCGGATCGTTAAATTGATAACCAAATTCAAGAAGTTTTTCTTTTATTAGTTTTTCTTTTTCTATTAGCTCTTCCATATTACCAGAATACATCTTACCTGCTAACTGTAAAGGAAGTTCAGCTATGACCTCCCCTTCATGGACAAGTACAATCCCACCACCGATTTCTTTAAGTCGCTGCCACGCTAGTAGCATATCATCTTTATTTTTCCCAATAAATACTAAATCACCAGTTTGTGAGAATGAGCTAACTAATCCGCCTAGTTTCTTTGTGAAACCACGAATCGTTGTATTGACACGCCATTTTCCGTATTTATCCAATAATAATAGGAATGCATCGTCACGCTCTTCAGGGAGATTATCCACAGTAATATCAGTTTGAATTGCATAAGGTTTAATAATGACATCATTTTGCATCTCAAGGCCAATAGGGATTGAAAATTGCAAATCTGACAAACTCATTTCCCAATCAAAATCAATAGTCTCAATGTCATACTTTTTCCAATTGATATAGGTAGGTAATTTCTCAGTAATTGTATTTTTTACAATCCACTTCCCTTTAGCTATTACACTTTCTGGATGCGGGTTATCTTTTGCTGTTAATATATTAATATTTGCCATTCGTCCAGGAGCTATACAACCTAATTGCTCCTCTAAATGGAAATGTTTTGCTACATTAAACGTTGCCATTCGGTATGCTTCCTCAACTGGCACACCTTTTTCTATTGCAATTTCTATACAAACGTTCATTAATCCTTGTTCATAAAAGCCAGGCGTACCTCCGTCAGTTGTCATTGTTAACTGGTCAAAGTTCGTTAATCCTAATTCTATTATTTCTTCTATAAGTTTTGGTAAGTCTGGCCGAATGGAAGAATACCTAAGACCAACTTGATAACCTAATGTTAATCGCTTCAAGACATCTTCCCCACTTATTGACTCATGATCAGCTGATACACCAAGTAGTTTTAACTTTGTCAATGTATTTTCTGAAGCTCCTGGCAAATGACCTTCTATCGGCTTTCCTTTTCTTTTTGCTTCTTGTATCCAGTATAGTAACCTATCATCACCATTCAATAGATTAGGCCAGCCGGTCAATTCTCCACCTTGAATAACACATGGATGGGACAACCAATCAAGCATATCTTCTGTATTAAATATTTCTTCTTCATTTGTAATTTCTGTTTGCGGGTCAAAACGCGACCACCAGTACATCACGATTGGAATTTTCTCAAAATCAGCCAAAATAGAAAACGCTTTCTTTTTGTCTAATAAAAAAAGCCATGATAAATTATCATTAACTAATGTTGTTGTTCCAAACTTTGCAGCATGTTTTGCTAACATTTCTGGATTATATAGTTGAAACGGATGTGCATGGGGTTCTATATAGCCAGGCACAATGTATTTACCTGTACAATCAACAATCTCTGTCTCCATTTGTGGAAGATTATTTCCTACGTATACAATTCTTTCATTATATATCCAAATATTTGCTGTAATCCACTGTTTAATGTACATATTTAAATGAGTTGCATTCTTTAGAACTAGCGTCGGTGCTAATTTCCCTTCCACAACTTTCACATGTTTCCTTAACTCAAAATTTCTCCAATGACCATCTTTTAACATAGGGCAACTCTCCATATTTAATCTTTTTACAATTGTATCACAATTCACGCTTCAATACTGTAAAGTTGTTGTTAAGTAGAGCGAAAATTTGTGACATTTTTTTGACTGTGGTTAATTTAATAAAATTGTGGATTGGGGATTAGTAGTGTGGGATTGATCAAAAGGGATTACTTATTGAAAGAGCAGTCGTTAGGGATAAGTGACTGTTGCTAGTAGTTTTTAATTTACTATGGGTACTGATAACTATTATGAGTGACCGTTGTTCCAAAATTTTACTCGCTACGGGCACTCATAAGCACTATGAGTGACCGTTACTTCATTATTTTACTCGCTACAGGTACTCATTACACCTATGAGTGACCGTTACTCCTAAATTTTACTCGCTACGGGCACTCATAAGCACTATGAGTAACGGTTACTTCAAAATTTCTCTCGTTACGGTCACTCATCACCCCCATGAGTGACCGTTGCTCCAAAACTTTACTCGCTACGGGCACTCATAAGCACTATGAATGACGGTTACTCCAAAATTCTATTCGCTACGGGCAGTCATAAGCACTATGAGTGACCGTTACTCCAAAAATCCACTTAAAACCGGCTCTCATATGCACATGTAATAACTACTGCTATCATCTCCCATACAACATCAATCACTCATAAACAAAAAAGAACCTCCACCTAGCTACTGCCATGTAGGAAGTCCTTTATAATACCAAGTTAATCTTGCTTTATATCAGAAGAATTCTCTTTAGTTTTTACACCTTCAGAATTTCCACTTACTTTCTTCTTCGGATGGAATAAGCGTCCCTTTTTAACTTGTTTCACCCAGAATCCGCCATGGATCTGTTTCGGCTCATATGAAATGATAAATGCTTTTGGATCAATTGTCTTAATATCTTCATACAGTTTTAATTCATATTTTCTTGGCGTTAAAATCTGCATCGCTAATCGATCACCGTCCATCCCATACGCAGACCAACTAGTTACACCATATCCTTTATCTCGCAATTGTTTCGTAAATTTTAAATCAGGATTTCCTGAGATTACATTAACAGTTATGTAACCAAGTGCGAGCTTTTCCTCAATAATGGAACCAATTACGACCCCAATCCCATAACCTAGTGCATAAGCGATCACATTTTGAATCTCATTTAAATTATCAAGTACTAGTCCAAGCCCAAAAATATAGACAACAATCTCAAACATACTAACAAATGCAGCTACATATCGGCGTCCCTTTAATGTTAGTATCATTCGAATTGTAAACATGGAAACATATACAATATTCACCACTAGTATAATTACAACCATCATAAAAGCATTTTCAAGCAAAATAACATTCCTCCTTTTTACAGCACTTTAGGCAAACACCCATTTTCTAGATTCTGCATATAGTATAACTATCATACAGCAAATCAAATGAGGTGTTAATAATGGATCCATTTAAGCAAATGTCAGAATGGAAGCGAAATATGGATCATTTCTTTGGGGAAGATTTTTGGGGACAATTTGAAGGGATACTTAAACCAACCATACCCCAAATTAATCTCTATCAAACAGATAATGAGATTTTATGTATTGCTAGTATTCCTGGTTTAACTGATTTAGATAAAATTGATATATTTGTTAACTATACCCAACTGGAGCTTCGTGGAACAATTGACATCGGCTATAGTGGTGGAACGGTAGTAAGTGAAGAGATTCTACAAGGTGTATTTGAGCGCACAGTTACTCTTCCATTCCCGGTACGATCTGATAAAATTAAAGCAACATATAGTCATGGATTATTATATATACAATTACATCGGTTTATTTCCGATTCGAGCCAGAAACATCGTATTAAAGTTGAACTATTAAAAGATAAATAACCCATATAAAGAAAAATCCCTCACATTGATGAGGGATTTTCCATAGGTGAAACTTTCTTAGAAAGATTATTTTCTGGCATCTTCCAAAACATCGTTAATACAATTCCTAGTACTAAAACGAATGCGGCAAAATAATATGGATAGTTGATATCTAGATCAAATAATATTCCGCCGATAATAGGGCCAAAGATATTTGCTAAACTAGTAAACATTGAGTTCATTCCACCAACAAAACCTTGCTCATTTCCTGCAATGTTGGAAAGGTATGAGGTGACAGCTGGACGGAATAAATCAAAGCCAACAAAAACAATAAATGTGACGACTAAAACGGAAAAATAAGAGCTAGCAACCGTCATTAAATAGACTAGTACAGCAGATAATACGATGCTATACCGAATCAATTTAATTTCTCCTAGTAATCTTGTTAAACGATCAAATAGGACAACTTGTGCAATCGCTCCAAAAATGGCACCACCAGTAATAACAATTGCTATATCAGAAGGGGTAAATTGAAATTTGTGATCCACAAATAAACTAAAGAATGAGTCAAATGCCGCTAAACCAAATGAGGTAATAAAAATTAATACAAACGGTATGAGATACATAGGCGCAAACAACCGTTTTATTCCTACTTTTTGGTTATCAATCGGTGCATCTATTTCCTTATAATGTTCTGGTTCTGATAATAATATAATGGAAAGAATTCCTGCAAGGCAGCCTAATCCGGCAGCAAAGAAGAATGGTACACGAGTTCCCAATTCTGCTAAAAATCCACCAATACCAGGACCAATGATAAATCCAGTACTTATCGCAGCAGACATAAGTCCAAGAGCTTTTGGACGAGTATCTTTAGTAGTAATATCAACGATGAATGCTGTGACAGCAGGCATAATAAATGCAGCACTAACCCCACCTAATATACGTGAAATAAACAACACTTCAATTTCTTTACCTATACCAAATAAAAATTCAGAGAATCCAAATATAAATAGACCGATAACAATCATTATTTTTCGCCCAAATTTATCTGCAGCTTTACCCGCAATTGGAGAACAAATCAATTGAGCAATTGCAAATGCTGCGGTCAAATATCCAACCGTTGTTCCAGTAATTCCAAGTTCATTAATTAATGATGGCATTACCGGAATAATAAGTCCAATTCCTAAAAAAGCAATAAATAAATTTAAAAGTAGTAACCATAATGTAACTTGTTTATTTTTCATTTCTTTCTCCTTAACTAATAGATAAAATTAGTTTCAACTAACTTCTTCTATTTACATTCAACTATCTTAATGTATATAGTAACTATATAGTCAAGGGGGAATTCAAATTGGATGAAAAAAAGGAAAAATATTTGAGTTCAGGTGAATTTGCTAGACTCTGTAAAGTGAATAAGCAGACACTTTTCTATTATGATCAAATTGGTTTACTTTCTCCCATTTTTAAAAATGAAAAAGGATACCGCTTCTATTCCGTTCACCAATTAGACTTGTTTAACGTAATCGATTTACTGAAAGAACTAGATATGTCTCTTAAAGAAATCCAAAATTATATGAAGAATAAATCACCAGAAAGTTTTTTACATTTAATGTACCAAAAAAGAGCTGATATTGTGAAAAAACGCCAGGAAATTGAAATGAAGGAGAAAATTATTGAGGCAAAAATTAAGTTGATGGAAGAAGCATCACACTGGGATTTTACTCAAGTAACTATCGAACAATTACCGAAAGCCACACTTTACTTAAGTAAAAATATTGAAAACATATCAAATGAAAAGTTTGTAGAGGTTGTCTCTGATTTCATTAATGAATTATATCAATCCAATCTTGATTCAGGATATCCAATCGGGGTTATTACTAAAAGAGAGCATATCTTAAATCGAGAGTTTACGAAGCATAGTTTTTTATACATCGAACAGCCTATTCCTCGCGAAGGACATAAATATTTTCAAATTGTAAAAGGGGATTTTCTCGTTGGATATCATGTAGGTGATGAGGAGACTATTCCTCAAACGTATGAACGATTGCTAATGGAAATGGAACGTCTACAATTACGATTAGGGAACTATGTATTTGAAGAATATGTTTATGACCATTCTGTAAAAAGTCACGAAGAAGAATTCGTTACAAAGATAATGATGCAAATTGAAAGATGAGCAATTGTTTATATATACTTTCGAAAAGGCGATAATACAACGACTGTATTAACGCCTTTTTAACTTCACACTTTCTCCTGATCTAAAGAATACTTCTCTTTCAATAATGCTTTATTGATTTTTCCAACGTGTGTTTTGGGTAGTTCCTCTAAAATATAGAACTTTTTCGGTACTTTGTATCTCGTCAACTTTTGATTACAATATTCCTTTAATTCTTCTTCGGTTACATCGGCTTTTAATGATACAAAGGCAGTTACGATTTCTCCCCATTTTTCATCGGGTAATCCAACAACTGCTGCTTCATTAATTCTTTCATTAGCCTCTAACCAATGTTCAATTTCTAAAGGATACACATTTTCTCCACCGGAAATAATCATATCTTTCTTACGACCAACTATAAAAACATAACCATCATGATCTTGCTTTACTAAATCTCCTGTATGGATCCAGCCATCCCGGATAACTTCGGCTGTTTCTTCCGGCTTATTCCAATAATATTCGAAAGCGTGATATCCCCTTAAGACAAGTTCCCCTACTTCATTCGCCTTTGCTACCGTACCGTCATCTTTTACAATTTTAATATCATTAAACATCATCGGTTTCCCAACTGATCCAATCTTATGAATTGCTTCTTCAGGGGCAATATAGAAATTATTTGGCCCCGCCTCGGTCAAGCCATATCCTTCTTTAAACGCGATTCCTTTTTCATGGAAAGCTTCATAAATTCGATGAGGGCAAGGAGCGCCACCAGATACAAATACACGCATATCCGGAAACGTTGCTTCTTGAAATTCCTTTGTTTGGATAATCATGTGATACATCGTTGGTACAAATAAAACTACGGTACAGCGATACTTTATTAGATCATGAACTGCCTTTTCGGGATAGAAGTCTGGAGATAAAACAACAGTACCACCTGCTAGTAACAGAGGTAATGTATATACATTTAAACCTCCTGTATGAAACATTGGTGTTGTGATTAATGTGACATCCTTTGCACTAAGGTCCCAGCTAACAATCGTGTTTAACGCATTCCACAATATTGATCGATGCGATAGTACAACTCCTTTTGGTTTACCTGTCGTTCCTCCAGTATAAATCATTGCCAGTGGATCTTCTTCTTTCAGTTCTACGAAAACATCATGCCGCTCATAGGTTAGATGTTTATAATAATCATTGCTAGCTATTTCGATTATCTCTGCATCCACATTCGTTTGATTAACTTTTTCTTTAAAATCCGGGGAAACTCCCAATAATTTTGGTTTCGAATCTTGTAAAACATATGTCAACTCATTATTTCCTAATCGCCAATTTAAGGGGATAAATATGGCACCAATTTGCATACAAGCAAAGAAAAAATCAAGATATCCAATATGGTTTGGTGCTAATATTGCAACTCTATCTCCTTTTATTACACCTTTTGTAACAAAATAATTAGCGATTATATTTGCTCGTTCATAAAGTTCTTTATACGTCCATGAATCATCTGTCACAGCATCTATTACTGCTTGTGCATCTGGAGATATATTTACTCTACTCTGTAACCAGTCCATATTTGCATGCATAACTATCCCTCCATATTCTAGAACTAGTTTAAAATTTAAGAGTTACAAGAGGGTTACAGATAGTCATAAAAAAAATGCGCTGGAAGCCTTAAGTATTCCAGCACATTTAACCTACATCATTATTCCACCATCTACATGCAACACATGGCCATTAATATAATCGGATTCATCAGAAGCTAAAAATAGATAAGCATTCGCAATATCTTCTGGCTTACCTAATCGTTGCATAGGCACCATTGCTTTCATTTTATCAATCACTTTATCAGGCATGGCCGATACCATTGCTGTTTCCGTAAAACCTGGTGCTACCGCATTCACATTAATTCCTTTTCTTCCTAGTTCTTTTGCCCAAGTTTTCGTCATTCCGATTAGGCCAGCTTTGGCAGCAGCATAGTTGGTTTGGCCAACATTTCCATACGTACCAGTAACCGATGACGTATTAATAATTTTTCCTTTTCCTTCCCCCACCATAGAAGGAAGTACTGCCTGGGTACAATTAAATACTCCAGTTAGATTCACATCAATTACTTGTTGAAATTGTTCAAGTGTCATTTTGGAAAGCATAGCATCACGAGTAATACCAGCATTATTTACTAATATATTTATCTTTCCAAATTCTGCTAGAACTGTTTCAACCATTGTATCTACACTTGCACGATCCGCTACATTCACTTGTACAAATTTCACCTGTAAACCTTCTGCTTGTAGGGTTTCAGCACTTTCTAACCCTGCTTTTTCATCAAAGTCAGCAATCACCACATTAGCACCTTCTGTTCCAAATTTACGTGCTGCTTCAAAACCAATTCCATTTGCTGCCCCTGTAATGATAGCTACTTTATCTTGTAATCTAGTCATCTATTAAACCCCTTTTGTTAATTTTACATTAGCAAAAAATTCTTCCATCACTTGTAATAGTTGCTCTAAGTCATCAATAATTGGTGAGTGACCACAGTTTTTCAATTCTTTATATACCGCTTTATCACCAAAATCTTCTCGGATTTCCTCCGTCATTACTCTAGTCACTACTAAGTCACGCTCACCCCAAGCAATAAGAACTGGTACGTTTATATCTTTAATACGATTCTTTCCGGCCGTTAATCCATTATGAACATTACTAATATTAAAGGTATTAAGAGCCTGGTATACCTCAGCTAAATTGCGTTGTGTTGTCATGTCCTCCAGATATTTCTGGTAACGCTCTTCATCTGGTTTATTATGCGTATAAATAACAGCTTCCCAAACTTGCTTTAATGCCTCATAGTTTTTCGTATCGTAAGCACCTTGAACAAATAGTCGCTTACCGTCTTGAAACATTTCCTCTAATGTTTGAATTCGATTATTTAAATCCGGCAGTCCATTAGCACCTAGTGGGTAATATGGATAGCCCCGTGTCGAACCAGAAGATTGAAGGAAAATTCCATTACAGTATCCTGGATAATCTGCACAAAACTGCATGGATACACAACCACCTGTAGACCAACCGGCAAGTGTAAAGTCTGTAATACCTACCTCATCTACCCATAGTTTTAAATCATCAGAGAAGTCTTTAATACTTGTAATTCTGTTGTTATAACTTGATTCGCCAAAACCTCGCATGTCAACTGCATATACTTTATAGCGTTCGGAAAGATTTTCAATGACAAGATCCCAATGAACAGAAGATGTCATATTACCATGTACAAGAACGATAATGTCTTCACCGCCTTCTCGCTCACGGTATGCAATCTCCTCACCATTTGGTAATGATACCTTTTTCAATACTACATTGGTCATAACAAAATCCTCCTCCATTATCCCCATTTAATGATATTCGCACCCCAAGCATAGCCAATCCCTGCGGAGACAAGTACAACAATATCACCTTTCTTTAATTTCCCTTGTTGTTCTGCTAATTCTAATGATAATATTTGATCCAACTGGCCGATATGTCCATAGTTTTCTAGATAGATAGATTTATCATGGGCAACTCCTAACTGATCAAGGACATATAAATGAGCAGATTTCTTCATATGAAGCATAGCAACATAGCTAATATCTTCTTTACTATATCCGCTTTTTTCTAATGCTCGTTCAATACAAGTAATGAAATTATCCATTGATTTCTGTTCTAATCGTTCCTTCATTCCCTGTGGGTCAATGACATCTAATTGATAGAGACCAGCATCTATTGTTTCTTTCGTAATGGGATTTTTCGTCCCTCCAGTTGTTACATAAACATCTTCAGAGAACGACCCATCTGTTATCAAATGTGATTCAAGTAACTCATTTTCTTTATGGCCTTTTCTTAAAATAATTGCGCCACCACCTGCTGCTAAATTGAACATAAAACGCGTTCGCGGGTTTCGATAATTAATAAAATCGACATTACGATATCCACCAGCAAGTAGCACTGTATTAATTGATGGGTCAGATTTCATCATATCCTTTGCAATCTTTAACCCCATAATCGTTGTTCCACACCTTAACGCAGTATCAAATGCCCAAGCATTAACTGCACCCACTTCATGTTGGGTTTTTATACCAGCTGTCCACAATGGATACTCTTTATGCTCTTCCCCAATGTAAATAACAAGATCAATTTCTTTTGGGTCAATACCTGCTTTATCGATTGCTTTTTTTGCAGCTTTAATTCCCATTTCTGCCGTATGATCATTTTCACTCGGAATTGGCTTTTCTTTAATTCCCATCTTGTTTTCGACAACTTCAAGAGGAATTCCTGCTTGCTCCGAAATTTCCTCCGCAGTCATTCGATTTTCTGGGATATAAATTCCCGTACTCAAGATCCCAATTTTTACTTCCATTTGCAGGTTACCTCCTTAGTTCTTAACTAGCTTTCTGTTTCGCATTATTCTTTGATTTTTTTCTTCCTGAAAATTTCTCTCGAATCGTACCAACAATTCCTAACGGGAAGAAAATTACCATTAGAATATACACAATGCCATAGAGAATTAACCATCGCTCGAAAATCCAATGGACGTTAGCAAGTCCGGAGATCCAGTCGTGTGCTAGTTCAATTAAAGCAGCCCCAATAATTGGTCCAACTAATGTACCTACTCCACCTATAATGGTCATTAATAGCACATCAATTGTTAAATCTGTTCCGAATACCCCTGTATTAACAAAACGTAATGATAAAATATATAAAACCCCTGCTAAACTAGCAACAACACCAGAAATTACCGTTACTAACACTTTATAATGAAGGACATTATAGCCTAGTGATTCTGTACGGTGTTCATTTTCACGTATCGCAACTAATACTCTTCCAAATGGAGAATTTGTTAATCGTCGTAATCCAAAGAAAATCAACACTAAACTTATTAAACTGATGATATAGATTGTAGTTGAGTCTCTTAAAATCTCTGGCGCTTTAATAGTAAATCCATCGTTACCTCTTGTTAACCAACGCATTTTTTCAGCTGCAACTAAAAACAAACCAGCAAAAGCTAGTGTTAGCATCGCATAGAAATGTGTCTTCAGCCTTAGCGTTAACATACCTACAATAAAACTAACAAGTGCTGCGAATAAAACAGCTACTAATATTGCGATGAACAAAGCAATTAAACTTGAATCGAAATGATCCATAAAAATAGCTGTCGAATAAGCACCGATTCCAAAAAACATCGCATGACCGAAGGAAATGATTCCCGTATAACCTAATAGGAGATCATAACTCATCGCAAAAATGGCAAATACAAAGATTTGGGTGATCATGAATTTTGTACTTCCTGTTATAATCATCGGTAAAAACAACAACAATGCAGCAATTCCAAGGTAGATTAAGTTACTTTTAGTCATATTTCGTAGTATCAAGACCAATCACCCCTTCACCTTAAATAATCCTTGTGGTCTAAATACGAGCACCACAACCATAATTAACATATTTACAGCAAGGGAAAGCGCCGGAAAATAGTACGCCATATAAGCTTGTGCTAAACCTACTAAAAGTGCTGCAAATAAAGAACCTGTAAAACTACCCATTCCACCAATTACAACTACTATAAAAGCTAGAATGGAGAATTCAAGCCCCATTTCCGCATAAATACTGCCTGAATATGGTGCATGAAGAATACCACTAAGTGCTGCAAGAGCAGCCCCTACCATAAATACAGCCATAAAAACAAAACGAATATTAATACCTAGCGTTTGTACCATTTCTCTATTCATGACACCAGCACGAACAATTAATCCAATCCTTGTTTTCTTTAATATGAGATAGATAGTAAAGAATACAAGGAGCCCTACAGCAATGATAAAGAGTCGGTACTTAATTAATGTAATTTCTCCAACTTGAAAATTACCAGCTAACCATGCCGGTGCATTTACAGCTTTTATATCAGGCCCAAATACAACTTTAATCAACTCTTGAAGAACAATCATAAACCCTAACGTAATTAAAATTTGTTGTATATGGTTCCCATACACTGGTCGAATAATCAGTCGTTCTGTGATTAGTCCTAGTACCAAACCAGTAATAATAGCTGTAATAATAGCTAGGAAAAAGCTTTCGCTCATGGAATATATCCAAACACCTGTATACGCACCCCAGATAAATAATCCTCCGTGTGCAAAGTTTAACACGCTCATCAAACCAAAAATTAAAGTTAACCCTGCAGCAAGGAGGAAAATTAACATGCCTGTTGCAAGGCCGTTAATTGTTAAACTAGCAATTAAGTCCATGTCCTTTCCTCCTTATGAAACACCTAAATATTTTTTCATTAATGCCTTATCTTCTCTTAACTCACCCATTAATCCATTGTGGACGGTTTGCCCGTCATCAATGATATAGAACTGATCACCAATTTTACTTGCCATCATGAAGTTCTGCTCAACAAGGACAATCGTAGTTTTTTCTTTCATTTGCAAAATCGTTTCCATTACTTTCTCGACTACAATTGGCGCTAGTCCCTTACTTGGCTCATCAATTAACAGAAGGTCATTTTCATTCACATAAGCACGAGCAATAGCAAGCATTTGCTTTTGTCCACCACTTAGTTGACCGCTTGGCTTTTTCCAAAACTTCTTTAAATCGGGGAATAATTCAAGAATCCATTCTAACCTTTCAGTCGTTGATTCATCTTCCCGTTTCATCGCTACACGTAAGTTTTCCCCTACCGTCAAATCTTCAAAAACTCCTTGGTCCTCTGGAACATAACCAATACCTTTATTCGCAATTAAATGAGGCTTTAGATTTGTAATTTGCTCACCGTTATAAGTGATAGAACCTCTATATACTGGGTTAAGCCCCATAATTGTACGTAACGTAGTTGTTTTACCTGCACCATTTCTTCCTAGTAGTACAGTCACTTCTCCTTTAGGTACTTCAAAACTAATATCATGTAATATATGAAATTGACCGATATGGGCCTCCACCTGGGATAGCTTAAGCAAGCTGCTCATCGTACATTCCTCCTAGATATGCTGATTGGACAGTCTCATTTTCTACTATTTCTTCTGGGGTTCCTTTTGCAATTAATTCTCCGTGGAATAACACTAATACTTCATCAGATAGGTCCATAATCATATCCATCTTGTGTTCAATTAAGACAATGGTTCGATCTTCTTCTGCTTTTATCTTTCTTATTACTTCCATAATTGCAGGTACTTCCTCTAAAGCCATTCCTGCAGTCGGTTCATCTAACAACAGCACCTCGGTCTCAAGGGCTAGTAACATCGCGATTTCTAGCTTTCTTTTTTCCCCATGTGCTAGATTACTAGCGAGCGTATCTGCTTTCTCATCCAGTAATACTTGGTCCAAGATATTATGTGCCTTCTCCTCAAATCGCTTATAATGCAAAAAGTGTTTAAGCATTTGGTAACGTACATTAGCTTGCGACTGTATGGCTAAACGAACATTTTCTAACACCGTTAAATTTGGAAATACATTTGTTATTTGAAAGGATCTACCAATTCCTAGTCTTGTTCTTTCTGTTGCAGATTTCTTCGTAATCTCATTTCCTTTATAAAAAATGGAACCTTCTGTTGGAGATAGTTGACCGCTTAGTAGATTAAAGAATGTGGTTTTTCCAGCACCATTGGGGCCAATTATGGAAGTGAACTTCTTCTCAGGGATTTGTACTGTTACCTTATCCACTGCAGTATGCCCACCAAACCTTATTGTTAAGTCTTTCGTTTCTAAAATGAAAGCCATGTTGCTCCTCCTTTTTCCAATCATTTCCACTCTACTTATGAAGGGAACAACCCTCGCCAAATGGCAAGGGTATCCCGTCTCTTAAAATAGAAGTAATCCAATGTTGACTAGTTCTAGACGTAATCGACTAGTACTTTTCTACTTATTTATCATTCATAATTGGTGGTGCAGTCTCTTCTGGAGTTAACACACGATTTAATACAGGTACAGGATAGTCAAAACCATCTTGCTCTTCCAATGTAATCGCATATAGTTCCTGTAATGCTTGGTGATCCTCTGGACGGAATGTCATTGTTCCTTTCGGTGTTTCAAAACTCATTCCTTCCATTGTTTCAATTAATTTAGTAGCATCCGTATCTCCATCCGTCTTTTTAAGCGCTTCCACAATTGCGATAGCTGCACTCATACCACCTGGTGTAAATAAATCAGGTACTTCACCATCAAAACGTTCTTTATGTTCTTTCACTAACCAATCATTTACTTCGTTATCTGGAAGAGTATGATAGTAAACAGTGAATCCTTCCATACCAACAAGTGCATTCATCGTTGCTAGAGCTGGAATATCTGGTGCTCCAGTTGATATTTTAATTCCTCGCTCTTGTAAGCCCATGTCTGCAATTTGGTTCCAAGGAGAATTTGCTCCAGCCCAAACAACAAATAAGTAATCTGGATCTGCTTCAATAATCTTTTGGATATTTGCTGTAAAGTCCGTTGCTGCAGCATCAGCAAATTCTTGGTGAACAATCTCCGCACCTAATTCCACTGCAGCTGGTACGAAAGCCGCTACTCCATCATGACCAAACGCATAATCTGGAGCAAATGTTGCAATTTTTACCCCTTCTCCAGCGATTGCCGCTGCTGCCGCTACAGCATCTTGAGAAGAGTTACGAGCTGTGCGGAAAATATAATCATTGTACTCTTCTCCAGTAATACTATCCGCAGCTGCCGGCTCAACAATCATAATAACTTCATGTTCTTCTGCCAGCGGTGTAACTGCTAATGTATCTGCAGAACTTGAAGATCCAACTAAGAAATCTACGCCCTCATCTTCAATTAATTCCAATGCTTTCTTTCTAGCAACTTCTTGGTCTGTTTCGGTATCAACAACAATTACTTCAATCTTCTTACCTGCAACTTCCTTTTTCCCATCTGTTGCATAATCAATACCTAATTCAAAACCTTGAGTAGTTTGTTTGCCATAAGACTCTAATGCACCAGTTAATGAAGCAAGTACACCAATTTTTACTACATCATCATCTTTTGATGCACTATTACCACAAGCCGCTAACAATCCTATTACTAATACCGTGAATAGAACTGCAATTATTCGTTTTACCTTCATAACGTTTTTCCCCCTCATTTTTAATATTAGGACTTGTAGAAATCATAGCTTTGAGTAGTTACAAGATAGTTACAAATACTTTTTTCGTGGGTTGTTTCTATGACGAGGAACGCTAGCGTGAATTCATTACAATAAAAAAAGACCTTCTAATATTCATTAGAAGGTTCAATAATTTCTTAATTCCTCTGACTCTATAATTAAATGATACATCTCTCTAGTAGGCATCATTGGTTCTACTCCTAGTTCTTCTTCTAATACATTACAACACTTTTCGTACCACCTTATCGCTTGGGGACGATTGTTTAATTGATAATAGCTATACATTAACAATCGATATGCTTCTTCCCATGTTTGGTCAATCTGAATTATCTTCTCACATAATTCTATACAGCTGTGAAAGTCATGTAATCTAACAGATATTTGAGCTAACTTTTCTACACCCCGTAAGTATAATGTTTGGAGTCGCTCGCGCTCAGCTTGACACCAAGTAGCAAAACGTAAATCCTCTAAATAACTTCCTCTATACAATCTTATTGCCTTCTCAATTAATGCTTTAGCTTGCTTGTCTTCTTTTGCTTCAATCCCTCTTGTCATCCAATTTTCAAAGTCATGAATGTCTAATTCATAACCTGATTCTGGATTTAACCCATAATAACTCCCTTTCCGGAGAATAAAGTATGATTCTTCTCGTGCCTTTCGTCTTGGTTCTAGTGCTTTTAATAAAGCATTAAAAGAGACTTTAAAATTCTTATTCGCATTATCGTGGTCTAAATCTGGCCAGAGCGATGAAAATATCTCCTCTTTAGAAAGAAGCTTATTCCGATACGTGACAAAAAGTTCAAATAGTTCCTTTGCTTTTCCACGTTGCCAATCACGATCCTCTACTTGCTTAGAACCAATAGACACTCGCAAATACCCTAAGGCAGATACTTGTAGCGTATAACCCGGATGATTATTAATATCTTCGTCAATTTGTAAATCCACTAAATACTTCGACACAAGTTGAGGAGTTATTCCTAGTTGCTTTGCTTTAAGTAAAAGTGGTACAAAATTTTGCAAATCAGTTGGACCAAATGGGGTTTGTTTTTTGAAAAAGAAGTCAAACTCCTCTGTATGAATCTCTTGTATAAAAAGTTCAAAACTCCTCTTGAATACGCTGTCATTTTCTTCTTCATATGCCACATAAGCCGACCAAAAAGCTGTCACCATTATTCCATAACGGTCTCCGCAACTAATAAAGTCTTCATGTACTTCCTCTAATAACACTTTTGCCTTATCATAATGCCTATTATATATTTCTGTAACTAACAAACTTAATTTAATTAACGCACTGAGCCATTTATCTTTTACTTTCTCTGTTTCTATCAAACCTTTTCTAGCGGCTTCAACAGCTCTTTCATATTCCCCACTTCTACCATAAAGAACAGAAAGACCCATATATGGCTCTGCCTTTCCTCTAGAAATATTAATCTTTTCCATCATATCTAGTGATGTTTCATAGCATTCCTCAGCAAGTCTTGAATCATATCTTTCTAGTAATTGAACTGCATGTCCCATTCGCATCCATCCACAAGCTTCTACGAATGGAGATTGTGTTGACAGTCCAAGTTGAATACCATCGGAGGCTAATTTTTTACTCTCTTCCCCATTTCCCATAAACGATTCTATAATAGATAAAATAAGATCTGTCTCACGATGGGATTGTGGCAAGTGCTTTTGGAAGGAATCACTAGTTTGTCCTTTACGTTTTAACAAGACTTCTTTAGCCTTTTGTAACTTACCAGTTCGAAGTAGAATTCTACCTTCTAAATTTCCATCTTCAATTGGGATATTTAACGATTTTGCTCGTTCAAACCACGATTCTGCTTTACCAGCTTGACCTAGGTTTAGAAGATTTTCAGCTAGTAATTGATAGAGTTGTGCCATCTCTTCTTTTGGTGTATCCGCCATTTCTCGCATATGAATGGCTTGCTTCACAAAACGCTCCGCTTGATCAGGCTGGATGGTATCTAAGTAAATTCTGGCCTTCCCCTCAAATGCTAGACCAATCAAATTATAATGTCCCTGGTCATAACCAGGAATAATACTAATAATTTTGTCAAAGTTCTTTTCTGCTTTGTCATATTGGGAGCGGTATCTTTCAATCTCACCTTGGTAGAAATATAGAACTGGGTAAATTTGTTTCAACTCGTCTGGAATCGTTATTAATAAATCATATAGGCTTTGTAATCTTCCAGAACGAAGCATAACTAGTCCATATTCCTGCAATATCATTGCCATTTGTGGAAACTTTTCTATCTTACGGTAATGATATAATGCACTTTCGATGTCGCCTTGCCTTTCAAAATATTGTGCTGCTTTAATATGTAATCGATTATATTCATTAGGATAAGTTTTCTGTAATCGATTCTCCAAAAAAGCTTTAAAAAGTGCATGGTAACGGAAGTAATTCTCCTCACCCTCAACGATAAATAAATTTTGTTCTAGTAATCCTTGTAATATATCTTCAGAACCATTTATTTGTAAAACGTGGTCACAAGCTTTTGGTAGTAAAACATCCATAATACTAGATTGTAGTAAGAACTGTTGAATAATTAGTGATTGTTTATTTAATACTTCTGATGCTAGGTAACCGAACAGATCTTCTAAGGAAGTTTGTCGGTTTTGAAAAATCTTTTCTATCGCTGCCTCATCTTCTAATTGCTGGGTCAACATATTAAACGCAATTGCCCAACCTTCAGTCAATTCATAGATTTTATCAATTTTTTCCTCACTTAATTCTATATCTAATATATCCTCTAGCACAAAGTACATTTCTTGAGGAGAAAGGATTAAATCCTCTTGAGTAATCTCTAATAAATCGCCTTTTACTTTTAGCTTAGACAAGATATCCCATTTCGGTCTATTTCTACTGGATATAACGAGGTGGATATTAGATGGTGCATGTTCTAAAATAAACAGGATCCATTTCTCAATCTCGAATGAAGCATGTACATGATGAAAATCATCTAAAATGATGGTGATTTCTTCCTTGATATCCATTAGCTCATTAATAAAAGTAGATGCTAACGCATAAATTTGCTCCGTATCTATGTAGTGTCCAATCTCTTGATATTTTTTATTAATATTTCCCCCAAAATTAGGATATATTAACTTAACTGATTCTACTATCTTCGTAAAGAATGGTAGAATATCATCATCTGTTTCGGAAATAGAATACCAGCATGCCTTCATCTTCGTGTCATGTAAATATAAAGAGAGCGCTGTACTCTTTCCATACCCTGCTCCAGCATAGAGAAGTGTTAGTGTATGAGTCGAAATAGCCGATAGTTTTTTATTCAATTTTCCACGTCGAATAAACCTCTCACGAATTGGCGGGGCTGCATATTGACTTTGAACGATAGGAATATTTCGCATCATAACTCACTCCTTTTTTAAAAGTAATACCACATAAAAGTCTCAATCTTCTATCATTTTATCACATATCTAGCCTTCTGGAGCAAATTCATTGTATACCTTCTTATAAAATATGGTATAGTTTTTAAATAATATATTCTATTGAAAACGAAATTATGTTGTAAAGCTTATTGTTAAATATGGAGGAAATAGAATGACAAACTTTAAAAAAGCTACTTTTGCTGGCGGTTGCTTCTGGTGTATGGTCAAGCCATTTGATCAGTGGGATGGTGTACATGCTGTCATATCTGGTTACACAGGTGGACATGTGGAAAATCCTACTTATGAACAAGTGAAAACTGGGCAAACCGGACATTATGAAGCAGTTGAAATTACATATGATCCTACTATTATCACGTTTGATGAAATATTAGAAGTCTATTGGCGTCAAATTGATCCAACAGATGCAGGTGGACAGTTCCAAGACCGTGGTGATCAGTATCGAACAGCTATTTTTTATCATGATGAAGAACAAAAAGAAATAGCAAGCAACTCGAAACAAACATTAGAAAATAGCGGGAAATTTACTAAACCTATAGTAACCGAAATTCTACCAGTCGCTACTTTCTTCCCGGCTGAAGAATATCATCAAGATTTTTATAAGAAAAGTGAAAAGGAATATAAAGAAGATCGGGCTAAATCAGGCCGTGACGAATTTATTGCGGAAAATTGGCAGTAATTTTTAAGGCACCCTACTAGTTGGGGTGTTTTTTTGAGCGTAGAACTATTCCTATGAAATATTTCTTAATTACATCCAAAGTAGTATAATTACTTATACTTTATTCCTAAAAGGAGCTGACATCTTGGCAAATCACGAATCATTAGTACCATTAAAAATGCTATTATTTAGTTTTCATGCGACAAACACTATTATACTCAGTTTTCTTCCACTCTATCTAGAATACAAGGAACTATCCGAAACAGAGATTGGTTGGGTTCTTGCAATAGGACCATTAGCATCAATCTTTGCTCAACCGTTCTGGGGGTATATGAGTGATAAATTTAAAACGGTTAAATATGTATTACTCGTATGTGTTATTGGTCTTCTTATCTTCAGTACTATATTCTTTCAAATGAATGGTTTAATTGCCATTATGCTGATGGGGGCAGTATTTTACTTTTTCACTACTCCAATCGGTGGACTGGGAGATAGCCTTGCCCAAAGAAGAGCAGATGAAGTTGGTATATCATTCGGATCCATTCGTACTTGGGGTTCAGTTGGATTTGCCATTTCCTCACTTGTAATTGGTGGAATATTAACCAAATACGGTGTCCAATATATGATTTGGCCTTACCTACTCTTTGGTTTTATTGCTTTACTTGTTGTCCTTCGTATTAAAGACGTCAAAGTTGAATCAGATCCAGTAAAACTGAAAGATGTCGGGATTCTAATGAAAAATAAATCATTTCTTTTTTTCTTACTAGCTATTATCTTCCTATCGGTCACCCACAGAACAAATGATAGTTTTATTGGATTGTACATTTCAGAATTAGGTGGAAGTGCAGGATTAGTTGGATTAGGATGGTTTGTTGGAGTTATGACAGAAGCTATAGTATTTGCTACAGCAGGTTTATGGTACCGGAAATTCCATCCATTAATTTTCGTAATGGGAGCAGGAATTTTATATAGTATCCGTTGGTTTATTTATGGAACTGCAACTGACCCAATGTTTATAATCGGTTTGCAATTCTTGCATGGATTAACATTTGGTGTATTTTATTTAGCGGCATTAGATTTCGTAACACGCCTTATTCCAAATATACTCCAATCAACCGGTCATTTAGTTTATTATGCAGTCTTCTTCGGAATTAGTGGTATTATTGGTTCCCTTGGTGGCGGAGCAATTATGGATCACTTTAATGGTGGTACGTTGTATCATCTATTAGGATTTGTCTCGTTAATAGGAACTGCAGCTATCTTGATTTACCATGTTATGTTCTCTCGGAATCGAGCAGTCAGTCAATAAGTAGGAAAAACCCCTTCCACGTGGTGATGGAGGGGGATTTTTTTGCTGTTGGCGTGGATTAGGCGGTGTTAATATTCATTTTGAATGATAGCTGGTTAAGAAATGAGGTTTGACGGGCTCCCATTCTTCATTTTGAAGAGTTGCTTGCACTGAAATGAGGTTTGGCGTGCTTTCATTCTTCATTTTGAATGGATACTTGCACCGAAATGAGGTTTGACGCACTCCCATTCTTCATTTTGAACGGGCGCTTGAACCAAAATGACGTATGACACGCTCCCATTCTTCATTTCACACAGGTGCCACCCATAAAATAATAAATGAAACTCCTCCTCACCAAAAAAAACATGCGAAATTCAATACTGAACTTCACATGTTTTCCTTAGTTATTAAACTATTAATATATTATAGGAAAATAAAATAACAAACAAAAATTACAAATAGGCCATACATTACTGGATGAATTTCTTTTGCTCGTTTAGCAACTAACATTGTAATTGGGTAGAAAATAAATCCAATCGCAATACCTGTAGCGATGCTGTATGTTAAAGGCATCATTAATACAGTTAAGAATGCTGGTACTGCAATAGCAAAGTCATTCCAATCAATATCCTTCAATGCAGTACACATTAGCACACCGACAATAATTAATGCTGGTGCTGTTACTGCTGACGTTACAACACTTAGTAATGGTGAGAAGAATAGAGCTAGTAAAAAGAAACCAGCTGTTACAACAGATGCAAATCCAGAACGAGCTCCTACTCCAACACCTGCAGTAGATTCTACAAATGAAGTAGTTGTTGAAGTACCTACCACAGATCCGACTACAGTTGCTGCTGAGTCAGCAAATAATGCTCTACCTGCACGAGGTAATTTATTATCCTTCACTAATCCTGCTTGAGATGCTACAGCAACTAGCGTACCTGCTGTATCAAAGAAGTCAACGAATAGAAATGTTAAAATAACAACTAGCATTTCCACTGTGAAAATATCACCAAAGTTTACAAAAGCTTGCCCGAATGTTGGTTCAAGACTTGGTATACTACCGATAATTCCGTTGAATTCTGATTGACCAAAGATTAAGCTTACAATTGCTGTGATAACCATCCCATAGAAAATTCCTGCTTTAATTCCTAATGCCATTAATATTACAGTGACAACAAGACCAAAAATTGCAAGTAATACTACAGGAGAAGTTAAGTCACCTAGTGCTACTAATGTAGCATCATCTGCTTTGATAATTTCAGCACTTTGTAAACCAACAAATGCAATAAATAAACCAATCCCAGCACCAACTGCTTTTTTCAACGCAGCCGGAATAGCGTTAATAACTTTTTCACGAAGACCAGTTAATGTTAAAACGATAAAAATAAGTCCAGAAGCTAAAACCCCAGCTAACGCAGTTTCCCAAGGAATACCCATTCCAATAACAACTGAGAAAGCAAAAAATGCGTTTAGTCCCATTCCAGGTGCAAGTGCAATCGGGTATCTTGCAATTACCCCCATAAATAACGTACCAACTGCAGCAGCTATTGCAGTTGCAGTAAATACTGCTCCCGGATCCATGCCTGCTGCACTAAGAATATCTGGGTTAACGAATAAAATATAAGCCATTGCTAGGAAGGTTGTTAATCCTCCCATAAACTCTGTACGATAATTAGTACCTAATCTTTCAAACTCAAAATACTTCTTCATTACTTTTCCCCCTAATAATAGAATAAGTGCAAAGAAAAAGCATGCTTAAATCCCCCATTTTTAGGGATCCAAGCATGCTACCGTAAAACTATGCAAGAAAAGTAATTAGATCATAGTTATAAACAAAAGCAAACTATTATCTATATGTTACTTATCTGCGTAGTCAGACCATTTACGGTGGTCTGGTAGAAACTTTGGGCCGTATTCCCTAAATTATACGCAAAGAATATATTCTTTTTAATAACTTTCTGATGCTATATTACTATTTCATCCGATATCTGTCAATCGTTTTCCGAACGTTTTTTTGTAAACTTTTTTTAACGTTCGTGTTTTACTCCCACTCGATTGTTGCAGGTGGTTTACTAGTAATGTCGTACACTACTCTATTTATATGTGCAACTTCATTAACAATTCGTGTTGAAACTTTTTCTAACACATCAAATGGAATTCGAGCCCAGTCTGAAGTCATTCCATCAATAGATGTTACCGCACGAATACCAATAGTGTAATCATATGTGCGAGTATCTCCCATAACACCTACACTTCTAATATTAGGTAGTACTGTGAAATACTGCCAAACATCACGGTCAAGCCCAGCTTTAGCAATTTCATCGCGTAAAATAGCATCTGATTCACGAACTATTTCTAGTTTTTCTTCCGTTACTTCTCCTAAAACTCGAATAGCAAGACCTGGACCAGGGAATGGCTGACGCCAAACAATGCGATCTGGTAAACCTAATTGTGTACCAAGCTCACGAACTTCATCTTTAAATAATGTATTTAAAGGCTCGATTAATTCAAACTGCATATCTTCCGGTAACCCACCTACATTATGATGGGATTTAATTGTTTGGGCAGTATCTGTACCACTTTCAATAATGTCCGTATATAAAGTACCTTGAGCAAGGTAATCAATATCCTTTAATTTAGCAGCTTCATCATCAAAAACATAGATAAATTCATTTCCAATAATTTTTCGCTTTTTCTCTGGATCATCGACACCTTCTAGTTTACTTAAGAAGCGATCTTTAGCATCAACTTTAATAACATTCATATCAAAGTCCTCCGTAAAGACTTTCATAACATCATCCGCTTCATTTTTGCGAAGTAAACCATGATCAACGAAAATACAAGTTAATTGATTACCAATTGCTTTATGAATAAGTGCTGCAACAACAGATGAGTCTACGCCACCACTTAGAGCACAAAGAACTTTACGGTCGCCAACTCTTTTCTGTATTGCTGCGATTTCTTGATCAATGAAATTCTCAATCGTCCAATCACCTTTAGCTTTACAAATAGTAAAAACAAAGTTATTTAATAATTGATTTCCAAATTCAGAATGACGTACTTCTGGATGAAACTGTACTCCATACATGTTTTTCTCCGTATTACTAAATGCTGTTACGGGAGTAGATGCATTCGTAGCGTCAACTGTGAAATTTGCAGGTGCCTCTACCACTTTATCACCGTGACTCATCCAAACTGTTTGCTCTTCAGGAGTATCATTAAACAATACTGGATTATTGTTTAACGAAATAACTGCTTTACCATACTCTCGTTTCTCTGTTTTACTAACTTTTCCACCATAATGTAAAGCCATTAATTGCATACCATAGCAGATTCCGAGCACTGGTATTCCTAAATCAAATACTCTTTCATCCGGACGAAAACTATTCTCATCATAAACACTATGAGGACCACCAGAAAGAATGATTCCTTTAGGATTCATTGCTTTTATTTCTTCAATGGTAAGTTTATGAGAATGTAGTTCACTATAGACACCAAATTCCCGAATTCTTCTTGTTATTAATTGATTGTATTGACTACCGAAATCGAGTACTAAAATCATTTCATTGTCCATGTCTATTCTCCCTATTCTAGTTTAGTAAAATTGTAAAATTACAAAAAAACCTGGATTTCTCCTTAATCTACACAATGTAAGAATACATTATACAAATAGAAAAAGGCAGAAATCCAGATTTAAATAATCTAGATATTCGGCCTTCATAGTCAAGGTATTTAAGGTACCTCGGTAGAAACTTTCGAACCATATTATCGAGGATATATGAAAGCAAATATATTATTAAACTTATTTTACTAGTGACATGAAACGTACGTCAACCTAATATCCGTTTAATTAAATTTTTCCACAAATTAGAAACTTCTTCATTAAGCAGATTAGAAGGATCTCTTTGATAAATAAGCTTTTCATAGTGGCTAGTTAATTCGCCCATTTCTGTCGTACCATACCAATCATCAATTCGTAACGCATATTCTCTTAATGTCTGGTCTGGTTCTTTATGAAAGCCTTCTTTACTCAGTAATTTTAAAATATAATGATAGGCATCTTGGTATGCTTGAGCATCATTGTGCTTCAATAGTTTCTTTTGCATAAAGTACGTACGTATTTCATATCTCTTCCAAAATAGGATTGAAGCTATCAGAACTATTATTACTAATAAAATGCCACCATGAATAAGTGTGAAACTAAACTTAGTTTCATCCCCTGTAGAAGGACTAAACACATCTTCCACTTGTTTATCTTGTTCACCACGTATCTCGTCTTGCTCAGGAACTTCCGGTGCTACATCTGGTGCGTCAAGGAAGTCATCCTCAGTTGACGTTTCTACAGCATAATTAGTTGGTGCATTGAAACCTTGAGTTGGTTCAAATGGCACCCAGCCAACATCTTCAAAATATACCTCTACCCAAGAATGTGCATTGGCATTTGTTACTTCGTATACATCATATTCTCCATCATTAATATTACTTTCTATTATATCTCCACTTGTAAATCCTTTTACCCATCTAGCAGGTATATCTAAAGTACGTAGCATTACAACCATGGAAGTGGAGAAGTTATCACAATAACCTGCTTTCGTATCAAATAAAAATTGATCAACATAATCCTCTTCCTCACCTGGAACAGCTACATCACTTATTTGATAGACAAATCCATTCCTGGAAAAGTAACTTTCTATAGCACGAACTTTATCAAATTGGTTGGTGTACCCAGAGGTAATTTCCTCCGCTAAATCATAGACCCTTTCTGGTAATGTTGCAGGTAGTCTAGTGTACATAGTTACAAACTCTTCATTACTTGATGGACCACTTTCCCGCATCATCTCACGGGAATAGGTTGGACTATCATAGATCATTCTATAGTTCGTTAAATAAACATCTTTATTGTCAACTTCTGTTTTTATTTCACCATTTAAGTTATCTAACTTTAATTCGATATTATCGCTTGGCAATTGAACTTGTCTAACACCATATGGATAGATTAATTTTGGAATTCTTGCTTTATCATCGAATTCCAATGTAACATCATGTCGTTCTGTTTCTATTACAGGATGAAATGTTTCAAATTCAATATTATTAGCATCCTGTTCCACAAATTGTTGTTTCTCAGAATTAATCCACCCTTTACCAGTATAGAAATCCTTAGATTCTATCCGAAAATAATTCTTTTCTTTCATATACGCTTTAAAAACAGGGGTATAATCCTGAACAAAGGAGCCACCTAATCGTTCATCATTTTCACCGTACCCTACTTTCTGTACTTTTCCATTTCCAAAACCATTACCGTTTACAGCACTTTCAAGATATGGGACTGGATCTGGCCATTGTGGTTCTAATTTCGGTGCTGCATATCCAACAACAGAAGAAAATAAAACAATACTAATGAGCGGCAGAATCCAAATTGGTCCGGTCTTCAACCGACTCACTTGAATATTTTCACGTTGCATTTCTTTCAGCACATTAGCAATACCTAATGACAAGAATACAATAACAAAGGTACGAAAAATGGCCCAATCTGCACTGTACACCGTAAAAGTATCTAGAAGTGTAATATAGACAAAGGTTAATATACTAAACACTAATACTCGTTTAACTTGTACAAACCAGTAATAGATTAAATAACTCATGAGCCAAATAATGACTAGAAATAATAAAGTACGGAATAAATTAGATAAATCAAACCACTGTCTTGCTAGTATTGCTTTAATATTGAAGACAACATCAGATGTTAACTCACTGTACCACAGTTTACTTAACATGCTATGCTCAGAATAAATTCCATTTAGGATAAAAATAATTCCGAAACCTTTTAATAGGAAGGATAGCCACCATTTTACACGAAGTGCTGTAATGAAAAAGCAAAAAAACGTATAAATAATAAATATGCCAATGTATACCGTATCTGTTACTTGTTCAACAGGATATATCCATTCTAAAAACAATAAAAGACCAGCTACATACAATATTGAGGTATAGATAAACGAACTATTTGTTTGGTTTAAGCGACTCATAGCGTATTCACCTCAATCGGATCTGTGACTAATTCTTTTTCTGTTAGTATACTAATGCCCACCCCTTCATTACGTAGGCTATGGATGATTCGATATTCTTCAGCAGAAATACGATTTTCAGCTTGAATAAATAGAATTAGCATCTTTTTCTCTCGTAATCTTACATGTTGTAAGGATTCTTTTAATTCATCGTCTAAATGGGTTGTGAGAATAACAACATAATAGCTATTATGAAGCTTTTTAGTTTCTTCTTTTAGTTTTCTTGAGAATATATAATTTTTGCTTGGTTGAACTTGTGTTAAGTGCTTTCTAATCCACTCCATTTTAGATGGATCATGCTTAACAGGAAAGGAAACGGTGTCTTCCCCAATCGATAGAAACCCTACTTGTGAAGATTGCTTTCTAATTACTTCCATTAAAGAAATACTTAATTCAACGGCCGCTTCATATGCAAGTAAATTTATTCCATTGTGATAGCAACTGTTTAAAATTACTAGAGTATCCGTGCTTTTTTCCTGTTCAAATTCTTTTGTCATAACATCATTTTTCTTTGCGGTTTGCTTCCAGTCGATCCATGAAAACTTATCACCAGGCATATATTCTCGAACACCGGTTGCTACATTTGTATTCTTTAAGTTCGTAGCATAAGTAGAAATAGAGCCTTGTTCATAGCTATTCATTTTTTCTACTAAACGAAGTGACCTTTCTACTGGATAAACAACTAACTCATTATGAAGTGAAAAAAAATGTTCTTTTTTTACAAGACCAAATATATCTCCTGTTCTTACACGAACTGCTGAAAGAATATGATTACCTCTCGGAAGTTGATTAAGATGATAGGTAATACTAAAATTACGTTTGAACCAAGGAAAGATAATTTTTTTCACTTCTCTGTTATTATAAAGTTTATTCGGTTGCTCCAAATACTGATATTTTGCCTGCCTTAAATCCATTCGGTTTAATGACTCAGGAAATGCTTCTTCTATAATTGCATAATAGATGGGAAATGGGATTTTACGTCTTATTTGAATGGTTACTGTTACTCGGTCTCCTGTTGCAACAACATGTTTCTTCATTTTTCTTTCCACTTTCCAATTTGATATAGGATAAAATGAAATTCCAACTATATAAAGAAAAATTGGAAGAAAGCTATAAAATAAAAACCAACTCGTAAAGCCACCTTGAAACATTGCATAAGAAAATAAGATGGCAAATATTAATAAAATGAAGATAACATTTCGCAGGAAACGGAATGCTCCAGCCATTACTTAAAAGTCCTTTCGAATTGGTACAAACGTTTGTTTAACAATTGTTTCTACAATCTGCCTTGCTGTTTTCCCATCATATTTTGCTTCTGACGTTAAAATAATTCGGTGTGTTAATACAAATGGCGCTAAGTACTTCACGTCATCTGGCAGTACAAAATCACGACCTTTAATATATGCAAAGGCTTTAGCAGCTTTCATTAATGCAATAGATCCCCGTGGACTAACTCCTAGGAAAATAGATTCATGATTACGTGTTTCACGAACTAAATTAATAATATATTGCTGAATATTTTTTTCGATATAAACGTTGTGAACTTCTTCTTGGAGTTTAACTAAATCTTCTTTTGTCATTACAGGTGAGATTGTTTCGATAGGGTGCTCTTTAGAAGTTCTTTCTAACATTTCTAGCTCATCCTCAAGTGTCGGATAACCCATTGAAAGTTTTAATATAAATCTATCTAATTGAGCTTCTGGTAGTGGATAAGTTCCTTCATATTCAATAGGGTTCTGAGTCGCCATAACAAAAAAAGGTTTTTGTAATGGAATTGTGTTTCCATCAACTGTAACACTATGCTCTTCCATTCCTTCTAATAGGGCGGATTGTGTCTTAGGTGAAGTTCGGTTAATTTCATCTGCTAGGACAATATTACCAAGAATTGGCCCACCTCGGAATTCAAATTCCATTTCTTTTGGATTATAAATAGAAACACCTGTTACATCAGAAGGTAATAAGTCTGGTGTAAATTGAATTCTCTTAAACTCACAATCTAATGATCTTGCGAGTGTTCGTACGAGCATCGTCTTTCCTACACCTGGCACGTCTTCTAGTAACACATGCCCTTCAGCTAATAATGCTACTAAACTTAAAATAGCAACATCTTCTTTACCAATCATTACTTTGTTTACATTATTAATAACTCTTTCTACTTTTTCGTTATATACCATGGTCTCCTGCATCAACTACGCCCCTCTAATCTATAATTACTATTTCTCTTTTACTATACTAAAAATATGGTAGTTAGTAAAAGGTTACTTAAAATATATTATTTTCAAAAAAGTTAAATTTTAAACTAGGGGGAAAGTCCCCCCTAGTTTAATTTGTTGCTACTATTTCCTTCAAAAATGGATTTTGCATTAAATCAATCCACATATCTGTTTGTTCTATTTGGTAGGCAAGTTGAAGTAGTCGGTGTTCTTCTCCTTTTGATGCCATTACTTGAACACCTAATGGTAGACCTTCTTCTGATAAATAGACAGGTAAGGAGACTGCTGGTTGACCAGTAAGATTAGCTAATTGGGTAAATGGTGTATACGTTAAACTCGGAAGGAACATTTCATAAATCAGTTCCTGTTTTCCATCCTTGTCCAACTTCTCAATCCTTTCCCTAAGTTCCATTTGACTTTCCTCTGAATGAGTTAATTCTCCTACTTTTGGAGCAGTGTAGGCAGTTGCAGGTGTAATGTAAAAATCATAATGTTCGTGTAGTTTTGCCATTTGTGCTGCAGCAGTGTCCCAAGATGCAAGACTATATGTAAACTCCGCTGCTGAAACTGATTTACCAGCGATATTCAATAACCATGATTCAATCTCCATATCTCCTGCTGTCAATTCTCTACCTAAAGCACGCTCTAAATTAAATACTAACGAAGCCATTTCTCCACTATTCATTAAATAATAGTTACGCATTAATTGAATTCCGTCCACATCATTTTCCTTCTCTTCAACAATATGCCCTTCTTTTTCCAACCAAGAGATAACATTTATAACTGCTTTCTTTGCGTCTTCTGAAACCGGTGTTCCGACAGGGGAATTTGTTGTATATGCAATTCTGAGAGGCTTATTAAAAGGCTTTTTCATCTCTTCTTGATATGTTCCGTTAAAAAGAGGAACCTGAAAAGCTGCCTCTGGTTGAACAACTTGTAATAAATCGAGAAACCCTGCACTATCACGAACCGTTCTAGATAATGCAAAGTCAATGGATGCACCTTGCCATTGGCGTCCAACACCTGGACCTACTGGAGTACGACCTCTTGTTGGTTTTAATCCAAATAATCCTGAGAAAGAGGCAGGAATACGGATAGAACCACCACCATCACTTGCACCAGCAATAGGTACAATTCCACTAGCAATTGCTGCTGCAGCTCCACCACTTGATCCCCCTGGAGAATACTCAGTATTCCAAGGATTTCTAGATGGCCCATAAAGTACTGGCTCCGTTATATTTTTCAACCCAAACTCCGGTGTATTCGTGGAACCAAGAAATAGTAAGCCGGCTTGTTCTATTCTTTTCACAAAATTGGAACTTTGCTTAGAAAAGTTGGAGCGTAGTAGTCTTGAACCAGATGTTATTGGTTCGCCATTTAAACTTTGAGAAATATTTTTTAATAAAAATGGAATACCGGAAAATCCTGTACCAACTTTTCTATTCTCCGCTTCTTGTAATGCTTTTTCTTTTCTATCATGGATCACTGCATTTAAAGTTGGGTTTACCTTTTCCATTTGTTGGATACTTAGTTCTACAAGTTCTTTTGGTGTCACTTCTTTTTTCTGGACTAAATGTGCCATTTCTGTAGCATCTAATGTTACATATGTTCGAAGATCCATTCTTTGCACCTCTTTATATATATTTATTGTCAGTTTATCATTTGAACTAAAAATGTCCATAAAGTGCTCTTAAACTATAATACAAAAAAGCTAACAATATAAATACGAATAATATAAAACAACCATTCATACTATGTTACGAACAAGCGTTAAGTCGTCATGGCTATAACGATTGAACTGAAAATGTCTTTAAATCCTATAATTATGCTCCTTACTCGACCTAATTATTGACTACTAAAAAGGAGGAATTTTTTTGTTGAACAAAAGTAGGTATCCCTTGTTCATTGTTTTTGTGATTCTAGTAGCTATCACTCTATTTGCCTGCGAAAGCAATGAACAAACTAATGAGCCTATAGAAAAACAGAAGATAGAAATAAATAATGTAAAAATGAACGATGAGCCTCTAGGAAGTGTTGAAATAACAGGAGCACTATATGCAACTCCAACTGGGGTGTTTAACCCTATCTTCATCCAAGATGCATACGAAGAAAGCATCCTTTCTTTCACACATGAACAATTAGTTACCCAAAATGAAAGTCTTGAATTCATTCCACAATTAGCAAAGAAATGGGAAGTAAATGAAGATTATACGGAACTTACCGTATATTTGGAGGAAGGAATCAAATGGCATGACGGTGAGAAATTTACAGCACATGATGTTTTATTCACTTATCAAGTAATTGCTGATCCAGATTATATAGAAGCTGGAGGTCTCCGAACCGCTTTTGTCCAGCCTCTACTAGGTTATAATGAATATGTTCAAGGAAATGTGGAAGAATTTACTGGAATTCAAGTTATTAATGATTATACGATTAAATTTGTTTACAAGGAGCCAACCGTTAATCCCTTATTCTATATTAGTGCTCCAATTATTCCAGAACATATTTTTAAAGATATTCCCGTAGCTGATATTCCTAATGCTCCTGAATCAACACAGCCTGATAAAGTAATTGGTACTGGACCATTTATTTTTACGCATTTGGAAGAGGGAGATAGGTATGTTTTGAAACGTTTTGATAACTATTGGCAAGGTCAACCCTTTATAGATACAGTGGTGTGGCAGGTTGTGGCGCCCCCTGTCCTACCTGGGCTAATGGAATCAGGAGAAATAGACTTTATCGCAGATCCAATTGGCATCCAGCCGCCAGAGGTAAATAAGTTTAGTAATCTTACGAAAATCACTTTAATAGAACAATCTGATTTCAATTATCAATTGCTTGGATACAAACACAATCACCTAACTCCAGATGATATTGATGCAGGGATCATTAATCCAAATAATTGGGTTGCTAATGATAAACTATCAACTGAAATTCGGGAAGCTATTTCGTATGCAATAGATCGAAATAAATTAATTGATGAAGTTTACGATGGTCATGGCACTGTATTACATGCACCTATTCCAATTCAATCTTGGGCCTATAACGAAGAATTATCGACTAACTACAATTATAATCCTGAAAAAGCTAAATCAATTTTAGATGAATTAGGCTATATAGATACCGAGGATGATGACAAGTTCCGTGAAGATGCAAACGGAAATGAGTGGGTATTAAACTTTAATTACCCTACTGGGAATGAAATCCGAGAAAAAACTGCCGAACATATCCAAGTAATGCTTAATGAAATTGGCATCAATGTGAATATGCGGAAATCAGATACTTTCGCTCAATACATTAAAGATTTATCCAATAACAGTAATGATTGGGACTTATATTTAATGGAATGGGACATACCAACTATAGACCCAGACCCATCATACATTTGGCAAACAGAGTCTCCTTATAATTTCTCACGCTGGCATTCTCCCGAATCAGAAGAACTGTTGAACAAAGCACTATCTACCCCAGACGCTTTTGATGAAGGATATCGACAAAAAGTTTACAAAGAATGGCAACAGATTTTCTCAACAGATTTACCAGCATTAATATTATTTTCACCGAATACAATTTGGGCTTATAATGAACGTATTCAAGGGGTAAATCCATTACCTACCACCATGTTCCATGACGTCCATTTGTGGCAGGTAAAAGATTGATAGTAATTCATGAATAATAGTATACAAATTTAACGGATATCTTTGCTTCATGGCATAGATATCCGCTTTTCTTTTTATATCCTTTAAAATCCAAACTAGTGCGTTCATTACATCTTATTAAATTTAGTTAACACTTTCCTTTCAATTGTACATGTCATGGAAATTTTGTATAACCAACTAAACCTTTCCTTCATAAAATAACTACATAACATTCTCCTCTGTCACTTTTCCAGATGTCACCTAGACTATTTTTGTCCAATTCACATCAAATATTAAGACCTCTTACAGATCAAACTTATCATCTGGTCATTCTAAAAATCTGCTATTCTTTTGAGGTGTATAATGTGAACGTCGAGTTTATTTTTGTAGGTTTTATTGTAGGTATTTTAATTGGTTTAGCTGGAGTTGGAGGCGCTTCCATCCTCACTCCTTTATTAATCTTCATGGGAATCCCACCTTCTACAGCCATTGGTACAGACTTTCTATACAATTCGATAACGAAAGCTTTCGGAACATGGCAACACTTTAGACAAAAAACAATCAATATTACAATAGTGAAATACCTATCCCTTGGAAGTCTTCCAACAGCAATTATAGCTAATTTCCTTTTCCATTATTATTTGATTGATTACTATAATGAGAGATTGATTCTCCTTATTCTTGGAATTGTACTGTTGACCATTTCCTTAGTTACATTAATTCAAATTCTCTTCCAAATCGAAGTAAATAATCGTTGGAAAGAAAAAACAGTAAAAGATAAAAAAGTATTACTCATAAGCTTTGGTGTATGTATTGGGACCATCGTTGGAATAACCTCGGTTGGTGCTGGTAGTCTAGTTGCCTTATTCTTACTGTATTTCTTCCATATAAAATCCTCTAAATTAGTTGGCACAGATATTGCACATGCCTTTATTCTAACTTCCATTCCCGGTATATTAATGGCTAGCTACGGACATGTCAATCTTGCATTGTTACTTCTCCTAATCTGTGGTTCCATCCCTGGTTCCATTATCGGAAGCAAGTTAACATTGAAGTTTTCTTCCAAGCACATCCGTATTCTTATCCTAGTTATTATAGTAATAAGTGGGATAAAGTTAATTTTTTAAGAAGTCGAGCAAAAATAAAAAGGTGCTTAGTTCAGCGCCTTTTCCCTTTGTAGATGAATATTTAATTGTATCTAATCCACACAGCTTAGTAGTACATATTATATAAAAATCTTGGTGGAATCTATACTGGTTTAGCGTAGACTAAATAACGGTCTTCAGGACGGGTTAACGAGAAAAATGGGTAGCATGTCATTAAAACTAGTTCTTCGAAGTCATTATTTCCTACTCTCCATGTTTCACTTTCATGAGCAACTTCAGAATAATCAATGATATATTCAAACCTACCGAATGGAGTATTTATAAAAATGTTGTCACCAGGGTTCAAATCACCTATGTTTAGAAATGCGGAATCATTATGAGCAGATAGGAAAACTTGCTCCCCATCACTCGGTAAAGCGGTCCTCGGATCATGTCCAATGCCATAACGGAGATGCTCTAATTCCGAACCATAAACTATAGGTAAAAGTAATTCTATTGCCGGTATCTCTAATGTGCCGTACACCTCGCCAATTCTTGGTTCAAAATCTTTCCGTTTTAATAGTTTATTAACATCTATATCGTCATCATTGTAGCCATAATTCATTAAGATATCGTGTGCTTCTTTTGTTTGGTAATTACTCCCAAGATAGAAATCATATAATAAATAACCAACCGTAATTAAAACTATTAATCCAGAAATAATAAATATTCTGCCTATCCACCTTAACAAGGCACACAACTCCCTTAATAAACTTTATAATTCTTATCATTTATAAAAAAGGGGACAAAAGGAATTCCTCTAAAACTACTGGAAAAGTGTAGTTCCATTGTAGTGTATGAGAATCAGTTTTGTCCCCGCCCCATTTTAATTAATCATTTATTATTGTTTTACGTCTTCTATTAATCCCCAGCATTGTGGTACCTGCGGCTAATAATAATAATCCTAATCCTGTTAGACCGAACAAATTATTACTAGTTTGGACTAGTTTATCATCTGTTGGTGGAATCGCTTGTTCTATAGGTATGACAATAGAATCTTTATCCGAAACAGATTTACCATTTGATGTATGCCCTGTTACATCTGCTATGTTCTCTATTTCTTGCTTTTCTAAATCGGCATTAGTCACGATGTATTTCTCTGTCATGATAATTGTCTCTCCAGGTAGAAGTGTTGTTTTTCCTAATGTAATCGTTCCGCCTAGCATAGGGTCATTAAGCACAATATCTTTTAAAGTAACATTTCCTGTGTTCGTTACTTTAAATGTATACGTAACTACTTGACCAACCTTTGTAGCTTTGTCCATATCACTAGTTTTCTCAAGGCTGATGGAAGGTGATAGCTCTCCCTCAACTAATACACTGTCCTTATCAGTGACCTCTTCACCTTTTAAATCCTTACCAGTTACTATTGCATCGTTGATAACTTTTCCATTATCAACATCTTGTTGCGTAATGTTATATGTCGCTTCTGCAACTAGAATATCACCTGGCTTTAACGTGATAGTTGAGGAATCCTTAACCACTTCACCATTAATGGATACATACTGAATCTCACTAACACCTTCTAGTAAATCAGTAATTCTGACATCTGTTAGTGAAACATTCCCTACGTTCACTACTGTAAATCTGTATTGAATGTCTTCATTAACTACTAAGTCTGTACGATCTGCTTCTTTAATTAGGTTAATGGCAGGATTCTGAATAACTGGAACTTCATCCTTAGCCTCATCCCTTGGTTTTTCTGGGTTGTTTGGATTGTCAGGATCCTCTGGATCATAGCCAGGTGGTGTACCTTCTACTGTTGCAATATTTACAATCTCGCCGTTATCCATATCCGCTTGAGTCACGATGTATGTTGCTGTTCCTACTGTTGACTCTCCTGGTGCTAAGGTTGTTTTCTCTAACTCTATTAAAACGTCTAGCATTGGATCATTCACTATTACATCTGTTAATGTCACATTTCCTGTGTTTGTTGCGGTAAAAGTATACGTGATTTCTTGGCCAACTTCTGTTACTTTTTCCACATCACTTGTTTTTTCTAGTTCGATTACTGGGTACTGTTCTTGTTCAACAATTTCGTCGGCAATATCCGTTACTTCCTCATTATTCGGAGATAATCCAATAACGGTTGCTTGATTCGTAACATGCCCATTATCCACATCTTGCTGCGTAATAGTGTACGTTGCCTCTGCTACTAGAACATCATCAGGCTCTAGTGTAATTGATGGCGGATTCGTTATCTCTTCTCCATTGATTGAAATATAGGTAATTTCACTAATACCTTCTAATCTATCTGTAATAGTTATCTGTGTTAATGTCACATTTCCTGTATTTGTTGCTGTAAACGTGTAACCAATCTGTTCTCCAGCAACTAAATCATCACGATCCGCACTCTTTATCAACTGAATGGCTGGTGTTTGTTCTACAGCAACCCTATTCTCATCTTCATCCTTTGGTTTTTGTGGATGATTTGGATTATCAGGATCCTCTGGGTCATAACCAGGCGGCGTTCCTTCTGCTACTGCTAGATTAATAATCTCACCTTGATCGATATCTGCTTGCGTTACAATATATGTTGCTGTTCCTACAGTTGACTCTCCAGGTGCTAATGTTGTTTTTTCTAATTCTATAGTAACATCTAGCATCGGGTCGTTCACGGTTACACCAGTCAATGTCACATTTCCTGTGTTTGTTGCGGTAAAAGTATACGTGATTTCTTGGCCAACTTCTGTTACTTCTTCCACATCACTTGTTTTTTCTAGTTCGATCGCGGGAAAACGTTCTTGTTCTACGATTTCATCATCTTTATCTGTTACTTCTACATTTGTAGGAGATGTTCCTTTTACAGTTGCCTCATTAGCTACTTGTCCATTATCCACATCTGCTTGTGTGATGGTATAGATCGCTTTTGCAAGTAACATATCATCAGGCTTTAATGTAATAGACGGTGTAGAATTTAATGTCAAATATGGTACATCTCTAAGAAGTTTATTAGAATCATGTGTATTTACCTCAGAAGATGCCAGATTTGAATATGTGTTCCATAATTCATATGCTTCCCCAGTTATAATAGGTTGACCATTAATTGAAACATATTCAATCTCACTAATACCTTCTAAAATATCACTTATTACTACATTTTCTAGAGTTACATTCCCTGTATTTACTACTGTAAATAGATATTCGATTTGTTCTCCTGCAATTAGCCCTTCTCTATCCGTTTCTTTTTCTAATGAGATGGCTGGTGTTTGTTCAACTGAAACTAAATCATCATCTTGATCCATTGGTTTTGGAGGACGGTTTGGATCATTTGGATTGTAGTTTGGTGGTGAACCTACTGTTGTTGCCGTATTGAGAATCTTGCCTCGGTCTATATCCTCTTGAGTTACATAATATGTTGCTGTACCTATCGTAGACTCACCTGGTTCTAAAACAGTAGATTCTAGTGTAATATCTCCACCTAACATCGGATCGTTTACTTGAACATCTGTCAAGGTTACTTTACCAGCGTTAGTTACAGTAAATGTATATGTTACCTGTTGGTCAACTTGTGTGACTAAATCAACATCGCTTGTTTTTTCAAGTAAAATACTCGCTTTTAAGGTAACATCACTATCTTGATCTTCTACTTGTGTACCTTTAGGAGTTTCACCTGTAGCCTCAGCCGTATTGTGTACCTCACCAGCTTCAAAATCTTGCTCAGTTATTACATAGTCTACTTCAATTTCAGTTGTCTCACCTGGATCGAGCGTTACATCGTTTAATTCAATATCGCCACCTAATAGCGGATCATTTAATTGAACGTTCGTTAGTCTGATTTCCCCAGTGTTTGTGATAACCAATTTATATGTTACGGTTTGTCCAATCTCGGTAAATACTTCTTGAATGCTGCGTTTTTCAAGATGAATACTACCTACTGGAACTTCTACTTCATCCGTATCCTCTGGTTCTGGATGATTTGGATTGGGTGGTGTACCAGTTGCTGTAGCTACATTCATAATTTTCCCACGTTCCATATCTTCCTCTGTTACGGTATAGATGGCAGTGCCTGTAGTTGATTCATTAGGTGCTAACGTTGTTTTATTTAAACTTATATCTATTCCTAAGTCATTTATCATTGGGTCGTTTACTTGAACATCGGTCAATGTTACATTACCGGTATTCGTTACGGTAAATGTATACGTAATTTGCTGGCCGGCTTCCGTAACTTCTTCTACATTACTTGACTTCTTCAATTCAATTCCAGAGTTAACTACTGCATGTATCTCTACGCTGTCGTTGTCTTCTACCACATCACCATTTGGATCCGTTCCATTTACAGTGGCAAAGTTGACAACTTCTCCAGAATCTACATCAGCTTGTGTTACTGTATATGTTGCCTCGGCAACTAATACATCTCCTGGCTTTAATATAATGTTTGTCGGGTCAGCAACTACATTGCCATTAATTGATAGATAGGTTATCTCACTTAATCCATCTAATTCATCAGTCAAGGTTACATTAGATAATGTCACATTCCCACTATTGGTTGCCGTGAATGTATAACGAATCTCTTCCCCTGTTACAAGGTGGTCACGATTTGCTTCTTTTTCTAATAAAATGTCTGCCGTTTGCTCTGCTAAAACCATGTTATCATCTTCATCCGTTACGATTTGAGGACCATTTGGATTACCTGGATCGTAATTTGGCGGTGTTCCTTTCGTTGTTGCTGTATTGATAATTTCACCACGGTCTACATCAGTTTGAGTAACAACATAAGTTGCCGTTCCTATTGTTGATTCACCCGGTGCTAACTTATTCTTTTCAAGCTCAATCGTCCCACCTAACATAGGGTCATTTACTTGAACATTTGTTAACGTCACATTTCCTGTATTTGTTACGGTAAATGTATACGTGATTTCTTGACCTTGTTCAGTCACTACCTGAATATCACTAGTTTTTTCTAATAAAATATCCGGGACTAACTGTTGAGAAATCTTTACATCATCTTCATCCTTGACGGTAGTTTGATCAGGTGTCGTAGACGTACCAGTTACGGTTGCATGATTAATTACTTGACCACTGTCTACATCTTCCTGTGTAATTGTGTATGTTGCCTTAGCAATTAGTATATCTTGAGGTTTCAAGACGATAGCAGTTGGATCATCTATTTCTTCCCCATTAACAGTTTCAAATGTAATTTCACTTATTCCCTCTAATTCATCTGCTAACTGGATATTGTCAAGAGGGACATTTCCTGTATTCGTTACCGTGAATGTAAATTCAATCTGTTCCCCTGCAACAAGGCCATCACGATTTGCCTCTTTCACTAACGTAATTTCAGGATTAACAATTAGTTTATTAGTAATAGTTAATGGATTATCAGGGTTAACTACGGGTTCATATCCTTCTACCGTCTCTTCTTCCACATAATAATTAATCAGATTTCCGTAGCGGTCAAATTTTATTTGATTTAGGAATTCGTATTCCCATGTTCCACCTGCATCCGGTACTACTGTTGCCCGTTCTACTTCGGTAGGTACTCCTTGTTTATCGCGCATTAACTTAATGGTAATGTTATTTGGTCTATTCTCCTCAAGCCCATAATCCTCCCATAACTTCACACCAGAAACAGAAATACCTTTAGTAGAAGCATAAGGTTCTGGAAACACATTTCTTTCATCTGGGTGGGAGGCCCTCGGTACTAATATTGTTTCACCATTAGTTCGGTAAAATTGGTCTGTTTCAAAACTTTCTTCTTCCGTATCGATTTGTACTTTATAACGAAGAGTAACAATTTCATCTTCCCCAAGATTCAACCCATTTATTTTAATTGTTTGCCCTTCTGTTGTAACAGTAACTCCATTTAACAACGCTGGATTAGATGCATCTAAGTAATAGCTACCATCTGTTAGTTGATTATTTGAAGCTCGTGTGAAATTCTCACCACCTTGTAAAACAAACATTTCTCCGATTGGGTCCACTACTGAACCATTTACAATTGATTTATTGAACTTTGTCGCTATTTCCTCTAAATGTGCTTGCAACTGTCCAACCGTTGATGCAAAATATGCATGATCAGGAGAAGAAGATATACTTGTCATTAACTGCTCTGCTTCTTCTTGTGTTGCACCGTTACCACCACTAATTTCTACAGCAATTGTATAAAGTTCATAACGACTTTTTAATCCGTCAGCTTCACGAATGGTATTATTACCATTATGGAAATTATTTGTAGCGTAATTCGATCCATCACCTACAACATTACGTTGTGTATTGTAGCTGAAGGTAGGTACTCCATCTGTAATAGTTACGATTACCTTTTTGTCAGCCGTACTATTATTTAAAATAATTCCAGCCTCTTCTAATCCTTGTTGCGTGAATGTACCACCATGCCATGTATTCGTATTCCCACCACGGTCCTGAGGTACATTACTTGGGAGTTTACTCGTAATATTAGCTGGATTTTTTGTCAATGTTTTAAATGAATAGTCATCTGTTCGCCCTGGATAGTTTGACCAAGTACGTTGTCTCCCATCAAATACCACACTACCATAAGTAACTAGAGCTACTTGGAAATTGTTATTAGCACCATGTAATAGCCCATTGACAAAGTTTGTCGTGGCATCTTTAGCAATTGTAACTCGTTGATTGTTATTCATACTATTTGAGTTATCATACACGAGCACAATATCTGTTGTTTCAATTTGTGTAGCATCCTTCCCTTCAATAGTTAGATCAATAAAGTACTCTCCTGGTTTATTTCCCCAGGATACCTTTTTATCAATCATTGCCCGTTCATATTCTCTTCCTGTCTTTTCATTACGAATGTCCCCATGTTCGCCCGTTTCTACATCATATTGTTCATTGGCAACCACGATTTGAGTTGGAATTGACGTCGTAAACATGTAGAAGACAATCAAGAAAATCGAAAATAGTTTGAAAGCTCGTTTACTTACTACTTCTTTAAACCAATTCAATATAGATCTCCTCTCCCTATATTATTCCAGTAATACTTTGCAGCCTTTAGTATTGTAACGAATGATTCTATACAAATTCTTTACATAAATGAAAGCGTATTAATGACCACATATGGAATAAAGTATTGTTTAAAAAAAGCTGAGACAAGCTCATTTTCATAGAGTAAAATGATAATAGAACTTTAAGGGGACTGTCCCCACTGGGTTGAAATTGCTGCCTGGTATAAACAGTGGCTTGATTCTACAGAGGGCAGATATAGTTAGAGGAGCGGTTGGAATGAAAACAGGGAAACAAACTTTATCGTTATATAAAATATCAGGTACACATCTGCCCAAGAACTACTTAAGCATATGTGTACCTTTCCATTAATTGTTAGTCTCTTTGGGAATAAAAAGCTTACTGTTGCACCACGATTAGGGCTACTTTGAATTATTAGTCCCTCTCCGTATAGTTGTTTTAAACGGGAATCTACATTTTTTAGGCCTACGCTTGTTCTTTCATTTCCACTTTTGATTTCTTTATTTAAAAGTTGCTCGGTTTTTTCTTGACTCATCCCCCTACCATCATCCTTAACTACAATTTCAATATTGCTCAAATGTTCATTTATTTGAATAGTTACTGTTCCACTACCTGCAACTTGTATTATCCCATGATTAACAGCATTTTCAACTAGCGGTTGGATACTTAGTGGGGGAAGCATGACATTTTTATCAGTATTATTTCCCCGCAGTTCGAGCAGATGAAACTCGACTTCTTCAAATATTGTTTAATGGATGTGGAAATTTAATATTTGCTGTAAGATGACTTGTTATATCATACACTCCTAATACAACTGGTACTCGAATTGTGCCTGTTTGTTGTAGTGGAAAATCAACTCCGGCTGCTACCATAGCCTCTTGAACGGGAGCTGATTTATTTACAGATACACAATTTGAGTTATGAATATTTTTACTCAATTTTCATTCTCTTCCTTTATTTTAACCTCACTGTATTTTATGCAATACACTTGATTCCGCATGGTTGATTGAATCAGTGTTTAAGTGGAATTTCAGGTGTATTAAACCTAGTCATGTAAGTCATATAGGTACTAGCCCAGCCCAGATATTCCTGCATAGGCTATGGTTGAGGAGGGTGAATATAAGTGGATAAGAATATTCTTGCAGTAGACATCGGAAACAGTTGGTATAAAACACTCATTTCCGATGGTGGTAAACTATTTGACTATCAAATGCCAAATACAATTGCATTATTCGATGAAAAATTATATGAAATGCCATATGATGATGACGACATTGAGCTAGAGGAAAATTTAATTGTTGAAGTAAAAAGTCCGGCATTTGTTGATAAACGAGAAAGATATTACGTTGGAAAAGCAGCTGCAAAACAACGGAATGTAAGTTTTACTTCTTACAATAATCAAAAGACAGATGAGATACGGACGTACATTTTATTATTTGCAATAGCAGCATATCATGCCTTACTTTATAAGCTAGGTAATACAGACAATATTGAATATAAGATTGATCAATTAGGTGTTTCATTACCAACTACTCAATATAAAGAAAACAAAGATCGCTTTAAGGAACGTTTAATTGGAACACATACAGTTATCTTCCATAAAGTTCCAGGAATGAAAAAAACAAAAGAATGTGTTGTTAAGCTAACTATTGAGGATGTAATCGTTGGTGTAGAAGGAGCATGTGCCTACTTAGGGTTAACACGTGATCATGAATCCCTATTAATAACTGACGAAACACTTGTTGAAGAATCTAAAAAAGGAATCATTATCGGAGACTTAGGTGGAGATTCAGTAGATTTTATCGGAATTAAGAACAACAAGCCAGTTGCATCTATTGAGGGAGAAGCTTTTGGAATCAATCCTTATTTAGATGTTATTATGCAAAAGGTAAGTAAATTTGAATTATATCAGTTTAATTCTCGTTCTGAACTAGAAGAAAAGTTAATCCAGGGCCCATCCAAATGGTATGTAGAACCATATGCTGGTGTAAAAAAAGATATTAGCATATATCATCCCACAATTACGCTCTTTAGCATCGAAGTACTTGGAGCATTTTGACCGAGTAAGAAGTGGTTCTAGTGAAATAAAAGGGGCATCTCACTATATTGCTGTTGGTGGTGCAGTCGATATCGCACGAAGACAAATTGAAGAGGCATCCTTGAAATGGAAAGAAAGAGGAAGACCAATTAATTTATATTTTCCGGAAAACATGGCGAATCTAAATGTTCTCGGTCTCTTAATTCTTGCTAAAATGAAGCAATACCAGAAAGAGAATATGTATGCTTATTCCAATAGTTAAAGAGTGAGGTGATGAAAATGTCATGGAAATATTCAGATTACCTAAACAAAACCGTTTTATCTATTCCTGACAAATTCATCAATGTCAAAACTAGGGAATCGCAATATATTATACAAAGAGTACATGAACAACTCGCGTACCACTCGCAAAATAACACGTTAATTTACCTTATATTATCAGCGCTTGATGATTATCTTCAGCCTCAGACATCACGGGATGCTGGTGCAGAGAAAATACTAACAGAGCTAGTAGAGATCAAGAAATTAATACTAAACAGAAGCACTACAAATCATTCTATTATAAATACAAATTCCATTAGCAAGCCTCCCCGCCAAAGCAATTTGAGATTACAGGACATTGAAGAATTAATAGAAGCTTTTGGTGGCTAATAAAACTAATAATACTATAATAAAACCGTAAAGAAATCTATCTTATCTCTATTGATTTCAAGCGGTTTATTTTTTTATAGACTTGTAGATATTTCTTGATATTACACTGGAACGAAATTGCACATGACCTCCAAAGGACTAGCAGCTTCATCCATGTTATAAAAAGAATTTACACTAAATTAATTGTACAGGTATTTCTTTATAATAATTACCTATAATCTGATAACATTTAAATTCTAGCCTGTCATCCATAAATGAAAGTATTAGCATGCTAACTGTTTCGTCTGGATGATGTTTAACGTCTACACGGGAAGGGATTGGAGGTGCTGTTGGGTGAGAGTGGTATAAAATGGTTACTTTTTCTTTTTTCCCTTCGATTTTTTGAAGTACTTCTTTTACAGAGTGCTGACTAACATAAAATTGCCCCTTTAATTTTGATTCATTTGGCAAATTCCAGCTAGAACAAATTTCTCCCTTCTTATTACTACTTAAAAACCCGCAACTTTCAAATGGTAGTGACTTCCTGCACTCTTCTACAATACGATTAAAAATTTTTCTAGGAAGTTGAACACCTCCAACAGAATTTTTCATATTAGGTGACCTCCTTATGATTTTTATTACTCCATTTCTTAATATATTTCGTTAACCGTGCATATGTATAAAAGGAAACACTCAAATTGATCATGGAGGTGCACATTGTGGATTCTAAACTTCTATTAGAGAAGATTACTCTATTGAACAATCAAACTAAAACATTTGTAGAAGAAATAAAAGAGTTGGCAAGGAAACAACACCCCAGTAATCCGGTAACTCCTTCTTTACTTGGTTACTTTACCTTTTCTATCAATACAACAAGTAATATTAATGAGGAAAATATTATTCTAGGAGATTTTCAAATTAAAAACCTAAGTCCAAATACTATTAATGACCTATATATTAGTATAAAAATTGACGCCACGGACAGGTATAACTTCTCGGGGAAATATAAAACAAATACATATCAAACTGATCGATCAATATCCACTTATTGGAATAGATTTACCCAAACTGATGGTGAAGATGAAGATAATGTATTATGGTTTAAGTTAAATAATCAAAAAACGTTACTCCCCTTTGAAACTATTTCATTTTCAGACTTTCAATTAACTTGGAAGAGTGAAAGTTTTTTTTCTTGTTCAGTCCAAGGTTTTATATACACTGATTTTGCAAAGAATGGGATTACCGCATTGAATAGTATAAATGTTAGTACAAATGGAAAGGAGATTTGAAAATTATGGTAAGTCAGGATATGTTGTGGATACTCTTGAAAGAAGTCATCTACAAAGAGTTAGATAATGTAACTGCCGATGCTACAAGTCTAGAAAAATTAGACTATATTATTCTTACCATGCTTATTGACTATAGAACAAAGAAATCAAAATTAACTCCAGATAATCGTAATACACAAGAAGTTACGGAGGAGAATATTAATATACTTTATGATGAGTTAGATCAAGCCTTACAATATAATCGCAATCAGCTAGAAGAAATTAAACGACTATTCATTGAATGATATCTATTTAACTATGAGACTGGGATTTATTAATCAGTACTCTAGCCAAAATAGATGACCTGATGTTTTATCCCAGTCTTTTCCTCCATAGTATTCATGTCCTAGTGAGCTTTTTCCACAGTATTCTTATTAATGATTTCTTTTCGACTTGTGGCATTTGCTCTTTCATTCCTATTACATCTATTTCATCCTCAATAACATGTTCCTCTATATCAATTTTCCCTTCCTTCATAGAAGGTTCTACTTTGTCCGCTGTTTTTTCATAATTATCACTGGTAATTTGTACAAAATCGTCACTAGTTTGATTAATATATTCTTCCTTATGATCCATTACTTCTTTCGTAATCTCAGTTGTTTTTTTTCGTTGATTCATTGCATTTACATGATTTAAGTTATTTACCTCTTCTTGGTTAGGGTGGTTTGTAACTGTTGTGTCAATCTCCTGAGTATCGGGGTCAATACTCGATGTTTGTTTATCATCCTTATACTTTATATAGACTGGCTTTGCTTCACTTCTTAACCTAACATGTTTTTTTTCATTATGGCCTTGTTGGTAATTCTGCCTACCTTCAATTATAGAAGTGACACTTGTAGCATTTTTCAAATCTTTATAATTAAATTCTTTCACTTGAAAGTTTGATTTACCTTGCATCTCCTGAAGAAGTTGCTGATTAAAGAAAGTTGTATTAATGAGGTCACCTTTGAGAGTATCCTTTAATTCTTTTTCTTGGTTTGGTGATGTTGTTCGTGTATACTTCTCTTCACTATATTTGGTTCGACTTATAATAGTTTTACTTAATGGGTCTTTCGGAAAATGCCTCTTACTATCATTTATTTTTCTCAAGCTTGGATTAATATGTGGTTCAGCCCCCTTTAAGATTCTATTCCTAAACGAACTATTTAATACGGAGCGCTCCTCTTGTACTATAGAAGATTCACTTTGTGAAATATCCTTCTTCTTTTCAATTTCCATATCATCTACTAACTCCTCTCTCCTCATTAAATGATACTTGTTTTCTATTAAATGAATTAAATTAATAAGTTCTATTGCTAATTCTTTATAGGTCTTTAAATCAAGCATTTCTTCATTTTTTCTATCTGTCGGCACTACTTTTCCAATCGTCTCATTTACTACACTAGAGGATTCATCTTTCTGACTGGGATCATTAATACTATTATTCAGCTTCATTTGCAATTCTAATGCGTCTCTTTCAGTAACTAACTGCTGATACTTATCTAAAAAGTCTTTAAATCTTTCCTCTAATTTTGACAACTTCTGCCTAGTTGCTAATAGCCTCACCTTGGATTCATTATATTCAGACTTCAACCGATAATAGTCATGACTTATATCATTTTGTTGATAGCCTAGAATTATTTTTTTTAATTTCTCTAATTGGCTGATTAGGTTTCCAACACCCTCTCCCCCAAAAGGGTTTTCCATAACGCCCACCTCAAGTGCATTAATTTAGGATATTGTATGAATTTTATATGTTCTTGGTGACTAATTCAGTCTATTAGCCTAGGAAATATCTAGGTAAATATCCATTTTGGTTAATATAACTAGAAAATAGACTATTATAATGTGCAAAAGACACTTATACTACATAAGTTGTTACTGTTAAAATAATTTATGAAAGGGAGAGAGTTATGCAAGAACAATCATTACGAGGCGCTCAAGAGCTTCTATGCATAAATGCAGAAAAAGTCTATGACTGGGTCATACTACAACAAGATTTAAATCAAACTATACTTCCAGCTGCACTCGGTACTCTACCAATTAATCCATGTGGTCCAACAGTTAGTGAGTTAACTGCTACCTGCTATCTAGTAGACCCAGTAACAGGAAATCCACTTCCACCAAATGCAGAAATCCCAATTACAGAAGTTGGCGAGCGCGAAGATCGACAATTTGTTGTAAATGGAGCTTTAGTAACATTACAAAGGGTGTCATTTGTAAAAACACTTAACGTTGTTATTGAATTTAGAGGTATAGATGGTACCACACCTTTTGTAATGGTTTCAGATGAAATTCCTATTGACATTCCTGAATCCGTATTCCTATGTGCACCTGAAGGAACAAGACTTGTAGTTCGCGTATCTGATGTGGACTGTAATGTAAGTGTAAACTGTATTTCTGGCGCCATTGAGAGTGTTGACTTGTTCTTAAATGTCTGCCAAAGTGTTCAATCTGTTGCCGATGTAACAATCGAATTAGTTGCAGACTTCTGTGAACCAAGAGATATCTTAACAGAACAATGTCCTACTCCAGCTATTCCACCACAATGTCCTGTAGTATTCCCGGGTATTATCGGAAATGCAGGTCAAACAACTAGCCAGACTAATGGGGAATAACTATTAGTTAACTTCACGCGTTATAGAATCTATCGATAGATTCTATAACGCTATTTTTTTGCAAAAAAAGCTACTAAATAGGACATAGTAGCCTTTGATTCGTAAGAAAATTACGTTGGTTGTATTGTGTCCATTCCTAATTTGGATTCAAGCAAATTCTTATTAAAAATAATCTTCTCATCGTCTGGTCGATACTTTCTCGCTTCTTCATTGTGATAATAAGATTTCTCAAAGTCTTGAAGATTATAATAGCATACACACATTTGTAGATGTGGGTACCAAGTGGAGTACGCAGGATATGTGAAACTCCACTTATTAAAATCATTCTCTAATTTTGTTGCAAGATCATACCAAAAGATTGCAGATTGATATTCACGCTTTCTTTGAAAATAATAACCGATTCTGCTACAGATTTCAGGACGAGGTGTTTTAGAAAACTTAAAAGACTCAAATAAAGAAGCTAACTCCTCCTCCATTTCTCCTAGTTTACGATAACAATCCGCCTTATTTATACATGCGTATACTTTATCTTCAATCCAACCTTCAGCCATTTGTATATTTTTCTTATAACTTTCAATTGCTTCCTTATAGAGTTCATTTTCGCGAAGCTCATTCCCATAATAGAAGTAATCCCTCGGGGTAAATTCATCACCACGAGCAATTTTATTTTTGTAAATATCTAAGTTTCTACCCACGGAATGCCGAATTTTTTTATGAGTGACGGCTATATCTGAATTAATAATTTTCCCATGTACTTCAAGGTATTGGTGGCAATCACCTTTCCAGACGAAATTTCTACTCCTTTTAACTAACCTATTTCTCCGATATTGTAATGTCACATTTCCAAATTCATCTAATCCTGCATTATAATACATAGACACAGAATCAACGGTAGGATCAAGTGTCTCTTTAAGCTTCTTTAATTTTTCTTGGTCTTCTTCTAGCAAAACATCATCTGCATCTAAATATAAGATATAATCCTTTGTTGCATACTTAAATGATTCATTTCTTGCTGCTGCAAAATTTCCAATCCATTCAAAGAAAAATACTCTATCTGTATATCTTTTCGCTATTTCAACTGTGGAATCTGTAGACCCAGTATCAACTATATTAATCTCATCAACAATGTCTTTAACGGTATCTAAACACCTTGCTAGTACCTCTTCCTCATTCTTTACAATCATACATAAACTAATAGAAACCATTACTCTTCTCCCTTCATATAATAATTAGGTTAAGTAGTATATTATATTTATCCGTTAGGAAAGTTGTTTGTATTAGAACCTACATATTCATTAATAGTAATACTAATTCTAGTCAAAACTTTTTTTCATGAAGAAGTGGCCTAAACACATATTAAGCTTAGACCACTTCTTTATCAGATTGCTACTCGATTCGGATCATAGTTAGAGTTGCTCCTGCACCATCTTGTAATGTAGCTAAACCTAACAACCCAAACAATTCTAACGATACGTTGTCTCCAGCATTTAATGAAACAATAGCCTCCCCATTAAAGCTCGAAACAGACAAGACCGGATTAATCTCTGTAGCTTCAATCGGAGTACCATTAACCGTAACTCGAGCCCCAACTAGTAACCCCGCTGTTAAGTTAACACTATATGAAATATAGTATCTTCCAGCTGTAGGTACTGTAAATATAGTATTTGCGCCATTAACAGTAAATCCGTCTAGGCTCTGTTCATCTGGTAATGGTACTAATGTTCCTCCTAATATAACAGAAATATCACTTCCACCTGTATTTGCAGCAAATGCTGATGTTTCAGTAACTGCTTCAGCTGTAGAACCAGTCGCTCCAGTTACTCCAGTCGCTCCAGTTACTCCAGTCGCTCCAGTTACTCCAGTCGCTCCGGTCACTCCGGTCGCTCCAGTTGCTCCAGTTACTCCGGTCACTCCGGTCGCTCCAGTTGCTCCAGTTACACCGGTTGCTCCGGTTACTCCAGTTACTCCGGTTGCTCCAGTTACACCGGTTGCTCCAGTAGCTCCAGTTACTCCGGTTGCTCCAGTTACACCGGTTGCTCCAGTCGCTCCAGTTACTCCGGTTGCTCCAGTTGCTCCGGTTGCTCCAGTTACTCCGGTTGCTCCGGTTGCTCCAGTTACTCCGGTTGCTCCGGTTGCTCCAGTTACTCCGGTTGCTCCGGTCGCTCCAGTTGCCCCAGGTGATCCATCACCTTCTGCTTCAAGTAATGCTACATCATCAACATATATAAAAGGTGCATTTAGTGCACTGACTGGCTTACTTATAATTACTTGTGCATTAACAGTTCCAGCAGGAGCACTTTCAGTTGTTTGATATATTTCAAACCAGGTATCATCTAATACTACTGGAATATTCCCATATCCAATTTCAACATCAAGTCCGATGTCTAATACATTATTTGCAGCATCTAAAAACAAGACTTGTATATTTACTATAGGACTCGGTTGTAAGTTACTTTTTGATAGGGAAACTAATAGTTCATAAGATTCACCAGCTTCAGCAGGAACAATTTGAGATACAGAAGCTGCAACAGAACTGTTTGCAAGTCTTGCTGAGTATATTCCTGAATGAGCATATAAATTTGTAATGTCTGCATTAAGGACGTGCCATTGGCTAAAATCACCTGTTTCGAAGCTACCATTAATAATCAGATTATTTAGTGACAAACTAGTATCCTCCTTTTTTTACATATTAAGTTACGTACTAGAATATTCTAGTAGCAACTCAAAATTATAATATGTGAGGATTTAATGCTCGTTCAGGCAGTTACCCCTGAATGCTTTTAAATGTGCTAATTTACAGGGTTAATTTCATTATTTTTAAACTAGTTGAGCCTATCAATTTGATACTAAACGTAAGGAGCTACCTTATTGTAGTAGAATGCAATAAAAGAAGTATAGAAAGTTATGGAGAATCAACACAAATATGGTCTATTATTCCTTTAACTAATAAATACAGAACCCCCTGACTAACTATACTAGAAAGGGGGTTCATTACTATTCACTACTTAATATCGATCTTGCCGGATTACCAACTACTACTTGATTTTCCTGTACGTCTTTTGTAACAACAGCACCTGCACCAACCATTGCATTCCTTCCAATTGTAATACCAGGCAAGAGGGTTGCATTATTTCCTATTTTGGCACCATATTTAATTATAGGGCCTTGGTGACTATATTTACCTGTTCCCATATACTTATCATTGGAAGTAGAGCAACATGGTCCGATAAAAACATCATCTTCTATAATCATGTCAGCAGTAATATATGAACCTGTTTGAACAGTTACCCTTTTTCCAATCATTGTATTGGTCTCAATTATGGCATTTCTACCAATTATACTTTCTTCATCTACTACTACCTTTTCCCGAATGCTAGCTAAATCACCTATAAAAACACCTTTGTGAATTGTTGTTCCTCTATAAAGTACAGTATTACAGCCAATCTTAACTTCATCCCCAATTGATAATACCGACAATGTTATTTCTGGTTTTCTTGCCATCTTACTATTCGATTCTGGAGATTTACCTAAAATAGTTAAATCTCCAATTTTCACACTGTCTCCAATTCTAGTCCCTTCTTTTATAACGACAAAGTTCCCAATGGAGACATTATTACCAATAATAACGTTCTTTTCAATTTTCACAAACGAACCTATTTCAGTATTTGTTCCTATTATTGCTGTTTCATGAATCATTCTTTTCCTCCTTCATTTCCATTGTTGAAAAGGTTTCTAAAGGCAGGTTTATCCTTTTAGTTAATGCGGAAGACCGATAGATACCAAAAATAGTCATTAACGTAGGGTATACTTCTTTAATATCTGTATATAACATTTCTTCTTTATTTAATACCTTTATAAAATTTTGATACATGTAAACATGTTCATTATGATCCTCTAAAATTTCGTCTAATTTATTATTATAGTTCGAATTTGGAATGTAACAACGTTGAATTTCATTTAAATTCGGTCCCTCAATTGATATTGTTCCTTTTTCACCAAAAATTGATATAGAATAACCAATATTATTAGGCTGTGTAATTGTATTAGCTTCAACGATACCTGTTGCTTGATTATCAAACGTAAGAATACCTAAAGCAACATCTTCCGTTTCCTTTATATCCAGTTTGTTTGAAATATTACCGTATACCGCCTTAATTTCCCCCATGTACCAAACTAATAAGTCTATTACATGTATCCCTTGGTTCAATAGCATACCACCATCTTTATCCCAAGTTCCTTTCCAGTTAGACTCACTGTAGTATTTCTTTGGACGGTGTATACGGATAGATACTACGCCATAATATAGTTCTCCGAGTAGACCTTCATCAATTACTTTCTTCAGTAATTGGAAAACAGGACGATAACGTAACTGATGACATACCAAAACATGCTTATTGCACGAAATAGATCGTTCTATTAGTTGTACAGCATCCCTTGTCGAAAGGGCAAATGGCTTTTCTAGAATGACATGCTTGTCATGGGCCAATGCACGCATTGCTATTTGTGCATGCGCATTGGAGGATGTCGCTATCACAACCACATCGATTGTTTTATCTAATAATAATGCTTCATAATCAGTGTATAATTTTACTTCTGGTTGTTGTATCCCTGACAATTGACTATAAATTTGTACTGCATCAATCATCCTACATGAATCTAAATCACTCACGGCAGTTAACTTCATATCTTTTACAATAGAAATAGAATTTAAATGTTTTCTAGCAATATACCCACATCCGATTAAACCAATAGTAATTGTCATTCCTTTTCACAAACCTTTTTAATAACAGCAATAACTCTATCTTGATCCACATTTGTTAAAAAAGGATGCATTGGAATAGCGAAAATCTCATTCGAGACTATTTCTGCTACCGGAAAATCTCCCGTAGAATAACCTAAATGCTCATACACCTTCTGAAGATGAAGGCATTGAGGATAATATATACCAGCTTGAATACCAGCTTTTTCAAGTGCATCCATTATCTCTTGTCTTCTCTTTGAACGAATACAAAATAGATGAAAGACGTGGATGCACTGTGGCAGTACCACTGGTAATGTAATAGCTTCAACATCCATTAGTTCAGTAAAATAATAATTAGCTAGGTTAATCCTATTTCTACTCCAATCATCGATTTCTTTTAAACAAACAAGTAATATCGCTGCATGTATTTCATCTAGTCTACTGTTATAACCAATATCTTCATGGAAGTATTTTTTTCTGCTACCGTGTACACGTAACTTACGTAGCTTTTTCGCAATATCGTCATTAGAAGTTACAATTAATCCACCATCCCCAATTGTCCCGAGATTTTTTGTAGGAAAAAAAGAAAAACAACCGGCATCGCCAATACTACCCACTTCTTTTCCATCATAAGTTGCTCCAAATGCCTGGCATGCATCTTCGATTACTATAAGATTTTCCTTCTCTGCAATTTCAATAATGCTATTCAAATCAGCTGGCTGACCAAATAAATGAACTGGGATGATTGCTTTTGTACGGTCGGTAACTTTTTCATAGATTTTATCAGGATTAATTTGATAGGTGAGAGGATCAATATCTACAAATACTGGTGTTGCACCAACTCTAGAAATAGCTTCAGATGTAGCAAAAAAAGTAAATGGTGTAGTAATCACTTCATCCCCTTCTCCGATACCAAATGCATCTAAAGTTAGAACAAGTGCATCTGTTCCGTTACCAACAGCTATCGCATGTTTCACACCTAATCGTTTTGCAATTGTTTCTTCTAATGCTTCTACCTTTGTGCCAAGAATATACTGACCGTTGTCTAAAACCTCTCTAATTGCTTCCACTATATCTTCTTGAATAGCCCCATATTGTTTTTTTAAATCAATTAACGGAATCATTTACTCCCTCCTTTAAACTAATAAATCCATATATATGTATTGGAACAAAATTACTAGGGGAACGGCGGATAATCAGGATGATTTAAAAATCAACATACACCCTAGTAAATCAGCCTTTTTTATTACTGAATTGGAACAGTCAAGAGATTTCATTCATATAAAATATTAGCTCGTAAATAATAGAAGGAGTATTATCGATGAGAACAAGATTAGTAACAATAAACGGAGATTTAGAAAACTTAACAAAAGAGGATTTACCGGTTATTGGAGTAGTTGGTCTTGGTTATGTAGGTTTACCAGTTTCACTAGGGTTTTCTAAAAGATACCAAGTTATTGGATATGATATAAACCAAGAGAGAATTACTTCTCTAAAAAAATCTATTGATGCAACCAATGAAGTATCTAAAGAAGAACTTGTAGATGCTGCCATAAACTTCACTACCGATGAGAAAGAGCTAAATTCTTGTGATGTTATTATTGTAACGGTACCAACCCCATTAAACGTTAATAACAAACCCGATCTTTCATATCTTTCTCAAGCTTCAACAGTAATTGGAAAAAATATGAAAAAGGATACGATTGTTATTTATGAATCTACTGTCTATCCAGGAACGACTGAAGAAGTCTGTATTCCCATATTAGAAGAAAATTCAAACCTAAAATGTGGAAAGGAATTTCATATAGGGTATTCCCCAGAAAGAATTAACCCTGGTGATAAAACACACACCTTCTTCAATACGAATAAAGTTGTTGCAGCTCAAGATAATAACACGCTTGAAGAGATATTTTTACTATACCAAAGTGTTATCCACGCCCAAGTCTATAAAGCTAGTTCTATTAAAGTTGCAGAAGCTTCCAAATTAGTAGAAAACACACAAAGAGATTTTAATATAGCATTGATGAACGAACTGTCCTTAATCTTTAGACAAATGGGAATTAACACATACGATGTATTAGAAGCAGCAAAAACGAAGTGGAACTTTATTCCATTTAATCCAGGCCTAGTGGGGGGACATTGTATTGGTGTTGATCCTTATTACTTTATATATAAATCAACTATAGAAGGATATAAGCCAGAACTAATTGAATTAGCACGTCGGTTAAATGAGCGTATGTCTGATGTTATTGTTGACCTAGTTTGGGATGAAATAAGAAAGCGCAACCTGAACAAAGAAGAGGTAAAGATTGGACTTTTAGGACTAACATTTAAAGAAAATGTGCCCGATATTCGAAATTCAAAATCTATTGAAATTGCCAAAAAGTTATTAGATTCCGGTTTAGATATCTATTCACATGATCCTTATATCGATTCTACAACTCTATTTAACGAACATGGTATTAAATTATATGAATGGAAAGAATTAGAAGAAGTAAATATCCTTATTGTAGCAGTGCCTCATCAAGAATATCGCGACAAGGGGATAGTCGCTTATCAAAACTTTTTTTCTGACGGTGAGGGAACAATAATCGATATTAAAGATATACTAAGAAATCGATGTTTTTCAAAGGAAATTAACGTAATTACATTGTAAATTCTTAATTAGAGGAAAGGTGTGTGAAATATTTGAAAGGAAAACCGCTTGTTAAACTCAATTCTACTTCTCCAAGAAAAGTAGTTGCAAAAAAGGTATCTGGTGGTGGGTGTTTATGTGGACAGATTAACAAAATTACTAATCAAAAAACAAGATATCGGAGCGTAGCTAGAATTAGACAACGATAATATATTCATTACTACTAATGGATTATTACTTATAAATCCTAAACAAGCTTCCTCATTAGGTACAACGAGGAAGCTTATTTTAAAAAAATATTAATCTATATGATGTACACCTATCTTCACATGCTGCCTTAGATTAGATAGATTATTCCTTTATTACACTAATTTCTGACCACAATTCGAACAGAAGTTAGCCCCATTTGTCTTTTGACCACAGTTTGGACAGAAATTAGGAACCTTTTTCGATTGATTCGCTGAATCATTATGTGATGGCTCATTCTGTTTTGGCTGTGATGGTCCAGATTGTTTATTCTGGCCTTCATTTGAAGAGCTACCTTTATTCATATTTTCCATCATTTTATTGGCCATGGTCATCCCCATCATCATGCCAGCCATATCACTAGCAGTATTAGATCCTTGTAACTTACCAGAAGCCATCGCATCAGTCATAGAGATTTGCTGATATCTAGACACATCCCCAACCATACCATGGGAAGCATTTTTATTAATCATTTCTTGAATCTCTTTCGGATAGTTAAAGCTACCGACACTAAAGTTCGTCAGTGTCATACCCATATCATGAATTTCCATATCTAAATCTTCGCGAATACCTCGGGAAATTTCAAAACCATTTGCTTGTAAGTTAAACATATCTTTTCCTTCTCGGGTAATCCACTTCATGAGTAATTGATCTAATATAGAAGTTATACGAATTTTCACGTCATCTACTAAATAACGACTTTTCACGCCAGCAATATTATCAATCAATGTAATATAATTATTCACCTTAAATTCAAACGTGCCATTTGCCCTAATTGGCATTCCACCTGGCAGACTTGGCGCAGGGATATTAATGGCGTTTCTCGTTCCCCATTTTACATTGAAGCTCTTCGTATTCACAAAGATTACCTCAACCCGTAATCCACTATTAAATCCAAATTTAAAGCCTTTTAATGTGGACAGAAAAGGGATAATTTCCGATTCAATATTATAATCCCCTTCATCTTTAAAAATCCCTTCGACTTTTCCGTTATATAGGAAAATAGCATCCTGTCCAGGACGGATAATTAGCCTACTACCTTTCTTAATCTCCTTATTACTCCACTTCCAAAAAATCATATCATCACGAAATTCATCCCATTCAATGACATCTGCAAATTGATTTCTAAAAAAAGACATGTACAGCACCCTTTCCAGTTCTTATTTAAAATGCATATTTTATTAAAAGCTTCCACGGCCACCGCTATGAGAATGTCCTCCGCCAGTAATTCCTCCGCCGCCTCCACTGCTATTATTTTTCGGTTTTCTACGTCTTGTTACACTTTTCGTAATAAATCTATCTTTTCTATGAATTACTCGGAAGTCTCCTGTATATGTTCGTTCATTCACGGTTACTTTTCCACCTGAATTATATGCCATAAAAAAGACGATTCCACCAGCAATCACTATGGCAGCCAATAAGTGGAACCACGTTTGCATGTAAAAGCCTTCTGGATCAATACCTGGGACATACTCTGCATATTCTGAACCTGTTTCAATTAACGTTGCAAATGCAGTGTAATAATTTCCATCCTTCAAGTAGGGAGTTATTTTAGAAATAATATGGTTTATACGGGTATCATCTATATATTTTTTACCCTTATAAAAACCTGCTAGATAAAATTCTCTCACCGCGTCATCCATATCTATCGCAAATATTACTGCGTTTCCATGTGGTTTATCGTATCCCGGTGCATTATCATCATAATAGTCTTGAACAAACTTTTTAATATCTTTACCAGCTTTTGGCGTCGTAACGATAATGAAGTCTATTTCATGCTTTTTACTATGTTCATAGGTTAGTTGCTCTAACTGTTGTACCTCGTTATCTGTTAACAACTCCGCTTCATCAAAAATACGTTGTTTTCCGTCATTTGCTAAAACAGTTGGCTGAAAACTAAACATAATAATAGTCGTTAAAATTGCTATTGTAATACCTCGTAATTTAGTTCTCACCACAAGTCACCCCCGACTAGTATGGTGATAGCCTTTAATACAACAAAAGTTGTTGCAGCTATTCCACTAAACCAAGCCATCACTTTCTGCATACTTAGTGGTGGTTTTCCTACAACTTTTCCATTAACCCCGTTCATTGCAAAAGTATGTTCTTGCTTATCAAAATCATAATATACCATCCAAACAGGGAGTAAACAGTAGTAGGCTTTTCTTTCTTCTGTATTTACATGTTTATTTTCATAATGATACGATGTATAACCGTTTATAGTTGAACGAATGTATTGATCTACATATTGATTAACCTTGGATTTTACTCTTGGGAATAAATCTTTATTTGTATAATTATATTTTTCAGCTAAATATCCTGCTAAATATGGAGTTTTAAAGTCTTTCAAACTTCCGTAGTCATAAGGCTCTAATTTATCCATCATTTCATCATTCATCTTCTCTGAAGCATCAACAGGCACCTTTTGAAACGTTAAATCAATTTTCCGTTCTACATCATAATAACTTGTTTCGGTGTATATATAATCCCCTCTTGAATATGTTCGTACTTTTGTGGCCTTCGCTTTTACATCAGCCTCACTGTGTAGATCATATAGCCAGAATGGGACATAAATGCCTGTAATGTTTTTAATTCGATCAGCTGTCATAAATCCTTTTGGAGTTAGTCTACCATTTTTACACCATTTTTTAAAAGCATCCATAGCCTGTTCTTTACTAATTTGAAATGGAATTACTTTATCTGGTGCCAAACTTCCCGATACTCGATCTGCTAAAACGACTGCAGCTCCACAAAAACTACATGATGTTGCCGAAGTATCTGCATCAGTAATGACAGCAGCACCACAGTTATTACAATTATACTCTTTCGCTTCCTCATCAGAAAATGTCGTCGTAATAAATTCATCAGAAAAATCCTCTATATTATCTGTTCGTCCACAACTTGCACAAGATAACATTCCGGATTCCGTATCAAATGCCATGTCATCCCCACAATTAGGACATTTATAATGAATAACCATCGTATCACCCCTTAATTAGTACTACTTTCAATTATTCTTTCTTTCTTAAACTGTCAATTTCCTTCTCTACTTCCACACTTTTATCATATTGTGGTAATAGAGTATCTATGTCAGAATCCACACCTTTTCTTAATTCTTCTAATGCTTCAGCTTCTGCTAAAGCCCTATTAGCCTTTTCTTCTAGCTCATCAAATGCAGTTAAACAAACGTTTGATTGACTTTTACCTACTTGATTTGTCTTCTGTTTACTCTTAGCAATTGCTAATCTATTAACTAATCTATCACGCTCATCGGAGAGCTCTGCAACATCTTGAGCAAGTTTGTCTTGAGCTAATCTCAATTGGTCTAATTGAATAGATGTTAGCTCATATTGTTTTTCTAGTTTTACTTTTTTAGGTTTCAGAATTACTTTTTCTTCTAAAAATCTTCTTGCCCTCAGCTCATCGCCAGATTCTAAAGACTTTCTGGCAAAACGGTCCATTTTATCCATCTCGGACTGAATTTCATATAGGTTTCTCCTAATTCGTTCCATATTTGCAGTTGCAGCATCTGTTTCTGCCTTTATTTCCCGTAGATCCCTTTCCATTTCTCTTATAAACAGGTTTACCTCTTTTTCTGGATCTTTTGATTGCTCTAATTTTGCGTAGTAATTACTTGCTATAATATCTCTTAATCGTTTGATAATACTCAATTTACACACCCGCTCTCTTAATTAATCACACTTATTTATACGAAAAATGACTATGTAAAGTTTCAGAAAAATTGAGGTGAAGAAGTGAGATGCTAAAGATTGCTTTAAACTTGCTAAAGATTGGCTCAAAGTTGCTAAAGTTTACGTCAAAGTTGCTAAAGTTTCCCCAAAACTAGCTAAAGATTATGTCAACCAACTAAACCCCTTCGCTTATCAACATAAAAAAAGCACCTATTAGTGCTTTTTTATTATACGTTCATTCATTTTTATTCATGTCCTTTTTCCAAGGAGGATCACCAGCTTCATGTAACTTTTGATTAATTTTATAAACGCCATATGGAACTAGAAAAGCTAAAATTGTACAAATGATAATTAAATTCTTTGGTAAAAGGCCAAAAAGGACGTCCCACATCTTATTCTGTTTCCTCCGTTTCCTTAGACTTATCAACTACTCCGTCTGAACGAATTTTAGCTTTGATATTCACATTAACATTAGCTTTACTAAAGGAGTTCTCTCCTCTATCCCAATCTTTTTTACTTTTTCCCATGTATGATGATGAAACTTATTTAAATTATCTCCAAAGCCAAATATATCTGCTTTGAGTTCTTCCTGTGCCTTAGTAATTGTATCCTTTACAAGCTTTTCAACCTTTTTTATTACTAATTGCTCTATTTCTTGGATTACTCCTTTTTTTTGCAATAAAACCGTTCCAAAAGTTTCTTGCATTTCACCCTCTAATTCAATCGTAACGTTAATGGTAATGTTCTCAGGTTCTTTCGCATCTATCTTAATCTTACTTTTGGATGCTATGATCGAATAGACTGTTAACTTATCATTATAGTTTACTTCAATTGGTCCACGCACTTTTTCGCCTATAATCAATTCATAACCTAGCATTTCATCTAATGTTAAACTTCCATCGACTTTACTAGAATCGCCTTTATAGACTACTCCCCCGTCAAAGTTGATTTTTGTGTCGTTTGGGCTTACTTCAGACAAGACAAAGCTACTCTTGTTTAGTAAGTACTCATGAATATCACCGACTCTTACTGGCTTCATTTCACCTGTCTTTTTCAGACTATTTTCTAGTATTCGATCGATGAAACGTATAGGTATTTTTTCAATCTCAGGCTGTATATTTAATAAATCCATTGCCTTTTCTTTTGCTATAATTACTTTAATTCCCCGGCGGGTATCTCTATTCCGTATAAAAACATCCATTACATTTGCAAAAAGTTGTGGTTTAGATGCAACTTCTTTTGAGATAATTATTACTTTTAAATGCTCAAAAAAGGGTAATTTATTTGTTTGATTTGCTAAATCTTGAGCCATCGAATAAATACTGTATCCACTTTCTGTAATATTCATGAAACCTTTACCCCCACCACCTCCACTTGGCGTACCTAGGCCTGACGGTACTGCAAATTGGTTCGTTAACAATAATTGATAATTTCCATTTGCATCCTTTTCCTCGGCTAAATCAATTGCCATTCCTAAGATAAAGCCTCTTTCTTCAATATTTACTGCATCCCAACACCCTGTGAGCATAATTAACGCCAATAAAGAGAAGAAACTCTTACTTACTCGCATTATCATTCCCCCCAACTTTCCTAAGTTTAGCAATAAGGAACAATGCAACTACTGTAATGGAGGAAAAAGCCACCATCGCGCTTCGTATTATTTCACCAAACATATTGACTTCGCTAATATCTTTCGGGAATAGTGCTAAATAATAAACAATCGGACTTAATATAAGTACAAAATGGATTTTCTTCATACGCTTAAATATGGAATTTAGTGCTAAAATGGCAACGTCAAATGCTATTATGGTTGCAGCAAAAACCCCCATTGTCCAGACGATAAAGAACAAAGCCTCCACACGTTCTAATATTCCACCAGGAATCTCAATTCGTTTTGCTAAATCAATGGTAGGATATAACAAGTGAGACGTAGCAGTACGTCCAAAAATCATAAGAGAAAATAAATATACTAATAAATATAGAACAATGGGAGTTACCATACCAAACATCATATGTTTTGATGCTTTTTTAGGTTGGTCAACAAGCGCGAGATAAAATAGAACAATACTATATCCTCCATAAACAAGGACACTTGTCTTCAATCCACCCCCAAAACCCTTAACATCAGTCTGAAAAGCAGGCATTAAATTCGATAACTCTACCCATTTTACATTTACAAGTAATACAAACAGTAAAACAGTAATAATAATTGGAAAAAACATCATATTTAATCGAAATAGAGCTGCGCGAGATCCGGAAATAGCATAGACAACAACGAATAAAAAAGATAAACTGACTACTTCTACCGGTGTATTATCAAACAGATACTGTTGTGAAGTATGGCCAAGAACACGGATATCGAAGGCAGCAAGACCAATGAATAAAACTGCAAATAAAAAAGTTAGTACTATAGCAACTTTTTTGGACACTATACTCGTTGCATAGGAAAAGAAAGTTTGTTTAGGAAATCTTAGTGCTAGACGTGTCATGATCCATACAAGAAATAAACTTATTGCCCCACCTACTATCAAAACAATCCACCCATCGGCTCCATCCATATCAACAGCAAGATCCTTCGGTAATTGCAGGATATCAACTCCAAGTATTACGGACGGTATGGCAAGCATTAATTGATTTTTACTTATTTTTTCATCCCCGTACTGAAAAGATTTCATCTAGTTTTTTTCTCCCTTTTTAGCAGATTTCAAGTCCTCTGGAGATAAGAACCTCGGCCGCTCAGTTAACATTGTCATTGGTGCACGAACGATAAGATCTTTCCAGTCCCCAACGAATGTTGGAGAAAATGGAGTCGAATAAGGTATTCCAAAACTTCTCAAATTAACTAGATGAATATTTACCATAATATAAGCAAGTACAATCCCATACAATCCAAAAAAAGATGCAGCTAGCATGAATCCAAAGCGAATAATACGAAACGTAATCCCAATACTAAATGTCGGATTGGCAAAAGCTGCAATGGCCGTGAGTCCTATTATTATAACCATGATCGGACTTACGACACCTGCAGAAACTGCTGCTTCTCCAATTACCAATCCTCCTACAATCCCTATTGTAGTTCCAATTGGCGTAGGTAATCTAATACCTGCCTCTTGTAGTAATTCCATCGTGATCACCATAAGAAATGCCTCAACTACTGGTGGAAATGGTACCCCTTCTCTTGATGCTGCAATGGAAAGTGCGAGATCAGTAGGTAACATTCCAGGATGAATCGTAACCAATGAAATGTATAATGCAGGCAATATCAAAGCGATTATTGCTGCAAAATAGCGGAGTATTCTAAGGAATGTACCAATAAGCCACCGTTCGTAGTAATCTTCTGGAGATTTTAATATATCCCCCAATACTACTGGAGCTATTAACACAAATGGAGTACCGTCTAATAATATAACAACTTTCCCCTGCATAAGGGCGGAGGCTGCTTTATCAGATCGTTCGGTATTATCGAGTTGAGGAAACGGTGACAGAAAACTATCTTCAATCCATTGTTCTATAAATCCTGATTCTTGAACATCATCCATATCAATCGATTGAATTCGTCGATTAACTTCATCTGCAATTGTCGGATTCACAATTCCATCCACATAGGCAACGATTAAACTTCTTTTACTTCGCTTTCCAATCTGATGTGCTTTAAATCGTAAATCCTGTGTCTGTACTGCTCTCCTAAGTAATGATAAATTCGTTCCTAAGTTTTCAACAAATCCAGTCCGAGGACCACGTACTACTGTCTCAGAGATTGGTTGCTGAATGGATCGACTTTCCCCACCTTTTGTATCCATTAATAATGCCTTTTCTTGCCCGTCTAACATAAAAACAGTCTTTCCGGCAAGAATTCCGTTAGCAATATCATCCATGGTCTGCCCGATTTCAACTGCAGTGATTGATATAAAGGATTGTTGTATTTGATTAAACAACTTCTTATTTTCCTCAGGAGCTGATTCGTTAGTCGTTATATCCTGTAAATTAACTAAAATACTATCTTGTACTAGCTGCCTATCTATTAACCCACTAATATAAATAATCGCGCTGGTAGTACTTTTTTTACCTATTTTAATTTCTCTTATGACTAAATCATTTGGTTCATCTAGAAGTTTTTTCAGTTTTTGTAAAGTCAAGTCGATATTACTATCTAAATTCGATTGTAGGGTATTCTGTTTCTGTTGATTTTCTTTATGTTGGAAATTAGTCTTACGAAATATTCTTCTTACCATAGAAATCCCTCAAGTCTGGAATAGTTACTGTTCTTTAATTTCCCTAAAATGGTAATTTCTATTCGAAAGTGTAATATTTACTACTATCTAGGCAAGATGCTAAAGTTTGCTCAAAAGTGGCTAAAGTTAATAGAAAAGTGGCTAAACATTTACTAAAAGTGGCTAAAGTTTTAGCGAGTTTGGCTAAAGATTACTAAATAATAAACAATATGTGTAGAAAAAATCCAAATAAGTATTGAAAAAGTTCACTAAACATTATATTATTGTTTATAATTTAAATTGAACTTACGAAAAGCGATGAAAAGGACATGGGTTATTTTGATTCAGTTCTCAGAGAGGGAAGTATTTGCTGAAAGCTTCCTAACTAGAAGAGATAACTTACCACCTTGGAGCTGATTGGGAAATTTATTAACCAATTCCGCTACTGCTAGCGTTATAGCACCAAAGCCATAAGGAATCGTACTTATGGGAAGTTGGGTGGAACCACGGGTAAACATACTCGTCCCTTTGTTGGGATGTGTATGTTTTTTTGTTATATATGAATAGCTATGATTAGGACATGAATTATTTTACCAGTTTACCAGAGAGGGAAGAATTGCTGGAAACTTCCTAAACCAGGAAAATAATTTACCGCCTATGAGCTGTACTGGGGAAATTTAGTATCCAGTACCGTATTGCTTGCGTTAAAGCATAGAGCCATAAGTGCATTTACTTATGGGAAGTTGGGTGGAACCACGGGTAACATACTCGTCCCTTTATTGGGATGTGTATGTTTTTTTTATTTTTGTAAAACACCTATGATCATACTTCTATAAATTTATATAGAAAGTGAGGGTTGGATGGTTTAATTCAAGGTTTTAGAATTTTAAAAACGGAGGTAAAAAAAATGAAAAAAGCACTTATAAAATGGAATGAAATTAGTCTTGTTAAACGCATACTCATTGGTCTTTTGTTAGGTATAATATTAGCTTTACTCGTACCAAATGGAGCTAGTTGGATTTCCATCTTTGGAAACTTATTTGTAGGTGCATTAAAAGCTATAGCACCAATGTTAGTCTTTATTCTTGTAATTCATGCTATATCTGGGCATAAAAAAGGAAATAAAACAAATATGAAGACGATACTTGCTTTATATGCGATTGGAACATTTTTGGCAGGTTTAGTCGGAGTACTAGCAAGCTTTCTTTTTCCTGTTAGTTTAACTTTATCATCTGAAGCCAGTGATTTGACACCACCAAGTGGAATTATAGAAGTATTAGAAAACATTTTATTTAATATCGTGGATAATCCAGTGAACGCATTAATGAACGCCAATTACATCGGAATTCTTACATGGGCAATTCTTTTCGGGATTGCATTACGAGGTGCAGCAGAATCAACTAAAAAAATGATTGAGAATTTCTCAAGTGCAATATCTACAGTAGTTAAATGGGTAATTAATTTAGCTCCTCTTGGAATAATGGGACTTGTATTTGAAGCAATTGTAACAAGCGGATTATCTTCTCTAGCTGGATATGGAAAGCTACTGTTAGTTTTACTAGGATCCATGTTTTTTGTAGCATTAGTTATTAACCCTATTATCGTTTATGTAAATATCCGTAAAAACCCATACCCCCTTGTTTTAACTTGTTTAAGGGAGAGTGGAATTACAGCATTCTTTACACGGAGTTCAGCGGCAAATATCCCTGTAAATATGAGACTATGTGAAAAATTAAACCTTGATAAAAACACGTATTCTATCTCTATCCCATTAGGCGGGAATATAAATATGGGTGGGGCAGCAGTTACAATTTCTGTCTTAACTCTTGCAGCTGTTCATACGCTCGGGATACAAGTAGATATATTTACAGCGGTCATACTAATTGTATTATCTGCTATATCTGCTGCAGGTGCTTCGGGAGTTGCTGGTGGGTCACTATTACTTATCCCATTAGCTTGTAGTTTATTTGGGATATCTAATGATGTTGCTATGCAAGTTGTGGCAATCGGGTTTATCATTGGTGTACTGCAAGACTCTTGTGAGACAGCCCTAAACTCATCTACCGATGTACTATTTACAGCAACAGCAGAATTTGCTCAAAAACGCAAATCTGTAGGTGAAGATTCTAAACAAGTTGAAACTATATAACCGTTAACAAATAAAAATAGGAGTGTCAAATCGACACTCCTTTAATCCGTTATATTAAGTATTTCAATTAGCTGATGAATTCTATCAATCATTTTAGTCTGTATGCTTCTGTGAAATGATATATAAGACGATTCCATACATCATTTCACAATGGAAATTGCCGCGAAATGATAGATAGGACTCTCCCTTTCATCATTTCACACCGGATACTGTAACGAAATGATAGATGGGCTCCTCCCATTCATCATTTCACAACGGATACTGCTGCGAAATGATAGATAGGACCCTCCCTTTCGTCATTTCACAACGGATACTGCCATGAAATGATAGATAGGACCCTCCCATTCATCATTTCACAACGGGTACTGTAACGAAATGATAGATGGGCTCCTCCCATTCATCATTTCACACCGGATATTGCCGCGAAATGATAGATAGGACATTACCAATCATCATTTCACACTGGATATTACCATAAAAAGATATAATCTATCTCTTACCTTTATCATAAATCTCACCTAATGCTCTTGGAGCACGATTCGATTTGGAGAAGAATATTAGTAATAGTAATGTTAGTACATAAGGTAACGTCATAAATAAATCCGTGAAACTACTTGGTAATTCCATAACCATTGCAATAGCAGATCCACCTGATTTTGCAAATCCAAAAATTAGACAAGCCACTAATGTCGGTAGAATCTTCCAATTCCCAAAAATTAAAGCAGCAATAGCTAAAAAGCCATATCCCATATAAATACTGGAAGAAAAGTTAGCTGAAATAGAGTATGCAAAACACATACCACCTAAACCAGACAATAAACCTGAAATTAATACGGCAGAAAATCTTACTTTGGAAACATCTACTCCAGCAGCATCAACTGAATGAGGGTTTTCTCCAGCCGCTCGAAGACGCATACCAAATTTACTTTTATATAGAAGATACCAAGCAAAACAAGCAATGATAACAATAATAATTTCAAATGGATAAATATTCGTAAATGCAGCTCCAATTACTGGAATATTAGCTAGAAACTCGATCGTAAATCGGTCAGATACTCCTAACTGAAATCGATCCGAAGCTTGACCAAATACAAGTACATTAATTTGTGCCGTTAAAAAAGTCGTTAGTGCTAACGCCAAAATATTAATAACGACACCACTAATTACTTGGTCTGCCTTAAATTTTATACAAAGTACTGCATGAATTATAGAGAACATCATTCCACCAATCATGGAGAATAGTAATGCCACGTAAAATAGATGTTCTACACCAATACCAGAAGTATGAGCAATTAAGACCGCTGAGAGTGCACCAACAAAAGCACCAAAACCTTGAAAACCTTCTAACGCTAAGTTAGTAATCCCACTCTTCTCACTATAAATCCCACCGATAGCAATAATAAATAGCGGAAGTGCAAATGATAACCCATCTATAATTACTGTATCCATCAAGATCTACGCTCCTTTCGGTCCACATTTTTTTCCTTCAACTGGCTAGCTTTATGTTTTAAATATGCACCACATGCGCTAAACAGCAAGATTAGCCCAATGATAACTGATGCAATTTCCTGTCTAATCCCAGCTTGTGAACTCATATACGTGCTTCCTTGATCAATGATAGACACTAAAAATGAAGAAAATATAATCCCGATTGGATGAATATTTCCTAATAAAGATACGGCAATCGAATCAAATCCCATGCTTGATAAGACTTTCGGTTGTATCGAAGCATAATATCCTAGATAGTAGGTAACACCAGCAAGGCCTGCTAAACCACCTGAGATTACCATTGCCAATACCATATTCTTTCCAACATTAATTCCGGCAAATTTTGCTGCTTTACGATTTGCACCAACAGCTTTTATCTCATAACCAACTACCGTACGGTCCAATAAGAACTTCAATAGGATGGCAACTACAATAGCTAGTATAAACCCTAGCGGGATATCCATCTTTAAGTTAGCCATTTCCACATTCACTAGCGTTAAACGCGCTTCTTCGGAGACATATTTTGATTGCCTTGAAAGAGGATCAATATAATACATCTGAATAAAGAAGCTAATAATATATTGTGCAGTATAATTTAGCATAATGGTAGATACAACTTCATTAATATTAAATCGATATTTTAGCCATCCAACAAGACCACCGACCAATCCTCCAGTAATAAATCCAACGACTAATACGAGCGGTTTTGCGATGATTGCATCCAGTCCACTATAACCAACAATAATTGTCGCGATAAAACCAGAAACTAGCATTTGACCTGAAACACCTATATTAAATAAACCAGCTTTTAGAGCTACCGCAACAGCAAGACTCGCAAAAACAAGCGGAGTCATTGCATTTAAAAGACTTAAAAAATCAGTCAACATACTTTTATATCCAGCATAAGCAGGCTTAGGCATGATTCCTGCGCCTTGCAGTAAGTTATAAAATGCTTGTAGTGGGTTTTTCCCAATCAATAGAATAACAATAGCTGCAGCAATAAAACTTATTACGATAGAGACTACTGGAATAGTGATTGGTTGCCATTTCTCATTACGAATTGGCTTGAATATAATTTTACTTAAGTTCAATTTTCTCTTATCTTTATCCATGCTTAGCCCCCATCATATATTCGCCTACTTCATTCTTCGTTAGTGATTCACTACTTGCTACTTTTTGAAGCCTGCCATTATATATAACACCAATCGTATCTGCAACATCCATAATCTCATCCAGTTCTAATGAAACAAGTAAAATTGCTTTTCCTTTGTCTCTTTCTTGAATCATCATCTTATGGATATTTTCAATTGCGCCTATATCCACACCACGAGTCGGTTGCACAAAAATCATGAGTGGGGATTGCAATTCAATTTCTCGAGCTATAATCGCCTTTTGTTGATTACCCCCACTCATGGAACGAACTTGCGTCTGAATTCCTTGTCCACTTCTAATATCATATTTCTCAATTAATCTATTTCCGAACTGGTCAAACTCTTCTTTATTTAAAATTCCATTTCGAGAAAATGGCTCTTTATAATATTGTTTCAATGCTAGATTTGTAGCTACATCAAAATCCAATATTAAACCAACACTTTGTCTATCCTCTGGGATGTACGATATGCCAGCCTCTGTTCTTTTTCTAATTCGTTCATCTGTTATATCTTGTTCATTTAAAAGGATTTTCCCACTAGATACCTTGGTTAATCCTGCAATGGCATCTGCTATTTCCACTTGTCCATTGTCTGCTACTCCGGCAATAGCAAATATTTCTCCACCACGGATAGAGAAAGATACATCTTTAACGACTTCAAATCCATCTTCATTTTTAACCGTTAGATTTTCTACCTTTAAAACTTCATCTTTCATCTGGGCAGGCGTTTTCGCTGATTCAAAGCTCACTTCTCTTCCGACCATTAATTGAGCCATGTAATTAGTAGAAGTTTCCTTTACATCTAATACATCTATTAACTTACCTTTATTCAGTACAGCACATCGATCAGCTACTTTTTTAATTTCATCTAACTTATGAGTGATTAAGATAATTGTTTTACCACCTTGTCGTAACCCTTCAATAATATCAAGGAGGAATTCAATTTCTTGAGGAGTCAAAACAGCTGTAGGTTCATCAAAAATGAGGATTTCTGCTTCACGATACAGTACTTTTAAAATCTCTACACGCTGTTGCATGGAAACAGTGAGATCAGTAATTCGTTTCTTTGGATCTACTTCTAATCCGAAACTTTTCGACAACTCTTCAATTTTGCGATTTGCACTCTGAATATCTACATATGGGAAAATTCCTGCAAATCGTTTCATTGGCTCGATACCTAAAATAATATTCTCTGTAATCGTATAATCAGGAACGAGCTTAAAGTGTTGATGCACCATTCCGATATTTAGCTTTGCAGCGTGATTAGGTGAACTAATTTGTACCTTTTCTCCACGGATATAAACTTCTCCTTCATCAGGTTCGTACATTCCGCTTAGGATACTCATCAATGTTGATTTACCAGCACCATTTTCACCAAGTAAAGCAAAAATCTCTCCTTTTTTAATCCCAATGGATACATCATCATTAGCTACTATTCCAGGGAATCGTTTGGTTATATGTTTCATTTCTACAATATAATCAGACATTGCTTTTCTCCTTAGGTTCAATTTAGAAATACTTTTTTCGAATGTTAAAAATATTATCTCTGAAGGTTAAAAAAGTTCATTATTCCCCTAAGCGTTTTAGGGAAATAATAAACTTTTATAGAATCTTCATGACCAATAGTTACGAATTAATTATAGCCCTGGAAAGCTTTCTGGAGTGTGGCCATTAAAGTTTGACGCAGGCTCAACTTCTCCACTTTGCATTAAATCGTATGCTTCATCAATTTTACTAATCGTATCTTCAGATAATTGGTGACGTCCTTCTTCTTTCACATAACCAGTTGAATCGGTATCTGCTTTAAGAAGTACATTAGCACCTTCAAATGTTCCATCAACAATAGCATTTAGAGAACGTTCAACGTTTAGGTCCATTACTTTTAAAGCACTTGTTAAAATAACATTTTCAGAACCATTTACTCCGTCCTCCCATTGGTCAACATCTCCACCAATGATTTTCACATCTTTGTCAGATTCTTTCACTGCTGTAATAACACCATTACCAGTACCACCAGCAGCGATGAATATTGTATCTACACCTTGTTCAATTAATGCATTTCCAATTACTTTACCTGTAGGCTCATCAGCAAAATCCCCTGCATAGTTACCACCTACATCAGCACCAGTTACATCAGTACCTGCGTAACCTGCTAATTCTACGATTTCAACATTTTTACCGTATACTTTATTTACATAATTCACACCAGATTCGAAACCGAACTGATAGTTAACGTTTGAAGGATAAGCAATTCCGTTCACAACTGCTACTTTATTTGTTTTTGTTTCTAAAGCAGCTGCCATTCCAACTAAGAATCCACTTTCTTCTTCAGCAAATGTCATTGCATACACATTTTCAAATTCAGTTTGTCCATCAACTTCTGCTGGATGAGAGTCAATTAAAATAAATTGTTTATCTGGGTTTTCTACCGCTAATTGAGAAATTCCAGCAAATTGGAATCCTGGTGTTACGATTACATCATAATCAGCAACAACGTCAGCAACTGCTTGTACACCAGCAGCTGGGTCACCAGTTGGCTCTTTAATATCTTTAACTGTTGCATTTGGGTGTTCTTCAATAAAGCTTAAAATACCTTCGTAGTTATTTTGGTTAAAGCTACGATCATCAACACCTGATGGACTTGAGATAATCACAATTTTTAATCCATCTTTTTCTGTTTCTGAATCTGTATTAGCTCCGTTATCATTACCTGAATCATTAGAGCACGCTACTAAAACTGCTGCCATTAGAGCAACAAATAAAATCATTACTAATTTCTTCGTATTTTTCATCGAAAAAATCCTCCTCAGTGGTTTCTTTGTTGAATTGTGTGTAAAAATAATAAAAATAGTACCGTGTTTATAAAAAGGAAAAAGCCCCGATTAATAACCGGAGCTTGACTTTAGGCATCAGTAAATAACGGAGATAAACATAGACATATGTTTACCGTTTATATACATAACCTCGTAGTCAAGCTATTTATGGTAGCTTGGTAGAAACTTTCGGGCCATATCCCCAAATTTATACGAGAACTTATTTAATTTTTACTAGTTCATAATATCACCATCATTTTTGCCTGTCAACAGAAAAAACGAATGTTTATTTATGTAATCGTTTTATCGTTCGGAAATTAGACGTTTTTGTGAAGTGATTATAATTGTACGTTCACTTTAATACACAACAGAGGCTTCACCACTTTTCTTAAAAATGGAGAAGCCTCATCCTAACGCTATATTATTCAGGTATTACCTTGTATGCCATTTTCTTAATAATATCTTCGTGCTGAGGATAATCTTTCAAAAGTTCACTTTGTGTAAAAAGTTCAAAATCAATAAATTCAAATCCTGGGGAGACCATACAACCTACTAAAGAAAATGTATCCTCCTCCATAACAGAAGATCCAAAAATAGTATTTTTAGGTACTAATACTTGTGGAACTTCTCCATTATCCAATTTCAGTCCAAGTTTATATTCATTATAGTTTCCACTTTCATCAATGGTATGAATGGTGAGAGGGCTTCCTGCGTGGAAGTACCATAATTCATCTGATTTTAAACGGTGGAAATGAGATATATCTTTTGATGTTAAAAGAAAATAAATACTTGTATAAAGTTTACGTTTCTCATCAAAATTCACTGTCAGTTCACTATCAGAAATATTTTCAGAAGAGTGAAATGTCCTTTTAAAATACCCACCTTCTGGATGTGGTGCTAGACCTAGTCTAGAAATATAGAATTGTGGATTATTCTGCTTCAAATTACATACCTCCTAAATTTAGTAATTAATTGATTCTATCGGATGTAAAATTTTTAGTCAAAAAAAGACCACTAATGTGGCCTTATTATAAATCAAATCGTTCACATAAAAGTTGTACTGCTTTCTCACCGTTTTCTAAATCTACAACATAAGATATGCTTATTTCTGAGGTAGTTACTTGATAGAATGGAAGATTTGCCTCAATTAATGTACGGAATACTTTTGAAGCAACCCCTGTCATATCACGCATCCCAGATCCAATAACAGACACTTTTGTGAATCGGTTTTCTATTTTAAAATATAGAGCTGGATAGTATTCTTTTAGTTGTCCGAAGATTTTTTGGATTTGGTATTCCTCCGTATCCTTCATGGTAAAGGAGAGTTGTAACCCTTCATTACTGGTAATCTGTGAAATCATATCGACATTAATTTCTTCTTTCTCCAAATACATAAATAATTGATCCAGTAGTTGTGTATTATTTTCAGGATAGTTTAGTGTAACGTGAATCATATCCTTATCAATTGCAACACCTGTTACCGCTTTTTTCTCGATCATTTCTATTGTTGACATAATCCAAGTTCCTTTCTCCTCCGATAATGTCTTACCTAAGTAAATCGGAATGTTGTAGTTTTTTGCAATTTCTATACTTCTAGATACAAGAACTCCAGAACCTAATGCACTCATCTCCATCATTTCCTCGTATGATACCACTTGATGTCTTTTTGCTTGAGGATAAATACGGGGATCCGTACTGTAAACTCCATCAACATCGGTATAAATCTCACAAGGACATTGTTGCGCTGCAGCAAGTGCTACAGCTGTTGTATCTGAACCACCACGGCCAAGGGTTGTAATCTCATTATCTGTATTAAACCCCTGAAAACCTGCCACAATTAGAACATTATATGTATTAAAAAGTTGATCAAAAAGCTTACTATTAATTTTAGAAATTTTACTCTTTAAATGATGACCAACTGTTTCGATTCCCGCTTGATATCCTGTGAGCGGCTTTGACCTAACACCTATATCATTTAATATAATAGATAAATAAGAGATAGTTTGTTGCTCACCTGTTGTTAAAAGTACCGCTAAATCCTGTTCATTTGGGGTTTTGGTAATAGAGTTTACTTGTTTTAAAAGCTCATCTGTAGTTTTCCCCATAGCACTGACAACTACGACTAATTGTTCCCCTTCTTCCACACGATTCTTTAAGTAAATAGCAATATCCTTGATCTTCTCTATGTTACTAACACTTGAACCACCAAACTTAAGCACAGTACGTCTCAAAATATCCCTCTCCCTCTCTTTGGTGCCTGACACTCCCCGGAATTTGTCACATTTTGTCGATTTAGGATTTATACAAAATAAAAAAACAAGCCGAGAATTCCGACTTGTTTTTATTCATCCTATGTACAAGTGGAAGCACTCCATTATTACTAAGAATAATGACAGACTGCATACTATTAATATACAATCCAACAAAGTTTCGTCTGCAAACAAAACTCCATTTCGGCAAAGTCCCCTTTCACTTATTACAATTTGCAGATTTACCGTAATAAGATACTGATGGCCTTTGCACCTCAACCATTTCATATTCAATTTAATATTGTAAGTATACGAAAGTTTCTTGTAATTGTAAACTTAATTAAATAAAAGACACATTTTTAAATAAATGTAAAATTTAAATAGCAATTTGATCAATGAAAAAATATTCAATCTTAACTCTTCTGCCTTTATAGTTATTTCACCAATAAAAAAGCATTGCTCCATCTGAAGCAATGCTTTAAAAATATTATGGTTGATAATATAGCGGTCCACCTGGTCCTAGTGGGAGTCCAAGTAGCATCCAAATAATTAACATAATTGTCCAACCTACGAGGAAGAACATAGAGTAAGGAACCATTGTGGAAATTAACGTTCCAATTCCCATTTTTTTATCATACTTTTGTGCAAATGCAATAATAATTGCAAAATAAGTCATTAATGGCGAGATAATATTTGTAGTAGAATCTGCAATACGATAGGCCATTTGTGTTAACTCTGGAGAATATCCTAGTCGCATCATGATTGGAACAAATACAGGTGCCATCATTGCCCATTTAGCAGAAGCACTACCGATAAATAAATTAATAAATGCTGTAATTAGAATAAACAAAATAAGTAACGGAATACCTGTTAACTTAACACTACTTAGAAAATCTGCACCATATACACCTAAAACTAGTCCCATATTCGTTTCATTAAAGAATGCAACAAATTGTCCAGCTGTAAATGCTAATACGATAAATGTTCCCATCGATGCCATTGTATCTGACATCTGTTTAGCAACGTCCTTATCGTTATGGATTGACTTTGTTACGATTCCATAGGCAAGTCCAGGAATAAAGAATAAAATAGCAATAATCGGTACTAATGATTTCATAAATGGCGACTGTACGATTTGTGCCATCGTATCTCCTTCTGTACCGCGCATTGGTGCATCTGGAGGAATAATAAGAAGCGCTGTTAATATAATACCAATTACTACCGCAATACCAGCCCAAACAAGACCTTTTTTCTCAATTGGTTGAAGACCTTTTATTTCTTCTTTTTGGTCGCCTGTATATGATCCAAGACGTGGTTCTACAATTTTTTCTGTAACCCACGTACCAATGATCGTTAACACAAATACAGAAACGGCAATAAATGCCCAGTTCATCGCAATATTCATCGTTTCTGCATATGCAGGGTCAATAATTGCAGCTGCAGCTATTGTCATTTCCCCTAACATTGCGTCCGTACCTGATAATAGCAAGTTCGCACTAAATCCTGCTGATACACCGGCAAACGCAGCTGCTAAACCTGCTAGTGGATGTCTACCAAGTGCTGCAAAGATAAGCGCACCTAATGGTGGTAATACAACGTATCCAGCGTCAGATGCTACACTAGACATAATACCTGCAAATACTAAGCCTAAAGTGATAAATCTATTCGGTACAGATAATACAAACCCTCTTAGTAATGCACTGATAAGTCCAGTACGTTCAGCAACTCCAATTCCTAACATCGTTAGTAGCACAACACCTAGTGGAGCAAAACCAATAAAGTTACTTGTCATACTAGTGAATATATATTGAATCCCTTCCGCACTTAGAAGGTTTTTAATTTCTACTATTGTTCCTTCTTCACCAGGATGTTCCACACTTATGCCTAGTGGTTGTAATGCTGCAGAAAGCAAGATTACAAGTAGTGCCAAAATTGCAAATAATGTTGCGGGATGAGGCAGTTTATTACCAACTAGCTCAATCCTATCTAAAGAGCTTTGAAACAGCCCTTTTTTTCGTTTCCCCATAAAAAATACCTCCTGTAATACTTGTTGTTTTTGTTGCAAATTACGATTATTTCTGAAAATTTACTATAGAAAGAGTACAATGTAAAAGAGACACAAAATTTATGATAACAATTTCTTAACATCTTTTCAAATCAAATTTTTTCCAGTTAAACCCACAATTTAATACATTGGACTTAAGTATCATGAGAAAAGAATGATGTTAAAATTCGAGAAAATATTAGAGGCTACGTCGATATCCCCTCAGAGGTATGAACGTAGCCTTTAATGACTTAGAATCTATATAATACTTTTTGCTTATTTTTTATCTCATGCAGAATGCTTGTTTCAAGAGAATATCTATTTTACAATTTATTTTCCTCATTAAAAACTTCTTTTGCAATTAACTGATAAGATAATTTTCTATCTTCAGGTGAATACGTAATCGTATTGATCATGATTTCGTCAGCTTGATATTTTGTTCTCAAATCATGTAATTTTAATTTCACTTCCAAAGGATTTCCAATAATTATGTTCTGTTTCTTCTTTTCGATTGATTCTAATTCTTTTTGAGTCAATGTATATTGTTTAGCTTTTTCCAAAGAAGGAACACCATGATTCCTTTCCCATTTATCAGTTTGTATAGACCATATCAATGAACTTAGTGCTACTTCTTCCGCTTTTTCCGTTGTCTCTGCACAAATAACAGAAACGGTTACAATAACTTCTGGTGTTTGCCCCTGTTTTCTTGGTTCAAAGTTATTTCGATATTCCTTTATGATTGCAACTCCATCATTGTCGCTCATAAAATGTCCAAACGTATAAGGCATACCATTTGCAGCAGCTAGTAGGGCACTCTTTTTACTTGTACCAAGAAGCCATGGAACAGGTGGATTTTCAGGGATTGGGGAAGCTGAAATCTTTGCGTTTCTATTATCCAAGTAATGGATTAATTCTTTTACTGAAGTAGGGTAGTTTTGAACGCTTTGCAAAAAGTTTTCTGAAAGAGCATTAGTCACTTCAGCTGATCCACCTGGTGCTCGACCAAGTCCTACATCTATCCGATTAGGAAACAATGTCGCTAACATATTGAACTGTTCCGCAACTTTAAAGGGACGGTAATGTGGTAATAAAACAGCCCCTGACCCAATGCGAATTCGATTCGTATTAGCCCCAATGTAACTTAACATTACTTCAGGAGCAGAACATGCAAGTCCTGGTAAATCGTGATGTTCCGCAATCCAATATCGTGTATAACCTAATTCCTCTCCTACTTGCGCTAATTTCATAGACTCTTGTAAAGCATCATATGGGGTTTGATTAGAAGAAATTGGGGATTGATCTAATATACTTAGTCTCATTATGTATCAATCCTTTCTTCCAACAAAATTAGCTTAAACTGACCTACTTGGTCTTTTTCATATAGGTTCGTTATCGAAGTAGAATAATTAATTATTGTTCCTCTAAACATTAAATCCTCTCCTGGAATCTTCACATCAAATGTTCCGTTGTAAAGTAACGTCGTTATGTCATGATATTCTTCACTTGTGACATTAAAAGTAACAGTAACTTGATGTAGACCATTTATTAATTCTTTCTCACAATTCAACAATTGGATTTCCTGATCGTTTAGGATAATTAAATTAGCCAAAATATCACTCCTTATCTCATTTCACTATGTTTACTATTGATATTTATTATCTTAACTGTAACCTAAAATGTGATTACGATATAATAATTAAACTCATAGCTTACTATTAAAATTAAAACAAACGTTTGTTTAATAAAAAAAGCTTCTCACCAGCTCATCACTGACGAGAAACTTCTTTCATCCCCTTAATCTTCCTTTCGTACAACATCATCCTTCAGAACCCACCAGAAGGACAGTACAATTCCAGTTAGAATGACTAGAAAAGGTGCAACGAATATTAGAAACGCATCCATTAGCAAATCACCTCAATGTTCATGTTCCGATTTTCCACTAACATAATCCTTATTAAATAGAAACAATCTTAACAATAAATAAAGGGATGGTATGAGTAATGCCAAACCTGCTATAAAAGCAATAATAAGTGAGATAGCCATCGCCTCATTTGTGAAACTATCATATATCGTTAAGTGTGGGTATAGTAAATATGGATAATGAGACATTCCATAACCATAAAATGCAAATGCAAATTGACCAATCAGCAAACTAAATGCTACACCATAATTTTTTCTTTTCCAGAGTAACCATACTGTCCCGATAAATAGTAATGCTGATATCAAAAACATCCACCAAAATGATAAAATCTGTTCATAATGCTCTTTATTATGAAATCTAAGTTCATAAATAATTCCCCCTGCTGTAATAATCGTCGGTAATGCCCAGATTAATGCATACCGTCTGAGCAATTCAGTAGCAGGTGTGTCATTTGCTTGATCTGCATACCAGGTTAAAAATACAGCAGAAATATACAATACCGCGGATAAACTTAGCACAACAATACTCCATGTTAGTGGACTCGTAAATAAGAGCCAATAATCGAGTATGAGATGCCCGTCTACCATGGAAATAAATCCACCTTCTGAAATCGTTAATACGATAGATAATGCAGCTGGTAGCAATAAACCAGATAAACCATACATGAAAGCATATCCCTTATGGGAACGTGCTCCATATGTTTCAAATGCATAATATGAACCACGGATTCCTAATAAAATAATCGCAATACTCACTGGTACCAATAAAGTAGTTCCATAGTAAAAAGCAGTACTAGGAAAAAAGCCAACAATTCCTACAAAGAAGAATACGAGAAAAACATTGGTTACCTCCCAAACAGGAGATAAATATCGCTGGATAATTTTCGTAAGAATATGTTCCCTTTTTGTAAAAATACCATATGCATTAAAGAAACCAGCACCAAAATCAATAGAAGCAACAATAATATATCCGAATAGGAATGTCCAAAGTACTGTAATACCAATTATCTCTAAGTTAATATTCACCTATGCACATCCCCTTTTCGTTCCATCAGTTCTCTTTCTACTGGATTCCTCCGAAACATTCTAGTTAGAACCACCACAGAACCAATTCCAAGGATTAAATAGAGACCACAGAATAGTAGCAACATGAGATCTACATCATTACTCGTCGTTGCACCTTCTGCTGTACGCATGATTCCACGAAGAATCCACGGTTGTCTGCCAACTTCTGCTAACCACCAGCCCGCTTCAATTGCAATTAGTGACAATGGCCCACCAAATACAATTAACCACCGATACGGCTTTGACTCAACAATGGACCATCCCTTTGCTTTACTAACAATGTAAAAAAACGAAACAACAATCATTAGCATTCCAATCGCAACCATAATATTAAACAAATAATGGATATATAATGGAGGGCGATCTTCTTCTCTAAACTGGTCTAATCCAATGACTTCCGCAGTCGGTGATCCATGTGCAAGAATACTCAATGCATATGGAATTCTTATTGCATATTTAATCTCTTCTTCCTCATTCATAAATCCTAATAAGATGAGTTCTGCACTCTCACTCGTTTCAAAATGCCATTCTGCAGCAGCAAGTTTTTCAGGTTGATATTCTGCCAGATATTTTCCAGACAAATCTCCAACAATTAATGAAGTTAGAGAAAAAATGAGCCCCACCTTCATCGTTAAGTAGAGTGCCTTTTTATGGTAAATATGATTGGATCCCCTTAATAAACGAAATGCCGCAATAGATGCAAGCACAAACGCACTTGTCATATAGGCTGTCCCAACTACATGAGAAACTTTAGTAGGCATTGCTGGGTTAAACATCGCCTGAATTGGATTAACATTTGCTAGCTCTCCATTAATCAATTCAAAACCTTGTGGTGCATTCATAAAAGCATTTACAATTGTTATAAATACTGCTGAAAACGATGCTCCAATAGCAACGGGAATCAAAAGTAATAGATGCTTTCGTTGATTTTCAAACCGATCCCACGTATATAAGTATATTCCAAGAAAAATTGCTTCGAAGAAAAAAGCAAACGTCTCCATAAATAGTGGCAGTGCAATTACATTACCTGCCAATTCCATAAAGTTAGGCCATAACAAAGAAAGCTGTAACCCAATGGCCGTACCTGTAACTACCCCAACAGCTACCGTTATGATAAATCCCCTTGTCCATCTTCTAGCAAGTAATATGTAATGTTCATCATTCTTCTTAATTCCAACCCAATGGGCAATCATAATCATTAGTGGTACTCCTACCCCTAATGTTGCATAAATAATATGAAATGATAATGTAGTTTCGGTTAGGATTCTACTATAATAAACTGCCTCTTCATTAATCAATCATTCTCCTCCTATCCGCCTATAACCCTGCCAATGATGGATAAAAGCATAATTGCCGCCACAATAAAAGTTAACCAAACTAATTTTCTTTCCTGGCTTTGGTACATGATATTACTCTTTCTATCTCTGTTTTTATCCATATGTTTCATGCCATTCACCCTAACTCTAATGATATCCATTATATTTTGTGCGAAACATGAGATTTTAACCTTCCGATAATATAAAAAACACGAATTACCCCTGTTTAAAGGTAATCCGTGTTCTAACATTTTCTGCGGTGCCTCTGCGGTGCCTGACACCTCCCGGTTTTTGTCATATTTTGTCGAATGAGTGTCCTCCTTTATATTTTTTCTATATGGATACAAATCTATAAAAAGCCAGAAGTTAAACTCTCGAGGAGGAATTCTAAAAAAACATATAGCATTACTCCTCTAAATCAGTTTATTCACTTGAAATAAACTAATAATAGCTTTTTTGAACATTGCTCGTATACTTGTTTTACATTAACATACAGACTATCGGCCAAGAAATTGGCTCTAGAATAAAATGCGCAGGGTTGAAAATACTCTGTTATATCATGTAAAGGGGTTTACGAAAAGAATGAGATTACAATCAAAGGTAAGCATCCTACTTTTCAGTATAGGGCTGTTGTTACTATTAGCAAGTTGTCAGTCTACTAGTAGTGATGAAAAAAACAACGACCAAAATTCGGAAATAGAGATTAATAAGATTGTCGGGATTGAACCAGGATCTGGAACAATGAAAATTGCCCAAGAAACAGTTGATGCATACAACTTAGATGTTGAACTAACACCGAGCTCTGAACCAGCAATGCTTACAGAGTTAAAAAATGCTTTAGAGAACGAAGAACCAATTGTGGTAACACTTTGGCAACCACATTGGATGTTCAGTGAATATGATTTAAAATTCCTTGAGGATCCTAAAGAAACCCTAGGTGCATCAGAAAACATTCATACGATGGTTAGACATGGACTTAAAGATGAAAAACCATCAGCTTATCAGCTGTTAGACAACTTCTACTGGGAAGTAGAAGACATGAATGCCGTAATGGCTAAATTTGGTCAAAACGATGAAGTAGAACCTCGGGATGCAGCAAAAGAATGGATAGCAGACAACCGAGATAAAGTGGAGCCCTGGATAGAAGGCATTGAGCAAGTAAATGGCGAGACTGTAGAGCTTGCCTACGTAAATTGGGACACTGAACTTTCTTCTACGAATGTTGTTGCCCTTGTTCTTGAAGAATTAGGCTACGAAGTTACATTGACACCGCTTGATATGGGGATTGCATTCCAATCTCTTTCACAAGGAGAAGTTGATGGTATGTTAATTGCATGGCTTCCTGTTGGTGCAGCTTCCTATGCTGAGCAGTATAAGGATAAAATCGTTGACTTGGGTCCTAGTTTAGAAGGAGCACAACAAGGATTTGTTGTACCAGCATATATGGATATTGATAGTATAGAGGACTTGCCAACAAAATAAACACGAAAAGAGGATACCGTTACTTTGGTACCCTCTTTTTGTCTTATAGGCCTGTATATTTATACCCGCAAATTATTCCCATAGTCTTCTCAATTCTCTCTCCTAAAACTAAACTATAAAAGCAAAGTACAGAATGAATAACAAACATAGCACATACATGATTGGATGAATTTCCTTAAAACGCTTTTGTACTACTAAACAGAGTGGATAAAGAACAAAACCGAATGCAATTCCTATTGCTACACTTGAAGTGAGCGGCATCATGATAATCGTTAAAAAAGATGGAATTACAATCTCTAACTTACTCCAATCTATGTTACTTACTGCCTTTACCATTAATGCCCCAACAATAATTAATGCAGGTGCGGTTACTTCTAATGTTATAACGGCAAGAATTGGTGAAAAGAACAAAGCAATTGCGAAACAAGAAGCAATAATGACAGACGTAAAGCCTGTTCTTCCTCCAACAGCAATACCAGCGGAAGATTCAACACTTGTCGCAGGTGTGGATGTACCAAGGATTGCTCCAATTGCACCAGCAGAAGAATCAGCAAGTAACGCTCGTCCTATATTTGGAATAGCATTACCTTTCATCATCCCCGCTTGACTGGCCAGTGCAATTAATGCACCAGCCGTATCAAAAAAGGCAACAATTAAAAAAGTGAAGATAACGGCCAATAGTTCTGGAGTAAAAATTCCATCCAAATGGGAAAACACGACACCAAGTGTTGGTTCAAGACTCGGTATACTTCCAACGATGGTTGAAGGAATATTAATTAATCCGATAATCATTCCAACGATCGTTGTAATTAACATTCCATAGAAAATTGCCCCATTTATTCCTCGCACTAACATAACAATCGTAATAACAAGGCCAAAAACAGCTAGTAAGGTCGTAGGTGAAGTTAAATTTCCAATAGAAACGAATGTATCTGGATTGGAAATAATAATCCCACCATTCTTTAATCCAATGAATGTGATAAAAAACCCAATTCCAGAAGCTATTGCATGTTTTAAATCTAGTGGAATGATATTTATAATCTTCTCTCGGATTTTCAATAAACTTAATAACATAAAAATAATTCCTGCAATAAAAACACCGGTTAAAGTAACTTGCCACTCTATCCCCATCCCTATACAGACAGAAAAAGCGAAAAATGAATTCAATCCCATACTTGGTGCAATTGCTATTGGGAAGTTCGCAAGCAAACCAATAAGTAATGTACCGATGATAGCAGTAAGAGCTGTTGCAGTAAATACTGCCCCACTATCCATTCCTGCTTGGCTCAGGATAAGTGGATTTACGACTAATATATATGCTACAGATAAGAAGGTAGTCAGACCTGCAAGTGTTTCCTGCTTAAAGGAAGTATTCCGTTCTGTAAATTTAAAAAAGTTTCTCATGTTGTAATCTCCTCTTCTGCTAAATTAAAAATGAACGGGAATGATTCCAAGTTTAGTTTTATAGCCAATACACTTTATTATCCCCTTGATACAAAAAAAACTTTGACCACAGTTAAGTCAAAGTTTTATCTATAAAGAAGGAATCTCGTTTATTTTCCATCCTTATATACAAGCTACTTATTGGTAGCTGGTATAAACTTTCAAGTCGGATTCTAAATAATATAACGTATATCTTTTTTTGGAAAACATTAGGAGAATAATAACAAGTTTAATTTCAATCGTCAATATAATATAGCATTATTATCAAATACAGTTGAATATATTTATAAAAGGGACTAGCTCAATATTAATTTGAGATAGCCCCTCTTTACGAATAGGATATGTGATTTCACTTCGCCATTAACAAGTAACTTTGATAATTCTTGGATTTGCAAACAATGCTATGCTTTTGGAGGTGTTCCTTCAGCATTCGATACAACAACATCGATTTGGATTAAAGCATCTTCAGGTAAAGCTGATACGCCAACTGTTCTTCGAGCTGGTACACCGCCTGGGAAGTATGTTTTATAAACTTCGTCTACAGCATTCATATCCGCCATTTCTTTAAGGAAGATATTAACTTTAACCACATCGTCCATAACATGGCCAATACTTTCAACAATTGCTTTAATATTTTTCAAGCTCTGTTCAGCTTGCTCTTTCACACCACCAGCTACTAATTTGCCAGTTTTTGGATCCAATGGTAATTGAGCTGTAAGGTGATTGTAGTGAGAAAAAGCTACAGTTTGTGTAGATAGTGCATTCTTTGGTGCATTTTCAGTATTTTTTGCCCAAATCACTATACCATGTCTGTCTTCAATTTCTTGTGGAGGTGTACCATCTCCGTGTGAAACTACTGCTTCCATCTGAACTAGAGCATTCATAGGTAAAGCTGAAGCTTCAACTACTGTACGAGCAGGGACATATGCTACTGCTCTTGCGATAGCTGAGTCTGGGAAAAATGTTGAATAAACCTCGTTTACCGCTTCAATATCAGAAAGATTTTTAACGAAGATCGTCATTTTAACAATATCATCCATAGGAACGTCAATACTTTCTAAAATTGCCTTAATATTTTTCAAGCTCTGTTTAGCTTGCTCTTTTACACCGCCAGCTACCAATCTGCCAGTTTTTGGATCAATAGGCAATTGAGCTGTAAGATAATTATAATGAGAGAAAGCTACTGTTTGTGTAGATAAAGAACTAGTAGGTGCATTTGTTGTATTATTCGTTAGCTTGATAAGGTCGCCTGCTTGTGGTGCGTTTGGAATTGTACCTTCACCGTGTGAAAGAAGTGCTTCAATTTGCACCTTCGCATCCATTGGCAAAGCAGCAACTGCAACTGTTGTACGTGCAGGAACATAAGTTGGAAAGTATGTTTTATAAACTTCATCTACAGCGTCTACGTCTTTGATATCTTTAACGAATACTGTGATTCTAACAATATCGCTCATAACATGATTGATGCTGTCTACAATTGACTTGATATTATTAAAGCACTGTTCAGCTTGCTCTCTAATACCACCAGCTACCAACTTACCTGTTTTTGGATCAATAGGCAATTGAGCTGAAAGATTATTGTAATGAGAGAAAGCTACTGATTGTGAATATGTACCGTTCCCGTTTGGAGCATTTTCCGTATTTCTAGCTAATACTGCGTTATAATTACTCATGATGTAAACTCCCTTTAGATGTATTTTTATATAAATATTGATTAACTCAAGTAAACGAAAAACGGCGGATTCAATGTGCGAATAGTGGTCTTACAAAAGTGGGCTGATTCACCATTCTTCCCACAACCTGATAAAAAAGTCCATTCTTGGCACAGACTTTGTTCGTTTTTGAGCAAGAGTCAATTATATCAGTCTTTCTCTATGTTAACTATCGTTAACTACATATTTCATGTAATTTAATTTTCACCTCGACATTTTATCAGTACTCGAATCTATTCATTGTGTTTGGTAAAGGCCCCGTTTATAACTACAGATACAGTTCTTCTAGTAAAAACAACTTCTTTAAAATCGTCTGTCATTAATAAAGTCTTGAAAAGCAAATTTTAAAAACAAAAAAAGACTACCTCCTAGTTATTTTAGGAAGTAGTCTTTTCTTTAGTTAAAAATCAATTCTAGGACTGGTTCACAGATGTTAGGTTGAAAAACCTTACATCATGCCGCCCATTCCACCCATATCAGGCATTCCGCCGCCACCTGGGTTTTCTTCAGGAATGTCTGCAACTACCGCTTCCGTAGTTAGGAACATAGCCGCTACAGATGCAGCGTTTTGAAGTGCAGAACGAGTAACTTTAGTTGGGTCAACAATACCAGCTTCAACCATATTTACCCACTCACCAGTTGCAGCGTTGAATCCAACACCAACCGATTCACCTTTTAGACGCTCTACTACTACAGATCCTTCTAGACCAGCATTTTCAGCGATTTGACGAACAGGCTCTTCTAATGCACGAAGTACGATTTTTGCACCAGTAGCTTCGTCTCCTTCAAGTTGTAGTTCAGCAACTTTAGAGTAAACGTTAACTAGTGCAGTACCACCACCAGATACGATACCTTCTTCTACAGCAGCACGAGTAGAGTTCAATGCGTCTTCAATACGTAGTTTACGTTCTTTTAGTTCTGTTTCAGTAGCTGCACCAACTTTAACTACTGCAACACCACCAGCTAGTTTAGCTAGGCGCTCTTGTAATTTTTCTTTATCGAATTCAGAAGTAGTTTCTTCTGCTTGTGCACGAATTTGAGATACACGAGCTGAAATATCTTCTGGGTTACCAGCACCTTCAACAATTGTTGTGTTTTCTTTTGTTACAACAACTTTAGAAGCTGTACCTAGTTGTTCAACAGTTGCACTCTTAAGCTCTAAGCCTAGATCTTCTGTAATTACTTGACCACCAGTTAAAACAGCAATATCTTCTAGCATTGCTTTACGACGGTCACCAAATCCTGGAGCTTTAACAGCTACTGCATTGAATGAACCTCGTAATTTGTTTAATACTAGTGTAGCAAGTGCTTCACCTTCAACATCTTCAGCAATAAGTAATAGTGATTTACCTTGTTGTACAACTTGTTCAAGTACAGGTAAGATTTCTTGAATATTAGAGATTTTCTTATCAGTAATTAAGATATAAGGATTATCAAGAACAGCTTCCATCTTATCTTGGTCAGTTACCATATATGGAGAAGCATATCCACGGTCAAACTGCATACCTTCAACTACTTCAAGTTCAGTTGAGAATCCTTTAGACTCTTCAATAGTGATAACACCGTCGTTACCAACACGTTCCATTGCTTCAGCAATTAGTTGACCAACTTCTTCATCAGCAGATGAAATAGCAGCAACTTGTGCAATTTCTGATTTAGATTCAATTGGTTCAGAAATTGTTTTTAATTGTTCAACAGCAGTTACAACAGCTTTTTCAATTCCACGACGGATTCCAACTGGATTTGCTCCTGAAGTTACGTTCTTAAGACCTTCGCGAATCATTGCTTGTGCTAGAACAGTAGCAGTTGTTGTACCGTCCCCTGCAACATCATTTGTTTTAGATGCTACTTCTGATACAAGCTTAGCACCCATGTTTTCAAAAGCATCTTCTAATTCAATTTCTTTTGCAATTGTAACACCATCATTTGTAATTAGAGGTGAACCAAATTTTTTATCTAAAACAACGTTACGCCCTTTTGGACCTAATGTTACTTTTACAGCATTCGCTAATGTATCTACTCCACGAAGCATTGCGCTACGTGCGTCTTCACTAAATTTAATTTCTTTAGCCATTTGAAATGCCCTCCTTGTATTTTTGTTTATCTAAAAAGAATTAATTAATTTACAACAGCTAAAATATCACTTTCACGTAGAATTAAGTATTCAGTTCCATCATACTTCACTTCAGTTCCAGCAAATTTTGAGAAGATGATACGATCTCCTTCTTGAACTTCTAGTGCAACTCTTTCTCCGCTGTCCGTTACACGGCCAGAACCAACGGCTACAACGCGTCCTTCTTGTGGCTTTTCCTTTGCAGAGTCTGGAAGCACGATACCGCTTGCAGTTTTTTCCTCTTGTTCAACAAGCTCGATTACTACACGATCTCCTAGTGGTTTAATCATGAAAAAACCTCCTTAATTCTTATCAAATGTATTTGTTAGCACTCTAACCTCTCGAGTGCTAATTCCAATTAATATAATAAATAATTTTGTTTTAATTTGCAAGTATTAGAGTTGGATAATTTTATTTTTTTTCTTGTCCACGGTTATTCTATTATTAAGTACTGCATGAATATGATAAAATACACAAGAATCGTTTATTTCTCTTTGTTATAATTATTGTCGACTTTAAGGAGCTGAAATCATTGCCTAAACGCTATTGGTGGGTCATTATTACATATATTCTGATGCAATTATCTGGAGGAGTATTTATCCTTCTATTTCATTCCATCATACCGGAATATATAGTTGAGGCGTCCATTTACTATTCTATATTTAGCTTTATATTAGCACTGATTATTGTGTTAATTTTAATGAAACCTGACATGACACAATCTCAAACGCGCAATAATCTTTTTACTAGTGAGGTTATTGGCTGGTCTATTTTAGGGGTTTTTATGGCTTACCTTGCCCAAGCATTTGCAGTATTAATAGAAACAGAAATTCTTGGTATTGATCTTGGTTCAGAAAATACACAAGGAATTATTGCATTAACACGGTCCATTCCATTATTTGCAATTATTCCAGCTATCATCGCCCCGATATTGGAAGAAGTTGTTTTTAGGAAGATTGTATTTGGGTCTCTATATAAAAGAACAAACTTTTTTATCGCTGCATTACTTTCAGCGTTAGTCTTTGGGATTATCCATGGTGAAGTAGAACACATGTTAATTTATACATCAATGGGATTTGTGTTTGCCTATCTTTATGTAAAAACGAAAAAAATCATTGTTCCAATCATTGTGCATATGCTATTAAATTCTATTTCGGTTTTTGTAAATCTTTATCTACCACCGGAAGAATTAGAAAAAATGCAAGAGAGGCTAAATCAAGTGCAAATGATATTAATTGGAGGTTAATATATTATGAGAGTTTCACCTAAAACTATGGCTATCATCTATTTTGCCATGGGATGTTTATTTATATACGTTGCCATTCAAAGTGCAGAAGAAACGATCTGGAATTTTATAACGATTCTATTTGCACTAGTTGCTACATTAGACTTTGGTGCGGGTATTCGCTATATGCGTTTACACTATCAGTTAAAGAAAATTAAAAAGAGCTAATATATTAATTAAATTAATAATAAAAAGCTTGGTCAAAAAAATTGACCAAGCTTTTAAGTTAGTTACTGCTTATCACTTTCTAAAGGATAATGCTTTAGAAAATAAACTAAAGATTGTAGCTCAATGGCTAAATCAATATGATGAACACGTACATCATCTGGCACCGTAATACGAGCTGGAGTAAAGTTTAAAATACCTTTAATTCCCTTTGCTACTAAACGGTCTGTAATCCGTTCCGCTTCTGCTGCAGGGATGGTTAGGATTGCCACTTTCACATTTCCTAGCTTATCTTCTAGTTCTTCAATATGATAGATGGGGATACCACCAATTTCAGTACCCACTTTTTTCTCATCAGCATCAAAAGCCATCATGATTTTTGTATTATTATTCTTAGTAAAATTATAATTCAAAAATGCCGTACCTAAATTCCCTACCCCAATTAAAGCTACTTCGGTTAGTTCATCTTGGTCTAATGTTTTTCTAAAGAACCCTAATAAATATTCAACATTATACCCATACCCTTTTTTTCCAAGGGCACCAAAATAAGAAAAATCTCTGCGTATCGTAGCTGAATCTACCTTTACTGCTTCACTAAGTTCTTTTGAAGATACTCGTGTTTTCCCTTGTAATTGTAAGTTATTTAAAAAACGATAATATAATGGGAGTCTTTTAGCCGTAGCTTGAGGAATTTTATTTTGATCCAAGTCAATCTCCTCCTTAATTGAAATCCTAGTTTGTCTATAGTAAAACGTTTACACGTTTAGAACTAAATAACTATTTCTATAATATCAGATTTTGTAGTAGAAGTCGTGATTATTTTCACAAATCCACAATAATATTGCCCGAATGCATATATTTGGATAAACTTAAACTACTAGAGGTGACATATATGATAATAATGCAATTAAACGATGTATCCAAATCATTTGGTGCAGAAGAGATTTTAGCCAATATAAAAATAGAAATAAAAGATAAAGATAGAATTGCCATTGTAGGGCGTAATGGTGCTGGAAAATCTACATTACTAAAGATTATGGCCGGTGAAATGACTTACGATACTGGAGAAATAATAAAGCCAAAAGATCTCACCCTCGGCTACTTATCCCAACACACTGGTCTAGAATCTAGTAACTCTATTTGGGACGAAATGTTGGAAGTATTTCAAGATTTACTACTTCAAGAAAAGAAGTTACGCCATATGGAAGCAAAAATGGCAGAAGTCCATCATTTAGAACCAGACGAGCAAACGAAGATTCTAGCAGATTATGATCGAATGCAGCAGGAATTTCAAACAAACGGTGGTTATAGCTATGAATCAGAGATAAAAGCTGTATTATCCGGTTTGAATTTTCTAGACTTTGATGATCAAACACCTATTAATGAACTAAGTGGTGGACAAAAGACTCGACTTGCCCTTGGAAAGCTACTACTAAAGAAACCTAATCTACTCATTCTAGACGAACCTACTAACCATTTAGATATTGAAACATTATCCTGGCTTGAGAAGTACTTAGCGAGTTATCCTGGCGCAGTCGTTATCGTCTCACATGACCGATATTTCCTAGATAAAACAGTATCTATTGTCTACGAAGTTTCTAGACATCGCACGAAAAAGTATTACGGTTCTTATAGCGAATTTCTTCATCAAAAATCATTAAATTTTGAACAAGAAATGAAGGAATTTGAAAAGCAACAAACTGAAATTAAAAAACTTGAAGAATTTATACAAAAAAATATTGTTCGTGCCTCTACTACCAAACGCGCACAAAGTAGGCGGAAACAGTTAGAAAAAATGGATCGAATGGAAAGACCGTTGGGTGATGAATCATCTGCTTCCATTACTTTTGATATTACGAAGCGAACTGGAAATGATGTGTTAAAAATTCAAGACCTTTCCTTCCGTTACGATGATGCAGAGGAAGAAATTTTCAAAGGTTTTACACTTCATGTGACCCGTGGAGAAAGTATTGCCCTTGTTGGACCAAATGGTGTTGGAAAAACTACTCTACTAAAAACAATTCTAGGGTGGCACAAACCAGCTTCTGGAGAAATTAATTTAGGGACGAATGTCCAAATAGGTTATTATGATCAAGAACAAGCTAATCTTACTTCCCATAAGACAGTATTAAATGAACTGTGGGATGAATATCCTCATGTCAATGAGAAGGATATCCGTACAGTTTTAGGGAATTTTCTTTTCTCTGGGGACGATGTACTAAAACCTGTTCAATCACTAAGTGGTGGGGAAAAGGCAAGACTAGCATTAGCCAAATTAAGAATGCAAAAAGCGAACCTCTTAATATTGGACGAGCCTACGAACCACTTAGATATTGATAGTAAAGAAGTGTTAGAAGCAGCACTAATTGACTTTCCTGGCACGATTATATTCGTTTCACACGATCGCTATTTTATAAACAAAATTGCAGACAAAGTAGTGGAAATGAAACAGGATGGTTCTACAATATATCTTGGGGATTACGATTACTACTTAGAGAAAAAACAGGAAGAGGAAGAGTTACAGCGATTAGAAGAAGTAAAAGAACAACAAACTACTGTAAATGAAAAGAAGTTAAACTTCAAGGAAGAAAAAAGACGACAAAGTGAACAACGAAAACGCGAAAGACAGATCGCAAAGTTAGAAGAAGACATCGAACGATTAGAAGATGAACTTGCTTATTTAGAAGAAAAGATGACAGAACCTGAAGTTTACGAAGATCACGAAAAAGCACTAGAATTCACAACTAAAACAAATGAAATCAAACAAGAAATTGAACACTTAATGGAAGAATGGACAGAATTACAAGAAGAATAGTAAAAAGAGGGGACGTTACTTATCCACAGTTTAATGTCCCCAGATTTATCCACATTACTATCCTTATAATAGCGGTTATCAACAAAGTTATTCACATTATCCACATTTTAATTTATATTTACCCACAATTTCTATCAACAATGTAATATGCGCTATTAGTACAACTAAGAAAAATATCCACATAACATGTGGATATTATCTTAATATTAAAGAAGGGTTAGCATTTAAAGTTAGGTCAGATCGTTTTCCTTGTTCAAAATTAATCGTACCAGCAGCTGCAATCATTGCTGCATTATCAGTACATAGTGATAACGGAGGAATGAGTAATGGAATATCTGTGTCCGCAAATTTAGACTCTAATTCTGCACGAAGTCCTTTATTTGCTGCAACTCCACCTGCAACAATTACTTGTTTTACTTGATATTGTCGTGCTGCTTTTAATGTTTTTGTTGCTAGTACATCAATAACACTAGCTTGAAAACTTGCTGCAATATCTTCTGGCTTTAGTGTTTCCCCTTTTTGTTTTGCATTGTGAATTTTGTTAATAACTGCAGATTTTAATCCACTAAAACTAAAATCATAACTATCTTCTTCTAACCATGCTCTAGGAAAGTCTATCGTAATTTCTCCCTCATGAGCTAGTCGATCAATATGTGGTCCTCCTGGATAAGGAAGCTCTAGCATCCTTGCAACCTTGTCATAAGCTTCCCCAGCTGCATCATCTCGTGTTTCACCGATTACTTCATACTTACCATGTTCTCGCATCAGAACGAGTTCTGTATGGCCTCCTGAGACAATTAAAGCTAGTAATGGAAACTCAAATTCTTTCTCTAAGCGATTAGCATAAATATGCCCTGCAATATGGTGTACACCAACAAGTGGTTTATCTTTAGCAAAGGCAAGGGCTTTTGCTGCATTAACACCGATTAAAAGTGCACCAACCAATCCAGGTCCCTCTGTTACTGCAATCGCATCAATATCATCCCAGATTAATTTTGAATTTGTAAATGCCTCTTCTAGGACAAGAGTAATTTGCTCTACATGATGTCTGGAAGCTATTTCTGGGACAACACCTCCAAAACGTTTATGGCTCTCAATTTGAGAAGCAACAACATTAGAGACAATCTCTTTTCCATTTTTAATGATTGCAACTGCTGTTTCATCACAGCTTGTTTCAATCCCAAGTATGTATGTTTCTTTCATATTAAATTCACCCACATTACAACAGCATCTTCTTGATTATCTGTATAATAGTTTTTTCTTATTCCACCTGGCACAAGACCAAATTTACGATACATTTTTTGAGCAACGATATTTGTTACCCGAACTTCTAAAGATAATCGCATTGCTCCTAAACTCATTGCCTTTTGAATAGCAAAACGAAACAATTTTTCTCCTAATTTTTGCCCTCGGTAACCTGGTAAAATGGCAATATTAGTGATTTGAGAATCTTCATATACAACCCACATACCAACATAACCAATAATCTTCTTATCCAGCTCCATTATATAATAATGAGCATAGTTATTATCCATTAATTCCTGATGAAATACTTTTTCTGTCCATGGTGATGTAAAAGACGCTAGTTCGACAAACATCACTTGTGGAATATCGTCTAATTCCATTTTACGAATTGTTAATTCAGCCATTCTGTTTATCCTTTTGTGTTTTTAGCCAGTTTGCTTCAGCTTCAGCTAAGCGTAGGTAATTAGGAGTTAATAAATGTGTTTCTTCGGCTTCCTTGTAAGAGGCAGCGATGGCTAGATCCGTTGGTTTTGCAATATGCAATGCTTGATCTGGTATTATTGCCAACTCTCCCATCTTATCTCGGATAAGTCCAATATGTTTATCCATATCAGGGCTTAGGAAGATAACCTCCTCATTTAAAGTAGCTAATCTTTCTAACCAATCCGCAAAAAGTGTATTCTGTTCCTCTTTTATACCAACCAACCTGTTTTCTTTTGTTACGAATAAACTTGTATATACTAAACCTCTTCTTGCATCAAAAAATGGACAAATTATTTTATTTGAAAAACTAGCACGATAAGCTAGTCCTTCCAAACTCGAAACACCGATAATTGGTATATTTAAAGACCAGGCTAATGTTTTAGCAGTCGTTAGTCCAATACGAACCCCTGTATATGATCCAGGTCCTTTCGCAACGACAATCTTATCTAATTCACTCGGCTTAATATTAACTTCCTTCATAAGATAATCAATCGCTGGCATTAACCTTACCGAATGATTCTTAACAATATTAGTTACGATTTCCCCTACTACTTCTTTGTCTTTTAGTATTGCGACACCTAATACTTGATTGGATGTGTCTATAGCAAGTGTGTACATCGATATAACTCCTTCTATTAAAGCATCCCTATTGCATTAATTCTGTGATAACTTGATTAAAGTAATCCCCAATCGGCTCAAATATAATAACCCTAGACATTTCATCTTTATACTTAATCGTAATATTTAATTTGTTTTCCGGTAAGAAATCCTCAATGAATTGAGCCCATTCAACAACAGAAATTCCATTACCATGAAAATACTCTTCAAGGCCAATATCCTCTTCTGTTCCTTCCAATCTATAGACGTCCATATGGTAGAGTGGAACTCTTCCTTCATATTCCTTTATTATTGTAAATGTTGGACTACTCAATGTTCTAGTAATTCCTAAACCTTTAGCAATTCCTTTAGTAAATGTTGTTTTTCCAGCACCTAAATCACCTTCTAAAGTTATTACATCACCAGGTTTAAGTAATGTTGCCAATTTCTCTGCTAATGCAATAGTTTCTTTTTCTGAAGATGTTTCTACTTTATACATATTCATAATGTCACCTACTTAAATGGTTATATCCATCTTTCTGCAATGAAACCTTTTTACCATTTTCCAACTGTAATAATACGTTACTCCTTGAATCTTGTTCTACTACATAACCAATTTTACTTACCTTTATTTGGTGCAATGTCGCTGCCTCTTGTACACAGTTCCAATGTTGTTTTGGAACTGTACCTACTAATTCAAAATCCTCTCCACCAAATAATTTCCATTTAAACTGTTTATTAGTATCGAACTGCCCATAACTAAAATGTACAGGTATTTTATTTTCTTGAATAACGATGGTCACCTTAGATGCATCTGCAATCTCATGAACTTCACTCGCAATACCATCACTGATATCGTTTAATGAAAGACGTGGCAACCTAATTAACTCTAAAGCAAACTCTACTCTAGGAGACGGCATCTGATGTCTCATTAAATAATAAGACTCGTCTAGATATGCTCCAGGGTTATTTAAAATATGTAATCCAGCCTGCGAATCTCCGAGAGTTCCCGTGACAAATACTATGTCTCCTACACTCGCATCACTTCTATACCTTGCTTTATTATCCTCAGCATAACCAATAGCTGTAATAGAAATTACTAATTCACTTCCTGAAACTGTATCGCCACCAATTAAATCCATTTGATATTTATTTGCCAACCTCTTCATTCCTTGAAAGATTGTCGCAATTTTTTTCAGTGGCCATTCTTTTGGAATGCTTATAGCAACTAGGTAGAATGCTGGCTGTGCTCCCATTGCAGCCAGATCACTTATATTTGCGGCAAGTGATTTATATCCAATGTGGAAAGGCGACATTGTATGTGCAGCAAAATGAATCCCTTCTACAAACATATCTTTAACGAAAACAACATTCTGTCCATTTGGCTGAGTTACTGCTCCATCATCACCAATACCTTTTATTAAAGAAGGTTGTCTATAGTATGATTGTTTTATTTCATCAATAAATGAAAACTCATCCATGTAAGTCACCATGCTTTCAAGTTACACTACAATCATAATAGCAAAAAGTATGTTGACTTACTATTTTACACTCCTAAAAAACAAAAAAACATGATCTCCGGAGAAATCATGTGTGTTATGTATTATAAGATTAATGGCGGTCCGGACGGGACTCGAACCCGCGACCTCCTGCGTGACAGGCAGGCATTCTAACCAACTGAACTACCGGACCAAAATTTGGTTTTACTTACTGTACTACTGATATTCAACAAACAGAGATGATTATTCGACGAAGTAAGTTGAATGTTTTTGGTTGCGGGGGCAGGATTTGAACCTACGACCTTCGGGTTATGAGCCCGACGAGCTACCAGACTGCTCCACCCCGCGATAATAAAAAGTATTAAGTTAAATCATGCACGGCATTTAGTACAATGACCATGTTAGTGACCCCTGCATCTACTAGCTTATTCGAAGATGTGTATGCTTCGGGGTTACTCGTAGCGGATTCGGTGGATGTGATTGCTCGTTGCTCCACCCCGCGATAATATAAAAGTATTAAATAAATTTATAAATGCCTGGCAACGTCCTACTCTTGCAAGGGCAAAGCCCTAACTACCATCGGCGCTGAGAAGCTTAACTTCTGTGTTCGGTATGGGAACAGGTGTGACCTTCTCGCCTTCATCACCAGACATAATATAAATTAATCACAAGATATATTATATTCATTAGTTTATAAAAACTCAAGAATATTATACCCTGAAAACTAAATAAGAGTAAACAATCGACAAACAAATAAGTTAGTTAAGTCCTCGATCTATTAGTATCCGTCAGCTCCACGTGTCACCACGCTTCCACCTCGGACCTATCAACCTCATAGTCTCTAAGGGATCTTACTCACTCGAAGTGATGGGAAGTC
>NZ_BMEY01000009.1 GCF_014637405.1 Ornithinibacillus halotolerans
CGTTGCTCCGTCAGACTTTCGTCCATTGCGGAAGATTCCCTACTGCTGCCTCCCGTAGGAGTCTGGGCCGTGTCTCAGTCCCAGTGTGGCCGATCACCCTCTCAGGTCGGCTACGCATCGTCGCCTTAGTGAGCCGTTACCTCACCAACTAGCTAATGCGCCGCGGGCCCATCTGTAAGTGATAGCTTGCGCCATCTTTCATCTTCTCACCATGAGGTGAAAAGTATCATCCGGTATTAGCTCACGTTTCCGCAAGTTATCCCAGTCTTACAGGCAGGTTGCCCACGTGTTACTCACCCGTCCGCCGCTAGATTCACTAACATCACCTCAGATGAGGATCAGTTAGTTTCACTCGCTCGACTTGCATGTATTAGGCACGCCGCCAGCGTTCGTCCTGAGCCAAGATCAAACTCTCCATAAAAGACTTGCTTTTGGTTTTGCCAAAAGCAGAGTTTATAATAATTGAACGAGTCAATTACGTTCTTAGCTACTAAAGCACGCTAGCTTTAGATTTATTTAATAGAAAAAACAGGGTATGTTTTTTCTTACATACTGGTTGTTTTGTTCAGTTTTCAAGGAGCAAAATTTTTGTCGCCATCTCAGCGACAACTATTATATCTTATCACACTCAAAGTATTATGTCAACAAGTTTTTTGATTTTATACTCACTAACCTTACAAACGAAACATCTGAGCGACATTTATTACTATATCATCACCATCAGATTATGTCAACTAGAATTGAAATGTTTTTTTATTTTTTTTATATCTTTAGGCTACTCATTTTTTAAGCAACAGAATACATACTACACTCGTTTGGAATACTAGTCAATATAAATTTTAGTTTTTATAAAGCAAGATTCCTTTATTAGTAATTAAACAAGGATATTATATTCGCTCCACTTTGTATATGTTCCTCTTGAATAGCTTCAAAATTAATACACACTATAACATTACTTTGATAATAACTTCGAGGAGGATCTTATGAAAAGAATAACTATTTCAGTGCTAGTACTATGCCTATTATTTCTAATGGATAATTATTCCATATACAGTGAAGAAAATCCCGCTCCTACACTTAATGTGATTAAAAATTATGAAGAAGATGTAACTGGTAATGGATTAAAAGAGATAATTGAACTAAAGGGACTACTTTTTTCACCTGACTCTAATTACTATAAGGATATTAAAGCTGTAATCACTTCATCGGAAAATCAAATATGGGAGATTCCTTACTTGGGAGGATATGAACCTAGTTTAACTTTTATTGATTTAAATCACGATAAAGTTAATGATGTATTCTTTCAAAGTGCTTCTGGAGGAAGTGGTGGATTGTATCAGTACCAATTACATACATTAATTCATAATAAGCTTTCAGAAATTCCCCTTCCGGAACAACCTTATGTTATAGGTAAGTTTCAAGATAACTATGTAGTGGAAGTAACTTATTCACCTAATTCCAAACCAATCAATGTTGATGTTAAACATCGAAAAGAGGACTACACTCGATTAGGTATTTATAGTAAGGATGGAAAACTTACTAAGCCATTATCAGCAATGGTGGCGCCAATAGCATATTTCGAACCAAAATTTATAAGTAAGACAAAAGGATATGGATTAAAAAGTTATCAACAAGTAAGTGGTGCATTTCATGCTGATCAGCTTGGGACAGTAGAATCACTCTGGTATTACGACAGAGATAAATGGATTCTTCTACAAGCAAAATGGATGCCAAGTAAATAATATTTAAAGAGGCTCCTTGGATAAATTCCAGGAAGCCTCTTTAATTTAGTTTGCTACGATATTAACTAACTTACCAGGAACAACTATTACTTTTCTAACTGTCTTACCTTCAATCCATTCTTGAATAGACTCATTTTCTAAAGCTAGTTTTTCTAGTTCTTCCTTTGAAATGTCTTTAGCTACGTTTACCTTCGCACGAACTTTACCCATTACTTGTAGAACGACCTCTACTTCATCTTCTACTAATTTAGATTCATCAAAAGTTGGCCATTGTTCATAACTAATAGTACTTTCATGCCCTAGACGACTCCAAAGTTCCTCAGCAATGTGTGGAGCAACTGGAGATAGAAGTTTAACAAAACCTTCAACAAATTGTTTTGAGATTTTTTCTGCTTTATACCCTTCATTCACAAATACCATCATTTGAGAGATTCCTGTATTGAAGTGAAGATTCTCAAAATCCTCTGTTACTTTTTTAACTGTTTGATGATAAACTTTTTCAAGTTCTTGACTATTATCTTCCACTATTTTATCAGAAAGAGTTCCATCTTCATTAATAAATAGTCGCCATACTCGATCAAGGAAACGACGTGCACCATCTAGACCATTTGTAGACCAAGCAACAGATGCATCAAGTGGTCCCATGAACATTTCATATAGTCTTAGTGTATCTGCACCGTGAGAAGCAATAATATCATCTGGGTTTACAACGTTCCCTTTCGATTTACTCATCTTCTCATTACCTTCACCTAGAATCATACCTTGGTTAAATAGCTTCATAAATGGCTCTTTTGTTGGTACCACACCTATATCATACAAGAATTTATGCCAGAAACGTGCATATAGCAAGTGTAGAACTGCATGTTCTGCTCCTCCGATATAAATATCAATCGGAAGCCATTTTTTAAGAAGTTCTGGGTCTGCTAGTTGTTCGTTATTAGTTGGATCAATATAACGTAGGAAATACCAGCAACTTCCTGCCCATTGTGGCATTGTATTTGTTTCACGACGACCTTTCATACCAGTTTCTGGATCTACTACATTCACCCATTCTTCACTATTTGCCAGTGGCGATTCACCTGTTCCAGATGGTTTTATTTCTGTCATTACTGGAAGTTCAAGTGGTAATTCTTCTTCTGGAACTGCAGTCATTGTACCGTCTTCCCAATGGATAATCGGAATTGGCTCACCCCAATAGCGTTGTCTAGAAAACAGCCAATCACGTAGACGATATGTTATTTTTTTCGTTCCTACTCCTTTTTCTTCTAGCCAAGCAATCATTTTTGTAATTGCTTCTTCTTTATCCAAACCATTTAGAAAATCAGAGTTAACATGTACTCCATCTCCAGTGTATGCTTCCTTAGAAATATCCCCTCCGGAAACCACTTCAATAATTGGCAAATCAAACTTCGTTGCAAACTCATAGTCACGTTCGTCATGTGCAGGTACGGCCATAATGGCACCAGTACCATAAGACATTAGTACGTAATCAGCAATCCAAATTGGCATTTTCTGATTTGTTACAGGGTTAATTGCATAAGCTCCGCTGAATACTCCAGTTTTATCTTTAGCTAGATCCGTTCTTTCCAAATCTGATTTTGTTTGTACTTCATTCAAATATTTTTGAACTGTTTCTTTTTGTTCAGCGGTTGTTATTTTTTCAACAAAAGGATGTTCTGGAGCTAGGACTGCATACGTTGCACCAAACAAAGTATCTGGTCTTGTTGTAAATACTGTGAAACTTTCATCGTGTCCATCAATTTGGAAAGTAACTTCAGCACCTTCTGAACGACCAATCCAATTGCGTTGCATATCCTTAATACTCTCTGGCCAATCTAGCTCTTCAAGATCTTCCAATAGTCTATCGGCATATTCAGTAATTTTAAGTACCCATTGCTTCATTGGTTTCCGTACTACAGGATGGCCACCTCGTTCACTTTTCCCATCAATAACTTCTTCATTAGCAAGAACAGTACCAAGTGCTGGACACCAGTTAACTGCTACCTCATCAATATACGCAAGTCCTTTTTCATAAAGCTTAGTGAAAATCCATTGTGTCCATTTATAATAATTTGGATCTGTTGTACTTATTTCTCGGTCCCAATCATAGGAAAAGCCTAGTTCTTGAATCTGTCTTCTAAATGTATTGATATTTTTTATCGTAAATTCTGCTGGACTATTCCCTGTATCCAGTGCGTATTGTTCTGCTGGAAGACCGAATGCGTCCCAACCCATAGGGTGAAGAACTTCATAACCTTGCATCCGCTTCATGCGGGAAAGTATATCTGTTGCAGTATAACCCTCTGGATGTCCTACGTGTAGTCCTGCCCCTGATGGATACGGGAACATATCTAGTGCATAGAACTTCTTTTTATTCGATGATGTATCCGTCTTAAATGTTTTGTTTTCAAGCCAGTAACTTTGCCATTTCTTCTCAATCTCAAGATGATTAAAACTCATAATACTTCCTCCTTATTATAAAAATAAATACAAAAAAGCTTCTCATCCCAATGAAGGGACGAGAAGCTATTATTCCCGCGGTACCACCCAAATTAACGAAGTAATCGTTCACTTGTATCCATAACGTGGACGTACGTCAGAAACTACTTTCTTTCATTCCTGCAGCCTTGAAGGCGAGTTCGTAACGCTTCAGGGACAATTCACACCAACCATTGTCTCTCTTTACCTGAACCTAATTACTACTACTCCTTCGCATCGCTTTTCATTATTTAAATTGAATTGTAATGAATAGTAATAGCTTTGTCAAGATATTCCTATTTTAATCCTTTTATATGATGAAAAAGCCTAATTAACATAATCTTTAGCAAAGATAATGACATCTTTAGCAAGTTTACAGGAAACTTTAGCAACTTTACAGTAATCTTTAGCAACTTTCACCAAAACTTTAGCAACTCCCTTTCATTACTCTACGAATACTTCACTAATTTGTGCACATCATTTAATTTCCGAAAATTATCTAAAAATGCTATTCTTAATAGAGAGATTTACTTATGGTTAGGAGAGCGTTAATGAAAAGCATATTAAAATATTCTCATCATTTATTAGAAGAGATAATTACACCTGGGGAAACAGTTATTGATGCAACATGTGGTAATGGTAATGATACATTATTCTTAAGTAAACTAGTTGGTGAAACTGGAGAAGTCCTTGCATTTGATATTCAAGAACAAGCAATAGATAATACAGATCAATTATTAGTTGAAAATCATTGTACAAACGTTTCGCTTATATTAGATAGTCATGCTAATATAGAAAACTATTTGACAGAAGACTTAAGAGGAAAAATTGGTGGAGCTATCTTCAACTTAGGATATTTGCCAAAGAGTGATAAATCTATTATCACCAGAGGGGAATCAACAATTAAAGCAATTAATACAATATTACACTATTTAAAAAAGAACGGAAGAATTATTCTAGTTGTCTATTATGGTCATGAAGGTGGAGTAGAGGAAAAGAATTCCATCCTTAAATCTGTTATAGCATTAGACCAGAAACAATTTAACGTCTTACAATATGGTTTTATTAATCAAAAGAATAATCCACCTTTTATTATTGCTATCCAGAAAAAATAAGAAAGGGGTTTACCAATGATTCATCATTATAAAAATGTTTCACCAGCCATCCATCCAACTGCATTTATCGCTAATGATGCAGTCGTTATCGGGGATGTCGAAATAGGGGAAGAATCTAGTATTTGGTTTAAAACGGTTATTCGTGGTGATGTTGCACCAACTAAAATTGGAAAAAGAGTGAGTATCCAAGATCTTTCGATGCTTCACCAAAGCCCAAATAACACATTAATTGTAGAAGATGATGTAACTGTTGGTCATCAAGTTACGCTCCATTCAGCAATTGTAAGAAAAAAAGCGTTAATTGGTATGGGGTCAATTATATTAGATGGTGCTGAGATTGGTGAACACGCATTTATCGGGGCTGGCAGTTTAGTCCCTCCAGGCAAAAAAATCCCCCCACATACTTTAGCGATGGGCAGACCGGCAAAAGTTGTACGTGAACTTACAGAGGATGACTATAAAGAGATGGAACGAGTTAGAATATCGTATGTGGAAAAGGGACAATATTATAAACATCATACAAATTTAGGGATAGAGAACTAAATAAGATATTGGGGAAGTTTCATATGAAAGGTATTAAATTAAGTAAACTATTTTTCGTCTTCATGTTAATTGGGAGTATAGCAATTACACTTAGTGCCCTTAATATTGGTAGAGATTTTATTAGTGACCATATATATTGGTTTGTAATTCCTTTGTGGATTGGCATGATAGGTTATTCCATTATTGAAAAGCAAAATAAGAAACAAAAAAAACAATAAAAAGAACGCTTGATTCCAAGCGTTCTTTTATTTTATTTCGTTAATGATACTAACTCATCTACTTTATCAGTCTTTTCCCAAGGGAACTCCAAGTCAGTTCTTCCAAAGTGACCGTAAGCAGCGGTATCTTTATAGATAGGTCTTTGTAAATCAAGCATTCGAATAATTCCAGCAGGTCTTAAATCGAAGGTTGCACGTACAGCATCTGCTAATTTTTCTTCTGCTACTGTCCCAGTTCCAAATGTATTGATTGCAATGGAAACTGGCTCTGCAACACCAATAGCATATGCTAACTGTACTTCACAAGAATCTGCTAGTCCTGCAGCTACAATATTTTTGGCAACATATCGTGCAGCGTATGCAGCGGAACGGTCAACTTTTGTTGGGTCCTTACCACTAAATGCACCACCACCATGACGAGCATAGCCGCCATACGTATCAACAATAATTTTTCTTCCAGTAAGACCTGCATCCCCTTGTGGTCCTCCAATTACGAAGCGACCTGTCGGATTAATGAAGTACTTTGTATTCTCATCTAATAATTCTGACGGGACAACTGGCTTTATGACATACTCCATTAAATCTGTTTCTATTTGTTCTAATGTTGCTTTTTGAGAGTGCTGTGTTGAAATAACAATCGTATCAACTCGGATTGGACGATCGTCTTCATCATATTCAATCGTAACTTGAGTTTTACCATCTGGACGTAGATATGCCAATGTACCATCTTTTCTAACATCACTTAAACGCTTAGAAAGTTTATGAGCTAATGATATTGGAAGAGGCATTAATTCTTTTGTTTCATTACAAGCATACCCAAACATAAGACCTTGGTCTCCAGCTCCAATTGCAGCAATTTCACCTTCCGTCATTTTCCCTTGACGTGCTTCTAATGCTTGGTTTACTCCACTAGCAATATCAGGTGACTGTTCATCAATAGCAGTTAAGACAGCACAAGTATCTGCATCAAAACCATACTTAGCTCTAGTATATCCGATATCTTTAATTGTTTGACGGACAACTGCTGGAATATCAACATAGGTTGATGTAGTAATTTCCCCTGCTACTAAAACTAATCCAGTTGTTACTGTAGTTTCGCAAGCAACACGAGCAACAGGATCTTTCTTTAAAATTTCATCTAAGATTGCATCCGAAATCTGATCACAAATTTTATCAGGATGCCCTTCTGTTACGGATTCAGAAGTAAATAAACGACGATTGTTAGCCATTTGGCTAAATCCTCCCTCTTTTTACTGGTACGGAACTCTATAATTATCAGTATTATATCCTAATCTTATATAAGAAAAACTAGCCCACTACTTTATCTAATAATTCGTATCTATTTAGCGTTTTAGAACATAAAAAATCCTTTCCTGCAATACATGAGGAAAGGAATGACCAGCCTTTCGCTCTTATTGTTCAAGGATTAATCCTTGCATCAGGTTAGCACCTTTTCACAAATGTGAGGTTGCTGGGCTTCATCGGGTCTGTCCCTCCGCCTGCTCTGAATAAGAGTATCCGCTCTATTGTAGGTTAACTTAATGGACAATACAATGTCAATAAGTTAATCCACTGTCACAAAACTTTTTATTTAATAATACAATAAAAAATAATAATTAGTATGGACTATTAACGCAAATGTGTTATACTAATAATTAATTTCAGGTTATTAATTATAACATCAAAGGAATATTGTTAATTAAACTTTTTATAAAAGGTAGGTAATTTTGAATGAACACAGTAATGAAATCTTCTCAATTAGAAGAACTTCTATCACAAACTCACGTGAAGAGAAACTTATCTGTTGCAGCTTTAGTTGAAAAAGTACTTTCTCGTAACGAAGGTCGTTTAACAAATACTGGTGCCGTTTTAGCAACTACTGGTAAATATACTGGACGTTCTCCAGAAGATAAATTTATTGTAAAGGATTCCATATCTGAAAGTAAAGTAGATTGGGGTACAGTAAACAAACCAATTGAAGAGGAAATTTTTGAAAACCTTTATAAGAAAGTTATCTCCCATTTAAAAGATAAAGATGAAGTATTTGTTTTTGACGGTTTTGCTGGAGCAGATACAAATTACCAATTACCAATTCAAGTAATTAACGAATTTGCTTGGCATAATTTATTCGCTAAACAATTATTTATTCGCCCAACAGAAGAACAGCTTGAAAGACATGAGCCGTCGTTTACCGTTATCTCTGCACCTACATTTAAAGCTGATCCTGAAGTCGATGGTACAAACTCAGAAGCATTTATTCTTGTTTCGTTTAAACATAGAGTCATTTTAATAGGTGGAACAGAATATGCAGGTGAAATTAAAAAGTCTATCTTCTCGATTATGAATTTGCTATTACCGGAACAAAATATCCTTTCTATGCACTGTTCAGCAAACGTTGGAAATGAAGGAGATGTTGCTTTATTCTTCGGTTTATCCGGAACAGGTAAAACAACATTGTCTGCGGATCCATATCGTAAATTAATTGGTGATGATGAACATGCATGGAGTTCAAACGGTGTTTTCAATATTGAAGGTGGATGCTATGCGAAATGTGTAAATCTATCAGAAGAAAAAGAACCCCAAATTTTTAATGCAATCAAATTTGGTTCTGTCTTAGAAAATGTCGTTGTTGACGAGAAAACCCGAGTTCCTGATTACGATAATACAACATTAACTGAAAATACTAGAGCAGCCTATCCATTAGAGCATATCGAAAATATTGTAGAGCCAAGTATTGCAGGACATCCAAATACGATTATTTTCTTAACTGCCGATGCTTCGGGTACATTACCACCGATCAGTAAACTGACTAAGGAACAAGCTATGTATCATTTCCTAAGTGGATATACTAGTAAACTTGCAGGAACAGAACGTGGTGTGACAGAACCACAAGCAACATTCTCAGCTTGCTTTGGTGCGCCTTTCTTACCATTAGCTCCTGCAACATACGCTAAGATGCTTGGTGAGAAGATTGACTTGTATAATACCAATGTATTTTTAATTAATACTGGTTGGACTGGTGGTTCATATGGTGTAGGTAATCGAATTAAACTTGCTTACACAAGAGCAATGGTTCATGCAGCTTTAGAAGGTGAACTTAATAACGTTGAAACAATAAAAGATGAAATATTTGGTTTAGAGATTCCTGCACATGTTGCAGGGGTACCAGATGAAGTATTAATTCCAAAGAATACGTGGGTTGATAAGGAAGCATATGATTTTGCTGCAAAAGAACTAGCTACTAAATTCCATACAAACTTCCAAAAGTTCTCCCATGTTAGCCCGGAAATCGCGGCAGCTGGACCTGTTTATAAGTAACATATTTTGTTTGTCCTCATCCCAAGAGGGTTTAAATATTTTGATTTAACCGACCTATTCCATGGTCGGTTTTTTCTTTTTATATTAATAAAATGTATTTAATATGCAATGAAGAAATATAGGCATTCACACATTTTTTTCACACCGCATACACTGTCTTGACTAAAAATTTCGATGTTGAAAGGGTCGAATAGAATGAAAAAAATGAAATGGCTTGCCTTATTATCTGCTCTTATCCTGCTATTCTTATCAGCCTGCGGATCGAGCAGTACGACAACTATTAAAATTGGAGAGGTTACTCGCTCTCTCTTTTATGCACCACAATACGTAGCAATTGAAAAAGGGTTCTTTGAAGAAGAAGGATTAGAAGTGGAACTTCAAACTACCTGGGGTGGGGACAAAACAATGACCGCTCTACTATCTGATGGGATTGACGTTGCTTTAGTTGGTTCAGAAACATCTATTTATGTATATGCACAAGACTCGAAAGATTTTGCAGTGAATTTTGCACAATTAACTCAAACAGACGGAACTTTCCTTGTAGCTAAAGAAGAAAAACCAGATTTTACTTGGGAAGACCTTAAAGATTCAAGTTTCCTGGGACAGCGTAAAGGCGGTATGCCTCAAATGGTTGGTGAATATGTGTTAAAGCAGTACGGAATTGATCCTCATAATGATTTGACATTACATCAAAATATTGAATTTGCTAATATTCCTGGAGCTTTCTTATCAGGGGATTATGAATATGTTCAATTATTTGAACCAACTGCAAGTGTGTTTGAAAAAGAAGGAAATGGTCATGTCATTGCTTCCTTTGGAGAAGAATCTGGGCATGTACCATATACCGTATTTATGGCGAAACAAAGTTATATTGAAGAGAACGAAGAAAATATCGAAAAGTTTACTAGAGCCATTTATAAAGCACAACAATGGGTTCAAGAAACTGACTCAAGAGAAATCGCTGAAACCATTCAAAAGTATTTTGAAGATGTAGATTTAGATATATTAACCTCTTCCATCGAACGTTATAAAAATCAAGATTCCTTTGCTCCGGATCCAATTTTAGATGAAGAAGAGTGGAACAATTTAAAGAATATCATGGATGAAGCTGGAGAATTACCAGATGGTGATATCTCTTACGAAGAACTAGTTAATACCGAAATAGCAGAGGACGTCATCAATAACTAAGGAGGGAAACCATGTCCTTTCTAACCTTAGAAAATGTTACACATCACTATTTCAATAAAAATAATTATACGAAAGCATTAAATGACATTTCCTTCACCGTAAAGGAAGGAGAATTTGTATCATTACTTGGCCCAAGCGGATGTGGGAAATCAACTATTCTATCCATTGTTTCTGGTATTATGAAGCACACGTCAGGAAAAGTTCTTCTTGATAATAAGCCTATTACAGAATCCGAATTAGCAATCGGATATATGTTACAGCAAGATTATCTGTTTCCTTGGAAAACAATATTAGACAATGTATTAATTGGTCCTTCTATTCATCATAATGTCACCCAAGAAGTAAAAGAGAAAGCGAAAGAATTATTAAATGAGGTCGGCTTATCAAATGTTGAACATCAATACCCACCTTCTTTATCAGGTGGAATGAGGCAACGTGTTGCGTTAGTTAGAACGTTAATAACTGACCCAAAGATCCTCTTATTAGATGAACCTTTTTCAGCCTTAGATTATCAAACAAAATTAAAATTAGAAGACCTTGTTTTTAAGCTTCTGCATGCCTATCAGAAAACAGCAATTTTAGTAACTCACGATATCGGGGAAGCAATCGCAATGAGTGATAGAATTATCGTGATGAGTGCTAATCCAGGAGAAATAGCTAAGATATTCGAAGTACCGATTGAACTTCGAAATGAAATGCCCTTTCTCGTCCGTAGACACCCTAAATACCAATCTATATTTGATAAAGTTTGGGAGGAGTTAAACAAAAAATGAAAAGCAATCTGTTTAACCCCTTCTTAGAAAGGGGTTGTCACCATGACTAACAAAGGAGACGAAAAATTATTTGAACAATACCAACAAGGGCTTAGGCGAGAAAAGAGAATCGTGTTCACATGGCAGGCATTTATTCTAATTGGATTCTTTATGATGTGGGAAGTTGCTAGTAGATTAAATTGGATTGATCCGCTACTATTCAGTTCTCCTGCAAAAGTAATCGAATTAATCATTAGAAAGTTTTCTGATGGTTCTATGATCTCTCACACCTATGTAACTTTGTTTGAAACATTACTGGGATTCGTAATAGGTACTATATTAGGAATTATTCTAGCTTCTCTACTTTGGTCATCTACAAGATTTTCTAAGATTTCTGACCCCTACCTTGTTATACTAAACGCAATGCCTAAAGTTGCTTTGGGGCCAATTATCATTGTAGCTTTAGGACCAGGATATGTTGCTATCATTGCTATGGGGGCAATCATATCCGTTATTATCACCACCATCGTAGTTTACACAGGATTTCGTGAAGTCGATCCAAACTACGAAAAAGTGCTAAAAAGCTTCGGCGCTACTCGTTGGCAATGTTTTAAATCCGCTGTCTTTCCTGCAAATTTGCCAGTAATGATTTCTACATTAAAAGTAAATGTTGGGCTATCTTGGGTAGGAGTCATTGTCGGTGAATTCCTTGTTTCGAAGGAGGGCTTAGGTTATTTAATTGTCTATGGATTCCAAGTATTTGATTTTACTCTCGTTATGAGCGCTTTAATATTAATCGCAATCTTTGCAGCGATTATGTATAAAGTTGTTGAACGCATTGAAGGCTGGTTAATTAAGCATACAACTTAAAACTAACGAAGAGCAGGCTAATAAAGAACTTGCTCTTCGTCAATTAATACCATGCCTTTTTATTATGTTCAACAGTCTCTCTTCATCTTCTGACGCAACATTTTCTGCTAGTCTTGCAGCAGCAATAATTGGTGCCCATTTTAATATTTCATCTATTTCTAAACCACTTTTTTCACAGTAAAGAGACAAATACTGTTCTGCAAGTTCTTCAGAAAACTGTAGGTACAATAGATAACTCCTACAAATATCCGCTCGAATGTCTCCAACACTAGCATCAACCCAATCAATAATATAAACCGTCCCATCTTTTGAAAGGATTAAGTTAAACAAATGAAAATCTCCATGACAAAGTTTTTCTTCAAATGACATTTTATCTAATAAAGTATTAAGAATAGTTTTTTGATTTTCTGTTATCTTTTTTGTTGAAAGGATTTGGCGCTTTAATTTACTTGTCATACTTTCTAACGATGTAGTTGTAATACTGTGGATCTCTTTTTGTACATTAATTGACATATTTATATAATCTATCGCTTTTTCTTTATTTCTAAGAAATAGTTCCCCTAACGTTTGTCCCTCGACATATTCCATAACGATAGCTGGACTATCATCTACCTTTTTAATCTCTATTACTTTTGGTACTGGAAGACCAGTTGCATAGATAGTCTGTTGTTTTTTCGCTTCATATGCCGCTTCTGTTTTCGGAAAGCGCCTATGGAAAACTTTTACAATCTGCTTATTATAAAGATAGATTTTTGCTGTGTTACCGGCTGCAATAGGATGACCGAGATCCATTTATATGCCTCCTTTTCTCGTACACGCCTTTTTAATCTTGTTTACTAAAATAGTTCATCGTTAATTTAAAATGATGTTTTTATGAATAGCTATTAACTGTACAGATTGTATTTTGAAAATATCGTTCCATTATTAAACTCTTCAACCATAATCCCAACTTTCATCATACTTATGTAAAGTTATGAATATTAACAATTTAAGTTTACTATATTATCTCATATCATTAAAGAACAAAAAAACACCCCCCAATTGGGAGTGATTTTCGTTACATATTCAATTTCTTTATACAGTGTGTTAGTACATCATCTTTCATAATAAAGCTAAAACGACGATTGTATTTAATATTTTTAGGTATCTTATCTAACAAAACTGGGCCTTCCGTTTCATAATATGTTTCCTGCTGTGTTAATTTCTCAACATCAGCAAAATACACATTTTTTACTACTTCTCCGCCTTTTCCTGCAACATGATATTGGCCAACATAACATATTTGCTTAATTACCCCACCGGTTTCTTCCATTACTTCTCGAAAGGCCGCCTCTTCTGGACTTTCTCCTAATTCAACTTTTCCACCTGGAAATTCTAGACCACGGTCTTTATGTTTTGTTAACAGCCATTTATGTTGATAACGGCATATAACCCAGACATGTTTTGGTTCTTGTGAAAAAGGGTGATCATCAAAAGAGAGACGCACCTCATTGTTATAATAATCTAAAAAAGTAAACATATATCAGCTACCTTTAACGTCATTGATGTAGTATATTTGTTATTTTCCACTTATGGTCATTATACGTAAATTCTAATTGGATCTTATAATTGCCATATAATTCTGAGTGATTTTCTTGAATCACCATTAACTTATTATGTTCTAATTGTACCACATCATAATCATTCTGTTTAACAAACCATGGTGGTGTTTCTGTTGGAACAATATACAAATTGTCATCTTCTTCATAGAAATAATAGTCAACATAAGCTTTGGCAACCGTTTCTGTTGTAACTTTTGTAAATTCTTTTAGTAAGCTGTCCTTATTTTGAAAAGTGTTAACCTCATAGTTTGATTTAGTACCTTGAATAAGTATATTTATAAATTCATCAGTTAAGGCTATTATTTCTTCTTGTGTTATTGTATTCCTGAAATCGACTTCTTTACTTCCTACCTGTTCTATCATATTTGGTTTTGTAGGTAGTATAAAGGCAACACACAATCCAATTGTAATCAGTCCTAAGATTCTAAGCAAAGGGAATCCTCCTATTCATTCTACTAATTATTATTCCCTCTACGCTACTATACTCAAACCATAAAAAAGGAATAAGATAGTATATCCTATTCCTTCTATACGTTATATATGATTATCACTTAAAATCCCTATACTATTTATATGATTTTTTACAGCATCATCACCTAAATCATATAAAATTTGGTAGACCTCCACCATATTAGCGTCATAGTCATCATTTGGTTTATCATTATGATAAGGCATAATGGGTACGTGCGACCGCCAGAAACTATTATAAGACGCCTCATGCATATTATTTAATTTAGCCCTTAACATACTTACTTCATCTTGGGTAGCATGAATAATAAAACTATCATTATTTTGATATTTCTCCTGTGAAATCTCACCACTGCCAATATCGACATAATATTTCTTTTTTTCCAACATGGCCACCTCCTACTCTTAATTTGTCTAAAAGCAGGAAAACCATGTATGTAGCTTATTAACTTAGTTAATTAAATCCATCAACTTGTTTCTTACTAATTTATTGGATGCATTTCTAGGTAAACTATTCACAAAATGGATTTCTTTTGGAAGCTTATACTTAGCCAATTTATCCTTAGCATAGTCAAGTATATCCTCTTTCCTTACGTAATCATTTTGAGGAACAATAAAAGCGATAGGGGACTGTCCCCATCGTTCATCTGGTTTCCCTGTCACCCCAACCTCTTTAACTCCGGGAAAACCTGTGAGTACACTTTCTATCTCGGAAGGATATATATTCTCTCCTCCAGAAATTATTAAATCTTTCCTACGATCAACAACATACAAAAATCCTTCGTCATCGATATAGCCTAAATCACCTGTAGAAAGCCAACCATTGTGGAAACTATCTCGATTTGCTAAATCATTATTATAATACCCTTTTGTTACCATAGGACCTTTAACAAATATCTCGCCAATTTCATTAAGGGTTGTACCTTCAATTTTTATTTGTGCAGGAAATAGTGCCTTTCCTGCAGAACCTATCTTTCGAAGTGCATCTCGTGGACTCAATGTAACAATTTGAGAGGATGTTTCTGTCATACCAAAGGATTGAAATACAGGTATTTTTTTAAGAGCTGCTTGTTCAAGTAAAGGTACTGGAGCAGGTCCTCCACCTAAAAGCATACAACGAAAATGTTCAGGAAACACTTTTTCCCCAAGCTGTTCCATTATTCTTTGTACCATGACAGTAACTACAGAAGCGATAGTGACACCTCGGTTGTAAATTGCATCTAAAAAGACATCTTCACTAAAACGGTTTAAATGATAAACAGGCATGCCATAAATAACACTTTTAATAAAAATTGATAACCCTCCAACATGAAAATACGGCAAGACCGCTAGCCACTTATCTTTGTCGGAAATTCCAAGATTTAAGGCAGAACCTATTGCACTCCACCAATGATTACCAAATGTATGTATTACCCCTTTTGGAAATCCTGTTGTTCCAGAAGTATAAATAATAGTAAAAGGATCATCTAAATCCAATTCAGATAGAAGTTCTATTTCTTTTGCACCTGTTAAATGTACTTGTTTAAAATTAAATACTTTCTCTACTTCTAATTCTTTTCCTTGCTCGAATAAGTTATCTTCTACTATAACTGCTATTACGTTGGCATCCTTTATTTGATAATTTAGTTCACTTGCTGTCAGCCGAGCATTTAATAATACAGCAACTGCACCTAAATAACTTAATGCATGTATCATAGCAATCATCGTAACATTATTATTAGATAATATACCTACATGACTTCCTTTACCTACACCAAGGCTTGCTAATTTCTTTGCAAGTAATTGACTCTGTTCTTTTAATTCCAAGAATGTCATTGTTGAACCATCCACTCGTTCAATAGCGACTCGATTTGGTGCGAGAAATGCTTGCTTTGTTAGCCAATGAGGAATCTTCTCTGCCATTCTACCACCTCTTTTATAAGAAAAGAGGCTGAGACAAAACTATTTCTAACATAGGAAAAACCGAACATTAAAGTTAGAGCATCAGACCCGCCCCGGAAATATACTGCGCTTTCCGTGGGCGGCTGGTGAGCCTCCTCAGAGCTAACGCTCTTGCGGGGTCTCACCGATGCCTTTCCTCCCACAGGAGTCTCCGTATATTTCCGGGGCTAATGTGGTGATTGTTCGTTTTTTATTACCTTTGTTTTAGTTTTGTCCCGGCCTCTTTACAAACTTCATTAATGTATCTAATTATACCCACTCTTATTGAATCAAGGGAAGCGTGGGAATTGATCAAAGTCTGGCTTTCTTTTCTCTTTAAATGCATCTCTACCTTCTTTAGCTTCATCCGTTGTGTAGTAAAGAAGAGTTGCATCGCCACCGAATTGTTGTAAACCTGCTAAACCATCTGTAGCAGCGTTGAAGGATGCTTTTAAGAAACGTAAAGCAGTCGGTGATTTTTCTAAGATTTCTTCACACCATAGTAATGTTTCTTCTTCCAGTTTTTCTAATGGAACTACTTTATTTACCATTCCCATCTCATATGCTTCTTCAGCATTATATTGACGACATAAATACCAAATTTCACGAGCTCGTTTTTGACCAACCATTTCTGCAAGTAACCCTGCACCATATCCAGCATCAAAGCTACCAACTTTTGGTCCAGTTTGTCCAAACTTAGCATTGTCTGCGGCAATAGTTAAATCACATACAACATGTAATACATGTCCACCACCAATTGCATATCCTGCTACCATCGCAATAACTGGTTTTGGAATTGTACGAATTAACCGTTGTAAATCTAAAACGTTTAGACGTGGTACTTGGTCTGAACCAACGTAACCACCATGGCCACGTACAGACTGGTCTCCACCGGAACAAAATGCTAAATCTCCAGCACCAGTTAAAATAATGACACCAACACTTGAATCATCACGTGCATCCGCAAATGCATCGATCATTTCATTTACAGTAAGTGGTGTAAATGCATTTCTTTTCTCTGGACGATTAATGGTTACTTTTGCAACACCATTATATTTTTCATAAATAATTTCTTCGTATTCACGAACTTTTTCCCATTGTACTGTCATGGAAATCCTCCTTAGATTGCTATGTATTAGTGTTAGTATTACTTTTAACAACAAACTCCTCTACCATTTTACCAAAGATTGTCTCACTTTCCACATGAATTGCATGTCCTACACCATTAATAATCTGTAAAGTACTATTTGATAAGGACTTTTGCATTTTTTTATTGATAACTACAAACTTCGTATCTAACTCACCTACAAGTAATAATACCGGTATTTTCGTAGAAGGTAATGTATCCCACAAACTAGGCATTACCCCTGTACCCATAGACCGAAGTGACAAAGCTAGACCTTCCACTGTTTGTGATAAGCGCTCTTCTCTTATATTCATTTGGAGGTTTGATGATAATCTTTTTTGTGTGTCAAATAAAGGGATATTCTCCCAATAATCGATAAATGCTTCTAATCCTTCTTCTTCTAGTTTGAGAGCTAATTTCTCATCATGTTCAATTCGATTTTTCCGTTCTCGTTCTGACTCAATACCTGGAGAAGCACTCTCCAAGATCAATGACTTCAGTTCATTTTGATAGAACGTTGCATACGTTAGAGCTGTTCGACCACCCATTGAATAACCAACTAAATGATATGTTTGAATACCAATGTTCTCCAATATATGATGAATATCGTGACAGCATTGCTCCATCGTCACTGGTGTAGAAGTTTTGGTTTTCCCATGGCCAGGTAAATCAATCACTATCATTTTGAATTTTCCCTGATAGGTATTAATAAAATTAGTCCAGGTTTTTGTACTCCCAGTAAATCCATGTAACAGTACGATTGGTTCTCCATCACCATACATTTCATACCAATAAGAACGTTCCCCTATTTCTAATTTCACTGTTCCACCAACTTCAAAATATCTTCTTCAATGTCGCGCCATAGCCCTCGATGCCAAATAAGATTCTCAGTTCGATCGGTTTTCACTTCAACTACAGAAAGTCCTAGTTCTCCATAACTTAGTTGCAATGCTTTCTTTAATTCATGAATTGTTTTCGGTTGATGATAATTTCCATCATACATTTCAACAGCTTTTTTAAAGTCAATATTTAATGGAGTGCCAAAGAGTGCCTCAAAATGTTTCTCATTTGCAGCTTGAGGAAGAAATGAGAATATTCCCCCACCGTTATTGTTTACGACAAGTATTGTTATATTTAGTTTATATTGTTTTGCTGCTAATAACCCATTCATATCATGGAAAAAGGATAAATCTCCTAATAACAATGTTACAGGTTGACCAGATGCAGCAGCTCCAACACCACTAGACACCATACCGTCAATTCCATTAGCCCCACGATTAGCGAGTATAGTTAGTTTTTTGGAACTAGTCATTAAAAAGGTATCCACATCACGAACAGCCATACTGTTTCCTACATAAAGGCTACTATTATGTGGAATTACATCTACGAGCTGTTTAACCGCTTCCCCTTCTGTTAATGTGTTATCTGAAGTTTTCGTTAGATGTGATTTTGCAATGTCATTATAACTTTTCCATTTCGTTAACCAATCATTTTCTTCAGATAGTAGTGTAGGTGAAACTTCTAATAAATCGGAACAAAATAAAACTGGATCTGCTTGGATGAATTCTGTTGGGTTTCCAACTGGTTCACGAAATCCAGCATGAGGCTCAATCACATACTGTGTAACATCTTGGTTTTCTTTCAAATAAAATAAATAAGCTTTTGAAACTGGCATAGCACCAAATCTTAAGATGTAATCTGGCTTAATTGATGCACGAATTACCTCATTACGTAATATTGCATCATATCCTTCAATTATATTCTTAGTGGAATGTGAACCAGTTCGTATTTGAGATAATGGGTCAGCAAGTACCGGTACCCCTAATGTCTCTGCCAACATTGTAATACCTTCTGCTAATTCTTCGTCCACTTGTGGCCCACAGACAATAAGTCCTCTTCTTGCAATGGATAATTTTTCTGCAAAGTAATTAAGGAAATCTTCCGGAAGACGTTTCTTACCTTCATGCCAAATATGATAGGGTTCTCGAAGTGGTTCACCCCAGATGTTTTCTAAATTTAAATCAGGAGTTAATGGTTCTCGAAAAGGAAAATTCAAATGAATAGGACCTGGATTCCCACTTAATGCTTCACTCACTGATCGTGCCGCTCTCGTCCTAACATAATTCAACATTTCCACTGTGCCTTCAGGAAGTGCCATTTCGTGAAAATTTTTCACATAATCCCCAAACAGCTTAATCTGATCAATAGCTTGAGGTGCACCAACATCTCTTAATTCATGAGGGCGATCTGCAGTTAATACGATTAAAGGCACCCTACTCTGATGTGCTTCTACTACGGCCGGAAAGTAATTTGCTACTGCGGTTCCAGATGAACATAATAATGCTACTGGCCGTTTCGTCTGTTTAGCTAGTCCTAATCCAAAAAAAGCAGCAGACCTTTCATCAAGTACAATCCACTCCTTTATTTGTGGATGTTCTGCAAACATCATGGCAAGCGGTGTAGAACGTGAACCAGGAGAAATAACAACATCCGTTAATCCACTTTTTGATAATTCATCTACGAAGTTTGCTACATATCTTGTTAATTGTTCTTGTGTGTTCATTTGTTATCCTCCCAAAACGGTTAACATTGGCATAAATTTAATTCTTGTTTCTTCATATTCTGCTTCAGGATCTGAATCTTTTACTACCCCACACCCTGCAAATAAGGATGCTTTATTATTTTTTATAAGTCCGGAACGAATAGCAACTGCAAATTCGCCATTTTGATTATTATCTATCCAACCAAATGGAGCTCCGTACCAGCCACGATCAAGTTGTTCGTGTTCACGAATATAGGTTAGTGCTTCCGGACGTGGTTCCCCACCTAATGCAGGAGTTGGATGCAATTTTTCTATGACATGAAAAATACTATACCCATCTTTGAACTTTCCTTTTACAGGGGTATATAAATGTTGTAGATTTCTTAATTTATATAAAACTGGATGTTCAGGAATTTGTAGGTCTTCACAATACTCTTCCACAGAATCCTTTATCATTTGCACAACAAAATCATGTTCTTGTAAATTTTTATCATCATGCAGTAGCTCATATCCTAATTTTTCATCGTCTTCTTCATTTTGCCCTCTAGGTGCTGTACCTGCTAAACAAGTAGATAATAATTCATTATGTTCCACTTTTACTAACCGTTCAGGTGTTGCACCAATAAAACAATTATCCTTTACCTCATACGCAAATATATAGCTTGTTGGTTGTTTGTCCATTAATTGTTGTAATACTTTGGTAAGTTGTACATCTTCTTGGAATTCTAATTGTAGTTCTCTTGCTAATACAACTTTCTCAACATGACCAGCCGTTATATATTCCGTTGTTTTCTTAACAGTATCTTTCCATTTATTTGGTTCAACTTCTTTTTGATGAAGAATTGTTATATTCTCGGACGGAATATTTCTTTTAGCTAGTAAGAAAGTTTCCTGCTTCAGCAAATGTTCTGTAATTTCTTTAGGGTCATCGTCAGTTTTTACCATGATAGTTATAGTTAAATAGAAGTTCTTTCCCTTATTCGCCAACATAAATCTTGGTATACGTAATGCATTTTGTTTAAATTTATTCCATAAAGAAGTTTTTTGTTTTAATGGATCAAAGTCCATTCCTCCAATTGCTGCTAGTCCTATTCCAGGTTCTTCATAGGGATTATAAATTACAGCATTATGAATAATGGATTGCCATGCCTCTTCTAATTCATTAATTGGTAAATGACCTACCCCAACTGTATATGCATTACCGATCCCAACTAACGTAAATTCATCTATAGTACTCTTCCAAAAAGAACGTTCCATATGAAATTCCGAACCTGCATCGAAAAATTCGAGAGGATTAATATTCTTTATTTTCTTTGTATAGCTAACGATTCTTGATTCAGAGGATTGTAACCCTTGGATCGCTTTTCTTAATAATGATTCAAGTGTATCCTCTTTAACCTCTAACATGATATTGCCCTCCGTATCATTACATAATAGTCCATCTCTTATTCTATTCCCTTTTCATTAGTTTCTCAAGAAATCACGTATCTTATATCCGAATAAGCTCATGTATATAATGGTACTTTTTGATACGTATACAATTGCACCTTCATTGACAGCATGTATGTTTTTGCCTAAACTTAGAATGATATCGATATATGAGGAGATTAGACATGGCAACAGATAAAGATCATATTAAGAAAGCTTTAAATGAGCGGGAAGGCTTTCAAGTATGGTGGCGTTTACTTAGACCCCATACATTAACCGCTTCGTTTGTGCCTGTTTTTGTAGGGACAATGATTGCACTAAATACAGATGGAATAAACATACTTATCTTTCTAGCAATGCTAGTAGCATCCATGCTCATACAATCAGCGACAAATATGTTTAATGAATATTACGATTATGTCCGTGGAATTGATTCCGAAGAGTCTGTTGGAATCGGTGGAACAATCGTCCGTGACGGAATCCAACCTAAAACCGTACTTCGCTTAGCACTTATTTTTTATGGAATTGCATTACTCTTAGGCATATACATATGTGTAGAATCGAGCTGGTGGATAGCTGTCATTGGTTTAGTTTGTATGTTATTGGGCTATCTCTACACTGGTGGTCCAATTCCAATATCAGCAACTCCTTTTGGAGAAGTTTTTTCAGGCTTTTTCATGGGAACTGTCATTATCGGAATAGCTTACTACATCCAAACGGGAACCATTAATAGTTTTGTGATTTTCATATCAATACCAGTTGCGATATTTATTGGTTGTATTATGCTCTCGAATAATATTCGAGACCTAGATGGGGATCAACAAGGGGGCAGAAAAACATTAGCCATCCTACTTGGTAGAGAAAATGCGGTACGATTCTTAGGACTTTTATTTTTCGTCGCCTTCTTTTATACTGCCTACTTAATTTTAGTGGATGTATTGCCACTATGGTCAACCATTACCTTTATTGCAGTAATACCAGCAATAAAAGTAGTTAAAGGATTTAAAGGTAAAACCGAACCACTTGAGATGATGCCTGCAATGGTTCTAACAGGTAAAACAAACACGATATACGGATTTTTATTAGGATTATCTTTATTGATTTATTATTTCATCTAAGAACTACATACTAAACCAAACATTGGGGGAGAGGATTAGATGGAATTTGCTAATACAAATAATACGCTTTTACAATCTTTAGGAATCGAAACAGTTACATTAGAAAAAGATCTCGTAGTCATGACGATGCCAGTAGATCACCGCACCCATCAACCATTAGGTTACTTGCATGGTGGTGCAAGTGTTGCACTTGCTGAAACTGCAGCAAGTGTAGGGGCTTGTTTACATGTGGATCTAGAACAATTTCATGTATTTGGTATTGAGATTAATGCCAATCATGTGAAAAGTAAGCGAGAAGGTATTGTTACAGCAAAGGCAAAACCTATTCATGTAGGAAGATCAAATATGGTATGGGAAATAAACATAGTTGATGAAGAAGATCAATTAATCTGTATCTCAAGATGTACAGTCGCTGTTGTACCAAAAAAATCTAAATAACTAAAAAAGCTTGGATAGCATCCAAGCTTTTTTTTAGTTATTTTTATATTAAGCAAACTTTGCTTGTTGTTGTTCAATCCAGCGACGCATTTTAATGAAGATTGGTACAAATAACAAACTAACAATAATTCCTTTTATTACGTTGAACGGCAATATAGCACCTACAACAGTACTTATTTTAACAGTGTGAGTCATCTCACCCCAGCCCATCATTAGTCCATAAGCAGGTAATAAAATGAAGTAGTTAAACACACCTAATCCTATTGCCATAATAATAGTACCAGTAACCAGACCAGAAACAATACTCTTAACTGATTTATATTTGTGATAAAGAATTCCTATTGGTAAGACTAGTAAAGTCCCTGCAATAAAATTCGCTAATACACCTACTGGCTCTCCTCCACCTGCAATTAAATAAAGACCATTCTTAATTGCAACTACGATAACTCCTGCCAGTGGTGAAAAGATTAGTGACGCCATGATTGCTGGTACATCACTAAAGTCAATTTTTAAATAACTTGGGAGAACGGGGAGCGGAAAGTTCAAAAAGAATAATAATAACGATACTGCTCCTAGTAATGATAAAATGATAAGTCTTGTTAATTTTGATGATTGCGTGCTTTTTTGCATCATCATACCTCCTTCATCTTTTTACCGATTCCTATCTCGTGATGAAGGAAAGCCGTATCCTACAAAATTAAAAACCCTAAAGCCGTAACTTTAGGGGCTTTAGGGTATAAATTCGTCATAGGAAATAAAGGTACACAAATAGTACCGATATTCGGCTAGATCATCTTCTCCCATCCAGACTTTAACTGTCGGTCCTGGACTCACACCAGGTCAACCATTTGCTTTAGACAAACGGCTCACGGACTTGAACTTTTGTTCTTACCGTCGGTCGGGAATTGCACCCTGCCCCGAAGATTGGAATCGATATGTTATTGTCAATTCTTATTATACAACGCATCCTATGTTTTGAAAAGAAGTATGCTCACAAAAATGTAAAGATTTGAATGACAAGTTTTCCCAAAATTTAATCAAGTGGATTCAAACTTTCATTTCCCGTTAATCCAGAAATCATTTCTACTAATAATTCTATCTCTTGATCAATATCTTCAAGACTTGCTGTTTCCACAGGTGAATGCATATAGCGTAATGGTAATGATACTAATGATACAGGTACACCTCTACCCGTATATCGCATCTTGTCTGCATCTGTTCCAGTATGTCGTGGAGTAAGTTCGTATTGAACATCCATTTTCAACTTCTTTGCTGCTTGTTCCAGTAATTCATTTACTTTCCGATTTATTGGAGCACCTTTTGCAAGTACTGGTCCTTTATCTAAACGAACATCACCATGTTTATTTTTATTTACACCAGGATAATCTGTTGCAAATGTCACATCACAGGCGATAGCCATTGTTGGTTCAATCCCCGCAGCCGCAAAGTATGCTCCACCCATGTTTGTTTCTTCGTTTACGGTACTAGCTGCATATACACCAACAGAACAATCTTTATTCTTCAATTGACGCAGTACTTCCGCAACAATAAATGCGCCTGTTCGATTATCTAATCCACGACCTGAAATATATCGATCCATTAGTATTTCCGGTTCTGTTTGGTATACGACTAAATCTCCAATTTGTACATATTGCTCTGCTTCCCCTTTAGTTCGAAAACCACAATCAATAAATAAATCTTCTAGATCAAAATCATTCTTTAATCCTCCGTGATGCTGGGCATTAACACCGATTACCCCAGTAATGGTTTTCCCATAGCCAAGTACGGTTGTTTTCATACCTACAGCAGCTTTTGGATTAATACCGCCCATTTTATCAAAATGTAAGAACCCATCTTCATCAATTCGATTAATTACAAGCGCAATTTCATCACAATGACCTGCGAGTAATACTTTAAACGTTGCTTCAGGATTTAACACACCTATTACATTACCTGCATTATCTGTTAATACTTTATCAGCGAATCCCTTATAATAATCTCGCATTTTCCGTTGTATTGCCATCTCATCACTAGATGGTGATGGAGTTTTTAATAATTCTAACAAAAATTCTCTATTTGTTTTTTCCAATATCGCGCAACTCCTTTTTTATATGTAAAAACTAATTAAATAATAACAAAATTACCACTAGCAAGCACTTTTATTTACCTTGTTAGTTTTTTTGTTTACTATCAAAGTAATAAAAGTTAAGGAGGAATTAAACATGACAAAGTCATTAAATGATTGGTTTACAAAAGGAATTCCGAGTAAGGACTACGTGGAAAACATGACACAACATAAAGAAAATTTACTACATATATATAACTCTTATACATTGCCATCGGATGATGAATTCTTCTCATCCCTAAAGGCAAGAAAGCTTCGCGTGATCGTATTGACAGAAGATTGGTGTGGAGATGCGATGATGAACACCCCAGTCCTTTTACATCTAGCTGAAAAAACGGATATGGAAGTTAGAATGCTACCTCGGGATGAAAATTTAGAGCTAATGGACCAATATCTAACTAATGGAAAATCCCGTTCCATCCCTATTTTTATTTTTATTGATGAAGATGGAAATGAAGTAGCAAAATGGGGACCACGAGCTGAAGAAGTACAACAATTTGTGGATGAAATGAGAAAAGATCTTCCGGAAAAAGAAGCAGAAGACTACAAAGAAAAATTTGATGCAATGATAAAAACGATGTATCAAGAATTTTTATCAAACAAAACATTTTGGAAGTATGTTTACGAAAGTATGAAGACTACATTAGCTAAATAAATAGTTAAATTTATTAAGACAGATAAAAGCAATTTAGTTATGATATTTACTTTATTAAGGTTGGGACATATTTTTTCTCCAAGGTTAAAACCGAACATTAAAGTTAGTGCTTCTAACCCGCCCCGGAAATATACTCCGCTTTCCGTGGGCGGCTGGTGAGCCTCCTCGTGCTTACGCACTGCGGGGTCTCACCGATGCCTTTCCTCCCACAGGAGTCTCCGTATATTTCCGGGGCTCGTGTGGTGATTGTTCGTAACTTTCTGCCTTCAATTAAGTTATTGTTCCAGCCTCAGTGTTTTGCACTACCTCTAACGTTCACCTTTCCTCTTTAGAAATAGTTTTTACCCCAATCTCCTTTTTCATTTATCTATAGTTTTCTTTATTTTTGTACATACTAATTGAACACGACAATTCATTTAGGTGAGAAAATGAATATTGAGTTATTTAAACACGTATATTTTCGCATTCCCATTCTCCTTAGACTGTTAATTACCATCTTACTTGTTATCTTTTTATTTGGGACAATTATTCATTTTATTGAACCTAAAAATTTCCCAACCATCTTTGACGGAATTTGGTGGGCCATTGTCACCGGAGCGACAGTTGGTTATGGGGATTACGTACCATTAACAGCAATTGGCAGAATTATTGGGATGGTACTAATTCTAACCGGTGGTGGATTACTAACATTCTTCATTACACAGTTTGCCGCCACTACCGTACAACATGAGAATGACCTTTCTCAAGGAAAGGTCGCCTATAAAGGGAAGGAACATATTATCTTAGTTGGATGGAATGAACGGACTAGAATACTAATGGATAAGATATTAAAACATAATGCAAAGGCAGAAATTGTATTAATCGATCAAACTGTATCCCAGATGTCCTATCAACATTACCCCATTCATTTTATCCATGGTGATCCGACTGACGACTATTTTTTACAAAAGGCAAATATAACGATGGCCTCTAAAGTAGTTATTAGTGCAGATAACCGTAAGGGAGAGAAACAAGCAGACAATCAATCCATTTTGACCACTGTAGCTGTTAGGGGCAATAACCGTGACATCCCGATTATTGTTGAAATTATGACAAGTAACCAAATTGATAATGCGATTCGGGCTGGTGCAAATACTATTTTACGACCAAATGACTTTATGAGTGCCCTACTTTATCAGGAAGTCTTCAAAAGTAATGCGAAGCCATTTGAAACAGTTATTCACCTTCTAAAAGATCAACAATTTCATCACTTTAAAATTACCGAAGAATATATCAACCAGCCATATTTAGAAGTGTTTATTACCTTAAAAAAGCAACATTATTTATTACTTGGAATTATAAGAAATGATAAGTGGATATTTAATCCTGATTACAATTTGAAGTTAATCCAAGACGATGTTCTTGTTACTTCCATTTCTTGGGACAATTAAATTTTTGCCCTTATCCAAGATCTATGATAGTATTATATATTGTGTAAAAAGAAACGAAGGTATAGGAGATGTTCAGCATGTCAGATAAAATAGAAGTAGGTCAAATTATTAACGGGAAAGTAACTGGTATTCAACCATATGGTGCTTTCGTAGCACTTAACGAAGAAGTTCAAGGATTAGTTCATATTTCTGAAGTAACTCATGGATTTGTTAAAGATATAAATGACCACCTTTCCGTTGGAGACGAAGTGAGTGTTAAAGTACTAAATATTGATGAAGCGAAAAATAAAGTTTCTTTATCAATTCGTGCTACTGAAGAAGCTCCAAAGAAACAAGAAAAAGCACCTGTTAAAAAACAGGTAAAAGCAAAAGTTGAAGAAAGTAATTCTGGTTTTAATACTTTAAAAGATAAACTAGAAGAGTGGATTCAACAATCAGAATTTAAAAAATAATCCAAAAGAATAGAGGCTTCTCCCATCCATATTACTAATTGAAGTAATATTAATGGGAGAAGCCTCTTCTTTTATGGTATCTTATGTATGTTGGTTTAAAATATAGAAAACTAGTTAACATGACAAGGAGGAATAATTATGACACATATTCAATTTTCCTATAACCAAGCTTTGAATTTCATTAATCATGAAGAATTAACTAACCTCTCTGAGTTTGTTTCAGTTGCTCATCACGCTATACATAACCAAACTGGTCCAGGAAATGACTTTTTAGGATGGGTAAACCTTCCTGAGAATTATGATAAAGAAGAATACGAACGTATACAAAAAGCTGCTGAAAAAATTAAAAGTAATTCTGACATATTATTAGTAATTGGAATCGGTGGTTCTTACTTAGGAGCAAAAGCAGCACTAGAAATGCTAAATCACTCGTTTCAAGATCTTCTTACAAAAGAACAACGAAAAGTACCACAAGTTATTTTTGTAGGTCATCATATGAGTTCAACATATATGAAAGAGCTTTTCGATGTTTTAAAAGGAAAAGATTTCTCCATTAACATTATCTCTAAAAGTGGAACTACAACAGAACCAGCAATCGCTTTTCGAATTTTCAAGAAGTACTTAGAAGAAAAATACGGCTTAGAAGAAGCTAAATCTCGAATATTCGCAACAACGGACAAAGAAAAAGGAGCTCTAAAAGGGCTTGCTGACGAAGCAGGCTATGAAACATTTGTCATCCCTGATGATGTTGGAGGACGCTTCTCCGTTCTTACTGCAGTAGGACTGTTACCAATGGCAGTTAGTGGTATTTCAATTGATGATGTCATGGATGGTGCTAAGGATGCAATGAATGACTTCAATAACCCATCCCTTGATACTAATATTGCTTACCAATATGCAGCAGTACGCAATGTTTTATACAATAAAGGAAAGACAATCGAGATGCTTGTAAATTATGAACCTAGTCTTCAATATTTCTCTGAGTGGTGGAAACAGTTGTACGGTGAGAGTGAGGGAAAAGATCAGAAAGGTATTTTCCCTACATCTGCAAACTTCTCTACTGACTTACATTCACTTGGACAATATATTCAAGATGGACGTCGAGATTTATTTGAAACAGTTCTACATGTTCAAAAATCTAAATTGGACTTAACATTAGAAGAGGAAGAAAACAATTCAGATGGGTTAAATTACTTAGTAGGTAAAACCATTCATGAAATTAACGATAAAGCATACCAAGGTACATTACTTGCCCACACAGATGGAGGCGTACCAAACTTAGTAATTGAATTACCTGCTATTGATGCGTATACATTTGGATATCTTGTTTATTTCTTTGAAAAAGCTTGTGCACTAAGTGGGTACTTATTAGGAGTTAATCCATTTGACCAACCAGGGGTTGAAGCATATAAAAGAAATATGTTTGCCCTCTTAGGTAAACCAGGTTTTGAAGCAGAAAAAGAACAATTAGAAAAACGTTTGTAAAATGAAAACAGCTCATCTTAACTTGATGAGCTGTTTTACATTTAATGAATAAACCTCCAAATCCCATCCACTTTCTTCATTTCCAGAGTGTCTACAGTTTGTAAATCCCAACTTGCTAAATGAACAAAAGCAGTGTGGTCAGAAGTATATTCAGTCATGACTAAATGAGGTGGGCCATTTGAAATTGGCCATTTTAGAGTTTCCTCTCCAGTGGTTAAGAATGAAAACAAGTCTTGCTCTCCATGATTATTTACATAGTCATACAAAGAAACTATCTCAAAAGGTTCTAGTTCAATTAATGAACTTAAGTCTTTTGCTTCCTTATAGTTCTGGTAGATAGTAATCGTATTTTCACTTAAAGGTGGCCATTGATAAATAAGTGTAATATCTTTCCATTTAATATTTTCAAATCGTTCATCAAATAACACTCTTACAGATGTGAAATCAACATAACTACCATCGTTAACCCAATTATTTTCTTCCCATTCCTTTACTGTTTCATTGATAATTTCCCAAAAAACAGAATCCGGATAATCATCTAAAAATAAATAATAACTCTTCCTATTCTGTTCTTCTATTTGCGTATATCCATCAAGTCCCGTAATAAATCCATTCAAATATTGCCCAATTGTGCTCATTAATAGATTATAAAAATCATCATCAAATTCACTTCCATACATATTGACTATAGTTTCTAATTCAATTAGTATTTCCGGAAAATCTTCCCAGTCAGTATTTCCAAAGTAATAATTATTTAACTGTGGAGCGAGATCCGTATAAGCTAGATAGCCTTCACTATACCCTTTAGCAGTAAGGATTTGTTTAAGACGCTCAAAATTATATTTTACATTTAATGTTTCTGTTTCTAAATTGTGTTGTAACATATATCCTTGATTAGTTAAAGTAGAAATAAAATCCGTTAATTCTTGAGGTCCATCATAGGCTGATAGTAATTCCTGAGAAGTAACAATAGCATGATAATCAGCACTTGAAATTTGATGTTTAGTCAAAATATCAATTAAATACTCTTGGAAATCATTTTCAAACATTGCAACGGCGTAAAGCATATTAGTGAGAGAATGTTCTGGTATAGCATTGTCAGGATCCAAGTTACTTTCGAAAATAGAAGGAGGAGTTAACATATGATCGATAAAATATTTTGATTCATCTTTCGCATATTCGCTAAGACCACGGTTATTCGCTTTAATATCTTTTAAGATTAACTCTACTCTCGATACCAAAGGAAAATGATTGACAGAATCTACATTAAATTCTTCTGCTAACATTTTCTTAGCATTCTCGAAATATTCTATTATTTCAGGATCTAATTCTTCTGCTTCTTCTGTGGGTTCTTCTGTTACTTCTATATTCTCTTTTCTCTTCTCTTCCTCCGCCTGAATCGCTTGTTTCTCTTTCTCATTCGATAAGTAATTCATTGAGAAAATGGAAAAAGCAATGAATGCAACTACCCCAATTGCAATAGGGATGAATTTTTTCCATTTTTGATTAGCTTGTAATTGTTTTACGTTAAATAAAATTTCTTGTTTATCTGTTGTGAAAAGTGGTAAACGATCATAATCAAATTGAATTTCTGATAATAAACTCTCCATGTTTTCGTAATGTTGTTCATCACCATTCGTGGATTTGTATACCTTCTCTAATTTTAAAAAACCATCTTCTATATTTTGCTTTACTTTAGACTCATCTATATGTAATATATTTGCTATTTCCTCTAGTGTTTTACGATGGAAATAATGAATAACTAATGGTAACTTATATTTATAATCAAGTCCAGCGATGCAATAATGTAAAATTATCTTTTCACGATGTTCTAAATAATATCCATATGCTTTTATAAAATCTGATAGGTTTTTATCTTTCGTTGGTTGTTTGTAATTTTTAATTGCCCTACAAGTACTTATATAGATCCAATTTGTCATCGTATCTTCTTCTAATACTTCAATCCTACGGTATATGTAATTAATTGTATTTTGAACAACTGTAGGAATCTCTTGTGGATCAATTCCGCTTTGAAAAGACATTTTTTCTATTAAAGGTAAATAAGTATCGATTAATACAAGTAGCGAAGCTTCATCTTTTTCTTTTAATAATTGGAGCAAATTAACTTCATCCATAACACCCATCCCCTACTAAATATGTTCTCTTTATTTAATTAACGTAAATTTGATAAGAATTGTTTCAAAAAGGCGAAAAAAAATCAAAAATCATGTTTATATTTATTGTAACAGGGTATAACTAATAACGTAAGACTTTCTCGTATTCCCCCTGTAAGCAAGGCGTATTTTAACGCTTTGCTCTTTTTTTTGTTTAAATTACGTTATAATGACTATATAGCAATATAGCTTGTTAATAGGAGGTAATGAACATGGAAACTTTTAAAATCGTACATAATCGTAAGAATACTCGCTCGGTTAAATGGGATTTAGTGAAAGAACTCTTCAGTTCAGAAGATGTATTACCAATGTGGGTTGCGGATATGGACTTTCAAGCACCTGAAGCAGTTAATCAAGCGCTAATGGAACGGGCTAAACACGGTATTTATGGGTATACGGTGATCGATAGCGACGTAAAAGATGCTATTGTGAATTGGAATGAAAGAAGGCATAACTGGAAGATAAAATCGGACTGGCTGTCATTTAGTCCTGGTGTTGTAACTACACTTCATATGGCTATACAAGCACTAACTGAACCAGAAGATAGCATATTAATTCAGACACCTGTTTATACACCTTTTTATAAAGTAATTGAAGCCCATAACCGAAAAGTGATTAAAAATCCACTCATTCTAGAAGACAATAAATATAAAATCGATTTTGTTGACTTTGAAGATAAGCTAAAGACTGGAATAAAAGCTTTTATCTTATGTAGCCCTCATAATCCTGTAGGCAGGGTGTGGACTAAAGATGAATTAGAGGAAATGGCAAGGCTTTGCGAAAAACACGACGTACTTATCTTTTCTGACGAAATCCACGGAGATTTAAGTTTTCCAAATCAACATCATATACCAATTGCATCCATTTCAGAGGAGATTGCTCAAAGGACAGTCACTTTTATGGCCCCATCGAAAACATTTAATTTAGCAGGATTACAGGCTTCTTATGCAGTAACATCCAATAAAGAATTACGTGATAAATTAGATAAACAACTATTAAACCAAGGCTTTCATGGACTTAACATTATGGGTAATACAGCAATCGAAGCAGCTTACAACTATGGGGAAGAATGGTTAGATGGATTAAGAGCAATTATTGAGAGCAATTATTATTTTGTAAAAGAACAATTAGAGAAACATTCAGATCTCAAAGTGATCCAAGCTGAAGGAACATACTTGGCATGGATCGATTGTAGTTCATTAGGATTAGATTCAGATGGTTTGAAGACATTCTTTAGTAAAGAAGCTAAAGTTGGCTTAAATGCTGGTATCGATTATGGAGTAGAAGGAAAATATTTCATGCGTATGAATATTGCTTGTCCACATGAAACACTAGAAGAAGGCGTAAATAGAATTATTGAAGCTATCCACAACAGATAGAATGAAAAAAAGAGGCTGAAAGCATCAGCCTCTTTTTCTGTTCACCCTTCTTGTTCTTCATTAAATTCAGTAGGATCTGTCGGTGTTTCAGTTGATTCACCTGCTTTTTCAGGTTTAATAACCCCACAAATAATCCTTGCACCAGAATCACCACTTGGTTGAGATACGCCATCATCTTGCGAATCGCTTACAATTAATGATGTTCCTTCCCCTCTTAATAATGATTTCTTGCCCTCCTTTAACGTTGCCCCTGGTAGCATTAATTCTACGTCCACTACCCCGCTTCCGTCTGCTTCAATATTTGGCAAATCACCTAAATGTGGCCCTTTTGGATGCATCAATCCGTGTTCTTTCCCCTCCGGATCCAAATGATTTCCTGCACTTTTAAAATCTGGAGCTTCACATTTTGCATATTCATGTACAGCTATGCCGTGAAAACCTGGTGTTAATCCCTCTAACTTTAATTTAACAGATACACCATCTGCACCTTCCTTAAGTTCTGCTGTACCGACCATGTCACCAGAAGTATTATACATTTCTACTGTGGCGGATGTTTCCGCGTTACTTTGACATGAAACTAATAGAAAAGAAGTAAGAAGAAATAAAAGTACTGGTCTCATTACTGCTGCCCCTTTTTTTGCATGATACAAATAGTATTTGCAATATACAGCAAGGTAAACATGAAAATACGAAGTAAATGGAATAAAAAAAGACAAGGATTCCTTGTCTTCTAATTTGGTTTATTCTCTTTTTCTAATTGTGCTTTATACTGTGCATCAAAGTTTTCTTCTTGTTTTTTAGAATGCTTTTTAATAAAATATAGTGCTACTCCTGCAGCTACAATAATAATAACTAACATGATGACAGCTGGAATATATTCTGATTTATCCTCAGGAAAATATAAAAATGGCATCATTACAATCACGTCCTTCTCTTCCATAGTATAGCAAATTTATGTAATGTCTGAAACTTAATTGTTCGCTTATTTGAATAAAATTTGGCAGAATGATGGTAAGGAGGTTACGTGTATGAGCAATTTTAACATTGGGGACATTGTCCAAGTACCATATAAATCAGGAAGCTATGTAGGTGAATTAGTCGAGGAGCGACAAGACAAATATTTAATAAAAGTGATAGCTGTTTTAAAACATCCGATGCAAGGTGATTTACACCATCCAAAACAAGTGGAAAATGTTATTTTTCACGAAAGAAAAGCATTAGCTCAGTATGAAAAGGTATATGTATTAAAAGAGATTGTTCAACCATATCAAGATGAATTAATCGATTACAGTACTTCCTTAAAGGAAGCTGTCAAAATCTATCGTGAACAACTTGAAGCGAAGGAATCCGCATATAACAAAGAAGCATTACGGGCACTTAAGTCAGTTGAAGAGAATTATTATTTAAAACATTACTATTAACGAACACTACATAAAAAAAGGCTGATTATTTCAGCCTTTTTCATTATTCACCAAGATTTTCTTTAATTACTTCTGCAATACCTTGGATTGCCTCTTCTTCATCATTGCCATTAGCAGTAACTTTAATATCTGCACCTTTAGGGATACCTAGAGACATAACACCCATAATTGATTTTAAGTTAACAGTTTTTTCATTATAAGTTAAGTCAATATCAGATTGATATTGCCCAGCTTTATTTACTAATAATGTAGCAGGACGAGCATGTACACCAGTGTCTGCTGTAATTTTAAAAGCTTGTTCTTTCATAGTTTTTCATCCTTCCAGTAGATTCGCTTGTACAAATTTTATGTACTTTTAGTTCAATTATACTATAAATAGACTAAAATTGAACTTATCTATATTATATACGATTTCAATCCGTAATCAAATTTAAAGGTGGCAATATTTGTTTGTTTTTGTAGAATTGTTATGATAAGTTTATTTTTGTAAATATATATTAGGAGGAAATTAACATGAGTGTACATATAGGAGCAAAAAAAGGTGAAATTGCTGATAAAATCTTACTACCTGGCGATCCATTACGCGCAAAGTATATTGCTGAAACCTTCTTAGAAGATGTCCAACAATATAATCAGGTTCGTGGAATGTATGGCTATACTGGAACTTACAAAGGTGAAAAAGTCTCCGTTCAAGGTACTGGTATGGGGGTACCGTCCATATCTATCTATGTGAACGAATTAATTCAAAGTTATGATGTAAAAAAATTGATTCGTGTTGGTACTTGTGGTGCAATTCAAAAAGACGTTAAGGTACGAGACGTCATCTTAGCACAAGGGTCTACTACAGATTCTCGAATGAACCAGTTAATCTTCAATGGCATAGATTATGCACCATTAGCTGATTTTGATTTATTACGAAAAGCATATGAAGTAGGAACTGGTAAAGGAATGAACATTCGTGTAGGAAATGTCTTTACAAGTGATACATTCTATCGAGACAATGCAAAGGAAGTTAATGAACTCCTTGCAAAATATAAAGTTCTTGCTATCGAAATGGAAACAACTGCATTATATACGCTTGCAGCTAAATTTGACTGCCAAGCATTATCTGTATTAACTGTCTCTGATCATATTATTACAGGTGAAGAAACAACAGCAGAAGAACGACAAACAACATTTAATGAAATGATGGAAATTGCATTGGAAACAGCTATCCAATAAATCAATTCATTGAAAAAGGCTTAGTAATTATAACTAAGCCTTTTTTTGGTTGTTCTAATGTTAACTAATTAAAATTTAAGTTGACAATTAACCCTCCCCTTATTATTCTTTATAAAGGGAGGAGAGGAAAATATGAAGAATATTAAACCTATAGAAATCACAATTGGAGCATTATTCGTTTGTTTAATGGCAATTGGAGCAAATATTACCGTATGGTTTCCATTTCTAGCCATTCCAATTGGTGGAGCAACCGTTCCAATATCTTTACAAACATTCTTTTCAATTCTAGCAGGTCTAATTTTAGGGAAAAGACTTGGAAGTTTTGCAATGATTACATATGTATTTGTTGGAGTTATTGGAGTTCCAGTGTTCGCTGGAATGAAAGCTGGCCCAATGCAACTGATTACTCCGACTAGTGGCTTTATTTTTTCTTTTATCGTGGTTGCTTTCGTAGTCGGTTGGATAGCTGAACAGAAAAATAGTTCTTCCCTTTCGTTAAATATATTTGCTTCTATCATTGGCCTAATTATTAATTACGTAATGGGAGTTAGTTTTATGTATCTATCTATGAATACATGGCTAAACCTAGAAATTGGTTATATAACAGCTTGGGCTGGAATGGTACCATTTTTTATTAAAGACTTAGCATTATCAGGTTTAGCAGCAATATTTTCTATACGAATCGTTAAACAAATTCCGATGAAATGGAAAATGGCTAAGGTGAGTTAGGAAGATTTGAAACTTAAAACTTGTACAATGGTATATGGAAGTTAATAATCTGTGGTAGAATAGCTACAATAGAATTAGAAAACAAACGAAAGGAATTACAGCATGGAGCTAATTTCTAACTATCCTTTAATGGCTGCTCTGTTAGCTATTATCATTGCACAAGTAATTAAAATTCCAATCCATTATTTTGCAACAAGAGAATTTATTCCTGGATTAGCCTTTAGTACAGGTGGCATGCCAAGTAGCCATTCTGCCGCCGTTACATCACTTTCTACTGCTATAGGTATCGTAGAAGGGTTTGGATCAACACTCTTTGCTGTTGCTGCTGTATTTAGTGTCATAACGATGTATGATGCTTCAGGAGTTCGTAGACATGCTGGAACACATGCTACTGTTCTTAATCAGCTAGTAAAAGATTTTCAAGTGTTGATTGAAGGAGCTAAAAATTGGGAAAACAAAGAAAAATACGAAAAAAGAGAAGACCTTAAAGAATTGTTAGGCCATCAACCAATTGAAGTATTTTTTGGTGCAATAACTGGTATTTTAGTTGCAATCATTTTTCACTTATTATTGTAAATAGAAAAAGAGAGGATCCCCTCTCTTTTTCTATTAGCTTTTATTTATTTGTTCGCGGAAGACTTGAAGTGCTTTGTTTTCATTGAGATTATGAAGTACTTCTTCTGTTAACTTTCCTTCTCCCTCTTCAATAATATACACTTCAACTTCACGTTTTCCCCACTGACTGTAGACATCCTCGACGGTATGGAAATATAAATCTATTTTATTTCCATTTATTGCGCTACCCTTGTCTGCAACAACTCCAAAACCGTAATCTGGTATCCACATAATCGTACCTATTGGATAAACATTTAAATCTGCCGCTATTGTAGAATATAAGTCCCGCTTTACTTTTACACCTGAGTATGTGATTCCAAATTGTGGATGATCAGGTGTTTTACCCGTTGATTCAACACCTGCTGTATAACCTGTTGCTACCACTTTTTTCTTAGGGTAGTTATCAATGTTTATCGCTTCTTCCACTGTTTTTGGTCCTTCAATTTGAAGACTAGAAATATATCGTTCACCAGGACTAAGATACATAAACCCTTTTTCCTCTAAAGCTATCTTTCTATGTTCCGCTTCTTTGGCAAAGTATACATTTCCATTTACCGCATGATCTTGTTTTAACATTATTTCTATATCAGCATACGTAACATTAGAAATACTGGACACTGTTATCCAAAATGCCAATAGAAACAACGTTGTCATGCTTGTTCTTCTTACTATTTTATTGATTTTCAATAATAACACCTCTCTGGATGTCATCATTTCCAATCTAGTAAGATTTTATTCATAAAAAGTAGAAAACTAATGTTATGGTAAATATAGTTAAAACATTTGATAACCATTTTTTCTTAGCATTTTAATAACAATACCAGATACGATTGTACCTAAAAATCCCGAAGATAAAATAACAATATCCCAGGTATTAATTGACATTAATTCTGAAAATGCCTTTGAGAAAGATTCCCCTGGTGAAGAAAAATAATTTCCAAGTGATATCTTATCTACAATAAGAAGAACAATAAAAGGATAAATAAATGCCATTAACCAAGTTCTTCTAAGTAACATATTTAATATAAAAGCAATACCAAAGAAAATAACAAAAAACAAAATGACAGAAACGATTAATTGTATCAATTTAAAATTCTCCTTCTATCTCACATCTAACTTCCATACTAATTCTATAAGCATTTCATAAAAAAAGCAAAGACGAGATATCGTCTTTGCTTTCAATTGACCAGTTATTGTTTAATAAAAGAAATTAAATTTACCTTTTTTAAGAAGTAAGCCTACCCCACCAAGTTTTAATAAGTAACGATTGTCACTCATTTTCTTCATGAATGTAGCTTTCCATCCAAATAATTTCTTATCTCCAAATACAACACCCATAGCATCATTGTGTCCAAGTGACGCAAGAGTTCCTAGTGGCTTGTACTCAAAGCCAGCTAAATTACCGTTACCTTTAACAAGAGCAGCTACATTATGTGAAACTGTATCTGATTGTTGGATAGCAATTTGTGCTGTTGGTGGGAAAGGACGACCACTTTCTTCGTTCATAATTAGAGCACAATCTCCGATTACAAATACATTATCATATTCAGGTGAACGCATATCCGGACGAACTTGAATCTTACCACGATTATGTTCAAATCCAGAGTCAGCTACGATTGAATTTGCTTTAACTCCTGCAGCCCATACTGTAGTTAATGTAGGGATTTCATTAAGTTTTCCATCTTTTTCATAAACAACAGCATCAGGTTTTGCTTCTTTTAATAGTGCACCTGTTACGAATTCTACACCACGTGCTTCAAGTGAATTCATAGCATATTCAACTAATTCTGGGTCGAAACCTGGAAGTACAGTTGGTGCACCTTCAATATTGATAATTCTCACTTGTGACTTATCAATATCATATTCTTCACAAAGTTCTGGAACTCTATTTGCAAGTTCTCCCACAAACTCAATACCAGTAAAGCCACCGCCTCCAACAACGATATTTAAACGTGCAGGATTTTGGTCTTTATGATATTCTGCAAAATTATAATCTAAGTGCTCTCTAATTAGACGAGAAGTATTAATATCGTTAATCATGAAAGCGTTTTCTTCTAATCCCGGAATTCCAAAAGTTGCTGATTCGAAACCAAGACCAATTACAAGATAGTCATAGTCTAATTCTCCATTTGTAAGAATTACTTTATTTTCTTTTGGTTTAATCTCAACAACTGCATCTTTTACAAAATTAACTTTATGCTCATTGATTACATCTTTAATAGAAATTCGAGCTTGATCTTGATGAACTGTCCCAGCTGATACTTCATGTAGCCAAGTTGTTTGGTAATGATAGTCATTCTTGTTAACTAAAGTGATGTTTGCATCACCTGCATTTAGTAACTTCTGTAACTTTACAGTAGTCATAATTCCACCGTAACCAGCACCTAAAACGACGATATTAGGCTTCTTCACTTTATCATCACATCCATTTATTATTATTCTATTACACGCATGTGACATTTTTCACGTATAAAAATAAAAGAAAAGATTAATACAAATATAATTAATGTGAATGTCACACAATCGTAATATATTGTCCAATCTATATGATAGACCTTTTAAAGCTATTTTTCAAGCATTAAAATATAGATTCTTTTATTCATAGAAGACAGGACTGATGAATTTCATGAAGTAACAAATTATGGTACGATGTTAATGGTGTTTTAATGAGGAGGTAATTCAATGACAAATAAAGTATTCGATATAACAATAATAGGAGCAGGTCCTGCTGGATTATTTACTGCTTTTTATGGTGGTATGCGCCAAGCAAGTGTAAAGATTATTGAAAGTTTACCACATACTGGTGGTCAACTAACAGCCCTTTATCCAGAGAAATACATATATGATATTGCTGGATTTCCTAAGGTAAGAGCCCAAGAATTGGTAGATAACCTAGAAGAACAAGTAAAAATGTTTGATCCAACAATCGTATTAGGACAGTCAATTGAAACTGTAGAAAGATTAGAAGACCAGTCATTTAAATTAACTTCAAATACCGGTGAAGAACATTATACAAAAACAATGATAATTACTGCAGGAAACGGTGCCTTTCAACCTCGCCGTTTAAATATCGGCCAATCCGAGGATTTTGAAGGTATTAATTTACATTACTATATTACAGATATGAATCAATTTAAAGGTAGAAAAATCGCTATTTTAGGTGGCGGAGATTCAGCTGTTGATTGGGCTTTAATGCTTGAGCCAATTGCTGAAAAAGTATCTCTAATCCATCGCCGAAATGAATTTCGAGCTCATGAACATAGTGTCGAGCGATTAATGAATTCTAAAGTAGACGTGATTACACCTTTTGCAGCTAGTGATATTGTTGCTTCAAATAAAATTGAAAAAATTCTATTAGAAGAAGTAAAAGGTGACCAAACAATGGAATTAGAAGTAGATGATGTTATCTGTAACTATGGATTTATCTCTACTTTAGGACCAATAAAAAATTGGGGACTTGACATAGAAAGAAATAGTATTGTTGTTAATACAAAAATGGAGACGAATATTCCAGGAATCTATGCTGCCGGTGATATTTGTACGTATCCTGGGAAAGTCAAATTGATTGCAACTGGTTTTGGAGAAGGACCTACAGCCGTTAATAATGCAAAACAATATATTGATCCAAAAGCTAGAGTACAGCCGAAACATTCAACAAGTATGTTTGAATAGAAGACTATAAAAAAGCATGAAAAGGATTAACCTTTTCATGCTTTTATTAACATTTTTCTGGTGCTCCGACCGTTTCTTTTGTACGGAATGAAGATCCACAGCCACAGGAAAGTATTGCATTTGGGTTGTCAATTGTAAAGCCGCCACCCATTAAGTTCTGTTTAAAATCTATTGTAGTCCCCTGAATTACTGGAATGTCTGGCTTATGAATAACAACTGGTATGCCATTGATAACTTCCACAAGGTCCAATTCTTCATTTAATTCTTCGTCAAACCCAATGGAATAAGATAGACCACTACAACCGCCACCTTTTACCCCAAAGCGTAGACGAATATTTTTTGTCTCTTCTGCTTTCATCATTTCTTTTATTTGTAGACTTGCATTTTCAGTTAATGTTAAAACCATTGTAACACCTCCTATAAATGGTTATTAATAGTATACATGATTCAAACCACTAATCCAAGATTGCACTACCTATACATTAATTATGATAATAAAATGAACCTGTAGCAATTGTTTTAGCTTCTCCGGTCATCCACACATGACCATTTTCATCCCATTTGATGAACAAATCTCCACCTTGTAAATGAATAGTAATTTGTTGGTTTTTCGGGATATATTTACTTAGAGTTGCAGCAACAACTGCCGCACAAGCTCCAGTACCACATGCTTGTGTTACTCCTGAACCACGTTCCCAAACTCGGAAGTTAATCTCTTTCTCATTCATTATTTCGATAAATTCTACATTCACTCGTTCTGGAAATCTTGGATCTTTTTCTATTTTTTCACCTAATTCGTACAGTGGTGCTTGAGTAATATCTTCCACAAAGAATACTGCATGTGGATTACCCATCGATACTCCCGTAACATATAGCATATTATTTTCAATTGGGAAAGGTTCTTGAACAACTTGTTCAGAATCAAGTCCGAGCATTGGTATTAGAGAACGTCTTAAAGTTGGTTTACCCATATCGATTGTGACCTCATCCACTTTTCCATCATTTACTAATACTTCTGCTTCAACAATTCTTGATTTTGTTTCGATAAGAAAATGTGTTTTTTGTACGATTCCAGATTCATATGCGTACTTAGCCGTACATCGAAGGCCATTCCCACAATTTTTTCCTTCTGAACCATCTTTATTGAAAATGCGCATCCCAACATCAGCTTTATTAGTTGGATGAATTAATATCATTCCATCTGAACCTATACCAATATTGGGATCCGACACTTTCATAGCAACTTCAGATAAGAGTTTTTCCTCTAATGTATATCTAAATAAGTCAATATAAATGTAATTATTACCTAGCCCGTGCATCTTAATAAAAGGTATCTCTAAACTCATTTTAATTCTCCGATTAATTTGACATCCTGTTGGTCTAAAGCATTATAAATTGTTTTTAATCTTGGTATTCCTTCTGCCACCAGTTCATCATTTACAAAGATAATCGGATAAAATAAATCTTCTTCAAAAATTCTCTCCACAAATGCTTGATGCTTTTCTTCTGATTGTGGAATATTTATATCGATATATTTATAATTTATCCTGTCTACTTCATATTTCCTTGCTATTGCAGCTTGCAACCATTCATACGTATCTCTTGAGCCTGGTGCACCAACACAACTAGCACAAATTTGCTCTGCCCCGTAAACCGTTATTAATACCTCTTTATTGTTCAATCCCCTTTCTCCCCTTTCTTTTTTAATTATTTAGTTTCTTTTATTTTACAAAATCTTTATATAAAGATAAAATAATAGTTACCAATGTAGGCGGTTTTAAATTTGGAATAGATTTTTTTATGAAGCATCTATATAATAAAGTTAGGAAAGGAGAAGATGGATAATGCGTGAACAAGTTCAGGAAGTATTAAATAAATTACGTCCATTCTTACTACGTGACGGTGGGGATGTTGAATTAGTTGATGTTGATGATGATGGCATTGTACTTCTTCGTCTCATGGGTGCATGTGGTAACTGCCCAAGCTCAACAATTACATTAAAAGCAGGTATTGAACGTGCCTTAATGGCAGAAGTACCAGGTGTAAAAGAAATCGAACAAGTTTTTTAATAAATCTTTTAAGCAGCCAACAGAGAATGTTGACTGCTTTTTTATTGCTTCCTAATCCAGCCATTTAATAATGGGAAAATCATACCGTTTATAATCCACATCTAATAAATCAAATAACTCACTCAATCTGTTCTCATACCTATTTTGAATCTTTAATAGTTGTTTCAAATCTTGATAATATTCATCTACATTTTCCCCATTAAATCCTTTCTCGATAAAATCAAATAGATGAATTGGGTAGACTAGACGGGCATACAACAATCTCCAACTAAACACAGATAACGGTCGTAGTTCCTGATAGTCAATTAAGAACTGTTTCATTTCATTTATTGGAACAGAATCTAATAACAAATGATGTCTTATATATTCTGCCAAATCTCTAGAGGGATGATCATATACTAACTTATCTGTCCAAATAATAGGTTGTAGTAAATCATTCGTATACCTGTGAAATGTAAATACACCTTGATCACTTTTATGAAATCGTTTTTCCGTTTCACTTTCTTGAATATATTGAATTGCATTTTCACTAATGCCAATAATATAGGGAAACATATCCACTAGAAGACGATAATATTTATTTGAACTTGATTTGCCTTCCATTTCTAATTGAATTTTCTGTTCATAGGCTGTTATTTTTTTTATCCATAATTCTTTCCATTGTCCATAACTAGAAATTTCTGTCGGTTCATATTGATATTCTGCGCTTTTATTATGAAATTCTGCCATTCTTTGTCCGTGTGTTAAGGTTGAACTATCTTGAATCTTCTCTACTTTTAGCACGAGATAATGTTGATTATCTTTTTCAACAAACCATTTATTCCCCATCGTCGGTATGGGAATAGCCGTATGTTTATAACCAATTTCGGTAAGATAATAAGCAAGTGCAGCTTGTTCTAAGAGAATCATTTCCTTGTTAGTAGCAGAAATGATAAAATAATAATTATACTTATCGTGAAAACCATCTCTTCCATTTATTCTTACTTGTTCCGTCACATGAATATTATAATTTACTAATAATAATTCTCTCATCATATTTCCCTCCCAGACACCCTTACTATTAAATGTATGAGAAATTAAACTAATTTTAACCATGAAAAGGAGAAAGTGATAAACATGGATAAAAAAATTAAAAATGAAGTATTAAATCAAAAGGCAAGAGAACTATTAGAAGAGAGAGGAGTTACATTACAAGATATTGCAGAATTAGTTTATTATTTACAGTCAAAGTATCATGATAACTTGAGTATGGATGATTGTCTTTATAATGTTGATCGCGTTCTAGAGAAACGTGAAGTACAAAATGCTATATTGACAGGTATACAGCTCGATAAGCTTGCAGAGAAGAATATGCTAGAAGAGCCTTTACAGACGACCATTGCCATCGATGAAGGGTTATATGGGGTTGATGAGATTATTGCTTTCTCTATTGTTAATGTGTATGGCTCCATTGGGTTTACAAATTATGGGTATATCGATAAACAAAAGCCTGGCATATTAAAACGTTTGAATGATAAGTCAACTGGCCAGTGTCATACATTTTTGGATGATATTGTTGGAGCTATTGCAGCAGCTGCTTCTAGTAGATTGGCACATGCTGCACAAGATGCTGAGTAATGTAGTATTAAAAAAGGGTTTGACTCGTCGAAGGTAAGAGTCAAACCCAATATTATTATTACAACCATTCACTCAAATCTCTTACGTAATACGTTGGCTTTATTGGTAACGAATCATAATCCTTAAAAGGAGTCACTCCTGTAAATACCATTAATGTATCCATTCCAGAACTTATTCCAGCACGAATATCTGTATTGTAGTTATCCCCAACTAAGATTGTTTCCTCTTTGGTTGTTCCTAGTTCATGTAATGCTTGGTCCACAATAATGGTTTCAGGTTTTCCTATGAATTGAGGTTTCACCCCAGTACTTACTGAAATAACGGTTGTTAAAGCTCCATTTCCAGGTAGTAAACCCCGTTCTGTTGGTAATGCATGATCACTATTAGTAGAAATAAAAGAAGCTCCATTTCGCACTGCTAAACATGCACAAGCTAATTTCTCATAATTGATGTAACGATCGATTCCGACAACAACTGTATTACTTACAAGATGGTCATCTGCCACTTTGACATTTTCTTTTTGTAAAGCATCAAATAACCCTTCTTCACCTATAACATAGCAAATCGCATTTGGATTTGTTTGCTTGATATATTTTGCGGTTGCCATACTACTTGTAAATACATTTTTAGCACTTGCTTCAATTCCTAAATGATTGAGCTTTTCTGCAACTTGGGTGCTTGTTCTTGAAGAATTGTTTGTTAAAAATAAGTATGGAATGTCTTTTTCAACTAAAGATTGAATGAATTGTGGTGCTTGGTCAATGACCTCATTTCCCTTATACATCGTCCCGTCTAAATCAATAAGGTATCCTTTATAGCCCCTAAACATGTAACATCACTACTCCTTCGTGAATGCGTTAGCTACACCAATTTCCTTTGTTAAATAGTCACGAATACGAGTGGTAAAATGATTTAACATTTCATAATTGTCGTCTAATACTGTCTGAATATGGTCATGATTAACATGTAAATAATCTTTAACTAACATTTTTCTTAAGTCGATAACTGCTTTATAGCCACTACTTTCTTCACTCGGAATTACTTTTTCATCCTCTAAAATATCAATAATATCTTCATAACTTCCTGGATCTCGCATAATAAATCCATCAATCATCATATTGCCAATATCGATAATGGATTCAACTAAAAGCTGTGATAGCCTTTCCAAAGCAAACTTTTCTAAATTTGTTTCGACATGAATTTCTTTATACTCTTGTAAGAGCTCTTCAATAAATTGTAATGTTTCTTCTACTTTTTTTCTGTCTACAAAATACATTTATGATACCTCCAACATTCATATACAATTCCATCATAGCATAAAAAAATTAAACTAATAAATGATTGTCCTCGAGTAGAGAGTAGGTAAGTAATGGATAATTATTCGATCGATTATTTGGAAAGGCTATTAGAAAGAAAGGATGATTCAATTGGGTAAAAAGGACAAGGAGAAATTTTCTAATTTTTCAAACGTTGAATACCAAAATAATTATTTAATTCCGGAAGAGTTTCCAGAAGGACCTTTTGGATCAAGCATAAATAAGGAACAAGCAGTGGAAGGTAAATCAACACCATGGAAAGAAGGACAACGAAGAGAAAGTGCATTTGTCTTTCCTGATAAAAATCAACATGAGGATCTCCCCCGTCAAATTAAAGGAGCACACCCTCTTCATGATGATGTAGAAGAGGATTGATTAAACTATTTAGGGGGACATCCCCCCTATTTCCAACTCAATCTTTCTTTTGCAAAACAAAATAAGCACAGCCGAAATTACAATACTCAAATAAATAGTCATCTAATGCACTAATTTTGGTATCTTCGGATGCTTTCGAATTATGATCATGATAAAAGCCTTTAAGTCGTAATTGCTCATAACCCCAGTCACCAACTATGTAATCATATTTCTTTAGAATATCTGAGTAACGTTCCTCTAACGCCTTTTGTTGGAATCCGTCCTTTACATTTTCAATCAACTCATAATTTTTGCCAAATAATTCAATCACAATTCTCACCCCTCATCTGTTGCCTTTAGTTTACCATACTTTTGATAAAATCAGCTATCTTCGTTTTTATTGCATGATTTTCATATTATACAACAAACTAGTAGTATCTGATAGCGAATGAAGGAGGAAATTATGTTGAAACAAATATTAAGTATCTTATTCCTAACCATATTTATAGTTGGCTGTACAAATACGGATAACTCTTCTAGTAATGATTACCAAATTCCAACTGATGTAAATCCAAATAATGAAAGTAACATCGAAAATATGTCAAATGAAAACCCGAAAGTTGGTTATGTTAATTATACAAGAGACCAATTGAATCAAGAGAATGAACAAAACCATGCTGTTACTATAGACTATAGTCAGATGGCAGATATGATAGCAAAAATTATTCTTAAGAATGAAGGATTCAACAGAGTTGCTACATTAGTTACAGACCAAGAAGTGTTAATTGCTTATGACCGTGATGATGCATTAGATCGAGTTATTGCTGCTGATATCGCAAGTAAAACTGCAGTATCGGTAATGCCTGGTTTTTATGATGTGTACGTATCAGATAATGAAATGTTAATAAACGATATTCAAAGCTTACATCGTTCATCTCCTTCAAACCGTGATTATGACAATACTTTAGAGCAAATCATTAATCGAATGAAGGAAACACCTCAAGGTATTAAACATAAAGAGGATTTAACGGACTAACATTGTTAGTCCGATTAACTTTTACATTATTCCTTTAGCAAAATATACTAGTTCCATTTTCTGATTGAATTGACTTCTGTTCTGAGGTGAAAACATGGCTAAGAAATTAGTAATATTTCTGCTCTTTTTATTAATCATTATCTTATTACCGAACACCGTTTTAGCTGAAGATAAGGAAAAATCTCTTTATGAAGAACGGCTAGCATTGTATAAAAAGACAGCTGCCCTCACTGAAATTCCTTGGTATTATATCGCAGCTGTTGATCAATATGAGCGACAAATTCACAAAGATCTAGAACCAGACCAATTAATTTCTATAAGAATCCCTCCAGAATATTGGTTTGGAGTTGGTAATGCATCGACAGATATAAAATCAATAGAATTTTTTAACGGTATCGGTAAAGATGGAAATGGAGATAAAAAAGCAGACCCAGAAAACGGTGAAGATGTACTATTTACAATGGCTTCTTATATTAAATCTTTCGGTCATTCTGAAGAAGATTTTAAGATTGCGTTATGGAATTATTACAAAAGAGACCTAACGGTACAAACAATAAAAAATACAGCTAGAGTATTTAAAAAATTTAAAGCGATTTATTTAACTGACCGGGACTTTCCAGTAGCGATAAATTATAATTATAGTTATAGAAATACGTGGGGAGATAGACGTGGTTTTGGTGGGAATCGCATTCATGAAGGAACAGATATTTTTGCAGGGTATGGTACTCCTGTACACTCTACCACATATGGAGTAGTAGAGTTAAAAGGCTGGAATTTGTATGGTGGTTGGAGAGTTGGTATACGAGATATCTTCAATATTTATCATTATTATGCCCATTTAAGTGGCTTTGAGGAAGGATTAAAAGTAGGACAAATTGTAAAGCCAGGGGATGTATTAGGAAGTGTTGGATCTACCGGTTATGGACCTCCAGGAACATCAGGGAAATTCCCACCTCATTTACATTATGGCATGTATAAAGATAATGGGTATAGTGAATGGTCATTTGACCCTTATCCGTATTTGAGAAAGTGGGAAAGAATGGCTAGAAATAAGCGTTAAAAAAGCGAATGTCTTCTTAGGACATCCGCTTTTTCTATCTTCTAGTCAATACTACGAAAACCGTACTGGACTTTCTTAATTAGCTTCTTTTGATTTTTTAACAGCCCACCAAATGCTCGCTGCCAAACCTCCCCAAACAATAACAATAGATAGAATCATAAAAAAGATCCAGGCCATTTTATTGTGCCTCCTTCTTTAAGTTCTCTTCCTCATTAGCTGACGGCTTCTTCCATTTCGTTATAGCCATAATAATACCTACAATTAAAGCTCCAGCAGCTACTGCCCAGCCACCCCATAAGATAAAGGCATCGGAGTACCCTTCATAGTTTCCTGTTGTATTCTCTTCACCAGTAAACTGTTTTAGTAAGTTCAATTTAAACAAACCATACATCATATATCCTAAGACAATTGGGGTTATAAAGGACAAGCTAACAGTCCACCAAGAGCCAAGCTTAATGTCAGATATTTCATTGGCATGTTCTTTCAAATTCTTAATTTCTCGTAATACCCAAGCGATTAATACTACTTCAATTAACCCTAATAATGCAACACCAAATTGGTTTATGAAGTAATCAGCTGCATCTAACAGATATAGTCCACCCTGTGTCGCAAACAATAGTGATATTAATGCTGCAGTTCCACCACCAAATGCAACAGCTTTTCCACGAGAAATTTTAAATTTATCCATTAAACCAGATATATATGTTTCTGAAATAGACATTAAAGAAGTTAAACCTGCTAGAACTAAAGATGCAAAGAATAAGAATCCGAATAATGCATTCAGTCCTGGGAATTGATTAATAATTTCTGGGAATACAACGAATGCTAATCCTACACCAGCCGAGACAACTTCATCAACAGGTACACCGACTTGCCCAGCCATAAACCCTAAAATCGCAAATACTCCAATACCTGCTAGGATTTCAAAAGATGAGTTACCAAACCCAGTTATAAAAGCGTTATTTGTTAGATCCGATTTTTTAGGCAAATAACTAGAATACGTAATCATAATTGCAAATGCAATCGATAAACTAAAGAATATTTGTCCATATGCCGCTACCCATACTTCTGGATCGAGTATTCGACTAAAATCAGGTGTAAAGAACGCCTCTAAACCATCTAATGCTCCTGGTAATGTGATAGCTCGAATTACAATGATTAAGAATACGATTACTAATGCTGGTATAAAAATACGGTTCGCTATCTCAATACCTTTCTTAACACCTTTGAATAAGATACCAAGTGTAATTACCCAAACTAATATTAACGGGATTAATACTCCTGGTACTAGACTACCTAATTCTCCCGGTGCAACTGTGCGTTTCAAATAATCTCCCATTAAGAACGCTCCAGTATCAGAACCCCAATTTAAGTTGAATGAAAAAACAGAATAAGACATTGCCCAGGCAATAATAACTGAATAATAAGTAGAGATGACAAACGCTACTAATACTGCCCACCATCCTATGAACTCTGTTTTCTTATTCATTCTCCGATAAGTTAACGGTGCTGAGCCACGGTATTTGTGCCCCATTGTAAATTCCAAAATTAAAATTGGAATACCTGCCGTTAACAATGCAAACAGATAAGGGATTAAAAATGCCCCTCCTCCATTGTCATAGGCTACAGCCGGAAACCGCCAAATATTACCTAATCCAACGGCAGATCCTACTGCAGCCAAAATAAATCCTGCTCTCGTTCCCCACTGTGAACGTGTTTCCATTAGAAGACCTCCTTATAATTTTTTCCTTATTACATATGTAAATTTGTAATAAGCCTAAGATAATGTTAAATTACCTACTTGTACAGTTTATATTTTATTTTTCAGAAATTACTGAACTTGTCTGTATTATAACGGTACGGAGTTTATATGTCAAAGTATTTTTTAAATTTTCTCATTCTAAAAAATATTATAAATAAACAAAAAGAGCCTCACTCTTTTGGGGGTAATTCCATGAGGATTTATCCAAAAAGTTAGACTCTATTTTCAATGCTATCTTTAGTTGTTTGATACTTTTTTCATGATTACTGCAAAAGCAACTATAAGTACTAATGTTACTATCAATCCTACAAACAATAAGTTCGTTAAACCAATAATTAAATATCCAATTGATGAAGCAATCGCAACGACTAATGCATATGGAAGTTGTGTTAGCACGTGATCTATATGATTTGCCCCTGCACCTGTTGACGATAGTACTGTTGTATCAGATATAGGTGACACATGATCTCCAAATACTGCACCAGCTAACACTGCCGCAAGGGAAGGAAGCATTAATGTTGGGTCTGCTACAGCCATGATATTAGCTGCAATTGGAAGCATAATTCCAAATGTACCCCAAGATGTTCCCGTAGCAAGTGCCATAAAACCAGAAATTATAAATAGTATTAATGGTAAAAATCCTGTACTAATATTTGCAGTCTCAACCACTCCAGCTAAATACTCACCTGTTTGAAGGGTAGAGATAATAGACCCTATCACCCAAGCTAGTAAAAGAATATAGATTGCCGGAAGCATCGCTTTAATACCTTCCATAAAGACACGGCCAGTAGTTGCATTTTGATTTCGTTGAGTTACATATAGTACAAACGCGATTACTACTGCTACAATACCACCAATAAACAGTGAGAAGTTAACATTTGTATTTTCAAATATAGATAGAAGTGTTACTGTATCACCACTAGCATTTGCGCCAGTTATCAACATGAAGCCGACTGTAGTAACTAGCAGAGCAACAATTGGTACAATTAAATGATAGACTCTTCCTTTTTTACTTGGACTAAACGTATCTGATAAATCTCCTGGAACCGCTTTGTCACTCGGAATTACTTCTCCAGTTTGCAATGCTTTATCTTCATGCTTTTTCATTGGTCCAAAGTTAATATCGAAATAAGCAACAAGGAAAACTAATAGTATGGCACCAATCGCATATAAATTGTAAGGAATCATTTTAACAAATGCTTCTAATGGTTGAAGCCCGACAACAACAACTAAAGACCCGATTACACCAATTAAATAAGCACCCCAACTTGATATAGGAGAAATAACCGTAATTGGTGCAGACGTAGAGTCAATATAATATGCTAATTTCGCACGAGAGATTTTATAACGATCCGTTATCGGTCTAGCTATTTGCCCGACAGCTAACGCATTAAAGTAGTCATCAATGAATATGATTAGTCCAAAGATTGGAGCCATTAATTGCGCGCCACGACGGGTCTTAATTTTAGAAATCATCCAGTCTCCAAATGCCTTACTACCACCGGAAGCTTGTAGAAAAGCTGTCATGACCCCTAATAATAATAAAAAGCCAATTAATTGTAAATCACCTGTGTTAATGGATCCTTCTGAAACAAAGATACCGTAAAACACACTCCAGATTTCTTTAACACTGTTCAAAATGTTAAAATCATGAATAAACAATGCTCCAACAATAATTCCTACACCTAGTGATAGGAGTACTTTCCTAGTTATTAGTACTAAAACGAGCATCACAACTGCTGGAATAAGAGAAAAAATTGTTCCTTCCATAAAAGCTACCTCCAATGTTGTATTTAGTATGTGCCGTCCGAACATGGAGATACGCTTTTGGTTTTTTGCAAACAAAAAAAGCAACGATAGAAAATAACTTATCATTGCTTTTGATATACGTTATCCTCCATCACGATCTGTAGTCCTCCATGCGGTCGGCCGCATGACAGTGTGCCTCTTATTCAAAGACACCCCAGCAAATAATAAGTTCGACCCTTATTACGCTTCGGCAAATAAGCCTTTCATCCATAATCATCGTTGTCATCCTCATATGGATTACTTTTCTTACTCGCGCCTCTACCTCACCGATCTGATAAGGTTTCTATTAAATTATGAATCTACTATACTAAATTATTCATCATCTTGCAAGTCTTCTTTTGGGACAGATATAGAAGGATTGCCCCCAGTACCACCGTAAAAATCAGGTACATCCCCCATTACTAATGTTTTGTCTATTAATATTTTTGTACTTACCTTTTGTACATCAGTTGTAAAAGGTATAACAATTTGCACATCTGCTTCTACCTTTACGTATAACGATACAAATACACCATTAATTGCTAATTCTTCTACCTCTTCTACTAATTCTGTCCGTACAGCACCAATTAACTCCAGATTAATCGGGATTCGAGGTCCTAAATTAGCTAAGATAGAATTCCCGGTTGCTTGACCAAGTGGGATTTCAATAACAGTTGGATCTCGATCAACTAATTCATCAACTGTATCTCCATATACTTCTGGTTCACCAAGTGGGTCACTGTATTGTGGTGGTGTTCCACGGTTCATACTATGAAAAAACTCTTCTACCCTATCAGTTGCTGCGCGATTAATTTTATTAACTACCGACTGATCCCATCCAACTATAGATATATAACCCGCTTCGGTTTTTTCTTTAATTGCAATATCATCAAATGTATACTCTTCTGCAAACTTAACTGCTGAATTAATACCTCTAGTTGCAAATTCAGTTGTTTTCGCTTCAGCAATCTCTAAAATTGTTGGCGTAATCTTTTCATCAACAAACTTTAGACTAAAATACGTAATGACCACTACCATGATAAATGAAATCATTAAAATATAACGTGACGGAGGAGGTGAACTCCTTCCACGAAAACCCATCCGATGTCTTCTCATTATAAAAACCCCCTCAGTACAATCTATGCTTGTTCCTTTGGGGGTATGCTATTCATAACTTAATAACAGTTAATAATGGTTAGGTTTAATTCTTTGGATAAATCGACTTCATAAGCAGTGACCTCACTGGATCCATCTTTTTCAATCCGAATAATTGGACGATCACATATGTTTTTATTTTGAGATATTACAATTCCTTGACGTTTATCATTCAATTCCACAGTAATTCCGTTTGGATAAATCGCAACACTAGACTTAAAGGCCTCTACAACCTTCTTATCAAACTGATTCACTGCTGCACTGTATAAAAATTCCATCGCTTCATGTGGTAATAAAGCTTTTTTATAGACCCGATTACTTGTCATAGCATCAAACACATCCGCAACTCCAATAATTTGAGCAAATAGGTGGATTTCGTTTTCTTTTAATCCACGAGGATAGCCAGACCCATTTAATCGTTCATGATGTTGATAGGCACAGTGAGCAACGAGGGAGGAATATGTATGTGTTTTCCGAAGCAAGTTATATCCAATCGTTGTATGTGATTTCATTACCTCAAATTCTTCTACTGTTAATTGTGTTGGCTTATTGATAATATCTGAATCAATAAATACCTTTCCAATGTCATGGAGCATGGCACCCTTACCTAGCTCTAATAATTCCTTAGAGTTTAAGCCTAATTTCATTCCAATTGCTAAAGAGTATATTGCAACATTTAATGAATGATTATAAATATAATCATTCATTAAATAGATATCTGTAAGTATACTAATCGATTCTGGATGATTATCTAAATCATTTTTTATTTTTGTAATTACTTCTGTAATATTCCTCGACTCTTCGTCAAGAGCGTGTGGACTAGCTTTTAGATTACCTTTACGGATATTCGTAAATAATTTCTTTAAGGATGATACAGCCTCTTGTCTTAATCTCTCGGAAATTACAGATTGAGTTGTAATATCGTTCGTGGATTCATCTTCTATATAAACATAGGATATCCCTTGTGCCTCTAATCGTTCTAATATTCTATCAGATATTGTGACACCATTTTGAAGTAGGATTGTTCCATTTTCGCGATAGATTGTTTGCCCTAAAATATTACCTGGTTTAATTGATCGTAGTGATACTAGTCTCATAGCCTACCCCTACCTAACTAACTCCGCCAAAAGAGTCAAAATTCGACATAATAATAATTTCATAGTATCAAATTTTTCTAAATTCCGCTATAAATTACTAAGTATTTTAATATCCGAACAACAAAAAATGTCTCACAAAGGAGACACTTTTCTAAGAGATACGTTTTAATGCTTCTTTTCCGATCATACCAACTTCCCAACCAAACTGTTCCTTTGAGGCCTCTGTTATTTTCTCTAACGGGGCATTTAACAAATCATCAATCGTACGAACTCCGACAGCCCTTGCAGCAATTACTTGACGATCCTTTAGTTTCTCACTCAGTAAATCAACATCCAATGCACCACACATAATATACCCGATCTCATTAGTTATCATTAAGAGATTCGTTTTAGGAAGTTCTACTTTTATCGCTGTAAACATGATACCTTCTACTTCCAACGGATTAATCGTAATCAACTTAATGCCTCCTTTACACAATACACAATATATGTCTATGCAATAAAGGGGATATATGTCACGATTGGAAAGTTATTTTTTATAATAGGTAATTAGTGTCTCAACAAAATAATCTCGAATAAATTTAGGTAAGATATACTGCTTCCTTTCTGAACGTGCCACTTCCGGCAATAGTCTTCCAAAGGTAAATGTATCTGCAGTAATTACCGAATAAGTTTTATCAGGGTTTATTGGTTTATTATGGATTCTAACTTCCGATACAAACTCTTGCCCATTCGAATGTAATTCCGTCTCAACATCGATTCTAGAGAAGACCATCTTACCTAACACCTTACCTCTAAATCCCAATCCTTTTAATTCAAATTCCATAAATTCTTTTGTTAAACTAACTCGAATTACTTCTATCAATTCCGCCCCAGTTAACTCGACTATACAAGGATTAATTGGATGAGGACATATGCGATGCACATCTCCATATGTTATTTCACCTTTTTCAAATCCTTCTAATAATAACCCCGTGTTAAACATTCCACAATCTGCTTGTTCTTCTTGTGTAATAAAGTCTGTTAACTGCTGCATAATAGTTGAATGCTTATACCAGTCCACTTTTATTGGTTTATCAATTGTAACAATTGATGTTCCTAGAACATGATTCGATTTTTTTTGAAGTTCTTGAAGTAATTCTAATGTGTAGTTATCGTTGGGATAATTCGAAATTTCTGTTGTATAGGCTTCTTTTTTTACTAATTTTCTTTCATTATGATCCCAAGTTAAGATGACTTCTCCTACATAATTACAATGTTTTCCTCCAGCAGTGATGATAGCTTGATTCACTTCTTCTCCAGTTCGTAATAAATGATGAGTATGCCCTCCGATAATTACATCGATTTCCGAAAACCCTCTAGCAATTTCTTGATCTTCAGAAATACCTAAGTGGGATAATAGAACAATAATATCTGTTTCTTCTTTTAGTTTTGAGATTAGACATCCTAAAGTATGATAAATATCTTTGATATTCCAGCCTAGAATCTCATAATACTCTTTAAATGGCGCGGTTAGTCCAATTACTCCTATCCGTATCCCGTTATTTGATTGAATTTGCACAGTAGGCTTTAACCAATTTGGATTTTCTCCTCTTTTATTCTCTAAATTGGCGCAAACTACATGAAATTTAGCGTTATCATACAACTGAAATAAATCCTCATGAGCAAACGTAATACCCTCATTATTACCAATCGTGACTACATCATATCCAATTTCATTCAAGAGTGTAATATTGCCTTTCCCTAATAATGCTTCTGAAATGGGGTGCACCCGGTCAATATGATCACCAATATCAAAAAGCCAATATGAATCATTGGCTTTTTCACGCTTTTCTTTTGCTGTTTTCATAAACGTAGCTACTTTTGGCCATTGTTTGAAATTACTATGTAGATCATTTGTATAGTAGAAATATAATTTTTCTTGCATAAGTAGACTCCTTAAGCTGTTAGCCCATTAATTATCATACGTAATCCAATAATAATTAATGTTACTCGTAAAATCCATTCTAACGTTTTCCCTTTTAAAATTTGGTTAGTTTTAGCACCGAGGCGACCACCAATCCACGCTCCTGGAATGAAGAAGAAAACGTATGTCCATTCTATATGTCCAAGTGTAATGTGGGTGCTTGCTCCAATCATACTAACAAAAAATATCATAAACATCGAAGTAGCAGTTGCAATATGTACTGGAAAGCCAAACAATAATATCATTGCTGGAACCATAATAGATCCCCCACCTATTCCAAATAACCCTGACAAACTGCCAACAACTAAAGAAAGAATGAACGCAAAAGTTGGTGAAACGGAATACTGGAATGTATCCCCATTCATGTGAAAAGTTCGCAAATGACTACTTGCTTGAATTTGGACTTGCACTCGTGGTTTTCTTTTAACGAAGAAGAGTAATGATATTCCGATAATCAATATTCCAAAATATAGTAAAAACTCTTCTGTCCCTATGAATTGATTTAGCCATGAACCAAATATACTACCTGGTATACTTCCTGACAAAAATAGAATACCCGTTTTATAATCTACTCTCCCTTCCTTAAAATAGGAAAGAGTAGATGCAAGTGAAGTGAAAACCATTGTAATTAACGATATACCGACAATTGCCTGTGGAGTAGCCCATTCGAAGCCTGGGACAAACTGGCTAAGCAGTAACATACTTGGTATAAGTATAACTCCTCCACCAAGCCCGACTAAACTTCCTATAAATGCTGTCATGATACCAATAAATAAACAAATTATGACTACCAAATGAAAAACCTCTGTTCTTTTAGTTTCTATCTCATTGTAGCATTTTGAGAGATAGATTCCTAATGAGCAGTTTATCTTTCAGTCCGTATTATATTTTTGGATATACATAAAAAACCCAGTACAAGATATCTTGTACTGGGTAAATATTATTAACCGATTGAACCTTCCATCTCGAATTTGATTAGACGGTTCATTTCAACTGCATACTCCATTGGAAGTTCTTTCGTAAATGGCTCGATGAAGCCCATTACGATCATTTCAGTTGCTTCTTCTTCCGATAAACCTCTACTCATTAAGTAGAATAACTGTTCTTCAGAAACATTTGAAACTCTAGCTTCGTGCTCTAATGAAATATTATCATTTAAAATTTCATTATAAGGAATGGTATCTGATTTTGACTTATTATCTAAAATCAATGTATCACATTCGATATTAGCACGTGCACCATCAGCCTTACGTCCAAAGTGAACAACACCACGGTACGTAACGTTTCCTCCATCTTTAGAGAATGACTTAGAAACGATCGTAGAAGAAGTGTTTGGTGCTAGGTGATGCATCTTCGCACCAGCATCTTGCACTTGGCCTTTACCAGCCATTGCAATAGAGATTGTGTTACCACGAGCACCTTCTCCACGTAGAATGATTGCTGGATATTTCATTGTTAGTTTAGAACCAATGTTACCATCAATCCATTCCATTGTTCCATTAGCATCAACTACTGCACGTTTTGTAACTAGGTTATAAACGTTAGCAGACCAGTTTTGAATTGTCGTATAACGGCAATATGCATCTTTTTTAACGATGATTTCAACTACTGCACTATGAAGTGAACTTGAAGAATACGTTGGTGCTGTACATCCTTCCACATAGTGTACTGAAGCATCTTCATCAACAATAATTAGTGTTCTTTCAAACTGTCCCATATTTTCAGAGTTAATACGGAAATATGCTTGAAGTGGTGTACTTGTTTTTACACCTTTTGGTACATAAATAAATGAACCACCAGACCAAACTGCAGAGTTAAGTGCTGAGAATTTATTATCAGAGTATGGAATTACTGTACCGAAGTACTCTTTAAATAAATCTTCATGCTCTTTTAATGCAGAATCCGTGTCTAAGAAAATAATACCTAAATCTTGTAAATCTTCTTTTAGACTTTGATAAACTACTTCAGATTCGTATTGTGCAGAAACACCAGCAAGGTATTTCTGCTCTGCTTCAGGGATACCTAATCGATCGAATGTTTGTTTAATTTCTTCAGGTACTTCATCCCAAGATCTACCTTGTTTCTCAGAAGGTTTAACATAGTAAACAATTTCATCGAAATCAAGTTCGGTTAAATCTCCACCCCATTGTGGCATTGGACGTGAATAGAAATGTTCCAATGCTTTAAGACGGTAATCTAACATCCACTCAGGTTCTTCTTTCATTTTCGAAATCTCTTCAACAACTTTACGTGTTAAACCACGCTCCGTACGGAAAACAGAAACGTCTTTATCACGAAAGCCATATTTATACTCATCTATTTCAGGCGCTTTTTTTGCCATCATATACCCTCCTTCTAGTAATGGTACATTTACTTATTGTGAACTCCCTTTTCCATTGCTTTCCATGCTAAGGTTGCACATTTAATACGAGCTGGGAATTGAGAAACACCACTTAATGCCTCTGCATCTCCCATGTCTAAATCCGTATCAATCTCTCCCCCAAGCATCATATTAGAAAAGAGTTTCGACATTTCTAAAGCATCTGCAACGGGTTGACCTTTTATTGCTTGAGTCATCATTGATGCAGACGACATACTGATTGAACAGCCTTCCCCTTCAAATTTAGCATCCTTTACGACACCATCTTCAATTTGAAGTTGTAATTGAATACGATCTCCACAGGTTGGGTTATTCATATCAACTGTAAGTGCATCTCCTTCAATTACACCTCGGTTACGGGGATTTTTATAATGATCCATAATCACTTGACGATAAAGTGACTCTAAGTTGTTAAAAGACATGACCGAAAAACTCCTTCGTTTTCAAGAGTCCGTCAACTAATTTTTCCACATCATCTTCTGTATTATAAAGGTAGAAGCTTGCTCTCGCTGTTGCTGTTACGTTTAACCACTTCATTAATGGTTGAGCACAGTGATGTCCAGCACGAACAGCTATACCATAAGAATCTAATGCGGTCGCAACGTCATGAGGATGAACGTCCCCTAAATTAAAAGTTACAAGTGCCGCACGATGTTCAGGTCCATACACTTTAATATCATCTACAGTACGTAGACGGTCCATGACATAATCAGCTAACTTTTGTTCATGATTTAGAATGTTATCCATTCCGACATCTTCTAAAAAGTCAATTGCAGCAGCAAGACCTATGGCACCAGCTATAATCGGTGTACCACCTTCAAACTTCCAAGGTAGCTCTTTCCAAGTTGAATCCTGTAAATCTACAAAATCGATCATTTCACCACCAAATTCAACTGGTTCCATATTCTCTAGCAATTCTCTCTTCCCATAAAGCACACCTATTCCAGTTGGTGCTAACATCTTATGACCAGAGAAAGCGTAGAAATCACAATCAAGGTCTTGTACATCTACTTTCATATGTGGAACTCCTTGAGCCCCATCTACAACGAGTACAGCACCTTTGCTATGAGCAATTTGAGCAATTTCTTTAATTGGGTTTATTGTTCCCAATACGTTAGAAACATGCGCAATTGCTACTACTTTCGTATTATCGGTAACAAGTTTACGAACATCTTCTAAAGAAATTGTTCCATCATCTTGTAACGGAATGTAATTTAATGTTGCACCTGTTGCTTTAACTGCTTGTTGCCAAGGGATGATATTACTATGATGTTCCATAGGAGTAATTAAGACTTCATCACCAGGCTTTAAGTTAGCACGAGCATAACTATATGCAACTGTATTAATACCTGTCGTTGTACCGCGGTTAAAAATTATCTCCGAAGTACTTTTTGCATTAATAAAACGTCGAACCTTCTCACGTGCTCCTTCATATTGATCCGTCGCACGAGAACCAAGGGTATGAACACCACGGTGAACATTGGCATTATCTTTACGATAGTAGTTATCAACAGCTTCAATAACCGAAATTGGTTTTTGAGATGTTGCTGAAGAATCTAAATATACTAATGGGTGACCATTTACTTCTTGATCCAGAATCGGGAACATTTGCCTAATGGCTTTTACATCCATTAGTTAACTTTCCTTTCGATTACTTGTTTCAACTGCTTTTTAACAGCATCAATTGGTAATTCTCTTACTACTGGATCTAAGAATCCATAGATAACAAGACGTTCAGCTTCTTCTTTTCTAATTCCACGACTCATAAAGTAATATAGTTGCATCGGATCTACTCTACCAACTGATGCTGCGTGACCTGCAGTAACATCATCTTCTTCAATTAGAAGGATTGGGTTTGCATCTCCACGAGCATTTTCACTTAACATTAGTACACGAGAAGTTTGTTCACTATTTGCACCAGAAGCACCATGTTCAATTTTACCAACAGCATTAAAAATAGTTGTTGCACTTTCTTTCATAACCCCACGTTGTAGGATTTGACCATCTGTATTTTTACCAAATTGAACAATTTTCGCAGTAAAGTTCTGTGTTTGTTTTCCACGTCCAACTGTAACGGCATTTGCGTTAGCAGATCCACCATCTCCAACTAGATGTGTTACGTTTTCTGACACTGTGTCACCATCATTCATTTGTCCTAATGCCCAATCAATTTGCGCATCACGGTAACCTACACCACGACGATTTACATATGTTGTCGTGCCTGCAGCAAAATTATCTACCGCTCCAAATGAAATTTTTGCATTATCTTGTGCAATAACCTCTGTTACAATGTTTGCAACAGTTTCTTCATTTTGATTATTAGAAATATAGTTTTCAACATATGTTAATTCACTATTTTCATCAGCAACAACTAGCACATGATTAATAAGCGCTACTTCCGGATCTTCTTGCCAAAAAACAACTTGAAGTGGTTCTTTAATTTGTACATTTTTTGGAACGTATACAAAGATACCACCGTTCATTAATGCAGCGTGAAGTGCAGTTAATTTATGTTCATCAACAGATACTGCATCCTTCATAAAGTATCGTTTCACTAGATCTTCATGCTCTCTTAAAGCAGTGAAAATATCCGTGAAAATTACACCTTTATTTGCTAAATCATCATTTAGTTTAGCGAAAGCTACAGTGTGATTACGTTGGATAACTAGATTCTCAGGTAAAGCTTCTTTATCAAAGAAATCTTGTATTTCAACTGGCAATTCTGTTAAAGATGTAATAGTTTCCACTTCACCAGAAGCCGTATGTTTAAAGCGTGTAAAGTTCCATTTACCAATTTTTGTTTTATCTGGTTTTGGTAATTCCAGAGATTCAGCCTGTTCCAATGCATTTAGACGAAGTTCTTTCATCCATGCTGGTTCATTAAGCTGGCTTGAAAACTGCTCGATATAACTTCTATCATAAGGTAGCTTTGTCTCTACAGTCATATTACCCCTCCTAACTATTAAGCGTTTTGCCCAACTGTTTCGTCTTCAATACCTAATTCTTCTTTAATCCAGTCATATCCTTCCGCTTCTAAGCGTTGTGCTAATTCAGGACCACCAGATTTAACAACACGACCTTGCATCATTACGTGTACGTAGTCTGGAGTAATATAGTTTAATAGACGTTGGTAGTGAGTAATGATCAAGCAGCCAAATTCTTCGCCGCGCATTTTGTTAATTCCTTTTGATACTACTTTAAGTGCATCAATATCTAGACCAGAGTCAATTTCGTCAAGAATTGCAATATCTGGTTTAATTTGCATTAATTGAAGGATTTCATTACGTTTCTTCTCTCCACCAGAGAACCCTTCATTTAAATATCTAGTTGCCATATTTTGATCGATTTCTAAGTAATCTAGGTCTTTATCTAATTCTTTAATGAATTTCATTAGTGGGATTTCATCGCCTTCTTCACGACGTGCGTTAATAGCAGAACGTAAGAATTCAGATGTTGTTACACCACTTACTTCACTTGGATATTGCATTGCAAGGAATAGACCTGCACGAGCACGCTCATCTACTTCCATTTCAAGAACATCTTCACCATTAAGTGTGATGCTTCCCTCAGTAATTTCGTATTTAGGATGACCCATGATAGCAGATGCTAATGTGGATTTACCAGTACCGTTTGGTCCCATAATAGCGTGGAATTCTCCACCCTTAATTGTTAAATTAACACCTTTCAATATTTCTTTATCTTCAATAGATACATGAAGATTTTTAATTTCTAATGTAGATCCTGCCATATTTGATACCTCCATAATTGTTATGTTTTTGGATATGTAAATTATTTATATCCATTCTCAATCTATTCTCATTACAATCTTATAGCATTTCGAATTGATAAGCAACTTTTTTAGGTTATGCAAGTTTGTCCATTTATATAGGAAGAAACAAGGTATATTTTATTGTCAATTTCTAGAAAAATATTACAGTTTGGCGAATAAAATATAGAGGCTGACTATAATTAGCCAACCTCTCATCTATAATCATCTATGAATGTTACTTTCAATTTCAGCTACAACGTATTTAGATCTATTGTAATCTTCTTGTCGTCTCCTTTCAACCTTCATCCGGTTTTCTAATTTACGACAATAATCTGCATACCCCATTCGATGTGATTTTTGCATCGCTTTTTCCATTTCTGGAGTATAATTCATTTGTATCTCACTATTAATAGTGAATCATCCTTTCGTTTTATTGACAATTCCATCGTAGCATGCAGACATAGTGGACTCCAAGTTGGATTTCATCGCTAATATTAGGATCAATTCACATTTCTTCTACTACAATTCTAATAATAGTAATATCCATAAACATTTTCGCTTTTTCTCGCATATACTATTGTTTGCTCAATAAAAGAAAAAAACAGTAAACCCTAGAATGGATTTACTGTTTGAAAGTATTAGTTATTTCCACCAACTGGTACTACAGCACCCTCATACTTTTCGATAATAAAGTTTTGAATTTCCTCGGATTGAAGAACTTCTACAATTTTCTTAAGGTCTTCATTGTCTTTATCTTCTGAACGAGCAGCAATAATATTTACATAATCAGATTCTTCACCTTCAAGAAGTAGCGGATCGTCTAGTGGATTTAATCCACCTTCGATTGCATAGTTTACATTAATTGCTACAAGTGTGTTTTCCTCATTTTCATATGCTTCAATTAAAAATTCTGGGTTTACTTCCCCGAATAGGAATTGTAAGTTTAATGGATTTTCAACGATATCATCTTGTGTTAATGTTAGTGGGTCTTCAATATCATCTGCAACTTTAATTAACCCTTCTGCTTCAAATAGCTCAAGTACACGAAGATGATCTGCATCGTTACGACTAATAATTACTTCTGTGCCTTCTGGAATATCATCAACACTTGTAATGCCTTTAGAATAAATTCCAATTGGTTCAATATGAATTCCACCTAGATTAACGATATCATAAGCTTTGTCTGGGTCAGTTGTTTCACCTTCAAAAAACGGAATATGTTGGAAATAGTTTGCATCAATTGCACCTTCGTCTAGATCAAGGTTTGGTAAGAAGTAATCAGAATACTCTTCAATTTCAATTGTAATGCCCTCTTCTTCTAAAATAGGCTTAGCCTTTTCTAACACTTCTGCATGCGGTGTACTTGTTGCACCAATCTTGATCACTTCATCATTGCCACAAGCAGCTAATAATCCAATAAGTAAAATAGATAACACAAATAATAATTTCTTCATTTTGTATTCTCCCTTATGTTTTTAGTTTTTAGTATTTATCTTTTATCCAATTTCTTAGTAATCATGTCACCAATAAATTGGAAAATGAACACAATAATAATGATTAATACGGTACATACGAATACTACATCAAAATCACGGCGTACAAAGCCATAATAGTAAGCAAAATCACCTAGTCCTCCTGCACCAATAACTCCAGCAACTGCTGTATATCCAATTAAAGCAATTGCTGTTACTGTAGCTCCAGATACAAGTGCTGGCATTGATTCAGGCAATAATACTTTAAATATAATTGTTTTTGTTTTTGCCCCCATTGATTGTGCAGCTTCAATGACGCCTTTATCCACTTCACGTAAGCCAATTTCTACTAATCTGGCATAGAATGGAGCAGATCCGATAATTAAAGCAGGTAAAGCCGCATTCGAACCTCTAAACGTCCCTAATAAAAAGGTTGTAAATGGAATTAACAGTAAAATTAAAATAATAAAAGGAATAGCTCTAAAAATATTTACTACAGCAGCAATAATGTAATTGAAACCTTTATTCTTCCACAAGTTACCATTAGATGTTAAGTATAGTAAGAGACCTAAAATAATCCCAAAAATAACAGTTCCCACAAGTGCGAGTAGTGTCATATAAAATGTTTCACCAGTTGCTACAAGAAGGTCTTCTAGTACTACGTTTGGAAATAATTCCTTAAGCATGAGCTAAAACCTCCACTTCAATTGAGGTTTCTTCTTTAATAAATGTAATAGTTCGATCAATTTCCTCTATTTCTCCGAGTATTTGAACAGTTAAGGTTCCATAGGCACCTAGCTTCGTTTGATTAATTTTCCCTTGTAAAATATTTACCTCAATATTAAATTGTTTAGATATTGTACTTATTAATGCTTGGTTAGCAGTTTCTCCAATGAAGTGTAATCGTACTAATTTGCCAGCAGAATGGTCATCTATTATCTCGGTTAGGTCACCCTCTTCATTACCCATTACTTGCTCTACAAATTTCTTCGTGACTGAATGCTTAGGTTTTAAGAAAACATCGATAACCTCACCTTGCTCTACGATTTTTCCATTTTCCATAACTGCAACTCGATTACAAATCTTCTGGATAACGTGCATCTCATGCGTGATGAGTATGATTGTTAAACCAAGCCTCTCGTTAATATCTACTAGCAGATCGAGGATAGAGTTTGTTGTTTCGGGATCTAATGCAGATGTAGCTTCATCACAAAGCAGCACCTTTGGATCATTAGCAAGAGCTCTCGCAATTCCAACTCGTTGTTTTTGTCCACCGCTCAATTGTGAAGGGTAGGCATTTTCTCTACCAGCTAGACCAACTAACTGAATTAATTCTTGGACACGCTTTTCCCTTTCGTCTTTAGGTACACCAGCAATTTCTAATGGAAAGGATATATTTTCACTTACCGTTCTCGACCATAGTAAATTAAAATGCTGAAAAATCATTCCTATGTTTTGCCTTGCATTTCTTAATTCACCCTTACGAAGATTAGTTATCTCTTTGTCACCGATGATAACACTACCAGAAGTTGGTTCTTCTAGACGATTTATTAATCGAATTAATGTACTTTTTCCAGCACCACTATAGCCGATAACCCCGAAAATTTCTCCTTTTTTAATAGTTAAGCTTAAGTCATCGACAGCTGTAATCTCTTTATGTTGGATCAAAAATTTCTTTGTTAGTCCTTTTATAGATATCACCAGTGCATCCCTCCTTTTTCTATGATGTACGAATAAATAATCTTATATTCTCATGACGCTTTACTCAGTATTCTAAAACAACAAAAAACGTCTTTCTGTAAGAGAACAGAAAGACGTAATAAGTCAATATTAGATCTTCATGTTCTCTCATCTTTCAAAGCAATATGCTTTGTAGGAGTTGGCACCATTTCAAACACGATTGTTTGACGGTTGCCGCGGTTTCATAGGGCCTTTCCCTCCACCGCTCTGGATAAGAGATTCATAAATCATATATTCGATTTTGATAGATTTAACTATATCACCACTGTGAAACTCTGTCAACATAAAAATGAAAATTGTTTATTGTTTTTCGCTAAACAGCTCTGGTTGATACGTTAATAAATAAGAATAGATATTAGGTATTGAACGAAAAGCATAGACTTTTTCCTGGATTATATTATTCTTCTTAATTAATAAACAGGGTACACTTTCAATTTTATATTCCTGCATAAAATCCGGATAAAAAGATGCATTCATCTTATGAAAAATCTCCGTTTTATGGACAGACTCAATCTTCTCAAGCATTGATCTTGCCAGATTACACGTACCACAAAAAGGCGTATAGATATATAATAAGTAATCTTGTTTTTCTAGTTGTTCTTCTGTAATCTCTTTCAAATAATCACCAACTTGTACGTAAGCTATACTAGATAGTGTGGATTAACTGCAATATGCTTACCAAGTAGAAGCATAGCTAGAATTTTTTCAGGAGTTGCGGCCACTTCTCTGTATTCACTACTTACATAAATATGTTCAGCATGAGGTAATTCTAAGGAAAGTTGTTTTCTTAGTTTTATCCCAGACTTATCTTCATCAACAAAAATATAGACATCTTTTTCATCCAATTGATATGTTTCTAACATTTCGTCAAAACGCTCAATATCAAAAGTTCCATTCGTACAGATAATTGTTATTTGATCATCAATCACCTTTTCCAGTTGTCGTTTATCAGTTAATCCTTCAACAATAATAACCCGATCCGGTTGATGTGAAATCATGTAGATCCCCCTCATCTGTTAAATACAAGGCGTCTAAATTTTGTCAAAATGGAAATATAAAACTGACTCTCTTCCTATTTCACGGAAAAAAGTCAGCTTAAGATGCTATATTGTATTAATCTTGCTCTACAAACTCTTTATAACTTTGAGCTGATAATAGTTCATCTAATTCGGATTCATCCGTTAGTTCTACAACGATCATCCATGCATTTTCATATGGAGATTCGTTAACCAGCTCAGGACTATCTTCTAACTCTGTGTTCACTTCGACAATTTTCCCACTTACCGGAGCATAAAGTTCAGATACTGTTTTAACAGATTCAACACTTCCAAATGGCTCGTCAACTTTTACTTCGTCACCAACTTCAGGTAGTTCTACAAATACGATATCTCCAAGTTCATCTTGTGCAAAATCAGAAATACCTATACGAACTGTATTTCCTTCTTTTTTTACCCATTCATGTTCTTTTGAATATAATAATTCATTTGGTATGCTCATTAGTATCCCTCCGAATAATTGATTGTATCTTCACTATACAAGTATTAATCAATTTAAGCTAGTAATAAAGATATACCTGATATATCTTATTGTTCTGTCCAATGCTTTTCAAATTCATCTTCTTTAAAACCAACTGTAACCTTTTTTCCGTCTGTAACAATAGGACGTTTAATTAACATTCCATCTGAAGCTAGTATTTCAGCCATTTCTTCCGTTGTTGCGTCTTTAATCTTGTCTTTAATATTTAACTCGCGATACTTCATTCCACTTGTATTGAAGAATTTCTTAGGTAATAGTTCACTATTTTCAATCAGTTTTAGAATTTCTTCTTTAGAAGGTGTCTCTTCCACAATATGTATGCTATTGTATGTTACGTTATTCTCATCGAACCATTTCTTTGCTTTCTTACAAGTCCCACAGTTTGGATACCAATAAAACGTTAATGCCAAATTAACCCCTCCTTTTCTACCAATATTCTACCATGGATTGCTTGGAAAGATAAGGGGGATATAGGATTTTATAAGAGGGTCAGTCCCCCTAAATTCCTTGCTCGTTGTTAAGTCGTCTTTTATACTAATAATATTAATTTATTAGGGGCGAAGTAATGAAATATATCAATGGCATTCCTTTCACACTCATCGTGTTGACTATTGTTGTTTATATCCCTATTCGAATGGGATACCTCAAATATAATAAGAGAGATGTGGATTACATACGTGAAGTGTTGATTATCGCTTTCTTAATATACGCAGAGACATTATTGTATTTAACGTTATATCCAGGTAATGGCAGAATAAACGAAGAAGTAACTATTAATATAATTCCATTCGAAACTATTAAACTCTATCTTAATTTTCCTGGTGATTTTACCTTACAAGTTATTAATTTACTAGGAAATGTGGTCGTCTTTATTCCGATTGGTTTCCTAATACCACTGTTATTTAAGAACATTTCTTTTGGAAAGATCTTTGTTATTGGTCTAATCAGTACTCTTTTTATTGAAACAATGCAATTAATATTATCTATTAATGGGATTATCTCAAGAAGCTTTGATGTAGATGATTTAATACTTAATACCATTGGGGTCATTGTTGGGTATATACTTCGGATTATGTTCGATATGCTATACAGGTTTATAAGAAAATAAAAAAATATAAACCGTACAAGGACATATTCGTCTTCGTACGGTTTTCCTTATTTCTATTAAACTGTATATTTCTCAGCTTCTATAATTCCTGCTGCAATTTCACGTTTCTTCGCAATCACATTTGTAGGTGTGTGACGAGTTAGTTTACGTAATGAAGAAAGCATCATACGTAATGTGTCACCTTCCTCAACTGCAATTAATGTTTCTTTAGCATCTGCTTCAATACGGTTAAATGCTTCTTGTACATATACTTGTGTGTATAATAGCTTTTGTTTATTTTTATCCGCACCAGTTGCATTTATTGCTTTTTCTGTACGTAAAATTGCACTTTCCATGTTGTATACCTCTGCCACCATATCAGCAAGGTTTACTAAAATCTCTTGTTCTTTCTCAATTTTTTGCATGTACTTTTGAGCTGCTAATCCAGCACCAAGTAATACAATTTTCTTCGCATTTCTTAGTAGATATTTCTCTTGCTCTAGAGGTTCATTGCCTGGTTCTTCCGGCATCATCATCATGATTTCTTCCTGTAGTGCCATAGCTTTTTGGAATAGAGGAAGCTCACCTTTCATTGCTTTCTTGAGTAATGTTCCAGGTACTAGTAAACGGTTTATTTCGTTTGTTCCTTCAAAGATCCGATTAATTCGGGAATCACGATAAATTCGCTCTACTTCATACTCTTGCATAAACCCATATCCACCATGCATTTGAACAGCCTCGTCAGCTGCGTGGTCTAATAATTCAGTAGCCATATATTTGTTCATGGAACACTCAATTTGGTATTCAGCAATAGCACGAGCTATCTCACGCCCGTCTTTTAATTGCTCATCAGTGAGAGATCCCATACGTTGTTCAAAAAGTCCAACTGTACGATATACAGCACTTTCGTTTGCATAGATTTCAGATGCAATGGTTGCAAGTTTTTCTTGTGTTAATGAAAAACTTGAAATTGGAGTATTAAATTGTTTACGTTGGTTAACATATTCTGTTGCAACTTCAAGTGCTCGTTTTGCTCCACCAACACCACCAATTGCAAGTTTGTAACGTCCAACGTTTAAGATATTAAACGCGATGATATGACCGCGACCTTTTTCTCCTAAAAGATTCTCTACTGGAACTTCTGCATCTTCTAAGATTAATGTACGAGTAGATGATGATTTAATTCCCATTTTCTTTTCTTCTGGACCAGTTGAAACTCCAGGGAAGTCTTTTTCTACAATAAATGCAGAGAAATGTTCGCCATCAATTTTTGCATAGACAACAAATACATCCGCAAAAGCTGAGTTTGTAATCCATTGTTTTTCTCCGTTTAGTATATAGTGTGTTCCTGCCTCATTTAGTTTTGCAGTTGTTTTTGCACCTAGTGCATCCGAACCTGAACCAGGCTCTGTTAATGCATATGCTGCGATTAGTTCACCTGTTGCAAGCTTTGGTAGGTATTTTTCTTTTTGTTCTTCATTTCCGAAAAATACAATTGGAAGGGAACCAATTCCTACATGTGCTCCATGAGTGATGGAGAATCCACCTGCTCGTGCAAATTTCTCAGTTATTAAAGAAGAGCTAATTTTATCAAGTGCTAATCCACCATATTCTTCCGGTATGTCTGCACTTAGTAGACCTAGATCTCCTGCCTTTTTTAATAGGTCTACAGAATGTTCAAATTCATGGTTTTCCAGTTTTTCAGCTACTGGTAGTACTTCTCCTACGACGAAGTCTTCGGTTGTTTTGGCGATCATTTTGTGTTCGTCTGTGAAGTCTTCTGGTGTGATGATGTCTTCGCCTTTAAGGTCTTCGACTAGGAAGGAACCGCCTTTGAATAATTTTTCTTTTGTTTCGCTCATTTGTTTACATCCTTTCTACTTTTGAAATCTATATTAGAACTCTTATGCCAGACCCGCGGTCCGAATACACTTCGCTTTCCGCGGGGTGGCAGTGAGCCTCCTCGAGCTTCGCTCTGCGGGGTCTCACTATAGCCACTTCTCCCCGCAGGAGTCTACGTGTATTCGGACCGCTCAGTGCAATTCACTNTCACTTAATTAACTCTCACATTTTTTAATAACCAAAGCATATTCAAACTAGATTGCTAGATTACAACAGTTCGAATACTCCTGCTGCTCCCATGCCGCCGCCGATGCACATGGTGACGACGCCGAATTGGATGTTACGGCGTTTCATTTCATAGGCTAGACTTAGGGTTAGTTTGGTTCCTGTCATACCTAGTGGGTGTCCTAGGGCGATTGCTCCGCCGTTTACGTTTACAATATTTGTGTCTAGGTCTAGTGCTTGGATTACACGAACAGATTGGGAAGCGAATGCTTCGTTTAATTCGAATAATCCTACGTCAGAGAGACCAATTCCAGCAATTTCTAGTGCTTTTGGAATTGCTTTTACTGGACCAACACCCATGATTTCAGGTTCAACACCCGCTACTGCAAAGGAACGGAATTTGACTAATGGTTTTAGCCCTTCAGCTTCCGCTTTTTCACGGTCCATTACTAGAACTGTTGCTGCACCGTCACTCATTTGTGATGAGTTTCCTGCTGTTACTGACCCTTTCACATGGAAAGCAGGGCGTAACTTAGCAAGTACTTCCATTGTTGTACCTTCTCGTACACCTTCATCTGTATCAAAAATGAATGATTTTTCTTCAACTTTATTATTTTTACCGATGAAGCGCTCAGTTACTTCTACTGGTACAATCTCATCTTTAAACTTACCTTCTGCAATTGCTTTTGCAGCTCGCTTATGACTTTCAACAGCAAATGCATCTTGATCCTCTCGAGAAATTCCAAATCGATTGGCTACTTCTTCCGCTGTATGTCCCATTCCCATATAATAACCTGGTGCATCTGTAACTAGTGTTGGGTTTGGTTTAAATGAGTGGCCCAACATTGGTACTAGACTCATAGATTCTGCACCACCAGCTATAATCGTGTCGCTTGCTCCTAGCATGATACGTTCAGATGCATATGCAATGCTTTGAAGGCCTGAAGAACAATATCTGTTTATTGTTATACCTGGTACATCATGTTTTAATCTGGCTAGACCGGCAATATTACGTGCCATGTTCATGCCTTGTTCTGCTTCAGGAATTGCACAACCAATGATAACGTCATCAATATTTCCATCATATCCACCAGCACGCTTTAATGTTTCTTTAATTGTTAAAGCCGCTAAATCATCTGGACGACTATTTTTTAAGGATCCCTTATTTGCTTTTCCAACAGGGGTTCTAGCTCCTGCTACAATTACTGCTTCTCTCATATTTCATTCCCCCTCCCTAGTTTCTCAGTGGCTTTCCTTTTAATAGCATGTGTTGCATTCTAGCTTGTGTTTTCGGTTCTGCAATTAAGCTCAAGAAAGCCTCTCGTTCTAGATCAAGCATTACTTGTTCATCAATGAGTGTTCCTTCTTTAATTCGACCACCTGATAATACATATGCAAGTTTCTCAGCAATTTTCACATCATGTTCGGAAGCATAACCACCAAATTGTAATGTCTTAGCACCGATAAGCATAGCTGCATATCCTGCTTCTCCAACTACTGGAATTTTTTCACGTTGTGGTGCTCGGTATCCTGCTTTTGCAAGTTCTAAGACGCGTTGTTTTGCATCATAGATTAAATGATCTGGATTTGCACTAATTCTGTCATTAGCATCTAAAAACCCATTTTCAATTGCTTCTTTAGCAGAAGTAGATACTTTTGCCATGGCAACTTTTTCAAAGACATTATTTGCAACCTTTGTTAAGTCAAAGTCAATATCTTTTGGTAGATTACGAAGTTCTTTCAAATAAAGTTCTTTCGTTCCACCTCCACCAGGGATTAGCCCTACTCCAAATTCAACAAGGCCAATATATAACTCAGGAGATGCTTGTAGAGCAGCAGCTGGTAATGATACTTCAGCTCCACCACCTAGTGTCATATTAAATGGTGCTACAACTACTGGCTTATTCGCATATTTAATTTTCGTCCCCATATCTTGGAACATTTTTACAACCATATCTAACTCGAAGAAATTGTCATCTTGTGCTTCCATTAACATTAATGCAAGGTTTGCCCCAACACTAAAGTTCTTCCCTTGGTTTCCAATTACAAGCCCTTCGTAATTCTTTTCTACTTCATCGATTGCATTGTTAACCATTTGTATTGAATCTAAGCCAATTGCATTACTTTTAGAATGGAATTCTAGTAATGCAACACCATCTCCAATATCAATTAAACTTGCACCAGAGTTCTTTTTAATTACTCGATTCACATCTTTTAATCGTTTAATGTTAATTTCTTTTGGATTGAATGCTTGTTTTTTATATTCGCCATTATCATAGAAATAAACTTCCCCATTATCTTGCTTATAGAAAGATTCATTACCAGCTTCAAGGAACTCTAGTACCCAATTCGGCACTATCTCTCCTTCTTCTTTCATCCGTTCTACAGATGACCTCAATCCAATAGCGTCCCATGTTTCAAATGGACCAAGTTCCCATCCGAAACCCCATTTCATTGCTTGGTCAATCGCAACAATATCGTCTGCAATTTCACCAACTAATTCAGCAGAATAGAGTAAAGCAGGTTTTAATACGTTCCATATAAGCTCTCCAGCACGATCACCTTTTGCACTTACAAGCGCTTTCATTTTGTTTCGAGTACCTTTTGCTTGTTTCGCTAATTCGACGGCAGGAGATTTTAGTTTTTTACGATCTTCATATTCTAAAGTGTTAGGATTTAGTTCATAGATAACACTTCCATCTTTTCCTTTTTTCTTTAAGAAAAATCCTTGACCACTTTTAGCTCCTAACCAGCCTTTTTCTTGCATCTTTAACATAAATTCTGGAATCTCAAATACTTCTTTCTCTGCACCTTCAACTTTTTCATACACATTTCGTGCAACATGTATAAAGGTGTCTAGACCAACAACATCTAATGTTCGGAACGTAGCACTCTTTGGTCTACCAATTAATGGACCCGTTACAGAATCAACTTCACTAACACTGTAACCGCCTTTTAACATCTCTCTAACAGTAACTAACAAACCATATGTTCCGATTCGATTCGCTATAAAATTTGGTGTATCCTTTGCTTCTACTACACCTTTACCTAAAACATCTTCACCAAACTGTTTCATGAATGAAAGAACATTTGGATCTGTATATTGTGTTGGAATAACTTCTAATAATTTTAAATATCTTGGTGGATTAAAAAAGTGCGTACCTAAGAAATGTTTCTTAAAGTCTTCCGATCGTCCTTCCACCATCGCTTCAACGGATATACCTGAAGTATTAGAACTAACAATCGATCCATCTTTTCGATTAGCATCTACTTTCTCAAATACAGCTTTTTTAATTTCTAGTCGTTCTGTTACTACTTCAATTATCCAATCAACATGTTTAAGTTTGTCCATATCATCATCCATATTTCCAATTTCAATTAAATCAAGACTTGATTTGGATGTGATAGGTGATGGCTTTTGTTTCAATAATGCTTGCTTACTTTGGGCTGCAATTCGATTTCGTACTACTTTATCCTCTAAAGTAAGTCCGAGTCCCTCCTCTTTTTCTGTTAATGCTCGTGGTACGATATCTAGCATTAAAGTTGGAATCCCAATATTAGCTAGGTGAGCAGCAATACCCGAACCCATTACACCAGAGCCTAAGACTGCAGCACGCTTAATAGTTCGCTTCATGTTTTGTCCCCCAATCACTTCTTGAATGAATACTCATTCATTTTTTGATAAAAAAATTAAGGACAGTCTCCTATCCATCTACTTTTACTATAAGATAATTTCTGCTATTTCGCAATAACAAAATGTTTAATTTTATAAATTTATTAAAAATTAGATATAAATTAGAATAGTTTTTGTCTTTTAAAACTTGTCTATTACACATTTCTAATCTTTGAATATTAATTAAATTCAGTGGGACATTACTGAAAAGAAAAAAACAATAATCGTAATCATTACTATTTACAAATCGGAATGATTACGATATGATATTTTTGGCAGTAAACTTATTAACAATAATGTGAGGATTAAAATGAAATTATTTACTACAATCGGTTTAATAATTATTTCAGGCTTCTTACTAATTGGTTGTCAAAGTGAACAACCATCTAATCCAAAGCCAGAAAGCAAATTATCTATCTATACATCTATTTATCCAATTCAGTACATAATTGAACGAATTGGTGGCGAGACGATTGATACTTCTACTATTTTCCCACCTGGTGTGGATGCTCATTCTTATGAGCCAACTACGAGAAAAATGATCCAACTTGCAAAAAGCGATGCATTCGTCTATATGGGAGCAGGTATGGAAGGATTCTCAAACAGCATAGCAAATGCTCTTGAATCAGAACATGTACATTTACTTGAATTAGGACAATACGAGGACTTATTTAGTGAGAATGAGCACGATGAACATTACCATTCTGACGAAGTTGACCAACATGAACATAATGACCATAACCATTCTGGCGATGGTGATCATCATGAGCATAATGACCATAACCACTCTGACGATGGTGATCATCATGAGCACAATGACCATAACCACTCTGACGAAGGCAATCAACATGAGCATGACGGACATAATCATGGTGACCATGATCCACACATTTGGATAGATCCAATACGGATGATTGATATGGCTGAAATCATTTTACAGTTTTTATTGGATATTAATCCATCTGAAATGGATCTATACGAGAGAAACTTCATGGCATTAAAAGAAGATCTTATGAATTTAGATAACGACTTTAAAGAAATGATTGAACAAAAATCTCAAATGAAATTTCTTATCTCTCATGCAGCCTATGGATATTGGGAAGAAAGATATGGGATAAAACAACTAGCCATAAATGGTGTATCCTCAACTAGTGAACCATCGCAAAAAGATTTGGTTAGAATTATTGAACAAGCTAAAAACAGTGAGTTAAACTATATTATTTTTGAGCAAAATACTTCAAGTAAGGTTTCAACTATCATTAAGGATTATCTTCAAATTGAAACTCTTACCATACACAATCTAGCAGTCTTAACAGAAGACGATATTAAGAATAAAGAAGATTATTTAACTCTTATGAGAAAAAATTTAAAGGTGCTTGATCAAGCATTGCAGTGAAAGGATATATAATATGAATAAAGAAAGTCCGATTATATCTCTCAAAAATATCGAATATACGTACGAGAAGAAAACCGTTCTTAAGAATGTGAACTTTGATTTGACAAAAGGATCTTTTGTAGGCTTACTTGGTCCAAATGGTGGTGGGAAAACTACTTTAATCAAAATAATTCTTGGAATGCTTTCTCCAATGAAAGGAAGCTTAACACTTTTCAATAAACCAGCTGAAAGCTTTAAAGACTGGAATAAGATTGGTTTTGTCTCTCAAAAGTCTAATTCATTTAATAAAGGATTCCCAGCTACTGTATTTGAAGTTGTTTCAGCTGGATTAACAAGTAAAATTGGTTACTTTAAATTCTTCAATAAAAAAGATAAACAAAAAGTGTTAGATGCAATCAAATCAGTAAATATGAGTGAATATACGTATGAAAATATCGGTAATTTATCTGGTGGACAACAACAGCGTGTGTTTATTGCACGTGCATTAGTAAGTGAGCCAGAATTACTAATATTAGATGAACCTACTGTCGGAATTGATTATGAAAATGTTCATCGTTTTTATGAGTTATTGCATGAATTAAATAAATATAAAGGTATTACTTTACTTTTAGTTACTCATGACACTGGAACGATGACCAAATATGCTACAGATATTGTATGTTTAAATAAAACACTTCATTTCCATGGGAAACCAGATGAATTTGAAAGTTTAACAGAAAAAGAAATGTCAACATTTTACGGTCATCCAGTCAATATCGTTACCCATGACCATTAATTAGAGGAGAACTAAATTATGTTAGCAGATTTATTGGAGTTTAATTTTTTAAGACAAACCTTCTTAACTGGTTTACTTATAGGCATTATCGCCCCTTTATTAGGTACTTTCATTGTAGTTAGACGATTATCCTTAATTGCAGATGCCTTATCACATGTTACACTTGCTGGTATAGCATTTGGACTATTTATCGAGAAGAAATTTTCTTTTACATTATTACCACCTATTTACAGTGGTTTAGTATTTTCAGTAGTTGGTTCTATTTTTATCGAAAAGTTAAGGCATGTATATAAGGCTTATCAAGAAATTGCAATTCCCATCATTCTATCAGGTGGTGTTGGATTAAGTGTTATTTTTATTGCCTTAGCAGATGGATTTAATACAGAACTGATGAATTTTCTTTTCGGTTCCGCTTCCGCAGTAAGTAAAACAGATTTTTATACTATTTTAACCATATCCATCTTTGTGGTAGTTATTATCTTCCTATTTTATAAAGAACTTTTTACTCTATCTTTTGATGAAGAACATGCAAAAGTCTCAGGAATACATGCTAAGCAAATACATTTATTATTTATTATCTTAACTGCTTTAGTTATTGCAGCCTCCATTCAGATCGTTGGTGTATTACTCGTGTCAGCTTTAATGACTTTACCAGTTGCTGCAAGTATGCGTATTGCTAAAGGTTTTAAACAAATGATGTTCTTATCTATTCTTTTCGGGGAAATAGCTGTTATAATAGGGTTAATCTCAGGATATTATTTAAATATCCCTCCAGGAGGAACAATTGTAGTCGTATCAATTATTATTTTATTACTTTCGATTGGATACAAACGTATATTTGTAACAAAAACAAAAGTAGGTGCTACAGTATGAATACTTCTAAGGCGATTGAACTTCTAAAGAAAAAAGGCTATAAAACAACGGGTAAAAGAAAAGATATTTTAACTTTTTTTGACGATGCAGATGGGTATCGAACTGCGAAAGAACTCATTCAGCATTTGGAAACAATCCATGATGGAATAAGCTTTGATACAATTTACAGAAATCTTCATCTGTATCATGAAATGGGAATATTGGAACTAACAGAATTAAACGGAGAGAAACATTTTCGTATGAGCTGTACACACCATCATCATCACCATTTCATCTGTAAAGACTGTGGTAAAACAAAGGATATAGATGTATGTCCGATGGATGAAGTTAAGAAAACCCTTGTAAATTATTCTATAGAAGATCATAAATTTGAGATTTATGGTCTTTGTCCAGCTTGTCAGACTGCTTAAATATAGGTAAAACGAAGAGGCTAGTAAAAAGAATTTAGTCTAAAGATAAATGCGAACAATAAATTAGTATGTGCTTCTAACCCGCTCCGGGAATATACTTCGCTTTCACTTTCGAGTACAAGTGCGACATCCGCTCGATAGAACCATCGCGGTGTCTTCTTTGCCGCGGGTGGCTGGTGAGCCAGGCTACTACTTGAATAAGCTTCTTCGCTGCCTTGCACCGAGGAAGCTTTCTTCGTAGCGATACTTGCAGACGCAGGTGCATCAACGGGTCTCCCCGATGCCTTGCTTCCCGCAGGAGTCTACGTATATTCCCGGAGCTAATAATGCTTATTGTTCGTCTAGACAAACTTTTAATTTCGTCTCAGCCTCTTCTATCATTATAATAGTTACATTTCTTCCTCAATCTTTATTTCCTCTAGTGTTTTCTCAAGTGAATGTAGCAGTTTTTTTAGACTAGCTTCTTCTTCTCTCGATACAGGTTTCTCTCCATAACGCACTTTTTGATAAACTTGGGCGTTGCCTTCAAGGCCAAGTCTATTAAACCAATTCTCAATGGATTCATAATGCATTCTCCCAAGTTTTCGTTTGGCTGCTTTTAATTCAAATTCAAACATTAATCTGCGAATTGGATGGTTAGGGCTTCTTCTTCTTCGTTTGAAAAGCGTTCTACCAAATTTTCCCCTGTCCGCTAATTTTTCTTCCTTAATACTATACTGCGTTACTTCTTCTTGATCATTCTCTGCTGCTTTCTCTTTCAATCCACGATAAATTAAGTAGATTAATAGAAGAACAATAACACCAATTGCAATCATTATTAGCGTGTTCATATCGATTCCTTCTGATGGTTGACTTGTGTATTCCTTAATCTCTTCCCCTTCCGCAAAACCAGGAGTACCCTCAATCGGTTCCATTTGGTCAATGCCTCTCTGGAAGAATTGCGCTATACCGAGATACTCTAGAAACTGTGCAAATTTACCTGCAACTAATGTCAGTACACTGCCTATACCGCTCCAAATAAATGATACAACTTTGGTTAACGTATCTCGAAGGAGAAAAAATAGCATAGCACTTCCTAAAAATATCCCACCCCATTTAATCCATTCTGTACGATGGAAGGAATTTCTCTTTTCTCTTTCAATATGGTATAGGTTGCTTAACGTATTTCCAATCAGTGTTACAGCAATTAGTGTTAGTAACAACATGACATAGGTAAAATTCTGAGTTACAAGCAGTGCGAGAATGGTTAATAAGAATGTTATGATTAAATAATTTGATTCGTTATTAATAAATATTTTATTTCGAATAGAGATAAATCGCCATACGAATAACCCTGAGAATAACGCACTTAGTCCAGTATTATAGCCAAACGAAGTTAATACGATGAACACAACTGGTATTGAGATTATATATGGAATATAACTGTTTGTTATTTTAGAAATAACAGCATAGCCAACACTTATTGCAAACAGTATACTTATATAAGTCCATATTGGAAGACCTTCGAAATACTTATACATAATTGGTAGAAGAGACAAGTAAATAATTATTCCTTCACTAATAAAATGGTAGGCATAGGTTATTTGAAGTTGTTTATTGTGCAATTTTTCACCTCCAGGAAGCTATTTAGCGGTCAGCAGTTCCTCCATCCGTTTCAATTGTTCCTTCAATGACTCTTGATCGGATTCATTTACTATATGATTTCCATACCGTACACTCTGGTAAATATTAATGTCCTCTTCTATTCCAATTCGTTTAAACCAATCTTCAATCGTTTCATGTGGCTTTCTACCTTTTTTATGTTTGACTGCTTTCCGTTCAAATTGAAATACCAATTTTCGAATCGGATGATTTGGTGATTTGACCTTACGACGAAAAATAGATGTTTTATTGTCTTCTACAATTGAATCCCGTTGGATAAGGAAAGTAGCCTCCGAAACTTTCTCTTGAATCTCTCCTTTTTTATAACGTTTCTTAACTTGTCTTCTAAAGAAGGAGATGATCAAAAGTACCATAACAAATAATAATACAACAGCAATTGTAAACATTAATAGACCTGACATTTCGCGAATAACACTTTCATCTGGTGCTGCATACCCATACCCGTCATGTGTTATCTTATCACTGTCTTGATCTGGCCAACCTCTTTTTTCAACTTCAAAAAAGTAACCTAATACATTTGAAACACCAAGGATTGAACCACCTGTCAATGAGATCAAACCATCCCATAGTGTAACAGTGACGAACCGCAAGATTGGGTAAGTAGCAAAAAGCAAAACTGCTCCGGCTATCAATATCCCTATAAAATACCCTGGTACTTTACGATCTATTTGTTTTCGATCTTCTTTCACAACATAAACTAAATGACTGGAGATATATCCAAAAAACAAGATTACAAACTGTAAAAATGGATATACCATAAACTCACTATCATGAACAAAGATTGTTACATATATCGTAGCGATAACTGTTAATAAAATATATAACGATTCTCTTTTAATGAACTCTTGATGTTGTATTGCCATATATCTCCAAACTAGTAAACCAGATAATAAAATAACTATAATCGTTGGATAATCAAGCATAGAGAATGTAACGAATAAAACAGGTGCGACTAGTACGTATACAAATAAATTAGCATTAGACTTTTTAATAAGTGTAAAGATAATACATGCAACAACAATTACTGCTAGATAGCTCCAATAAGGAACGTAGAAATAGCGATGATAAAAGACAGGCATAAAAACCATAAATATGATAATAGCTTCCGCCAAAAAGTGATAGGCATAGGCAATCAGAGGATGATTATGTTGCATTCCTGATTGCCTCCCTCGTAACTGATCTGATACCAGCTCCACCTTCTCCTTCCACAACTTGGTAAACACTATTTTGGGCTTGTTTCCAAGAATTCATCATTTCCATGGCACCAGACGGCAAGTCACCGATGAATATTATGGTTTTTGGCTTAATAAACTGTTTTCCAATATGAAACATCATCTTATTAAATGGCAAGATTGGGGCTTGTTTATGAACCCTTGCAAGCATTTCAAGTGCGTGCATATAATGAGTTTTTCCTTCGCCTTCATGCAAGTGAATATATGGCGTCTTCCCTGGTTTTCTAGCATTAATATAAATCTCAAATGGAATTCGCATTTTGGTAGCATATTCACTTAAATAGGCAGTATAAGAAAGTAAATTTTCGAGATTTTTATTAAAGCTTACTAAGTTTTTATCATTCTCTGTACTTAAATTGATAATAAATACAAACGTTCGATCGACTACTTTTTCATATATATTGGTTTGCATTTTCTGTGTTTTTACAGTAGCCTTCCAATTAATCTTATGGAATGGATCACTATAACTGTAATCCCGTGTTCCTAATGGACTTTGAACATCTTCAAAAGGAGAAAAATTTAATCTACTTTCCCCAGGCATCATATGAAAGACCGCATTTGCTCCATGTACTGGTAATAGCTTCGGATAAACAATAAATTCCGTATTATGAAAATCATAATAACGAAGGCGAACCCTGCTAAAGTTTAATAAATGAGGGAAATCATATGATATATTTTTTACACGAGCAACCCCTCTTTGCTCTGCATGTAAAGGAAATTCAATAACTGTCTTCTTCTTTTGAATTATAGATAGTGGAAGTTTTAATTCTTTCCAGTACTCTTTGTCGTTATTTGCAATTGTATAAGCTTTCATTGCAGAACCAATTTGAAAAGTGAATTCTCCATTAATTAATGGAAACATTGACCTATTTTCTATTTCAAATTTATAACTAGTTTCCTCCCCTGGAAAAAGCTTGATCGAACGTTGTTCATTCTTTAAGGAGAGACTTTTCTCCACACTTTTGTCGTAAATTTTGTATGCAATTAAATAGGCAGTAAAAATACCAACTGCGATAAAGACGATTGGTGATTTGAATATGACTCCGACAATAAAGAAAACTAGTAAAGCTAAAAGGATATAATCAAAACTGCTTGAGTCTCCTGTTCCTGCTTCCTTTCTCCACATCATTGAGTAACGGCCCCTTCTTCAACCGGTACAGGGACAGCTTCCAAAATTTCTTGTACAATTTGTTCTGCAGTTTTCTTAATGGAGCCTTCCATTGTAAGTATTAGACGATGCTCAAATACATACGGCGTTAATGATTTAATATCATCTGGAGTAACATATTCTCTACCTTGTAAGTATGCACGTGCTTGTGTTGCACGCATTAATGCAAGCATTCCCCTCGGGCTAATGCCTAACTCAACTTCATGATGATTCCTTGATGCATGAACTAAATCTAATAAATAGTCATATACCACTTCAGAAATGGTAACTTCTTTTATTTCCTCTTGAATAGAGCGAATCTCATCTAATGACAATGCAGCACTAATGGAATCATATGGATCACTTGTACGATATGTAGTTAATATTTGTTTCTCTTCCTCTTTTGATGGATATCCTAAATCAACTTTAAACAAGAAACGGTCTAACTGTGCTTCAGGTAATGGGAAAGTTCCATAATTACTTTCTACTGGGTTTTGTGTAGCAAGAACTATAAATGGTGCCTCTATTTTAATTGTTTCACCATCAATAGTAGCTTGGTATTCCTCCATAACTTCTAATAAACTGGATTGTGTTTTTGGTGTTGCACGGTTAATTTCATCAGCAAGTAATACATTGGATACTGCTGGTCCGATACGCAATTCAAACTCCTGTGTTTTTGGGTTAAAGAATCTGATACCAGTTACATCACTAGGAAGTACATCTGGAGTAAACTGAACACGATTAAATTTACCATCCATTACTTTAGCAAAACTTTTCGCTAATTTAGTTTTCCCAGTCCCTGGTACACTCTCCAATAACACATGGCCACCTGCAAATAAGGCGGTGAAAAGTAAATCGACAACTTCTTCCTTACCATAAATAACTTTATTTAGTGATTCCTTTGCTAATTTAATATTTTCCATTCTTTAAAAACCCCCTATTAGTAGTAAAAATTAGATAATTGATACTATTATAACATGTCTTTCTATTCATTTACGATATTAAAGTATGAAAGTTTCACTCTTTTTCTTTACTCTATTCTTTTAAGTAATCTATCATGTTTCTCAATTCTTGTTTTAATTGATTCATTTCACTCTCATTCACATCCATTTCGCCGTACCTAACCTTTTGATAAGCAAGCAAATTTGATGATAATCCAATCCTATCTAGCCAATCCTCCACTGTTTCAAAAGGCTTTCTACCCTTCTTATATTTCACTGCTGTTCTCTCAAACTCGAAGACTAATTGTCTTACTGGATTAGTTGGCTTTCCAATGAACAACTTTCTAATTCTTTCAAATGGAAAAACTAATTTACTATTTGTAGGAACTAGTTCATAAGATTCAGATAATTGGTCATTTTCTTCTCTAAACTTCACCCTTGTACGGAATTGTCTTACGATTAAATAAATCCCACCTAAAATAATGAATGCCGTGATTAAGATGTAAGTTATTGAATAGGTAGCCACATATCCCCAAATGGATGGGCCTGGTTCTCCCTCTTCTCCTAACCCCATTTCTTCTATTCTATACTTATTCCAATCTATTAAGTTCTCATAATCAGCATCTGGAACTAGTCTAGACAGTAATGTCGCAAAAAAGAAGAGAATACCACTTATTGCCTGCCATATTTTTATACTTACAAATTGTAAAACATCGGAAAATAAATAAATAAAAATTGTAATAAAAGTAAAAAATATGATAAAACGCGGCCATATTTTCCTATTAATATATCTTCTTTCAGATCGGCTGTTAGAAACTATATTACTTAAAATAAATCCTACTAAAATATTTATTAGTTGAAAGACAAAGATGAATAAGAAAACAAGATCACGTAGAAATAATAGACCTAATACTGTTAATACCAATGTCAATATTAAATACATATTTTCTCTTTGTAAGTACATTTCACTACGAATTGCAATATATCTCCAGGTAATTAATCCTGTAAATGTTATGCTTAATCCTAAAGGATATCCGACCATTAAGAAGACGGCGATTACAACAGGAACCGATAAAAAATACCACAAATGACCAGTAGAATATTTAGAAATGATTGTATAAGTCAGAGCTAAGCCTAGTACAAGAAATATAAAAATCCAATAATCTACCTGCATGTAATGGTGAAAAACAACAGGAAGAAGTAACAAATAAACGATAATTGCTTCACTAATAAAGTGATAAGCATGGATTACCTTAAGGTTTCTATAATTCAATTAAGACACAACCTTTATCTTCAGTTAAGTAACAAGACATTTCCAAACATTATAACACAAATATTCCGAATTTTATGATTGAAATTTATTTGCAAACATAAAAAAGACAATCCATTACAGATTGTCTTTTTTATATTTATGCTTTTACAATTCTTATTTTCTTAATTTGATATCCATCGTTTTCTTCTACAATGAATTTAAATCCTTCATGCTCAACTGTAGTGCCTTTTTTAGCTTCTACATTTTGAGTAATAATCCATCCTGCGATAGTGTCGACTTCTTCTTCATCAAGATCTGTACCAAGAAATTCATTAACTTCATATAATAAAAGCTTCCCATCGACTAAGACAGAGCCATTTTCTTGTTCTTCAATCATAGGAGTTTCATGTACATCAAATTCATCACGTATGTCTCCTACGATTTCTTCTAATATATCTTCAACTGTTATTAATCCTGCTGTTCCACCATATTCATCAACTACAATCGCCATATGAATTCGTTCTTTTTGCATTCTTAATAGCACTTGCTTAATTGGCGTTGATTCAGAAACATGGAGAATTGGACGTATATGTGGAACTATAGATTCTTTTTCACTAGTAATATGGCCTGTAAATAATTCCTTAATATTAACCAATCCAATAATATGGTCCTTATCACCATCTGCTACTGGATATCTCGTATATTGTCCTTCACGGATAACATTAATATTTGTTTCATAACTATCTTCTTTGAAGAAACAGACCATTTCTGTTCTGGGTACCATAATCTCTCTAGCAACCCGTTCATCAAATTCAAAGATATTATTCACATATGTCATTTCTGACTTATTTATTTCCCCATTTTTATAGCTTTCAGATAAAATAAGGCGAAGCTCTTCTTCTGAATGAGCATTGTCATTTTCACTTGTAGGTTTTAGACCTAGTAAACGAATTAACAGTTTTGCAGTGCCGTTAAATATAAACGTAATCGGATAAAGAATATAACGGACGACTATTAGTAGTTTTGCTAAATTTAAGGCTAGTACTTCTGCATTATTAGTTGCTACTGCTTTTGGGACTAATTCACCAAGCACTAAACGAAGATATAAAATAATGAAAAAGGCAATTAAAAATGATAAGAAACCAACTGAATTAGTTAATCCCATATTCTCGAAAATTGGACGAAATACCGATTCGACATACCCTTTACCTATCCATCCAAGTGCTAATGCAGTCACTGTTAGACCAACTTGACACAGATTGATAAATGCATCCAGGTTATCGTCTATTTTTTTCAAGCTAACCGCTTTTGAATTACCTTCCTCAATTAGTTGTTCAATACGGCTTGAACGAACCTTCACAATGGCAAATTCGGTTGCTACAAAGAATGCGGTTAAAAGTATCAATGTAGCAACCCAAAGTAAGTTTACTATATCCAATTAAGATCCTCGTATCAAAAATGATACGTAGGATTTCACCTCCTGAAATTTTCAAACTATAAATAGTTAGTTATTGTTCCGTTCCTTTGTAGATGATTCTTCTCTTAGGAAAACTTAGAATATCTACAAAATTTATTTGATTAATGTATACTAATGCCTTCCCATCAGAATCACCTACTTTCTTAAGATAATTATATTCTATCTCAAACAATCAGTCTACAATAATATTTCATGTTACGTGAGAACTGTTCATACACTAAAATATGCTAATTGGACAAGGTGGGAGTACTATTGATAAAAAAGACAATAGCTATCATTTTGGGTAGCTTTTTTATCGCAATTGGGGTAAATTATTTTGTCATACCTCATCATTTAGTTGAAGGAGGAATAGTTGGAATTAGTTTAATTGGAAAGTATGCATTTCAATTACAACCTGGTTTAATTACTATTATTCTAAGTTGTCCACTTTATTTGCTTGCTTTCTTCGTTGATAGAAAATATTTCTATAATGGCATACATGGATTATTAGTTTCATCCTTTTTTATTGACCTCTTCCAGCCAATATCATTTTATTCTTCCCTCCCTGTTTATATCAGTAGCATATGTGGGGGCTTCATAATTGGAATAGGAATTAGCATCTTATTAACGAATCATATTAGTAGTGGAGGATTGGACTTACTTGCATTAATGCTAGCTAAATTCACATCCATAAACGTTGGTATTTTTATACTCTTTTTTGATAGTATAGTCATTCTTATTGGATCTATTGTTATAGTCGAAACCACTATTCTTTATTCCGGTATGTTAGTTGCTATAATTGGGGTAACAACAGTCTCCATTACAAGTTATTTCAAACATAAAAAGTAGCTCATATTATTAAAAAGAGCTACTTTTTTGCTTTATTTTTTTACGTCTTTTGTTGTTTCATTATTTGTTCGACGAAGTAACTTAACAAAAGCAAGAACAATGATGATTAGGATTAATGTAAATGGTAGAGCAGATATGAGGGACGCTGTTTGTAAAGCATCTAAACCACCAGCTAATAACAGAACTAGAGCTATAGCAGTAATTAATACTCCCCAAATAATTTTTACTACTAGCTCTGGATTTAAACTACCTTTTGATGTCATACTACTTAGGATATACGTAGCAGAATCTGCTGAGGTAACTAGAAATGTGAAAATTAACAGAATGGCAAGAATGGACAGAATGGTTGACATTGGCAGAACCTTAAAAGTCTCAAATAAGGCAATTGATACATCTTTGTTTACCGCTTCTGCAATCATTGCCCCAGAATTAAGATCACTATGTAATGCTGTACCACCAAATACGGCAACCCATAAACAAGCTATAGCCGGTGGAACAATTAATACACCAAAAACAAATTCTCTAATCGTTCTTCCTCTAGAAACTCTAGCAACAAATGCACCTACAAATGGAGACCAAGCTATTGCCCACGCCCAATAGAAAATGGTCCAATCTCGTACCCAACTTCCGCCTCGGTATGGTGTTAGCCGTAAACTATATTCAATAAAATTGGTTAAATAATCTCCGAGTCCAAGTGTAAAAGAGTTTAATATAAATATAGTAGGACCTGTAATAAACACAAAAAGTAATAACAGTAAACAGAGGCCTAAATTAATATTACTAAGCCATTTAATCCCTTTGTTTAAACCAGTACTGGATGATAATAAATACAGTAATAAAATTACGACTGCAATAATTATCTGTGTCCATATCGAATTAGGTATACCAAATTTACTAGATAAACCTCCATTCATTTGTAATATACCAAGACCTAATGAAGTCGCTACCCCCATTACAGTTGCAATTACCGCTAATGAATCAATCGAATTAGAAACAATTTTACTCTTTCCAAGTACAGGAGAGATGGCAGTCGAGATTAAACCGTTTTTCTCCTTATTAAATTGATTAAAAGCAATAATTAATCCAACAATCGCAAAAACAGACCATTGACTAATTCCCCAATGAAAAAAGCTATATCCCATTGCTATACGTGCTGCTTCTTCAGATTTACTACCTAAATCTGGAAATGGCGTTGTAAAAAAATGAGACATTGGTTCTGCAACACCCCAGAATACTAAACCTGATCCAAAACCAGCTGAAAATAGCATGCCAATCCATGTAAAAAAAGGATAATCGGGTCGAGAATTTTGTGCTCCTAAGCGTACCTTACCATATTTACTAAGGGAAAGAGCAATTAGAAAAATGATAAACATAAATACAGCTAGTAAATATAACCATCCAAAATTTATAGTAGTGAAATTAAACAACATTTGAGCAACATACTCAAATCGTTTCGGCAAAAACGCTCCCAGTAGGACTAAAACAGAGATACTAATCGCAGATATGTAAAATACAGGATTATGATAGGACCTCTTTTTCATGAATTATTCCTTTCTATTATAAATTTCATTCTTTTTTATTCTTTTACTAATATTATTTTTTATTCTAAGTATGGTATTCCCTAAAAACAAAAAAGATCAAACCTCTAACTATATAGAAGTTTGATCTTAACTAATTTTATTTCATTATTATTGAACTACTCTTCTCACATGACCGGAAAAGTGATCTTTCCAATATCCAGAAGTCATATCTGCAACAGCTAATCCAGTAGAATTCTGAGCACCGATGAATTTTCCATTACCAACGTATATTCCAACATGACCATTTGTTTTATACGTATTGAAGAAGACTAAGTCTCCTGGTCTAATATCACTATAGGATACCTTTATTCCTGAATACTGCATTGCTGATGTACTAGAAGGTAAAGATACCCCTGCTTGTCCATACGCCCAAGATACAAATCCTGAACAATCAAAACCTCCTGGACCTTTTCCTGCCCATACATAAGGAGTTCCTATATGTGGGTATCCAGCATTGATTGCAGTTTGAACAACACCATTGGAAGAAGCAGGTGCAGACTGCTTACTTTTACTTAATTGTGTTAAAGAACCATTTGAATCTGAACTATTACTGCTATTTGCTGATGCAACAGGATTGGATACTGTTCTTTTTGCTGCAAGTTGTCTATTTACTTGTGCTTCGATTGAAGCTAACTGACGTTCTTCAATTTGTAAATCTTTTATTTTATTCGTAAGACTTTTTTCTTTTTTACTTAATTCTTTTTTCTTCGTTTCATTTTGATCTTTTTGAACTAAAATCGTATCTTGCATCCCTTTTAACTCTGTTTGAAGATCCGATAATTCAGCTAATTTGTCTGCTACTTTTTGCTTATCTTCTTCTAGTTTGTTAACTAAATCTGCATCTGATGTTGTAATCTTATTTACAGCTGCTACACGACTAATAAAGTCTGTAAAACTAGAAGAACCGAATATTACATCAAGGAAGCCGATACTTCCACCATTTTTCTGATAATTAACCATACGAGTACTTAAAAGGTCATAGCGTTTTTCTATCTCTTTTTCTAATTGAGCAACTTCTTCCTCTGTTGTTTTAATTTGCTCATTAGTATCATCAATCATCTTTTGATTTGATTTTAATGCTTCTTCAACTTGTTTAATCTCTTCGTTTAATTCTTCAATTTCTGTTAGAACTTTTGCAATTTCTTCCTCTGCTTTTGATAACTCACTTTTTATATTTGAACGTTCATTTTTTATCTCTGCTTGTCTATTATTTAAGTCATGGATATTTTCTGCATGAGCAACATCTAAGGCAAAACTACTTGTAAGGCCGATTACAGCTACTGTTGCAATTGTAACGAAAGACTTTTTCACTTTCTTTCCCCACTTTCTAGACTCTCTACCAAATCTATTAATCTTCTATGTCTATGTAAATTGTCTATTTAATCTATTACTTTTGTCATAGAAAGTATAGCACCATTAAATGTCACTAGTATTATTGTAGTGTTACAAATAGATTTCAAAAAATATGAGTAGGTACTAAGAGTGGATAAAAAAGAACAGACCATATAACTATGGTCTGTAAAAATTGCCAATCAAAACTGTTCTTCTTCTGTTGATCCACTTAGTGCTATCGTTGAGGAAGTTCCGCCAGATATTACTGTTGCCACTTTATCAAAGTAACCTGTTCCGACTTCTCTTTGATGTTTCGTAGCAGTATATCCATATTCCTCACTTGCAAATTCATTTTGTTGTAATTCGGAATAAGCAGCCATTCCAGTTACTTTATATTTTCTAGCGAGTTCAAACATACTATAGTTCAATGCATGGAACCCTGCTAATGTTACAAATTGAAACTTATATCCCATTTTAGCCAATTCATCTTGAAAACTAGCAATCTCCTCATTTGTTAATTTCTTTTTCCAATTAAACGATGGAGAACAGTTATATGCTAGTAGCTTATTCGGATATTTTTCATGTATAGCATCCGCAAATTGTTGAGCTTCTTGTAAATTTGGTTCAGAAGTTTCACACCATATTAAGTCTGCATAAGGTGCATATGCTAGCCCTCTACTAATAGCCTGTTCAATTCCCGCCTTAGTTCTAAAGAAACCTTCATCCGTACGCTCGCCAGTTATAAAAGGAGCATCCTCTGGGTCAACATCACTTGTTATTAAATCTGCTGCGTTAGCATCAGTTCTAGCGATAATAAGTGTTGGCGTACCCATTACATCTGCTGCAAATCGAGCAGCAATTAAATTTCTAACTGCTGTTTGGGTCGGTAATAACACTTTTCCTCCAAGGTGACCACATTTCTTCTCCGATGATAATTGGTCTTCGAAATGTACTGCTGCCGCACCTGCTTCAATCATTGCTTTCATTAATTCAAATACATTTAGTTGACCACCAAATCCCGCTTCTGCATCTGCCACAATTGGAACAAACCAATCTATTTCTTCCTTACCTTCTGAAAAATATATTTGATCTGCGCGTTGAAGTGCTTGATTTATTCTCTTAACTACATTGGGTACACTATTAACTGGATACAGACTTTGATCAGGATACATCTGACCTGCAACATTTGCATCTGCCGCTACTTGCCAACCACTCAAATATATAGCTTGAAGTCCAGCTTTCACTTGCTGAACCGCTTGATTTCCAGTTAATGCTCCTAGTGCTTTTACGTAAGAGTCGGCGTTCACCATTTTCCATAGTTTTTCTGCACCTTTTTTGGCAAGGGTATATTCAATATCAATCGAGCCACGTAATTCAATCACATCTTCAGCAGTATACGGACGTTTTATACCATCCCACCTTGTATTCTCTTCCCAATCTATTTGTAATTTTTCAATTCGCTCATTCAGCATCTCTGTTCCCCTCTTTCACTAATTCTTCATATGCAGGCAATGTCAGAAAATCAACAAACTCTTCATTGTACACGAGTTTGCTAAAGATCTCTTTTGCTCGAATAAATTTATCCTTGAAATGAAAATCATATTTAGTTAGCAATCTATCTAATTCCTCATCAATTACCGTATTAACAAAGTCCATTGTGATATTTCTGCCATCCGTTAACTTTCCTTTCGGATGACGAATCCATTGCCAAACTTGGGCTCTAGAAATTTCAGCAGTTGCTGCATCCTCCATTAAATTGTTAATTGGTACAGCACCCCTTCCATTTAACCAGGCAGTAATATATTCTATTCCAACACTAATATTAGTCCGTAAACCCGCTTCTGTAATTTCACCTGGAGGGATTTCTAATAAGTCCTTACTAGTTATCTTGTAATCTAATTTTTTATTTATTTGATTACGTGTAGGCATTTCTTTGTTAAATACATCTCTAACTAAAGCAACCATTCCAGGGTGAGCAACCCAAGTGCCGTCATGACCATCACGTGCTTCTCTTTCCTTATCTGCTCTCACTTTATTAAATGCAGATTCATTAGCACTCACATCATTTTTCACTGGTATTTGTGCTGCCATTCCACCTATTGCTGGCGCATTTCTCTTGTGACAAGTCTCTATAGCCAATCGTGAATATGCTCGCATAAAAGACGATTCCATCGTAACTAAATGACGGTCTGGAAAAATGACATCCATACGATTATGAAACTTCTTAATAAAGCTAAAGATATAATCCCATCTTCCACAATTTAAACCCGCTGAATGCTCCTTTAATTCATATAAGATTTCATCCATTTCAAATGCAGCTGTTATCGTCTCTATTAATACTGTTGCTTTTATCGTTCCAATTGGAATACCCAGCGATTCCTGTGCAAAAATAAATACATCATTCCAAAGTCGAGCTTCTTTGTAATGCTCTATTTTTGGTAAATAAAAGTATGGTCCAGTTCCATTTTCCATTAGTTGTCTTGCATTATGGTAAAAATATAATCCGAAATCAAAGAGGCTTGCTGACATCGCTTCATTTTGAACATATATATTCTTTTCTTCTAAATGCCATCCTCTTGGACGGACGACTAACACAGCTGTCTCTGGATTCAATTTATATTCCTTACCATTAGAAGAAAGGAAATCAATTTGTTTCCGAACGGCATCTCGTAAGTTTAATTGGCCATTGACCATGTTTTCCCATGTTGGAGAAGATGCATCCTCAAAATCTGCCATAAACACATTTGCTCCAGAATTTAATGCATTGATAATCATTTTCCGGTCAACTGGACCAGTAATCTCTACTCTCCGGTCCATTAAATCATCAGGTAAAGGAGCAATCTTCCAGTCGCTATTTCGGATATCTGAAGTTTCTTCTAAAAAACTAAGTGTATGCCCTTCATTAATTCTTGTTTGAAATGACTTTCTATCTTTTAACAGGGTTAACCTTCTACCATTAAATTTTTGATGGAGCTTCACTAAGAATTCTAGTGCACCATCTGTTAAAATGTACTCTTGGTTAGAGATATTCCTTTTACAACTAACTAAGTCAGTAGTTTTCATCCTCGGCCTCCAATTGTTATGATACAGAAAATAATTAATACTTTTGTTCTATAACATAATAATCAAAAAAAATTACTCTTCTCTTTTAGATAAACAATACTCACATTCTAAAATAAATCCTAAATTGTCAACATATACACCACACTCAGGGCATTTCTCTTGTTGTTTTTCCATAACTATCGCACCCCCTTTTATATAACAGTTAACATTTTATAAATTTGTTATGATACAGGATATGTGATTACTCCAAAAATGATACTAACTATTTGTAAAGAAGCATATTCTCCTACACTTCACTTAAAATACATTATAATGGGATACGAAAAGAGGGGACTAGGTTATGAAAAAATTTCAGGTTAGAGGCGGAAGAATATTAAAAACATCGATATCTATATTGTTAACTGCTACCATCTGTGAATTATTACATTGGCCGCCTGTATTTGCAGTAATTACTGCTATTGTTACTATTGAGCCTACCGTGTCCGATTCTATTCGCAAAGGAGTCATCCGATTTCCCGCTTCAGCAATTGGCTCACTTTACGCCGTTATTTTCATTTCACTTTTTGGTAATTCCCCGTTAACCTATACATTAGCAGGTACATTAACGATAGTAACTTGTTACAAACTTAAGCTCCATGCTGGCCTTCTAGTAGCTACAATTACATCCGTTGCAATGGTAGAAGTTATCCATGATCATTTTTTCATATCTTTCTTAATTCGTTTAGGAACAACTACTATTGGTTTAGGAGTCTCGACTCTTGTAAATATGTTAATATTACCACCCAACTATCAGAATAATATCGAAACAGGTATTCATAAATTAAGAGTAAAGGTTGGAGAAGCAATAGCTTTTGTTTTTGAAGAAATAATGGATGATGAGAAAGAAAAGAAGAATTATAATTCAGACAAGCAACTAGAGGAAATAAAACCATTATTTTATAAGATTGAAAAGTATGTTCGTTTTCAAAAAGACGAGAGTAAATATCACCCACTATTGGGACATGACAAAGAAGCATTCAACACCTTGCAAGATCGAATACAATTATTACGTATGATTCATTATAATCTAGTTAATTTAATCAATACCCCGTTAGAATTAACACCTTGGAGTAAGTCTGAAAAGGAACATATTTTAGCTGTCGTATATCAATTCAAGGAAAACTTAGTAGATAGAACTTATCAAGCAGAAGAAAACGATCGAATGCTTAAACAAATCACAGAAATGTTTTGGGAAGATAATGAGGAAATCACAAAAAATAACGATCAATTCCCAACTAACTTCCCCCCAGAATTAATAATCTTATATGAATTAATAACAATAGGTGAGTTAGTTAAGCGCTACTTTAATTATTAAAAAGGATCAAGCACTACAAAGTACTTGATCCTCTATATTATAAGAAAAACACGAATATAATTACTACTAATACAATTCGGTAGACAGCAAATGGTGTTAATTTAATGCGATCAATTAATTTTAGGAAGAACTTTATCGAGATTAGAGCGAATATAAACGCACTAATAAAACCTATAACAAAAAATGGTAATGCTTCTATAGAGAAGTATTGCCAGTTTTTTAATAAGGAAAGAAAACTAGCACCTGCCATAATTGGAACAGCCATAATAAATGTAAAATCGGCTGCAGCTCTATGACTCATCCCCATCAATACACCACCAGAAATAGTTGCACCGGATCTTGAAAAGCCAGGCCATAAAGAGAAACATTGGATGAATCCTACACTTAGTGCCTGCTTGTACGTAATTTGATCAACCGTTTTTGCTGCTGGATTTTTAGATGCATAGCGGTCAGCTACTATCATTAAGATAGCACCAAGCAATAATCCTACAAGAACTGTTTCAGTAGAAAATAAGTACTCATCAATAAAATCTTCAAAAAGTACACCAAACACACCTGCCGGAATTAATCCTACTATCACCTGTGATAGTTTTAGACGCTCTTTATGTGCGGGGATTTCTTTGTTCATTAAACGATTTAACCCTAACAAATCTACAAAACGTTGCCAAAATACAACGACTACTGCTAATATAGATCCAAGCTGAATAACAATTTTAAAAGTATTTGCTGGATATTTCCCTAAAAATTCTTCTGATTTTAACCACATATCATCTACTATGATCATATGTCCAGTTGAAGAAACAGGGGCAAATTCCGTTAAACCTTCCACTAATCCTAAAATTAACGCTTTTAATAAATCCATTAGTTCCATGATAATTCCCCTTTATTTTCTAATCCGTTTGCGTATAAAAATAAATACTAATACAATAAATCCGATTGCAATAGATGCATAAGTAATTGTCGAATATGTCTCCATAAACCCTAGAATAGAATGCCAGTTTTCACCTAGAAGTACACCTATCATGATTAAGATGATATTCCAAATTAATGTCCCAATTAATGTGAATAACAGAAATAGTGTAAAATTCATATTAGACATACCAGCTGGAACAGAAATTAAGCTGCGAATTAATGGTATCATTCGACAAAATAATACCGTCCAATAACCATATTTATCGAACCATGCATCTGCTTTATGAATATCTTCTTTCTTAATTCGAATGATATGGCCCCATCTATCAACTATCTTTTCTAACCGTCCTACATCAATTAATAAACCAATTCCATACAGGATAATTGCTCCCAATACAGAACCACTTGTAGCTGTAATGATGACTCCTACAACGGTTAGTTCTGAATTAGTTGTCATAAAGCCTCCAAAAGGAAGAACAATTTCAGATGGAATAGGAGGAAATACATTCTCCAATGCCATCATGAAGAATATACCAATGTAACCGAATTGCTCCATTATACCTGTAACCCATTCTTGCATATTTTTTTCCTCCACAAATAAATGCTTGTAATTAATCTTGTCCATATAAATATAATCAAGGACTATATCATTTATGCAACTAGATTTATATCCAATATAAAAGGGGTTGATTAATATTAGAAATCAACCCCTACTGATTATATACATTTTTTTACTAATTGGGAACTATATTCGTTCTAAATTTACCATTTGTTTACGAAGTAATTTTAAATCCCTTAGTATTGCTTTTTGAACAGAACTATTTGCAAGAAATTGAATACCATATAAGTTTTCCGAATCCCTTACTTTTTTCCAAACTAACTTTCCTTGGACTGAATATAGTTGCTGGACTATTGTAAAGTGGATAGATATTCCTATTTCATTTTCCTTGTTGACAGGTAATGACAAAGTTGTAGCTATTTTCATTCCACCTAAACTTAAATCAAGCATTTTCCCTGCCCCTTCAGATGTGTTAACAGGGATTCCATTTATTTTATCTATTGTAAAAGTTATCGGAATAGGTTCATCAAATTCAAATCGAAATGCCTCATCCCGTTTATAACGCATATGATGACCCCCAAAATGAATGAATAAATATATTAATTAAATAATAAGGTAGTTATGTTGTTTTTACAATAATTTCTTTTAATTTTTGAAAAATTTACTATTTTAATTTCTTACTATTGCTTTCTTCCTGTAACTCATCTACTAATTTTTCTGCTAAACGACGATAATAATTACTCATGTTTACGAGTGAAGTAATCATTAAAAGTTGTTCGATATATTTCGCATTTTCATCCTCAAATTCAGAAGCTTCCTTTGTAACACCCTTTATACTTTCAGTCACGTCATTTTCAAATCGGTCCGTATTGTACTCTGAAAGTTTTAAATAACTTCTATATAATCTTTCAACATCAAATTCTTCTGAAACTAATTCATTTAACCTATTTAAGGTTATTTTAATATCATTAATAGAAAGCGCACCTTTTAATTGGTAGATTAAACTAATTAATATTAAATGTTTCTTCGTATATTTCTTATTTTCAATAGGAAAAAATAATTTACCTTTTGCATAATTATTAATCATCGTTTTCGTTAACACTTTATCGTCTGGATTTCGTTTTGAATTACTAAATTTATTTTCAAAAATTTGTATTACTTGATCCATATATAGATCTAAATCCGGAATTTCCTCAATTAATAATTGATTATTTAAATTCAAGTCTTCCATCGCTGATTCAATATTTTTCATAAAGTTACCCTCAAAGTCTTTTTATTTTATTATACTAGAGAAACATCCAAAAAGAAAATCTTGACTAGGTGATGTTATCGCTGTATTATTTTAAGTAGTTATCAAAACTACATAAAGAGGTGTTGTAAATATGAACACATATATTCGTGAACCAATAAACGGTTTTACCCATCTTTTTGGAGCTATTGTTTCCTTTATTGGACTTCTAGCTTTAGTAATTAAAGCTTCTATGGAATATGGTTCCCCTATAGTTATTACTGCGGTTATTATTTTTGGAGTTAGCTTAATTTTGTTATATTCTGCATCTGCAACCTACCACATGGTTGTTGCTCGAGACCGTGTGATCGCGTTTCTTAGGAAAATTGATCATTCGATGATTTTTGTATTAATTGCTGGGACATATACTCCTATCTGCCTCATCAGTCTTCAAGGTGTTCTTGGTTGGACATTGTTTTTCGTCATAAATGGACTTGCAGTACTTGGAGTTCTGTATAAATTAATTTGGTTTACAGCACCTAGGTGGTTATCTACCGGATTGTATGTATTAATGGGCTGGCTTGTCGTATTTTTTAGTTCATCTCTTTTTGAAGTTTTATCATTAAATGGAATGTTACTGCTTATTTTTGGAGGGGTTGCTTATACGATAGGAGCGATTATCTATTGGTTAAAGCCGAAGTTCTTAGAGTTTAAGCAAATGGGATTCCATGAAATATTCCACATATTTATCTTAGTTGGTAGTTTATTTCATTTTCTATGTATATACTTTTATGTGTTGTAGAGAGAATATAAATAAAAAGGCACCTAGCTGGTGCCTTTTTATATTAATAAGAAATCATATCTGATAATACGTAGTGATAGACTAATTTTTCTGTATTGATTAAAGATTTTTCATGGGTGCGTTCAAAGGCATGGGAGGAGTCTATTCCCGGGCCGATTAACCCATGGACGATATCATGCCCTGACTTAATTGCTGCTGAGGCATCTGAACCGTAATATGGATAGATATCTAGTTTATATTCAATACTATTATTCTCAGCAAGTTCTACTAATCGTTTACGTAACCCATAATGGTATGGACCACTTGCATCTTTCACACAAATAGAAACGGTATATTCATCTGTAGATTGGCCATCACCCATTGCTCCCATATCAACAGCTAAATATTCAACTGTTTCTGGAGTAATATTGGAGTTTCCACCGTAACCAATTTCTTCATTGTTAGAGATTAGAAAGTGAGTTGTATATGGTAATTGAACATTTTCTTCTTTTAATCTTTTTATTAATTGAAGTAAAATTGCAACACTAGCTTTATCATCTAAATGACGAGACTTAATAAAACCATTATCCGTTATTTCTACACGAGGATCAAAAGAAACAAAATCTCCGACCTCAATTCCAAGTGCACGAATTTCTTCTGCATTCGTTACTTCTGCATCGATTCGCACTTCCATATTTTCTTGATTTCTCTCAGCTTTCCCTGCATCTTTATAAACATGGACAGAGGTTTGTCGCATGAGTATAGTACCTGTATAAACTTTTCCATTTGAAGTATGAATTTCACAATATTCTCCTTCTATTGAGTTATAGCGAAATCCACCAATAAGATCTAATTTTAGACGACCATTACTTTTTACTTCTTTAACCATCGCTCCTAGTGTATCTACATGAGCAGTAAGCATTCGGTGTTCATTGGTATTTGCTCCTGGGATTGTTGCAATTAATCCACCTTTACGATTTCGTTTAGTTTCTACTTGTAGTTTAGTCAAGTACTCTTCAGCAAACTGAATAACTTTTGATGTGAATCCCGTTGGACTAGGGATGGATACTAGTTCTTTTATTAATTCTTTTGTTTCTTGAACATTAGGATACATAGCCAATTCAATTACCCCTTTCGAATATAGATTACTACTATTTTACCGCTATTCTAATAGATTGAATAGAAATACAAACTATTGCCACTTCTACTTTAGCTTTTAGCAGGTTCTCCAAATATAGAACCAATCAGTAATATTAATTATTACTATTATAGTTTTTGAGTCATCAAGCTACGTAATTCCTCTTCATTTGCTATTAAATCCTTTAATGTATATTGATCTAATACGTGATAAAAACTATGAAGGGCCTTGTTTAATACATGTTTTAATGTACACCCAGGTGAAATCACACAATGATTTTCCCCTGTGTTAAAACATTCTAATAATGCAAAGTCACGTTCGATTACACGTATCAATTTCCCTATATTTATCTCCTCTGGATTCTTAGCTAAACGAATCCCGCCTCCTCGACCACGTATCCCTTCTAATAGCTCCAGCCTCGTTAATTCATGAACAATTTTGCCTAAATGGTTGTGCGAAATGTCATAGACATCTGATATTTCTTTTATACTAGCTAGTTCCCCTTGTGGTTTTAAACCTACAAAAATCAATACTCTTAGGCTATAATCTGTATACTTTTTTAACTGCATCATTAATCTCCTTGTTTTCTTCTTCACAATATCGTAACATAAATCGCTTTTCTACTGTTGTTCCGTCGTCCAATTCCAGTATACAATAAAGATGTATTTAAAATACACCTTTAAACAACAAACAAGGAGTGCATTTCTATGGCTACTACTACATTAGGATTAGATCAAGAAACTATTGAAATTGTTAAATCGACTGTACCAGTATTAGAAAAGCATGGTACGAATATTACGAAACGTTTTTATCAGATTATGTTTGAAAATTATCCGGAATTAAAAAATATTTTCAACCTGACCAACCAAAGAAAAGGTGACCAGCCTAAAGCATTAGCTAATGCTGTCTATGCAGCAGCAAAGTACATTGATAATTTAGAAACTATTTTACCTGTCGTGAAGCAAATCGCTCAAAAACATAGAAGCTTGAATATTAAACCAGAACATTATCCAATTGTGGGAGAAAATTTACTTCTAGCAATTAAAGATGTGTTAGGTGATGCTGCAACGGATGAAATTATAACTGCTTGGGAAAAGGCGTATGGCGTTATTGCAGATGTGTTTATTTCTGTTGAAAAGGAAATGTATGATGAAGTAAAAGCATCTCCAGGCGGTTGGGTTGATTTCCGGGACTTTAAGGTTACGAAAAAAGTAGTGGAAAGTGATGTTATCACTTCGTTCTATTTAGAGCCAGTTGATACAAACCCGCTCCCATTATTTAAAGCCGGTCAATACATTACAGTAAAGGCTGAAATCGAAGACCAACCATTTAATCACTTACGTCAATATAGCCTTTCTTGTGCTTCTGGGGAAGGATATTATCGTATAAGTGTAAAACGGGAACAAGCTAAGGATGAGCTTCCTGAAGGTGTTGTGTCTAACTACTTGCATAATCATGTAGAGGAAGGAAGTATTATTCCAATAAGTGCACCAGGTGGGGACTTTATATTGGATCAAGACGATTCAAGACCTCTCGTTTTAATGAGTGGAGGGGTTGGCTTAACTCCAATGATGAGTATGCTAGAAACAACTATTAAAGATAATCCGGAACGTAAAGTTATCTTTATTCATGCAGCACAATCTAGCAATGTTCATGCTATGAAGGACCGTGTAAAAGAAATCACAGCAAATAACCCCCAAGTTTCAAGCTATACTATTTATGACGATCCAAAAGATGGGGATGAATATGACAAATCCGGATACATTGATTTGGAATGGTTACGTACTGTAATTCCAACTAGTGATGCAGCATTTTACTTCTGTGGACCTAAAGGTTTTATGCGTGCTTCATATCATCTATTAAAACAATTGGAAGTACAAGATACTAATATTCATTATGAAATCTTTGGACCTGCAGAAGATATTACAAACTAACATCAACATTAGGAGATATTCCTATTGTTACTCAACAAAACCAGACATTCATCAGATTACTGATTGTGTCTGGTTTTTTCATTAGATTTATAGCCTTTCTAATATGTTTTTTCTCTCCTGTTGAAGATTTGAAAGTTTATGTTGACGGTCTGACAGTTCATCTTCTAACATATTGAGTATCTCCCTCACTTTAGCTAATTGATTATGTACTTGGTCTAGCGAATCATTTATTCTACCCTGTACCATCCAGTCTACAATAAAACCATCAAAGAAAAAGTCTGCAAACTTGAGTAATCCTGAAATATCCATATCAACCTTTATCATCTGGTCAATATCTAGTAACTCCTTCTGGAAGGATCTCATTCTCGTTTGGGCAATATGAATATGATTCGATGCATCATCCATTCTACTATGTTTAATGGCACTAGAAATCATGCCCCCTCCTAGCATATCCCATGTACCCCAATTAGAAGCTGAATTCAGCGAATCTACTGCATTACGAAGAGCCTGCTTCGCATCTTCACCAGCCTCTATTGCTTCATTCAGTTCTTTAATATATGCTTGGATGTCTCCTTCTTGGTCACCAATATGATATAATTCGTCTGCATATCTTGAATTACTGTTCTTAATTAACTGCTCTTTCTGCTCAAGAAGCAATTCATATTCATTTTCACTATTTTCCACTTCTACCAGTTTCCTGCTTAATTCCATCATAGACGCCTCGATCTCAGCTCTTGTTTTTTCTGCTTCTTCTAGCTGAAGCTGAGCAGCAAGCACCTCTCTATTCTCTTTATCTAGTTTTTCATACTTTGTCCCAGAGATAGTAGAGAAGAAATTAGTTATACTGAATCCCTCTAATTTTTTCACATCTGCTTTTTCATCTTTTAATTTCTCTTCTAACTGATGGATAGTTCGTTGGATAGTATCTAATTCCACTTGATAATCATCTAATTGCAACATTAACTTTTTCTTCCGATACATGTCACCTTTAACACGGACAATTTCGTCATTTAATTGTTGGAACAAATAAATCTCCCCCTTATTAGTCTCTATTATGTTCTACGAAAAACTTTAGGAAAAAGTTTCAAGGAGGCAATAGGGGAACTATAGCGTTTATTTCGATATAAAAGAGAAACGCCCCACATTACAGTTATGAAGGGCGTGAAAAAATAGACTATATTTACATGACATCATTACTTACATCATTATTTCTTCCAAAATTAATGTTCTCTTTGCTAACGGAAACTCCAAGTGATTGGAAAGCTTGAACTACATCTTCATATCCACGTTCGATATGTTCTACTCCAGTAATATAAGTCGTTCCTTCCGCTACTATACCAGCGAGAATAAGGGAAATACCAGCTCGGATATCAGATGTATGGACCATTGCTCCTTGTAAATGTGCTTTTCCTTTTACAAAGGCAACTCCGGACCTAACTCGAATATCTGCCCCCATTTTACGTAGCTGCCCAACATGATTAAACCGCTTCGGGAATATTTTTTCGGCTATAATACTTTTACCATGAGCTTGGGTCAATAATGTTGTCATTGATTGTTGTAAGTCCGTTGCAAAACCTGGATACATAGCTGTTCTCACTCTGGAAGCTTTAAGTTTACTACCTGCATATGCAGTTATTTCTTGGTCACCCAATTCTATTTCCAATCCAACTTCTTTTAGCTTAGAAATTAGTGAACCGAGATGTTCAGGGATAACATCCTTTACTGTAATAGAACCGCCGGCAACCCCAGCTGCAATTAAAAATGATCCAGCAATTAATCGGTCAGGGATAACGCGGTGAGTACACCCGTGTAGATGGCTTACTCCGGTAATGCGAATCGTACTCGTACCTGCTCCAGTAACCTTTGCTCCCATCTCATTTAATAACATGGCCGTATCTACTACTTCTGGATCACGAGCTGCATTATATAACACCGTTTCGCCTTTTGCTCGTGTAGCAGCTAACATCGCGTTCATTGTTGCACCAGAAGTTATGGTATCAAAATATATAGTTGCACCTGTTAATTCTTTTGCTTCCACGACATAATAATTTTTGTGATAAGTTAATGTTGCACCCATCATCTCAAATGCTTTAATATGTTGATCCATCGGCCGACTAACAAAATCATCACCACCAGGATAACCTACTGACACTTTTCCATATTTCGCAAGTAGTGCCCCTACAAAATAATACGCAGTGCGGAAAGAAGAAGATTTAACAGGGTCAAAAGTAGTAGAGTGAATTCCTGTTGGATCAATATGAACATCACCTAATAGGTCTCGCTCAATCTTCAGACCAACTTCTTCTCCCATTTTACAAATGACACGGAAATCACCAATGTTTGGTATTCCTTGCAGTGTGACTACTTCATCTGACAGGCATGCTGCTGCAAGTAATGCTAATGAACTATTCTTTGCTCCTGGAATATGAACTGTACCTTTTACCCCTGGTGAATAGTCAACTCGAATCGCCTTCAATACATTCACTCCCTTAAGCTTCTACAAAAATCACTTCTACATTTTTCTTTTCCATTTCTTTTAATTCTTTTTCTGTAGCTTGTTTGTCTGTGATGATTACATCTATTCTGTCCATAGGCACGGAGGAAATAAACATTTGTTGGCTTACTTTTTCATGAGGTGCTAAGCAAATCGTCTTTCTAGAAACCTCTGAAACTCTTCTATGGAATGCCGCGGCCTCTGGTGTCGCTGTACTAATTCCATCTGCGGTAATACCTCCACCAGTTAGAAAGCCTATGTCAAAAGTAAACCTACCAACCATTTCAAGTGCAATAATATCAATCATACTATTGGCGGAATTAGCCCTTAACTTTCCACCTATTAAATAAGATGTAATGTTTTCTATATTCCTTACTGCCTCTGCAATTTTTAAAGAATTTGTTACGAGGGTAAATGGATAACTGGTTGGTAAGTGTTTAATCATTCCATATTGAATTCCAGCACTACCGATAAAAACAGTATCCTGTTCTTTTATAAAAGATGCAGCATACTTCGAAATTTCATCTTGATGACGTGCAGGAGGACTATATCTTTTGGATTCCGGAGAAGGCAAAGTTCTTACTTTTTGATGAGGTGTTATTGCAACAGCTCCACCGTATGTCTTTTGAAGTAATCCTTGCTTTTCCATAATTGTAAGATCTCTTCTAACAGAGTCAATAGAGATATTAAACATATCCGAAAGGTCTTTTGCAATCACTCTACCTTCTTTTTGGATGATTTCCATAACTTGTTGCCTACGTTCTTCAGCAAGCATCGTTCTCCCACCTCTTTAGTCATTGATGTTACATTTATAATATGCATTATCATTCTGTTTTGTCAATAATATATTCATGTTTCTTCATGTTTGTTCCATTTTGTTCGTGTATTGACTATCTTTTTTAGTTACTTTATTTATCAAATTACCCGATAGAACTTACTCTACACAAAAGGTGGCTTAGAAAATTAATAGTTAGACTTAAAAAACAAAAAACACCCCTCTTAATGACGGGTGTTAAATAGTTCCAATTATCCATTGGAAACATATGTTCGATTATGCTACAATAAAAATACAACAGACAAGCTTCACATGAGGGTTGGCGCATGCTCTTTTCTCCTGGAAAGGAGGTGTTGCCATGGATATGTTCGAAGTATTAACGCTGATGATTTCATTCAGCATGTTAATTGCTTTAGTCATTTCCAAAAAAGATTAATTCATCCCTCATGTGCTTTAGCTGGGCCTTGAGGGATTAACTCTCTTTGCGCCACCCCTCTTGCTGGGGCAAATCTGTTGTAGCCGTTCCATGTTACCGCATGGACGGTTTTTATTAGTATATTATTTTCTACATTTATTATAACACGGAATAGGTAATTGTACAGAATTCTCTTACTTTATTATTTACTATAATGATTTATTAAATGAAGGATGTTTCGAACTTCTGAAATAGGAATCTGACCTGGTGCTGACTGATTGACAACAGAAGCAAAAGTCGCTGCAGATCCAAATATTTCACCTGCTAATCTAGAGATTATCCCCATCTTTCCCATTGAGATAGCAATGAATGGACACTCTAAATATTTGGACCTTAATTCTTGTGAAGCATCTAGAAGTGTCACTACATCTTTTGTGTTAGTAGACATCACAGCTATTTTAGGAATATCTGCACCAAGATCTTGCATTTTACATAAGCGTCTTATAATCTCTTCTTTCATTGGTGTTTGTTGAAAATCATGATTAGACATTACAACATACACACCAAATTCTTTCGCAGATGCAACTAGTTCATTTACTGTTTCCTCATCCATATTAAGTTCAATATCAACTAAATCAACTAGTCTTGATTGTATTGCTGTATTTAAAAGCTCTTTATAATACGGAAGGGAAACTTTTTTGTTGCCACCCTCTTCGATAGTTCTAAACGTAAATAATAAGGGAATATCTCCAATTTCACCTCTAATTAATTCAAGTAATCTTTGTACAGAATATAAATCTTCTACAGTACTTAATGAATCAACACGCCATTCGATAATATCTGGGTTAAATTCCATAATGCGTACACATTCATCAATTAGTTTACTTTCTGTTTTTTCCACTAATGGTACGATAACTTTTGGCATTCCCTCTCCAATCATTATATCTCTTACGTTAATAACCTTCATTATTAGTTACTCCCTATCGATTTCACTTATATTCGACTTCGTAAATTGCACCTTTAATAAATAGGCTACATTATATTGTTCTAAATCACTCATATGACTTTCCGGATTTTCAAAAAAGCTAGTAGTAAACCCATAAATTGAATTTTTGTCTGAGTAGCCAATCCCTGCTAGTACAAGTTCACCTTCATTAATTGGAATTCCTTCATCCATAATATTACCCCATGTAGTTGACATGTTTGGAACATTGTCTGGAAAATTTTCATTTCCTGTTCCAGTACCAACGCCACCACTCGTATGTATACCAATATGATAAGTACCTTCATTTTGTTCATCTGGATTTTTTTCAGTAGTGAATACAATCGTTCCCTCTTTTTCCTTTAAGCTTGATCCGATGCTACCAATTTCATTCACAAACTTTCCTGATTCATACTTTTCAATCCAAACAGTTACTCCTTGATAGTCATCCTCAACTTTAAAATCAAATAGAAATGCTTTATCAGATAGGGTATTTAGAATAGCATCTTCTCTATCTGTTAGCTCGGCTTCTTTCACCATATTTATGGTGTTTGATTTCGATTCTTCACATCCACTTGTTACTAAAATAATTAATAGAAGTAATAAAAAAATTATTGCCTTTTTAATTACGAACACCTCCAATTCATTTAACTATTATAAAAGAATGGTACCACATTTCGTTACACATAGAATATAGTTATTACTTATTCATTCTAAATCATAACAGAATGAATTCTGGTAAGACTACACCTAAGGAGGAGATGTTCGATGGATAAAAAGAGCAATCTAAACAATCATAGTAAACCGAAAAAAGCTTATACAGATGAAGAAAAGGACCGATTCATTCAAAGCTTGGCACAAGTACTGAGTAACAGTAAATATAAAGATCGAGATAATGAAGATATGTAGAGTCTCTAGTAATTGATAAACCCCTAGAAAGATATTTTCATCTAGGGGTATCGTGTTAAGCAATATTTGTAATCATTTCCTGTAGTTGCCTTCTTGCACGTAACATTCTCGTTTTTACTGTAGGCACGGCAAGATTTAATCGTCTGGCAATCTCTACACCTTTCAACTCATAATTAATCTTTAGTAAAAGCACATCCCGATAAATCGGTTGTAAGCTCCTTATGCATTGATTAATTTCCTTAGTTAGGAAAAGGATTTCAACTTCTTTTTCTACATGACCATTACTATTGTCTCCAATATTCATTAGGTATTCTTCATCTAAAAGAGCCGGATGTTTATTCTCTACTTGACGTAACATGTCAATTGCCGTTCTTTTCGCAATAACGGATAACCATGATCCAATCTTCTCTTCCTCTTGAATAGAATCTACTTTTCTCCATGCTTTAATAAACGTTTCTTGCACAATATCCTCAGCGAATCCAGGATCTTTTATGATCGATAAACTAATTCGATAAACCCGGTTATAATATTGCTTATATATGTTTGTAAAATTTATTCCATCCATTTTTTATCTTTCCTTTCCTCTCCTGCTCCTCCTATTCTTCTATCGCTAAAGTAATTGTTACTTTAAACAAGTCACCATCTGTTTGGATATCAAGACTTCCTTCATGGAGTTCGACTATTGATTGAGCAATAGCTAATCCAAGTCCACTCCCGTCTGTATGGCGAGAGGTATCGCCTCGTTTAAATCGTTCAAATAGTTCATCCGTGTTTTCGTTCAATTCATACTTAGAAACATTTTTAAACGTGATGATGGCATTTCGGTCATTTGCTGTTAAATTAATATATACTCTTGAATAATCTAGAGAGTACTTTAAGATATTCCCAATTAAATTATCAAACACTCTCCATAATTTTTGTCCGTCCACTAGAGCATTTAAAGGAGGATCATCATGGGTTACTCTAAACTGTAGCGTAGAATCATTGATTAAATCGTCGTATTCACCCAATGCCTGCTGTAATAATTGGACAAGATCGACCTTCTCTTTATTCAATTCAATAGTTCCACTTGTCATCTTAGACACCTCAAATAAGTCATCAATTAACACTTTTAGCCGCTTCGATTTACGGTCAATAATTTCTAAATATGCTGACCCTTCATCTGTTAGCCCCTCTTGCTCTTTTAGTAATTCTGTGTACGTTATGATAGAGGTTAGAGGTGTTCTTAAATCATGACTAACATTTGTTATTAACTCCGTTTTTAGTCGTTCACTTTTTGCTTGTTCTGTCTGCGACTCTTTGACACCAGATTTTAATTTATTTATATTCTGAGCTAGTTTGCTAAGGACAGAATAACCTTTAACTTGTAGATTATGACTTAAATTTCCTTTTGCTAGTTCATCCGTAGTTTCAACAATTCGATTAAATTCACCGATTTTATTAATAATCATAAGGGCAATAGGTATTCCTACACCACCAAGGATAGCAAGGTATACAAAAAAGAATATCGGATGTACGGATACAATAAGAGCAGTTAATCCTAGTATAAACACTGCTCCAAATAGTAAAATGATTTGGGTTCCTGTAGTTTGATCTAAAAAAGCTACTTTTAACTTATCAACTAAAACTACTATTATTTTTTTGAGTTCCTTAAATAATCTATAGCTAATACTATGTTCCCATTGGGTCTTCAATTTGTTCCATTCTTTCAATGTTGCTAGAATATATACTAGTTGTAATAATGCCAAGAATAAGCCGATAGCAAATCCAAAGACCGCAATTACTATTTCTAGTAAGCTAACTGTTGTGACTTCAAAAACGACAAATCCAAATAAGAAAAACATTCCAGGTATATAAAGAAGGGTAATGGCAAATAAAATTGCTCGAACATCTATCGGTATTTTGTCATAATATTTTTTCCATCTAATCAGTTCTGCTCGTGAATGCTTAGCTTTCTTGAAGATAATCAAGGACAAGAATAGCGCAATGATATTAAGTCCCACAACAGTCCAATAAACGATTTGTTCCTTTTTGTATTCATCATAATGAATGACGAAAACATTGTAAGACGGTAGTGATTTTGGTACTCCAATTTTCCCTTCTAACGTTGTGTATGAACCTTCTACCATTTCATAGACAACTTCACTATTAGGAATTTCGTATTCAATCATTTGCACATTATCAATCGTTAAACTCTCCGTGTAATACATCTCTCTATCATTAATGTCATTTAATGAAGGATTGGATGATTCGATATTCGTATAAATTTTTCCAGAACTATTATCCTTAAAATAATACTGAAAACTGTTCTTCAGCTCTTCGTAAAGCGAGCGATAACTTTCTCTTTCCTTGTAATATTCGTCAATAATTTGTTCTTTTTCTTTTATAATTTTTGCTTCGACATGTTCATCACTTTCAAAATTCATGGTGATATCTTCAATTTTTGTGTCTCGTTCCTTTTTATAGACGTCTGCTGCTTGTTGATTATCACTATCCAGAGCTTCTTGAATTAACCCTTCATATCGATGATTAATACTTTCAATCTGTTCTGCTAAATCCCCATAGCGATACCGATGCTCTTCAATTTCTTCATCAGAAACTGTAATTTTTTCCTTTGCCTCTTCTATTGAAAGATCATTTACTTCAAAAGTTCCTATCAGATTAGTGAACCTTTGAACCTCTTCATATCTAAATTCTGATGTATGAAAATAACTTTTATGCGCGTAATAATTGCCATGGTCTGCCAGTAAGAAAATACCACTTACACCAAAAGTAAATAAAATAGCGCATATAATCATAATGACTAAACTACTTTTCCATTTTGTACCCAATGCCCCATACCACCTTTAAAAATCTCGGATTTTTAGAATCGATTTCTATCTTTTCTCGAATTTTTCGAATATGAACTGCAACCGTGTTTTCTGCATTGTAATTTGGTTCTTTCCATACTCGTTCATAAATCTCGCTAATAGAGAAGACACGTCCAGCATTTGTCATTAATAATTCCACAATTTTATATTCAATTGGTGTTAGTTTGACTATTTCCCCATGAGCCTTCACTTCCTTGGAAACTGGATCTAACGTTAATCCATTCAAATCAATTACCTTATTTGCACCTTCAAATGTACCAAGCGAAACATATCTTCTAAGTTGAGACTTTACTCGTGCAACCAACTCCATCGGATTAAATGGCTTCGTTATATAATCGTCTGCCCCGACTTGTAAGCCTAATATTTTATCGGTATCTTCACTTTTAGCACTTAAGATGATGATAGGGATATTCTTTTGTTCACGAATCTTATATGTAGCAGAAATTCCATCAAGTCTTGGCATCATCACATCCAAAATAATAAGATGTACTTCGTGCTGATGTAGTATATCTAGGGCTTCAATGCCATCTTTTGCTTTCAGTACGGTAATACCTTCATTTTTTAAATAAATTTCAATAGCATCTCGAATTTCTTTTTCATCGTCTACGACTAAAACATTATATTGTACCATTTGATACATCACCTTTCCCGCGGGTTACTATATTTATCATAAACACTAATTCTTAATAATCATCCATTAATTTTCTTAAGAATTACTTAAGATTGTATGATAATCCTCTATTTAAAGAGAATCTATTAAAATTTAGCCTATCAAATAGAAAAAGATTTGCCTAGTGGAGGCAAACCTTTTCTATTGGTTTATTTAACTAATTTTCAGGATTATCCAAATAACTATAAATGTTCGTTAAGAACTTTTATTAAAAAGGAATTCATACTTCGATTCATTTTTATTTGCTCAATGAATGACAAACCCTCTGTAAAAATGACTACTTCTATTTTCTTTCCATTGTGATCCTCCACATATAATGCTTGATTTAGCACGAATGCTGTTGAACCACCTTTCGCCCCAAAATGAGCATACATTTCTCGATTAGATTCGTATAATTCCATTGGCCATTCCATTATCTCTCTTAATATTTTATCTCCACCTGGTATGGTCGCTTCATTGTTTGAAATAGCTTGCATTATTTTTGCATAATCCTCCGTAGTCGCATTCGGCAATCGATCAGACCAGATTCTTTGTAAGTCCTTAGGGAAAGAAAATTGACCAGTATTAAATTCTTGCCCACCTTGTTTTATCTTATCATGGATTTCCCATACTAAGCTGCGGTACCCATCCATTGACATCGATTGAAGATGTGCCTTTATTTCATCATTACTCCAATCATTTTGCTGTTTTAAATAAGTAGACGTCAATAGAGCAGAAACAATTGGATAGACCGGATCATGGTTTTCTAACTCCAAATCAGTTATGACATCATTTATTGAGTCAGCTCCTAATTTCTCTATTAGGAAATCTGTATTAGCATTGGAACTAAATTTAATCATACCTTTTGCTACATCTTGTAGTTGAATTCTTTCATCGTCTATTTTTTTGTGGATTTCATTTCATCTAACCATGCCGGATGTGCCCCACCATCAGTATTAGCAAGATAGAACTTATCTAATTTCTCCAATGAAACCCATTCTTCAGGATCAATTTTCCCTTCCACTACTTGGTTGACATATTCAATTGCAATAACTGCCTTTACAGTACTAGCAAGTGGGCGTTTCACATCACCTTGTTTGTTTATTACGGTTTCTCCATCAACACTTACATACATAGAAGCAAATTCTGGGTTATTATCAATATACTTTTGCACAAAATCAGGATCATCGTGAAATAAGTAATATGCACCAGCAATAATTAGAGCAATTATTATCCCAGTCACAATCATACCTTTTTTCGTATATGTAGATTTGTCTGTAAGAAAGCTGATAATGATTAAAATGATCATAATCATTAATGGTGGAAAGAGCAATAGTTCAATAGCGAGAATTCCTAAAATAATGGCAGCTGTCATTACGATTGCCCGTATGACATTCCACTTTGTTCGATATTTAGGAATAAATATGGGGAATACATAAATAACAGTAATTCCTATAAAGAGAAGCCATAGAAATGGGTACATTGAAATACATCCTTTCTATAAAAAACTAATTCCATAACTAATACATTCAACTATTCATACGTTATAATACTCAAAATGTTTCATCTATCAAATGAGATTGCTAGCCCTCCAATTTAGACAATAAAAGAAAAAACAGAGCATATTGAGCTGATAATAATTGGTGAAAACGTTTTGAAAAAGCAACGTATCGTAATAGTAACTACACAGGACTCATAGAAATTATTGTAGAGTATAAAATTCAGTAACTTTAGAATGCATGAATAAAATACTTAAAAAAGAAAGAGAGTGAGGTAATGGAGACTTGCAAAATATGTAATAGCGATTTTTCTTGGTTTCAACTTTACATGCTAATTTGGCTACCACACAAAACTGTGAAGTGTAAGAATTGTGAAACACCTCATATTGCAAGTTTGGCATCAAAATTATTCTTAGTAGTTGCAGCGTTATTTGTAGTGTTGGCTCCGATTGTCCTATTTGTCACCGATGTTCAGCGAGTATTAAAGATAATAATTATCAACACCATCATACTATCTTATTTAGCCCCTTTCTGCTATAAGATGGTGTTATATAAGAGGCACATCATTGGTAAGTAGTTTGATTGTGAAATGAAAAAAGCGAAATAACAATGCAATATTTTTTTAGACGATGTTTAGTAAATTCAGCTAAGCTGATATATTCGTTTTCTAACTTGAAGTATTTTCTTGAAGAAACATTGAGTATCGTGAGTAACACAAAAAAGGACCAACCTTGTTGAGAGATTGATCCTTTTAATAGCAGCATGACGGAAACTACTTTTTAGAACTATAATTAATTAAAGGGATATCGTTACCACTTCGGCAATATTATGCTTCAAGTCATAGTGAGACTTCAAGCATAAATATATTTTAAATCAAGCATATGTTTTCAAAGCCTATTATTAGTGCCGTTTCTAATGCTATTTTTAACTACTTTATACATAGTATTTTATTTATAACTACTTTTTTATAGATTTTTTTCGCCATTTTTAATACTTACTGAAGCTTTTTAATTTAGAAAAATACTTTATGAAAGCTTATACGTTATAATTGATTTTGGACCGGTTTAATACCTTCCATCTTTTAAAAATACTCTAGATATTCTGTATCACCTCTGGAATTTTAAAACAAATAGAATCGAGTAGGAGGAGGCGATTAACCTCCGACCTCTCACACCACCGTACGTACGGTTCCGTATACGGCGGTTCCATCTAAGTCCAACGTAACGTTTGATATCTACTAAATAGACTCTTTAGCCCTTGGCCTGACCAATATTGGTCGTCAAGGGCTTTATGCAAGATTGGGCTTTTAGCTATTCGCCAGTATCCCTTTCTTGTGTTAGCCCATTCCCACGCTTTTCCTTTCTTAATTCCGTATCGAATTAAGTTATGGTACCTTGTTTGGACTTTTTTCCATTCCTTCCAACGAATCATTCGTAACCTTCTTCTTATCCAGGCATCTAGTTTCTTGAATAAAGAAGGCGTTTCTGCCAGTTGGTAGTAGCCTAACCAACCTATTAGGAATCGATTTAGTTTCTCCATCCTTCTATCCATCGCCACCGATTTCCTTCTAGAAGTCAGTTCACGAACTCGCTGTTTAAAGCGTTTTACACTTTCTTTTGAAACCCGGATTTTCGGGGTTTCCTTCTGGATGGTAAAAGAAAATCCAAGGAATTTGCGTCTCCATGGGCGGTCTACCGCACTTTTGTCTCCATTTACTTTGAGTTTCAGTTTCTCTTCTATGAATTTAGTGATAGTATTCATGATTCGTAAACCCGCACGTTTGGAGCGAACATAGATATTACAGTCGTCTGCATAACGGACGAAGTGAAGTCCTCTTTTCTCCAGTTCTTTATCCAGTTCATCGAGGACAATATTGGAAAGTAGTGGACTTAGGGGGCCTCCTTGGGGAGTACCTTCTGTATTAGGACAAGCTAACCCATCTTCCATAATTCCTGCCTGTAAATATCTTCTGATTAATTTCAAGACCATTGGGTCTTGAATTCTTTTACTTAATGTTCGCATCAGTCTGTCATGATTTACTTTATCGAAGAATTTCTCTAAATCCATATCGATTACCCAACGGTAACCCTGCTTGATATAATTTCTAGCTTGTCTCACCGCATCATGTCCGCGCTTGTTTGGACGGAATCCATAACTGTATCGCGAAAATGTAGGGTCGTAAACTTCCGTTAGGACTTGTGCGATTGCTTGTTGGAGGAATCGGTCTGTCACGGTAGGGATACCTAACTTTCTCTTCCCACCGTTTGGTTTCGGGATTTCGACACGACGAACAGGTTGAGGGTAGTAGGTTCCCTTTTCGAGTTGTTCCCGAATGGTAGTCCACTGTTTCATGATATGTGCTCGTAGGTTTTGTACAGGCATATCATCCACACCATGACTTCCTTTGTTTCTTTCTACACGTTTTAGTGCTTGTATTAAGTTTTCCCGTGATAGTATTCTTTCCAACATGATATCGAACTCCTACGCGAATTGTCCGTCCTTCTTATGTGGCAACTACTTTCAGCCCTTCTAATGTCCCCCACGAGATTCATCGTTTCCTCCATTAGGAAGGTTCTTATGTTTCTGCGTCATCAAGTGTTGCGTATGCAAAGTGGCAATTCTCCTTAGATGATTCAGCCCTTCCCGAATACCCTAGGAGCATTCGGTACTATGGCTTCGGCTGACTTCTGATAGTTCAGCGAACATTCTCATGTTCGGTTACGGCAGGTGTACCGCATTTCTATCAGACCTCCCAGGGTAAGCACACATTCTTCCTCTCCATGTCCTCGCTCCATTTACTCTATGCTCCCTTTGGCAGTAAGGACTTCAACTTGTATAGCAGTCTCATCCAAGAACATCTAGCCTTATATGAAGTTTGTGTTCCTCGAGGCGGAGATTTGCCGCTGACTTCCTTCAGATTCTAGGTCACCCTAGACACCCTTGTCTTAAGCTAATCACTACTACTGCCTTCGTGATTCAGGACTTCAACCCTAGAGAATGTGTGCATGCCTGGCACACTATAAATAAGCCCACTACCAGTTTAGGTAGTGAACTTAGTTTGTTAATTTAAAAAGTACTTTATAGTTGCTTTCCATTAATTTAGTTTATTAAAAGCTCTATCCTTAATTATTATTCCTTTGGAACCTTCTGAAATCTTCTTAAATACTAACTCTCGAGTGTCTGTTTCTTTGATTGTTATTCCTACAATAATTTGGGTCTCGGCAGCCAATTCTATTAAACATTCTAAGAAAGCTTTCATATCTTCCACAACTATACTATGCTGACCAGGTTCATCAAATATAAGAATTCCTGGATGATTCCCATTTAATTCATTAGATGTTTGTACTAGCGCTATAGTAAATGCCCAAATCCTTCTAATATGATCACTAGCAGATGAATCAAATTTTAAATCGAAATTCTCAATTATAGGCATGTAGGTATCTCGCGAAATCATAACTTTATTAATGTCCGAAGAACTCCTATATCCAAATACCTTTAGGTTTGAAACAAAGTAATCTCTCAAAGACTTAATTTTTTTCTCATCCAAACTAGTAAACTTATTTTTAGGCAATTTACTTAAATCCCCAAGATATTGTTTCCATTCTTCAGATAGTTCTTTGAACTCATTTATCGCCGCCCCAACTTCTGCTTTTATCTTTTCTAATTCGGATATTGTATTATTTAATTCTACCTTTTTATAAATAGTACTTTCTGAAACTGAACCATCAATCGCAAAAATATCATTTCTCGTTATCCTTGAAAGTTGATACATCTTAGTGACTGTATTCTCTAATATAAGAATGTTATTTTCAATATTTTTTATATTTATTTTCTTTTGTTCAATAGCATACTCGAATAATTTTTCTTGGGATTTTAAGTGTTTAATATTATCGTCAATATCCATTACATCTGCTACATTCTGACTCACTAATAATGTATCAGATATTGGTTGATTACAAGTTGGACAAATATCTTTAAATGAATTAAATCCCTCTTCTGATCCCAGATTCCTCAGTTTTTTAGCATCCTGGTTGTTTAGAATGTCTGTTTGAATTAATTTTAAGCTATTTAATAATCTACCCAAACTTGATTCTTCATTATTCATATTAATTTTCAGTTGCTTAATTTTTTCTTCATGAACAATAATATCTTCTTCAATTTTTTTAAGTTCAATTTTTAATTCTTGAAAATTATCGATATCTCTAGGCTTAATTTTAATTAAGTTATTATATTCTTTTCTTTTCAACTCAATATACTCTTCGATTGTGAGGACTTGGTCTTCATTTTGATAAACAACCTTAATTTGTTGACTAGGATCATCTATAATCTCGACCTTTTCAGTTACTCCCTTTAGCACTAACCTAATATTCTCCAATTTTTTAGCTGTTTCAAAATAGATTTGTTTCCACTTTTCAGCAATTCTACTTTCTTTGATTTTTAAACTATATCTTAACTTTTCATTTTTAAGAGTATCCATATTTAACAGATATTCAATTACTCTTTTTTTGGGCTCTCTAATTCCAAAATGAGGCATACCTGAAAAAAGATCAGACCAACCTCTTTTTTGTTCTATTAGCATACTAGAAAAAACCAATTGCAAGTATAACTTTCTTTCTTTATCATCTGTAGTTGGAACTTTAGGCAAATTCAATCCTATAAAGGATTCCAAAAATGTGAAGAATCCTTTATTACTGGTAGCTGAATTTTGAGAATGGACATACATGTCTTCACTTTTAGTTTCTATATTATTAATATGATCCATGTTCGAATAATAGATAGTCATTAGATTGGTATCTCTATTTTTATTTTTTGCAGTTCTTAAAATAGTAATAATCTCACTACCATTAGAAATTTCAAGAAATACTTTTGACTCTAAAACATCAAGCTCTTCTGTTCCACATTCTACTTTAGTTTTAAAAGCGGAGCTTAGTACATTATGCCCTTTACCACCAATTATTTCTTCCAAACCTAAACCATAATAAATGATTGATATTATTGAACTTTTTCCACTGGTATTTAATTCACTGCAAATAATATTCATTTCTTGATCAAATGTATCATCAAAGCCAATAATATCATTTTCCGTAGTTATTTCTACTCTGACTCTTCCTATTCGTATCACATGATTCACCCCATTAATGTTCTTTTTAACTTATCTATAACATTTTCCGTAAGCTTATTTGATAGTTTTTTTAAGAATTCCTTTTCACTTATTAATAATTTATCATCGTCCATAATTTTCTCAAGAAAACTTTTCCCTGAAGTTGTTAATCTAAACAAGCCATTACTTTGTTGAAATATTATTTTTTCTGCTAACATGAAATCAACTGTTTTATTTATGGTAGGATCAAATCTCAATATCAAGTATTGATTGAAATCCCCATTCACATAATTTAGCAAAGTATTTTTTTCCTTTTCGGAGTACATAGAGACAATAATTAAATGTAATTTAGATAATGAACATCCACTTCTACCACACGATAAACCTAAAATTAAACAAGCAAGTGATATTTTAAAACTTAGCCTATAATGATAAGGGACCGCATCAGGTTTCGAATCAAAAACAATATAATCCGTTAATATAAAGTCACCTTTATCCATTTTTTATTTCTCCTTTAAATTCCATTGAACAATCAGCAAGCCAACTTGCAATTAAATCCATTTTTAAATTCATTATGGAAGCATTATTTATATGTTTAAATTCAATTCTGAGTTTTTCTTCAAAGTCATTGGATATTTCATTGAAGATATCAGCATTCATTGTCCTATCTCTATTTAAAAGGGTTCTTGATGCTACATGCCTTTTATATTGACTTGCTAAATCTAATATGTCTTTTCTGATGTCAGGAAAACCTTCTCCTAAGCGCTCCATGAGTTCAATTCCTGATATATACGCTGACATATACATATCCAATAACATATCCAGACTTTTAGTATCGGTTTTAAATTCCGGGTTAATCGCAATTAGTTTTCTCTTAACATTTTCCACCTTCTCATTCGGACACCCAGACCAATCAACTGATGTATCTTGCAAAATAGCAAAACTTAACTTTGTATCAGTAAGATTACTTCTTAATATTCTAGTGAGTTCAATTCTAAAATCCTCTGCGGTTTTTATGATAATTGTAAAATCCTTAGAAATATAATCATATAATTCTGGATTACTTTCTCTGACTTTCCTTACAAGTTCAGTTTTTTTAGCATTATGTTGAATAATCCTCTTATCCTTATATTCTGGAATAACAAAATGCCACTCTTTAATAAGAGGGAGTCCTAAGCTCTTTAATACTTTAGCATTTTTTTCATCTATAAATTTTGCAATATCATCTGTAACTTTATCTCTATGATGTGAGTATAAATCGTCATTAGAATAATTCATATCTTCTGGGCAATAACATTGGATTACAACTCCAGAACGTGTAAAACCTTCAATCCCCCCATCACCCTTGTGTTGTGCTGGTACTTCTTGAAAATGCTCATTTTGATATCTCATTTTATAACAAGATATAGATAAAGTTTCCCAACTATCCCCATCTATTGAAGAATCTAAAAATTCTAGTATCATTTGTTCCTCTCCCCGACTATATCTTTTATAGAAATAAATCTTTCTTTCGATGGTTTTGTTTCAATAAAATTAATATCAACTACAAATTCTTTATTTGAATCTACGTATCTAACAATTGCTAAATTTAAGAGATTTCTATGATTAACAATCACTATTTCTTTATCTACAAAGTAATAAGATTGGTTTTCTAATATATTATCAATCATAATAATCCCCTATTCAAAGACTCATTTTTATTATCCATTCTTTTAATCAATAATTTTTATAGTAAGTATATTTATCTCTAATTATGACTATATACCTAATCTTACCATATTTTAGTGTCAACCTTCGGAAAAATACCACAAATCAGATATCGCTACTACTTAAGTAATTCCTCCATAGTTGTGCCCGCGTGTCGTTCTCGGTGGCTGGGTAACTGTCATCTAAATGTCAAACTCCAAATCGTAGACAGAATAGTAACAAATGATTTTAAAGGAAACAATAACAAAAGACCTAATTGACAAGCAAGTGAGATTTATATTTCCTCATCGTCTTTTATTAGGTTTCCTGGTCTTAATTTCATTATTATATTCTATTAATATATTTCTCTCTTCTAAATAATCCTCTATATATTCAATTAATAGATTATCTGTATCCCCTGTTATTCGGAGAATTTCTTCAGGTGAAGGAAGGGGATAGAAATTATGTATGATATAGTCAAAATCTCTGAACAGCTTTTTATTACGAAGGTATTTTATCTTACAGTCCTTAAGGTCATTCAATATTGGTAATGCAGAAACATTAAAAGAACTAAAGTCATATATTATCTGAACTGGGGCTCCGATAATATAAATTAATCCAAGTAAATTATAAAATTGATCCGTATATTTATCATCACAACCATATATGATAAAATCTTTACGCAACTTAAGAGCTATTTCAGTCTTATGACTATACTTATTTGCTAAAAATACTAAAATACTTTCAATTGGAATAGTTATATCTGTAAAGACACTTTCTAAAGCCTTAATCAGTTTAATTATAGGGGAATTTAGTATCTTCCGAGTATCGATAATTAACTCGCCAATAGCTGAAGCTATCCAAATGTCAAAACAATTAATTTTCACCTCATCATTTTTGTATTTATCCGTACTTAACCATGTATTACAACTATAACAAGTAGCAATGCTTCCTTTCGAATTCAATGCCGGTTGGGATCTTTTACACGAAGGACAAGTGTTTATGAGAGGACAATTATGTAGGGGGCAAATACTTACATATTGTATATTCCATAATAATGGTTGATAAAAAGTGCCATTCTCTTCCTTCATTTTGTCTAAACATTGAGGACACCATTTTTTGTAAAGATTTATTACTTTATAATTGGTAATGCCATTCCACGAGATTAAGGTAAGGTTTCTTAAATCCATTCTAGAAGTCAAGTGTTCTAAGGCATTAATAAATTCAATTGTTAATAAAGTACATCCATCTACAAACCTACCAATGCGATTGAAGTTACTATCATTGCTCTTTAAATAATCAGCGGATTCACTAAATAGGGGATATATCAGATATTGTATTAGACTTTTTATTCTCAAATTATGTACATTTGATAACCTTATCAAATAACTAGTAAGACTTTCTACCATTGAAGTACCTATACCTATAGGTTCCAAATTGTAGAGAGTACTCCTCAAAGGATAACTAATTTCATTACTAATAGACATTCCCACATTACATTCCTCCAACTTATATTTTAATTTCAATGAATTATTATCCTTTATCCGTCAAGCATTAGGACTATAAACTGTAGAAAATTTATACTTGATAGAAGTAACATGCACTAACTTATATATCGCCCACTGCATCCCTTTTCGGATTTCTAACTCCAGCTTTACTTGTTTTCTTATCTGTACCCTTATTTACATGATTTTCAGATTCTCTTTTCTCTGTTTTATTTTCAAAACCTGGCATGCCTAAGAGTACGGCCACATCATCATCTTGTTTGTTGTTATTTTCAACAGTAGCTTCACCATCTATTGCTTCTTTTGCTAAATTGTGTATTTGATTAGTTGTTAACGCATATTCTTTAAAATGTTCTAATGTTAATGTTGGTAAATTTGGGATTTCAAGTAAATTATACTCAAATGTTGTTCAATCAAATCCTTTAGTATCCCTATACATCCTGCACTTACTTGATAAAAATACTTCCAATGCTCAACGAGGTTAGGTTCGGTTAATAAGGGGATTTGTTTTTGAAGATTCCACAGAGTTTTTATAAACATTTCTTGATCATCTTTTTTACGAACATCATATCTTCTAAAGTGTATATCTAATCCTCGTCTAGATAACTGACCAAGAGAGTCTCTAAAATCTAATATTTCGTAAGTGCCAAACAAGACATGAGGTGTATTCGATATAGAAACTAATGATTTGATTAAATTCATTTGGTCTGTCGCAGTCTTGGCAGAACCATTAAATGTCATGTGTTGTGCTTCATCTATTAACATCGCTTTTGTTTTTCTAAATTTCAAAGCATTTTCTAATGATCTTCTAAGTGCTCTGTTAGGCTGCCGTTCTTTATTATTCAGTTGTTTATTAATATTTTTATCAATATCGATTTTATGCTCTATTAATGGTTCATCCAAAGCCATAAGTGCACGAATATAATGTTCTTTCCAATCATACTTCCCATTATCAGGAGCAATTGCTTCAAAACCAGCAATAGGAACCAAACTTTTATCGGTCTCCATTAATACTTTATAATCACTTAAGAGTCTTTCAAAAACTTTTTTAAACAATTCCGATTTTCCAACCCCACTTGGCCCATAAACTAAAAATATTTGTTTGGTTGATGGATTAGTGATTCTTTTTAATATCTCTTTAAAAGCTGCTATAAAAAAAGGATGGGCTACAGAATAGTTCTTAAAATATCCAATACGTTTAATTGGAGTGTCTTCTAATAACTGTACTGGAAAGTTCTTTACCATATTTACAACTCCTCATAACGCTCGAACACAATATCATCTATTTTAATTTCATTTGAGTTTTCAGTATTATCTACAACTAATTTGATATTTTCATTTATAACTTGTTCATTTTTGTTTTGAACTTCTTCTTCAAATGTTTCCTTTAAACCACCCTCAATAACAAATAAATTTCTAGTAGCTCTATCCTTAAGACGTTGTTTTAGTAATACCTCTTCAGCCTCTAATGAATTTAAGAAATCAGTTATCATCTTTGCTGTAACACCAGTTTTCTTTTCACTAAGTTTCGCTCTAGTTTTTAATTCTTGAAAAGCTATATTAAGTTCCTTTTCTGTTCTATTCTTTAATACGTTATATTTTTCAGATTTGAGCTCAATCCATCTCTTATTAATATACGCATACCCAACTCCCATATTAAATGGATCATACCTTACTTGGACTGAGGTGTTCTCAATTTGACCATTTCGAAAAGATGAATGCCAATAATAAAATCTATTTATTTTCACACCATAACCAGGAATAACTTTCGCTGTACCTTTTCTAGTACTAGGTAATGTTAAAATACGGAATACCTCATCATAGGCTATTCTTGTAGCATTTCTTTCTCCACCTTTTAAAATGCTATTTTCATACATATTTTGAGGAGTTGCACCTATTCCGCTGTGTTCAGTTTTATCGTAAATTTCATAAGCCCATCTACTTAAGTATTCATAAAGCTTTTCCAATGTCCAGATTGCTAAATTCTTTGGATTAACATTTTTTGAAACTTGCCTAACATTCTTTGTTAGTTGCGTGTTTCCAGTTAGATTATAAATGAACATTTGGTTTGTTGTTCCAAATAATCTTTCGATTACGCTTCCATATCTCGGTTTAGACCCAGGTCTTATCTTCTTAGTACAATAATTCCTACTTAGCAGTGTATCAAAATAAACACTATTAAAATCTTTACCACCATCAACTACTATTGTGCTTGGGAATCTTGAGTGTTTTTTTACACATTCTCGTAGTACCATCATATTGCTTCTATAGCTAGGTGGATCAAATGAAATATATAAAGCCAAAATTCTTCTTGAATAAGCATCAATTAAAAATGTTAACCATGGTCTACCTAAGTTCTTTCCTGTAATAGAACATACTAATTCAATGTCGAGTTGGGTATGATCGATATGACATATTTCAAAGACACGATCACCATGCCTAGGTGTGTCAAAGTTTAAATACAAACTAAATTCTCCATTATTATATGCTGCTTTATCTCCTTTTCTTTTTTTATCCTGTTCATGCCTAGGGGTTTTGTGAACATTTTTTGTAAATGTAAAGTAACATGGCGGATTAAGATGATTTTTATAACATTCCTGCTCAAATTTTAAATATACTGACCTCATAGTGCTTTGTTTTAAATTCTCATAATTATCTTGTATGAATTTTTCCATTAATGTTTGTAAATCTCTATCTAGCCTTTGAGTTTTATTTCCTTTTTTATTTTCCTTAGACAACAAACCTACATATCCGTTTCCAAACTTTTTTTCAGCGTCTCTGTAACTTTTTATCCAGTTGTAAATAGTTCTATCAGTGACAACTTCTTTGTTATTTCCTAAGTTCACTGTTTTATTAATGTATGGAAGTATAATATTATATTTTTTATTTGCATCTTCCAAATCTTTTAAACTTGCGCTATTTAATAGCTCAATTTCTTCATTTTGAATGGTATCTATTTTTGAAAGACCTTTAATTTTCCCTTCTTTAATAAAATACTCTAGTGTTGTAATAGGAATTTCGGTTGTACTGTCCGCTGACTTAAGATATACATTATTTAACCCTACATTAATAATTTCCCATTCTACATCATCCCAAAGTAATTTTTCACCAGATTGTAATTTAAAAGAAATTGTATTTTCAGGACCTTCACTAGCACTTGAAGAAACCATGTTTTTATAGGCTTCTTTATATTCTTTATTAATATAAAGTCGTGCTGAATAATCCGGTATTACTTCATTGTTTGTATCAATGTAAAGCTCTCCTAATATTAATAAACTATAAATATCATCTGCTTTAAAATTATCTTCTAACTCGAGAAAATTATTAAGTGTAATACCCGGGTTAAGAGCAGCTACTTTTAAGATTCCCCTTATAACATTATCTTCAACAGATAACTCATTTGCTTTTAAAATAAAGTCTTCTAGAAACTTTACATTCCTAATAAATTTTCGATTTAAATCCTTATCTGTCCTAATTCGGAAAGATAGCCCATACTTCTCAGCATATTTTTCCGCCGGAGGACATCTCCACACACCAAATTCATCAACAGAGTATCTATTTGGCCATTTCATAGATAATTTTATTAACTCTTCTTCTGTCTTCCATTCTTCCCAACCAATCCAGTTTTCTTCTATTACAAAGAAATCAGATGTATACAAATGACCTTTTTTTGTCCCTTTAATTAAATAATCAATTTTAAACGAGGGTGGTTGATCATAAAATTCTAGCACGTTAGAGCTCATCTCTTTTTCTATTATCCCAGCCAACTCAAGAGTATGACTCTCAAACTGTATAGTGAAACCCATTTTTTTACTTGGATAAGTACCTGGAACATTTTTCCCACCACTTCTGACCTTTCTTGCTGGGTCTGACTTACGAATTTTCACAACTTCGTTTATTGCTTCTCCACTCAGTTTTTTTGAGCTTAAAAATAGGTCTATACTCTGGATCAACTTAATCACCTCAAAGGATAAATTTAACTATTTATATAATTCTATATTTTTGTTAGAATTCCTCTTTTATTGTAATATTAGTATGGAAAAACAGGTCTACTTAATAAGTTTTTTCCACTTTAATGCAATATCTCTTTCTTTTATCAAATATGGCGCGTTAAGAATCGCTTCAACTTTTCTTCTACTGGGGTATATGTTTCTGCTTTCTAGTCTTTTAATAGCATTTGATAATTCATTTTCTGCATTTTCCTGTCTAGTAGACTTCTTTAGTTTTAAGTATTCAGTATAAATTTCTACAATTTTTTTGCTTTCTTCTGGATATTTCAAGTATAACAGTCGCCTATCACACCCAATATACTCTGCGATACTTTTTAGTGATTTTGGTGAATCTACATAATCTTCATTTATGTAATTATTTAAGTAACTTTTTATAAAGACATGATCATGTTTTTTACTTACGCTCTTATTGCAGTATATTTGAACATTTTTATCAATTATTGAATTTTGTAATGGCATTTTTTCAAGAAAATCCGTAATTGTTATTTCTAATTTTATACATATTAATACTAAGGATTTTAAGATGGGTATACTCTCTCCTCTTAGCCAATATCTAAAGGTGGACTTAGATATTCCAAAGTACTCAGCTGCTTTATTTACATTACTTTCAAAGTAGTTTGTCACGTAATATTTCAATGCTTCGGATATGGTATCTCTTTGATAGACTCTAGAATTTCCTAACATGTTTGTTACTTGATTAACCATTTTTAAATCTTCTTCATTTGGTTTAGTTGAATTCTTATTAACAACCCCAACCCATTTTTCACACTTAGAACAATATCCTGGACTACTTTTTCTAGAGATAACCTGCATCTTCTTACCACAAAAAGGACATTGGTTAACTAATTGAACTCTGTGTATCGGGCAATAGTTTACTATTTTCAACGTCCATATTAATTGATCGTAAATAACTAAACCTTTATATAACGCATCTAAATAACAATTTGGACACCAAGCCTTTTCCGTCCTTAATAATCCCTTTGTAGGTAAGATGTTCGTCCATGAATTTAACGTTAATCTAACTAAATCGTTCCTACCTGTTAATTTAGAAATAACTCTTATAAAATCAGTTGCTAGGGTACCGATTCCATTTATTCCATTAGAAGAATCGTAAAATCCATCCCCACCCTTATCTGCAATATTATTTATATATTTTTTATCCAGTAATGGAGTTATAATCTTTGAAAATAATGTGCCTTGTGCAACATTATGATTTAATGCTAGCCTTGAAATATACCCTGATAATGATTCTCTCAATTCTGTGTTTATTCCTATTGGTTCTAAGTTATAAAGTAAACTCCTTGAGGGTACTTTACACGTATGAGTATGATTAATCAATCTATACACCCCTAAAATTTATTAGGGTTATTTTATCTATTAACTAAAAATTTATTCTAAACCAATAATCAAAAAAACCCACCTTTTGGGTGGGGTGTTTTTTGAAGCTTTCATTATAACTTTTTATTCATTTTAATATCAATTTCACAAGTTTTGATAATCCATAACATTAACTACAAATGAGTCATCATATGTACTACCGACAAAATTCCAATTCATCATAGCTTCTTTTCTCCGTTACTTGAAAAAGGATTGAACTTTTAAAGCAACTTCTTTTGATTTAAACTCAATAGATGAAAGCCTTTCAATGTCTACCCACATTGGCAAATACGTTCCTCAGTTTCTATTCTCGTCTGTATACTCTTCACTTTGTCCAGTTCCGAATGTCCCATCAATAATCTCAGAAAGGAAAAAATATTGAGATTCGTTAAATTCAACTTGTGCAATGCACTCATTAATATTAACTTTTACTCCCAATTCTTCTAAGACTTCTCTTTTAGCATCCCCTATAGGTGTCTCTCCTTCTTCTATTCCACCACCAAGAAATACATAGTATACGGAACCTTCTCTAATCTCTTTAATCAGTCCGACCTTTCTATTTTCAATTAATCCCTTATGAATTTACATATTAAATAAAACTCTAGTTTAGTCAAAAAGACCAGTAACAATCTTTTTATTGTGGTAAAGCATCCATTAAGTATAATTATTCACATTTCAGTTATGTCATTTTTTCAAAGTCTTACTTTAACAGTGCATACATAAGTAAATCATCAAATTTTCCGCAAGTAAATTCATAATTTCTCAAAAAAGTCCTTCTTTTATAAATCCCTTTCTTTCTAATAACTTTTGTGATGAAATATTAGGGGGTTCAATTAATGCTTGAACCCGTTGAAGATTCAATTGTTCAAATCCGAATTGAATTACTGCTTCAAACGCCTCACTTGCAATGCCTTTTCCCCAGTATTCTTTACTTAACTCATAACCAACTTCAGAACGGCCATCCTGTAGAACTATGTTTAGAAAACCACAACTACAAATAACCCTTCCTTTTCCTTTGAGGGTAATTACCCATCTTATTCCGGTTTTCTTTTCAAATATTGATTTATACCAAGAAATTTCATCTAAAGTTGAGTAATTATTAAAAGGCACAATAAACAGAATATGTCCGCTTATTGTGCCATTTTCCGTGTAAAAATTCCGATTGTCCCCTTAAAGAACCTTCCCCATGATTACTTTCCAAACTTAATCAAAACTCCATAGCCAAGAGTTTTATTTTTCAATACTAACCCGTAGCTTTCTACATCTTCAGGTACTTTAAATTCTAAAACGGCACGCATTTTTCCATCTTCACGTTCAAGCAACCATTCTTCGTTCTCCCAGCCTTCTACTTCTAATATGGTAACTTTTTCTGGAGAATAGGATTCTTCACCATGAATTAGTGTAAAGTTGCGCTTTGGTTGAATATCGTAATCCGAATCACGTACTTCAAACGTAAACTCAATTGCGACAGCTTTCATTCCAGATTCAGCTATAACTAACGTGCTCTCCACTTCTTTTGCTGCGTAGAATAACTGATTACCCCATCCAACATCTTCACTAGTTTGACTAGAGTTAAACTGGAACAAATAATCATCAACACCTATTAGGGTAATCTCGTCATCCGCATCATCAGCGTTCACATTTTGCTCATCCGTATCCTTTGGCTCCTTAACCGAAGCTTCTCCTTCTGTTGGGCTGAATGCGTACTCTACTTCATTTCCATCGTTTGCTTGTTCAATATTAGGTGCAACCTTGATCATCGTCATCAAAAAGGTCCCCACTAATAATACAGATGTTGAAATGACAACCCATTTCAATCGTTTTTCCACTGCTTTCCGATTGGTAATATTTCCTCCCATCCCTTGATTAGGAATAATTCGAACTGCTCGTTCTGCTGGGAAGATTGTTCCAATAACCCCAATCACCACCGGGATTAATCCAGTTGCTAATATAAACCCAATTTCTTCTGCAGGGAAAGCTCCATACAGTCCCCACATGATTATAAATGCAAGGCTTAGACCGATTAATGCAGCAAATAATCCACTAAAGACTCCTTCGGCCAAGATTAACCTACGAATACTCCACCTTTTCCATCCAATAGCCTGTAGTAGTGAAATTTCCTCGCGTCTTTCGGATACATTTTGCCACATGATCTCCGCTGTCGTTAAAATGGCAATGACTAAGGATACGAGGATTGCAACGTAATGGGCTGGTCCTATTTCTAATGCAACATATTCTCCTAGTAAAGAGGTGTACATAATGCCTCGTAATCGGAATGTAATGTATAAAAACACAGCCAAGAGAGCCGTTGGTAACGATATCGAAATAACCGATAGAAAACTTCTCTTCCATTTTCCAATAAAATGATTAAAAGCCATCCGGTTAATTCCTTTAGTTTGAAAAATCCGCTTACTTTTACCTGAAATTTCTCCAGTTCGCATTGCTTCGTAAGGGGAAATATTACGGGTTAATAGCATTGGTATGAATGATCCGAACACATATACAATGAACCCAAATAACCCAGTCCACAAGAAACGATTAAAGGATATGGTTGCATCACTCGAAATATAAACAAATCCGAGCATCATCCAAGAAGTTACCGCCACAAAAATACCGATTATACTAGATTCAAAGAATAATAACCGACTCAACTGCCTTGGTCGCCAGCCAATGGAAAGTAATACAGCAAATTCTTTTCTTCTAGCAAGTAAGTTGACAATTCCAGAAGCCCAAACATAAACAATTGCAACAGCAATGACACTGCCAACGACACCGGAAAAGCCAATTTTTGTTTCCTTAAATATTGAAATGGAAGAACCGATATTTACCCATGGTTGCTGTAACCACCCAATATCCTCCCCACCATTTAATCCCGGAACATAAGAGAGTGCTAATTGTGGGGATGAACCAAGCGTGATATCCGTTATAAGCCCTGTTCTATTCTCAATCTCGCTTGCAACTTGTTCTAATATTGCTTGACTTTCATCACTTAAATCCGCAACTCCTGCGACTTTAATGCGGATTGCCGAAATCGGCTTTTCACCAAGTATATTTGCAGCTGCCTCTATCGTCGTTAACATTCCTGGTGGATCGGTTAAAAAGCTATATGGATCCCCTGTAGGCTTTAATTGTTTTGGTGGATTGATTGGATTTCCATTGACATCCATGACATACTCAGCGCTTGCCGGACGATAGGTTTCCATTGGCAATTCCGTTGTTGGATCCATCGAAATTGCTAAATTACTGGCTTCGTAAAATCCTATCCAATTTGGCTTCATACGTGGTAAATCCAAGTAGTCCTCTGCAATTAATTTCGGCTCTCGAAATGTTTCCTTATTCTGATAGACCCCAACAGTATCTGCATTGTTTTGAAAAGGAACGACTTGATAGGTATATGGCCATCGATCGGCATATGGACTTGAGATTTCTTGATACTCTAACGGGCTCGGCTTAAACACAATGCCTGATACATCTTCATCTACGTGAGAAGTAATTTCTAGTGGATCCTCAACTTCACTCTTTTCCTCTTCGTTTTCCTCTAATACGATAACCTCTCCCGTTTCCCAATCTACTCCAGTCATCCTGTTAATAAACGCATGAAACGTCTCTTTTCCAGTAACGGAAAATGTGTCGACTACTTCACCACTTAATGTGTCCAGATAGTCCTCTCCGCCATTTTCCCTTACTTTATTCATTACGGCATCTGCATTCTCTTCATTAATTTCGATGTCCAATTTTTCAAATGTAATCTGTTCCAATTTATCCACGTAGGCTGTTTTATTAACAATAATTGGAATTTCGTGATACCCTTTGTCTTCATCGAAATAATATGTATCACTATCAACAAAATACCTACTGGTTCCTAATTCCATGATGGCTTCATCTAATCCAACTAACTTCGCTTCTTGTTCTGGATCAATTCCAGCCAAAAGAGACTGGCCATCAACTAAAAAATCTAGATATGGGGCAGCAACCCCATATTCCGACCCCTTATTCTTAAGATCCCAAACGTTAATTGGGAAGTAGTAATTTCTTATTTCTGTTTCCTCTCCTATTCCATTATTTACCGTTGTCTTCATTATTCTTCTATAAATACCTGGCTCAGATAATTCAACTTGGCCATAATTCACGGAATATGATGTATATCCGAGCATCGCAATCGGAGCTGCAACCTCTATACCCGGTATAGCTTTAATTGTTTCGTATTGTTCAAGACTAATTCCCCCACTTAAGCCACTTAAGTAGTTGGGCTCTAACAATTTTTTATTCTCGGTCACACTCCGAGTTCCTTCAGGTCGAACAACAATATCATACGAAGCAGTCCATCGGTTCTGTAGCGTATCAACAATGGTTCCTTTATTCGTTTCTGATAAACCAATCAAATATGTTAAACCAGCACTAACAATAAAGGCACCGATAATTAGCAGAATGAACCTTTCCTTTCGCCTCCACCAATTTTGCCAAATAAATCGAATCACGGTGTTGCACCTACTTTGTCCGAAAGCATGATACCATCCTTCATCGTAATGATACGATTTGCTTTAGCTGCTAGTGCTGGATCGTGGGTTACAAATAGGACACCACAGCCTTCTTGTTCATTTAATTCTCTTAATAAATCATAAATCCGTTCTCCTGTTTCCGTGTCCAAATTACCCGTTGGCTCATCGGCAAGTAACCAGCTAGGTTTATGTACAATTGCGCGGGCAATAGCAACTCGCTGTTGTTGTCCTCCTGATAATTGAGACGGAAGTGAATTCTCTTTATCCTGAAGTCCTACTTGTTCAAGAACTTCTATTGCTCGTTCTAATTTGTTGTATGGAACTTTTCTCGAAAACAGTGGGGTCAGTACGTTTTCTAATGCGGTTAATGTCGGCAGTAGATGAAATTGTTGAAAGATAAACCCTATTTCTTGGAAGCGAAAATCCGCAATTTTACTTTTGCTTTTCTTTAATATTTCTTCATTGTCATAGGCTATCGTACCCTCACTTGGCTTATCTAGCGTGCCAAGAAGACTTAGTAATGTAGATTTACCAGAACCTGATGGACCAATTATTGCGGTGAATTCCCCCTTCATAAATGACAAATTAACATCCCGCAATGCTATTGTTTTGGTACCATCACCTTCATAGAACCGAGTAAGATTTTTGCATTCAATCATATTCACCAATGTCAAGCCCCCTTTAAACTGAAATTGATTTCCTATTTGTTTTTTCATTAAGTAGCATATTGTTAAGGACATGCATATTCTTTATATAACTACTTAGGACAACGGTACCATTTTCATCAATTAGTACACCATGTGGCACAGTTCTTATAAAATATAAAGAAGTAATCTGATTAGATCGTATATAAATAATATTATCATTCAGTTGTTTGGTAATATGGGCATCGTTTGATAGATTATCACTATTAATTAACAAGAAATTAATATCATAATTCGATGAAATACTATTTAAATCACCCAATAATGATTTACATGTAGGGCAATTAGTGTTTATAAATAGTATAAAGGTTCTCTTCTTACTAATAATATTCTTTGATATTATTTTATCTCCGTTATTACTAAATGTTCTAAAGAAAGGCGCTTGATCGCCTATATCTAAAGTCTCTAGTTGAATCCCTTTAATACTCTGTATTTGTTTCAAAAAGTTACTATTATACTTTAAAATGTAATAAAGTATTCCTAATTCTGCAGTTAATAATACTAAAATTATTATTGATACAATATCATTCCACATTTTTAATTTACCTCCAAATGAAAGATTTTTAATACTTTCTCTAGAATTTTTTTACCATCTAGAAACTCTTTAACAATAGCCCAAATCAATACTAGCCAAATTGATAATCCAATGAGAACGGATGTATCATAAAAATTTAATTGGGATAACGTATATTCATTATTTAAAAAAACAAATAAATACACTAAAACTAGCAAAGAATTCCTAATAACCAGACCGAAATTTAAATTACTACTTTCAAAAACACTACCGCAACCACATGACATATTTACATTTCCCCTAACTAGATTTATAACTATAGCAGTAGTGTATACAATTAATAATGATAGAAATACAAATAGGTTGTAATAATTTGCTCCCTTGAAAAGCAGCGATACGCAAATATAAAATTCAGCAATTATCATTAATATTGTTATAGGCTTTATTAAAGAGTTATGAAGAATTCTATAATTTATTACAGTATTTATATGTGTATTCCAGTGTAAAACTTTATCTGTTGCTGTCAATAAAAATAATATTACTATTATTATTGATATTAAATTAACAAGATATATCATCTTATTTCAGCCTCCCTTATATTCGTTTCGGAATACCACTGTTTTTGGTGCTCGTACAAGGTATAATACTCCCCCTCCAATTGAATTAATTCTTCATGTGATCCGCTTTCAACAATTTCACCATCCTTTAAAACAATAATTTCGTCAGCAAATCTAGTAGCAGCAAGCCTATGGGTAATAAATACAATAGATTGAGTTGCACTTGTAGTGTTAAATAGAGATTCGATTAGTTCTAACTCACTTTTCGGATCCAGTGCAGAAGTTGGTTCATCTAAAAAAACAATATCTCCATTTCGAAAAAGAGTTCTTGTTAGAGCTAACTTCTGCCATTGACCACCAGAAAATTCATTTCCTTTAGAAAATAATCTTCCTAAAATACTCTCGTATTGATTTGGTAACCCCATAATGTAAGAATGGATTCCAGTTTTGATCGCGGCTTCCTGCATTTCTTTATCTTTATGAGACTCGTGAATTTTACCAAAGCTGATATTTTCTTTCGCTGTGAATTCATACCTGTTAAAGTTCTGACTTAATACTGCAATACGATCATGATAAGATTTTATGTCTACCTCTTCTAAATCAATATCGTTAACTTTGACTGCGTTCTTCGTAAGGTATAAACCCGTTAAACACTTTAATAAAGTAGTTTTTCCAGAGCCATTAACACCCACAATCGCTATTTTTTTCCCCTGCGGAATACTTATATTTACGTCTTTTAGAATATATTTTGGAGAATTAGGATATTTAAACGACAATCCGGAAACTTCCAAGTTAATAACTTTATTAATTTTTTTCTTTGCGCTATAGTTGATCTCTTCTAAGCCCAAGAAACGTTTGAAATCGCCTATTAAAAAACTTGATTCATAGATATCCGATAGTGAGCCGGTAACAGTGTTCAGCGTTCCTTGAATCCTGTGTATCGATTGCAGTATCGCAACAAAACTTCCAATTAAAATAACTCCCCTCAATATTAAGAGTATTGCGAACAAACCCGATAGAAAATAGACAACCATTTGAATTACCTGCGTTAACATTAACCACTTATTTTGGCTAATCAATATTCTTAAATTATTTGTTGCACTTGTTTGGTAACTACTAATCCATTTTTGGATCAAAAAGTCCTCTATTGAATAGAGTCTAATTTCATGTAAGGAATTTGGCTTATTAAGAAGATCATTAATATAGTATTCTTTTCTACCAAATGGTGTCAGAAATTTAAATAACTCATATTTCTTCCTTCCAAACTTAAATTGCACGACAATTAAAGGAATTGTTCCTACCAATAGTAATGGACCAAACCACCAACTAATTGTCATAAGATAAACTAGAATTCCTATTAAGGACATAATATTTGAAAAAAAATCTACTCCACTATTTGTCATTTGTATTATTTTTGTATCATTCGCGTTCACTCTATTAAGCGTGTTTTGAAAATCATGATCTTCAAACATTTCATATGGAAGCATTTGTTGTTTATTAAATAAATTTTTCTTAAAATCTAATTTAAAAACGTCTTTCATCTTTTGTTCAACAACCATAGAGACTTTTTGTAAAAAGAAAGTAGATAAAGTAATTAAGACCTCTAAAATAAAGTAAAATAGTACATCTCTAATCTGTCCACCAGTGGTTATAAAAGTGCTAATACTATCAATGAGTCTCTCTGTACACCATATTAAGGTAACTGGTAATGCAGCTGATAATAACTTTATTAGCATCAACAATATAAACTGCTTTTTACAAACCTTCCAGGTTAATTTGTTGGCGTAGAAATATGAGGTTAACGTATTTTTAATTATCTTCATAATGGTTTCTTCTTCCTTATCGAAATTTTAATATTTTGAAAGTCTTTACATCTTTTACTATATATAATATAATGAAAAATGTAAATAATTAGAATAAAAATACTTTGTTAAGGGGTAAGAATATGTTTATACTTAGTATTTTAATTTACCTATTAATAATCCTTTCCTTCCTATTTGTATTCCTACTATATAAAAAGTTACTAACATGGAATTATCAGTATAAAATATACTTAGAAACCATAAAGAAAGGTAGACAAAATAATAGAGAAAACGAGCATCCTTTGATTGGGAAAATAGCCCCTGACTTTGAAGCAATTTCAAAAAGAAATAATAAAAAAATAAAACTAGAAAACCTATCTCAAGATAATCTAGTACTTATTTTTCTTGATTCTAGTTGTATATACTGTGATCATAACTTGGAATTGTTTCTTAATGAAACACGTAACTATCCTTCGATTCGATTTGCTGTAGTGATGAATGAAGGTGAAATGTCAGAAGCTGATGCACTTTTTAACTTATATGAAATGGATGTTGAAGTTCTTATTGTGAAGGAGCAAACATTTATTGATTATCAAATAAAATTTTGGCCATCTTTTGTTCATATTAATAAAACCAATATGATTCAGAACATTACACCAATACCAACATTTATATTCCAAGAAGTTAAAACTGCCTAATCTTGCTAATAGCTTTTGCTTCTTTAACAAGCCGAAGTTATATAGAAATAAATTGTTGGAGGGGGGGATAGGAATGAGTCGTCCAATTTGTGACAGTACCAGTAATATGTATACTTACTATTACTGCGATTATGATTATATGTGTCATATGACAGAAAGAGCCAATGCACGTTTCCGCAAAAGAGTAGACAAAGACTACGGAGATGTATGTGAGGACGTAGCAATTGCTTGCCCTTGCTAATATTTTTAAACAAATGTCTAAAAAGAGAAAGTACCTTGGTAATTACGACTAAGGTACTTTCTTTTATGTGTAATGGAAATGAAGCGAAAATACTTAATTTGTAATTCGGGAATTCTTAAAAGGAAAGGAAGGTGGAATAGAAATGAATAGTCGTCCAATTTGTGGAGATGTTAGATATATGCATACTTACTACTATTGCGCATATGAATATGGTTGTGATCTGCGAGGATTTAAAGCAAAATACCGCAAAAGAGTAGACTTCTTAGGTGATGTATGTGAGAACAAAGCAATTGCTTGCCCTTGCTAATATTTTAAACAAATTTACAAGTAAGCGCCAAATAGTCCACACCTACTTTTCAGATGTGGACTAATGTTATGATTTATTTAGCTTGATTAGGCACTCTGCATTCCTTTGGAGTAGCTGGTGACCAAGGCAAGAGCTGATCTAGCTTGGATTTATCTGTCGTATCTATGTTAGGAAGCTCCTAAAAGGTAGCTAAGATATTCAAATGGATTTAATCCGTTTTCTAAAACCTCCCGAATTATTTTCTAGGGAGATTATCTTATAAATGAATTACGCTAGAAATGTGGGTACTATTTGACGCTTACATTGGTTATCCGTTATGGTTATTGAATAAATTGCACACTTTCCATGACTTAATAGTCTAGAATTTACATCTTCTTTTACAAATCCCCCAAGGAATGGATTATGGATATTCTTTCTTCCAGAACTATAAACCTCATTTAAATTAGAGTCCAAAGCAACTGAAACATGATTATACGGTTTATTGGTATTTAGCTTGATTAGTTTTGTTAGAAAAGATCAAGTATCGGTTAATAGAATGTATATCTTATTTTCCTTCATATTCATTTCCCTTTTACGTTTTCTAAGAACGATTTGATAAATCTACTATCGATTAATTGCTGTAGTGTTACAGCCCAATCAAGGTCACTAATTTCATTGCAAAGTTCATAAAACATACCGCCTAGCGTGCAATCATCTATGCCACAACGGTTTTGCCATGAAAGTACTATATATCTAGTGAAGACGATGGTTATGTGGCTGATCAAGGAATCTTAGGGACGATCTTGAAAATCCTTTAGGAGTTTCAATAGAGATTTACTTGTTTTGAAAAAGACTTCAATATCCTAAAGGATCACATAGAATGATTTCTCGGTCACTATAACGGAATTCAAGCATAAGCTTTCAATAAATAAAATCAAGCATAAGCTTTCAATTTTGAAAACTTATGCTTGAAGTCTCACATAGACACAAAAAAACCACCAACATATGTATTGGTGGAGACGGCGGGACGTGCTCTTCCATGCTTTCGTCATGGCACTGACTATATCTTGAACCTTATTTAAGGTCCTCCAGCGTCTTATACAAGATATATATTTACCTGATTAGGTAGCATCCTGTATCCTAGTACTACCACTTGGGTAGCCTATAAGTCGATACATGGCTGTTGGATTGCTCCACACACCACTCGGTATTGCCATATTGCTCGAGGAGCAACGTAGGTTTCACCGATAAAGCTGGATTTTCACTTTTGTGTTACCACAAAAGGCGACTAATTACTAATCGAACCCGCGTCCAAAGGCATCGCCACTCAGGCTTCTACACGTGTAGTTGGTATATTATATTTCGCTATCTCTACAGCGTACCAACACGCTTTCGAGTAGCTAGTCTGATTAGATTCCCAAATCATCCTCAGACGGTGGATGACAGGATAGCCTGCTTAATTTGAGACCCTTCAATCTGCCACACAGGCGATAGCAGGAAGGATCTGCTTAAGACTGCTTACGCAGCGAAAGCAAAGTTGTTGTTTGATTTGCCAGTTATTATAGGCGTTTAACGTTTTACGAGTCGTAACCTCGACGCGCAACCTGAGCTCGACCTACCCCTGTCGAATCCGTAACGTCCCCATAAAAGGAAAACGCTCTGGGATAAATACGAGCACAAATCATTATTAAGTTTTTGTTGATCGCTATCAGCGACATAATTCATTATAACATATCAACATACAATTTCAAGTTGTCTTCCGTGGGATGTTTTCCCAAGTAGACAAGCGTTTTCCAGTTGACTTTAGTCATTTAGTACTTTCTCAATTACAAGCTTCGTTAGATTTGGAACAACTTCCATCGAATAGTCAATCTCAACTCGTTCAAGTTTTTTATGTGCATCCATTCCGTATGGACCAATATTTATTACTGGAATATTCATCTTACGGATTTTCTCATAATCAACATAGTGTTTCTTTCCCCACGCAGGATTATTTTCTCGAACTGCTTGAATACCAGCTTCATCATCGCTTAAGGAAAGAAAACTCATATCCGAGATGAACGGGAAGAAGTTCTTAACTTTAATTGGTTTAGAATACTTAGCTTGAATATTGTTCACTGCTTCGTCAACAGCTTGATTTAAGCGTGCTTCCTTTTCTGATTCACCCGATAACTCAATGCGCGGATAATATAAAGATGAGTAGAACAGGATGATCGTCGGTGTTTTATTTTCCATCCACTTCCACGCTTCTTCTACAACACGTAAAGCATACATCCGTATATCAAGTGATTCATCATGAAGTAAATCTTCCTTAAATTTTTCCATCCCATTAACGTATTTATCTCCATGAGCTTTTCTCAACAGTTTATCCATTTCTTCAAATGTTAGAACACGAGTTTGCCAAGGTATTCCATTATATTTTTCACCGGTTAATTGACAATAAGCTTGATAGTTCTTCTCAAATGATTCGATAGCTTGATTAAAGGCAATATCTGCTTGTTCTTTTAATAGATGTAGAGCTTCCTTTGGTGACCATGAATGGATGAAAAAATTAAAATATACATAAGCACCTAATGCTGTCTGAACGGTATATTCAGTTTTTAAGTCCATTTGTTTTAATGCCACGGGTGGTAAAGTATATTCACCATGAGCTACATCACAAAGCGCTGGGTTATAGTTAATTTGTTTTACTAGTTCAGCTGCAATATAATTAGGATCTAGTCCTTCAAAAGGTGATCCTACATGGGTTTCCGCCCCTGCAATATAAAAAGATGGCAGTAATTTTCCTACTGTCCCCTTATAAACATATCGATTCGGATCCCCTTCATATAATGGTGCTACAAAATCTGCATTGATAGCTGCAACATATTCAAATTGTAATTCGTTCTTCCATCTTTCCAATGTTGTTAAGGCAGATAATATTCCATGCGAGCCATCCTCTTCATCACATTCCGCAATAAAAACGAGATTACCATTAAGTTGTTCCGGATGTTCAGAGAAATATTGGAGTAGGAATAAATTACTTGCTATCCCACTTTTCATATCTAATGCCCCGCGACCAAATAGCCATTCACCAGGTGTTAATTGGTTACGAACAGCATCCGGTAACTCCTGTTCCTCAAGGAGATTCATCCATTCATCCGGCATAAAAGCATATTCCTCTAGTTGATTAAAATCATCTACACCTACCGTATCCATATGCCCCATTATAATGGCCGTACGGTTACTTTTGCCTTTTGTTCCTTTTACATAGGCTAGAACATTATAACGCTCTTTTTCATCATCCAATGTTTTCTCAATAACAACTTGCCCAGGATTGGTTTGAAAATATGGATAAGAGGAGATCATCGTATACAACGAATGCGCAATTACACTTTCTCCTTCTGTATTAACAACACTACGTATGGAAACTAACTGTTTGGTTAGATTTAGTACTGCTTCTCTACTATTTAACATCCCTTTAATCCCCTTTATGTAAAGAAAACCATCAACCAGATTTCATATCTAGTTGATGGATTAACTTTATCTATTATAATCTTTAATCGCCCGATCAATATCACGTTTCATTTGTTTTTTCTTTAGATCTTCACGTTTATCGAATTTCTTTTTCCCTTTTCCTAAACCGAGTAGCACTTTTGCAAATCCATTTTTAATATAGATCTTTAAAGGCACTAGTGCATATCCTTCTTGTTGGGTTTGACCGATTAATTTATCAATTTGTTTCCGATGTAGTAGTAACTTTCTTGTTCTAGTTGGATCATGATTGAATCGGTTACCTTGCGCGTATTCAGAGATGTGTAAATTAATTAGTTGAACTTCCCCACGTCTATCAATTCTAGCATGGGAATCTTTAAGGTTAACGCGGCCAGCCCGAATTGACTTTATTTCTGTACCTTGTAGTACAATTCCAGCCTCTATTGTATCTTCTATAAAATAGTCATGAGATGCTTTTTTATTTTGAGCAATAACTTTTCCTTCACCTTTAGGCATTATTTCGCCCTCCTAAAACTTCCGTGACTTTCATTTTACCAAATATTGTAGTGTTATTCCAATAGGAAAAACCAAAGGCTACATAAACAGCTAAGCCTTTGGTCCATCTTCTTTATTGAGGTAGCAATAATAAACTTAACGCCATTAATGCCATCCCACATATTAAGCCATAAATGGATACATGGGCTTCGTCATATTTTTTAGCAGCTGGTAGTAGTTCATCTAATGAAATAAATACCATAATACCAGCAACTCCAGCAAAGATGACACCAAACATTAAATCATTTAAAAATGGCATTAAAATAAAGAATGCAACTATTGCTCCAGCTGGCTCCGCAAGTCCGGATAAAAATGAAAACTTAAAAGCCTTTTTCTTATTGTTCGTTGCATAATAAATAGGTACAGAAACTGCAATCCCCTCAGGTATATTATGAATAGCGATCGCAATTGCAATTGCTAAACCAAGCGCGGGATCTTGGATGGCAGTAATAAATGTTGCAATTCCCTCAGGAAAATTATGAATCCCTATGGCAAGAGCAGTAAATACACCCATTTTTAATAACTCCGGTCGTTCAGTAACAGCTCCATTTGTCTTCATATCTTCCACTTTTTTTAATTCATGTGGATTTGAACCAGATGGAACAAACCGGTCAATAAGTGCGATTAATAACATCCCTGCAAAGAAGGAACTAACTGTTAACCATCTACCACCAGTATCTCCTAATTCTGTAACAAGTGAATCTTGTGCTTTTACAAAAATCTCAATCATCGAAACATAAATCATTACTCCAGCTGAAAAACCTAAAGCAAATGATAAAAATTTAGTGTTTGTCGTTTTCGTAAAAAATGCCAATAAACTTCCTATACCAGTTGCCAAGCCGGCAAATAATGTAAGAAGGAATGCAAATAATACATCTCCTGACATTTACGGATCTCCCTCTCAATGTTGTGTAACCCTATCTATTTTGACCATGGGAAACTTTTTAGTTATAGGTATATATTATTCGATGAATAAAAAATGTGCAATAAAAAGATTCTAAAATTTTAAAAAAACTTTTCATAAAAAAAATAGACTAATCCTGTTTTTCCCGAGACAGAATTAGTCTATGCACTATATCTAAGTAATGCGCCTATTTTCTTTTCCTAGTTGGTGGTTTCTTTGATTTGGTAGAGCCTTTTGTTGAATTTCCTTTTTTCCCACGCTTACCATCTCGTTTCTTTTCAACCTTTGGTAAATCTTTTTTTGCTTTTGTTCCTCCACCTACAATTTCGAAGTCGATTGCATGTTCATCCATATTGACTCCCGTTACTCGAACTTTGACTTCTTGACCAATCCGATACACTTTTCCTGTTCTTTCACCAATCATTGCATAATGACGTTCATCAAAATGATAATAATCATCGGTTAAATAACTAACATGAACAAGACCTTCGATTGTATTCTCTAGCTCAACAAATAATCCAAAACTTGTTACTGAACTAATTACTCCCGTAAATTCTTCGCCAATTCGTTCTAACATATATTCAGCTTTTTTCAGATCATCTGTATCACGTTCTGCATCAACTGCCGTTCTTTCTTGTTCAGAAGAATGACGGGCAATTTCAGGGAGTTTGTCCTTCCATGCTCCAACTGTTTTACGGTCTAAAGTACCTTCAATAAGGTAGGTACGAATAAGTCGATGCACAATTAAATCCGGATAACGACGTATTGGTGATGTGAAATGGGTATAAAATTCCGTTGCCAAACCAAAGTGTCCAACGCTTTGCGGATCATATTTTGCCTGCTTCATAGAACGAAGCATTAGTTTAGAAATAATCATTTCTTCTGGCTTTCCTTCTGCATCCTCCAGAACTTTTTGTAAACTTTGAGGATGAATTTCATTCGCTGTTCCTTTTACTTTATATCCAAGTCCACCTAAAAATTCAAAGAAATGCTGTAGCTTACTTGAATCGGGATCTTCATGGATACGGTGAATAAACGGAACTTCCATCCAATGGAAATGTTCGGCAATTGTTTCATTCGCACATAACATAAATTCTTCAATTAATCGTTCACCAACAGAACGCTCACGTATGACAACATCGGTTGCTTTACCTTTATCATCGACTAATACTTTTGCTTCTTTAAAATCAAAATCAATCGCACCGCGTCCCATACGCTTCGAACGTAGAATAGAAGCAAGTTTTTCCATCTGTTCAAACATTGGAACGAGTGGCTTATATTTTTCGCGTAAATCTTCATCTTTATCTACTAGGATTTTATTAACATCACGGTAGGTCATTCTTTCCGTTGTTCGAATAACACTCTGGAAAATTTCATGATTTACAACTTTTCCTGTAGAATCGATTTCCATTTCACACCCTAATGTTAATCGATCCACTTTTGGATTTAAAGAACAAATTCCATTTGATAATCGATGTGGAATCATTGGAATGACTCGATCCACTAAATAAACACTTGTCCCACGTTCGAATGCTTCTTTATCGATTGGGCTTCCCTCTGTTACATAGTAGCTAACATCAGCAATATAGACACCTAGTTTATAATTACCATTATCTAATTTCTTCACGGTAACTGCATCATCTAAATCCTTTGCATCTGCTCCATCTATAGTAACGATTACTTCATCTCTTAAATCTCGTCTATTTTCCAGTTCAGAAGAATCAATTTCATCTGGGGTATTCATGGCTTGTTCTAGAACTTCAGCTGGGAAGTCCATTTTAATACCATGTTTATATATGATGGAAATGATATCAATTCCTGGGTCATTTTTATGACCTAGAATTTGAATGATTTCTCCTTCCGCACTCATTCGATGCTCAGGATACTTTGTAATTCTAGCGATTACTTTATGACCATCTATTGCCCCATTCATTTTTCCTTTTGGAATAAAAATATCATTCGGTATACGTTTATCATCCGCAATAACGAAACCGAATGCTTTATTGTTTTCAAAGGTTCCTACTACTTCTGTAATCGCTCGTTCTAGAATACGGATAACCGTTCCTTCTGGTCGACTACCAGAGATATCTCTTTTTTCAATACGTACAAGGACTCGGTCATTATTCATTGCTGAAGCTAAATCAGAATGGTGAATATAAACATCAGTCTCTGATTCATCATCGGGAATTAAAAAGGCAAAGCCTTTTGCATGCATTTGAATTTTACCACGTATTAAATTCATTTTTTCAGGTAAACCAAACCGATTTTTCCTCGTACGAACGATTTCTCCGTTATACTCTAATTCGTTTAGTGCTTTAACTAGTTCTTTAAATTCTACGACATCGGTAATTTCTAATATTTCTTCTAATTCTTCCACCGCAAGTGGTTTCGAATCATATTCTTTAAAGAAATCCCGTAATTTATCAACCATCAATTCACTCATACGTTACACCCTCTTTCTCTTTTACAATTTATTTCTTACTGTTCCCATTCTAGTGACTCTAAAAACTGATAAATATCCTCATTCAATTGTTCTTTTTCTTTATCAATCGTAATAACATGACCAGATTCCTCATACCATTTGATTGTTTTATGTTCTGCTTCAACATTCTCGTATATATATGTAGCACTCTCTGGGTTGATCATTTTATCAAGTTTAGCCTGTACGACGAATGTTGGGGTATAGATTGTATCTACATTTCCTTGAACTTCCTTAATTAACTTCCCTAAATTAGTAAACATCTCACTTGAGTTGTCCATTAAATATTGAACTTCTTCTTCAATTGTTTCCTCATCTTTTCCTTCCAATTGTTTATACTCTTTTGAAAAGAATTGGAATCCCGATGTTAACTGTTTTTCATTATCGAAGAACATAGGTGCACACATTGGTATAACTGCTTTCACATTAGTGGAATACGCTAATTTCAAACTGAGTACACCACCTAACGATAATCCGCACACCGCTATTTCCTCATAGCCTAAATCTTTAAGATGCTTGTAGGCTGAAAGAACATCTTCCCACCATTGTTCTGGTCCAGTCTTAATTAGCTCTTCTGGTGGTACACCATGCCCACGATATATTGGTGCATGGCTTGTATATCCTTTTTTTTGTAGAAAACGGCCAAGAATTCGGACATCAGCTGTATGGCCCGTAAAACCATGCAATAATAATACCGCTCTTGGGCCAGCTTCAAATGTAAATGGTTTTGGTTGGATAACTTTCATTTCTATATGCTCCTTCTCTTCTATATCTTTACCCTTTATACACTAATCTACACCAAAATAACAGCAAAAAACCCTTACCACATTGTGATAAGGGTTAATGTTTACTATTGTAATACAAATGCACTAAAGAAAGCTAAGATAAAGAATAGAACTCCAGTAATAATGGTTGCACGGTGTAAAACAAGATCTAGGCCTCGTGCTTTCTGTTTACCAAATAATTGTTCTGCACCACCTGAAATAGCTCCAGATAGTCCTGCACTCTTCCCACTTTGTAAAAGAACTAAAATAATCATAATAATTGCATCAATCACTAATAATACATTTACAAATACAGCCATGTTCCCATGACACCTCCTGAACATACACACAGTTAACTATTCATACTTTAGCATAATTTAGAATACTTTATCAAGCTATTTCTATGAAATGGTATATTTTCTCTATGAAGATTAGCAATTCTACCTTATTTTCTTTATTATTAATATACATAAATCATTTGGGAGTGGTCAGGGTGAAATCTACGTTTTGGTTAAATTCAGTAGATAATGTTGAAATTTATGTTGAAAAATGGATAACAGTAGATAAAAAGCCAAAAGCAATTGTACAACTTGCTCATGGTATGGTAGAACACATCCAAAGGTATCATCAATTTGCACAGTTTTTAGTTGGAAATGATATATTCGTTTATGGGAACGATCATCGAGGGCATGGTAAAACTGGACAAAAACAAGGTTTAATGGGTTATTTATCTGAACAAGATGGCTTTGATAAAACAACAAATGATCTCGTAATGATTACAAATAAAATTAAAGAGGAATACCCGGGAGTTCCAATTTTTCTGCTTGGACATAGTATGGGCTCATTCTTATCCAGGTATTATATTCAACAACATAGTGACCTCATTCAAGGTGTTATTTTATCTGGGACAGGTTATTATCCAAAGCTTACAACGACATTTGGCAAGGCACTCTCCAAACAGCTAAATCCAACTGAAAAATCTCCCTTAATGAATAAATTAGCATTTGGAGCTTTTAACCGGAAAGTACAACAACCTAAAACACCATTTGACTGGCTCTCTAGAGATAACGATATTGTGCAAGCTTATTTACAAGATCGATTTGCTGGATATATCCCTACTGCTCGCTTTTTCTATGATTTAATGACCGGATTACAGTTTATTCATTCCACGAAGCGTAATAATTATATAAGAAAAAGTTTGCCAATGTTATTAATAAGTGGTGAGAGTGATCCAGTAGGTAACTATGGCAGTGGAGTTTGGAGAACTGCATCTATATATGAGAAACTCGGCATAGAAAATATCACGACGATGCTGTTCGATGGAGCTCGTCACGAAGTACTTAATGAAATTAATAAAGATGAAGTTTATCAAGTAATATTGAGGTGGATTCATCAGTATTTACCAGCTTCAAGATAGTAAAACGCTTACAATGTGAATTATTTGTTTCACTAGTTTCTTAAACTTGAAACAACTTCATGTAAAGGGTAACATAAAAGAGTATTTATACTTCATGAAAGGTTGGTACAACAATGAAACAGTTAAAAGGCATAGCTGCATCATCTGGAATTGCAATTGCTAAAGCATACCAGCTGGTTGCTCCTGAACTAACATATACAAAAAAAACGATTGATAATCCCGAAGCTGAAATTACACGTTTAGACAATGCGGTAGAAATTTCAAAACGTGAATTAGAAAAAATTAAAGAACATACACTGAACGAGTTAGGGGCAGAGCATGCAGAGATTTTTTCTGCTCATTTATTAGTACTTAGCGATCCAGAATTAATTAATCCGATTAAAGATAAAATTACAAATGAAAAAACAGTTGCTGAAGCAGCCCTTGAAGAAGTATCTTCAATGTTTATCGATATGTTTGAGAATATGGATAATGAATATATGCGTGAACGTGCTGCTGACATCCGTGACGTTACGAAACGAGTACTTGCTCATTTATTAGGAGTATCTTTCCCAAATCCTGCGCTTATTGATGAAGAAGTAATTGTTATTGCTGAAGATTTAACACCTTCTGATACAGCACAATTGAATCGTCAATTTGTAAAAGGTTTCGCAACCGATATTGGTGGTCGTACGTCGCATTCAGCGATTATGGCTAGATCACTTGAAATTCCTGCAGTAGTTGGAACATCAGAAGTAACAAAATCTGTTTCTCAAGATGAACTAGTTATCATTGATGGCATTGATGGTCACGTCATTATCAACCCTAGTGATGAACAGCTAAAAGAATATAAGAAAAAACAAGAAGAATTTGAGAAGCAAAAAGCATTATGGGCTGAGCTTAAAGATGAACCTACCTTTACTTCAGACGGAGAACAAATTGAACTTGTTGGTAATATTGGTACACCAGAAGATGCTCAAGGTGTTATTAACAATGGTGGTGAAGGTGTAGGGCTTTACCGTACCGAATTTTTATATATGGGTAAAAGTGAGATGCCTTCTGAAGAAGAGCAATTTGAAGCTTATAAATCCGTATTAGAACAAATGGGAGACAAGCCTGTTGTTGTCCGTACACTTGACGTTGGTGGCGATAAAGAACTTCCATATTTAGACCTACCAAAAGAAATGAACCCGTTCTTAGGTTTCCGTGCTATTCGTTATTGCCTGGAGAATGAACAAGTATTCCGTCCGCAATTACGTGCTTTACTTCGTGCAAGTGTATATGGTAATTTAAAAATTATGTTCCCTATGATTGCTACACTAGAAGAATTCCGTAAAGCGAAAGCAATTCTTCTAGATGAAAAAGAGAACTTGAGAAACGAAGGACATGAGGTTTCTGACACTATTGAAGTAGGTATCATGGTAGAAATCCCATCTACTGCGGTTATTGCGAAACAATTCGCTAAGGAAGTTGATTTCTTTAGTATCGGTACCAATGACTTAATTCAATATACAATGGCTGCTGACCGTATGAACGAACAAGTATCTTACTTATATCAACCATACCATCCTGCTATTTTAAACCTTGTGAATAATGTTATTGAAGCTGCACACAGTGAAGGTAAATGGGCTGGTATGTGTGGAGAAATGGCTGGCGACCCTATCGCCATTCCAATCTTACTTGGACTCGGATTAGATGAATTCAGTATGAGTGCTACATCTATTCTTCCTGCACGAACACAATTAAAAGGCATTTCTAAAAAAGAAATGGCTTCTTATAAAGACAAGCTATTATCAATGTCAACAGCAGAAGAAGTTGTTGCATTTGTGAAAGAAAAGACTCAATAATAAATGAACGAGGATGCACCTAGGCATCCTCGTTTTTTTGTAAAGCTTATTTTGTAATAATCTCGATTTTTTTCTCAATGGACGTTCTGCCTTTATCATGTGGTATTTTCTTTGGATATCCGATTTGCAGTACTGCTGCAATTTTCATTTCTTTTGGTTCAAGACCAATCTCACTATAAAACTCTGGATCATGCATGTATGGTGTTATCGTCCAAAGCATTCCTACTCCTAACTCCCATGCAGCAAGTTGTGCATTTTGAATAAAGGCACAAACTGACGCGTATTCTTCTTCGTACCGAACTGGATCCTCTTCTTTTTTAAAATATATAACTGCATGATGGGGAATCTCTTGCAGAAATTTTTTTAGCGACTGAATCATTTGAATGGTTTTAAGTTCTTGGTTATCTTTTATCATTCCAATTCGCTGATAACTTCGTATAATTGCCTCTATAAGATGAACTTTTCCTTCTCCTTGGTATAGTTTAATCTCCCAAGGTTCTTTCATGTAATGTGTTGGCGCATAAGATCCATAAGTAAATATTTCTTTAAGAATTTCGAAATCTACTTCTTCTGGTTTAAATGTATGGATGCTACGTCGATTCTTTATCGTATGTAACACGATTATCCCTCTCACCTGTTCATTTTTCACTTTCTCTAGTAATCTATTCTTTAGTTTAACAGTTTAACGATTTGAATAAAAGTATACAAAAAAGAGCACTGAACGATTCAGTACTCCTGCAGTTATTCAATACGTTGCTCAGACATCGTTGACATAAAATCTTTAAAAAATGTTGGATAATCAAAATTAAATGCAATTCTATGAGTTTTAATCTCTTTTTCCGTTTCTTCTTCTAGATTCCCAAATGGACGTATATCAGCTATACTTTGGCCACGTTCGGTTCCTCTTGTTGCTTGCACTATATGGACAGGATATTCTTCATATGAGAACATATCTTCATTATTTACCGCCATTAATGTTAAGACATCATGAAGTGGGCTTCCTGGTACAGAAGGATCTCGCTCCTTATAAAAATTATAATAAAAATCAATCATTGGCTTTACTATGTCGATTGTCCCAACTTGATCAATATAATCTACCATCTCTGGAGTGACAATCGCATTCTTCGTCACATTTAATGGTATGATAGTAACATTATCCGCGTATGTTAAAACAATTTGAGCAGCAACAGGGTCACCGTGAAAATTTGCTTCGGAAACTGCGGTAATGTTACCTGGTTCCCAAAAAGCGCCTCCCATTACATATATATTCTTTATTTTCTCCATTTTATTTGGGTATAGGAGAAACATAGTGGCTAATGAAGTCATTCTACCTATATTTACAATATAAAGTTCATCACCATATTGGTCAATAAGATCAACAATAGTAAAAAAGTTCTCTAAAGTAAAACCATCTTCTGGGTTCTCAGGTATGACCGGGCCCATTCCATATTCACCATGTATTTCTGGAACAAATTCTACTGTTTCGGCAATCATTGGATTTTCTGCTCCTGCAATTAGTACTGCTTGTGTAGACTCATCAGTAATTAAGACTTGCTCATTTAAATAACGAACCGTTGCAAGCGCATTTTCCCTTGGAATATTTCCATACTCAGTTACAATCCCTACGATGTCAATATCATCATTTAAGTAACCATAGATTAACGCAATAATGTCATCAATACCAATATCTGCAAATACTAATACTTTTTTTCCCAATATGGCTCTTCCTTTCATCGGTTTACTTTCCTAATAGAATATTTAAGATGAGCTTGGTTCGTGACTGAGAGTGGATATTACTATACTTTGGTTCTGTTAGACCTTGTATGAGGGGATGTGAATTTTATATGTGGTTATGTGACCTTAAATTTTTACTATGAACCCTTCTCACGCTTTATTGTGACCTTAGATCTCAACTATGGGCCCTTCTCACGCACTATTGTGTCCTTAAATCCCAATTATGTGCCCTTCTCACGCACTATTGTGACCTTAAAACCAACTATGTGCCTTTCTCACGCACTATTGTGACCTTAAAACCAACTATGTGCCTTTCTCACGCACTATTGTGACCTTAGATCCCAACTTTGTGCCCTTCTGACGTCCTTTTGTGACCTTAAATTCATGTTCTTTAGTCCTAATTAAACCTTCTCGCCAATTGTCCATCAGTTTCCCTACAAAATGAAATAAAGTAGGGAAACCATTCTCATGGCTTCCCCCTTATCAAACCGCACGTGCCCTACTAAGGCATACGGCTTACCAATATGTTACAATGATTATCAATAAGATGCCTTCCAGGCATTTTGCATCT
>NZ_BMEY01000010.1 GCF_014637405.1 Ornithinibacillus halotolerans
AGCTTATATCCAAGAGGTCCTTCCAGATATTCAGTCACAACTTCTTCCCTAAATTCCTCACTATACGTTGCCATAAAAAATCACCCCAAAAGTTATTTTTTACTCTAACTTTTGGGGTGCAGGTCCAATTTCCGGGGCTAGTGTGGTGATTGTTCGTAATTTGCCGCCTATAATCAAGTTATGTCCCAGTCTCTTTCCATTAATTATTACTTAAGATTGTATTAACACAAATAGAACTTAACCGAAACGTAATCACAACACAATCTAGAGGATTAAATTCACCATTAAAATATATTTAATACTAATCTAGAAATCGTTCTTTCAGCTCAGGTGTAGGAATCATACATGAGTCACGTTTCCCAAACCACTTATAACGATTTCGAGCAATAAAATTATAAATAGGATTTCTTAACTGACTTGGAATAATAATAAAGACATATAACAATTTAATGAATCCTGACAAATTTCGACATACTTTAAGTGCAGCAGTTGATTTTGTATATACCTTTTCTCCTTCTATTAAAATGAAACTATCCCAATCATTGGGAATCTTTTTTTCTTTTAATAACCCCTCACCCACTCTACTTTGAAGTGCAGTGAATTTAAAGATTCCTTTTGGATCCCTCTTAATGACAAATTGAACGGTATTATTACATAGATTACATTCCCCATCAAACAGAATAATTCGTTCCATTTCTTCTCCCCCTCGGAAATCAAAAAAGTTAATACAACTTCATCAAACAAATTTTTTCCTTGTCAAATAGCTCACTAAAATATAAGCGAAAAAAGATACGATTACTGGCATAACAACTGCATGCATACCAAATGGTTTAAAAAAATTATTAAATATTTCAAGGTAGTTTGGCAATATTGATACTAGGTATTCTGATTTGGAATATACCATTGGTAGTAGATCTGATAATGTATATAAGCCAACTCCAGTTATAATAGATGCAATTGCACCATACTTATTTCCTGTTCTCCAATATAAACCTAATACAATCGGCCAAATAAATGCAGCTTCTAATCCACCAAACGCAAATAAGTTCAGCCATATAATTAAATCAGGTGGATCAAGCGCCATTATAAATACAATTATACCAAGTATCCCAGTAACGCCAAGGCTCATTCTTTTAATTACTTGATGGGAGGCATCTGGACGAATGTAGTTGATATATACATCCTTAATTATAGTTGAACTTACTAAGATAAGAAGCGAATCAACTGTAGACATAATTGCTGCCATTGGAGCTGCTAAAACAATTCCAGCTAGCCAAGCAGGCATTGTTTCTAAAGCAATTAATGGCATTACTTTATCTCCAATTTCAATTCCTGGTAAAATTGGTCGAGCAAATACGCCTATTAAGTGCATGTTTAACATAATAAATCCTACGACGATTGTTCCAATAATTAATGCTCGGTGCATAGATTTAGCATTTTTATAGGACATGGCACGAACGGCAATTTGGGGTAGCGCAACTACTCCAACACCAACTAATATCCAAAAAGAGGAGACATATGCTGGTGTAAGTGTTCCTTCCGCACCAAATGGGGTAATTAAATTTGGATTCTCAGCATGCAAATCAGCAATGATATTGGGAATGCCCCCTCCTGCAATGATTACTGCTATGAGTAATACAAGTGTGCCTACAAACATTATTATCCCTTGTACTGCATCTGTTAATGCAACCGCCCGAAATCCCCCAATAGTAACATAAACTAAGACGGAGATTGCAAAAATAAATAAAGCCGATGTATAGGATATACCTGTTAGTGATTCTATCAACCTTGCCCCACCGATCCACTGGGCTGCCATGGCAGAAAATAAAAAGATAATAATACTTAATGCGGAAAGAATGACAACTACAGAAGAATTGTAACGACTTTTTAAATAGTCAACAATTGTTATCGCTTTATACTTCCTCGTAACAATCGCAAACTTTTTTCCTAAGATCATTAATACAAAATAACCTGTTGCTACTTGTGACATAGCAAGTAAAACCCAACCTAAACCCATCGTATAAGCTGTACCTGGTCCACCAATAAAACTACTAGCACTACCATATGTAGCTGTCATCGTCATCGCTAGTACAAATCCGCCTAAACTACGCTCTCCAAGAAAATACTCTTGCATAAATGATGTCGATGATTGCACATATTTACTCGCGTATAAGCCGATAAGAAAAATAATTACTAGAAATATTATTAGTGGAATGATTGCAAACCAATTCATTACTTTTCCTCGCCCTCTTCATCCTCTTCAAAAGGAATCTCAACAAAAAAGAATTTCACAACAACAATAACTAAGATAACCATAACGATAAATCCTAACACACAGCTATAGAAAAACCAGTCTGGTAATCCAAGTATATATGTATATTCTTCAGGTTCCCTACTACCTAAGCCATAAGCAAAAACATACCACCAAACAAAATTAATGAGAACTAATGCAATTCCAATGATTGCTTCTCGGTTAGCAATTTTGTTCCAGTCCTTTTTATCCCGCATAGTGTACCCTCCGTATTTTGTATACAACTCCTAATACTTCTATAGTAGTATTTAGATAATTACATTTTCATATTAAGCCTTTCCATCATTATAACAATGGAATAAATATTAATAAAATAGATATTTTTTCAGAAAAAATGCAATTACATAATTATTATTACGTCTAATTTTATGACTACCAGGGGGTGATGTATTATGTCACATAATGAGATTGTAGCTGATTGGTTTGAACGCTATGGAAATGATATTTACCATTTTCTTATATATAGAGTTGGACCAAATGAAGCAGAAGACTTACTGCAGGAAGTCTTCATTAAAGCTTTAAAAGGGTTTCATGGATTTAAGAAAGATTCCTCTCCAAAAACATGGCTATTTACAATTGCGCGCAACTTAGCCATTGATGAATCCAGAAAGCGGATGTCTAAAAAAAGAGCAGATACCGTACCACTTGATATAACTAATGAACCTAAAACAGATACATCCCCTGAAACTATCCTGGATTTTAATGAAGATACTAAACAAATTTACGAATGTATTCAATTATTAAAACCTAAATATCAAGAAGTCATTATTTTAAGGGGAATCAAAGAACTTTCTGTTCAAGAAACTGCAAGTATTTTGAAGTGGAGTGAAAGCAAAGTGAAATCAACCCATCACCGCGCTAAAAAAGCTCTACAGGAAGAATTAAGGAGGTGTTTCCCTTATGAAGAGAAGAGAGCATCAAGATCCGCTAGATAATCATTTGCGTAATATGCCAAAGCCAACATTAAGTAAAAATAAGGAATTACAAATAAAGCAAACCATTATGAACACTAGGGCGAGTAAACAGAAACCGAAAAGAAAAATGAATATTAAAGGGATTACAGCAACATTTGGAGCACTTGCAGCCGCATTTTTATTTGTTGTATTGATATATGGAAATCTTGATCAACCATTTCAACCTACCACTTTAGCTTTTTCTGACTTTGTAGAGGATGAGGTGACTAAGATTTCGGGAGTAACAATGGATACCACGCATCCACAAGAGGACATGGAGATAATGAAGGATGCATATCTATCAGAAGATAAAGAGATAATTGAATTGTTTTATGAAACAATAGGTACAATGGAAATTAGAGAGAGTGAGGAAGAATTGGAAGAGGATTCCTCATTTACAGAAGTGCTCAATATCTACAATAAAGATGGTGATGTGATTGGGGTTCTTGAATTTAGTCAGACCGACCTTGTTCGGATAAATGGTGAGCAATATGAAATGGAAACAGTTAAATGGGAACAGTTTAAGGATGGCTTCTTCACAGAAAGATATTTAGTTACCGAGGAAGAGGATGAAGAAGAAAAGCCTGAGGATCAACCTGAAGAAACTGAGGATGTTCAAGAACTAATGGAGAAGGAACTTGCCAAAGCGCCAAGCCAAAGAGATTGGGAAAAGATTGTTAATCATGTCCGTGAAGGAGCAAATCCAGATAAAGCTCTTTTACTTGCTGCAAAAGAAAACAATGAATCCGTTGTTGCACAATTACTAAATTTAGAGGCAAATCCGAATACAGTCGATAATAACAATGATACTCCACTTACTTTAACGACAAGTACTCAAGTAGCTGCATTACTTCTAGATAGTGGAGCAACAATTGAACATCGTAATGGTCGAAACTATACTGCCTTAGTTAAAGCTGTATATGGACACCAAACTGAAATGGTTAAGCTACTTTTAGAACATGGGGCAGATCCGAATACTCTGGTAACACCTTCCAGTGATAAAACGGTACTATGGATGGCTGCAAAGTATAATTTCATGCCGATTGATGACTTACTCCTGGAACATGGAGCAACACCAGTTCAAGGTTATGAGTTTTCAGACTGGATGGCTTCTGAAGTAATGTTCTTAGAAGAGAGATTGGATCAAGATTTCTTATCCTATGCCGCTATCGGAAAACTACCTGATATCATGACAGTTCAGTTACCAGCTGACCCATCCGTATTCGAAAATCAGTATGGTTTACCATTTGAGTCCTATGAAGTAGATGGTGGAACAGCTGATGTTTATGGCGATCATATTTTCATACAACTTGACGGGCAAGATATGTATTCCATTTATCGCTATGAACTTAATCCTGGGGATAATGTGACAGCAGCTGATATTGAAAGTATTCTAGGTTCTCCAAGTGATATATTTAGTAATTACGACATGGATAGAGAGATTATGTTATATAGGTTGGACCATTATGAATTACGCTTTATCTATGATGGAACTGTCAATTATCCAAAAGAAGAAACAGCTATTCTAGCACTGGAACTTCATTTTAATCAACCTGGCGTCATGGAACCTGCTAGAAAGGTAAGGGATTTATTAGCTGAAAGGGATATGACTGAACTTGCAAATTTTGTGCACCCTGAAAAAGGCGTATTGTTCGCACCTTTCTTGCAATTATACACATCACCAGTAACCGGTGACGAACATGAACCAATCATATTTTCTGCAAATGAGATTCCAAAATTACTAGACGATCAAACTGTATATCACTGGGGTGACCATGGTGCAAGTGGGTTGCCAATTGAAATGACACCATTAGAATTCCTTGATGAATATATTTACACAGCAAAAGAACCAGATGCCTTTTATGTAAACCAGCAAAACCTAATGGGACCAGAGTTTTTCACTAACCATGTTAGAGAGCTTTATCCAGAAGCCCATATGGTACAATATAGCTTCGATGAGACTGTTGAAGGATATGATTTAAGTTGGATGCAATTAACATTAATATTCGAGGAATATAATGAGGAATGGAAGCTTATAGGAATCTTGCATAACGAGTGGACTCCTTAACATTTCAAGTTGGATAGGAAAGCTAGTTGGCTTTCCTATCTTTTTTTGTGATGACCGATAGAATTAATTGCTATTGATTTTGTTAGAGTTCTTTTGTATATCGGAGCGTCATCAAAATCATTTTGGCTAAAACCTCTGATAAAATAAACTTGAGTGTTGTTCTCAGCATCATCCCAGCTTTAATTCTGGCCAAAATAAACTCGAGAACCTATCTCAACATCATTTCGGCTTAGATTTTAACTAAAATGAACTCGAGAATCATCCTCAACATCATTTCAGCTTAAATTCCCGTTAAAATGAACTCGAGACTCACCCTCAACGTCATTTCAGCATAAATTCCCGTTAAAATGAACTCGAGAATGAATCTGTGAGATTTTAAAATACAATAAGGGTACCTCTTCATAAGAGATACCCTTGATTCTAACTCTAATTTTCTAAACTAACTTTCAATACCTTATCTTTCACGTGAACCATTTCAAATGTCTTCGATGTTGTACCATTCGTGACAATAAGTGTAACTTCTTTCTCTTTCAATATATCCACTTGCTTTTTATTCAATAATAGCTTGCGAGGTTTCTTTTCATTGTAAATATTAATTAAAACATGAGCATCTTTTTCTATTCCTTCTAAATCTTTCGTATGAACTGTTGCTGTTCCATTGTTTTTCTTCACTGGGACTTCCACAAATTGTGGTTCATCCGAATCTTCACCTGGAACCTTATCAGTAGTCGCAATTCTGCCCTCTGAACCATAAACAATTGGATTTTCTTCCGAGCTATTTAAATGCTTAACATATGCTACCATTCCATCGACATCAACAGGACCCATTTCTGCATTTTGACCTAAATCCTTAATTGGCCCATCAGATGTGCCCATGTAATTGTTAACAGTTAAAGTATACACAGCATCCATATCAATTGGTGACCCATCAGGAAGGGTTATATCCACAACCTGTTGCAGTTCAGGATTAAATGTGTAATGGAATCCTGCAATACTATAGTCAGCTCCATAACCTGATAGTTGCTTATTTAGAATTGGGTATAGGTCGGCACCTTTAATTTCGACTGTCATTAGTGTATTTCCAAATGGCAAGATATTGTATAACTCACCCCAAGTAACCGGTCCAGCTAATAATACATCCCGGATGCCACCACCATTTTGCATTGCAAAATCACTATCCATTGTCCATTTCATTCCATCTGCAATGAGGTTGCCAAGACCATGGTCACTATCATTGGCATAGCTTCCCGTTAAATCTTGTGCATTATAGCCTACTTCTTCATTGATAATTGGAGCAATCGCATCTGCATAGAATGCTAAAGTTTCTGCTACAACTGGGTCAGGAGTATATTCACTTTGCTTAACAAATACAATCTCCGCCTCTTTAGAAATAATATCTCCTGTTGTGCGATTGATTTGTACATCAACATCCGCAAAAGCTTTTCCGTATTCATTCGCTTGAACGATAAGCTTGTTATCTACTACAGCATTGTTTACTACGTGGTTATGTGCTGCAAAAATAATATCTACTTCATCATCCACAGTATTCGCTAAATCAGCAGCAGCCCCCGTTGCACTTGCTCCAGATTGATAAGCTGGCATATGTGCCAAGACAACAATTGCTCGAATATCTTGTTCTTTCAATTCAGCTACTGCTTCATTAACTGCATCAGTCTCATCAGTAAATGCTACACCTTCTAAAGATGAGGGCATTACCATGTTAACTGTTTCTACTGTATTAACACCGATAAATCCGATTTCAACGCCATCTACTTCCGCTATATAATACGGATCTAAGAATCTTTCACCTGTATCTTCATATACACAGTTAGCACATAGTATCGGGAAGTTCATACCGTCATAGCCCTCTGTACCTTTACCTTCTGGATGGTCACCACCATTTACCATACGAAGAAGCTCATCAAGACCTTCATCAAATTCGTGGTTTCCAACGGTACCAACATCAAAGCCGATTTCTTCCATAATCTCAACAGTTGGCTCATCTTGAAGTAAACCAGAAACAGGGGAACTTCCACCAATCATGTCACCAGCATGGACGATTAATGTATTTGGATTCTCTGCCTCTCGTTCCTTGATTGCCGCAGCAGTATAATCCAAACGACCATACATATCACTAACACCGTCCCCATCTGGGTCAACGAAATATTCTTGGTCAATTTTCCCATGAAGATCATTCATACTTAAGAATTGAACCTCTACTATGTTTGAATCTTCACTACCAACCGGCCTATAACCATAAGATTCTGCTTCTTCTGGGCTACTAAAGAAAACACGCTTATCGACCGGTACATCTGCCCAGTCCTCAGGATCAACATACTCCATTGTATCTGAGTTACCTACATAACGTAATAACCCCTTTTGATCATCAAAAGCACGGAAGACAAAAGGAAGTTCTAATAAAGGATTTTCTGGATTCCAGATTCCAAGACCTGCAGCCTTCGCTTCTTTTACAGCTTCTTGATATTCAGGGTAGGCTTCCTCATCAATTGGCGCGATAAAGTATGTCGATGCATAGCCTTGTGCTACCATTTCAAGGTTAACGTTTAATCCATCTTCTTTACGAATGACTTCCGCTAAAATACGACCATAGTCATCTGTTGGTTGATCACCAATCTTAAGATAAATTTCGTCGCCTGGTTGAATTAATTCACTGATGTAAGATGTAGCTAAATCACCATAGTATTTTTGATTTTGATTAATTTCCGCACGCTCTGGGTCATTATTTTTTGCGCTATATGTTTCAGCAGTATCCATATTTACAAAACGCACTCTAGTTTCACCAAACACTGGTGTACCAATGCGAATTGTATCCCCGTCAGTAATTCTTTCTACAGTAGTTTCATAGTATCCCGCTGCAGAAGGAGGATCGGGTTGTTCAGCAGCTAATTGAATATCTGCTTGCTCGGTAGGAATGAGTTGATAGTCATTGTATTGACTAACAATAGCTGTAATGTCATACCATTTATTGGATTCTACTAAAGAAATATCTAAAGAACTTTGCATAACACGTAGAGTTGTACCATTAAAATCATTATCAATTAACGATACATTATATCCGTTTCCTGCGGGGCTACCTGGAATATTATTGATAAAGCCATGAACTTGAACAAGCTCACCTTCATAACTTTCAGCAACTGCAGGATTATTTAAATCTTCTAAAGTAATTGTCTGTACTTCTGGTAAATCTTGTTCTTGAGCTAACACTTCAATTGATGTTGGTATTATTTCTTTTAATCCATTATAAGAATCTAATTCTCCAACTACTTTAACTTTGTCACCTTTTTCTAGAGACGGTAACTCGCCTTGTTGATAAGCATATAAATTAATACCAGCCGTATCATCTTGAATATACGTTGTAAACTGTCCCGGATTACTGATTGCAGCACTATCGGCTAACACAATCCCCTCTACAGAAACAACTGTACCGTCTTTCAAATTACGAACATCATTGATTGAAGAGACTTCTGTATCAGGATCTCCTGGTTCACCAGGCTCTCCTGGATCTACAGGATCTACACCATCCATCTCATGATACCCAAGATAAGTAAAATTATCTTTTCCTTGATTTGTCCATTCATTAGAATCATAGCTTGAATTTGGAGCTATAATGGAGGAATTTCTGACTAATGTTTTGTCTGCACCATAATTATCACGTACACCGATCGTACCAAGAACATCTAGTATACTATCTTTATGTTTTAATACGACAGCATCGTCACCGTTAAAATTAATAACCGCATTATTTGTCACATCAGCTAATGCTAAGATGTCTTCATGAGCACTAGCATGAGCTAAAACAAAAACATCACCATGAGGCAGTACGCCTGATAGAGTTAAAGACTGACTTGGAGAAGAGGCACCATTGCTATATAATTCTAGTGTATAATCTGCTAGATTAATAGCTTCACCTGTTCCATTAAAAATTTCAATCGCTTTGTTAAATGAACTACCTTCTACATACTCTGATATAAACAGGTCATCAGCGAATGTTTCTTCCTCATTTGTCGTATTCGCAAATACATAGGGCGTATTTGTAAATACTAGTGTAAAAATAAGAAATAGATTAAAAGACTTCCAAATCAATGCTCTTTTCATGTGTACCCTCCATTTTCCTAAATGATAGTGTTATAAAAAACTCACACTCCATTCATACCACATAAAATTCAGTGATTCTATGCACTTTTTGTAAAGATGATAATATTCCGTACTTTTTTCCTACATTTTTTCCAAAAAAGGTTATTATTACCTATGTTAGATTAGACGGACTTAAGACTTAATTTTCCATAAAATAAAAAATAGTAGGACTACAATGAGCCCTACTAAAACAGCGTATTTATTTGCTCGTTAATATACTGAAGGTCGTGATATTCTACTTCTTCATTATTCAAATTATACTTTTCCTTTAGTCTAAGAATTCTCTCCACACTTTCGTCTATACGTTGTTCACTTAGTTCCCCTTGCTGAACAGCCATTTTGATTTTTTCAATTGTGTGAACGATATCTTCATAATGTTCACTTATTAAAATAATATCCGTACCTGACTTAATCGATAGTACGGCTGCATCACCAATATCGTAATGGTTCTCTATCGCATCCATCATCATATCATCTGTCACCACAACCCCATCAAAACCTAGTTCCTCTCTCAATAATTCAGTAATGACCGCTTTCGACATGGATGAAGGATGTACGCTGTCTAGTTGTGGAAAAAGAATATGTGCAATCATGACGACATCTGCACCTTGACCAATTGCCTCTATGAAAGGAATTAATTCTAAATCATAGAGCTGTTGTAAGCTTTTATCAATAAGTGGCAATTCGTAGTGGGAATCTACTGTTGTATCTCCATGCCCTGGGAAGTGCTTTATAACTGGAATAATATTCTCTTCACTCATGCCTTTCATCGTTTGTATTCCAAGTTTTGTAACAAGGTCTGGACTATCCCCAAAGGCTCGGTCTCCAATTACAGGATTGTCTGGATTATTATTTACATCTAGTACTGGTGCATAATTCATATTCATCCCATATGCATGTAATTGCTGCGCCAATATATTACCAACTTGATAAGAAAGCTCTGGATTATTGTTAATTCCTATATCCCAACTAGTTGGTAATCCTTCTAAATCAGGAAGTCTAAACACTCGCCCTCCCTCTTGATCAACAGAGAGAAATAAAGGAATGTTATTGCTATTGGCATTCATTCGTTTTATACCATTCACGAGATTTCTAGCTTGACTATAGCTAGTTAAGTTATCCCGGAAGAAAATGATTCCACCAACTTTATAATCCTCGATTAAATTAATTGTTTCCGGTGTTGGAGTCGTCCCTTCAATTCCGGCAATAATCATTTGCCCTATTTTTTCATCTAAAGTCAATGTTTCAAGTAAACTTGAATCCTCCACTAAATTAGCTGGTTCTGTGAAGACTACAATATGGTGTAGCTTTGGATTCGGTTCTTCTTCCGTTGGTCTAGGAAGAACCCATTTTAGTTGATAGTTTTTATTTAATTGGTAAACCAAAATAATTTGATCGAGTTGTTCATCTTTATAGTATCTTTCCTCATCAGGTTGACCACTAAAATGAAGAATTTCCTTATAAGATATATTGGATAACTCTTCATCAAGTGAACGAACATCAAATATCGTTTCTCCTTTATATCCAAATGACAAATTTTCACTCTCATAATCGATATAGATTCCATCTCCAAAAGCAGTAGAATTATTTGGTTCACCGAATTCGGTAATCACATCATCATACTTCGTTTCTCCCACAATAACAGAAACATTTGGAACAGTTCCCTTTTTTGCATGTTCAATGACTTCTCTTAGGAGCAGTTTATTCATAATAAAATCTTTCTCAGGAATAGTGCGATTGATATCTTTGACCTCACGATTCGAGAGCTTGTCTTTCGATTTCAACAAAAACCCACCATATACCGCCCCAACTACAAGGAGAAGGATTATTAGTATAATTATTAATTTTTTCAACTTCTTCACCCCTTCTCTCCATTTACTACTATATCTATTAATCGGCTCTATTATATATGACGAAGACTATTAATATTATGTGTCAAATCTAATAACTAATAGTCAATTTAATTGAAAATAACTTATTAGAAACGTATAATATAACTAACATACGGGGCATTAGCTCAGCTGGGAGAGCGCTACACTGGCAGTGTAGAGGTCAGCGGTTCGAGCCCGCTATGCTCCATATTCCTTTTAACTCTTGCAGCTGCAGGAGTTTTTTATTTGCTCAAATTTCTATGAAAAACAAGTTTATAATTAACTTTATTTATGTTATAATATTCTGAAAATAAACTATAATAAAAAAGGAGTTTTTCTATGCGTTAATTTAAGAAATAGCATTCTATCCGTGGCCCACCTATATTTTATCTTGAAACCTAATAATAACTAATATAGGGGGATCTACAATGATAGAATTTCAGCCCATCACTTGGAATAACTTTGAAGAATGTATTCAGTTACAATTAACCAAAAGTCAGAGAAGCTATTTAGCTTCCAATGTTTACAGCCTTGCACAATCATATGTAGCATTACTGAACGATAAGCTACCAGCGTTGACTTTTGTTATTTATCATCATGAAACGATGGTCGGATTTATTATGATGGCTTATGATACCGCTGAGGAAAATGAATATGGCGATGAACCATGCTATCACATCCTTCGATTTATGATTGATGAGCGTTATCAAAAAAAAGGTTATGGGACAAAAGCTATGAAAAAAGCAGTAGCATATTTAAAGACTTTTCCACAGGGGGTAGCTTCTTCGATTTATATTTCATATGCCCCTGAAAATATCGTAGCAAGACATCTCTATCTAAATCTTGGTTTTGTGGAAACAGGTATCATTTCTGAGGGCGAGATAGTTGCCAAAATTACGATTTAAATAAAAAAAGTTCAAGCATAACGGTTGCTTGAACTTTTTTCTGTTACTAATTTAAAAACCGGATAACTAATGGAATTTTCCACGCTTCTCCTTGATATGCTTTCACTGCTGCAACGATAGTTATTATAAAACCAGCTAATGCTACAAGAGGTGCTAAAATCAATCCAACTAAGACTATTACTAATATCCCACTCACTACTCCATAAATAGCAAAAGAAATAATAAAGTTAAAATATTCTTTCCCATGAAAATCAACAAAATAAGAACTATCCCGCTTTAATAACCAAATCAATAATGGTCCAAGAACAGGGGCAGGAAAGCTTAATACATATAATAACATTGCAAATAAACGATCATCTTCTGTTGTTGCCATCTAATCGCCTCCGATATTTAGAAATTCTCTTTGATGCTTATAACTATTTTACGTCCAAAGGGAGCAATAGGTTTCATTAAAAAAAGGGCAGATCTTTAGTCATAAAATATTCTTAGAAAAAAGGATATAGAACTTGTATCTAGAATACTTAATATAAGTGACTATTAAGGGGGTACTAATTAATTGATGACTGTAAGAAAAGATAATATCATAGACAACTATCATGGAACAAAAGTATCTGATCCATTTCGTTGGTTAGAAGATCCGCATTCTAAGGATTCACTTGAATGGAGTAATTGGATGGGAGAAAAGTGCAAAGATTACTTTTCTAGTATTCATACGAAAGAGGAAGATCGTAAACGATTAAATGAATTATGGAATTATCCAAAGTATTTTGTTCCTAAAAAGATACAAAGGAAACTTTATTACTTGAAAAATAATGGGTTACAAAATCAAGCTGTTCTTTTCTGTAAAGATGAAGAAAACGATCATGTTGTACTTGACCCGAACAACTTAAGTGATGATGGTACCGTTGCGTTAACAAACTATTCCTTTAGTAAGGATGGGAAATATTTAGCTTATGCAACGTCTACTCATGGAAGTGATTGGCAGGAGATTCATGTTCTTGATTTAAATACTAACAAAAACCTAACGGATCATATACAACATGTTAAATTTACTAATATTACTTGGTCACCAGATAGTTCGGGGTTTTTCTACAGCAAATTTCCTGAACCTGGGACGGTTTCTCCAGAAGATGAAAGTAATTTTAATAAAGTATATTTCCATACATTAGGTAATAACCAAGAGGATGACGTGCTTGTACATGAACAACCTGAAAATAAAGAGTTAATGTTTTCTTCCTTTCTAAGCGATGATGAGAGATTTATTGGTCTTTATGTTTTTCTTGGTACGGCAACAGAAAACCGTATATATATTAGACCAATTGACTCCGATGAGCCATTTACAAAACTACTAGACCAAGCAGATGCCGAATACTCTTATGTTACAAATAAGGGTGATATATTTTATTTTAAAACAGATTTACAAACTCCAAACGGAAAAATTATCTCTGTTGATATAAACAACCCAGACTCAACGAAATGGAAGGAAATTATTCCCGAACAAGAAGACGTAATGGATTTTGTAATAGCCCTTAATGATAAATTAGTAGTAGGCCTCTTACATGATGCCCACCACCAACTAAAGATATATGAACTAGATGGAACATTTTCTCATGATATCGACCTACCGATTCTAGGATCACTAACAGATATTACTAAAAGTAAAGAAGACAATGAAATATTCTTTGGTGTTACATCATTTTTGAGTCCAACAGTAGTTTATAACTATAATGTAGTGACTAAAAAACTAAACATCTTTGCTGAATCTGAATTACCAATTGATACATCACAATTTGAAACAAATCAAATATTTTATACTTCAAAAGATGGCACAAAGGTTCCAATGTTTATCACTCATAGAAAAAACGTACAACTAGATGGCGAAAATCCGGTAATCCTCTACGGATATGGTGGGTTTAATGTTAATATGACCCCATCTTTCAACCCTGCAATTCTACGTTGGTTGGAAAAAGGTGGGATATATGCAGTTGCTGTCCTCCGTGGAGGTACAGAATACGGTGAAGAATGGCATCGAGCAGGAATGCTAGAAAACAAGCAAAATGTATTTGATGATTTCATAGCAGCAGGAGAATGGTTAATTGAAAACAAGTACACACGAAAAGAAAAACTCTCTATCATGGGAGGTTCCAATGGTGGGTTATTAGTAGCCGCATGTATGGTACAAAGACCAGACTTATATGGAGCAGTTATCTGCCGTGTGCCAGTAATTGATATGCTACGTTATCACAAGTTCACAATAGGCAGGTACTGGATACCAGAGTACGGTAGTGCGGATAATCCGGAGCATTTTCCATTTCTGTATGCTTACTCCCCTCTGCATAATATTAAAGATGGGGTGAAATATCCTCCAGTGTTAATTGCAACTGCTGAGAGTGATGACCGTGTCGTTCCAGCACATGCCAAAAAATTTGCAGCTACTTTATTGGAAAAAGCAGATAAACAGTCAACAATTGTCCTAAGGCTTGAAGCAAAAGCCGGTCACGGATTAGGTAAACCTACTTCTAAAGTAATTGAAGAATGGGTTGACTTTTATGCATTTCTTGATAAAGAGTTAGGTTAATTTTAAGAATAAAAGTCCTTCATACTTGATGAGGGACTTTTTTCTATGAACAGAGATTCTCTATGATTTCTTACTGCATTTCCCTTTCATCACCTCTGTGAACGGGATTTAACTTTGGTTCCCTGCTGCATTTCCCTTTCATCACCCTTATGAACGGGATTTGACTTTGATTTCTTGCTGCATCTCCCTTTCATCACCTCTATGAAAGGGATTTAACTTTGATTTCCTGCTGCATTTCCCTTTCACCACCCATATGAACGGGATTTGACTTTGATTTCTTGCTGCATCTCCCTTTCATCACCTCTATGAACGGGATTTGACTTTGATTTCTTGCTATATCTCCCTTTCATCAACCCTATGAACGGGATTCCCAGCTGATTTCTTACTCATTTTCCCTTTCACCAACCCTATGAGCGGGATTTCTCCTTTCATCTATGCTCAATTTCCCCTTCACGCTACTAATCCCCTCCCTTAAAACTTCCCCACAACAAAAATAGCAGAAGAAAACCAATAAAGATTTTCCTCTGCTACTTATTTAATTATTACTTATCTATCTCACGTTTTTTATAAACAAATGCTGCAAACAAGCTTGCAACTAGTGCCCATACCAATAAGACTACAAAATGGTCCCACATATCCACAAAACCTAAACCTAGTTCCACTTCGTAAGCTAGTTCAATGATTTGAATATTAGGCAAGTATTCAACGAAAGAAATTGCTGGATATTTTTCGGCTAAAACCATTAATAATGATCCAAACCCAAATAAAAAGATAACTGGTAAAATAATAACTGATGCTTCAACAACTGTTCTAGATAACAATCCTAGAATCGTACCTAGGGCAATATAAAATATAATAGAAATGAAGATTGCTATTGCGATTAATGCAAAGTTACGGGGTTCATAACCCGTAATCATAGCACATAAAATTAACGTTACAACCGTTAGAACAATCGAAACTAAGCTTTTTCCAGTAAGGATTTCAGTTAATGATGCTGGGGATAGCATTAGTCCTCGTAATGTATGTTTTTCTTTTTCTTCAGCAATAACAGCACATTGGATAAAAGCTGTAACAGAGGCTAGCGTTAAATTAATAATCATATAGTGAAGTTCAAGCCCCATTTCGTACATCCCACCATATAAAAATGCCATTAAGATAGGTAACACAATAATAGAACTTACAAAATAGTTTTTCGATAGATCTTTCATATCCTTATTAAAAATGGCGTAAATTCTTTTCCATGAAAACGTCATACTAATTCCCTCCCAGTAATTTCTACGAAGATGTCTCCTAATGTTGGTTCATTAGAATGGATAGATACTATTTCATTATTAGACATATAGCGATAAACTTCATCTGCACTTTCTGTTCCACCTGGAAGATGAACAACTTGCCCATCTTTAAGTTCTACAGTCAAGCTACCATCCGCAAATTGTCTGCGCAGTTTTTTCGGCTCATCCAGTAATTGAATTTTCCCTTTATGTAAAAATGCCACTCGTTCACATAGTGTCTCTGCTTCACTCATATCATGCGTTGTTAAGAATATTGTTGTGCCTCTTTCATTAAGGCGGCGAAGTCCATCATGAATTTGTTTGGAGTTTGCAGGGTCTAGTGCAGAAGTTGGTTCATCTAAGAATAATAAATCTGGTTCATGCAGTAATGTTCTCGCTAACAGTACTCGCTGCGTCATCCCTTTTGACAGTTTAGAAACAATCTTTTTCTTTTCATCCCCCAAATTAACTAACTCTAATACTTCATCCATTCTTTTTACTGGTACATCATATAGATCACAATATAACTTTAGGTTATCTTGAATAGAGAGGCGTTGGTATAACCCACTATTATCAGAAAGAACCCCAATCCTTCTTCGGTATTTTCCGTTATTTAATGCTGTGTTTTTTACACCAAATACATTCGCTTCTCCGGCTGTTTGCATTAATTGTCCGGTTAATATTTTTATTGTAGTTGTTTTACCAGATCCACTTGGGCCTAAAAATCCAAATGTCTCTCCTTTTTTCACTTGAAAATTTACATCTTCTAGGGCAGTTTGGTTACCAAATACTTTGGCTAAATTTTTAACTTCAATAATATTTTCCATTTTGCTCCTCCATGTTGATTATTTTATTTGTACTCTTAGATTAGTTGAAAATAAAGGTTTTGACAGCATTTTTCCTGCGAAAAGAGTAATTTTTAGGTTTAATGGAGCTTATTTCAGGCCCAACATTTCCTTCAGTTGAGCCATTTTTGTTTTGGATAATGGAATCGTAGACTTTTTTGCATCATCTAAAACTAAACTAAAACTATTTCTCGTCCAAGTAATTACTTCACGGACTTTTTGTAGATTAACAATATACGAACGGTGACACCTGAAAAATCCAAAAGGCATTAACCGCTCCTCTAACTCATTCATCGTAAACGTACTTGGAAAAGCTTCCCCTTTTATAAATACATTTGATTGACCATCATTACTTTCAATATAGTCAATTTCTGGTGGATCAAATAAAATAATTTTATCATTAACTTTCGTAGGGATTTTATTAATATTCACTGTCATCGTAGTTTTCTCATCTTCTGGAACCGTTTCTTCCTCTTCGACCGTTGAAGCTGATTCATCTTTTATTTCAACGAGATGAATCCCCTCATCATTTAATCGATACACCGATTTAGACATCGTAATAGCACTTTCCATATTTCCTGTTAGAATAAGAACAGCCTTCCCTTGTTCGGCTAAATACTCCAGAACATTCAAAAACACTCTTTTCGTTTCTAAATCAACATTTAAATCCGGTTCTTCAAAAATGTAAAGTATCGGGTTTTCAATTAATATTTTTGCAAAATGCACCCGTCTTTTTTCGGAAAAAGAGAGTTTTTGAACAGGACTATTTTTATATGGATTTAACTGTGTTAGGTTTAGTACTTCCTCTATCGATTGGGAGGAACTGTAAACTTGGGAAAAGAACTTAAGATTGTCCTTTACTGATAATCGATGGTAAACTGCTTGTTCAAAAAAACTTATCCCTATATGAAAACTGCTAAAATGACTATTTTTATCTAGTTTCTCACCCTTAACTAAAATTTCCCCTTTACCTAGTGGCGCTTTCCCTAAAAACATTTGAAGTAAAGCCATTCTAATATTTAAGTTTGAATGAATCGCTATTATTTCACCTGAATATACTTTTAAATCAAACGCTGGAAATAATAATGCATCTTTTTCTTGTCTTTCTAGATTCTGTATTGATAGTACTTCCACTTGAATCACATTCCCCTATTAAACTTAAGTCTATTAATTATGTATTTTTTTATCTTATCTAAAATTGCAACTATTTACTAGTATTCCTTTGTAAAAGTTTATTCACATAAAAAAAGATAGGAATAAACTCCTATCTTTTTGCAACCCCATTAGATAACACTTCAATTAACCGTTCAATTTCTTCTTCTTCGTTCCATTCATTTTCTGGAAAAATAACATAACTTGTGAAAATATAGGACAAAACGGATGAGGCGACGACACGAATAATAGTATCTGGGTGCATTTCAATGATTTGCCCCTTCGCTTGAAAGTATTGTACAATTGCTCTTAACTTTTCAAAGACGTCTTTTCCAATATGCTCAATTGCTTGTTTTTTTAATTCATCGTGAAATGGTAGTTCCTGAATAACGATCCGTATTAATGGAATGTTGTTCTTAACAAAGTCAATTCGATTTGCAATCATCGCACGTATAAAGTCTTGAAACGTACTATATTCTTTATCTAGCACTTTATTAATGTCTTTCTTCACTGTTGGCCCAATTACTTTTATCATTGTTGGCGAAACAATCGTCAATAACAAGTCTTTTTTTGACTTATAATGACGGAAAATGGTTCCTTCAGCAACGCCTGCCTTCCTGGCAATCTCACTAGTAGATGTAGCTGCATATCCTTTTTCAGCAAATAACTCCGTAGCCGCAGCTAATATCCCTTTTTGTTTTTCCGTTAAATTCTGATCTTCAGTAAACAATATTATCTCCTCTTATCTCCTAAAAAATTGATAAGTAATCTATTGTAATCATAATGTACAACGGCTCATTGATGCAATTAGAAGGAGATTTATATTTTTCGATACTTTCTTAATGCTACGATATTTAAAATTATAAATAGGAATGAAAAGCCAAATAGCACAATTACTTCTATATAAATTTCATTAAACCCATGTCCCCTGACCATTACATCTCGTAATGCTTCAGCTGCATAATAAAGTGGAGTAAGTGGTCCAATCCAACTTAACCAATCAGAAATGGTCTCTAAATTAAATAGCCCAGAAAAGAAAACTTGCGGAACAACAATAACAGGAATAAATTGAATCATTTGTAGTTCATTATTGGCAAAAGAAGAAATTAAAATCCCTAAAGTCAGTGCAGTAAATGCGAGAGCCAATATAATAACTAGTAAGTAAATAAATGATCCTTCCATCATCATGTTTAAAACATATATGGTATACGCTGCAATTATAATAGATTGGATCATCGTAATAATTCCAAATCCTAAAACATATCCGATGACAATTTCCCATTTACGTATCGGGGTTGATAGCAAGCGTTCTAATGTTCCAGTCGTTCTTTCTCGGATAAATGATACACCTGCAATGATAAATACAAAGAAAAAGACAAAGAATCCTAATAATACTGGTCCAAAATAATCGAATTGTCCAATATCATCTGATCCATGAAAATATTCTATATTTATCTCCTGACCAGGCATTTTCTCTAGCGATCTGAACGTTGACTGGATCCATCGAATTGTCTCTCCATTTATTGTTGGATCACTTCCTTCTAAATAAACCTGAGGCTGATTTCCTGTCAGTGTAACGTATCCGTCTATCACCTGTTCCATAACATCCTGTTTTGCATCACGATTATTATCATATATTTTTATCTCTGCTTCAGATAAATCTAAGTTATCAGTGATAGTATTAGGAATATTAACAAGTCCGACTTTAGGTACATAACTATCACCATTAAAAATCAAATGAAGCATTGTTAACACTAATATCGGGGCAAAGACAAGCATTCCTACTGTACGTTTATCTCGGATAATTTGGCGTAATATCCGAATCGTTAATGCTCTAATCCTCATGTTTATCACCCCCATATACTAAAAATGCTTCTTCAATTGTTGTTGAATTTGTATCCGCCTTTAATGCGGTTGGTGTTCCTATTGCAGTGAGACTACCATCTCGCATAAGCCCTAACCGATCACACTTTTCCGCTTCATCCATTACATGTGTTGTCACAATAATAGTCGTTCCTTGTTTATTTAATTGATAAAAGGCATTCCAAATTTGCTTTCTTAATACAGGGTCTATTCCAACAGTTGGTTCATCAAGGATTAATAATTCTGGTTCGTGTAGGAGGGCAATTGCTAATGACAAACGTCTTTTCATACCACCAGAATAGTTTTTCACCAATTTTGGAATGTGTTCTGTTAGTTCAACTATTTGCATAACCTCTTGAATTCTCTTTTGCTGCTTCTTTCCCTTTAAACCATACAAACTTGAGAAAAACAGCAGATTTTCTTTTGCAGACAGATCTTCATAAAGTGCATCAGACTGTGCCATATATCCAATTCGTTTAATTGCCTGGAAGTTAGGCATCTTCAACCCCAAAACGACATTCTCCCCTGAAGAAGGTAATTCAAGCCCTGCTAACTGTTTAACTAAAGTAGTTTTACCTGCTCCAGACGGGCCCAACAAGCCAAAAATTTCACCTTCACTTATTTCTAAGCTAATATTCTTTAATACGTGATGCTTACCATACTGCTTTGAAACATCTTTTATTACAATACAGCTTTTATTCACTAAAAAACCCCCTCAACAATATAGTGAGTGATTACTCACTTTTAGAATATAACATCTCTAAAGAATTATAAAGTGAGTAATCACTCATATGTTATTCAAACTAGTAATTAGCCCATTCTTCTCTAATAGACTCCCATCCTGGTCAATTTCCCCATATATTAAATGGAATACTATTTAAGGAGGAATACGAGTGAATTATTACGGACCACCACATGATGATGATCAAAGGCAGTTTAATTTACCTGGATATTTGTTAGGGCAATTTTTTGGCAGCCAATTTCCTGGAGGAGGCCAAACAGGAGGAACATTCCCTGGAGGCGGACCTGGATTTCCTGGAGGAGGTTTTCCTGGGCAGCCTGGCGGGGGAGGTCAACAAGGTGCACCAACATCCCCACCTCCTAGCTTTACACCACAACAACCACAATTCCAGCTTTTTGCTGTAGATCCAGGTGCAATTAGAGGATGTCTATTTCGATTTACCTATATATGGCTAGAAAATGGTAACTCCTTCTGGTTCTATCCAACTTTTGTTGGTAGAAATTCCGTCGCAGGTTTTAGATGGAGAGGATTTAGATGGGTTTATTTTGGCATTGACTTAAATCGAGTTCGTTCATTCCAATGCTTCTGATTTTTTTCGTCTAATGTTACCTTAATATAAATGTTAATAACGCTGGTCCCTCTTTTCGCATAGACTATAGTGAAAGGAGGGATATTTTTATGTGGGATAAACTAGTTGGCTTATATGTGGCAGCTATTTTAGCTGGGTTCGCCTTAGCCTTTGTTCCGACATCATCTTTAATCACCCCCGCAGTAAAGCCCATTTTAGCTCTAATTGGTGGCGTTATTATCATTATATTTGCTATTGCGATTATTCATCTTGCCTTTAAAGCACTTTTTCACAAGCATTCAAAGTAATTACTGTATTTACCTGAGAACTAATTTATATTTTTTATCATGGCATGAAAAAAACACGGGTAGCCGTGTTTTTTTGTTTAATCATTTAAGATTTCATCAACCGTTGCTTCTACTTCTTGACGAGTCATTTTTTCTTTTCCATCTTGCATCGCCTTTAATGTACGATGTGCTAAAGCAAGAGGTATTTTACAAAATAGAGTAATATTCTTTGTTTTTATGGATTTCATATATTCGTCTGCTTTTGCTAAATTTTCTTCTGCATATTGATACATATCTTCTCTTGTCCAATTATCAGGGAAAAATTTAACTCCTCTTTCAGCATCCTCTTCTTGATTACGAAGTACGTTTACTGCCTGCAAACCTCTTCCATATCCAATAGCTAGCTCAGGATCTGTATCTGTATTATCATACCATCTCCAAATATCTGAAAGCATAACACCAACGAGTCCTGCTACATAATATGTGTAATCATCTAGATCTTCTTTTGTTTTTATATCCCAATCTTTTTCTACCCAGTCGGCCATCCCTCTTGCCATAATACTACTAGATTCCATGACCTTTTCAACAATATCGCTTGGACAGAAATCCAACCAATCGCTTAGTCTTCTAGTCACTTCAGGTAATTCCGATTCATAAGGCTTAATTAACTCTACATAAGCTGCTTTATTAAATGGATACTTTAGTAGTTCACTAGCTGAACGTAATAGATGTTGTTTTGTTTCAGATTCTAACTGTTCATGATCTTCTATTTCATCTATCGCACGCATACATAAATACGCAGAAGCTACTGTTTTGCGTAATGGTGACTTTAATAATTTAATTGGTATATAAAAAGTTCTACTTGTCAGTTTGAGCATGTGCATTGCTTCTTTTTCTAATCTTGCCACGTCATTCAAGCCTGTATATCCTCCTTAACTTCACCCTATTTGAAAGGGATTCTCCTGAAAGTTTAGTGCTTTCTTAGAATCCCTTTAAATTCAATAAGTATGACCATCCTAAGGTTATTCTACTCTAAATATATTTAAAGTATAACAAACTTTTGAGGATAATGCTTGAATTAACTGGCTACTCTACTGTGATCGTTAGACGTTGTTCTACTTTCTTACCTTGTTCTGTATCGACAATTATGTCTCCTTCTAACTTCTCACCATATTCCCCATATGCTTCAATCACATTTATTGCGTGACTATCTACGCTTGGTTCTAATGTAATAACAATTTCATATTCAGTCATATCTTTAATTCTATCGTCTTTTTCAGGATCTTTAATATATATGACAGCTGTTCCGTCTGGGTTTATGTCTGCTATTCCTTGAAAACCAGTAGTAATGTAATTTGGTATACTAGCCCGTGCTCGAATTCTAGCTTCTTCTACAAGATTACTTTTTATGTTTAACACAACATAATCTTGTTCTTTTTTAATAGTTGGCTCAATCCAAATATTAGGCTCCCCTTGATCTTCTGGGATATCCCATGTTGGACTTTCAATCGGTAAGGATTGTTCACTTCCATCAATTAAAACTGTTGTATTAAATGAAGCCTTCTGACTCATTACTTCTTCAAAATCGTCATAATATAATTGCGCGAAATCTCCAGTAATCCCTTCCTCATAATGTTCTTTAATCTCTTCTGAATATTGATCACCGACATTAAAACTAAGCTCAATCGTTGTAATTCCTTCATAATCATCTGGTAAATTTCCAACTAATTCAAAAGCACCAGAAGGTTCTACACTAGTTTGGTCACCACTACCGAATAACACACCGTCTACGGAATCAACTAAAAGTTGTACTCTTGATTCAGGTAATAGGTTGGTAGTACCTTTGACAGTGATTTTCTTACCAACAATTTCAACGTCACCTTCATACCACACATTTAAATCACCTTGATCTTCAGGACCTTTTGTATCATTGACCTCAAATGACACATCGTTTGAGCCATTTTCTTCTTCCTCTGCGTTTTCTTCATTCGTCTCATTTTGTTCTTCGTTTTGTTCTGGTTCTTTGTCTGTATTAGTAGATTCATTGTCCGCACTACTACAAGCTACTAGAAAAAAGAATAAAAACGAAAGTAAAAATAAACCTTTCATGCCAAATTTCATTACACTAACTCCCCTTCATTATTTACAATAACCTTATGATATCCATAAGTACGACTTATCAGCAACAGGACTTTATCCTTAATTTAGATAATTAATCATGACTAAACTACTATTGGTTAGACAATTCTAAAATCTAAAATGGAATATTTTAGATTATTCATCTATAATTAAAAGAAAAAGGAGTCCTACATAAATGAATTCGGATAACCAGTTTATTAAGTTTCTTGGAGGAAAAAATCTAGTATTTATACTTACCATCCTAATTTTAATAGGTATTATGATATTTATTTACGATAAGATTAGTTTTATTTTCTATCCTATAATTGTTATCTTATCAACCATTACGCCTCCAATTATCCTAGCTTTTATTGCTTATTATCTATTAAATCCGATTGTAAATTTGCTAGAAAAAGGGAAAATAAAGCGGATTTGGGGAATTATCATTATTATTATTGGTATTAGTGGATTGATTACTGGGCTCGTACTAATGATAGCACCTGCTATCGAGAAGCAGATTACAGAGTTAATCTCAACATTTCCAGGTTATGTACAACAACTATGGTATGACGTAAATGAATGGATTGAGAATTCTTTCCTCGCCCCATATTATGATAATGCATACAATTGGGTTGTAGATAACTTTAGTAATATACCAAGTATCATAGGTACATATATTCTTAATGCATTTGCAGGTGTGCAAAGCTTTGCAAGTACTGTAACAAATTTCGTTGTTGCACTTGTTACATTCCCAATTATCCTTTTCTTCTTATTAAAGGATGGGGAACGATTTAAAGAATACTCGTTAAAATTATTACCACCTAAATATCGTGGGGACATAAATCACATTCTTAAAAATATGGATGCCCAAGTTGGTTCTTATATTCAAGGTCAGATTATAGTCGCTTCTTGTATTGGAATCCTTTTATATATCGGATACTTAATAATTGGATTAGAATATGCGATTACATTAGCTATATTAGCTGGTATTTTAAGTGTTGTTCCATACCTAGGACCTACACTTTCTATTATTCCAGCAGTAATTATTGCAATTGTGAATTCTCCTTTAATGTTGTTGAAACTTGCGGTTGTATGGATTGTTGTTCAATTTTTAGAGGGGAACTTTATATCGCCAAACATCATGGGAAAAACAATGAAAATTCATCCATTAACCATTATCATTGTTTTACTAGTAGCTGGAAATTTATTTGGATTAATTGGAGTTGTTCTAGGTATCCCTGGTTATGCCATATTAAAGGTGCTCGTAACTTATATTTATAATAAGTTTAAAGAACGTTATAATCGCTTTTACGGGGAAACATACGGCGAATATTCTGCTGATGAAAAATAAAAGTTTGGATTTCATGGTAACATTTCCATGGAGTCCAAACTTTTTTATTGGAGGTTCTTGAATTATTTTTTGTCTTTTCTCATGATGAGTATCGACAACATTCCTAATCCGAATCCGACCGCGCCCCCAGCTTCTATATTATTCATAAATAAGCCTACACCAAAACCAGTAAATAAAAATCCTAAAAAAGCTATGCCACTTTTCACATTGTTCATGATGAAAACCCCCAATGTTCCGTATCATAAACAGTATATTCGTGAAATGGGTGTTTGGTTAATTTTTTACAAAGTCTACTAGTAAATAGTCAGAATAACTAACATGTAGTTCTTGTGGTACTCGTATATAGAAAAAATGGGAACCCGAATAACTGTATCCCTCTCCAACCTTATTATCTAGAAATTGGCTTATTGTAAACTCCGGTTCAGTTAAAGCCAATCTTACTTCTCGCTCATTCGCTGGTCCTTGTAATAATAAAACATCAGTATTTAAATCGGCAGTCATATCAGGTTGATATTCACTTATATCGATCATTACTGCCCCAACTTCCATTACTGCATAATCCTTAATAAAATTTACTTCTATTTTATCTTGAAGATCTTTTGTTCTTTCTATTAATACAATCCCATCAAAATTAACAGCATCAAGGAATAAGGAGTCTCTTGAATAAGTAAAACTCCATGTCTCATCTACATTATCTTGATATATATCAGTAAACCCTCCATCTAATAATTCTGTATACTGACTTTGAGATAAAATATAGAAGTCATCAAATTCACTATTGTTAGGTTGCTTTGCATTTGTTGTTGGTAGTAATGGAGCAAAAGCAATCCCAATAATAAGAATTAAAATATATCCAATAAAAATCCATCTCGACTTTTGATAAGTTAAAGGTTTCTTCGTCGTACGATTGTTGAATACTACTAATCCAACGATGATTATAATCATTAACAATAATGGGAGAACTATAGGTGTCATCTTCTAACCTCCATTCGATTGGTTAGTAATGCAGCTAGACCAAATCCAAGTAAGATCGTCATAATAGTTTTTACAACAAATATAGTAAAAACTTGTTCCGTAAAGTAAAATTCAAAGATACGTTGTAAAGTAGATTCATTACTAGTTCTAATAAAATCTAATCCAAACACGAAAACTGGGAGTATGAATATGAGCAACTTATTCAATTGAAACAGCATTCCAACTACATACCCTGCTGCACCTGCTAGTAAGACGATTAAAATAGTCGCAAGAACACCAATTAGATAATCTGCCATATTAACTTCCTGGTTTACCGTTAGAAATGTCTCTAGATCATTAACAAAAAAAACTAGAATATAAATAACTCCTCTTGATAGAAAAGCAGTTATTGCACCAATAACACAAGCAGTTATTAAGAAAAGGATATTTGATAGATTATAAGATAACCGATTCGATATAAAGGTAAAGTCATCTTCACGATACGATTTTGTAGTTACAATGATCGCATTCGTAAAAGCCCAAATCATGGTAAATGCGATGACAACATTAGCTGTATAAGAGGTAACATTTATAAAAAAGAAGCCATTACTAAACCCACTAGAACTTGCACCTAACATAGAAATTAATATTCCAAATACTTGGATAACCATTAATGCCAAGAAGACACCAATAAATGATTTCATCTTGTATCGATATTGTTTAATCACAATATTAGACAGATTCACGTTTGCTAAAGACATCATCGATTCCCCCTTTCGATTGGCTCGTCAAATAGACACATAAATCACTCGGTTTTACCGAAGAAACAGTAATTCCTAACCGCTTCACACTCTCGTGAGGAAAATTGTTACGAACTATGACAGAACATGTTTCACTATTAATTTCTTCTTTATAAATAACTTCTTTGTTATCCAGATACTGCATGACTAGCGCAGTCCTTCCACTTATCTTTACGGCATATTCTTTAAGCTCTTCAATTGATAAATGCAGTAACGTTTTCCCATCGTGTATTAATAACACATCTTCTAGCAAATCCTCTACCTCATCTAAATGATGGCTTGAAATGATTATTGTTCGTGGACTTTGAATATAGTCCTTAAGCAATGCACGATAAAAGTCTTTCCGAACAGCCGCATCCATTCCTGTTGTTGGTTCATCAAAAATAGTCAGAGCACATTTTGAAGCAAGCCCAATAATCATGTTGTACGTACTCTTTTTTCCTTTAGAGAGGCTTTGGTGAGACTGATTTGGATTAAATTCAAAGTAATTTAATAATCCTTCCGCAAGATCATGGTCCCAATTAGGATAAAATGTTTTTGCCTCATCTAATAGTTCTTTTATTGTTAGGGCACTAGTAAAATCCATCATGTCATCTACAAAAATAGAATTTGCAGATACAATAAGGTTATTAAATGGTTGGCGATTAAACACCTTTACTTCACCGGACGTTGCTTTCCAAAAACCTGCAATAATTTTAAGTAGTGTGGTCTTTCCTGCCCCATTTCGACCAATTAATCCAGTTATTGTATTTTCTTTAATAAATACAGAGAGATGATCAAGAGCATTTGCTCCACCATAATTTTTTACAAGGTCCTTACACTCAATTACGTTCACCACTATTCCCCCTTGTTCGTTTTAATTAATTGCAGAAGCATTTCTACAAGTTCTTCATCATTGACCTGCAAACGAGCTGCCTCTAGAACTGCTTCTTCTAAAAGTCCCTTCAATTTTTGGTTTTTCCTTTTTTCTAAAATAATTGCCATTGCATCTTGTGAAACAAACTTTCCAAGTCCTCTTTTGTTATACAAAACATTTTCTTCATAAAGTAAGTTCAAACCTTTAGCAGCTGTTGCTGGATTAATTGTGAACATATCAGCAAGTTTATACTGAGAATATACTTTATCGTCTACTTTCAGTTGACCTTCTAAAATCTCATTTTCGATCCATTCAGCAATTTGTATATAGATTGGAACCGTACTGTTTGTATCTAGAACCATATAGGGTCCTCCTAACCAACATAGTGCATTAGTGTTGTAATGTAGTATATATAATATTATTAATGATTGCAAGCGTTTATTCCAAATTAATACCGTCGTATTACTTTTTACTAACAAAAAAAAGAGAGATTTCATATCTCCCTTTTTTCAACCCATATTGATTTAGTATAAGCAAGCTTTAAACCCATTCTCTCCATATTATTTGAACTTGTACTTGCAAACTTTGCTTGTCCAACAATTAAATTAGCCCCTTTATCTTTTGCATCCTTCACTCTTTCTTGTAATAGTGCTTGATGCACCCCATTATTCCTATGTTCAGGTAATGTAGCTGATGCAGCCAAAGTTGCGACACCATTAGCAACGAACAAAACCCCAATTCCTACTGGTTTTTCATTCATTAATGCTATATAAAAGTCCCAAGCATCAAGTGAATGTAGAATTTTATTATTTTGTGCAATACCTGCTTTAATTATATTTGGAAGTCCAAATCCTCTTGCATATATTTCTGCAAATAAATCAAATTCATCTTCCGCTAATTTCCTGATGATAATAGAGGAATTCTTGTCGTAATGGATATCTTTATCTATGCCATATAAAACACTATGAAATTTATGTTGATAGAGTCCTTTCGTTGCTAATAATTCCATTAGTTTTGAATTAGTAGATGCAGGTGTTAGTTCAAACTGAATTGGAATGCCTCTTTCTTTATAGTAAGTTAAAATATCATCTACTTCTGCCATATCATTAGAAGTAATCCCTCTAACGGTATTAAAAGAAGGTCCGGGTATTCCTTTAATAGTAAATGCAGTAGCATTACCAAATTGTACGATTTCAGCATCTAATGGATTTCCTGGTATTTCCTTTATCGCAGTTAATCTTGATTGAAGTGCCTCAATTTCAGATTCTTCTATTTTTCTAGCTAATTCACTTGTTAAAACATGAATCATTTAGGCATTTCTCCTCTCTAATCAACGCCAACAATTTTACTTCTGCGTTCTAATAATACAACATCTCTCCAAGTACCATTTAATTTTCCAATCCGTTTTCTACTTCCGATTACTTCAAAGTCAAACCTTTTATGTAATTTAATACTTGCCACATTTTCCGGAAATATCAATGCCTCCAATGTCCAGAATCCATGTACTTCACTCGCTTCAATAAGTTTATTTAATAAGATAGATCCTACTCCCATTCCTGCTGCCTTTTTTGAAACATAAATACTAACCTCAGCAACCCCACGATAGGCATCTTTACGAGGTGATTGACTAAGAGCCACCCATCCTACTATTCTGTCACCTCGTCTAGCAATAAATCTGCAATTAGTTAAGTGCCCCTTGTCCCACTCACTCCATGCCGGAGGAACAGTATCAAAAGTTGCGTTACCAGTCTGTATGCCCTCCAAGTAAATTTCTCTGACAGACTGCCAGTCTTCTTTTTTCATTCTCTCTATCAAAATTTGTTGTTTATCCATATGTTCTTCTCCCTGTTGTTTAAAGATATATCCAAAATCTTCTTTTAACTGTACCATCAGAATCCGTCTCTGAATGTGCTTCTACACCTCCATTATTAATAATTACTTTCGCTGATCCAATGTTATCTTGATCACAAGTAATTAATACTTCTTTCATTCCCAAATCTCTGCACTTTTCTAAACCAAGTTTTAAAGCTAATGTAGCATAGCCCTTCTTTCGTTCAGTAGGGCGTACACTGTAACCTATATTGCCACCAATACGATATAAAAAATCATTTAACTCATGTCTAATATCTATCATTCCAAGTATTCTGTTATCATCATTTACTAGAAAATAACTAGAGAACGGCAACCATTTTCCATCACCTTTTTTACGTTTATCTAATTCTGCAATAAATTCACTATATGATTGATAACCTTCTAGATTAAGACTACTAGGTATAAGTCGGTTTTGTCCCCACTCATCGATATATGTACAGTGCTCTTGCTCCCATTCAATTGATGGTTCGACGAGACGCATTTTTATTCCCCCTTTATAAAAAAACGAATTGATTATTCTTATCATAATCAATTCGTCGGCTAATTAAAATATGAAAATTTATTTTTTTCTCGCTCTTATGAACCCTTCTACCGAATCCCAAATCAATCCTACTATTAAAAGGATAACAATGATTCGAGTCGAGTTTTCCCAAATGGTTTCTACTGTGTTGTATCCTTTAGTACCTTCTTCCACTACCCCCGCTTGAACAAGCCCACTCATAAAGGTAGGATTCCAGAAGTTATCTCCAGTAATCAAGTAGGAAACCACTACTATTCCTATTAGATTAATAAGAACAGTATATCCCATTAGTTTCATCGTCCATTTCCCAGTGATGAGCTTCAAGCATTCTTTTACTATAAATATAGCAAACAATAACAAGACAAAAGGCATATATTGTGAAAAAGTATCCTCATTTAAGAATGGTACAACTTCCTTAAACTCCCCATCAAAAACATACACACCAAGGAAATCACTCGAAAATGCAAACCATACCATGACAATTACATAGAAAATGATGGCAACGATCGGCTCCGAACGTTTTATTCTCCTTTTCGGATCTGGAACTACAGATAACATGGATGGGTGCCATGTTTTTTCTAATCCTAAATCCTTAGTCTTTACTCCACCATAATACTCCGTAATTGCAAATACTAATGTAACCCATCCAACTGCCTGTGGTATTGAAGTAACAAGGGCAACTATGAACCCAACAAAATGATCTAATATTTCAACTGGATTAACGATTGACTGAATAACAAACACAATCCCTAATCCTGCACCCATCGATATTAACACGATTTTTAACACAATCAAAAACGTATCGTATAGCTCAGGTCCAATAAGGTATTTTTTTGTGCCTCGATATTTTTGGGCCATTTCTTTCGGACTTCCTAATTCTAACAGGACTTCCTCCACATCATTCTGTTTAATTTCGCCATTTCCCACCCGTTCTTCCAGCATATCCTCAATTAAACCACGGAGTTCAATTGCAATATCTTCCCGCTGAGATTGAGGTAGCTTTTGTGTCACTGCGTAAATATACCGATCAACCATCTCCAATATTCTCATCTCCTCTTGTATTAATTAAATCATCCATGCTTTTCACGATACTTTCCCATTCTCTGCATAATTGATCGTAAACTCTTTTCCCCATTTCACTTAACACGTAATATTTTCTGGGCCTTGTTTCATTTGTATCCCAACTACTATCTAGAAGTCCTTGCTTTTCTAACCTTCTAAGTAATGGATACAATGTTCCTGGCTCAACAGGTACCCCTTTCTCATCTAACATCGTTACAAGGGAATACCCATATTGAGGGCTAAAAAGCTGGCTTAATACACCAATTGTGATTGTTCCTCTTCGTAATTCTAGCATTAACTTATCAATATGCTCTTGTTCGTTCATTGATATCAGCTCCTATGGATATTATAGTGTATGCCACACACTATTGTAAAGTGCATATTAATATATTTTTATAAATAATATTGATTGTTAGGAGAGGGGATTCTTTAGTCATGTGGACTTTATTATTGCTATGAAGGGGATTTATTACTTTTGTCTTTTCTATTTTTCTCTTCATGACTCGAATGAAAGGGGATTCTTACTTTATTCTCTTCCTTTTCTCCCTTCATGACACCATTGAAGAGGAGTTCTAACCTACGTCTCATTCGTTTTCCCCTTCATACCCCCAATGAAGAGGACTTCTAACCTACGCCTTTTTCGTTTTCCCCTTCATAACACCAATGAAGAGGACTTCTACCCTATTACAATTCCGTTTTCTCCTTCATCACTTAAATGAAAGGGATTCTCACCCTAATTCTCTACCTTTTTCCTCTTCATTACGCAAATGAACAGCATCTCTCTCCATTCTCCAACTTGTTTTCCTCTTCATAAACTCCTCTCACCCATTGACAAATTAATTAGAATTCGATTACATAGAAGTACGACATAAGAAACGGAGAATTTTCATGAAGATATATGTGGATGCAGATGCTAGTCCCGTTAAAGAAGTTGTAATAGCAGTTGCCAAAAAGTATGATATTCCTGTTGTTTTAGTGAAAAGTATTAGTCACTTCTCTCACGATAAAGAAGTAAGTGGGGTTGAAACGATATATGTAGATACTGGGGCAGATGCAGCGGATTACCGAATCATGCAACTTGCTAGAAGAAGTGATTTAATTATTACCCAAGATTATGGTCTTGCCTCACTTGGCTTAGGAAAAGGATGCCTCGTCTTGCACCATAAAGGGTTTGCTTATACAAATAAAAATATCGATCAGCTATTACAAACCCGTCACCTTAGTGCCAAGGCAAGAAGAAGTGGTCAAAAAACGAAGGGACCGAAGCCTTATACAGATGAAGATAGAAATAAATTTAAACTACTATTAGAAAAAACAATTCTAGAGCACATGTAAAAAGGGAGCTATCATGTAGACTGCTCCCTTGCATCATTATTCCTTCCTAATATTAAAGTTAACTTGTAAAATCGGCCAGTTTTGTGGAAATGGATTACCTAATACCCAGTAACTGACTCCCCTTAAGCCGTATTCTTTTACCGTATCGTATTTTACTTGAACACTTCTTGCATCCTCAAACCAAACTTCATGCTCCTGCCCACTATTATCTATATACCGGTAATAAGGAGATTGATATGTTTCATCATAAGAAATATTGACATTGTTCTGAGCTGCTAAGGTCACGGCTTCTTTCGGACTCACCGTTTTTGCAAATGTCCCCTGTACCCAAGGTATTTTCCAATCACGTCCATAAAGTGGCATCCCCATCATGATCTTATTTCTAGGAATTGCTGTAATTGCGTAATCTAAAATATCTCTTACTTTATTTATTGGAGCAATTGCCCAAGGCTCTCCACCAGCCCATCCCCACTCATAAGTCATTAAAATAACAAAATCACATAACTCGCCATGCACTTCATAATCATGTGCTTCATATAATAAACCTGTTTGATCCTCCGATTCTTTTGGAGCCAAGGCCGTTGATACGGTTAGCCCTTGAGGTTTTAAACGATTAACTACTTTTCTAAGAAAATTATTATAGTTTTCCCGGTCTTCAGGATAGAGATACTCAAAGTCTATGTTTAATCCAGAATACCCTTTAGAATATATCTTTTTAAGTACATTTTCTATTAGTCTATTTTGCATACTTTCATTTCTTAATAGTGCAGCACCTAAATCTGAATCAAATCTATTTCCCGAGTAGTTAGTTAAAACAAGTAGCGAGGATACTTCGTTTAAGTTCGCTACTTCCAGAAGAACATTCTCATTTAGTTCGGTTAAACTACCATCCGCACGGTAGCTATACATAAAAGGGGAAAGATATGTAAAGTATCTACCTAAAGCAAGAACTTCTTGCCTACCTTCTTCAGTTGTTTGGGTAGTATAAGCATTCACATCGATTGTTGTACTTGGAGTTCTTGGGATTCTGAGTGGCTGTCCAGGATAGATAAGAGAGGGACTTTCCAATTGATTTGCTTGCAAAATCTCATTGATGGTTACATTATAACGTTGAGCAATCATCCATAAGTACTCACCCATTTGAATGGTATGAATCCGATATGGTAATGCAATTAGCTCTCCTGTGAAAATCAAATTTGGATTAGAGAGATTATTAAATTGTTGTAATTCCTGTATACTAACATTCAATTTAGAAGCGACTTTCCATAAATTATCGCCAGGCTGAACAACATATTCAACATTAGGATCAGGGATAACAAGTGACTGACCAACAACTAGAACATTTGGGTTATCCAATTGATTCAAATAAACGATTTGATTTACATTAGATTGATACAATTCTGCGACTTGCCATAATGTTTCCCCTTGACTGACAACATGAATTTGCATATAAACTCCCCCAATACGAATGATATCTATTCTCAAACATATTCTAGCTATGGCTGTCCTAGTATCGAAATGGGGGAATTTGTATATTTTTATTCTTCATATCTTATACACTACTCTTCATAAATTCCTTCTTGAATCTCATGATCGCTATTCCTTATATACTCTTTAACATTTCCATCTTCCAACCTTGAATACAGTGCATACTTAGTAACTTGATCATCCTCAAAAGTAAAATACAACTGATATAAAACAGATTGATTGCGTATAGCATCTGCTGCCACCGACACCAAGCTTGGAGTATAATCGCTACCAGAGGAAACTTCATCAAATAACCAAACTTCCTCTCCCTTTACGCTTCCCTTAAGTGTAGGTTCCCCAAAAAGTTCTATCGCTAATTCTTTCGTTAAACCTATTTGTGCATTCCATCTAATTGTTCGCCAAAATGCATCATCATCATTATATGTGTCATGACTCTCCCAAATTGTCATATATTGGTCATGTTCTGGATTCTGCAAATCCAAATGATACAATCGTGATTCTGTCACTCCACTAGATGTGTAGACAATCTGAATACTTACTACTGGTTCTCCCAAGCTTGGTGAAATATGCATAACTTCGACATCATAATCTTTTACTTCACTATAGAAAGGAAGATTTTTTTCAAACCATAATTGTTCCTCATAATCACTTGAAAACATTGGGCTCAAGTACTTTTTAATAAGACCTTCATTTTTTGTTGATACAGCATGCAGATAAAAGATGATAACTTCTGCATATGCTTGTTTTGAATCACGGTAGTGTGCTAGTTTATTAAATCCATCTATTAATTCTTGATATAGGGCTTCATATTTCGGATTCTCCAAGAATATCTCCTCTAATGTTGGTTCCTCTACTACTGTTGTTTCCTCTGGTTGAACATCTTCTTCTTCAGTCGGTATAATAACAGGATCTGGATCAACTGCTGGAATAGGATCAACCGCTGGATTTAGTTCAGTTTCTGTATTCCCCATTATCAATACCAATCCGGTTATTCCAACACCAACTATTAATAACAAAGTTAACAGTGCAGGAAAAACATGAATCCTTTTTCTCTTCTCGGGCTCTCTTACCCAATTTAGAAAACGACAACTATCGGCGTGTTTTAACAATGTTTTTGTTCCAATACATTCGTCAAAAGCATGTTTTAAACTAGTCGATTTCATATTCTTCAAGGTATTCACCTCCAAGCTTTTCCCGAAGTTTTTTCTTTCCTCGCATAATACGCATCTTAACCGTGGACTCTGAAAGTCCTAACACATTACTAATCTGTTTAATACTCATCTCTTGATAAAAACGTAGAACAAATATCTCCCTATATTTAACTGATAAGGTTAAGATTGATTGAACGATTGCCTGTTGTTTCTCTTTTTCCATCATTTCACTTTTAATTGATTTTACTGCCTCTCTATCAGCCATCCAATCTTGAAAGACTGTTAAGCGATGGATAGGCGATCTTAGATAATCTTTACATTTATTAATTGCAACACGAAAAAGCCATGTCTTTAGCGAAGCCTTCCCAGAATAGAGTTCAAGGTTATGATATACCTTAATTAAAAACTCTTGGAATATATCATCTGTTGTTGCATAGTTTTTGACATAGGTAAAAATTAGACGCTTTATTTGCTCGCCATAGTTTTCAGTAATATATAAAACCGCATTCTCTCGAGACATACGATGAATATCTATATCGTGTTCTAGATTTTCTAACATTTCCCTCACCCACTTTTGTGGTGTTTTTAATTAGACGATGGTTCCCTTTAAATAGTCACATATAAAACATATTCGACAAAAGTTTTTAATTTCCTATTCTTTCTTAAGGAAACTGTATCTATCATAATAAAAACCCAATGGAGAAGTTTCCTAAATTTAGAAACTTCTCCATTGGGCTTTGTTGTCTCTATTTACTTTATAACCTTTATATCACTTATCACAAACCTACTCTTTGGTAAACTTGGAAATCGAATCATACTATATGTTAAATTTTGTTTAGGAACTTGATAGTCAATTGTATGGATAAGACATTGAGTTGCTACCTTCATTAACTCAATCGTCATCCACTCCCCTGGACAGCGGTGTCCTCGGTAATAATCTCCCCCACCTTGAGGAATGAAGTCATAGAAGTTCTCCTCGCGTTTCTTAAATCTCTCCGGTATAAATCGGTATGGTTCCTCCCATAAGTCAGGATGGTGATTTGTTCCGTATATATCAAGTAAAACTAAATTACCTTTTCGAAAGTCATGCCCATTCCAAAGAAAATCCTCACTAACTTTTGCCATCAACATCGGAAAGAAAGGGTAAAATCTTCGTACCTCTTGCACAAAATAGTCGGTATACTCTTCTCCTCCCATTTGTAATTTTTCCTTTTCTTGAGGATGTTCATGCAATGCCAAAGCAATAAAAGTAATATAGACAGAAATGGCAACAATTGGTCTTAATATATTCAGTAGTTCAACAGCAACTATCTGTTCATTTAGCAACTTTCCGTCTTTATCCTGGTACCATGCCATTATGTATAGGGGTGTGTCCTTTGGAGCAATAATTTCTCCATTCCTCACTTCCCTAATAAGTCTTCGCAACCAATTCTCTACAATGTTTCTAGCTGTTCGTCCTTTCCAATGTCTAACACCAATCGCACCTGCACTATCAAATATCCCCTCTAATTCATTTGCTCGTTTAGGTACATCCTCATCTGCTAGTTGTATCCCTGTCCACTCACAAGCAACCTTCGTTAATATGTGTACTATTTCTTCATATAAAATAACATTACGTTTCTTGGACCATTCTGCCATTTCTTGCTCTAATTGTTGACCAAATAACTCTGTAATGTCTTGCAGTCTTTCCTTAGTCATTAACGACATAAATAATTCTTTTCGATGTCTATGTGGCTCTCCATCTACTGTTTGAATCGCTTGCTCTCCAAATAATGTTTGCCGTATCCGCTTCGGCGCAGCACCTTTACGCGTTATTTTCTTAGTATCATAAAAAGTCTTTACCGCTTCTTCTCCTGCAATACATATTGCCTTTTGTCCGCCCAGCACTCTTGTTTCAAAGATATCACGACCAAACTTTTCTCTTCTGTTTGATATGTATTGATAACCTTCTAATAATAGCTTTATTGAATTATCAATGCCCCTATCTTTCGGAATTTCTTCACGATATGGCATGTCTATCACCCGCTTCTATTTTATATTCGTCCAAGTATAGTCTGTTGTATAGCTGCAACCTTTATACGCTTCCTTTTTACTCTTTACGAGTCAACCTTTATAATAAAGAACGAGGTGAATAACATGGCACGAGAGCGAAAGTTTTCAAATGAAGAGCTTTATCAAACAACAAAGCAATTACTATTACAATACGGGTACGAGGGTTACACTATAACACTTCTAGCTAATCAGTTAGATGTTTCTAGAGCAGCTATTTATAAATATTATGATAATAAAGAAGAACTGCTTAGTGAATATATGGTATATGAATTTGAATCATTCTTATCCAAACTGGAAAAGATTAGTGAAGAGAAGACATTCTCTGATCAGTTTAATGCATTATTTGCCTTTATTTTCAATGATATGAGTCTTTACCAATTACGAGAAATGGGGATGCAAATCCCAACAGTAAACAAAACAATCGCAAAAAACAAACAAAAATTAAGTGAAATTCACAAAATATTATATACTTCTTTAGAGGAGTTCATACAATTAGGAAAGCAGGAAAAAGTGATACGTGAAGATATTCCAAGTAATATCGTATTAGGATTAATTTTTCAAACTGTTAATATCCCTAATACAGAAGGGATGCCTCACCAATTATGGGTAGAGAAAATTAAAGAAGTTGTTTGTCACGGATTGTTCGCAATTTAATAATTGACACCATCGTAACCTTCAAGCAATAATAAAATGACGGATTAATCCGTTACTTTTTTTAGTATAGTTACACATTCGTCACTTTAAGAAAGGAAAATGTTAATGAAAAATATAATACATCAAATTACAGACCGTGTATCCACAAAAAAAGGGATGTGGATTACGTTAAGTATATGGCTACTAGCAATGATCACCTTAACTATGGCCGTTCCAAGTGTTCGGGATTACCAAGTAACATCGATCGATTCTTTACCGGAAGATATGCAGTCTGTTGTCGCTAACGAAAAATTGGCAGAGTACTTCGGTGATAGCGAACTACTACCAGCAATACTAGTGCTCCAATCTAAAGATGAAGTTCTATTAGATGATTTAGTAACCATTACAGATAATATTGTCAAAGAAGATATTGCTGGTTTAAAAGAAATTGTTCCTATGGGAAAACTTCCAGAACCTGCTACGAATGCCTTTTTCTCTGAAGATCGTTCCACAGCTATTATCCCAGCAAACTTAGACGCCAATCTGGATACGAAAGAAGTTAAAAAAGTTCTAGCAAATATTAATGAAGTAATAAATGAGCATACAGATCTGTCTGTATCTATTACTGGTCCTGCTGGGATTGCAGTAGATACAACCGATTTATTTTTACGAGCTGATATTGTCTTACTTCTTTCGACCGTTGGAATTATTCTTGTACTTTTAATTGTGATTTATCGTTCACCATTGATTGCTCTAATCCCACTATTAGCAGCTGTTTTCGTCTACCAAATCGTCACACAATTACTTGGTTTATTTGGTAAGGCTGGACTGCTAATGAGTTCTCAGTCTGTCTCTATTATGTCTGTACTATTATTTGCGGCTGTAATTGACTATTCTTTATTTGTTTTCTCAAGATTTAAAGAGGAACTGAAACAGCATGATGATAAACATACAGCAATGAAATTAGCGATGAGAGGGGTTGGCCTACCGGTCTTTTATGCTGGTGGTACGATTTTCTTGGCGATGATTATTTTATTCTTCGCTGAACTAGGTGATTATAAAAACTTCGCACCTATATTTGGAACAGCTTTAATCGTTATCATGTTGGCATCCATTACTCTTGTACCTGCTTTATTTACGATTTTTGGAAGAAAATCATTTTGGCCAGTTATTCCAAAAGTTGGCGATACGGTAGTAAAGCCAAGTTCAATTTGGAGTAAAGTAGGAAAATTTGTTACGAGAAAACCGATTTTATCACTAGCTATTGTTGGGATTTTTATCCTAGCGAGTGCTGCTTATAATGTAAACTTAAAATATGAATTTGATTTAATTAAATCGTTCCCTGATGATATGCCATCTAGAGTTGGTTATGAAATATTAGAGGATAAATTTGCACCTGGAGAACTTGCACCAACAACTGTTTTAGTTGAATCTAAAAAAGTGTTATCCGAAGAAAATCAGAATGCAATGTTAGATGAACTTCTTAAACAAGAACACGTTAGCACTGTAAGAATAGAGAACTTAACTGAAGACCAAAAAGTGGTATCTTATAGTCTTACATTTGATAATAGTCCATATCACTTGGACTCCATTAATGCTTTGGAATATATGCAAGAGAAGTCACAAGATATACTAAATACGAGTAATATTAATGGCGAGATCTACTTTGCCGGCGAAACAGCCTCTTCGCTTGATGACCGTAATACAAACAATCGTGACTTAGTTGTTATTGTATTATTGGAAGTACTATTAATATTTATTATGCTCATCTTCCTAACAAAGTCCTTTAAAATGCCGGTGTATATGATGGGTACAATCATTGTCTCCTTCTTTGCCGCATTAGGATTAGGGATGTTCTTAACGAATCTATTCTTTGATATAGACACAATTAGTAACCGAGTACCAGTCTATGCCTTTATATTCTTAGTAGCACTAGGAATAGATTACAACATTATTCTAGTGTCACGATATATCGAGGAAAGAAAACACCACTCTGTCAAAAAAGCAACGGAGATTGCTGTAGCTAATACTGGTGGGGTTATCTCTTCTGCGGGGATCATTTTAGCAGCTACCTTTGCTGTATTGATGACACAACCAATTCAACTACTATTTGTATTTGGGTTTATAGTAGCAATTGGAATATTAATTGATACGTTCTTAATTAGGGGCGTACTATTACCAAGTTTAATTGTGTTGTTGGAAAAAGATAAACAAAAAGATCAAGCTTAAAGAAAATAACCTGAAGGGATTCTTTCCTTCAGGTTATTTCATTTGTTGAGCATCCCGCAGTACATTTACGGCAAAATGGTAGTAAGCACTATGAGGATATTCCTTTAATCCAGAAACTCCTTCTTTTGCTAATTGAATTGCCTTTTCCTTTTCACCCAACTGCATACTGCAAAGAGCCTGGTAAGATTTACTAACAACACGTAACCCAACATCCAGTGGATGTATTTCTCCATTATACGTTTCCATTAAATCTTTAAATAATGGTAAAGCCTTATGGGGTTCGTTTATTTTTGTATAACATCTCGCTTTTAAATCAGATAACGTGTCCACTATCCTTTTATTCAGCACTTCACTATATGGCTTAAATGACGGAATTTCTTTTTCAAAGTTTTCAATCATTTCTAATGCCTTTATAGGTTTATCCTCAAAAAACTCCATATAATGAATCATTGTCATTTCTTTGTCTATTAACATATTGTCATTTTTTATTATCTCGAAAAACTTATTAATTTTATCTACATACTTTCTTGCTTCTTCATAATCGTTTTCCTGGTAATATAACATTGCACCAACATTATGAATCATATAAAACTCATTTAACATCATATGCTTATTCGAAAAGGCAATCACTTCATCTAGTAATTTATAAATCTCATCAACTTTTCCGAGAGCAGCAAGACTGTATATCCTTAACATTTTTAAGTTAATCATACTATTTATCGTATCAAAGCTATCCACTGACTTAACAGTCTGCAAGCTCTCTTCCACCATTTCTATAGTTCTATGGTAATTTCCTTTTCCATGTTCAATAATAGCTAAAGAAACTTTGATTCCTAAAGCTTTACTTTCCATCTGCAGATCTTCATAAATATCTAAAGCCTTGTTATAATGCAATATTCTGTCATTGTCTTGAATTTTGTCGAATTCTTCCTTATAAAGAAGAAATAAAGTGTGCAAGCAATAGGCATACATACTATAAATTCGCGCCGATTCGACATTATGGCTTAAATTTGGGAAAAGTGTTTGGATTTGTTGAATAACATCAAGTAAAGAATCTAAATCTAAACGGGTACTTATGATTTCTTTTATTCTAGTAATTTCACTACGTAGTTCTTCTCTGCTAACGCCACCTAATAAATCTGTAATTTCCACATCTAAAACTTTTGCAATATGCTCTAAATTCTCAGCAGACGGTTTAGATTTCCCATTTTCTATTAAGCTGACCATAGCAGCAGACATCTTATCCTGAGCAACTTGGGCTAAAGTTAACTTCTTTTCTTTCCTCAACTTCTTAATTCTCTCTCCAACTGAACTCATAACGATCCCTCTTTGTTATTTATTAACTTTAGTATACCTCATCTTAAATATATTTAAAATAATTTCAATAAAATTTAAATAACTGTTGACATCTGAATAATTTTTAAATATATTTAAATTAATAATTAAATAAATTTAAAAAGGAGTTTTGTTATGAAACCAATTATAGAAGTTTCAAATCTTCACAAGACCTATAAGAAAAGAAAATCAACGGAGTCGGTTACTGCAGTAAATAACGTATCTTTTACGGTTCACCAAGGAGAGATTCTAGGTCTACTTGGCCCAAACGGAGCAGGAAAATCAACAACGATTAAAATGATCTGTGGACTAATCAAACCAGATGAAGGAAACATCACGATAAAGGGTATCGATAACCAAAATAAACGACTAAAAGCATTAAATCATATTAGTGCTGTTCTAGAAGGTAATCGCAATATCTATTGGCGATTAACCGTACGGGAGAACTTAGAGTACTTTGCAGGGAATAGAGGAAAATCCCGAAGAGAAGTAGCTTCAAAAATTGATGACTTATTGGAGAAGTTCAAATTAAAAGAAAAGGAAAACGAACTTGTTAATCGTTTATCTAGAGGGATGCAGCAGAAACTGGCCATTGCAGTAGCGATGTTAGCCGAAACAGAAGTTATCTTACTAGATGAACCAACATTAGGTATTGATGTGGAGACCGGTTACGAAGTGCGTGAGTTATTACGCAATATTGCTAAAGAATATAATCGAACCATTATTATTAGTTCACATGATATGGACGTTATCCAAGATTTATGTGACCGGACTATAATCATTAATAATGGAAAGGTTGTCACAAATGACCGGGTAGAAAATTTACTTCGATTGTTTGAAGTTAGGTCCTATACGATTACATTCGAAAACCAACTAAGTAATAAACAACTCTTTCAATTACAGCAGAAATTTCCTCAACTTGATTACACACCAGACACTTTACAACCAAAACTAGAAGTAAACCTCTCTAATAGCAACGAAATTTATGAGCTATTCGATATTCTTCATCAAGAACAAACACCTATTGAAACCATCGATCGAAAAACGATCAATTTTGAAGAAGTCTTTTTAAAAATTGTTAAGGGGGAATCTAGTCATGAATTGGTTCAATCTAATTAATGCAAATATAAGGAAAGAATACATTAGTTTAAAACGGTACCTTCCTAATACAATAGCTACACTTGTATCATTTTTTATCATCTTTCTGGCTTTGTTTGCAGGTATCCAATTTATTGGTGACCCGGGCACAAAAGATGTAAATACTCAATACGTCATCGTCAATTATGTGTTCTGGTATTTAGCATTAATAGTCGTTCAAGATATTGGCTATCAATTAGCAAATGAAACCATTCAAGGTACTTTAGAGCAGGTTAATATGTCACCTTTAGGGCTATGGAAAATAATGCTAGCGAGATTAGTCTCCACTATTATTGCAAATTCACTGATTGTTATCGTTCTCTTAATTGCAACGATGGGAATTACTGGTCAATGGCTTAATATCGATCTTCTTTCGATATTACCAATTCTTGCACTTACACTTATCAGTATGATTGGCCTTGGATTCATTATTGCTGGAATGACATTAGTAATGAAACAAATTAGTGCATTTTTACAAATTCTACAGTTTATACTTGCAGGATTAGTGTTTATTCCATTAACTGTTGCACCTTTTCTTGCATTCTTCCCACTTGTTAAAGGAGTGGACCTAGTAAGAGCTGTGATGATTGATGGAGTTACATTAACATCCTTCTCGGCATTTGATATTTTTGTATTAGTATTTAATGCTGTGTTTTACTTTTGCATCGGGTTAGTTTTCTTCCTATACTGTGAACGAATCGCTATGAGAAAAGGGCTTCTAGCTCACTACTAGGAACAGAATCATTGGCCTCTCCTCTCCCCCTTTGTTAAAATTATCATTAGTAATATCCATACAAAGGGGGAGTCATTTATGAAAATAGTTTCGATTGAACCAACACCGAGCCCATATTCTATGAAAATTAATGTGGATGAAATGCTGCCAGATGGCAAAACAGAAAATTACAAACTAGATGATAACTTATCGAATGCACCTACTTATATACAAGAACTATTCGGTATAAAAGGTGTTAAAGGAATTTATCGTGTCATCGATTTTATTGCCTTAGAGCGTGATGCACGAACACCTTGGGAAAAAATTTTACCAGAGGTAGAGCGTATACTTGGTTCTGTTGAAGAAAATGAAAGTAAGGCAAACGACAAGGTAGTACCAGTGGAAGAACATTATGGAGAAGTAAACGTATTTGTCCAAATGTTTCGCTATATCCCAACCCAGATTAAGTTGGAAGAAGGAGAAAATGAGTATCGCTTCGGTTTGCCTGGACGTTTCATGAATGCTGCGATTGAGGCATCCACCGCTTCCGACAATATGTTAGCTGAGCGCAAATGGGTCGAACAAAGCCCACGATACGGAGATGTAGAAGAAATTGGTAAAGAGGTTGTAGAAGAAATCTCCGCATCTTATGATGATGAACGCCTAAAAGAATTAGTAAGGTATGCATTAGATAACAAAACCGCCCCCTCTAGGTGGATAAAAGTTACCTTAGAAATGTTAGATAACCCTGACTGGAGAGAACGTTACGCTGTTCTAGATAGAATGGATCCTACCTTAGATGATTTACCAGTATTAGATAGAGCACTTGATGATGAAAAGGCGTCCATTCGCAGACTAGCAACAGCATACCTTGGGATGTTAGATGACAAAAAAGTACTTCCATATCTATATAAAGCATTAAAAGACAAGGCTGTTAATGTTAGACGAACTGCAGGAGATTGTTTATCCGATTTAAGTTTTACTGAGGCAACCCCTGAAATGATTGAGACATTAAAAGATAAGAGTCGGCTAGTTCGTTGGCGAGCAGCTATGTTTTTATATGAAATTGGTGATGAATCGGCAATTCCTGCACTAGAAGAAGCACTTGAGGATCCAGAATTTGAAGTACGTATGCAAGCTAAAATGGCCCTAGCGAGAATTAGAGGCGGAGAAGAAGCTAAAGGCTCTATTTGGCATCAAATGGCACAATTAATCGAGAAAAAGAATTAAAATTGGGGGAAGTTAAGATGTTCATTCGTGAGGCAGTTCCTAGTGATGCAGAGGGGTTAGTTGAACTGATGCAACATGTTGAAAATACTTCTCCGTATATGATGTGGGAAAAAGGTGAGAGAGCTATTCAGCCAGAGAACCTACAAAAAAGAATTATAAGCCTCAATCAGACACACAACTCAACTATTCTTGTTGCTGTAGATGAAGAAGAGTTGGTTGGCTATTTATTCGCGATCGGGGGAAGTGCTAGAAGAAATAAACATACAGCATATCTTGTCGTTGGAGTGCGCGAAAATGTTAGAGGCAAAGGAATAGGCACGATACTATTTAAGGAATTGGATAGTTGGGCAAAAAATAAAAATATACACCGACTAGAATTAACTGTTGTAACAAAAAACTCTTCTGGTTTAAACCTTTATAAAAAAGCTGGTTTTGAGATAGAAGGAACTAAAAAAGATTCTCTCTTCATTGATGGAGAGTATGTTGATGAATATTATATGGGGAAAATATTATAGAAAAGTAAAGATGCTGGGACAAAATTAAAAGTTAGACTTAAAATACGAACAATAAGCAATACTAGCTTCGGGAATATACGTAGACTCCTGCGGGAAGCAAGGCATCGGTGAGACCCCACAGTGCGTTAGCACGAGGAGGCTCACCAGCCGCCCGCGGAAAGCGAAGTATATTCCCAGAGCGGGTTAGACGCACAAACTAAACTCATTGTTCGTATTTATCTTTAGTCTAAAATCTTTTGTCCCAATCTCTTTCTTCTTTGTTAGTTTAATTCACTAATTCTTCTTGCCTCTTCGACTTTATCTAAATACTCGAATAAGCCGATACGATTTCCCCATGGGTCATTAAACGTGCACCACTTTACAGGTACTTCTGGTCTGGAGTGAATCTCGACACCATCTAAGCCTAGTTCTTTAATAAGTTTTTCTTTCACTTTTTCTAAGTTTGTAACCCCTAATCGTAATGGTCCACTTCCATCAGCAGGTTCGCCTTGTGCTAATTGAAACCAACTGCCTGGAACGATTTCCCACTCTGCAAAACCTTCATGCGGTATAAAGTCTGGATCCTTATCAAATAATAAATTATACCAATGAAGCCCCTCTTTGAAATTTGTAACCCGGAATTGTATTGTCATTTCAAATATCATCATTTCCACCCCAAAATTTTATTTAAAGTGAGGTTATCTCAAGATGCGGAAAATACTAGTTACGTTATTAGCCTTCTCTTTATTATATTTTAGTACAATAGCAATACATCAACCAAGTGATATTATTATACACGGTCAAGAAAGTCCTCCCTATGCAAAATGGGGAAAGATTGCTATGCAAAATGTAAAGCAAAAATATCCTAATGCAGATATTGTTGATTATCTCCATGTTGGTCGAAAAACAGGCGTTCAGAATTCGACGGAAACCTTTAAATTATGGTTAAGAGCACCTGATAAAGAATTCGGCGTTTTTGTTAATATTACATTCGATAATGAAAGTGAAGAGATTGTGGATATAACGTATAAGGAAGTTGATAGGTAGAAGAAGGTTACAGGGAATCTCCTTTTGTAGAAGTCAATAATAAATCTTTCCCATAAAAAAGGCTCGTTACTTATAGTAACCGAGCCTCTATTTTTAGCCTACGTACGCATTCCAGTTTATTTCTTCACTGCCACTCGTAACTCCAATTGCCTTTGCAAATAATTCCTTTGTAAAATCCGGGAATAGTTCATTCACGAAACAGAGCTCTGCCTCCGAAGACTGCCACATTAAAAAGTTACTAATTCTTTTTTCTCCACCTGTTCGAATAACAATATCTGGATCAGGTAACCCTCTTGTATATAGATACTTCTCAAATGTGGATTCATCTAGGGTCTCAATTGATAGGCCGTTTTCTTTTGCATCTTTAATAACATGATATATAGCTTGAATAATTTCGCTTCTGCTACTATAATTCAAAGCAAAATTTACGATTAATCCTGTATTATTCTTTGTTTTTTCCATTGCCTTTTCTACTGCATTTCTCGTTTGTCTTGGAAGACCTTTAATATCACCAGAAATAAGAATTTTAATATTCCGCTTCATAAATTCAGGAAGTTTTTTATTAAAAAACTTTATTGGTAAACTCATCAAATAATTCACTTCATCCTTTGGTCTTTTCCAATTCTCTGTTGAAAATGCATAAAGTGTTAATATTTTAACTCCTAGTCTAGCGCTCTCATCAATTATTTCTTCCATCGCTTTTGTGCCAGCATAATGACCTTCACTACGAGAAAGACCATTCCTTTTTCCCCAACGGCCATTACCATCCATTATTAACGCTACATGTGTCGGAATCGTACTCATATTACTCCTCCTTTTAGAATTCCAATTCTTCGAGTCTTTTAATTACTTGTTGCTTTTTGAAATTAAAGGATTGCCACGTGTTTAAACTTAAATACCCAATACTTTCTTTACGCCCCTCAAGGATTATTCGCAAATCAGGGTATTCTGGATCCTTTTTATACAGCGTAATAAGTCCATCAATTCCTGAATAAGACAAAGAATTCATATAGTAAACATCAATTTTTCCAGTTTGTTCATATCGCTCTATATTATTTTCCACAATAATTTCCTCTAAATTGATAGCATTTAATCCTGTGTAGAAAATCACCCCTGCTATCACATAGAAATGAATAAGTGAAATCCCTTCAATCCATACACGAATTAACGTATATGCAAAAATTACAATTAAAAATAACATAAATGCATGTGCGAGAATTCGGTCCATCGTAAATCCGTACGCTTCTTCATATGCACTTAAGCGAAGGTAAGCAGAAGATAGCATGATACCACTTGTAATAATTAATAATGAATACATACCCTTCATGAAATAACTTGATGACTTTTTCTTCGTTTTTACTAATTTTAAACAAGCAAGAAGGATAGACCAATTAATAACTGTTACTAATACAAGTTCAAAGAATCCTCGTCGCGCATATTCAGCATACGTATAACTTTCTTGTATAGCATCCCCAAAAAAGTACGTAAATTGAATGAACACAAATAATAAATATATGCTATTAAGTAAAACCAAAATAGTCCCAACAATAACAGTGTCCCAGTTTTTATCATAAGTTTGGTAATTTGACTTAATTATCGGAGTATATCTTTTTCGTAACACTTGAAATACCCCAAAGAATAATATGGCGATGACTACTGCTATTCCAGCTCGGATAATAACTTCTAGAAAATTAAACTTAGCAATAAAGTTAGGTACTTCCATCATTACTTCGCCAAATTTTGCATCTGCTGATATTAGTAGTCCGGTAATGACTAGAAGTATTGGACTGCCCATCAAAAGTCCAATAACAATTCGTTTTATAGTTTGTGTCGTTTCATTATTAACACGTCTAAACAATGTACGTCTAAAGAAAAGTTTAACTAATCGTTTCGAATAATTAATGGTCTGTGTAAGTTTTTGAATTAAACGATGTAAGAAAGAAGTTGATAACCAATCTACATAATTAGGCGTTGTAATTAATACGACATGCACAAAGACTAATAACGGTATTACAATTAAATTCATTAGATAAAAAAACGAATTATCAAAAAATAGATAGGTTAATGACAATATCCAAATGGAAACCATTAATAACAAGCCTATTCGGCGATGGTTTAAATGAAAGCCAAGCCTAGTGTATAACACCGTATAGAAAACTGCTATAAAAATTGGAAAGGAGATCCCAATCGTTCCATGAAAGAAGCTTAGTTCCGCTAATATCCCCATTCCAAAACATAATCCTAAGAAAACAATATTTTTTCTTCTATCACTCATATTTTTCACCACCTTAGTAATTCTATGTATATAGATATTCTATGTAGATAACCGAAAAAGTTGTTGCATTTTATGATACCGTGGGCAAGGGTTTTTAAATAGACGCTTTCCTTCCCCAACGATATCCAATCCAACTTATCGGATACAATAATATTGTTAAGACAATACAGGCTAAAATAAACGGCCCATTTAATAAGGGTTGGAACCACTCATGCGGAATGAGTCTAAACACAATTAAATACATTAATACAAGATTAGGGATAACCGCTAAAATAAAAGTTCTTCGAAGTATTTTTAATCCAGCGCTTCCAAACTCTTTACCTATTTCATAACCAATTAATCCCCAAAACGCCATATAAACAATTATAATAATCGATGGCACCGCAGTTAGTCTTTTCCACATGATTTCAATTAACTCAAACTGAAAAAAATTATATATAATGGTAAGTGATAAACCGCCTAAGAAAATGACAATGTTTAACACTACAAATAATACTTGCATTTTCTTTGGAGTTACACTTGCCTCTTCTTTCCATATTTCTGCTATTTCACTCGGTGATCCTAAACGTTTTACAACTTCATTATATAAATCCTCACCCTCGAAATTACCTTCTAGACTAATTTCGTATACATGGGATTGATATTCGGCAATAATTTGCTCTTTGTCAGGATGTTTTCCAAGAACTTCATCTAGTTCTTGGAAAAACCGTTCTTCCCCAGCACTCACGATTCACTTCTCCCGATTAAATTGTTCATTACTTGAACATAACGGTGCCACTCACTCGTTTTGGCCTGGAGCATTTCTTTACCTTCATCCGTAATACGGTAATACTTTCTTGCAGGTCCTTTTTCTTGATGTTGCCAATAACATTCAATGTATTCTTGTTTTTCTAGCTTATGAAGTGCTGGATATAGCGTCCCTTCTTTTAATTGAAAATTATGGTCACTACGTCGGTCCATTTCTTTCACAAGTTCATAGCCATACATATCGCGTTCATTTAATAATTGCAGCACTAGGAGTGAAGTGCTTCCCTTTACAAGCTCACGATCAAACATATTCTCACCTACCTAGAATTATTAGGTAACTATACTATATAGAATTTCGATGTATATGTAAAGTCCTTTTTGCCATTTTTTTATGATTCCTTTACTAGAGCATAAAGACAAGTGTCCCGAAGTTCCTTACCATATACATCATAACTATCTTTTCTCAGAATACCTTCTAGATCATATCCTACTCGTTCGGCAACGGCACGACTTTTCAAATTATTAGCATCACAGCGGATTTCTACACGATTAGCTTGAAGCTCATGGAAAGCAAAGTTAGTTATTCCTTGAACCGCTTCCGTTATGTAGCCTTTTCCACTGTGCCGACTATCCACCCAATAGCCTATTTCAAATTTACGGGACTTCCAATCAATACGGTGTAAACCTGAATTCGCTACAAGTACTCCTGTTTCTTTATCAAACACAAGTAATCTTAAATCCTGTCTTGTTAAAAAATTTATATGTGCTTCCCGAATATTAATCTCCTCTTCTTCTAGTGTCCCATCTCTATGCGCCCATGCCATCCAAGGTAGTAGCTCCTTCTTAGACACTTGCTTTGATTCATAAACTACCTCTCCATCACCAGGCATTGGCATCCTAATTACTAATCGTTCTGTTTCAAATTCACTTGGAAAATCAATTAATATTGGATTCATCGTTGTTCCCCCTATGTATTGTTATGTATTGTAGTATGGTTGATTGATAGATTGTAGTACGTTTTTAAGATGTTCTCTTAGTTTTGCGTGTTTATCAATTACCTCAAGATGAAGTAATAAACTTCTCAAAAATTGTTTAAAGTTGGTCCGTTGCATATATTGAACAGATGTTCCGCTAATAAAGTTTTGTTTCAATTCTGCCGTTATGTCCGTTATTCTATTAATGATATGTTGTTGGTCTATTTCACGATTTAGAATCGAAATTAGTGCTGTAACCATTCGTTCATCCTCTTCAAATAAGAAGTACCCCTTATCAAAATACATTTTCTCTAGTATAGTCATAGCAACTTCTTCTAATTTCGAAATCGTTATCCCTTTATTTTTAACTAATTCATCTAATGCATCAGCAATATGCGCAATACTATGTGCCCAACCTTTTCCTTCCACAAAACCACGGACATCTTCCTCTTTATGGATATAATTAATCAACTGTTCTGCAATCATGTCTAATTCACTTTCAGCTAAAAAGGAATTTTGCCTATTCACATGCAATAGCACCGCAATAATTAGTGAAGAAAATGCCCTAGTAAATACGGCATCCTCATCATTGTCTTCTAATTTTAATAATAAATGCTGTTCATCTAGACAAACATAAAGTAATTCTTTAAGCTCCGGCTTTGTATAATAATTATTAACAATAAGGTTAATAAAGCTAGGATAAATTAAATGGTCTCGTAACTCTGGATCTGTACTACCAATATGATGAAGCATAGCTTTCGTTAAACTATTTATTTCTAAAGTTCCTACATTCAGGAAATTGCTCTCCTTAAAATCTAAGAGAATCAATTTCAACTCTTTCTCACTCAACATCAATCTTCCCTCTCCCTACTTAAATCTATCTATATCTATTCTATTTCACCACTGTAAAAACCTTCTTTTCTATTATTTTGCTCATGTATAAAGAAAGAGAGTCGACTTTTGTCAACTCTCTAACTCCTTATTGGCCTGCTATATTTTCTAGCCCACCAGGCTTTTTAAACTCAGCAAGCTTATCTACTAATTTATGGCTCTCGTCATTTAAACCGACAATATCTACTTTAATTCCATTCTGATGATATTTTTGGACAATCTTGTCGATTGCACCAACACCAGAATCATCCCAAATATGCGCATTAGATAAATCTAATTTAATTAACTCTACATCTTCTTTATAGTTAAAGCTATCTACAAATTCTGTAACAGAGGCAAAAAACAGTTGTCCAGAAACGCGATACACTTTCACTTTGCTATTATCACTTGCTAAAGAAGTTACTTTTACTTTTGATATTTTAGCAGCAAAGAAAATTGCGCTTAAGATAATACCGACTAAAACCCCTTTTGATAAGTCACTAGTAAATAAAACCGTTACAACGGTAGCGAACATAACAATTGTATCGGTAACAGGTGTTTTACGGATGTTTTTAAGCGATGACCAATCAAACGTGCTAATCGACACCATAAACATTATACCAACTAATACAGCCATTGGAATTTGTACTAACAAACCATTAAATAAAATAATTAAAGTCATTAAGAATGCACCAGCAACAAAAGCAGAAAGTCTACCACGACCACCTGATTTTACGTTAATTACTGATTGTCCAATCATCGCACAACCTGCCATCCCACCAAATAGACCAGAAACAATATTGGCAATACCTTGTCCTCTTGCTTCCTTATTTTTATCACTTTTTGTATCTGTCATATCATCTACAATTGATGCTGTTAGTAATGATTCAACTAATCCAACAATTGCAATCGATAAAGCATAAGGGAAAATTATTTGTAATGTTTCAAAGTTAAGAGGAATGTCTGGGAATAAGAAAATCGGTAGAGATTGTGTTAACTCACCCATATCTCCTACTGTTTTCACACCACTTCCCGTAAAAATCGCAATCGCAGTAATCACTACAATCGCTACTAGTGGAGCTGGAATCACTTTTACAAATCTAGGTAAAATATAGATGATTGCTAAAGCACCTGCAAGCATCGCATACATTTCCCAATTTGCACCTGTGAAGTGTTCTAATTGCGCCATAAAAATCATAATGGCAAGTGCATTTACAAAGCCAATCATTACCGAGCGGGGAACAAATTTCATCAATCGGCCAAGTTTTAATACACCCATAATTATTTGTAGTATACCTGTCAGAATAGTTGCAGCTAATAAATACTGCAGGCCATGTTCTGCAACTAATGTAACCATTAATAGTGCTGTTGCACCAGTTGCTGCCGAGATCATACCTGGACGACCACCGACAAAAGCAATAGTAACTGCAATCGCAAAGGATGCATATAATCCGATCATTGGATCTACACCAGCTATTACCGAAAATGCAATCGCTTCTGGTATTAAAGCAATAGCTACAACAATACCCGCTAAAATATCTCCACGAACATTTCCAAACCATTCATTTCTATAGTTTGCTAAATTCATGATGCACCTCTTCCTAATTTTTATTTTTTGACTTTCGACTCTCACGAAAGTCGTGACCGTAGCGAACAATCTGTATTATAACGAGAATCGACATTTTTGTGAAACACGCAAGAAAACGACAACATTTGTCGTTTTCTTTATTTATCTTAAAAATCCTCTATTTTTCAACCACATATGCTATAATGTTAAATAATTTCTCGCACATATTAATTTTACATTTACATAACCTTAATCGATATTAGGAGGGATCCCATGTATAAAAAGATTCTTTATGCTGCAGATGGCTCTGAACACTCCATGAGAGCAGGGGATAATGTATTTGAACTTGCTAGATTAAGCCCAAATTCGAAAGTAGATATTATATACGTTGTTGATCCAAAACACTCTAAAGATGAAGTACTATCCAACTGGGGAAAAGATGCGGTAGAAGTACGAAAGGAAAAGCTTGCCTTAATCGTTCAAAAAGCTAAAAAGTCTGGAGTTAATTTTGAAGTTGTCTTTCTTAATGGTGATCCTGGCCCAACTATTGTTGATTACGCAAATAAACATAATTATGACTTAATCGTTCTTGGCAGTCGTGGATTAAATAAGTTTCAAGAAATGCTATTAGGCAGTGTGAGTCATAAAGTTGCCAAACGAGCTAATAGCCCAGTATTAATAGTTAAATAATTTTCAACTCCCAAATTTGGGAGTTTTTTTATTATAATTGCATATATATATTTTAATCCCGAGTTATTTGGTATGATTAAAACAACACAAAAGTGAAGGTGTGATAACATGTCAGAAAAAATATATATCATTCACGAAAATAGCGAATGGACGGAACATCTTACAAAACGATTAGATGAACTGCAATTGCCATATGAAGAATGGTTTTTAGATAAAGGAATGGTAGATTTATCTTCTGTCCCACCTGTTGGAGTCTTTTATAATCGAATAAGCGCTTCTTCACATACTAGGGACCATCGTTTTGCTCCTGAGTTAACCGAGACTGTTCTTGCATGGTTGGAATTACACGGAAGAAAAGTTTATAACGGAAGTCGTGCGTTGAGAATAGAGGTAAGTAAAGTAAATCAATACACAGCTCTTAATGCCATAAAAATACAGACGCCAAAAACAATCGCTGCCGTGGGAAAGGAACAAATAATTCAAGCAGCATCAGAGTTAAATGTTCCTTCCTTTATAACAAAGCACAACCGTGCTGGGAAAGGATTAGGAGTTCAACTTTTCCATTCAATTGAAGCATTAGAGGAATATGTTTATGGGCCAACATTTGAACCATCTATAGACGGTATTACATTAATTCAAGAATACATTCAAGCACCGGAGCCCTATATAACACGATGTGAATTTGTAGGTGGAAAATTTGTCTATGCGGTACAAGTGGATACTTCTGAAGGGTTTGAACTATGTCCTGCTGACGCATGTACAATAGATGATATGTTTTGTCCAGTAGGTGAGGAAGAAGAAGAGAAGCCAAAGTTTAGAATTATTAACGGATTTGACCATCCAATTATTCAAAAGTATGAGCACTTCTTGCGAGTTAACAATATAGATATAGCTGGTATTGAATTTATTCAAAATAAAGATGGAGAAATCTTCACATATGATGTAAATACAAATACGAATTACAATTCCGACGCAGAAGCAAAAGCAGGAAAATACGTCATGCTAGAATTAGCTAAATTTCTCGGTAGTCAGCTGTAAAGAGTCTGTCAATTTCACAAGCCTGATTGAACATTCAAGATGCAATCAGGCTTGTTATTATTGTTATTATTACTAGCTAATCCACCTTACTAGTCTTCACCTTTTGTCTAGCTATTAAGAAGAATGCAACCGTTAGTAAAAGTATGATTGGAATTCCTTGCCACCACTCTTGCCCGTTCTGAATTAAGATAGCTTTTGTAGGTAGTAAATACTGGAAAGGATTAACCCAAGCGAAAGGCGGCCAAGTAATCATCGTAGTGATCACATACCCAATCAATAACGTACCTAATACACTAAAAAGGGTAGCTAACGTATGCTTAAACATTAAACTGAACAGTAAGCAAAGTGAAATGATCATAAATATACTAATGGAAACGAGAATAATCCCATTCTGCATATACTCCAAGATTGTTATAGTTTCTATTTGTTGCCCTACTTCTATTACAACCGGATAGTTAAAAAATCCCTGATATCCAAATACGTAGCCTATTATTAACGTAATTGCTAAGAGAAAAATAGTTGTTATGAAATAAAGAATAATGGAACTAAAGAATTTACTTGTTATAATATGTGCTCTTTTCAACGGTTGGGTAAATAATAAATTAATCGACCTGTTCTCAAATTCTGAAGACATAATTTCCCCAATTAATAAGAGCATCAAAATAATTGCACCTAAATTAACGAACAAGTCAACAACTTGTTTTATAAAGTTAGGGAAGGCTCTACTATACGTCTCATGTTCAGGTGGAATATCTTCCTCCAGAAGTTTTTCATTTAATGCTAAGGAATAGGAGATTTCTTGAAAAGATAGTGCGTGATCTCCACCCTTTTGCTTGTACTCCTCCGCAAGGGAATAATACTCCATCTCTAGCTTCAGCTTTTCACGAAATTTAGTTGGTGCTAATAAATTCCTAGTTTCATAGAGATTATTTACCATCGCGCTGTTTAGACGACTAAGCTCTTGTTCCAATTCATTCTCTGGATCATCCTCTAGGATAGCGTTATGAATCTTTGAATTAGAAAAATTAATTTCTAATAACTCATCAACCTTATCTCTCGCTTCTTTTTCAATATTGGATTCAAATATTATATTTCGACCCATTAAAATTCCGACACCAACAGCTATGCCGATTAAGATATATAAAAACTTTTTACTAAATAGGATCTTTTTCAACTCAAAAGATAACAACCTCATGAGGATAACTCCTCTTCAAAAAGTTCACGGTATCGTTTTTCTGCACCAACTTTTTGGACTTCTATATCTAGTATCGTAGCACCACTGGCACTTATGGAATCAATAAAGCTTTGTAGGTCAATATCAGTCTCTTCAAACCCTAGTTGGTATTGACCTGTTTCAGAAAAAGGAATACTTTTATCCGTTAATCCTTGTTTTGCCTTCTCCACATCACTTACCGTTAGAAAGTATTTTTTAGATGCTATATCTGTTAAAGATTCTTTTAAAAGAGCTCCATCTTTCATGAAATAGATCGTATTTGTTAATCGATCAATTTCATCTAAATTATGGGAAGAAACAATGATGGTTGTTCCTTCTTTATATAATTCTAGTAAGATTTTACGCATATTAATTGCGCTTGTTGGGTCTAGACCATTTAAAGGTTCATCCATAAGTAAAAGCTTCGGTTCATTAATAATAACCATTGCAAGTAATAAATGTTGCTTCATACCAAGTGAGTAGTTACGAACTCGTTGTTTCATATATTTTTCCATTCCAACCCGCTCTGCTACTTCTTTGATTTTTGAGTATGGTATCTTTTGAACACTACATATAAACTTTAAATGATCATATCCTGTTAAGTTTCCATAAAGAATACGATTATCTTGTAAATAAGAAACATCATGGAAAAGCGATGCATCCGTATGTTTTTTTCCTAAAAGCCTTACTTCCCCTTCTTGGAAGGAAAGTAGATTCGTCATACAGTTTAACATCGTTGTTTTCCCAGACCCGTTAGGACCTACTAATGCGATAATTTGTGGTGTTTCTACTGTAATATCAATTCCTTTTAATACCATTTGCTTTTTATATCGTTTCTTTAAATTTCTCACTTCGACAATCATGTATTCACTCTCCTCCCTAATTACTCAATTTAGTTTGTACAATGGAGAAAACATACGTAACGGTAAATATAATGAAACTAGCAATACTTAGTGAAACAATTCCATTTGCATAGGAGAAATTAAAATTCTCATATGTTAGTGCTAATTCATTGGTTAGCACATCATAAACAGAGAAATATGGAAATGGAATAAAATGTGCAACATTGGTAGCAATAATTTCTCCGCTTATCGCACTTCCAATAAATAAGGTTACTAAGGTTAATCCTATTGCAATTAAGACACGTTTCGCCAAAATGGAGAAAAGAAACAGAATAGAGTAGCAGAATATTAGAATTAATGTAAACATACTAAAGGCTTTCATTAAAAACATACCCATTCCCATAAGGGTAAATGTTCTGTCTTCACCATAAATAAGAACCGGGTACTCCCAGTCACCAAAACGATCAAAAATGCTTCCAATTATAATAGAGAAAACAACAGCACCTAGTAGGATGAACAGGCTAGTTAAAATTGTTGTTAGGAATTTACTAATTATTATTTTATAGCGCCCAATTGGTTGTGTTTGTAATAAATAGATTGGCCCATTTCTACCGAGACCTTCTTTTGTGACCATATCTCCAAAGAGGAATAAGAAGAAAACAGCTCCAACAAAACTAAACAACAAACCAAAAAGTCGAAACAGATAATGAACCGTGGTGGAAGAATATTTATTACTGTAATCCTTAAACAACTCCATAATCATTTCAGCTTCTGCTCTACTAGTACTATTTACCTCTTTATCGTATATAGTCATGTGAGAAAAATAACGATCCCATGGCAGTAACGGTTGGATATTCTTCTCCTGCATCCATTTACTCATTTCCACATACGTTTCTAATGTAAATAATGTTGGATGGGTATATGTATGTGTTTGGTTTTCAAATTTCATCTGACCGATATCTGGCTCTGTTTGGTCTATCTCTATTTGGAGTAACGCATGCCAATTCTCATTTTCTAATAAGGCTACTTTTGATCGCCTTTCCTCTAGCCAGTTCTCATGAAACTCTAAAGAGTCCTCTAGTTCCTGTACTTCAGATTCTTCAGCAGACTCTAAGGCAATTTTTGTTTCATCAATAGCCAGTTGCGTACGCTCGATGTCATCTTTTAGTGGTTTTATTTCGTCTTCAACACGCGTTGTATTCATATAAACAAATACATAATAAGCGATTAGAAATAAGAGCAAGGCTAACAATAGCACCCGAAAAAAGGCCGTATTCCATGCCTTTTTTAATTCAAATAATATTAGCTTAATCAAAAAATCACCTCCATCTTTGAAAATTACCGTACAAGGATGCTAAACACATAATATGCTTGCCCTACAACTTCACCGTCCCACTGTAGTTTTAAAGAGTAATAATATTTCCCTTTTTCCATTGGGGCAGTAATATCCCTACCGTTCACTTCTACTTCCTGCTTTTCACCTAATCTTATTTGAGTTAACTCGATAATATCCGGACTATATATATGATCCGTTTCTGGGATTTCATCTGTAGTTGTCATAAAGTTAAAGATTTCACCTGGCTCTACTGGCAGTGGTTTCCATCCATATAATTGCTCTTCAGGAGGATTGGGTTCCAATGAACAAAGGCTCTCTTCTTTCCAGCACCAAATATCAAGCGCAACATGGGTTGATTCATCATTAGCCTTATTTGCTACTTGAACAGTTGGTGGACTATCTACCACTTTTCTTTCATTAGCAGTTTCAGTGTCAGCACTATTATCATTACTTTCTGATGCCTCTGGTGCCTCCCCTATCAATGCTGGGTTTTCCGCACATCCAACGAGAAGCATTCCAGTCATTATCAATATATAAAGATAGATTTTTTTCAAACTAACCCCCCTCTCATTTTCCTTGTAATAGTCTACATTCTGAATCTTGTAAAAATTGTAACATATAATTAATGTATTTGAAATATAACATTAAATATTCAATTTCTTAATAGATATTTTATTTTATTGCATGTTAGAAGGTAGAAGTATGATATTTTAGGGAAAAGGAACATTATAAACAGGTATATACATAAGGAAGTGATGGAATGAACCAAGCAGCAATTATATTACAAAACGTTCATTACTCTGCAGATGGGATACATATTCTTAAAAACATTACCGGTTCCTTTCCAGAAGGTAAGATTACAACATTAGTTGGCCCATCGGGGGCGGGGAAATCTACGTTATTTAAACTTTGTAATGGATTACGTTCCCCTGATTCCGGCGAGATTTTAATTAAAGGAAAATCCATTTATGAATATGACCCATTAGACTTGCGTAGAAAAGTAGGCATTGCTTTACAAAGTGCGACGATGATTAAAGGATCTGTATTAGATAATCTACAACTTCCACTAACATTACAAGGCCAGAAAATTGAAAGGGAATACGCTGAAGAATTACTACATGATGTTGGTTTAGGGGAGGAGTTTATCGAACGAAACGCTAAAGATTTATCTGGGGGACAACGACAAAAGCTTTCCATCGCTCGTACTCTGGTAAATAAACCCAAAGTATTATTACTAGATGAAATTACTTCTTCTCTTGATCGAGTATCTCAACATGATATTGAAGAATTAATTGAGAAAATTAACAGGAAGTACGGAACAACGATTATTTGGATTACTCATAATCTCGACCAAGCATTAAGAATCGGTCATTATACATGGGTGATGATGAATGGAGAACTTATTGAATCTGGCGAAAGTTCTCTATTACAAAATCCACAAGATAAGCGTGTTCAAGAATTTGTAAAGGGGGAATTAGAATGAGCTATCTGACATTATCTTTAACATTGATTTTCGTTCTAATCCCACTTTTATTATCTCGAACATTAAAGCTTGGTTTAGAAAAAGATACATTGATTGCAACTGTTCGCTCAATAATTCAATTACTTGTGGTGGGATATGTTCTACAATATGTATTTCAAGCGGACAGCTTTATTTTCATTCTTCTAATGATTTTACTCATGATTGGAGCAGCAACCCAAAATGCTCGCAAAAAAGGGGCATCTATACAAGGGATAACATGGAAGCTTTTTATAACATTTGTATTCATAGAGATACTAACTCAAAGCATTTTACTCGGCTTAAATATCGTACCAGCTACTCCACAGTATATTATTCCAATTAGTGGGATGGTTATAGGGAATTCAATGGTATTAGGAATACTTTTCTTGAATCGGTTCACAGCAGAGGTGGAAAACCAAAAAGAGGAAACCGAACTAATTCTGTCTTTAGGTGGAACACCAAAACAAGCAATCCATACTCAATTAATTACTTCTATAAAAGCAAGTACCATCCCTACAATTGAAAGCCAAAAGACAATTGGACTTGTACAATTACCAGGAATGATGAGTGGACAAATTATAGCAGGAGCAGATCCTGTACAGGCTGTTCAATTTCAATTATTAATCTTATTTTTACTTTTAACAACTGCAGTAGTGACAAGTATTATGTTAGGGTTTCTTTCTTATCCAGCCTTATTTAATAAGCGGATGCAATTTTTAAAGTTAAAGAGTTAATAAACATCAGGGAGTCCTTTTATTAGTGTGACTCCCTTTTCTTGTATAGCTATCACTCATTATTTACAATAAATTATAAGAAGGATAAGGAGGTATTGCTGTGAAAGAAAAAGTGCGAATTGGGAAAACAGACTTAGTAGTAATTCCAATTGGACTTGGAGCTAACGCAATTGGTGGACATAACTTATATCCCGGTCTAGATGAAAAAGAGAATAAAAATCTCGTTAAAGTAGCTATAAAAGAAGGTCTAGATTTCATTGACACTGCATTCAGTTATGGCATGGGGCGGTCTGAAGAGTTAATCGGTGAAGTAATTAAGGAATTGAAAAATCGCCAAGAAGTTATTATTGCAACTAAAGGCGCCCAAAGAATAGTTGGAGACGAACGCATTATCGATAACTCTCCAGAATTTTTGCGGGATACGGTAGAAGCTAGTTTAAAAAGACTACAGACCGACTATATCGATTTATTCTATATTCATTCTCCAGATGCAAAAACACCAAAGTATGAAGCGGTTGGAGCATTAAAAGAATTGAAAGACGAAGGAAAAATTCGAGCTATTGGCGTTTCCAACTTTTCACTTGCACAACTTAAAGAAGCGAATCAAGATGGTTATGTAGATGTATTACAAGGTCATTATAATCTACTAAACAGAAACGCTGAACAGGAATACTTCCCTTATACAATCGAAAATCAAATCTCATTTATCCCATACTTCCCCTTTGCATCTGGCTTACTTGCTGGAAAATATACAAAGGATACCCAGTTCTCTGATTTCCGTTCTAAAATGCCGCATTTGCAAGGGGAAGAATTTGAACAAAATCTTGCCAAAGTAGAGAAACTACGTACAATCGCAATTGCAAAACAAACGGAAATATCCAATCTTGTTTTAGCTTGGTATTTATCCAATGACGCAATTGACACAGTTATCCCCGGTGCAAAGACACCAGAACAAGTTATCCACAACTTACAAACATTAGAAGTCGAACTAAGTAAAGAAGAGGTTGAACAAATAAGCAAAATATTTTCTTAAGAGGGACTTTCCCTCTTTTTTTGTGCCTAAATATGTCATATTCGCAAATGCTAAAGAGGAAATTTGACAAACAATATAATTTTTATTAAAATATACTTAATTAAAGATATTTAAATTCATAATAAATAAATTAAGGATAAGAAGGTGTAGTTATGAGTGACAATCTTTCACTAAAAGCATTCGTCGTTCTGATGAAAGCCTCAAAATCAATTCAGGAGGCAATTAAACATGATATTAGTAACCAAGGAATGCGCACCTCCGACTTTTCAATATTAGAAGCACTTTATCATAAAGGGAGACTGACTGTAAGAGAGGTTTCCGAAGCTGTTTTAATTAACACAGGTTCTATCACTTACGTTATTGATAAGTTAGAGAAAAAAGGTTTACTAGAACGAAGTAATTGTAAGGAAGATCGACGTGTTGTCTATATACAAATCACAGAAGAAGGAAAACAATTAATGGATACGATTTTCCCTCAACATCAGCAAGTAATCGAAGAATTATTTGATGGTATTGCTGAGGAAGATATAGAAACAACAATTAATGTTCTTAAACAAGTTGGAATAAAAGCATCCCAAGAAAAGGCAGATGATAATTAATGAAAAAGACAGCAGGAATTCATCATATTACCGCTATTGTCGGGCATCCACAAGAAAATGTGGATTTCTATGCAAGTGTACTAGGACTTCGTTTAGTTAAAAAGACAATTAATTTTGATGATCCGGGAACATATCATTTATATTTCGGAAATGATGGAGGGCGCCCTGGTTCAATTATTACCTTTTTCCCATGGGTCGGAGCGTACAGAGGAAAAACAGGAGATGGACAAGTCGGTGTTACTTCCTACGCAATTCCAAAAGGTTCGCTTGGATTTTGGGAAGAACGTCTCAAAAAATTTAAGATTGACGTAACAAAGTCTGAACGTTTTGGTGAAACCTATTTATCCTTTGATGATGTTCATGGATTGAAACTTGAACTAGTGGAGCGAGAAGAAGGAGAAGTAAACAATTGGACAATTGGTGATGTGAAACCAGAAGTTGCTATTAAAGGATTTGCTGGAGCTACGCTTTATTCAAGTAGCCCAGAAGAAACAGAACGCCTATTAATTAATGTGATGGGACTAGAAAAAATCGGAGAAGAAGGCAACTTAATTCGCTTTAAATCTCATGGAAATATCGGGAATGTCATTGACTTAAAAAAATCATCAAGCGGAAGAGGACAAATGGGCGTCGGTGTTGTTCATCATATCGCTTGGCGTGCAATTGATGATGAAGATCAAATGGACTGGAAACATCATGTAGAAAACAATGGATTCATAGTTACACCGGTACGCGACAGAAACTACTTTAATGCAATCTACTTTAGAGAACATGGTGAAATTCTATTTGAGATTGCGACCGACCCACCAGGATTCGCCCATGATGAATCGTATGAAACGATGGGGTCTGAATTAAAATTACCACACCAACACGAAATTTATCGAGATAAATTAAACGATCATCTAATTCCACTCGAAGTGAAGAATTTAGATTAATGGTGGGGGAATATGGAATGCTTTCTTTTGATCCTGAAAGTAATACAGAACGCGAAAATTATAAATTATTAATTGGATCCATTGTTCCAAGACCCATCGCATTCGTAACAACGATGACGGACGAGGGAGTAATAAACGGGGCACCATTTAGTTATTTTAATATCGTATCTTCTAATCCACCGTTAATTTCAATATCCATCCAGCGAAAAGAAGGACAAATGAAAGATACAGCTAGAAACATTAACAGCAAAGGCGAATTTGTTGTTCACATAGTTGATGAGGATAATGTGGATAAAATTAATAAAACTGCTGCAACTCTAGCACCAGATAAAAGTGAAATTGAAATTTCTAGTTTAACGTTATTACCAAGTGAAGTAATTACGGTTCCAGGAGTCAAAGAAGCAAAAGTTCGGATGGAATGTGTGTTAGAAATTAATATAACCTTAGAAGGATCTGATGAGGCACCGGGAACCGATTTAATTATAGGTAAAGTAGTACGATACCATATCAATGAGAATGTCTATGAAAATGGCAAAATCGATCACGAGAAACTAGCAGCTGTTAGTCGTTTAGCTGGTTCAAATTATGCAAAAATAGGTGATGTTTTTGCCATAGAAAGACCAAAATAGAAGGGACTAATAAAATGAAACATATTTTCCAAAAAGGAACAAATCCAAATAAGCCAACTCTATTATTACTACATGGTACAGGAGGAACCGAACAAGATTTACTTCCATTGGCCGAGATTATCGACAAGGAAGCGAATATCCTTAGTGTCCGTGGAAATGTATTAGAAAATGGCATGCCACGATTCTTTAGACGATTAGCAGAAGGAGTATTTGATGAAGAGGATTTAGTTTTCCGCACTAAAGAATTAAATGAATTCCTTGATGAAGCTGCGGAGAAGTATGAGTTTGATCGAGATAATCTTGTAGCTGTAGGTTACTCTAATGGAGCTAATATTGCAGCAAGCTTAATGTTCCACTATAAAGATGCACTACGTGGCGCAAGTCTTCACCATCCGATGGTACCAAGAAGAGGAATTAACTTACCTGATTTATCTGGTAAACGCGCATTTATTTCCGCTGGGACGAATGATCCAATTTGTCCTGCACAAGAATCTGAGGATTTAAAAGCATTACTTGAAAATGCAGGTGCAGATGTAGAAATCCATTGGGAAAATAGAGGCCACCAGTTAACATTGTCCGAAGTAAAAGCAGCTGCAGCATGGTTTGAAGGATTTTAATATTGATTATATAACAGAGGAGAACAATTTAGTTCTACCTCTGTTTTTTCTTTTGGTCCTTGTTTTATAACATGAGGAGTGGAGGACTCTCATGGCTTGTTCTTGTTGCGTTTTTTGTGTTTTCTACCGTGACAGCCTCTCTCTCGGCTAGTTCTTGCCGTCTCTTCTGAGTTTTCTACCGTGACAGCCTCTCTCTCGGCTAATTCTTGACATCTCTTCTGGGTTTTCTACCGTGACAGCCTCTCTCTCGGCTAGTTCTTACCATCTCTTCTGCGGATTTACCGTGAGAGCCCCTCTCTCGGCTAGTTCTTGCCGTCTCTCTGGGTTTTCTACCGTGACAACCTCTCTCTCGGCTAGTTCTTACCGTCTCTTCTGCGGCTTCTACCGTGAGAGCCCCTCTCTCGGCTAGTTCTTACCGTCTCTTCTGCGGTTTCTACCGTGACAACCTCTCTCTCGGCTAATTCTTGCCGTCTCTTCTGCAGTTTCTACCGTGAGAGCCTCTCTCTCGGCTAGTTCTTGCCGTCTCTTCCGCAGTTTCTACCATGACAACCTCTCTCTCGGCTAGTTCTTGCCGTCTCTTCCGCAGTTTCTACCGTGACAGCCTCTCTCTCGGCTAATTCTTGCCGTCTCTTCTGCGTTTTCTACCGTGAAACCCTCTCTCTCGGCTAGTTCTTGACATCTCTTCTGGGTTTTCTACCGTGAGAGCCTCTCTCTCGGCTAGTTCTTGACATCTCTTCTGGGTTTTCTACCGTGACAGCCTCTCTCTCGGCTAGTTCTTGCCGTCTCTTCTGAGTTTTCTACCGTGACAGCCTCTCTCTCGGCTAATTCTTGACATCTCTTCTGGGTTTTCTACCGTGACAGCCTCTCTCTCGGCTAATTCTTCTGCGTTTTCTACCCTGATAACCACTTTCGGCACTTTCATCAGTATAATTTTCTACCTTAATACCGCCATCCTCAGTCCATCTCACAAAACATAAAAAAACAGCAGAGTCATAAGCTACTCTGCTGTAGTAAAGATTTTATTCAGTAGATACTCTACAAAAAGTCATTTACACTCGTTATTTACTAATTTCTCTTCTCAGAACAGGTGCAACCTCTGTTGCAAGCAACTCAATGGTTTTGGCAATTTTCTTAAAGGGTACTCCACCTATATCTGTTTGTAGCATAAATCTAGAATGACCATATAGTTCATGTTGATAAAGTACTTTTTCAATAATTTCTTGTGGACTACCAATAAACATAACACTTTCAAGTCCTGTCATTTGTTCAAAAACATTTCGTGGCAACAATCCAGACCTCATCCCGCGTTGTTCATTGATTGCTTTCAAGTAATGTGAATAATGTGGATAAAATTCATTCTTGGCTTGATCCATAGTGTTAGCAATATACCCATGGCCAGAAACACTTATCTTTAAGTCCCGATTTGTAAATCCTTCTGAAATCCCAGCATCACGATATGCATTTATTAAAGGAAGAAAGCGTTCATGTGTGCCACCAATCATAGCTATTGTTAAACCAGTTCCTAATCTCCCCGCTCTTGTAGCACTCGCTAGAGTTCCTCCAACACCAATCCAGATTGGTAGTTGTTCTTGATATGGTCTAGGAGCTATTTCAGCATCACGTAATGCAGGACGAAACTTGCCATTCCATGTTATTCTTTCTCGTTTATTGATTTCCATCAATAGATGTAAGTGTTCTTCAAACAAAGCATCATAATCGTGGAAATCATAGCCAAATAGTGGGAATGACTCCACAAAGGCTCCTCGGCCAGCAGTTATTTCTGCTCTTCCATTAGAAATTAAATCAAGTGTAGCAAAATCTTCAAATAATCGAACAGGATCCACAGTGTTTAATACTGTCGTTGTACTTGTTAATTTAATATTTTTAGTTGCTTGAGCAATAGCCGATAGCACCATTTGTGGAGAAGAAACAGCATAATCCAATCGATGATGCTCCCCCACTCCAAAGACATCCAAGCCTGCTTCATCGGCAAGCTTAGCCGCCTCAATAATCTCATGAATCCGTTGTTTTGCGTTAACTGTCTCACCAGTAACAGGGTTATTCATAATATCTGCTAGTGTAAATATACCGACCTCAAAAGGTCTATCTACTTTCTCCATATCCATCATAAATCCCCTAACATTATTATTCACTTACACGTAATTGAATCGTGTTGCCAGCTGGATCTTTCACTACATAATAATTACTTTCAGAGTTAACTTCTGCACCGACACGTTGAAGACTAGCAATTTTTTCCTGTCTAGTTTCTTCATCAGCTAATACTAATGTATAGTAATTTAATCCTACCGTATCCTTAGCTGGAGCAGGGGCGCCAACACCATTCCACACGTTTAATCCTAGATGATGATGATATCCACCAGTAGAAGCAAATAATGCCCCAGGATATCTAGTTACAATATCAAATCCTAATCCATTCACATAGAAATTTTCTGTTTCCTCCAAATCTGCCACATGTAAATGGATGTGACCCATTACTGTATCTTTTGGTAAACCATCCCATGCCTTGTCTCTTTCCGCCATTAACCCATTCGCATCTAGAGCTACTGTAGCCATATCAACGGTTCCGTTATCCCAAGACCAACTTGAAGATGGTTTATCAGCAGCAACTTCGATTCCATTTCCATCTGGATCATCAAAATAAAGTGCTTCACTAACATAATGGTCTGATGCACCTAAGCGAAGTGTTTGACCTTCTGTTTCCACTAAATGTTGTAGAAAATTAGCTAAATCTGCTCTTCTTGGTAATAAAATAGCAAAGTGATAAAGTCCTGTCGTTCTTCCTCTTTTAGGTTGAATATTTTCAGGTTGTTCTAATACTAGAATTGGATGAATCCCATCTGCAGACAAAGCAATTCTACGATCTGTTTGCTCAACAATTTGGAAACCAAATATACGTTGATAAAAATCTAATGAATTCTTTAAATTCGTAACATTTATACTAACTTCCCCAACATACGTTGTTGGTTTTTGAAAGAATTTCTTTTCCATGCTATTATCTCCTCTTTTATCGTTACATTTTTAAACTAACTTACTTATTGTAAGTATAAGTTTAGAATAATATCTTGTCAAGAATACTTCCCTTTCTATTATGTACTACACCAGTTCTAATATTAATAAACAACCTTCAATAAAGCAAAAAAGTCTTTCTATTTTAAAGCACTTGTACTATAATAGAAAAGTTGCTTTCAAGACGTGGTTCGCGACCATCCCACGTAAAAAAACTAAGGGAGAGATTTAAATGAAGGCAAAGACATTAGTTGTTAATGCACTTGTAGCTGCATTGTATATTGCTGTAACGGCATTAGTTGCTCCATTCGGATTTACAAATATTCAATTCCGTATTTCAGAAATTTTTAACCACCTTGTTGTCTTCAACAAGAAGTACTTTTTTGGTATTGTAGTCGGGGTATTTTTATCCAATTTATTGCTTTCTCCATTTAAGTTGGACCTTATTTTTGGAGTTGCGCATTCTGCAATATCACTTGGGATTGTTATATTAGCAGGGAGATATATTAAAGATATCTGGGCATTACTAGTCATTAACACACTTGTATTTACATTTAATATGTTTATCATTGCATGGGAAATCAAAATTATTGAACCTGATACCCCATTTTTCCTAGTATGGTTAACTACAGCAGTTGGGGAATTCGGAGTATTAGCAATCGGAATTCCAATTATGTATGCATTGAATAAACGTATAAATTTTAATAAATTGATATAAGTAAAAACCTTCGCAGTCCCATGAACTGCGAAGGTTTTTATTTGATTCTATCTTGTAATGCCTTCATTTCTTTATCTAATTGTTCCAGTAAGACATCCATACCTTCTTTTTTAGACATTCCTTCTGGAAGATGAATTGGTTCACCATAGATTAATCTTGGTTTAATTCGTTTAAATAGATCTTTAAAGTTATTTGGTCCTACATATGCCGCTGGAACTATCGGAACATTACCATGGACAGCGATTGTTACTGCTCCACGTTTCAGTGGAACCCCTTCACTTGAGCGAGTACCACTTGGAAAAATCCCAACTACTTTTCCTTCTTTCAATAGTTTCCTTGGTGTCTTAATCGCACTAGGTCCAGGATTTTCACGATCAACAGGAAAAGCATGTAAATTCTCCATTAACCATTTGGTAAACTTTGTCTGAAATAATTCCTTTTTTGCCATGTAATGAATCTGAGTCGGCATTGTTGCAATCCCCAGCCATAAAATATCAACAAAACCAGTATGGGTACATGCAATAACATAACTACCTGATTTTGGTAAATTATCTTTTTGATATACTTTTATTCTTCCAAATATACTTAGAAAAGCTTTTACAACTTTAGCTGCAATATTATATAACATTTCCTTCTCCTCAATTCTGTTTTTCTAACATAATTTTAACACAAACTAGTATTACCTGATACTAATTATTTTTTGTTAATCTAAATCTTTTATAAAGGTGATTATTCTTCCTGCTTCTCGAAATCCTAAACTTATATGAAATGGATAACTATCCTGATTGTCGATTTCCATATCAGACCCTATTTGCTTACAACCGTTTTCAATCAGCCATTCTTTCCCACTATTAAAAAGCTTTGTCGATATCCCTTTTCTCCTATGTTCTGGTTCAACATATACTCCTTCAATATACCCTGTAGGACTATATTGTGCTCCTTCCACATAATCCTCTCGTATGGAGAGATGTATGAATCCGACAGCTTTTTTATCTATTATGTACAATAGAAATTTCACTTTCGGTGAGGACAAACTGTTTTGAAATTCACTTTTCAACTCAAGAGAGCTACTGTTTTTATATAATTTCATTGCAAGATGAACTAATTCATTTAAATGATTTTGATCTACTTCTATAACTTTCCCCATTCTCTCACCTCTATATTATAACTAATAAGAATAGAATATCTTTTTACATGTTATCCTTCAACTACTTTCATACATTGAATCCTTTTGCTTATAAAAGGGTTAAATATGTAAAAAATGGCAAACATAATTACTGTGATTCTAAATACATAAAAGCGAGGCGATAAATTATGGTAAAAAAACCTGATGAGACCCCTGAAACAAATATAGAAAATGATGATACATTAACGACTAGACAAGGGCACCCAGTGACTAATAACCAAAATATTCGAACGGTTGGAAACCGTGGACCAGCAACTTTAGAAAACTATGACTTTATTGAGAAGATTAGTCACTTTGATCGCGAAAAGGTTCCAGAGCGAATAGTACATGCTCGTGGAGCAGGAGCTCATGGATATTTTGAAACATACGGTACAGTAGGGGATGAGCCAGCATCTAAATATACAAGGGCGAAAGTATTTAACGGGAAAGGAAAACGCACACCTGTATTTGTCCGTTTTTCTACTGTAGTAGGTGGAAACGATTCACCAGAAACAGCTCGCGATCCTAGAGGATTTGCTGTTAAGTTTTATACCGAGGATGGAAATTGGGATTTAGTAGGTAACAATATTAAAATCTTCTTTATTCGAGATGCTATGAAATTTCCAGATATGATCCATGCATTTCGTGCTGATCCTGTGACTAATATGCAAGATCCTGAACGATTCTTTGATTTTTGCTCTAATTCTCCAGAATCATTTCATATGGTCACGTTTATCTATTCACCTTGGGGTATTCCCGCTAACTACCGTATGATGCAAGGTTCGGGAGTTAACACTTATAAATGGGTAAATAGCGAAGGAAAAGCAGTACTTGTTAAGTATCATTGGGAACCAAAACAAGGTATTAAAAATCTAACTGTTAAAGAGGCAGCAGAGATACAAGCTAAAAGTGTCAATCATGCTACCCAAGACTTATATGAAGCCATTGAACGTGGTGAATACCCAGAGTGGGAATTATTTGTACAGATTATGGAAGATGGTCCACATCCTGAACTTGATTTCGACCCACTTGATGATACTAAATTATGGCCAGACGACCAATTTCCATGGTTGCCGGTTGGTAAAATGGTATTAAATAAAAATCCTGAGAACTATTTTATGGAAGTGGAACAAGCAGCTTTTGGAACAGGTGTGTTAGTCGATGGATTAGACTTCTCCGATGACAAAATGTTACAAGGAAGAACATTCTCATATTCTGATACACAGCGTTATCGAGTTGGTGCTAACTATTTACAGTTGCCAATAAATGCTGCTAAAAAACGAGTTGCGACTAACCAAGAAGGAGGACAATTACGACACTACAATGATAAAGCACCTGGACAAAATCCACATGTTAATTACGAACCCTCCATCCTAGGTGGTTTAAAAGAAGCCGAACAAGTTGGTGAAGAACACAGACCAAAAGTAGAAGGAAATCTTGTCCGTGAATCAATCGATCGTAACGACAATACTAAGCAGGCTGGAGAAACATATCGTCGTTTTGAACAATGGGAAAAAGATGAGCTCATTAATAACTTGGTGAATGATTTAGCTATTTGTGATAAGAGAATTCAAGATAAAATGATCGCTCTTGCTGAAGAAGCTGATGAAGAATACGGTCGACGTCTACGCGAAGGCATTGCTGAAAAGGTAAAAGAATTAGGTAATATGAACATGGAGGCTGGAGAGGAATTTCATCCTCTAGGTAGACCAGATGCTGCTGAAGCTGTCGATGATGCAGTAGAGAAAGGCAGAGATGCAGAACCATATTAAGGTTTGCTGTAATGGGGGCTAGTTATAGCTCCCTTTCATTTTGGCCGCCGAATATGATATTTAGTAGGATTTCATTATTCATTTTGACTTTGGAGTTGGAGTGAAATGACGTTTGGTGTGATCCCATTCGTCATTTTCACCTTGCGAGTGGAGCGAAATGAAGTTTGGCGTGATCCCATTCGTCGTTACAACACCTATCCCACTATACAAGCAACAAAAAAAGGCAAGGACAACTGCCCTTGCCTTTTCAAACTCTTTAATGATGATGACCAAATTTAGGATTAGTAATGAACATTTCTTCCTGAGGTACGTAGAAGTATTGAATCCATACCCCATCTAGGTATTCATTACCTTTTTCTAAAATAATATCAATATCTTTATCCGTCTTAACTACTTCATCATTCTCGGTTGGAGTATCTAACTCAATATCATAGTGTGCATGATCTCCATGTATATGTGTTACAACAACGCGAATCATCTTTCCTTTTGCTTCTTCTGTTTCCAACCTCTTTTTTAACACTTTAGCCGCATTGCGATTTATTTTACATTTCATTGTGTAGGACTCCTTTTCAGTTAATCTTCTATATTGTTTCAGTTTTTACTGAAAAACACAATTTAAACAACCTGGCTAAAAAAAGCCGTATTCACAGGAACTAGTTTTCATGTATACTATAAATAGGTAGTTTGGGAGGGGGGAATAACTATGCCAGTACCTGTCAATCACTCTAAGCCAATTCGGACTACAGCAAAAGAAAGCGCATACAAACAGATACTGCATTGGATTATTGATGGAACTTTATATCCTGGGGAGAAGTTAAATGATACCGAACTCGCTAAAGCATTAGGTGTCAGTAGAACGCCGGTACGAGAGTCATTGCAACTTTTGGAATCACAAGGGCTTGTTAAAATGTATCCAGGAAAAGCAACTCAAGTTACTGAAGTAGAAAAAGAATCGATTAAAGATCTATTACCACCACTAGCTGTATTACAAGCCTTATCGACGGAGATTGCAATTGACTATTTAACAAAAAATGAAATTTCTACTCTAAAAAGTATTAACCAACAGTTTGCAGAAGCTCTTTACAGAAAAGACTTTCCAGCCGCTCTTAATATTGACGAGGAATTTCACCAATTAATAGTCGAAGCAGCTAACAATTCCTATATATCCGGGATAGTCGAGAAATTACAGGCTCATGTTAGACGTTTATTTTTCCATAATTCTATTATACTTTCTGAAAGCTCAATAGACGTTCACGATCAGATTATTTACTACATAGAAAATGGTAATAAAGAAAAAGCATCTGAACTAATGAAGCAAAATTGGATTAGTATTCTTAAAGACTTTAATGTATAAAAAAGATCGGACTCCTAGTCTATCTTAGGATCCGATCTTTTTTTATTATACTTTTACTGGCTTCGATACATTTTGCAAACGAACAACTGCCCCAGTAATAACGATTACGATTGCAGCTGGTAATAACCAACCAAGGCCTTCATTATATAATGGCAGTACTTCCTCATAGAATGTAACTACAGGTTGGAAGAATCCATACCCCTCAATTTCGAGTGAGGCATATAAAGTTTTTAACCCATCGAAGATACTAATAAGAAATGTTACCCCAATTGTTGAAACATAGACAATTCTTGAATGGTTAAATAATGGCGATGCAAATGTTAATAGCATAAGTACTACCGCTAATGGATAAAGGAACATTAATACCGGGATAGAATAAGTGATTATGTTATTTAATCCAAAGTTAGCAATTACAAAAGTTAATGTTGTAAAGAATACTACTAATTGCTTATAACTAAATCTTGGAAGTAAGCGATGAAAATACTCAGCACATGCAGTCATTAATCCAATATTAGTCGTTAAACAAGCGAGAATGATGACTACTCCTAATAATATCGCTCCAAACGTACCAAAGTAATAATCCGCGGCACCACTTAATACTTTACCACCAGAATCAAATACTCCAAATGCTTCTACACTTACTTGACCTAAATATGCAATTCCTACATAGATCACTCCTAATAAGGAAATAGCAATAATTCCAGTCCTTGCAGTAGCTTTCAATACTCCCCCATTAGAATTTACGCCCATGGAACGAATAGCTTTAATAACAATAATTCCAAAAACTAATGATGCAAGTGCATCCATTGTATTATAACCTTCTAGAAAACCAGTCACAAACGCATTTCCTTGATATGCCTCTAGCGGCCCTTGCGCAGTTCCCATAGGTTTAAATACAACCAAAACAAGGAGTATCCCTAGTAATAATACGATCCCTGGAGCTAAGAGTTTCCCTACATTTTGAACAATCTTTGCCGGATTCAATGAGAACCAAAGTGATACTGCAAAGAAAACTACCGTAAAAATTAATAATGCGATTTGTTGATTCCCATCACCTAAATGAGGTGAAAATGCTATATCAAAAGCAACAGCCCCTGTTCTCGGTGCAGCAAAGAATGGTCCAATTGTAAGATAAAGAAGCGATGTGAAAAATACAGCATAAACCGGGTGCACTCTGCTGGAAAGATCTTGTAAATCTTTACTTCCAGAGAAGCCGATAGCAAATACCCCTAAAAATGGTAACCCAACACCTGTAATTAAAAACCCAATAACGGCAGGCCATAGGTTTGTTCCCGCTGCTTGTCCAAGTTGCGCTGGGAAGATTAGATTACCAGCCCCAAAGAATAGTGCAAAAAGCATTACTCCGATTACAAAATATGATGATAGAGACAGTTTTTCCTTCATTATTTCCTCTCCTTGATGATTGTGTCGAAATTATCAGATAATTTATGCAATATATTGCTTAATATGATTAACATCATACTATGATTTTTTGCGAAATGCAATATACTAATACTAAATTTTTTGAAATTTTTAATGATATTATCTATTTGGTAATTTCTGTCTAAACGAAAAACTAATACATCTACTTGAACGTTGATGTATTAGTCACTAATTACACTACTGACTTCATAGGCTTTGTATATTTAGCTAATAATCCATGTTTTGGAGAACTAACAAAGCTTAACATAAATATAATGCCCGTTGCAAATGCCATTGAACCTGATATTGAAGTATCAACCCATGCCGCTATATAATAACCAATTATTGCCGATATAACTCCAAAAATAGCACTTATTACAAGCATCGTTATTAATTTATCTGTCCATAAATATGCTGACGCAGCCGGGGTTATTAACATTGCAACAACCATAATAGCCCCTACAGCATCAAAAGAAGCAACGGTAGTAACTGACACTAGACTCATAAACAGATAATGCATAAATACTACTGGTATCCCAAGACTAGCAGCGAGGGCAGGATCAAATGTTGTTATCTTCCATTCCTTATAAAAGGCAATAATGCAAATCAAGACAATTAGTAAAACAACTCCAAGTAAGAGGGTGGCTTCAGGTATTTTACCAAGTACTGGTATAGTTACTGTCTCCCACGGAATAAACGTTATTTCCCCCATTAAGGCATGTTGGACATCAAGATGAGCGTTACCAACAGAAGTTGCAATCAAGATAACGCCTATTGCAAACAATGTCGTAAACACAATACCCAAAGATGCATGTTGTTCTATACTTAGATTATTAAGCCATTGTACTAATATCGCAGTTAACAATCCCGCAATGATAGCACCAATTAGCATATGAGGTCCTGAAAGTTCCTTTGTTATTAAGTAAGCAACAACAATACCGAGCAAAACTGTATGACTTATTGCATCTGCCATCATAGCCATTTTCCTTAAAATAAGAAAGACACCGATTAAACTACAAGAAAGTCCAACCAAAGATGCCGTAACAATAATCCAAGCTGTATAAGACAAATTAATGCACCCCTTTTGAATCTAATGTATTCGCATTAGCATTAGTTTGAGAGTTTAATAGTTTTCGCTGTGCATTAAATTCTAAACGGCTTACAAGTATACCCTTTTCTTTACCAAAAACTAATGAAAGAACGAAGAAACTAGCTGCAACAATAACGATAAATGGACCTGTTGGCCAGCCCTTACCAATTGCGCTCAAATAAGTTCCGATTATTCCCGATAAACCACCAAATAGTGCGGAAAGTAATAACATACAGAAAAATGAGTTGGTCCAGTACCTTGCACTCACTGACGGGATAATCAATAAGGCAGCAATTAAAATTACCCCTACTGCTTGAATACCTACAACAATTGTGGTCACTAGTACAACAGTATAGATTACGCTCATGCCTTTACTGGATAGTCCTAACCCTCTTGCAAATTGTGGGTCAAACAAGTAGATCTTCCATTCTTTAAAACCAAGAAAAACAATGAGAATTACAACTAAAGTAAGGATTAACATCGTGAATACATCTGACTTTACCATGGATGCTGCCTGCCCAAAGATAAAACTATCTAATCCACTTTGGTTACCACCAGCTGAACGATTGACAATGGTTAATAACATAATCCCTAGCCCAAAAAATATAGACAAGATCATTCCCATTGCTGTATCTTCCGTTATCCTTGTCGCGGATTGAATCCACTGAATTAAGAAGGCACCGATTAATGAACTTATTGCAGCTCCAATGATTAGAATAAAGAGGTTCTTCTCTCCTAATAAAAGAAAAGCAATAATAACCCCTGGCAACGCTGCATGTGCAAGTGCATCACTCATTAAACTTTGTTTCTTCCAATAAGCAAGTAATCCTACCATTCCAGCTGCAACTCCTAAGATCATGGTGCTTGCTAATACCCACTGAAAATTACTACTAGCGAGTATCGACCACATGAGACCCCTCCTCCATAGCCCACTTCATTTTCCCACCATAGGTCCGAGAAATATTTTCTGTCGTAAACACAGATGAAGTTTTTCCATGTTCGATGACCGTTTTATTTAGGAATAAAACATGATCAAAATAATCCTCTACGGTTTGTAAATCATGATGAACAACCATGACTGTTTTTCCATTTGTCTTTAATTCCTTCAATATCTCCATAATTGCTTTTTCAGTTGCTGCATCCACGCCAACTAGTGGTTCATCCATAAAGTAAAACTCAGCATCTTGAACGAGAGCACGAGCAAGAAAAACACGTTGCTTTTGCCCACCGGACAGCTGGCTTATTTGTCTATCCGCATATTTAACCATATCCATCTTCTCTAATACTTCATATGCTAATCTCTTATGGGCACGGGAAGGTAATTTTAACCACCCTATCTTTCCATATAACCCCATCACCACAACATCTAATGCGTTCGTTGGAAAGTCCCAGTCTACAGACCCCCTCTGGGGCACATAACCAATTGATTGTTTGGATTTATTAAAGGGGCGATTAAAGAATTCTACTTTTCCTGTTAACGATGGATGGAGTTGTAATAGTGTCTGAATTAAAGTTGACTTACCTGCACCGTTTGGCCCAACAATACCTGTTAATGATCCTTGCTTCACTCGAAAATTCACATCTTCTAGTACTATATTTTTGCGATAAGAAGCAGATAAATTCTCGACCTCTAATACAAACTTAGACATACTATTCCACTCCTCCCATCAATGCGTTATAAATCGTTTCCACATTATGCCGATACATTCCTAAATAGGTGCCTTCCTCTGTTCCTGCCTCACCCATTGCATCAGAATAGAGTTCTCCACCAAGGGATACATCTACTCCTTCATCTTTTGCACCTTCAATTACGGCATTAATGGAACTATCATTGATACTACTTTCAATAAATACAGCGGGAACATTGTACTCTTTAATAATACTAATCGTATCTTGAATATCAGATACACCTATCTCCCCATCCGTACTCAATCCTTGCAGTCCAATTACTTCAAGTTCGTGCATATTTCCAAAGTATCCAAATGCATCATGGGCAGTAACTAAGTATCTGTTATTTGCAGGAATTTCTGTTAATTTCTTGGCTTCCTCTTTTAAATCATCAATTTTAGAAAAATAGTCTTCCATATTCTCTTCAAAATAATCTTTATGCTCAGGAGCATAATCCTGTAATTCTCTAACTGCTGATTCCAACGCAAGTTTCCATAGATCTAAATCAAACCAAATATGTGGATCGATCGCACCTGTCTCATCTTCCAATAGCAAATCCCCTGATAACGTTTCGCCAATTGCTAATACAGGTTTTGAAGCGCTCATTTCATTAAAAATATCAACCATATTAGCCTCTAAGTTTAATCCGTTATAAAACACAATCTCTGACTGATCAATTTTAGTAATGTCACCATGAGTCGCATTATATAAATGTGGATCAACTGATGGTCCCATTAAACTAGTAACTTCAACATAATCTCCTCCAATTACAGATAGCGGTTCTGCTATTTGGGCAATTGTGGTAATAATTTTTATTTTTTCATTGGTAGATTCAGTTGATGATTCTTTTTCCGAACATGCTGCAAGAAGTAATAATCCTAGACTAATCAAGACAACAACCCAGTATTTTATACTCTTTCTCATTTGCACTCTCCTTTTTATTTTTCCCTAAGGAAACTTTATTAGTTATTACCAATATAAATAGAGTGGTTTGTATATGTCAAGTATTTTTTGTCAAGACTTTAAATTTTGCATTAGGGAAACATTTAGCATGAGATAATACTATGCATATAGGTAATGTTTGGTTAATTAATTTTTTTTAAAACTAATAAAAAAAACAAAGGAACTCATCCTTTGTTTCTAATTTAATAATCATTAGGTATAGAAGTAAGTATTCTATTTCTATAAGCATTCATTGCTGTTTCACCTAATTGATCTAATAAATTATAGTTTGCATATGCACCAATGATTGCACCAAATCCTGGAATTAGTTGTAACATCTTTACAAGATCAATATGATCTCTGTATTCTTGCTGGAAAACTCTCCAATCCATATCGGTCAACTTATTCTTCTGCTCCTCCCAATTATCAATAATATAAAAAGTTTCCCGTCGTTTATTATCACTTGAGAAGGCTAACTGGAAAATATGAAGAATAAACAGTCTTTCCTCATAATTTTTTGTATCAAATCCGTAAACAGCTCCTGCTTCAAACAGAAACTTCATCTTTATAGATAATAATAGTGGGAAATCAGCAAGGCCAAGGAAGATACCTCCTGCACCAGTACCAGCACCTTCCACTGTTGCAGTTTTACGATATACAGATAGCTTTTCTCTTAAAAGCTCATCTCTTTCCATTAATGTCATACCAATGTTTGGCTTTCTAGTAGTAAGGTCTGACCCTACTAAGGTAGCTTTAACCATGTTTTTTATTGCATCTGTAATCATCTGATGTGCTTTCTCTGGGATGACATGGTTAATACGATTTTGAGCCTTTTTAGATAACCGATTAAATATACTGGATGGTTTTAATATTTTTTGACGCCACTCCTGAACTTCTCCATACACCTTTAACTCGTATTCCTTCATTTTATCACCTTCCATTAATCGATCATGTAAGTTGTTGTTCAGCAAACTCTCGATATAAATCATGGGTTTCTATTAACTCATGATGCGTACCTGCACCTGTTTCTTTTCCATTTTCAATGAAAATAATTTTATCTGCATCAACAATTGTGGATAATCTGTGTGCAATGACAAATGTTGTACGTCCTTCCATTAATCGAGTAAGTGCCTCTTGTACTATTCCTTCTGATTTACTATCAAGACTTGCAGTTGCCTCATCCATCATAAGGATTTTCGGATCTCGTAAGAATGCACGCGCGATATTAATGCGCTGTCTTTGTCCTCCAGATAACTTGACACCACGTTCCCCAACTTCTGTATCCAACCCTTTATCAAACCCTTTAATGAACTCGTCTGCATATGCCATTTTTGCAACTTCCCATAGTTTTTCATCAGGAATTTCATCAAAATTCTCTTCTAATTAAAGAATAACCTATTTAAGGGGTAATAACTAAAATCAAAAAACCCAATTCCATAAAAATAAGAATTAGAGGCCTTCTGTTCAAAATATAACCCTACTGTTTATAAGCTAATATTTGCCTTTCTCTTTTGGAAATCAACATCCGTATAATATACATTTTTTACTAATAAATTTGGTCCTAAACATTGAACAGCAGGACAATGACAATTAAGACTTTTAGCTGTCTTTGACTTCATCCAATTATGATATGCTTCTGGAAGTGTAATATCCTGGATATTTCCTAAGGATGGCTCTTCATCACCAAAGTCTGTTACAATTACATCTCCGGTAAAAATGTTTACATTTAATCGGGATCTTCCGTCTGGATCATTTCGTACGGTTACATTTTTCTCTCGATATAGTCTCTTTAGTAAAGCTAAATCCTCCTCTGAAGAATTACAAGCATAAAATGGTAATGTACCAAACAGCATCCACATATCTTGATTACGATGCTCTAATAACCTCGTAATACCTGTACGTATTTCATTTAATTTTAGGGTTTCTAGTTGACTAGCAAAATCGACCGGATACATAGGATGAATTTCATGTCGGCTACAGCCCATTTCAATTACTTGATCATGGATTTTCTCAAGGTATGGATACGTTCTTTTGTTTAACATCGTTTCTGCAGATACCATTACCCCTTGTTCTGACAGTTTTTGCGAATTTTCTATCATTCTAGCGAAATACTTTTTACGGTTATCTTCAGTTGGCTTACGTTCCATATGGGCAAACCCAGTCTCCGCAAATTCCTCTTCTGTCCCCCAGTTATGTGATATATGTAAGACATCTAGATATGGAATTATTTCTTCATAGCGGTCATACGGCAATGTTAAATTGGAATTAATCTGTGTCCGAATTCCGTTCTCATGAGCATACTTCAATAGAGGTACTACATAGTTTCGAACTGATTTTTTGTTCATCATCGGTTCTCCGCCAGTAATACTCAATGTTCTTAAATGGGGAATTTCCTCTAATCGCTTGATTAATAGTTCAATAGGTAATGCATCTGGATCTATAGCTTCTAGCATATATCCAACTGCACAGTGAGCACAGCGCATATTACACATATAGGTTGTTGTAAATTCAATATTAGATAACACCATTTTCCCATGTTCTTTCATATCTAAATATGCTTCCCAAGGATCAAACTCCGGGGTCATCGGTTTTTGCTCAGATATTCTCATGTAAATCTCCTTTCAGATACATCTTGTTGTTTATATCTTCAATATACAAATGGAATCCGGCTCTTATTCTACCATTTTACTACTAGCGAAAAAACTAAAATCCTATAGCATAATATATATTACTAAGTTGCTTTATTGGACTGACCAAACTTTTTCCAAAAATAATAAGAGATAGAGACATTTGCCCCTATCCCTCCTATAAACTATTTATTTAGAAACAGTCACACTTCCATTTACAGTCTTCAACTGAATTTTATGTTCTCCATTACCGTAAACCATTGATCGTGTATCATTTTCAAATACACTTACTTTTCCATTCACAACATCCACTTCTATTGTCGCATTTGTTGGTTCTTCGGTTGTTTGTACGGTAATTTTTCCATTTACTGATTCTAAATCGATGGAACGGTTTAGATTATCTGTAATAAAGGTTGTGCTTCCATTGACAAGGTCACTTGTGATGTCACCATTTACATGTTTTAAGATTACACTTCCATTTTCTGAAGAAACAGTAGTTGAATTAGTATTCGTTTCTTCAATCTCAATCCGCCCATTTACCGTCTTCGCATTAATATTATCAACATTAATACTATCAACATTAATCTTGCCATTAATGTTATCAACAATTAATTCTTCATATTGTTTTTCTGGCAAGTACACAGTAATCTTTGGACCTGAAAAATCAAAATCTAAATGAAAGTTGATAAATCGAATCGTCTTTTCTTTTAGTTCTATAGAAAGAGTATCTCCTTCTTCATTAATATCAAATTTATATTTATCATACTTTGACTCTTTCGCTTCAAAAGTTACTGATATTAGATCATCTGATGTCGGTAATACCAGTATTGTTGCGTTCTCTGATTCAACTGATACTTCCGTGATATTAGGATTTTGAATAACTTTTGTATCATTAATTTCCTCACCTGCACCAGCTGACTTAAATGTAAACAATACCCCTACTATTCCAACAACAACAAGAGTAGATGCAATCATCATCAACATTTTAAGTTTAGGCATTTCCCATTCCTCCCTTCACCATTCTTACATTGAAGTTCAAATATTTCACAAATCCTTTCATTAACCAGCGGGTTACATAGTACATTCCAATTGCTATAAAAATGCCTACACCAGATAACATGATTGCAAAGAATAAATCATAGAACGTAAATATTTCCGGGTAAATTACCACATTAATTACATACAAGATTGGTGTTAATATAAATCCAAGTCCACCAACCCATCCGGAAAACACAATTGCTGCTAGGGCAATAAATGGTCCTAAGACAATGACAAGATTAAAGAATCCTAATCCAATAACAGCCCATACTGCTCGAAGTACATTTCCAGTTGTAGCCGTTTCTTCTACTTGTTCAAGACGATAGTTAGCAACCATTTCTTTTCCTATTTGCTGCGGATTACCAAGTGCTTTTGCAATCTCTTGTTCAGACTTCCCTTCACTCATACCCACTTCAAAGTGCTCATAAAAATCTTGTATAATGTCTTCTCTTTCCGAAGAAGGTAGACGCTTTAACGAATTATCTAGTTTCTCCAAAAACTGCGCTTTATTCATCCCTTACACCTTCCTTTATTAATTGATTCACACCATTTGTAAACTTCTCCCAATCTGCTAAGAGATCTCCAAGATATGTTCTTCCTTCTTCAGTTAATGCGTAATATTTTCGACTTGGTCCCTCCGAAGACTCCTTTAAATAAGTGGTAAAATACCCTTCTTTCGTTAATCTTCTTAATAATGGATATACGGACCCTTCTGATATTGCAATTTGGTCTGATATTTTTTGCACTAATTCATAGCCATATCGATCTTGTTTATCTAGAAGAACAAGAACACAAAGTTCTAACACACCTTTTTTGAACTGTACATTCAAATCTTTCACCTCTCTATAAGTAGTTCAACTACTATTCAATGCAAGGTACTAAAATAAAAAAATACTGGAACTTAAAAAGCTCAGGAAACCTCCTGAACCACATTAAATATTGTCTTTTTCTTATGTAGATGGAACAGTTCTAGTAAACTGTTCCATCTCACTGCAGTTACAATTTTCTATAAAAATTAATCCGTTTGTTAAACACATAGAACAAGTGTAAATAAATAACAATAACCGCAACATCGACACCAATAACAATATATCTCGGCCATCCACTCCATGATGTGAGTGCTCCTATTTGGGAAACAAGAAATAGGATGAATATTAACAAATAAAAACCACGCATGCGAATATAAGAATCCTGAATTGATTGATTATCAGAGTATATTTTTTTCACTTCTGAATTAGTAGATTCTGTACGGAAATAGTGAAAAACCCCAATTACTTCAGTTATATGATCCCAACCTGCATCTTTGTATAATTGAAAGTAATCGTACTTAGCTCCTTGTCTAAAATCGATTTGATACGTATATGATTTTGTTGGATCTTCCTCGAAATGATACGTAAAGAATCGATATTTTGTTAGATGTAATCCTTTTTGAGACATTTCGGTTAACCACTCTTCCTCTTTCGAAATATTAGGAGCTAACCATAATTTAAACTTCTTTACTGTCATTTACTTCTCCTCCATTTCTTTAATTAGTTCACCTGAATTCTCAACTACAGACTTTAATCGGTTGTACTCTAGTTGTAGTACTTTTTTTCCTAATTTAGTAAGTTCATAATACTTCCTTCTCTCATCCTCTTGCACATAAATCTTCTGGATAACTGCTTGCTTCTCTAATTTACTTAATGCACCATACAACGTACCTGGTCCCAGATTTACTTCGCCTTTACTTACCTCTTCTACATCCTGCATAATTCCATAACCATGACGAACTTCCCTTAAAGATAAGAGAATGTAATAGGTTGCTTGGGACAAAGGCAGAAAAGCTTCTGGTTGTTTAGCCATTTTATCACCGCCTCTTATATCACGACTCGATGTATCTACTAGCGATATATCGTCTATCGATATAGTAACATGAAATTAATTTGTTTGCAATTGGTTCTTTAATTTATTTTTCAGAATACAAACCATCTTCACGAAAACGCATATTTTATACATAATAGATTAATTATCCTTAATTACGAGAAAGATAAATTGAAGCATGACCAATTTTTCTTTATACTAATGGCAGTGAAAGGGGTAAGTATATGGAACAAACTAAATTAGAATCAAACGTACTATCCGTCTTAAAAGATAAAATACAGTCAATAAAAACTTCAGAAGGTGCCATTTATTTAGTCGGTCCAATCCGTCTTCCAGTAAATCTATATGGAGAAACTGTCGAATTTAAATGGTACTGTTGGTTAAACTGTACAGATGCAACAAATGACTATCAGAAAATAATCGATAATTTATCATCGCAAAACTTAGCTGAATACCAGCAATCTAGCGTATTAGTTTATGGTGATTTTGAAAACGATGATGATGCATTAATTCGAATGCACTCTATTTGCCATACAGGGGATATTTTTGGAAGTAAACGATGTGATTGCGGATTTCAGTTGCGTGAATCCATGCATAAGATTAAGGAACATGGTACTGGTGCGATCTTCTACCTTGCTAACCATGAAGGTAGAGGCATTGGTTTATTTTCTAAGGCAATGGCATACATTTTACAAGAAAATGGCTATGATACCGTGGAAGCGAATGAAGCTCTTGGCTTTGTAAATGATTCTAGAAATTATTCAGATGCCATTCAAGTACTAAAGCAATTACGCTCTAAATCGGTAACATTAATCACGAACAATCCGTTAAAACTCGAAGCATTGAAAAATTCTGGTTTAGATGTCACTGGCCGTATTCCACTTTGGGGAGATGTGTCTGAATATAATGAGCGCTACCTTCAGACAAAGGTAGAAAAGTCTGGACATATGAAAGAGGAAAGGAACTGCTCCAATGACTAGCCATGAATTTTATATGGATTTAGCTTTACAAAATGCTCAAGCAATGAAAGGACAAACCGATCCTAATCCACTTGTAGGATCGGTTATCGTAAATGAAAACCGTATTGTTGGAGTAGGAACTCACCTTAAAGCAGGAGAGCCACACGCAGAAATTCATGCGTTGCGAATGGCTGGTGAAAAGGCAAAAGGCGGCACCATTTATGTAACGCTCGAGCCTTGCTCTCACCACGGTCGGACTGGCCCATGTGCAGAAGCAATTGTTCAAGCTGGTATAAAAAGAGTAGTTATTGCAACACTTGATCCAAATCCTATCGTAGCTGGAAATGGTGTTAGAATATTAAAAGATGCTGGAATAGAAGTGATTACTGGAGTTCGCGAGAAAGAATCTATTCAAATGAATGAAGTTTTTAACAAATTTATACTCGCAAAAAAACCATTCGTCACTTTGAAAGCTGGAACGACACTAGATGGGAAAGTCGCAACTCACACATATAGCAGTAAATGGATTACTTCTGAAGAAGCTCGACTTGATGTTCACCAGCTGCGAAATCAAAATATGGCTATCTTAGTGGGAATTAACACCGTTTTGGAAGATAACCCTGCATTAACAACAAGAATTCCTAATGGCCGTAATCCACTTCGAGTGATTATGGATTCTTCTTTGAGGATTCCATTAGATGCAACTGTAGTTACCGATCAACAAGCGGAAACTTGGGTTTTTACAAGTAAGAACTATGATCAAACGAAAGTACCACTCCTGGAGGAAAAAGGTGTTCGAGTCTTTGTGACCTCTAGCGAAAATGTCGTAGATCCAAAAGAGGTTGTAAAAATATTAGGGGAACATCAAGTTTCATCTTTGTTTATCGAAGGCGGCGGTACCATTCATGCAGCCTTCTTAGAAAATCAATTAATAGATAAAGTTATCTTATACTTTGCGCCAAAATTAGTAGGTGGAAAACACGCACCTACATTTTTAGAGGGAACTGGAATAGCTGAAATGAAGGATGCTATTGAACTAATTGATACAAATATTATTAAGATTGGAAAAGACTTTAAATTTGTCGGATATCCAGTTTATAAACATAGAGGGATAGAATGAGATTTGGATTTGATATTGATGATACGTTAATTAATCTGCGAGAACATGCTTTCCATATTTACAAGAATAATTTAAATAAAAATGTACCTCTCTCTGAATATCATGCTCTCCAAAGAGTAGAAATCCATGAACCGTTTGGATTAACAGATGAAGAAGGTAGTCAACTATGGAAGAGTTCACTTGAGGAAATTTACTACACCAACTGCCCTCCTTTTGAAGGTGCAGTCGAAGTATTAAATAAATTAATTGAAGATGGTCATGAGGTTTTTTATATTACAGCTAGACCAAAGGATCATGGAGAACGAACAAAAGAGTGGCTAAAACAACGTGGATTTCCTGTTGTCGATGGACATTTTTTCTATGGAATGAAGGATCATGAAAAGATTCATATCATCAAAAAGTTGGATCTTGATTATTATGTTGATGATAAACCGACAATTTTGGATACATTATCAAATGAACCAATCCGATTATTTTTAAAAGACCAGTCTTATAATCGAACATCAAATTATGAACGAATTACAAATTGGTCTGAATTTTTCAATAAACTATAAAAGGTGTTGCCGCTATGGGCAATACCTTTTATATTATTCTCCTTTTATTCCTACTGCGAATAGGCCTAGTTTTTTTAAATGGTGGATTGCTTCCTGCTTTTCTTCTGTTGAAAGTCCACCCATTATCTCACTCATCGCCTTAGCATGTTTAGGAAAAATTTCATCCATTAATTTAGTACCCGCTTCTGTGATAACAGCATAGGTCACTCTTCTATCTGAAGCACATGCCTCACGAGCTAAATAGCTTTTCTTTTCTAATTTATCCACAACATATGTAATACTACTACTAGCTAGGAGAACCTTTTCACCAATTTTTTGGATTGGTTGTCCACCTTTATGGTACAACAATTCCAGAACACCAAATTCAGTCAAATTAAGACCATAACTTTTAATGTTTTGTGTGACTTGATTTTCTATAGCTTGAAGCGCTCTTGTTAAAACAATAAATAACTTTAGAGATAATTCCTCATCCTTGTTAAACTGGTTTGAATTATTCATTAGTATCAATCCTTTTACCCATTGTATTAAGTTTTAGTATAGTATAACTTAAACTGTTATGATTTTCTATGATGCATATAGTGATTAACTATATTTCTCATTAATGACTAGTTCTGTTATAGAAACGGTTCAACATTATTTTTGTAAAAAATAACGAATTCTATAAAAAGGAAGTACTACAAGGGATACCCTATAGTACTTCCTTTTTTATTAATCGCATCGAATTCAGGACAACTAACAAGGTTGCTCCCATATCAGCGAAAATAGCAATCCATAACGTAAGCCAACCTGGAATTACAAGTAATAACGCAATTATTTTCAAAGCAAGTGCAAATGATATATTTTGTTTAATAATAGATAATGTTTTCCTACTCAATGAAATCGTATATGGTAATTTCTCTAAATCATCTGCCATTAAAGCAATATCTGCAGTTTCTAGTGCAGTATCTGTTCCAGCACCACCCATTGCAATGCCGACATTGGCAGTTGCTAAAGCAGGTGCATCATTTACCCCGTCTCCAACCATCGCAACATTCCCATATTGCTTTTTTAATCGCTTTATTTCAGTTAGTTTCTCTTCAGGTAATAGTTCTGTTTTTGTTTCCAGTATTCCTAGCCTTTTACTAATAGCATTACCTGCTAACTCGTTATCTCCAGTAAGCATCACTGTTTGTTTAATCCCCAATTCATGAAGTTTTTGAAGGATCGTTTTACTTGTTTTGCGTATTTGGTCTGCAACCGCAATTATTGCTTCTAGTTTTTTATCCGTACCAAGTAACATTACAGTTTTACCTTCTGACTGCAGTGTCCTAATTTTGAAAAGTGTCGGTGTATCTATTGTCATCATTTCTTCAAATAATGTGGGTTTACCAATAAAATACTCTCTTCCATTTACTGTTGCCATGGCGCCTTTACCTGTTATAGAGGCAAAACTGTCCGCTGAATACTTTCGGGCTTGCATTTGTTCAGCCTTCTGAGTAATAGCTGAAGCTAGTGGATGCTGAGAGAATTGTTCAATCGCTTGAGCGACACTTAAAATTTCTTTTTCATTTTTATCAGCTAACATAACAATATCGGTTACATCTGGTTTTCCTTCTGTTAGTGTGCCTGTTTTATCAAAAGCAATTGCATTTAGTCGACCTGTCTCTTCCAGATGAATTCCACCTTTAATTAAGACCCCATTTCGGGCAGCATTACCTATCGCTGTTACGATAGCAACTGGTGTTGAGACTACTAGTGCACAAGGACAGCCAACAACTAATACCGCTAATCCGCTATATACCCACTCGGACCAATTACCACCGAATAGAAGAGGTGGAATCGTAGCAACTAAAAGCGCGATAACCATAATTGCCGGTGTATAATATTTTGCAAATCGATCAACAAATTGTTGAGAAGGTGCTTTCTCAGCCTGAGCTTCTTCAACTAGATGAATGATTTTTGCAATAGTAGTATCTTTCACTCCTTTAGTCACACGAACTTCTAATGAGCCCTCTTCATTCAATGTTCCTGCAAACACTTCATCACCTGTCATTTTATGAACTGGAATTGATTCCCCAGTAATAGCTGCTTGATTGACTGCGGATTGACCACTAACTACTTCTCCGTCCATCGCAATTTTTTGGCCTGGCTTAATTAGTAAAATATCTCCTATTTGTACATCTTCTACATCTATTTCTAACGTATTGCTGCCTCGTTTAATTAACGCTCTTTTTGGAGCTAAATCCATAAGCGATTTTATCGATTGACGTGCTTTATCCATCGAATAGCTTTCGAGTGCTTCACTTAAGGCAAAGAGAAAGACAACAACTGCTCCTTCTGCCCATTCACCAATAATTGCTGCACCTATAATGGCTACCGTCATTAAAGTTTTCATATCGAACTGTAGTTTCGTTAAGTTTTTCAATCCGACTTTAAACAGTGTAAAACCACCTATGATAATTGCGATTAGAAATGACCCTATCGTTAATTGATGAGATTCTCCCAATGTGAAGAAAAGCATGTAACCAATGATCGTGAATAATAATGAACTTATCGTTGTTACATTCTCACGCTTTGTCCAAAAAGACTGTTTTTCCTCTGTTTCTCTTTGTTTTTCAGGGAGCACTTTTATTCCATCAAACGCACCAGCTTCTTCCAATTGCTCTACAGTAGCTTCTCCTTGAATCGTAAGCTTTGCTGCTCCAAAGTTTAATTGCACATCCTCAACTGTTCCAATATCGCGGATATTTTTCTCAAACTTTGCTGCACAGTTAGTACAGGATAACCCTTGTAATCGGTATACTTGTTTTGCATCTTCCAACTTATTCACCTTCTTTCGCATGTACTAGCGCAATGGAAACTAATTGGTTAATATGTCGATCCTTCAACGAATAGAAAACTAATTTTCCTTTTTTACGATATTTTGCTAAGCCCATATTCCGTAACAATCTTAAATGATGGGATGCAGTCGCTGTAGTCGATCCTATAATATTTGCTACATCACACACACATAACTCCTCTTCAAGTGTTAATGCATAAGCAATTTTTAAACGGGTACCATCTGATAATGCTTTAAATATTAGCTCCACTCCGTTCACTTCATCCACTTGTGATTTTATTCGGTTTACTTTTTGTTCATCATAACAAAATGTATCACAAGTTTCTTTTTGTACGTGTTTCGTAGTTGTATCTACCATATAAGCACCTCATTCAAATAGTCATTTGATTATATTAATAGTATATGTAATAAAGGTTAATATTGCTATTCAAATACTCAAATAGTTGTTTGGATGTATAAAATAAAAAGGGGGACTGTTCCTCCTCCTAAGAACAGTCCCCTATTTAAAGACTTTTAAGGCTTCATATTGAAATCCACATAAGGTATAACCTTGTTTTTGATACATATCCCGCGGTGTATCTTCCCCATCTGCAACTAGAATTACCGTTTTATCATGAACCATTTTCATGACAAATTTTTGAAGTTGGCTACCAATACCTTTACGTTGTAAGTTGTCTATTACAAATAGATTATCAATCTCAGCAGTATCTTCTGTTAAAATTACATCTACCGCTCCTGCAGGCGTATCTTGATAATAAGCAATAATTTGAACAATACTTTCATCTTCAAAACAATTTCGAAGTGAATTTTGTTTCTCTTTTGCAAAGTTTTCACCGAATTGTAAGTCCTGATGAAATTGTAAATTTAAATAATCATGCAATGTAAAAGAATTCACTACCTCAATAGAGATTCCCTCATTTCCTATTACATCTGTAAAATTCTCTGGCTGAATTTTATAAAGTTCTAGAAATCCTATCGAGTAGTCTTTATTGTTTAAATGTTGATTGACATCACTTGAAATTTCTATGTCTTGGGGAAAGATAAACTTAAGATGCTCTTGCCCATTTTTAAGATGGAAATCCCGAAGATAGTTTTCTATTTGCACAAACTCCTCTAGCGTTGGCATCTGTTTAAATTCAATAAAATTACTATCATATCGGGATAACATCTCGGGATAATGGAAATGCTTATAAAGATTGTTTTCGTTTATAATATGACCAATTGTTTGTATGTTTTCAAATGCAATATTCATTGCTGTCTCCTCCCTGTTACCCTGTGCAAATCATGATGATATTACCATCTGGATCTTTTAAATTAAAGTAAGAAAAGTCTTCGAATCTAACAATCTCTGACTCAACATCATAATCTAACTGTTTGATAAAATTATATGCTTCATCAATATTATCTGTATGAAAGTTAAACAGTGGATAGGATTGATTTCCAAGCTTTTTAACTTCACCCTCTGGCCCTGCATCTAGCGTAATACCGACTTGTTGATCCACCTTCAAATTATAGACTGGACGTTGAACAGTGTTTAAGTCATAATCTTGCCCCAGTAAATCTGAGTACCATTTTACAGATTGGGCTAAATCAGTCACATGGATAAAAATCGTATTCATCTTGTTTTGAATTGGATTATTCATGTTCTCACTCCATCTCATAATCTATTAGTATTACTATTCATCAAATAATTCCCATTCCCTTTATTTTAATCGATAAATTAAAAAACGCTCATTAGCATTTCTGTTAGAAAGAATAGGAACTACCACTTCTTGTAAAAGCTCGAAGTTTGTTGCATTCTCTAGGTAAAAAATGTATTCCTCAGAAGGATAGTACAAAATAAGATTAATTTCCCGTGGATGATCTTCTACAGAGTTAAGAATTCGATTTACAACATGTTGAAAGATATGAATAGAAAATGGATTAAAGAAATAGAAATGATTGTCTTTTGAGGAAATTGGATATTCTTCTGCCTTACAACATATAAACTGTAATTTATTATCGATAGATCGCTTCAATTTCTTTGCATATTGTTTTTTATTTTTTATTGCTTTTCTATAAAAAATCTCATTCATCTCTACTCCAATAACGGAGGCATGATAAAAATAGTGAATATAGAAATTTAGTCTACCAAGCCCACAACCAAAATCAACATAATGGTCAGTTCTATATACTTCATATTGTTCAAACAATGCCTCTAATGCTTCGTATGGTGTCGGTTCATAAGGGTGATAATGAATTAAACTATTTGGAACACCTATTCCACTTGTTCGAATGTTTAATAATTTTTCGTAGGAATACTCCTTCATATAAATTTCTCCCTAAATTGGTGGTTTATTGTCATCTTACGCTTGTTTGGAGGCAATAACAAGGTGACTTTTGCCTAAAATTAGGTGGTTGACATAATCTTTAGCTAGTTTGATGGAAACTTTAGCCACTTTACTATAAACTTTAGCTACTTTTGCAACATCTTTAGCTACTTCAACCATATCTTTAGCTTCTATCAAAACCACCAACGTGTTACCCGAATATACCACGTCCCACTTGTTTTCAACCAACAACCAGTTTATTATTAATTAGGTAAACAGAAAGGACGGACTTCATGGATAAACGCGTATACTTTTTAATGATTGTTTCGTTTATTGTTGGAATGGTTGAATTAATCATTAGTGGGTTAGTAGATTTAATTGCTGAAGATTTAAACGTCTCCTTAGCAGCTGCTGGGTTTCTAGTAACTATCTTTTCATTAATCTTTGCGATTGCAGCACCCATTCTATTATTATTGACAGCAAAAATTGAACGAAAAAAATTAACATTGAACTTCTTATTTTTATTCTTAATTGGAAATATAATTTCCGTTCTTAGTCCAACATATACGATTCTCTTTATCGGTAGGACAATTACTGCCTTTAGCTGTGCACTTCTAATTATTCTTTGTTTAGTTATGGCTCCTAAAATTGTAGAGCCAAAATATCGTGGACGAGCAATTGGGATTGTATCAATGGGTGTTAGTGGATCACTCGTACTCGGTGTTCCAATTGGTTTAATGTTAGGAGAAACATTTAGTTGGCGGGCACCATTTGTACTCATTACCATCTTAACGGCTCTCTCTATTATTGGTGTGTATTTCTGGATGGATCGGGTAGAACCTAGCCCTCCTGTGCCACTTAAGGTTCAGTTGGCAACTTTGAGAAGCCGTAAAATACTTTTTGCACATCTTACGACCTTTTTATATATGACAGGGCATTCTGTACTTTATACTTATTTTAAACCTTTTTTACAGGAAACGATGGGCGGCAGTGCAACATGGATAAGCGTACTCTTCCTTGTTTTTGGAGTAGCTGCTGTTAGTGGTGGGGGTATTGGTGGTACATTAGCTGATACACTTGGAACAAAGAGAACGATTGTAGTAGCTATTATAATTTTTGGTGCTGTTATGATGGTAATTCCTTATACTACAAATATTTTACCTGTATTTCTATTCATGCTAGTCGTTTGGGGAGTCATGAGCTGGGCTATTTCGCCAGCGATGCAAAGTTATTTAATTGAGTCATCACCTAGCACATCAGAAATTCAACAAAGTTTAAGTAATTCTGCCCTCCACTTTGGAATTGCAAGTGGTGCATTTCTAGGTGGAATTATTATTGGACAAGCTACTACCCATGCAAATGCATTTATCGGTGGACTATTAATTATTGCCTCTCTAGGAACAATGTATATATCGCTAAAGAGTAAACAAACAGAAATAGCAGTAAATTAAAAAATACCGTTGGGATATCCCGACGGTATTTTTTATTATGCTACATCATAGCCTTGGTCTTCAACTGCTTCTTGTAGTTGTGCTACTGTAACTTTTGCTTCATCATAAGTTACATTTACTTTTCCTGTTGCTAATTCGACTTCTACAGTAGTTACACCTTCTAATTCATTTAGTGCACCTTCTACTGACATTTTGCAATGACCACAAGTCATCCCTCTTACATCTAAAGTTGTTGTTTGCATTGTTTATATCTCCTTTCCAAAAGTTTAAGTATAGTATTGGGGAAAGGACTATCTACCTTCCCCAAAATTCTTATATTTTCACTCGCTTTAGTCGAAGTGAGTTAGTTACCACGCTAACAGAACTAAATGCCATAGCTGCACCAGCAATCCAAGGTGCAAGAAGTCCTAATGCAGCAATAGGAATACCAGCCGTGTTATAACCAAAAGCCCAGAATAAGTTTTGACGGATGTTGCGAATAGTAGCTTTACTAATCTTAATTGCCTGTGGAATTAATAATAGTTCCCCTCCAAGAATGGTAACATCAGCCGCTTCTATCGCTACTTCAGTACCAGTTCCAATCGCAATTCCAATATCAGCTACAGCTAAAGCAGGTGCATCGTTCACTCCATCACCTACCATGGCAACTTTCTTCCCTTGTAACTGGATTTCCTTTACTTTATTTGCTTTTTCTTCTGGCAAAACTTGCGCAATTACTTGGTCAATTCCTACTTGCTTAGCAATAGCTTGTGCAGTACGTTCATTATCACCGGTCAGCATAAACACTTCGAGTCCCAGTTCTTTCATTTCTTTTATAGCTTGTTTCGCAGTCTCTTTTACCGTATCCGCCACTGCAACAATTCCCCTATACTCACCATCGACCGCAATTAACATAGCTGTATTACCATTTACTTCGTATTCAACTAGTTCCTGTTCAACATGTGCCACTGAAATATTGTGTTCCGTCATTAATTTTCTTGTCCCAACTAAGACAGTTTTATCATCTATGACCGCCTCAATACCATGACCAGGTATCGCACGGAAATTAGTTGCTTCTAAGAAAGGAACATTTTTTTCTGTAGCAAAGGAAACAATTGCTTCTGCTAAGGGATGTTCTGAACCTTTTTCTGCACTTGCAAGCAATGATAAAGTTTCATCATCGGCTGTATAGTGCGTTACTTCTGGTTTACCTTTTGTAATTGTACCTGTTTTATCAAGTACAATTGCATTTAATTGGTGAGTACGTTCTAGATGTTCTCCACCTTTGAATAGAATACCGCTTTCTGCTGCCCGACCTGAACCTACCATAATTGAAGTTGGTGTTGCAAGCCCAAGCGCACAAGGGCAGGCAATAACGAGTACCGCTATCGAAGCTACTAATGATGGTTCAAATTCACCTGGTGTTACAAAAATAATCCAAATCAAGAACGTCACAAAGGCGATACCAACAACAATCGGTACAAAATATCCTGAAATAACATCAGCTAATCGTTGAATTGGTGCTTTCGATCCTTGAGCATCCTCTACGACTTTGATAATCGAGGCAAGAGCAGTATCTTTTCCAACTTTTGTTGCTTCCATTTCAATTGTTCCATTTTTATTTATGGTAGAACCAATGACCATTGCACCAGTGTCTTTTTCAATAGGTATAGATTCACCAGTAATCATTGATTCATCGATGGAAGTTCTCCCCTTAATCACGATACCATCCACCGGTATTTTCTCACCAGGCTTCACAATAAGGCGGTCACTTACTGCAACATCTTCTATTGGCACCATCGTTTCTTCACCGTTACGGATCACTCTAGCTTGTTTTGCTTGTAGGTTTAATAATTTTGATATAGCTACAGTTGTTCGGCTTTTTGCACTAGTTTCTAGATATTTACCAAACAGAATTAAAGTAATTAAAACAGCACTAGTTTCAAAGTATAAATGAGGCATGTATGCTGGATTTCCAATCGTTTTAAATGCCTCATATAAACTGTAAAAATAGGCGGCACTAGTACCTAAAGCAACAAGTACATCCATGTTTGCTCCACCATTACGTAGGTTTTTATAAGCACCGACGTAAAATTGCCAGCCAATAATAAATTGTACAGGTGTAGCAAGCGCAAACTGGAACCATGGATTCATGAATATGTCCGGAATATTCATACCACCTAGATGTACAAGCATCGTTACTAATAAAGGTGCAGACAAGAATACAGAAATAATTAGTTTTGTCTTCATCTTTTGAAGTTGTTTTTCCTTTTGTGATTGTTTGTCTTCTTTTTCTGCTTTACGCTTTGCATCATATCCAAGTTTTTGAATTCTTCCTATTAAATCTGGCTCCTCAATAAGCCCAGGGTTATATTCAATGGAAGCACTTTCTGTAGCCAAGTTAACCGTTGCTTGTTTAACCCCATTTTGTTTGTTGAGTACCTTTTCAATACGGGTTGAGCAAGCAGCACAAGTCATTCCATATACATCAAACTCAATTTTTTCAGTCTGCACACCATAGCCAAGCTTTTCTATCTTGGACGTAATATCCTCAACAGTTACCGTTTTCGGATCAAAATCGACCGTTGCCTTTTCTGTTGTTAAGTTAACTTGAGCTTCAACCCCTTCGATTTTATTTAATACTTTCTCAATACGATTGGAACATGCGGCACAAGTCATTCCTGTAACACCAACCGTAATATGTTGGGATTCACTCATTGCAATACCCCCCTACTGTATCTATTTAGAAAAGTGTTTCATAATTTCCATTAGCTCATCAATTGCCTCTTCACCTTGCCCAGACTGGACAGCATCTGTAACACAGTGCTTCATATGTCTTTCTGTAACTTGATAACCAACTTTCTTTAAAGCTGCATTAATCGCACTAATTTGCACAAGTATATCTGCACAATAACGGTCATCCTCAACCATCTTCTGAATACCTCTTACTTGCCCTTCAATCCGCTTTAATCGATTAATTACAGCTTGTTTCTCTGCATCAGTTCGTGGTGTAACTGGGTGATCATGTAAAAAATGATCCATGTGAACACCTTCTTTCCCTCTCTTCATTTATACTATACCCCCCTATCGTATTTATGTCAATAAAAAAACCTACTGTGTATATTGTCTATGAAAATCTGTCCGATGTCTGTGAAAAATGTCACACCAACCTATTATTTTTATTCTTACTATGCAATATGTTCATCAAAACTAATCTTTATTCTTTCATACATAAAAGGTATTTTCTCCCAAAATTAGTTAATGCTATTAAATAATATCGCTAGAAAGGAGTTATTACATGATAGAATTAGAAACAGAGTTACAAGGAAAAAGAGCTTTCTTCGGTGAGGCGCGTAAATTAGCTAAGAAGTTTGGACTAAGCAAATGTGCTAGTTGGGAATATGATGGAGCATTTTTTGATGCAACGATGCATCGTGAAGGTGGGGAAACGATATATCTACGTATCCCTTTTCATGTGTTGGAGGGTATGTTAGATCGCAATGATGCGTTTATTGAATTTGGGAAACCATTTGTAATTAAACATGTTGTCCATCTCGGTTTAGACAAAGATGAAAACTCACTCCTTGCAGCAACAGGCATTAATCAATTTCAGGAGCCACTTGATAAGGATGGATATATTAGGGAAAAGTCAAAGTGGGAAGAAATTGGTGAAGATGTATCCAATGAATTTGCAAGAGAGATTGCAGCAATTCGGGACAGATCCATCTCCTAACATAAAACAACCAATCTGCCATTAGATTGGTTGTTTTATTTATAACATTATTCCCGGTTCATTAAGGATTTCCATATTTACAAACGGAGAAGTTGAGTCTAGTTTCCCTTTTATTTTCTTTATTCGTATCGGCTCTCCTTTTAGCCATTTACCAAAGTCTAGTATAACTGGTCTTTGGTCTCCTCCTATTGAAAACCAAGCTTTTAATTCTTTCGGAAAATACCCGGCTGTATGTATCGTTCCAGCCCAAGCTCCGTACTTCTTAGAAAATACCCCTTCATCGGTATTATTCATCATTTGAAATGCTTGGTAAGCATCCAACAAATCTTGACTACTGTTACTAATAGTCTCCTGTCTCTTCATCGACTCGTCCATTCGATAACGATTCTCTTCAGTAAGTTTCTCAAAGTGATTTGTACAAGCGTTACCATTATGTACGTCAATACGCCTTGGTGAAGCCTCAACTACGAATGTTTGTCCTTCTTTATCAAGTAATACATAATTAAATGAATGTCTATGCGGAATTTCTCTTAAGAGATCTACCGCTTCAGAAACAGTTGCACAAATCTCCAATATCAAGCGACCAACCATATTGCAAACAAATCCATTTCCAGACTTTTTCCGATTTACAAAGTTATATCCCATTGCTAAACCTTTTTCATTTATTCCATCAATCCGTCCTGTAATTTGCATGGAAGGTCCTACTGTAGCATACCCCCCACTGGTAGGCTGAAAGAATATGTACCTACCTTCATATGATGCAGGGTGGTTATCATAATTACGTATCATATAATCTTTCCCAGTAAATATCGAGCAACCACTTTTACCGTACTCCAAATAATAACCACCGAACTCAACAATTGCATCATGTATACTCATCTGAAGTGCATCTGCAAGCCCTTCGATTTCCTCCCACATCCCTGGAGAGAATGTCATGAACATCCGCTTTATCTCTTGTTCATCTATAATAAAATGGTATTTTCGCTTTGATCCCCACTGCAGTTCACGATTAGGGAGAATTGGAGACTCTTTTAATTGTTCACCTTGCATATAACCAAAATCATAATGACTTCCACGAAATTGAATGATTTCGCTAAATACTTGTCTCATCAATTCTCCCCCTCCTGTTTATCACTAGTCTAGTTTATTTTCATTAGAATATGAAAAATTATGCTTGATTGTATAAAAGTATTATCCATAGCCAGCCTATATCTTAAATACGTCCAAAAATAACAAGGCATATCATTGGAGATGTGCCTTGTTATTTTTGTAACGGATAGCATAAATACCACTTATATATAATAGTAACGGCGATCCTATACTAATTATTATATAACTTATCATTGCTGGGGTAGGTATAACTAAGTTAATAAAAATACAATTAAAAACATCGTTTCCAACACATAAATTATTGATGTAATCGGGCTAGCCATCATTACGTCACCAGTTGTTCTATTAAAGGTACTAAGTATCATGGAAACAAAACAAATCATAACATGAATTAATATAGGTTTACAGGATTGCTTTAAAGTTGATTTATAAACCTTCTTCATCTCATTTCCTACCATAATCAGATTTCCCCCTCTATCTATATGACGATACAAGGAGCATTTTAGTTTGAAAAATAATAATAAATACTTCTTTACGTCATTAATGTATCATGCTACTATTTACAATTATATCTTACCAAGTCATATTTCCTTTCCATTCTTTCCAATTGAAATTACTTGGCAAAATACCCTTGGGGCGGCTTTATTAATTGGATCAATTTTATTGTTAACAATTAAACCAAATGTAAGAAAAGAAAAAGATGGAGCTAATCGTTCTTAGCACCATCTTTCATTCATTATATCAACTAAGGACTTCTAGCAAATCCCTTTTAAACGCCTCTCTATCTACCATCTCACAAACTTTCACATTAGGATCTTTTCCACTACGATTATTAATATCAACCATACTATACCCTCGGGTAATTTCTCCCTTTGTTTCCACATCAACGTAATACATATTCGATTTGGTCATTATCTCCTCATTGGCAGCAATAGAAACTAATAATGTGTCTGGATGAGTTGTCCCATTAATTTTATGTACTTCTCGGTTGAATTTTAGTACAACCCTGTTAATATCCATGAAAAACTTTGAGCGGTCAGTTTCTAAACTTTCAATGTCTAAATGATCTATATCCGCCATAACGGAGTACTCTGTACACATATCCCATCCAACCATCGTAATTGGGATTCCGGAATGAAGGACAATCTTTGCAGCCTCTGGGTCAACATAGAAATTGTATTCAGCAGATGCAGTAATATTTCCTAATGAGTTATTCGTTCCACCCATAATATAAACATGTGGGATTGCTTCTACAATTGTAGGGTCTTTTTTGATGGCCATTGCTATGTTAGTCAGTGGAGCAATAGCTAATAATTCTATTTCACCAGGATTTGCTTTTACAGTTTCAATTATAAAATCAACAGCATGATTTTCTTCTGGACGTTGTACGGCTTTATCAAAGAATGAGTCCCCCATACCATCGCTTCCATGAACATCTTCCACTGTTACATGCCCTTTTTCGTTACCTAGAATTGGCCCTTCATACCCTTTATATACCGGCACATAATAATCTGGATTAAATACTTGAATCGTATATAGTGCATTTTCAACCTCTTGGTCAAAATCCACGTTCCCTCCAGTAATTGTGACACCTTCCACTTTAAAATGGTGTAGTGCAGTTAATATTGCAATCGTATCATCACCAGCTGTGTCTGTATCAATAATAACTCTTCTCATTCTGCCTTCCCCCTATGTCTATTTTTCTAGATTCGTAAATTAATTTACTTGCATCATACCACATTTTTATCGGACATGAGCAGAAATTACAATCATTATAAAAAGCACAATTCCTAAGAAATGTGCTTTTACACCTTAATACTCTTCAGACATAGCCTCTTCTTTTGTACGGTGAACAGTTCCTCGTGGATGGTGTGGTGGTGCATAGATTGAATAGAGCTTTATTGGTTCATTACCAGTATTAATTAAGTTATGCCATGTACCAGCTGGAACCATAATAGCGGAATCTTCTTTTACTTTTCTTTCGATACTTAAATTATTTTGGTTTCGGCCCATTCGAACAATTCCTTTTCCTTCTTCAATACGTAAAAATTGATCTGTATCAGGATGAACTTCAAGACCAATATCTCCACCTACTGGAATACTCATCACAGTCACTTGAAGATGTTCTCCAGTCCATAAAGCTGTACGATAATTATTATTTTGCTCACTTGCTGCTTCAATATCTACAACAAACGGATTTGGACCATAATCTCTTAATGGAACTCTTGCCTTCATCTTTTCAATTTGTTGAATCCCCCATCTTTCATCTGATGGATTCATATAACCAGGATTTGGGTATTGTGGAACATAATATGGAACTGGATGCGGATAGACATATGGAATATAATACATAATTTTACATCCTTTCATAGAATTTCTAAATTATTCTATGCAAATGAATGGGTAAGTGTACTTATGAATGGATTTAACGGCATCAATTCATAGTTGAGTCAGTACCTATAAGCAATAATTAGAAGAAAAGGTAAAATAACGACGAGAAAATCATTCACACTAGGCATAAGTTTAAAAATACTACATAGGAATATAAAAGATTACAAATCTTTATATATTAGGATGGGTGATTACATGGATAAAAAATCAGAAAGAAATCAACAACTGCCTGTTAACCAGGATGCAAAACAGGAACAACTCGATCAGTATCGAATTCAAAATACTGGTAACCCAATGACAACTAATCAAAAGCGGAAAATAGCTAATGATTCAGAAACATTAAAAGCAGGAGAACGTGGTCCTTCCCTACACGAGGACTGGCATTATTTTGAGAAAATGTCACACTTCGTACAGGAAGAGGAACCAGAAAGAGTCGTACATGCAAGGGGTTATAGTGCTCACGGTGAGTTTGAATGTTATCAATCTATGAGACATGTAACGAAAGCAGGCTTTTTACAAGAACCAGGTATAAAGACTCCTATAACTTGTCGTTTTTCTACTGTTCAAGGACCAAGAGGATCATATGATACTGCTAGAGATTTACGTTGTAAAGGGGTTAAATTTTATACAGAGGAAGGAAATTACGACCTAACAACCATCGCTATGCCGGTACTCATTAACCAAGATCCGATGAAGTTCCCTGATGTTATTCATGCTTACCAAGCAAAAGATGATGATGATATCCCGACTGCAACAGGGGCTCATGACTACTTTTGGGATTATGTAGCTAATAATCCAGAGTCACTTCATATGGTAACTTGGATTATGTCTGACCGGGGTATTCTAAGAAGTTATCGCATGATGGAATCATGGTCCATTAACACGTATTTATTTGTCAACGAAGAAGGAGTAGCTACCTTTGTTCGATTTGTTTGGAAACCAGTTCTTGGCGTTCATTCCCTCCTGCAAGATGAAGCTATTAAACTAGGAGGAATTGACCCTGATTTCCATAGAAAGGATTTACGAGAAGCAATCGACAAAGGATTTTATCCTGAATATGAATTAGGTGTTCAATTAATTCCACTTGAGGATGAATTTAAATTTGATTTCGATATTCTTGATCCTGCGAAGTTTTGGCCAGAAGAGCTTGTCCCCGTTCAAATCATTGGGAAGTTAACGTTAAATAGAAATATCGATAATTATCATACTGAATCCGAACAAGTAGCATTTAACCCAGCCAATGTCGTGCCAGGTATTGATTTTTCTAATGACCCGGTGTTGCAAGGTAGACTAATTGCATATCATATGGCCCAAACACACCGGATTGGACCAAACTTCCAGGAACTTCCAATCAATAAACCAATCTGCCCATTCCACAACAACCAAAGACGTGGGCCAATGAGATATCGTATTGATGTTGACCAGGTATCTTATCATAAGAACTCTCTAGCAAATAACACACCGCACACAACACCACCTGAGGAAGGTGGATATGAGCATTATCCGAAAAAAGTAGAAGGACACGTAGTACGAGGGCGAAGTGAATCCTTCAATGATTTCTTCTCTCAAGTTAGAATATTTTGGAATAGTTTAACACCAGTTGAGAAACAGCATACTATCGAAGGATTTAGCTACCAACTAGGTAAAGTTAAAAGCGAATCTGTTCGCCAGCAAAATGTTGATCTATTAGTAAATGTAGATAAGGAATTAGCAACAATCGTTGCCGAAAATATTGGCGTTAACCCTCCAAGCGGTACAAATGTACCAGTTGAAACGAGATATCCATCTCTCAGCCAAGCTAATACACCTAAATATGCAGCAACACAGAGAGTAGGCGTACTAATTGGAGATGGTTTTAACTCCCAAGAGGTTAGTGGGGTTCTAAATCAACTAAAACAAAATGGGGTATTTATAAGAATTATTAGTAATAAACTAGGTATGGTAACAGGATCAGACGGTTCACAACTTAAAGTAGACCAAACCTTTATTACTTCAAGTCCATATCTTGTGGATGCTATTTACGTTGTTGGAGGAACTGCGAGAAATCAAGCGATGTTTAATAAAGATGTTACTCGTTTCCTTCATAAAGCATATGAGCAATATAAACCTATTGGTATTGCTTCAACTGGACAGTCTTATTTACAACCGGCAGAACAGAATAATTTAGCTGGGGTTATATTTGCAGCTAATAATCCGAACTTTGGAGAAGACTTTGTTTCAGCTATCTGTAAGCAACGTTTTTGGGATAGAAGATAAAGATAGAAGAATTGTATTGTGGGTAAAATAACAAAGAGTCCTTTACGATACCGTTAAAGGACTTTTTGTTGGTATTTCATCTTTTGTTTCTTATGAAATCATTTATTCGAAAACCATAATATCTTAGTAATTCAGCATCAAATTGATGTAAGAAATCATCTACAGCATCTTCAATCATCTCTAATGTTAGTAACTCATCTGACTTATACAATTGCCAAATAGAAAATAAAGACCATTGGTTTTTCGTGTTCTTCATGAAAGCTAATAAAGGACCTTCTCTTTCATCATGCTCCATGGTGTAGTAATAATAATTCTCTCCACGGTTCCATTTATGTAAGGAGATTGCAAATTCCAGTAAAGCCAGTGATGGCTCTAAGAAATAAATTCTATTATTTATTATAACTTCTAATCTACCTTGTATATCAATTAAAAGTTTACCATTTCGCTGTTTTATTAGTTTTTGCTCAATCTTATTATGATGATCAAAAGCAAATTGAAAATTTAACAAAGTTATTCCTCTCCATATAGACATCCATTAATTTTCTGGTTTTTCATTTAAAACCCATGGAACAGTCGTCTCAAAAGCCAATTGTAATACAGGTTTTGGAAAATTTTGTTGTACAAGAGTGATATCCTTTTCAAAACCTAATGTAAAATTTCCAACTTTAATTGAATTAGAGTCATTCCATTCCGAATCTGTGCAATACTCTCCGCTCACTAGCTTACCGACTAGATGGTAATGTCCGATATAAAGACGAGCACCCTCTTCACTTTCGCCAAACTCAGAAAGATGGATTGGTTTATGTAAGTTAATCCCTAATCTAGTCAATTTCTCTATAATGTTTGGATTGAGTAATTTTACTGCTTCCATATAATTAAGGCAATATATACAGTTACAGTAGTCATTATAATAATGATAAAATTCTTTTGTTTTATGTAAATCAATCTCTAAACGCCATTTCATAAATTCAATTTGCTGCAAATTGCTCACCCTTGCTGATAATGATTCAACATAAAAGAACTAATCTATCCAATAAAAAATTGCATCCAAAATTAAATACTGTCTAGGTTCACGATAAATTGTTGGTATCTGAGCCGGAAAAGGTAAACGTTCATTCAACACTTCTGGTTTAAGCAATTCATAATTATACTCTTCTAATGCTTGTCGTAGCTTCCTAGCAATTTCTCTATATTTATCAGGTAAATGCTCTAATCGATAACCACCAAGAAGTGAACCATATGCACCACCAATTTCTTCTTTTGTTTCTACTCGAATCGTCTTATATCGATCATCCTCTCCCATTATTGCGACTGGAGCAAGACGACTAATATCAATAATTATTCCTTCTATTTCTAACTCTTGAATACCTTTTATCTCTTTTGTAACTTCGACATCTTCTTTTTGGTAACAAAAGAATTCCACAAATGAAGCATATCCACTCCCAAAATGATTCCATTCCGCTTCACACACAATATTAGGTATTCTGTTTATACGATAAAATAACCGTCTTATATGAGCTTCTATTTCTTGGTCATTATTTGTATCATAAGGAAATTCTGTTCCAACTACCTTTCCTTCGATCATTGCTTTCAGTTGTTCATTAGAAAACATGATAGACACCTCACTAACAATACTCAGCCTTTATCAAATACTCTTCTCTTCTTCATTAGTTCTGCTACTTGTTGAGAACTCGGATTATGTTCCTGTTTTAGTTTTTCAATAATACTATTATAATCTGTCTTATTCCGATTCTGACTTAGCTTATATGCAGCCTGTATTTCTTCTACTTTAATCTTAAATCCAACAATCCCTTTTATTTGCCTTTTCGATTGAGAAGATAGGTTTTCCCATAATGCGGCATTTTCTCGATGGTTTTCGTACTTTTTTAATAAAAGTTTAAGATCTTCTTCTAGCTCTTGTTCATTCATTAAGCTAGCTTTTCCATATATATGGACAGATTGATAATTCCAAGTTGGTACATTTTCATGGCTATACCAGGTCGATGAAACATAAGCGTGTGGTCCCTGGTATATAACAAGAACATTTTCATTCAATGTCTTCCATTGTGGGTTGGCATAAGCGAAATGTCCTGTTATATAATAGTCATCTCCTTGTTTATGTAACTCCAAAGGCAGATGAGTAGCAATAGGTTTCCCTTGTTCAGTTGTAACAATAGTACCAAAAGAATTCATTTCAATAAATTCTATTACTTCATCAACATCTGTAACTTTAAAGTGTTTCGGAATATACATGAAACCTCTCCTTTATAATAAACAAAGATTAGTATATTAGGATTTATTTAATTGTTGAATAATTAACGGTATCTCATTTAAATCCTCAATTATATAATCTGTATCAACTTTTTTCCATTGAATATCTCTTCTCCAAATCGTCCACATTCCAGCATCCTTTGCACCTTTCATATCATTGATAGGGTGGTCTCCTACGAACATAACCTCATTAGGTAAAACTTGTAATTGAAGTAGTGCTCTATGGAAGATATCAGGATTAGGTTTCTTAATGCCTTCCCATTCTGAAATTAGAATCGTATGAAAATATCCTTGTATTCCTAATGCACGTATATTGTCCATTTGAAACTGCCCAAAACCATTTGTAATCATTCCTAATTGAATAGAATGATTTTTTAAACACTCCAAAGTCCTTCTAAGATTAGAAAACGGAATACAGCTATGGTGAAATTCGGTAATGTAATCTTGTAACAAAGTTTCCCAAGATAAATCAGTAACATTAAATTCTTCCAATAATTGCTGATACACCTTATCCTTCCACACATAACCACGACAATCTAATTCTATAAATCTGGCAATATATTTTTCCCTCGGTATTTCCGTTAACCAATTAGAAAACCGATCATATTGACCTTCTACAAATTTTAATAATGATGCATCTCTATTTAATAACGTACCATCCAAATCGAAGAGAACTGCTTTTATCATTTTTATACACATCCATCTTTAATTCAATTCTTCTACTAATGCTTCAATCGCCTGCATTACTTCTTTTCTATTCTCCTCGGAATTCATCTCATTCCTTGCATGGAGCAGTACAGGCCGAACGGATTCTACCGACCTACCAAACTCGTACATCCACTCATATCTTGGAACCATCCAAGTATGAAAATGATGGGTAGTATCCTCATTATAAAAATAATAGACATAATCAATTCCTAAGACTTTTCGTTGCACTTTTCTAATCTTGGTCAAGATTCGGATGTAATCCAACTGTTCTTCTTCGGTTAACTCATCAAAGCATGTTATATGACGCTTGGATGCTAGAATCACAAGTCCTTTTATTGGATAGGCAACATCTTGGTGAGCATGAAAGTATTCTGTTTCTACTATCACACCACCATCAGGCTCAATCACACCACTTGTTAACGCACAGCTTAAACACTCAATCTCTACTGTTCTTCCATTTGAAAGTGTTATTGTCCTCATTAAATTTCCTCTCCTCTACCGTGCAGAATGTATCCCTTCTTTTATTGCCCAAATATGATGTTCATGAGTGAAAAGCTCCTCTACCTTTTCTATCCTTACCCATTCTTTTATTTGGCCTTCTTCCAATGGATTCTGTGTTTTTTCCAACAATTCAACCCTATAGAAATAACCATTACTTAATAAGGGATCTCCTTTTAGAGACAGAAAATAACAACTTGCATTTCCGATAAATGATTTTATATCAATTGAGTATCCTGTTTCTTCAAGCATCTCCCTTCTTAGACAAATTTCATTACTTTCATCATGTTCCACACCACCACCTGGCAAAAAATAACCACCATTAGGGGTACGTACTGCTAATACTTTTTCTTTCCCATTATTAAATGTAACTCCATAAATTCCTTTCCTCATCGTGTAATCAACATTTTTCTCTTTCGTTCCAAAAACAGCAGTCATTTTTTCACTTTCCAGTCTTTGTAATAAATTATATCAATTCCTAGTTCGTTATTTTTCATCCAGTCAAATGCCTTTAGCACTAATGGCGAGGCATTATCTAATGACACATCTTGCTCAGTCACCCAAACAGCCCCGAGGGAATCTTGTCCTTCAAACTGTTCTGGAGCACTTATCTTTCCACCTATTCGATTCACTAGATAATAGACTGCAATATGGTGAACATCCGTGAATTCCTTCCACTCCCAAGGTAGCTGAAAATCAATTACACCAATATTTTCTACAATTTCAATATCAATCCCCGTTTCTTCCTTAAACTCCCTTTGCATAGCTTTAGTCAAACTCTCTCCCTCTTCTAGACTTCCACCAGGGAGGTCATAACGCTTCTTATAAGGACCACCATTTTTATTAATAACGAGCAGTTTATTATTTTCTATGTAAATTCCATATACGCCAAAGGCTCTGTGATATTTCCTAGTTTTTTGCATACTTATCTCCTTTACATCCATTTAGTTATTTACCATTATAAATTATTTAAAATTTAAAAGTAGACTTATATTTCCGAAAAATATAGAATGAGAATTAACGTATGCAAAAAAACACCTTACACTATAGCAAGGTGTTTTTTATAAGTTTTAAGATAATTAGGAAACAAGTTTTAAGCCTACAGCTGAACATAAAACAATTGCGATAAAAACCATCCGCTTCCAATCTTTTGATTCCCCATAAAATATCATTCCGACAAGTGCACCACCAACAACACCAATCCCAGTCCAGATAGCATAAGCTGTGCCCATTGGAATAAATTCCATAGAATAACTCAACAATGCAAGACTTAAGCCAAACCCTAGAATCAAATAAACTACCGTTTGCCAGTTTCTTTTAACAGACAACTGATTAATCATGGCTACTCCAAATGTCTCTAATAAACCTGCTAATATTAACGTAACCCAAGCCATCAGGATTCAGCCCCTTTCTTATTACCTTCATCTGTCACCAACTTTAAACCAATTACCCCAACTAACAGCGTAAAAATGAGTATTATTTTAATCCAACGAAATGGCTCATCAAAAAATAGTATTTCAGAAATTACTGTTCCTGCAGTACCTAACCCAACAAAGACAGCATAAGCTGTTCCAGCTGGTAGCACTTGTGCTGCTGTAATCATTAAATAATTACTTATAATTATTAAAACCGCCGTAGCAGTCCAAGTCCAAGCATTATAGGAATGAGCCAAACCAATTACCCAAAACACTTCTAGTACAGCTGCAATAAATAATTGAATCCAATATCGATTCATAAAAACACCTCCACTTTTAATAACAAAAAACTAAAAAGCCCTGAGAGAAAACGAATAACGTTTCTCCCGGGCTTTTATCCCTCCGTGGCACAGTAAATCACTGCGAGCTTTCTCTCGGTCCAGTCCAATAATTATTGCGGAACCCTAGAAAACTTATGAATAATCTAATTGTTTATTATTATATCAGTAATGATTTAAATCACAAGCAACTTCTTGTGTTAGATTCACTTTAATGAACTGAGATTAATTTAACAACCTCACTTCTCCCACTCACATCTTATAGCAAGCTGTCCATTTACTAGTTCACTCGCAATCGTTCCATTCATTTTATCCATAAAACTTTTCACAATCGACAGTCCTAATCCTGTGCTATTGTCTGAACGTGATTGATCTACCATATAAAATCGATCGAATATTCGTTCAACATCTTGTTTAGTTAGTGTATAGGCATCATTTTTAATACTCAACATAATTGTCGATTCTTTTTCTTCAAGACTAATTATTATATTACCATCTGAATGTTTAATTGCATTAGAAATCAAGTTTTCTACTACTCTTGATACAGCTGACTCATCCGCAATAATAAATAAATTACCTTTAGGAATATTTATTATTGGTTCCAGATTTTTCTCGTTAAAACGATCATAAAAACTCATAATAGTATCAACGACTAACCTGTTTATATTAATTCGTTCGGACTTAAGTTTATGTTCTGCGGATTCAATTACACTTAATTCGAAAAAATCATTCAACAATGCCTCTAATCGCTTGGCTCGCTGTTTAGCAATGGATAAAAATTCTTCTTTTTCTTCCAGCTCTACATTCTCCGCTTCCGCCATTTGTATATACCCTAAAATAGACGTTAATGGAGTCCTTAAGTCATGGGATATATTTGCAACAGCTTGTTTCTGTTCCATCTCAAAACGTATCTTCTCTCTATGTTCGGTAACATACATATCCATCAGTTTATTGATTTGTATGCCAAGCTTTTCGATATCTTTATCCATTAAAGCAATATCTATCTTTTTATTTGTTTTTCGGTTCGTATATTTCTGTAATTGTTGAGAAATATTATGTACTTCTTTTTTAATAGAAAAAAGGCGAGTGAATAAAAAGACCGCTATAATAGAAATGGTTATTACTATATAAACCAATACATTCACTCACCTTTTCTTCTTACTTAATTTCTTTTTTGTTAAAAACAAGAATTCCACATAAAACAAGAATAATTAAACTTACTGCCCCAATAATAATTGACTTAATCATGTCAACGCTTGTCATATTAGCGTTAAATACCTCATTAAATTGGCGAAAAATAGAATTCTCATAAATTAAATTTATTATAGGTAAACTCTGGAATTTTTCTATTGCAAACATCAATATAGTAAATAGTATTGAAAAGATAATTGTTTTCCCGCTGTCCTCTGTAATAATAGCTAGTACTAATAAAATGGCTATATAACCTAATAATTGTAATATAAATAATCCATATGATTTACCTAAATATATCAAATTAGAATCACTTAAAGTATCTCCGTTACCAGTAAGAACGATTAATATTAAGCCAGTCATCACTGGAATAAGCACTGCCAAAACAATAGAACCTAGTGAAAGAACAATAAACTTTGTTAAATAGATTTTGAATCTCTTATGGCCACTAATTAACTGATTTTTAATGACACCACTTTGTGAAAACTCTATGGATATAAAGAAGGCTGCTAAAGGGCTAATGATAAGATTAAAAAACATTGGAACAGAAAACATCGTTAATGCATTTAACTCACCAATCCCAGCGCTGTCGTAAGTGGTTCCAGTTATTTGCCACCAATCAATAAGGATGAGGTAATGTAACAATACGCTTAAGCCCGTTACACTCACTAAGGTTACCCAAAATGTCCTGTTACGTTGTAACTTAAAGATTTCTGACCTCATGAGATTATTCATTGTCAGCGCCCCCTACAATCCTTGAAAAGTAGCTTTCCAGACTGTCTCCATTTTGTGAGAGATGTTCAATAATAAGTCCATTATCGGTGAGAGATTTTGACACATTACGTACATCATCAAGGTAACTATAAAGTCTAATCGTACCATCCGGCATTACTTCAAAATTAGTAGTGGCTAACTTTTCTTCCAAAATAGTTGCGCCCCTTGTTGTGTTATCAACCTTAATTTGCAAATGTTGTTTGCATTTTTCATCTAATTCTTTTGCAGTTAGTTCTTCCAATAAAATCCCTTGATGAATAATACCAAATTTAGTAGCTAACTGATGGAGTTCACTTAATATATGACTCGATATCAATACAGTTAACCCCTTTTCACGATTCAAACGCTTAATTAATTCCCTTAATTCAACAATTCCCATTGGATCTAATCCATTTGTCGGCTCATCAAGTATTAAGAATTCAGGGTCACTTAATAGAGCAACCGCAAGACCTAGCCTTTGTTTCATGCCTAGGGAGAAGTTCCTCACTTTTTTCTTTCCTGTACCCTCGAGTCCTACAAGATCTAACGTTTTCTCAATACACTCTCTACCCGGTATCCCTTTTTGTAATCGATGAACTTCTAAGTTTTCATAGGCAGTCATATTTTGGAATAGTGCTGGTTGTTCAATAATGGCAGCTATGCGTTTCTGTGCCTCTGTTAATTCACTTGAGGCAGCATTATGAAATAACTCTATTGACCCACTTGTTGGGAAGGCCAGTCCAGTTACTAAACGCAACATCGTTGATTTGCCAACTCCATTTTGTCCGATAAACCCGTAAATTTCACCCTTCTGTATAGAAATATTTATATCCTTAAGAGCAACATGCTGTTTGTATTGTTTGGAAAGATTATTTGTTTTCAATATATATTCACTCATCATTGATAGCCTCCCTCTCGTACTGTCTTTATTATCCGTTCTAAACTATAAGAAAGGCTTAAGATAATTCTTAAGAAAACCTTAAGATTTTAATCGATAACCCATTCCCCAGATTGTTTCGATATACTCACCATTTGGGTTGGCCGTTGCTAGTTTATTTCTTAGATTACTCATATGAACATTCACTGTATTATCATCCCCGTGGTATGGCTCGTTCCATACACTTTCGAAGAGGTTTGACTTAGAGAAGACTTTATGAGGAGATGACAAAAGCAAGTATAATATGGCATATTCTCGTTTAGTTAATGAAAGTTTCGTGTTATTAATATAAACTGTTTTTGCATCAATATCTAACCTGATATCTTTATGAGTTAATGCAGGTTGCTTTGTGGGAATCTGACTTTGTTTGTACCTTCTTAATACAGAGTCAATACGTGCAGATACTTCTTCTACATCAAAAGGTTTGGAAATAAAATCATCTGCTCCTGATCGTAAACTATCAATCTTTATATACTGATCATTCTTTGCCGAAATAATAATAACGGGAACTGTACCACTTGACCTAATTTTCGTAAGAATGTCCTCGCCTCTCATACCAGGAAGCATTAAATCAAGCAACACTAAATCCCACTCTTGTTGTTCTAAATAAATCATCGCTTCTGTTCCGGAATAAGCAGATTGAGCAAAGTAGTTACTTTTTCGGATTATTCTACATAATAATTGGTTAATATCATTGTCATCTTCAACAACTAGAATATTTATTTTTCGTTCCAAATGTATCATCCTTTCCAAACTATTATTGTTTTATCCTTCCACATCATGCAGGGATAAAAGGATAAGAAAATGATACATTCTCTGGCTCACCCTTCATCAGATAATCATTTACACTACCTTCATATTCCAAACGAAGATCAGGTAATTCCTGCAAATCATGTGGTGCTACAAGCGATACTGAATTTTCAAATTGAATAACATTAGATCCCTCTAATACTGATGCAACAAATTCCGAACAAAAATAAGAGTTCTTTCTAGTTAATGGCCTGTTAAAAACAAATCCAAATAACCCTAAAAAATTATAGTGATACGCATCTTTTTCTGCACTAATTTCCTCAATATAGTTTTTGATAGTTTGCAATTGGTTATCCGTGACAGTTAATGAATAGATTGCACATCTTGCATGGTTTAATAGTTTGGAATTTACATCTTCTTGTACAAATCCCCCGTTTAATGGATTATGGATATTCTTTCTGCCAAAACTATAAACCTCTTCTAAATTTGAATCCAAGGCAATAGAAGCGTGATTATATGGTTTATTGGTATATAGTTTTATTAACTTTGTTAAGAACGACCCGGTATCTGTTAAAAGAATGTATATCTTACTTTCTTTCATATTCATTCTCCTTTTTCTTTAATTGATAAGTCTACTATACAAATCAATTAGTAAGAAAAACTTAAAAACTTTCTTAAGAAATCCTTAAGTTTTTAGAAAGAGAAACAGACTAGGACAAAACTATTCCTAATAAAGGTAAACATTCCGAGTGGGATCATGGAGGTGGAGATCATCCCCATTACTCAAAAACTCTCCCTAAGTAAACTTCCTCTACTATTTCTTGTAAAAAAACAAAAAAGAGGGAATACATACCCCCTCTTTTAATTTAACCGTACTATATTGGTTTTCTTTTAAATTAGACAGATCAATTCCATTTATCTGAACATAGGCTGAGCCTATGAGTATTTAATTATCAGTTTAAACGTAATCTGATTAATGCTGTCACAAAGAAAACCTCCATTTCATTTTAGATGTAATTATCATAGCAAAGTTACACTCGTTTTTTTATGTTATTCATTTTCAAATTAATATCCGTATAAAACATCTTTTTTGATTTTTTGCTTAGAAACTTTATTTTCTTGTAAATAGGCTGAAACAGAATCCACCATAGACTTCGGTCCGGCAATAAAGTATTTTTCATTATCCTTATATAGCTGCATATACTTATCTATTTCATTATATAAACGATCCCTTGAGTCAAAATAAGTAACACTGATAGAAGTACTATTAGCTATGTCATTAAGTTCATCTTTGAAAATATATGATTTATCGCTGTCCATATAGAGTAGATGGATTGGTTTTTGATTAGAATTTCCCTCTAAGTCAAGTTGTTTCAATATGGACCTGAATGGTGTAATCCCGATTCCTCCAGCAATTAAGATGGTAGGACTATCAGCTTTTAAGTGAAATGCCCCTACTGGTCCCGACATAGTAATTGTCATTCCAGGTTTTAATTCCAACAGAGCTTTTTTATACTCACTTGGGGTGTCATTAATTTTTGTTGTAATACGAATTGTATCTTCCTTAGGAGCAGATGCCACACTGAATGGTTTCGTACCACTTTTTATTTTCTTATGTGTAATCGTAAATAAACCGTGTTGACCTGCTTCCCAGGTTAAATCTTGTCCTTTTTTAAATTGAAAACTGTACACATTATCCGATTCTTTTTTACTCCCTAGAAACTCTAATTCTTTCTTCTTAAAAACTGCAATCATATCTTGAAAAAACCCATATCATTAACTCCTTTTTGACGGACTTCGACTTCCCTTATACTCCCCAATAAGGGATATTAACCCACGTAATTAAAGTATCTTTTTAAGTTCTTCCACTTTATATGCCCAACCACTTTTTGCACCATGGAATGCATAATCTTCTTGTGCGAATCCAGTGTGTTCAAGATGTACATGAGTTGTTTCGCCTTCTTGTTTTAATGTCCATGTCACTACTGTATCAATCGGCCCACCGACCCATGTATACGATAGTTTGTTAGGCTCATCAACAACTAAGACTTCACTATCTACAACTAAATCAATTTCTTTATTCCAAAACTGACACTTAGATCCTACAATAGGTTGAAAATTATTCTCCATCACCCATTTTGCAAGTGTGTCTGATTGTGTTAAAGCGTCCCAAACTTTATGAATAGGGCTTTTAAATTGAAAATCTAATGATATATCTGCCATTTTTATTCCTCCAATATATTTTTAAGTAGTAATGCTCTTTCATTCCAAAACTTCTCATAAAAGGATAACCAATCTTTTACTTCCTGCAAGGGAGCTGGATTTAGTTTATACCTTGTTTCTCGACCTGCTTTTCGGTTCGTCACTAAATCTGCCTCCTTTAGGATAGTCAGATGTTTCGATACAGCAGTACGTCCCATTTTAAATTGTGCAGTTAATTCATGTAGAGGTAACTCATCTCCATCTGCCAATATGCGTATTAATTTACGTCTAGTTGGATCTGCAATAGCTACAAAAACATCACGTTTATGTTCTGTTTGGTTCAAAGCCTTTCCCCCTCTTCTTCATAAGACACTAAATAGTGTCCCTATTATATGACACCATTTAGTGTCCAGTCAAGTAGTTTGTAAAATGCTTTATTAATTTTATTTTCACTCATTTTCAATATATAACTTTTGCCATTTTCGAGATGAATTAAAAAAAGGACTGAATCAATACCTGATTCAGCCCTACTTTATTATATAGATAATTCTTTAATGACCCTTGCTGGGTTACCACCGACTACAACATTGTCTGGAACATCCTTCGTCAAAACTGCACCTGATGCGATAACTACATTATCTCCCACAGTAATTCCTGGATTAATAATTGCATTTCCACCAATCCAAACATTATGTCCAATAGTAATAGGTTTTGCATACTCTGTTCCCGAATTGCGCTCAATTGGATTTAAAGGGTGTGTTGCAGTATAAAGTTGTACTCCAGGTCCTAGCATACAATTATCTCCAAAACGCACCTCAGAAACGTCTAATATTATACAATCAAAGTTCGCATAAAAGTTTTCACCAACATATGTATTATAGCCATAATCAAAACGTATATTTGGTTCCATAAATATGTTTTCGCCTGTTGAACCGAGTAGATCCTTTAATAGTTCGGTCCGCTTCTCTGTTTCATTTTCCAATGTTTGATTATATATTCTAACTTTGCGTCTAGCTTCCAAGCGATCCTTGATTAACTCTGGATCTGCAGGATCATACATTTCTCCTGCTATCATCTTTTCCTTTTCAGTTTTCATGTTATACTCCTCCTCATGATTGAAATAACCTATTTATTTCCTCACGATTAAACTCGTTAATCCAATCATTGTAATTTTCATAAATAGGCTGAATCCTAGCTTGCTCTGACGCTATTACTTCACACCCTCTATCATCATAAACATAAAAAATAATATGTTTTGTAACATTGATGAAAAATACATCTGGCTTGTACAACCCATAAGGATTATGCAATCTTGGTTTGAGAGAAGGGAAATCTTGATTACATATTGCTTTTAATAACAAAGTATAGTTGATATCTTGCTTTCTACATAGTAATGAAAATTGGGATGTGAGAGATTCTTCTGCTTCTTCTTCATCTTCAAACATAAAAGGTAGTAATTGCTGTTTTAACTGATAACGAACGGTTTTATTTTTAATGAAATGACGATAGACTTTCATTTTCTTGTTACTCTGTCTCTGGAATATCTTTTTTTTGTATAGATTGGTTACTAACAAGATTTTATCGTTTTCTGCAAACAATTCATGAAAAAGTGTAAGAGTTTGTTTATATACCATATTGAAGTATTCAAGGTTAAGTTCATCGGAGTCACTTTTCAGTTGATAAAGACCTTTTGCCAAGTCAAAGTGTAGTCCAACACTCCATTGATCATATAAACTGGGCTTTAGTATAAGTTTTGGAAAATTATCGTTTAAGTAGTCTTTTAAATCCATCTACTAACTCCAATCTAATTACGCAATACTTCCTCCATGCATCGAAAATAAATAAAAATCTTCACCATCAGTAATCGTCCAACCATCATAGTAAGTGCTCGAATGAAAAATGTCTAAAAAAACATCTCCAATTTGGATAATTAGTAACGGATTTTGTTCAAACAATTGAATATCTACAATGATTTTTCCAACTAATAGATCTCTAGCTGTTTTCCATTCACTGGAATTAACCTTGACATCCATGTCACCTAGAACTATTACATCCCTATCTCTAATACGCCACGGACACTCTATTATAATTACACCTTTATCAAGTTCGACAATAAAGTTAACATCTGAATCAATTGCAGTCACTTGCTTTCCGATTATGTCGTCAAATCTAATATTACTTCTTTTCGTATGCCAAAGTTTTCGTGCATGTGTAACAATCCAGTCATTAATCTTTTCCTCTGTATATTGATACAAATTATCTCCATATTGTAAGTCATCCATGGCATCACTAATTTCCTGCCATTCCATCTGTACTTCTATTAGTTCATAATTCAGTGCACATTGATAAAGTTCCTTAACTATATCCATCGCATGCTTATTAGATAACAGTAAGTGGGAGTGGAGTTGTTTTATATGATTATGTACACAGACCTCTATAGTAGGGGCTTCTCTTTGTATTGCCTTCATCGCTTTTTCAAACATGTCCTCTATTTCAAATAGATTGTAAGGTTCTTTCATACTAGCCAACTTTTTAATTTCAAGAACATCCATATGTAAAGATGAAATCGCCCATTCTACATAATCGGTAGGCTTTACTGTATCTGTGTATTTTTTGTAGTATAACTCTAATATATTGATGTTCACCCCTCCATTTCATATATTTAGATAAACTAATCATTAATTACATCAATTAGGTCACGATGGATAGTTACAAAATACGCCTCTAATACGCCTTCTAATTGATCAGATAGATCATAATACTTTCCATCCGCTTCTGCAATTAGGCTATAAAACTCCTCATCATCCACTTCTTCTTTTTCTAAGGCAACATATAATTTCCACAACTCTAGCCCATATTGTTTTTCAATTCTAGCATATTCAGGGGCACCAATTCTTTCTAGTATTCTTGTTAGATTATCTAAATACTGTTCAATTCCAATTTTTTCAATTACATCAGATTGCCACCTCAAAAAACTTTCATGACCGCCACTTTCCATTTCTGAGTAATATTGAAGAACAAGGTAGGCTTCATTTGCTACTTGATTTTCTACCGGATAATCATATTCTGTTAGGGCTGAAATAACAGCGTTCCATATATCCCATGAGTGCAATAATTGACTTTGACTCTTCTTAGGCTTCATAGTTACCTCTTTTCAGTTACCTTTATTTTATTTCCTCAATTAATTCTCTTAATTGTTTCGTCACTTTCTCAGATGACACATAAGTCTCACCATCTTCTACCATATACATAAAGACACTTTGTTCCCCTTCCTCTCCTAACCATAAATGAATCGCATGCTTAGGAAGGTCTTCTCCGTAACTGACTACTATGTCATAATCAGGATTTGCATTACGCAAATCCCTCTTCTGCTTTAAGGCCGACCGTATTGCTGTTTCAAATAATTTAATTGATTTGTTATCCTGAAAAGAATGGAGGTAATCTAAGTTCATGTCTCCAACTTCATTAGATATTGAAATATTTATTTCTTGTATTTTTTCATCTAATAAAACCATTATATTGTCTGGACGAGCCTGACAACCAATTAATAAAAAAATTCCTATAAAGAAAAGTATCGATAATAGTACTTTCATTCATATGTATCTCCTTAGCTAAAGTAATTTTCCCAAAACATATAATAATAAACTCCATTCAATTACATCCAAAAAAACGTTTCTACCTTAGTAGAAACGCTCTACTGCATTTAAGTGAAACTTAGTATTATAAAAAACAATATTAATTACTTTGCGCTTTTTTCCAATGCACTTCGGCCTCATCCAGATGCTCTAATACTTCATTTGCAACTCTTTCATAAATGCTACCTAACTGGACACCTAGATCATACCGATACCAAGACCCATTTTCATTATTTAATCTTAATCTATCATTTATGTCATGTGCTGTTACTTTATTAGGCGGCACATACTCTCCCCAAGAATGTGTAAATCCTTCTGGTGGACAGACAGCAACCTCAATCACAAAACCTCCACCATACTTATCAAATTGGAAAGTCAATAGTTCAATTTGCGAATGACTAATTCTTCTGAAATGTGGGAAGGAACCCTTAAATCCCTTTTTTCTTAATTCAGGAACGACAACCGACTTTAAGGCTGAAACCATCTCTAATCTTCCAGATGACATGTTACCACCGTCTTCTTTTTAAGTAATAAATGCCTCTGACGGGATTCGAACCCGCACTCACTGGTGTTAAGCATAGGCTAGGGGAGAACACGCTTCCCTACGGAATTTCACCGACAGGAATTTCACCTGTCTCAGCTAATTTGCTTTTCGGTGCTTCTGAAACCCTTGCATTAAGACCCGGTTCTACAATGTTTTCCGGCGCTCTTCCCTTCTAGAGCTACAGAGGCATGATATAATAAATATATGAAAAATTTAGGTTAGATACAATCCTTTAATAAAAAATTTATTATTTTTACAAAAAAGACAAATATAAGTTTATTAAGTTTTATTTTAGAGAATTATAATCTAGATAGGTGGAGATTTTTATAATGAAGGGACGGGTTAATCATGATTGGTATGGGGTATCGGACAATTAAGACAGCTATTGGGGCAGGACTAGCAATGTGGATTGCCAGTACGCTACAACTAGAGTTTGCAACGTTTGCTGCTATAATTGTTATTATGTGTATTGAAACAACAAAGAAAAGAACACTCTATACTATTAAAGATAAACTGTTTGCCTCCATTCTATCTTTAATTCTTGGAATGATCGTTTTTGAACTATTAAGCTACCACCCTATAGTATTTGCACTATTTATCCTCCTGTTTATGCCAATCCTTGTGAAAATTCGTATTCAAAGTGGATTTATCACGAGCATGGTTGTTCTTTTACATATATATACCGTTCAAGAAGCAAGCATACGTGTGTTTCTAAACGAACTTGCTGTCATTTCCATAGGTATCGGAATTGCATTACTCGTAAATAGCATTATGCCAAGCTTTAAGAAAGATATAGAGAATTTAAAGTCTAAAATTGAAGAAAAGTATAGTACGATTCTGTTTGAGTTCCATGCCCATTTAAAGGATAGAAACCGTAAATGGAATGGGCAGGAAATAACTGAATCTGATACTATCATTAATCAAGCAAAAGCAACAATTATTCAAGATATAGAAAACCATCTTCTTAGAGAGGAAAATAAGGACTATAACTACTTCAAGATGCGTGCAGACCAGTTAGAAATATTAAAGCGGATGATTACGATTGTTGGCATTGTCTCCGCTTCTGAATTACATATTAAGCAAAAAGAGATGCTTGCAGACTTCTTCTTAAATATTAGTCAAAATGTCCGCTCCAACAATGTGAATGTTGCTCTTGAGAAGTTAACTGACTATGAAGAATCTATCCGTGAAACGGAACTACCAAAATCAAGGGAAGAGTTTGAAGTTAGGGCAAATCTATATTACTTGAACTTTGAAATTAAGAACTACTTAATCATTAAGCAAAAACTAATGAGTTAGTTTTATCATGTCAGTTTTCAATCATTACCGTTATTCAGGACATTTTCCTAAAAAGCTGATTAATCCCCTAAAATGATAATTAGGGGATTAATCAGTTAACTGTATCTAGTTAGAAATTATTAATTCAACCGCTTTTTCTAGCAATTCATCCCTGTTCTCTCTAATCCCTTCGATTGTCGGTGTCACAGTAATGTCTGGAACGATTCCTACTCTTTGAGTTTCCGTGCCGTCTGGGTAATAAATGCCTATACCCGATATTCCTGTTGTAATACCACCAGGCAAGGAAAATAAGGAGACATCTCCATCTGCACCTGCTGTTGTACTACCAATAACAGTTACATCAGGTGCTGTTCGAAATGCCATAGCAGTAAATTCTGCCTGGCTTTGTGTAAGTTCGTTTACGAGGATGATAACTTTACCTTGATAGAAGTCCTCGTTTTCTCTCCCTACCATGTATGTTTCTTTCATATAAAAAAGACCCGGTTCTTTTATACTTCCTGTTGATAATTTCACAAATCTTTTGCTTTGAGGAAGTAAATATTCTCCAAACGTATATACGATAAATTCAGCTGGATAACTTCTTAAGTCAATAATTAATCCGTTTGTATCATTAATTTGAGATGTAACCTCAGGTATATATTCATTCTCCATGCTTCCTGCATAAATATAAGCAATATTTGAGTCTAGTAGTTGAAAGTAATCTTTATTTAGTTGATATGGGTTGTAGTCGGTTATTCCAAGTTCTGAAGGAGGATACAATTCAATTGTGACATTAACAGCTCTCCCATCTCTATTAACCTCAATATTTAATACGTCATCATTTGCCCTTAATAATTTGCGGGCAATATCCCTTAATTGAGTTGTATAGTTTGAGGCAGGTATATACTTTAACTTCTGTTCCACAATCTCCTCAACTGGCTCATTATTAATTTTTGTAATTACATCTCCAATCGCAACCCCAGTTTCTTCACCTAGTGTATCATCATAATAATCCGATACAACTAGTTTATTTTCCACAAACCTTACAATGAAAGGAGAATAATGATTACCCCAAAATTCCTCAATAACAGGATGTTTCTCATATATATTTGCATGAGTGTCTTGAACTCTAGCAATTATTTCTAAGACAGTAAGTTTATAATCCTGCTCATTGGTAGCATGTAAAAATTTAGGTATAAATTCTTTAAGCACTTCGTCCCAGTCATCGTCAATTAGATATTTATACGGAAAATAGTACTCTATAATATTCCAATAACGATATAGCGACAATAGCTGATATTCTATATTGGGATATTTCAAATTATCATAGGGTACTTCATTAAATTGCGGATTTCCAATATTAGTCAGTGAAACATAATGATTAGCACCTGTTCTTTTAGCGTTTTTAATATTTAGCAAATGGGTTACCAAATTTTCATCTAGATTAGAATTTGTAATCCAATCCAGTTCAGGCTCGAACTTAACTTCTCTTAGACTAGTACTTTTATTGTCACCTTCTTCAACTGCCCCTAAATCAACTATCCATTCAACTAGAATATCATCTCGTTCTTCGTCATTATGGCTTTGCATAACTTGGGTTAGAATGTTGAATAATTCTCGATCCCAATCCATGTCTCCACTTGCCACTTTAGGATGATAGTATTTTAAAAACCCCCAAATCTTTCCCAATAAAAATAAATCATCAATCCTTTCACTTGAAAGGATTATTTCCTCAATTTGCTTATCAAGGTGATTTTCTATGGTATTTCCTGATCTTGTTTCCGAAACATTAACTTCTTCATTTCCTAATGGATTTAATAACCCAATTATAAATAAACCTATTACACACACGGAGATGATGATCCATTTTTTCTTCATTTCAACCTCCTTAAAATAAATTAATCCTCTTTAAAGAGTTAAATATAATAAATACTATATCTATCCAATAAATCGAGCACACCTATCTGCATCGTAACATGGGATTTTTTCAGATATTCCTGTACGTTTATGTATTGTTCAGTTGAAAATTGCTCGATATTCATAATGACACGTTCATTCCTGAGTTCCTTTAATTTAATCCCTGGAATAATTTCTTTTAATTCTTCAATTAATCTAGTATTGTTTCTAGAACTAAACTTTAAGTAAATTTCTTCCTGTTGCAATGTTTCCCCGTAATCTCGAGAGTATATAATCTCTCCATTTTTTAAAAAGAATATCTTGTCAGCGTACTTCTCTAGATTCTCTAATAGGTGTGAGGCGATGATAATAATTTTTCCCTCTTTCTTTTTTTCTTCTAATAACTTTGAGATGAGCTCTACATTATCCGGATCCAAACCGTTCATTACCTCATCCATAAGCATGTATGGTGTATTTGCTACTATTTGCATTGCCAAACATAATCTTTGTCTCATACCAAGTGAATATTGGTATGTTTTGTTATTTACATAATGAGCTATATTTAACCGTTCGATAACCTCTTCTGGATTAATAGCAGTTTGACTCCACATTTGTCGATATATATTTAAGTGATCCACACCACTTAAATGATTATATAAATCACTTTGATCTGGCATCATTGATATTTGCGCACGAATTTTTGCTTCATTCTTCTTACTCGTATATCGAAGGTTCTTATCAAATATCACTTCACCTTGATTAGGAGTTACATAATTCATTAAAACATTAAGCAAAGTGGTTTTTCCTGTTCCATTTGGTGCAACTAAACCAATAATCTCTCCTGGATTCAATGTTTTTGTAATCCCATTAAGTACCTTTCTCTCTCCAAATTGGACAACGATATTCTTTATTTGAATCAATTAAAATTCCCACCTATTCTTTTATATAGTCATTTTTTTCTTATTGATAACAACTTTAATAAATAACAGGACAATGATGACCGTTAATAAGAGTACTAGAAACCCTTTCTCTGGAGTTAAGGCATCTGTATAAAGCGTATAATTTTTATATCCGGTAAGAACATCCCCAATTTGAACATAGGATGTCGGTAAATAACTTAACCACTCCTTAGGTACCCAACCCCTTTGATGATAGATAATTTCCACAAAACAAACGACACCAATAATTAGATTAAAATATTCATTTTTAAGTAAAATGCTCATTAATAGTACTAAGCCAATAATTAACATGAACCATAATAATACTATTGCTAAATATTTTAGTAGATACATTCCCATGGACATACTTTCAAATGTTTCATTGTTAAAAAACGCAAAGTTATAGGTTACTGCTGGTAAATCTAGTGAACCAAATCCATTACGTAAACCAATAATGAGAAATGCTGGGATTAGTAGAATTATACTTACAAGACTGCCAATTAGAGCAACAATCCCCTTTAAAATGATTCGTTTAAATGGTGTCATTGGAAAACCATTCACCATACTAGGGTGTTTCCTATCTTTCATCACAATATCATTGCTTAATAGTAGACAAGTTAAGAGTAATATATATGGTAGGCCGGATTCTAACATTCGTTTAAGGGTCTGAAGAGCAGTTCGTTCTTCTAAAACATTCACATCTAACTTATAATCCGCAATTGCATAATGGCCATATCTTTCCGCAGTGTAAAGGTAATTGTAATGTCCATCTTCTTTAGCAAAACGATTTCCATACGTATAATAGCGTGGGTTAAAGCGTAAAACATCAAATGGATCTGTTCTAATCATTTCAACTGCGTATAAATACCATTCTTGTGTTGCTCTAGCATAGGCATGTAGATCCCCTTTTTCTAAAGCGTCTAACCTTTCCTTGTCATATTCATTCCATTCAGGAAATATTTGAATAGCAAATAACGTGTAATAATGAGTACTATTTTCTATATCTACTGTTTCTAAGAATTCTTTTCGTTCTTCATACCTTGCCTCAATTTCACCTTTATTGACCGCTTCATTTGGTTGATAAGTAGGTGCAATATAAAAGCAATAGTAAAGACTAGCTATTAATAGTAGCGCAAAGAGGATGATGTTTTTTTGATTAATAAAGAATACTTTGAGTTCCCATTTAAGATAATTCATTATGCTTTCCCACCCCCTCTATTCAGCTTATTACTGTGCCTTATTTGACTAAGGTAAAACTGCCAATAGATAAAGAGAAGCATAACAATAAAAGTTGTCACTAAAATGATGAACCCATTGCTTAACCTAATCATTTGATTTCCAGCTGATTCTGCAGTCTGTCCATTAATTAATGTTGAGAAATTAAAATAATTAAATGGCATAAACCATAACCACTTTCCTGTAGCAGGTAATAACTGCATGATGAAAAAGAGAATGAAATGGACAAACGTAATAATATAAAGATTTTTAACGTAATAATTTAATACAATTGAAATAGTTAATGCAGTGAGCGATAAGCAGATAAAATAGATAAAAGATATTCCTATATACTCCCAAATAGCAATTGTAAAATAATCACCGTTAAATATGGCAACAGGGTACGTGAGGTCAATGTCATACATGATAGAGGCAATGAGAATTGTAATAAAGAAAGTAAAAAATAAAAGACCGATGATGAATATGAGATAGCTACATATTTTGGCAAGTAATTTTGTTGCCATTGTAAACGGATAACCCTTTACAAGTGATTGATGGTTTTCTTCTTCTAATAAGATGTCTGAAGAAAATATTCCCACCAATAAATACCAACTATAACCTAATACAAATAGGAAGAGGATAATATATGTTGGAAAGTTAGAATTATCAACTAAAAGTTCCTTATTTTGGTCTTGTATCGCCATATAAAATACTTGGTCCAATCGATTTTGACGATATGTAGGCATATATTGGGCCACTTCATTAAACCCATTCATTGTGTAAATTTCATTACGTACTTGAGTGAGTTCAATTGCACCTTGTATGTATATCGAGTCATCTTTCGTAATAAGCCCCAATGATCTAAGAGCAAGTTTAGTCGATTGGAGATTTAAGTTTCGATAGATTGCTGAAGCAACTTCTGGATCAGTGGCATCAGTTTTCTTATATAAATCTAGTGCAGCATTCTTCGCAACAACTTCAGCAGCTGTTGCAGGTTCAAGCTCTCTAAATTGACTGTTTTCTAAATAAATAAATGAACCAATAATAAATAGGATGATTAACGAGAGAATAGATTTAAACTTGATATTCTTTCGCTCTACTATAAAAATTGTTTTCATTAACGTAAACATATAGTCCTCCTAATGATTAGTTCCAACGATTCCTCACCAATATACTTTCATCCAGCAAATTTAAGGAACTATATTAAAACTACGTTCAGTATATCATTAAAGAATTAATTTTTTAAATATTATAAACAAATAAAAAACAAGCATGGAATGATCAATAAATACAAAAAATAAAAGCCCTCGAATAGCATGAATACTATTCAAGGACTTTTATTCTTTTATATTTAACAAAATCACTATTTCATAAGGCCTTTATTCTACTGTTACACTTTTTGCCAAATTTCTCGGCTTATCAACATCCGCTCCACGATGCAGAGCAGCGTAATAAGCGATAATTTGCAGAGGTATGACTGCAACAAGTGAAGTGAATAATTCATGCACAGCTGGAATAACAAATGCATCATCATCTTGCTCTAAGCCTTTCATGCTAATGATAAGGGCATTTGCTCCTCTTGCTACGACTTCCTGAATGTTTCCACGAATGGAATAATTAACATTCGCCTGTGTTGCTAAACCAATAACAGGTGTGCCTTTTTCAATTAACGCAATTGTTCCATGTTTCAGTTCTCCACCAGCAAAACCTTCTGCTTGAATATAGGAAATTTCTTTTAACTTCAAAGCACCTTCTAACGAAACATAATAGTCCATACTACGTCCGATGAAAAATGCATTTCGAGTTGTTTCTAAATAATCTCTTGTTAGTTGTTCTAACTCTTCTTTTTGTGCAGTTAACACATCCATTGCATTCGCTACGATTCCTAGTTCTTGGAATAAATCAAATTCTAAATCATATCCTCTAGCTTGAGCAGAATCTGCTGCTAATATAGCTAAAACTGCAATTTGAGCTGTGTAAGCTTTTGTTGAGGCTACTGCAATTTCTGGACCTGCATGGAGATGCAATGTATAATCTGCTTCACGAGAAAGGGTGGACCCTGGCACGTTCGTAATCGTTAGTGCTGGATATCCCATTTCTTTAATTTTTACTAATACGGTACGGCTATCCGCTGTTTCCCCACTTTGTGAGATAAAGATAAATAATGGATTCTCAGATAATAACGGCATATTATAAGAGAACTCACTGGATACATGTACTTCAACTGGAATATGAGCTAATTTTTCTATTAGGTTTTTCCCAACTAATCCAGCATGGTAGCTAGTTCCTGCAGCAATAATATAGATACGATCACAACTTTTCATTGCAGCACGAATCGATTCATTAATAATCAAATCACCATGTTCATCTTGATACTCTTTTATTATTTTTCGCATGACAATTGGTTGTTCATCAATTTCTTTTAACATAAAGTGGGCATACGTACCTTTTTCAATATCACTTGCATCAATTTGAGCCGTATATGGAGCTCTTTCTTGATTAGTCCCATCCAATGATTGAATAGTTACAGAATCACGTTTGACAATCACAATTTCTTTATCGTGAATCTCAAGATATTGGTCTGTCACTTTTAATGTTGCCATCGCATCACTTGCAACCACATTAAAGTCTTCACCTACCCCAACTAATAACGGGCTTTTATTTTTAGCTACATATAATGTATCCTCATCTTCCATATCAATCATCGCAATTGCATACGAACCGTTTAATAATCCCATTACAGAACGAAAACTTTCTAACGTATCTTGCTTTTCCTCATAAATCTTTTCAAGTAATTGGACAATTACTTCGGTGTCTGTTTCACTTTGAAAGTTAACATCTTGAAGATACTCACGTTTAAGATCATGGTAGTTTTCAATTACACCATTATGAACAAGCGTAAATCTTCTTGATGCACTTTGATGTGGATGGGCATTACGGGCACTTGGTTCCCCATGAGTAGCCCAGCGCGTATGACCAATTCCCATTGTTGCAGTTACCTCTTCATCCACTTTCTCTCTAAGAGCTGCAATCCGGCCTTTTACTTTAAAAAGATTTAATCCATCTTGATTTAACAATGCAATACCTGCGGAGTCGTATCCACGGTATTCTAATTTTTCTAATCCATTTAATAATACTTCTTTTGAATCATTTGGTCCGATATATCCTACAATTCCACACATTCGTAGTGTTCCTCCTCTAAAGGGGCAACAAACGACCAATGAAAAGAACGATTCATTTTTATGGGGCGTCAATTGCCCCTTTCTCGTGTATTTTCTGTTTACACTCAACTTTTTCCTCTGTGCAGTAAGTTGCCCTACTGTTTTAAGAAAAAGTATCACGACTGGAGTGTGCAATCGGAAGGCATCCGCCGAATTCTTCGATAACCTTCATCCTCGTCAACTATTTTCATTTCCCGATCAGAAAATAGTCCAGGCGCTTTATTAGTATTTGCGTCGACCCTCCTTTTATTTTTTAAAATCATCGCCTATTCTTGGTAAAAAAGTTGAAAAAGTAAGCGACTTTGTAATTTTAACGAAAACATTATTACAGGTCAATCATTATTTTCTGGCGACTTGTATTTAGTATATGTAATGAAGATAAAATGGTTTAATTAAAAAGAGCACACAGAATATTTTCCATGTGCTCCTACTATTAATTTTGATGTTTCTCTAAGAATTCAAGCATTGCATTGTATACTTTAATCTCATTTTCTTTTTTAGAAAAGCCGTGTCCTTCATCATCTAATACTAAGTATTCCACGTCGCGACCTTTTTCTTTAAGCTTTTCTACAATTTGATCAGATTCTTCTTTTACTACACGTGGATCTTTTGCTCCTTGAATAACAAGCATTGGCTTCACCATTGAATCCAAGTATGTTATCGGAGAATCTTTTTCAAAACGTTCCTTATCCCGTTCTGGATCCCCAACCCAACGCTCCATCATTGGCTTCCAATGTTCCGGAACAGAGTTAACAAATGTAAACAAGTTTGATACTCCAAAAATGTCCACAACAGCTTTGAAATATTCAGGATGGCGACCATGAAGTAATAGCGCCATATACCCTCCGTAACTACCACCAACTAGGAATAACTTATCTCTATCCGTAATTCCATTTTCAAACAACCACTCAATAGCTGCTACACAGTCTAATCTAGGACCATGACCCCAATCTTGTTCCACAAGTTTTACAAAGGAAGAGCCATACCCAGTACTTCCGCGGAAGTTCGGCGCAAAGATCGTGTAACCTCGGTTTAGGGCACTTTGGAACATGGCACGGAACATTTTACGTTCAGAAGCTTGAGGGCCGCCGTGTGGCCAGAAGATTGTATGGCCATTATCATTTTCTGGTTTGGCTTTAAATAACAATGCCTCAATTTCCATGCCATCAAAAGATTTATAAGTGACAACGTCTGGTTCAACCATTTCTTCTTTGTCGACACCTAATACACGATTATCAGTTAATAAATCCCATGATTTTCCGTCTGTTGAACGATAAATGTTATAAGGAACTGTAGCACCTCGACCTAGGATATATAGGTTACCTGACTTGGTTACTACTAGTTTCTCTAATACATCAACAGGTGTCTCCATCTTCCTAACTTCACCACTACTTAAATCATAGCGATATAAGTTGTCTTCTACACCTTTCTCCGTAGTAAAGTAAAGAAGATTATTCTCTTTATCATATTCTAAACCTTCAATACTTTCCTTATCGATGTTGACAACCGCTTCGAATTTTTTAGATTCTAAGTTATATTTTGCCACATAGTTATACTCTGCATCATAGTTAGTTGTGAAATAAATATCTTTCTCTCCGACAAAAACCGGACTAGTAGCAACATGAATCTTCTCCGGATTAGGTGTTACACTTACTAGAGAATCACCTTCTTTTACGAATAGCTGAATATATGTATTTGCAAGTAATCGCATATATACAAACACGTCTTCCTTATCTGAAACTCCCGCTAAATATGTCGGTCCATTTTCGCCCACGTTGATTACTTCATCTGAGTTATCTGCTAAGTTTCTTACTCTTGTGTTGAGAAAATTGGGGTTATCTTTTGAAGTCACGTAGTAAATACGATTTCCATCTTCACTTAAATGAGTGAAGTAATACTTTTCAGAAGGTTCACCTGTAATTAACGGTTGCGGTTCTCCACCCTCATTTGATACTGCATAAATTTGATAATTTTCATCACCATCATTATCATAACCCGTCAATACATAACGGCCTTCTGGATCAAATTTGATAAAATTAGAGGATTGGTCTTTTTGCGCAAATAAATATGGGAATGTGTTCGGAAGGTCCATCGCCCATAAGTTCATTTTTCCATTTAAGTTAGTATTAAATACAATTCGTTTTTCATCTTTACTCACCGCAAAGTTTGAGATGACATATGTACGTAGGAATTGTTCTACTGTTGGTTTTGGAAATTTAATCATTCATACTTCCCCCTATAATTAATGATGTGTGTTACATATTACTATTATAACTCATTTTATTTTGTCTGACATTTTTGAATGATTATATTTTTTGTGGGAGGGAAGATGATAATTAAGAGGCATGGGTTATTTCATTTTATGGGGTGATTGAACCTGAGTTTGGGAGATAAGAACTTATTTCGGGCGATTACAACCAAGTTTGGGCGATTAATTCTTTTTTCGGGCGATTACAACCAAGTTTGGACGATTTAAACTTTTTTCGGCGGATTACAACCAAGTTTGGACGATTAGAACAAGTTTGGATCCATCACCAATACCACACACCTCCATAAACCAAATAAAAAATCGCCCCCCTAATTAAGGGAGCGATTTTACCTATTATTCTTTTATTCCGAGCAAATCTTCAATTACTTGAACAATTTGATCTGTATATGTTTCACATTCTTCTTTAGTAGGCGCCTCTACCATTACACGTACAAGTGGTTCTGTACCAGATGGTCTAACTAGAACACGTCCGTTACTTCCAAGCGCCTCTTCAACTTTAGTAATCTCTGCTTTAATTGCTGCGTCATTTAATGCTCTTTCTTTATCAGTAACTCTGACATTTTTAAGTACTTGTGGATAAATGGTCATTTCATTAGCTAGTTCAGAAAGGGGTTTTCCAGTTTCTTTCATTACGTTCACTAATTGAATTGCTGATAACATTCCATCACCAGTTGTACTATAGTCAAGAAAGATAATATGACCAGATTGTTCGCCACCTAAGTTATATCCACTCTTTCTCATTTCTTCCATAACATATCTATCACCAACAGCTGTCTTTACACTACTCATGCCATGTTCATCTAAAGCTTTATAAAATCCGATATTACTCATTACTGTGGAAACAATCGTGTTTTGGCGAAGGAAACCTTTCTCGTTCATAAATTTACCACATATGTACATAATTTGGTCTCCATCTACAATATTACCTTTTTCATCAATCGCAATGAGTCTATCGCCATCCCCATCAAACGCAAGACCAATGTCAGCACCTTTTTCTAATACAAATGACCGCAATGTTTCAGGGTGTGTCGAACCAACGCCCTCATTAATATTTAATCCATCTGGAGAAGCACCGATTGTATAAATATCCGCTTCTAAGTCAGCAAATAAATGCGTTGCTAGACTTGATGTTGCTCCATGTGCACAATCGAGTGCAATACGAATTCCATCAAAATCATTGTCAATTGACTCTTTTAGGAAAGATAAGTATTTTTGCCCTGCTTCAAAATAATCCGAAACTACCCCAACATCTCCACCAACAGGACGTGGCAAATTATCTTCTCCATCCAATAATTTTTCAATTTCTTCCTCTTGTTCATCCAAAAGTTTAAATCCATCTGGACCAAAAAACTTAATCCCGTTGTCTTCCACCGGGTTATGTGATGCAGATATCATAATACCTGCTTGAGCACTTGTTGCTTTCGTTAAATATGCGACTCCTGGAGTTGAAATAACGCCTAAACGCATTACTTCTGCTCCGATTGATAACAGACCTGCTACTAGTGCTCCTTCTAGCATATGCCCAGAAATACGTGTATCCCTCCCAATTAATACCCGTGGCTTAGTAGTTTCTTTAGTAAGTACATAACCACCAAATCTACCTAATTTAAATGCCAATTCTGGTGTTAATTCTTTGTTTGCGATACCTCTTACACCATCAGTTCCAAAATATTTACCCATCTTGTACCTCTCCTTTACTTCTTAATTGACTGGATATTATTTAATTACGGTCAGTAATATCACTCTTCAACTATTTCAATGATTACTTCTTTAACTTCAGGATTAACATCTATGTTCTCAGGTCCAGATACTTCGATTGGAACAGTCCTTCTTCCTGCTTCGAGCCCACTTGCGTCTAAATATGCACGAAAATCGTCAGCGCTTAATTCTCTAACATCTTGTTCATTTCCAGTCACAGATATACTAATGTATTCAGTATTCGGCTCTATAAAATTAACTTCATAACCTGTAGCAAGGTTGTCCACATTTACAGAAACTGCATCTATTACTTTCGTTTGTTCTAATGTAATTTCTACCTCAACTACCGATTCAGGTGTATCTACTTTATCTGGCAAAGCAAGTTTAACCTTTATTGTTTCGGATTGGGTTATTTCAGATAGATCGATTGGTTCTGTGGTTATTTCGTCAATTGTATCGAGTATTTCTGAGATAGCAAAAATTTCAACTTCTTTTGTATCAATTTCCATAGAAGTGATAGCTAGTCCATCTTTCAACTCCCCTGTTGTAGCAACACTAACAGGGACTTTTTTACTTGGATTCTCGATATCTGCTGAAATAATTACTGTTTCTGGTTCAACTCTAACGGCAAGTTCATTTCCTTGGCTATCGTAAACATTTACTGGTAACTCTCGTTTATTAATTGATTCTTTTAATCCAGCAACATCTACAAACACTTTTACGATTCCAATTCGATCAATAATCTCTTTTGAGCTTGTAATTGTGACAGTATCTGTATTTAATTTGTATTCACCTACTTGATACCCTTCCGGAAGTTTATCCGTATTAATGAAATCTACTGTTACATTAAATACATCAGAAGCTCGCTTTTCAATCATTACATCAATTGTTTTTGGTTCTATATAAACTTGTAATTGACTAGAGATATTTTCATAATCTATTTCAACTTCATGTTCGCCTTCTTCTAAATCACGCAAATCAATAAAAACCTCTAAATTCCGTTGTTTAACAACAGGGGTTACTGCACTAGATGGCCCTACTAAAGTAACTGATACAGTTTCAGGTACTCCACTAACCACATAATCTTCACTGTCAATTCGAATATTTAACGGGATATCACGTAAAGTTTCTGTTTGTGTGGATCCCCCAAATAGTGTCGTAAATGAAATTGGACTTTCTTCTGCTGTATCCGCTTCTTCAATTGCTACAAAGACATATAATAGAATTGCAAAACCTAAGGAGATACCACGGATAAACCATTTACTTCGAAACCAATTATCCATCATTTTTCCCCCTTATTTTCCAGGTTTTTTTCTCCGTAGCCCGATAACTAGGAGATAAATTCTCTAGCAAGAAATCACGTAAACCGTCTTGCCCTAAATCTCTTCGTAGTTCACCATTTTTAGTAGCTGAAATTCCTCCAGTCTCCTCAGAAACTACAATAGTTAACGCATCCGTTACTTCACTAATTCCCATTGCAGCACGATGCCTCGTCCCCAATTCTTTGGATATAAAAGGACTTTCAGACAATGGTAAATAACAAGCAGCTGCAACAATTTGGTCATCTTTAATAATGACAGCTCCATCATGTAGAGGAGTATTAGGAGTAAAAATATTTGTGAGTAATTGATGTGTTAAATTCCCGTTTATAGGTATACCTGTTTCAGTATATTCACCAATACCAGTCTCACGTTCAATCGTAATTAATGCACCAATTCTACGTTTTGCCATGTAATTACATGATTGAACAATATCAGTCACTAATTTTTCAAATTTCTCTTCCTCAGATCTAGAACCTCGCGTAAATAGATTTCCTCTTCCCAGTTGTTCTAGTGCCCTTCTCAACTCTGGTTGGAATAATATGATAATAACAAGAACACCCCAGGTAATAATCTGGTTAGTAGCCCACATTAATGTTTGTAATTCAAACAGCATACTAAGTAAACGAATTGCAAAGACAACAACAATTCCTTTTAGTAATTGAATGGCCTTTGTTCCTCGTATTAACATTATTAGTTTATATAGAACATACCAGACGAGGCCAATGTCAACGCCTATTCTTAGTAGGTCTAATATTCCAAAATCCCCATTAGGCATGTCTACACTTCCTTTTATACATCGAATTTTCTTCCCATCTTAAAGCTTGAATTTATACTATGTAAAACCAATTCCCGTACATAATCAATGCAAAACATAATCAGTGAAAATTCCGTTACTATTATACCATATTTTGTATGGATATACGCATCTATATCAAATTCAACAACAAACTAATTCTTTATACAGGTAAAGATAAAAAAAAGGAAGACATTAGCCTTCCTTTAGTTTCTTACTCAATTGAAAAAACACTCTTAAATATTCTTTGAGTATGATACCATAACCATTCAAACATGCGGTCTACTTGTTTAAGTTCTCCGTTTATTTCACCTACGGAAGCCATGAGACCACTACTATCTAATTCATTTTCATCATATATTAACTCACCATTTATTAAGTAAACACTACCATCTACCGTACCTTCAATTTTTAAGTCGCCATTTTGTACGATTAAGTCACCCTCAACAGTAACTCCTTCAGGCACAATAACTGTATTTCCATTAATAATAAGATTCTCAGGGTTAGAGACAACAAGTTGCGAATCTTGCTCCCAAGCTGAAATAATCCCTGTTAACATAAAAATAAAGAAAATAGCTGCAGCAGTTAATACTGGATGCATTTTAAACCAACGTAAATACTTTACATGTTTCTTTTCGACAGGTAATTGTTGCATGACTTTTAATGTAAAGTCTTCTGGTGCTTTAACTCTTTCCGTACTTTGGATTAATGTTATTGTTTTTTTCAATTCATGTAAATGTTTTTGACAAGTAGTACAATCTTCAAGATGCCTTTTTAACTGAGACTCCTCTTCTCTTGTAATATCCCCGTCTAAATGTTTATGCATTAATTTTAATGCTTGTTTATTACAGTCCAAACTGGCTCACTCCTTTTACACATGGCGAAGTTTCTTTCGTAATGCTTCGCGCCCCCGATGAATTCGTGTTTTAACTGTTCCAATCGGGATATCTAAAATTTCACTAATCTCCTGTAAAGAGAATTCTTCTAAATACCGCAACATAATAATACTACGATATTTGGGTGGAAGCTCAGAAATTTGTTTTTGTATATAATTTTGAAGTTCTAATCCTTCTAATTCATCTTCTGGAAGCTTGTCATCAGATGATAGTTGAGAGTACATATCTAAACCTTCTGTTCCTTTTACTTCGGCATCTAGATAATAATCTGGCTTTCGTTTTCGTAATCGATCAATTGTTAAGTTAGTCGCAATACGATAAAGCCACGTGGAGAACTTTCTACGGTCATCATATGAATGAATATTAACATATGCCCGTATGAATGCCTCTTGAGCAATGTCCTCCGCTTCATGTGTACTACCAAGCATCCGATAACAATGCTGAAATATTTTATCCTGGTAGAACATCACTACATCTTCAAATGCAGCTTGGTCCCCTTTTTTGACTTGTTTAATTTTCTCTTTGATCATTAGTTCCATTACATGTACCTCCGCCTGATGCGGTTATTAAACTTTACGTTTCATCCCCAAAAAGGTTTCAATTAATTGATTAAAAAATATTTAATCCCGCTTTTTATATAACATTGTAATATATTAGTCACATTTTCTGCCCATTTTTTGAACTAAACTATATTACTTTATATTATAACGTAAATTTGATACAAAATATCAATTTTTCAAAATTAACTATTGCATTTATCCTATAAATTCCTATATCATAGTTTAATGTATGGTAATAGGGGGAAAACAATATGGATAAACATTTATTAGAACAAATTGAAGAATGCAGAAAAGAATTAATCGCTCTTAGCGATAACAATAAATTAACTTCTAAAATTGTAGTAGAAACTAGTAAAAAATTAGATGATCTTCTAAATGAGTACCAGTCCATAGATCCAAAAGAGTAAAAAGAAAAAGACATCAATTTTATTCTTAAATTAATGTCTTTTTATATATAATATTACTTCAATTTTTCACCAAATAAGGATCCCATTAATCCAACAGCTAGTGTAGCTGTTTTATTCTTTTCATCTAGAATTGGATTTACTTCTACAACTTCTAGAGAAGTAATCATATTAGATTCAGCTAACATTTCCATCGCTAAATGACTTTCTCGATAAGTCATGCCACCTAATACCGGAGTCCCAACTCCAGGTGCCTCGGTTGGATCTAAACCATCTAAATCTAAACTAAGATGTACTCCATCTGTATGCTCTTTAAAGTAGTTAATAGTTTCTTCTAGCACTTTAGACATACCTAATCTATCTATCTCATGCATTGTGTAAACTTTAATTCCAAGTTCTTTAATGAGATCTTTTTCTCCTGGATCTAATGAACGAGCACCAATAATTACAATATTCTCTGGTTTTATCTTCGGTGCATAGTTATATAAATTTGTAAGTCTTTCATGGCCAAGTCCAAGACTTGCGGCAAGTGGCATGCCATGTATATTTCCTGATGGGGATGTATCACTTGTATTTAAATCACCGTGAGCATCATACCATATAACACCTAGATTTTCATAATGCTTAGATATGCCTGCTAGGCTTCCAATCGCAATACTGTGGTCACCACCCAAAATTAGTGGGAAGCGATCTTTTTTTATTTCCTCATCAACCATTTTTGCTAAAATTTCATTTGCTTCAATCACTTGCTCTAAATTCTTTAATTTACTATCCGTGTCTTCGATAACCCCAGGGCGATTAATTGGTATATCTCCCAAATCATGGATATCAAAATTTAAATTCTGCAATCGTTCGATAGCTCCAGCATAACGTAGGGCACTCGGTCCCATATCCACTCCACGGCGACTTTGTCCTAAGTCCATAGGAACACCTATTAAAGAGATTTTATCTTTCATTATATTGCCACCTCCAATTTCATTTTACATGAAGTTAATGTTACGACTCAACTCAACATTTTTTTGAATATTTATTCATGCTTCGACGATAAAAAACATACACCAATAAATAATAAATCTATATTCCTATACACTAAGTGTAAAACACCCTTAAAAATAGGTATCATCTCTTAGACGATACCTACTTCCTTAATTAGTTAATCCATTATGAAATGGTTGTAATTCTAATGGAGTAATCCCTTTGGATTTCCATTCTTTCATCAGCATATTTGCACTCTGTTGTGAAGGCATAAAAGCAATTCCACAATCGCCACCACCAGCTCCAGATTGTTTTGCGGCTCCACCAAGCACTTCAGCGATGTCACATAATGTAGATATTTCAGGTGTTTCCAATGTTGTATTTGCTGCTTTTCCAACAGCTATCAATGCCTGTCTATTTTCTGTAATTCCTGTTAAGAATTTTGGAATATCATTGGTTTCTATCCCTCTAAGAATGCTATTTACTGCAACCTTACTTCTTTCAAGAAACTTATCATAGGAATAGACATTTTCATTCTTTAACTGTAATATTCTCTCAACTAAATTTCCTGTTGAAGCAGGAGAACCAGTCCAACCGATACAAATATGAACATCCTTTGGCAAAGTTATTGGTTGAATAAAAAAATATTCCCATTCCATCTCCAATAGTTGTAGAAGGGAATTAGCTTCCTGATATTTTTTCCGTAACCAATCTGCCTGGAACGAAGAATATAAAATAATGCCACCGTAAGCTGATGCTGCAACATCGGCTCCTGATCCATTCCCCTGTGCAGCAACATGAGAAATGGCTGCTAATTTAAATACTAGCTCTGGAGACGGTGATTCGTTTAGATGAAATTGTAATATAGCTTTTATTACACCAACTGACACGGCAGCACTTGATCCCAATCCGTATTTTTTGCCAGTACTTTGGTCATCTAATTCACTCTTTATCTCCATGGAAAAAGGCTCAATTTCAATTCCTTTTTCTTTTAAATACAGAAAAGAAATAGACATCGCCTCTTGAACAAAATTAGCACGTTTGTCGTTTGTAAAAATAGTTGCTCGATTATTGGCAAAATCCCAATGTAAATCTGTTAAATTAAATTTTGCGAGCGTAATTTGCTTGTCATTTGATGCTATAACATCTATATAGATAAAGCGATTTACAGCCATCGTCATTAACCTGTGATATGGCTCTAAAACTGCAAATTCCCCCGCTATCATTAACTTACCAGGTACTTGAATTGATAGTGACTTAGACAATAGACTCATCCTCTAAGTAGGTTATTCCTTGTCCTACACGACTTAATTTAACATCTGTTACACCTGGAATGTTTCTCAATGTACTTTGTACCTCTTCTTCATTTTCTGGTAAATAAAGTACTTTTACATTTGGACCAGCATCTATTGTAAAGTATGCAGGTATTCCTTGTTCCCTTAATGCACGCACTGTTTGCATTACCGTTACAGTCGTATCTAACCAATACGTAAATGGCGGTTGTGCCCCAAGTGTAGTCGCATGCATTTTTAAACAGTTGGCTTCAGCAATTTGACCGACTTTCTCAAAATCTTTAGCAAAAATCCCTTCTTTTATTTCAGCTAAATCCGTCGGAATACTATCAACCCAACCTTGGAAAAATGGGGAAGTGTCTACTGTTCGTTTCATTCCTTCGCGACTAGAAACTTTTTTCATCTTAGAAGAAAGTACAACTGCCGCTACACGAATATCCCAGTGTTCTTTTGGTGTAATTGGAACAGCAAAAGAATCCGTACCATCGTCTTTCTCACCTTTTTTCCATTCTGCAAACCCACCAAAAATTGACCGACAAGCAGAACCTGACCCTTGTCGGGTTAGTCTTGATAACTCTGTGTTATCTAACTTTAAACCAATTGCTTTAGTCGATGCTGCAGCAAGGGCAGCAAATCCAGAAGCTGATGAGGCAAAACCAGCAGCTGTTGGTACAGCATTAGTAGATTTTACCTCGGCATAGATTTCTTTGCCTGCAAGTTGACGAACAAGGTTAAGAAAATTTGCCACTCGCTGATATTGCTCTCCAGCTATCGAAACGTCATCTAAAACAAAGGTATCCTTTGTAAACTGCTCGTTAAACTCGACTGAAGTAGTTGTATAAAATCCATCTAATGTAACAGACAAACTATTGTTTGTCGGTAAAATCAAAGTTTCATCACGCTTCCCCCAATATTTAATGAGGGCTATATTTGTATGTGCTTTTGCAGTTGCTTTCATAATGATCCCCTTTTTTAAAAAGAAGCTCTAATTAATCTTGCTTCCTCAGTACAAATGGCCATACGGCGTAGGCACCAAATTCTTTTAGTTTTTCAGCCAGCTGCCTAGAATGAATTTCATTCTTAGCAAGTGCAATAATACAACCACCATTGCCTGCTCCAGTAAGCTTAGCACCTAGTGCGCCTTCTTTTTGGGCAAAATTAATTAGGCGATCTAGTCCTTCATCACTTACACCTAGTGCTACTAACTCCTTTTGTGCTTCATTAAGCATTTGTCCAAGTAAGTTTTTACCCGCCTTTTCCAAAGCATGCTTGGCAAGATGAGTTAGCTCCCCAATTCTTTCAATTTTTGCATGAATTTTTTTAGGTGTTTTCTTTAATAAGTGTGCCACAGACTCAACAGCTGATCGTGTATCACCTATTCGTCCAGAGTCTGCAACAATAAAATGAAAATCTTCTCCTGGACTAATATAACTTACAGGATTCTCTCTTTCGAACCATACAGGGGATTCAGATGTTATTGTTAATGTATCAATACCACTTGGAGAACCATGTGCAAACTTTTCTGCTATATTAGCAAAATGAAGTAATTCTCTTTCTGAGTAACTTACTTTAGCATACGAAAATAGTGAACGAATAATTGCAATAGCAACTGAGGCACTTGAACCTAGTCCTTTCCCAGGTGGAATAGATGATTTTACGTGAATCACCATATCTTTTCTAGGAAGATTTAAGTACTTCAGTGTGGAATGAATACTATTTACAATTCCTTCTAAAGCAAGCGGAGCAGAGCTCATTGGCCCATGATAAAATGTACTATCAAACCTAATCGGACCTTCTTGATATTCTACTACAGACTCCACTCCAACTAATGGAAAAGGTATTGCTATTGCAGGTTGTCCGTGCACAACTGCATGCTCACCAATTAAAATTAACTTACTATGAGCAATGCCAATTCCACTTTTTTCAGTTTGTATAATATTTTCTGATATAGTTATTTTTTCTGTACTCATTTTGTATATTGTTCCACCAATTCTTTAGCTTTACCTACACGGATTTCTTTTAACTTCACTAATTGTTCAGCTATAATATCAATCATCTCCCCAGTAGCACCTGCAGCAATGGCAACAGATCGCGAATGAAGTGCCATATGGCCTTTTTGAATACCATCTGTTACAAGAGCTTTTAATGCTCCAAGATTTTGCGCTAATCCAACAGCAACTATTACTTGGGCAAGTTCAGAAGCTGATTCTGTTTTTAACATCTTATGCGCAAGTTGTGAAATTGGGTGAACACGAATTGCGCCACCTACAGTTCCGATTGACATAGGTAGCTCTAGCTCTCCAACTAGATTCCCTTCTGCATCAACTGACCATTTCGTCATGGAACGGTAACTACCAAAACGCGACGCATACGCATGTGCTCCCGCTTCAACTGCTCGCCAATCATTACCTGTTGCAATAATAACAGGATCAATTCCATTCATTATCCCTTTATTATGTGTTACAGCACGATATGGGTCAGAATCGGCAAATTCAAAAGCAGAAATAACTCCATCACGAACTTCCTCACCGGAATAATCTCCAGTAACTAAAAGTTCTGGAGGGATAACACAAGTTGCTTTGGCAATACAACGATCTGCAAGATTTGATAATATTCTTAAATATACTTTTCCTTCAGTAATCTCTTCTACGGTCGGCGCTAGTGATTCAACCATCGTATTAATGATATTTGCACCCATAGCATCACATGTATCGATATATACATGTACTACCAACATTTTTCCATAGTTTGAGTTAGGGGAGTCATTTAGAATACGAACATCAAGATCCCTTGCACCTCCACCTCTTGCTACAATACTAGGATATGTGGCATTTGCTGCTTTGATAAGCTCATTTTTAACGTTTAAAATGGATTCTTTTGCATAATCAAAGTCTTTACATCCTACAACTTGGATTTGACCTATCATAATTCTTTCGGAAGCTTCTGTCTTAAATCCACCAGCATCTCTAACAATTTTTGCTATATGGCTTGCAGAAGCAACAATAGATGGCTCTTCAACCGCCATAGGTATAATATAGTCTTTCCCGTTTATTAAGAAATTCAATCCTAATCCTAAAGGTAATGGAAATGTTCCAATAACATTCTCAATCATTTTATCTGCAGTTTCGATTGGTAATGCTTCCTGTGACGCTAGAACGCTTAAGTCATCGTCTGAGAACTCTAGCGCCTGCTTTAGGAGTTCTCTTCTCTCTTCAATAGTTTTTTTATAAAAACCAGGAATTCTAGAAGATTTCATACCAACCATCCTTTTATTTACTCTATTTATAGTCCAAAGCTATTATTTTATATATCCTTAATGAATTACTCTATCTATTATGTTAAAAAAAAGTATAAAATGCAAATAAAAACAAGGTTGTCTATGTATAACAACCTTGTTTTTAATATGCCTTATATTAGTGATGAGCCATGAAGGATTCGAACCTTCGACCCTCTGATTAAAAGTCAGATGCTCTACCGACTGAGCTAATGGCTCGCAATGTTAGTATTTCTTTTGGTGTATTGAGCGTTAACCAAGTGGACCCCTGCGTCTTCTCGATCATTCGAAGATGTTAATTCCTCGGGGTTACTCGATAGCTTATTCGGTGGAAGTATTGCTCGTTGCTCTACCGACTGAGCTAATGGCTCACAATGTTAGTATTTCTTTTGATGTATTGAGCGTTAACCAAGTGGACCCCTGCGTCTTCTCGATCATTCGAAGATGTTAATTCCTCGGGGTTACTCGTAGCTTATTCGGTGGAAGTATTGCTCGTTGCTCTACCGACTGAGCTAATGGCTCACAATGTTAGTATTTCTTTTGATGTACTGAGCGTTAATTAATACTCAGCAGAGCTATTTCTTGCCTTTATTATGAGTTTATATACAATAAAGTATGTGAAGTTTCCCAAAAAGGCATAAAAAAAGCTGGGCTACTAGGATTCGAACCTAGGAATGACGGGACCAAAACCCGTTGCCTTACCGCTTGGCTATAGCCCAATAATCTAAATGGTGGAGGGGGGCAGATTCGAACTGCCGAACCCGAAGGAGCGGATTTACAGTCCGCCGCGTTTAGCCACTTCGCTACCCCTCCATATATTTAGCATATATGTTTTTTTTATACAAAAAAATGGTGCCGGCCAGAGGACTTGAACCCCCAACCTACTGATTACAAGTCAGTTGCTCTACCAATTGAGCTAGGCCGGCGTAATGGTGGAGGATGCAGGGCTCGAACCTGCGACCCCCTGCTTGTAAGGCAGGTGCTCTCCCAGCTGAGCTAATCCTCCATATGGTGACCCGTACGGGATTCGAACCCGTGTTACCGCCGTGAAAGGGCGGTGTCTTAACCGCTTGACCAACGGGCCAGTTTTTTAAAAGGCTTGTTTCAGTCAACGAATTTTATTATATACAGATTAAGTCAGTTTGTAAAGAGGAAAAGCAAATTTTTTTTAAAAAAATTTATCCGCTTTTTAAAAACCCTATTAAATCAACGTTTGTTAATACTAATAAATATAATTTTTTTATATTTTTTTATATATAATGGTCTTTTTATAAAATAAATGTTAAATTATAGTTAGGTACTAATAGTTAATCACAATTATTGGAGGTTCGAAATGTCTGAACTATTAAAAGGAAAAAATATAGTTGTAATGGGTGTAGCAAATGAACGAAGTATTGCCTGGGGGGTCACTAAGTCCCTTCATAACGCTGGAGCAAACCTAATTTTTACCAATAGACAAGAAAGATCTTATAAAAAGCTTACTAAATTATTGGAGCAGAATAACATTGATGCAAAATTAATTGTTTCTTGTGACGTTTCCGATGATGAAAGTATTGTTACAGCTTTCAATGAAATTAAGGAAAAAGTTGGCGTCATTCACGGTCTCGTTCACGCAATTGCATTTGCTAATCGAGATGAATTAAAAGGAGAATTTGCAGATACTTCTCGTGATGGATTCTTACTAGCACAAAATATTAGTGCATTCTCTTTAGTTGCCGTAACAAAGGCTGCAAAAGATTTGATGACAGAGGGAGGAAGTATCGTTACCCAATCATATCTAGGAGCAGAACGAGTAATTCCAAACTATAATGTAATGGGAGTTGCAAAAGCATCTCTAGAGGCCAGTGTCCGATACTTAGCTGAGGACGTAGGTAAATATGGAATACGTGTGAATGCAATTTCTGCTGGCCCTATTCGTACTTTAGCGGCTAAAGGGGTTTCTGGATTTAATGAAAAAATGGGGGTTGTTGAAGAAAAAGCTCCATTACGACGAAACGTAGACCAAGATCAAGTTGGCGATGCAACATTATTCTTTATGAGTGAATTATCTAGAGGTGTTACCGGCGAAGTATTGCATGTTGATTCAGGCTACCATATTATTGGGGGATAATTGTACAACTTTTTGACGCTTACTAATATCATTTAGTGAGCGTCATTTTTTCTATTCGTATCTATAATAAGGGGGGATATAATGAAATGGTTTGGAAGTGAAAGACTCGCACCTTTTAATGCATTTGAATGGTATCACATTATAATGGTACTCGTTTATGTCTTTGGTTTTATATCTCTATTAATCTATGGAAGCAAGATTACAAAGAAAAAAAGATTATCTAACATAATTAGATGGGTACTATTCGTTATTTTAGTATGTTCTGAACTAAGTTATCAGGCTTGGGGTTCTCTAAATAATAGTTGGAACGTACGAGAATATCTTCCGTTTCAACTATGCAGTATAGCTGGCATCTTAACTATGATAGCTCTCTTTACAAAAAAACATAATCTTATACAGATTGTATTCTTTATAGGAGTTGTGCCTTCTTTTCTGGCAGTTATTACACCAGAGCTTTACTACGGTTTCCCTCATTTTCGTTTTTGGCAGTTTTTTATTCATCATATTGCTTTATCTTGGGCATGCATTTTTCTAATAGTAACGACACCATTAACTATATCCTTTAAAGATATGTTCCAATCATATCTTTATCTATTAGGGTATGCTGCTTTAGTTGGTTTTGTAATCAATCCTTTATTTAAAGCGAACTTCCTCTTCCTAGCACGTATACCATCAGCAAATACTCCTTTAAGTCTTTTAGGAGATGGTATTTGGTATTATATCAATCTTTGCTCAGTGGGCTTTATTGTTTTTATTGCATTATATTATATTCACAAAGTATTTATTATGAAGGTACAATCATTCAACTAGGAATTTAAACTTTGCAAAATAATTAAGTCCATTTCACAAAACACTAAGTGTTGTCCAAAGGCGTTTAGATTATCAGCTCTGTAAAACTATATAATCAATAAGAACACTGCTGTAAGCCATTTAATGAAGGAATTTATGATATTTGAGTATCGGTCTCTTCTTGTAAATAAACAAAGATGGATAAAAGGATCATTAGAATTGAAAATCCGATTCAACTGTTACCAGGGATCGGATTTTCTAAAGTAAGAAACTACCTTTCTTATGGATTGATATACATAAATAACAACTCTTTTTATTGATTTGCATTAGAAGTTCTTATCTAGTCTTTAATTATTGATTTCGATTAACAAAAAAAACACCTACATCCCTTAGGACATAAGTGTTTGGCATAGAGCTTCCAGCCGGATTTGAACCGACGACCCCTTCCTTACCATGGAAGTGCTCTACCTACTGAGCTATGGAAGCATTTATTAAAAATCTAAACATAAAAATGGCTCCACAGGTAGGATTCGAACCTACGACCGATCGGTTAACAGCCGATTGCTCTACCACTGAGCTACTGTGGAATAATTTAAATATAATTGCTTATCCTGTTTTTGAATGCATATCCCAAGATATTAGACCCCTGTGTCTTCTAGTTCATTCGAAGATGTGTATTCTTCGGGGTTACTATGGAATATCTATATTATATACTAACACCCTGTTATTATATAACTTTATAAACAATTTATGCAAATTTTATTAATAATTTCAGATATGCAAAAATTGCCTGGCAACGTCCTACTCTCGCAAGGGCAATGCCCTAACTACCATCGGCGCTGAGAAGCTTAACTTCTGTGTTCGGTATGGGAACAGGTGTGTCCTTCTCGCCATCGTCACCAGACAATGTTTTGGATATATAACTTATACCCTGAAAACTAAATAAGAGTAAACAAACGACAATCAAATTAAGTTAGTTAAGTCCTCGATCTATTAGTATCCGTCAGCTTCACGTGTCACCACGCTTCCACCTCGGACCTATCAACCTCATAGTCTCTAAGGGATCTTACTCACTCGAAGTGATGGGAAGTCTCATCTTGAGGGGGGCTTCATGCTTAGATGCTTTCAGCACTTATC
>NZ_BMEY01000011.1 GCF_014637405.1 Ornithinibacillus halotolerans
AATATTCCGAAAACAAAGTCTCTTGAGAGGCTTATTTTGTCATGCGTAAATTTATAGAAGAGATACAAAAAGCTAACAGAGGTGAGCATTTCTTATCTCACCTACTGTTAGCTTGATGGCTATGGGGGAACTCCCCCTCTACAACTCCCGAATCATTTCTAATCTCTCTCTGTCTCGGTATGTTTCATATATAACTTTTCCATTTTTAGCATTCATAGATAGAACTAATACATCTTTTTGGTTGTTTTCCAATTCGATATACCAAATATCCATACCTATTTCATTCTCTGACATTGGGATAAATTTAATAGAGTTAACCATTGTATATTCTTCTGGCGCAACTTCTAGTGCATGTTCTATCGCTTCTTCCTCTTTCATTGGTTGATTAATCCATAGCCCTACAATTAGTATAATCGTTAATACGAGAACAAAAATCCAGGGTCCTCTATTGCTCGTTTCTTTTTCCATGCTTTACTCCTCAATTAATACTGTTATTTTGTATATTTTAACATAAGTAAAGGAGGTATGTCCCCAATGTGAATGTTATCACTTTGGAACACCCTCCCGCGTAAAATGTTATAATCCTCCCGCACGCTTAATCGATTCTGCAATCCCTGTTTTTCCTAATTCAAGCGCAAACATGTACGGACTTAAATTGTGATTACTAGTCAGATTTGGATTTGCACCATTTTCTAACAGTAAGTTAACCATTTCCTTATCACCAGACAGAATAGATGTATATAGCGGCGTTGTTTGATCTTCTTGAATTAAATTAGGATTGGTACCATAGGATAAAAATAACTGTACGACCTCTACATTACCTGTATAGGTCGCCAACATGAAACAAGTATTCGTTTTATCGCACATTATATTTGGGTTTAATCCATCTTGGAAAAGTGTTTCTAGCTGAGTTACATTATTGGTAAAGATATACTCTCGAAGTTTACTTACATTACTATCATCTAGGTGAGTTGTTTCGATAGTCTTAGAGGTAGAGTTACTTATGTGGTGAAATGCCGATGCTGAAGTAGAATTTGCCGCAATATGATTGGTAGTTTGTAAGATCGATTGAATACTCCAATACAAACCAATTATTAATAGGATTAAAATTGGTATGATTAATAAGTAAACTCCAATTTTGCTCGAATTTTGTTGGGATAGATTACCTTTTAAATATCCACGCTTCCTTTTTTGGTTACTAGTTTGGTAATTCCAATAAGAGGCTGGATAATCAATCTCTACAATTTGAAGTCCTGGATAATACCGTTCAAATTTTTTAATAGCCTTGACTTTAGAATCTGCATCAACAGTAATAATTCGTTTCATCCCATTTCGCTTAGCAATCATCTTAAACTGCAAAACACTCACCTCCGCTTTAATTCACTAATAAGAATATATAGTTCTTTATAAAGAACGTTAATAGTAAAAAAAGAGACAACTATATCTTGTCTCTTTTAGTATACAATAAGTAAGAAAATAAAGCACGGAGAATATTTTGTCGTAAGGTATAGGGTTAAACTTGAGAGGAAAGCTTTGTTCCAGCCTATGCCCTACTATACTAAATCAAATCGTTTCTCTAGTTCATACTGAATTTCCATTATCCAATCAACAGGCATGTCTGAAAACAGGTGATTCGTCGGAATAGTACGTTGACCATTCAACGCCTCTATGACATCACATCGTATATCAATCCCCTCATCAAGCCAAACATATTGTGTATCCGCATGAATAATATCTTCAATTCCAGCTTCTTTTAACAATGTTCGTACATGATGGAGGGTAACACGCAACGAATTTTGAGCGCTACTTGTACTTGCATTTGGCCAAAGCGCCTCATAAATTACATCCTTGGTTGTGCGTCCATAATAACCTAGATAAGCCATTAATTCTTTAGCTTTACGCTGATTCCATTTCCCTTGAATAACACGCTCATTAACTCGCATTTCAAATACAGTTAGGAAATCAATTCTAACTAGTAATTCTTTTTCCTGTAATTCTTGACGTAATAAAGATAGATAAGGAAAATCAGGCATTACTTTCTTTTCTCTTTTTTGATAACGATGATTTTGAATGAACTCTTCAATAATAATAGCTGTTTCTTTCGGTTGATCGATATGAACCATATTTGATGCACCAACTATTATTTTCGAACGTACATCTGGTAAATAATTTGCACTTAACGTATTAATCTCTACAGGATAATTCACATCAAATTCACCATTTAACAATAAGGTTGGTACTTTAATTTTCTTTAATTTCTCCAATGAAATTGCACGAGCATGAAGCATAAAAATATCCATATATAAATCCATATCAATTTTCTCAAAAGACGACTTTACTAATTCATGTTTATCCGGATTATCTGTTTCCAATATTTGTGGAATCATCCACTCCCCCAATTCTCTTCCGGTCATCCCTTTAATTTTTTCCATACGAAATTTAATACCCTCTTCTGCTACTTTCTGCGGGTAATAAAAAGGGGTAGATAATACTGTGAAAGAATGAGGATTGATGAACTCACGACTGATTAATTCTACAGCTAATTGGGAACCGATTCCATGAGTAACTAAATGAAAATTAGTAATCTTCTCTTGCTCGATTAAAGTTATAAAATCATTAATTAATGCTTGCCAATTTTCTTCATCATTAGCATAAAAGCATCCCTTTGAAAGTCCATGCCACCTAATATCATAGGATACAAGTTTAAAATTTTGAAAGTACGGTAGAACATAATTAAATTCAGAATGATCTAATCCAACACCATGCAGAAATATTATAGTCTCAGATGCAGATTGATTCTGAACTTTATAGTGAATGGATGAATCTTCAAGGTCAATTGTTGCCATAGTTCCTCCTGATGTGTAATGATTTTGTAATGCATTCTCTGGTATCATTGTATAATTCAACATTATTCTTTTCAACTAATATCAATTAGTATGAGGAAGTTTGATTTTTTGACAAATAACACCTTAATACCAGGATGGCTGTTTATTATCATATTGAGTATAGGGAGTGGAATTCTTATCCCACTTCTATTACAATTTAACTTTTGGTCTCTAATAACTGGTTTTCTAATATTTATTGGAGGAGTTATGATTTTACTATCTGTCTCTTATAAACTTTTTAAAAAGAAACGAAGGTAATGCAATCAGCAATACCTTCGTTAAGAATGATACTATATCTCCTTCAAATAATAATCCTTCATGATAAATAACCTACTAATTCTTCGATGGAATGTACGACAAGATCAGGAATACAATCTTCAGAGATGGGAACCATTTCCCCTTGTTGCTCTTTTACCCATTTTTCCTTACAAAATTGATGAAACTTTTCATTTTGGTTCCTCTTCTCGATTGGAATCTCCTTTAGGTAGCTTGGTAGATTACGGTTAATAAATATAGAGAGAACACCAGATTGTTTAGCCATAACAATATCATGATCAAGTCTATCTCCAACATGACCAACAATCCTTCCACTACTTTCTAACGAATGTAATATGTTAGGATGTGGCTTAGCAAAACCTACTTTTTCTGGTGTAATTATTTCTACAAAAACATGTTCTAACCCCAGTGCCTCCATAACTGGAAATTGATATTTATAATAGCCATTGGTGACAACTGCCAGTGAATATCCTTTTCGAATTAATTGTTGTAGGTGTTCTACTATATTTTCTTCAAGAGTATATACTTTTGGTGCAATCGCATGTTTTTGCACAAGCTTTTGTACATTAATCGTTATTGGTAACTGTAATTGAACAATAATTTCATTCAATATATCGTCCCAATCATATGCTTCCACAGTTTGATTGTTTCGCATTCGTTCATGATGTTTTTCCAAGATAAGTTGCATTATATCTTTTTTATCATGTAGGTGATCATTAATCGTTTCAACTATTTCTGGAAAAACCCAGCCAATAAAGGGATTTTGCATTAACGTTCCATCTAAATCAAAAGTTATCCATTTCTTCATTATTACATTCTCCCTCTTTTCCACCATTTCTGCTTACTATTTAAGCTTTCACTAAAAAATTACAATGTTTTTTTATTAGACAAGCTCTTGAAGCATATGATAGCTAATAACTTTATACATAAAAGATATCCACTAATAATTAGTTATATTAGTGCAATCGTTCAACGGAGGGATTTTACGTGAAAAGTCTGCAAACGGATAATATTATCCGAATACAAAGAACAGTGTATAGCGAGGAGGAGTTGCTTGAAATTGAAAAAATGCGGCTCGTGGAGGTGCTAGAATCATTGGTATGGAATCAGTCCATGGAAAAATCATGTCGGTTCAGCTTGAATTAGATACTAGCAAACGTCAATTTTAGAATAATATCGACATCATTAAACAGTTGTCTTAATAAAAACTACATAACTGGATTATTTCCCCGGAAATCTTCGACAAATATTTTAAAATGAAAAAGGTAAACTCAATCTATCTAGTATCCCATTTTTGTGGTTTCGCTAGTAATAGATATGAGTTTACCTTTCTTATTAAAACTTAGAATTGTGGTATTCCATTCGGGTTTGCAATTTCATTTTATACTCTAGATCTATACAATCTTTACTAATCGTAGAATAATAGGAGTACATAAATTTATGTAACCACTTCAACTCTATTCCCCCATTTCGAATAAATGTATCTATCGTACGGAGGTAAATTCATTTCGGTAGCTGGCTGGCATAGTATGAAACGTTAGCCCCTTTAGCTTTGCGTCTTCACTTTTCAGTGAATTTGCCCTTTCGTACGAAAAATATAGAAAAATTTACTATCATCCAATGTATCTCATGTTAGCTAATTATTGTCAAGTGTCGAAATACCTATTTATACATTTACCTAATATTTATTATGTTTAAATAATATCGTTTATAACTGGAATTTTAGCCCAATAAGTGATAAGTTTCTATTAGACTTTTACTTACAAAAGGAGTTCCTAATTTTGGCATTTAAATCTACGCTTTTATTCTTGGAATCTACTCTAATAGCAGTTAGTGGTGGTTTTCTTTTCTACTTATTACATACGCCTTTACCATGGGTGCTCGGTCCTCTAACCTTCGTTATTCTGTGGCAGGGTTTTACAAAAAGAAAATTATTTATCCCAGATTTCGTCCGTAATTTAGGTTTTATTATCCTTGGCGTATATTTTGGGCTTTACTTTACACTTGATACATTTAAAGCTGTCTTACCATTTATTATTCCTTATATCATTATCACTAGTCTATTCATTTTCGTTTGTATAATGCTTGGAGTGCTCGTTACACGATGGATAAAGATAGATAAAATCACAAGCGTACTTTCCTGTATTCCAGGCGGTTTACCGGAAATGGCGGCAACGAGTGATTCTTTACGAGGAAAAACTGCTTTAGTAGTAATCTATCAAACAATCCGATTAGTGACAGTTTTATTTACTATTCCGACACTGATGTTTTTCTTTTGGGGAAATACTAATGTGGGCGTTCTTCAACAGGAATCAATAGAAGTGGTACAAGTGCCAGCTATTCATTATTTGATATATATCATTCCAGTCTTGGCAGCCTTATACTTACGAGATAAAATTCCAGCAGGGATTATTATTGGTGCGCTTGGTGTAACTGCCTTACTAAATATTAGCCCACTGGAATTAGCATCTATCCCTCCAATCTTAATGAGTGCAGGGCAAATAGCTGTCGGTGCAAGTATCGGTAAAAATATACTCTTTCAAGATTTGAAAATTGGCGGGAAATATTCCGTTATTTATTTCCTTCTATCATTGACGATAATTGCTATTTCCATTAGCTTCGGAATTGTACTTGGTGCAAGTACTTCTTTAGATGTAAAGACCGCAATTCTTGGTATGGCTCCTGGAGGCTTTTTCGAAATGGTATTGACGGCATATAACATTGGGGCAGATCCCGCAATTGTTAGTTCCTTGCAGCTTGTACGAATATTAATTATCGTCTTAGTTGTCCCGATAACGGTAAAGAAAGTATTTGGGAAAACAGCTCTTAGTAATTCAACTGTTTTAAGGAGTTAATATAGTAATAAAGAGGTTGGATATAACTATTCCTCGCAGGTTAAAATCAACTTTAAAGTTAGTGCTTCTAACCCGCCCCGGAAATATGGTGATTGTTTTTAACTTACTACCTTTAATAAAGTTATGTTCCAACCTCTGTTGGTACTATTCCATCACTAAAGAAATAAACATTTTCCCGATCTCGATCATTGCACGTTCGTCTACATTGAACTTTGGATGATGGTGGGGATAGATTGCATTTATTTCTTCATTTCTCCCCCCTACTGTGAAATAAACCCCTGAAATTTCTTTTTGATAAAATGCAAAGTCTTCACTTCCCATCATCGGAATTCCAGTTATGACGTTTTCACTACCGACTAAATTGTTGGCTACTTCTACAACATGCTTTGTTTCTATAGGGTCATTATACATAGACGGACAATCTTTAATATATTCGAAATCTACTGTTGCACCATTGGCCGTACATGTTGCACGAGTTACATTTTCCAATGCTTCTTCAATAATCGTACGAGCTTCTTCATCAAATGTACGACGGTCCCTTTGATTACAGCACTATCCGGAATTACATTGTTAGCTTCTCCACTAACAAATGACCCTACTGTTACTGCTGCCGCTTGTAATGGATCAACTCTGCGACTAACAATTTGTTGTAGATTCACTACTAATTGACTACCTGTTACAAGGGGATCAACAGTTAGATGTGGCTGAGAACCATGACCTCCTTTTCCATGAATCACGATATTAAAGTCATCTTGTGCAGAGGAAGCATATCCTTCCTTTATACCAACTTTACCAAGTTCATCTGTAGACCATACATGAGCACCATAAATTACATCAACACCATCAAGACAACCATCTTCAATCATTGGCTTCGCTCCACCTGGTGTAGCTTCTTCAGCAAACTGATGAATAAACTTTATTGTACCGGGAATCTCTTCTCTCACTTCACTTAGTACTTTTGCAACACCTAATAGTGTAGCTGTATGAATATCATGACCACAAGCATGCATCACACCTGGTACTTGTGATTTATATGGGACATCTGTTTCTTCATGAATTGGTAATGCATCAAAGTCTGCTCGTAATGCAATCGTTCTTCCAGGCTTTCCACCAATTAATGTACCTACTACACCACGTCCTCCTACTCCAGTTTGAACCTCTATGCCTAAATTATTTAGGTATTCAGCAATTTTATTAGGAGTACGTACTTCTTCATGGGACAATTCAGGATACATATGTAAATCCCTACGAATCTCGACTAATTCCGGAAATATTTCTTGTAATCTAGTAAATAAATTTTCAATCATATAAATGCCTCCCGTTTCTTTTAGGGTGATGAGAATGGGACATAACTCAATTAGAGACTGTAAATTACGAACAATAAACACTTTAGCCCCGGAAATATACGGAGACTCCTGTGGGAGGAAAGGCATCGGTGAGACCCCGCAAGAGCGATAGCTCTGAGGAGGCTCACCAGCCGCCCACGGAAAGCGCAGTATATTTCCGGGGCGGGTTAGATGCGCTAACTTTAATGTTCGGTTTTATTCCTTTAAGAAATAGTTATGTCCCAGCCTCGTCACCAGATAATTTACCAAATAAATAAGTGTGCTATCATAATGAACACAGCACCTAATGCATATTGAATAAGAATAAGTGGCAGTGCCCATTTCACCCATTTTATCCAAGGGATTTTTGCGAGAGCAAGAGACGCCATAAGGACACCAGCTGTTGGTGTTAATATATTCGAAATTCCATCACCATATTGGAAAGCGAGAACTGCCGTTTGTCGACTAACACCAACCAAATCGCCAAGTGGTGCTAAAATCGGCATACTGATTGCTGCTTGACCACTTCCAGATGGGACAATAAAGTTTAATAGACTTTGCACACCGTACATTCCCATTGCAGAAAGGTATGTAGGAAGTTCTGCTACTAAGCTAGAAACATAGAAAAGTATTGTATCAATTGTATTCGAATCTTGTAAGATTACCAAAATACCGTAAGCAAATCCAACAATAAGTGCTCCCATAACCATTTCCTCACAACCTTTAACAAAGGCTTGAGCAATTTGGTTCATTCGCATTTTGGCAATGAATCCAACAATGATTCCCATGATAAGGAATAGAGATGCAATTTCTGTGACATACCATCCTTCTAGAATAACTCCTAATGCAAGTCCAATTACTGTAAGCGCAAGAACAATTAGAATTGCTACTTGTCTTTTTGATAATGTTTGTTGCTTTGCGATACTCGTTTCTCGTTTCAAATCTTCTTCATACATTAAGCTTAGCTTCGGATTCTTTTTCACTTTTCTCGCGTAATTCATGACATATAGAATGGTAACTCCAACAAAGATAAACCAAAAGACAAACCGTACTCCCATACCTGAGAACGTTGGCAAGCCGGCAATCCCTTGTGCAACTCCAACCGTAAATGGGTTCATAAATGCGGATCCAAACCCTGCATATACACCGGTTAAAATCATTGCTGTTCCAGTAATGGAATCAAAGCCCATTCTAATAGCCAGTGGAATTGCGATTAAAATAAATGGAATAACTTCTTCTGCCATCCCCCAAGTTCCACCAGAAACAGCTAAAAATAGCATGACGACCGGAATAAGTAAAATTTCTTTTCCAGCTAACTTTTTCGTAAGCGAACCAAAAGCAGATTCAATTGTATTTGTCGCTTGTAAAATTCCAAAAGAACCGCCAACAATAAAGATAAAGAATATAATTGGTGCTGCATCTACCATTCCAGTATGTAGTGCATTAAATAAATCTAGCAAACCAGTTGGATTGGATTCAATGGATTCGTATGTACCATCAACAACTAAAGTACGTCCATTGGCATCGGTAACTCGCTCATATTGACCAGCAGGGACAAGATATGTCACAGCAGCTGTTAAAACCATTAGAATAAATAAAATGACAAAACCATGGGGGAATTCAAATTTTTTCTGTTTTTTTACTGAAGTATTACTCATGATGCACATCCTTTTCTTTGATAATATTTAAAGGGTGTGCATGGGAAACGGAATGAATAGAGATGTAGTCATTGGGGAATTTGTAGTAAGGTCAATTTCAGCAAGCGACTTCTTATCGACCTAAACATACAAAAAAGCAATGATAGGAAAATAACCTACCATTGCTTTATACACAATTAACGTTATCCTCCATCCTGATCAGTAGTTCTCCATGCACAAAAAACATTGCATGACAGTGTGCCTCTTATTCAGCAGACACCCCAGCGGATAATAGACTTGACTTCTATTACGCTTCGGCAAATAACCCTTTCAGCAATCCTCATCGATGTCATACTCCGATTGCTTACTCTTCTTATTCGCACCTCTACCTCATCGAATGACAAGGTTCATATGAAATTATCTACTATACTAGCATAAAAAATAATGAACAGACAAGTAAAAAGAATTGGGGGGACAGTCCCCCTTTTAAATCTACAATCTTTTGAATAAGATGTTATTTTCTAAATGGATATGTTGGAATGTATCTTCTTCTAGTTCTGCAAGTCTTGCATAAGTTATACGGTATGCTCCACACGCATCAATCGGTGGGATAAAGTCTCCAGTAATCTTTCGCATTTCTTTTAACATGTTCCCAACACCATCATGGTCATCTTCTAGGCCACCATTAGCAATACGGATTCGCTCTAATAATTCTTCGCTAGGGTTAATCTCGTATTCTTTCATTAATGGAAAGACTTCATTTTCTTCTTTAATCGTATGCTCTTCCATTTCCACCTTGAAGTCATTGTATATACGGTATAATTCTTTTAATTCTGGGTGGGTCCCACCATGTCTAGAATAAACCTTTGTCACAAACTGGCCAAGTGCTGGTAGTTCTTCCATTAAAGGAGCATGATATGTGTGTCTAATATGATCAATAATGTCAGATAAAGATTTTGCATCCCAATCGACAACTTCATGATCTTCCTTGCTCCATTCTTCATAGCTAGCATTTAATTCGTCTAAAACGACTTGAGGTTCCAAGTCCTTCTCTGCAAAGCTTTCTTGTAATGGACGATTTCCCCCACAACAAAAATCAATTCGGTACTTTTTAAATAAATCACTCGATTTTGGGAAAACCTTCACAATATTTGCTGGTGTATGTTCAACAGTAAATTTCACTTAAATCCCTCCAATTGATTACTTACCTTCATTGTATTGGATATAAATGAAACTTACTGTGACAGAAATCACTATCTTACGTTATTGCCCGAGTACCTTTTTCTAGTAAATATATGTAATAGGGCGCAATAGACTCCTATACCGACCAATGCTCCTGCACTATCTAATAAGACATCGGTCACCTGAGGCCCTCGACCTGGAATAAACGCTTGGTGAACTTCATCAGAAATAGCGTACAAAACCGAAATGATGAACGCTGGGATAATACTTTTCTTAACAGTAACTTGAAAACAACGAAATGCATTCATCAGTAATATAGCAAGCATGAAATATACAGAGAAGTGAGCTAGCTTTCTAATAAATAAACCAGTGATGATATCTTCCGCCCCAGGAATGACGACATGCAACATTCCAATTAACATGGCAGTTATCCCATCACTTAATTCACCAGATTGCTCACCCGGCTGATGGGAAAAGAAAAATATTAACGCCATCCAGAAGATAACGATTATGATAGAAAATACTTTTTTCATGTAACAACTTCCTTCCTGTCAATTCTATCATTATAAATTAGTCCGACTCGATTGTTCCACTATTTCTATTTAAATAACCAATTAGCCTCATTACATAGTGACAGTACTTGGATTGCAAAGTATAATAAATTAAGATAATTATCATAATAGAGAAAGTTAGGGAACGTATGAAAGAGAAACTATTATTCCGCTTAGAAGAATTTATTGAAGCACCAATCGAAGTTGTTTTTGATTATTTAGATGATGATGAGAAAATCAAGTATTGGAATGATTATTTCATAGAGAACATCTATGAGAAGGGACAGAAAACAAACGAAGTTGGCGAGAGATTTACGTCGGTTCAACAGTTTGAAAAGAAAGTGGTTAAAGTAGACATTGAATTGCTTGAGTACGAAGCTCCTCACAAGATAGTAATGGTAGGATATTCTAAAGAAGGTCAAGCATACACTCGTTATTATTTAGGTAGTGAAGATAATGGAACACGACTAGTCATGGAATCATCAATTATCCCAAGCAATCTTTATCACTCTATAATAACTACTTTGTTTGGTAGACTTGGAAAGTTTATTTATAAAGATCAAGTGATTAAATTAAAGGACTATTTAGAAGTTAGAGATTGGAGTTAGTATAAGCAGAGAAAATCCCCACTACGATTTACGCGCATAGTGGGGATTATTCATTTACCATCGTTATCTCTAACGTATATCCCATCGTACTAAAGAACTCTTGTAGGACTTTCTTGGCATTGTTCTCAGCTGTTTCATACAAACCTACTTCTATCGCTTCTTCTGCAGCTTGTTTTTGTGCTTCTGCTACAAGGTCATATCCTTCTACCCATTTAACTTCACCTCGGAATAATCCTTCGTCAGAGAAGGTCTGTACATCATCCATATAAATAACTGGTTCTTCGATAATTGTTGCATGTGGTATTGATAATTTGATTACCTTTTGTTGTTCATCCACCTTTATATCTTCTTCGCTCAACGCTTTTAAATCAATCCCAGCAATAACAGTTGCTGGAACGATGACTAAAATTTCTCGTTTTGAGCCAGGAAAATTAAAGGAGATTTCTTTTCCAAATAATTTATTATCCTCTTGTTCAATTACGATTTTTAAATGTGCTTGAGCTGTTGCTAGTGTTGCTAAATCTTGTACTTGCTCCACGTAGCTAGTTGTCTCTTTTTTAAATGTACTTCCAGAGAATGCCCATACACTGCCAGCTACGATTACACCAAGAAGGAGAATAACTAATAATAATTTTACACCCCAAAAACGGAAAAATAATTTAAATAACTTACGAGAAGCACTAGAGCTTTTCACTTTCTTTTGCCCCAATGCTAGAGTAGCTGCACTTTCTGCTTGTCCTTTTTTCATTTCTTGCAGTAGCTGCTCTAATTCTTTTAATGTATCATCTTTTTTCCTCATAACATCACCTTTTAGTTAAGCATAATAAAACATCTAACATATCGTACTATATATCTATCATCTTGTCTCCTAATTCTTTTAAGAAGATAAATAGGGATGAAAAGGACGAACCACACTTCTCGGTTCGTCCTCTGCTTAAAGCTCTCTACTAATTTACTTCTGCCGTAACCGTTTCTGAAGTTACGACTTTTTCTACAGGAGGATTAAACAGTCCTTCCCATTTTGCTATGACAAGAGCAGCTAATGAATTTCCGACAACATTCACTGCCGTACGTCCCATATCTAGAATACGATCAATCCCAGCGATAAAAGCAAGACCTTCTGCTGGTAAGCCAATCGTACTAAATGTTGCTAATAGTACAACGAAGGACACTCCAGGTACTCCTGCCATTCCTTTCGATGTTACCATTAACACAAGCATAAGCGTAATTTGCTGTACAATCGATAATTCAATTCCATACATTTGGGCAATGAAAATAGAAGCAACTGCTTGATAAAGAACTGAACCGTCCAGATTGAACGAATATCCGGTCGGAATAACAAATGTTGCAACATGCTTTGGACTACCTGCTTTTTCCATTTTATCCATAATTCTTGGTAGAACCGTTTCGGAACTTGCCGTAGAAAATGCAAGTAATAATTCTTCTTTAATCATTTTCAATAGTTTAAAGATATTAACTCCAATAAATTTCGCCATTAATCCTAACACAACAATGACGAAGAAAATCATTGTTCCGTATACAGTGATTGTTAATTTACCTAGTGGAACAAGGGAAGCAAAACCATACTTAGAAATCGTTACGCCAATCAATGCAAAGACACCAACCGGTGCATATTTCATAAATAAGTTTGTGACGTAAAACATCGCATTGGCTACACCTTCGAAGACCCGCAGAACAGGTTTACCTTTTTCACCAATGGCAGCAACTCCTAGGCCAAATACGACGGAGAAGAATATAATGGCAAGCATATCCCCTTCTACCATTGCTTGTACTGGATTTGTCGGTACAATGTGCAAGAGCGTATCTGTTATCGACTTACCTTCCTGATCTTCAGATGTTTGTACATAGCCTGAAATATCACTCTGTTCTAGCTTGTCCATATTTAAGCCAGCACCAGGCTGGAATATATTAGCGGATATTAATCCAATTGCGATTGCTACAAGTGTCATAACAATAAAATAAGTGAGTGATTTCGCACCTAATTTACCAACAGACTTTAAATCCCCTACACCAGCAACAGCCACAATAATACTAGATAAAACGATAGGTACAACAATCATTTTAATCAGTCGAATAAATAAATCACCAAATGGTTGTAAAATACTTTGTGCCGTTTCACTTCCGTAGAATACCCCACCAATAATGATTCCTAGAATTAAACCGATAAAAATTTGGCTAGCTAAACTTAATTTAAATTTTTTCATCTATTCACCCTACCTTCTAAGTTGTAAGTTGATCCGTATGTCCATAGGCAAGGAAAAACTATTAAGATACTTCTTATGAGCTGTGTATATTTAAATATCTTCGATTCATGATAAATTAACGACGATGAGGAATTTGAAAGAAAAGTTGTTGGTTATCGTAGCAATACGTTTATCTAGTCTATATACTAGATTGCAAGTTAATATGTGAAGGATAGAACAATCACTAGTTTATTTTACACTACAATATTATTTTTTGTAAATAGTGAACTCTATCACAAGTATGTGTAGAGTAAAGGAGATTACTTTCAAAAGAGGCCCGGAACCAGAAAAAAACTAGCATTTTTTTACACTCATAAAAAAATGAAGCGTAGGTATTGTTCTACGCTTCATCGCATCAATTCCGGTAAAAACGTAACAATTTCTGGGAATATGACAATAAGTATTAAACATAGTACCATCATGGCTAACATCGGGATAACACCTTTAAATATTCGTTGTGTCGGTACATCCTTTGCTACCCCACTGATAATGTATACACTCAATCCCATTGGTGGGGTTAGTAATCCAATATTCATGACTAATATCATGACAACTCCAAACCAGACTCCATCAAAACCGAGCATGGTTATCAACGGATAGACGACAGGTAGTGTTAATACAAAGATTGCAATTCCTTCTAAAAACAATCCTAAGATTAAATATACGAATAAAATAATCACCATAATCCAAATCGCTGGTAAAGCAAGACCCGATACCAACTGAGTGATTTTCACTGGAATCGTACTAAGGGCAAGAAACTTACTAAAAATATCTGCCCCAATGATGATAAAGAAAATGGCTGCGGTTAATCTAGTTGTTTCACTTAGTGATTGTTGAAAATCTTTCCAACTTAATCGCCTCGTAATAATCGTTAATATAAAAGCGCCAAAAGCTCCTACTCCACCCGCTTCTGTCGGTGTAAAATATCCAAAATATATTCCACCAATACTAAGTGCAAATAACAATACAAACGGCCAAACATATGTTAATGATCTTAGTTTGATTGATAATGGTTTTTTTTGAGTTACGGGTGCAATGCCTGGCTTTCTTCGCACTAAAAAATAAATAGCAAGCATAAACAACACCATCTGAAGAATACCAGGAAGAATCCCTGCAATAAGCAGTTTTCCAATTGGTTCCATCGTTAAAATCCCATACAAGACTAGAATAACACTAGGTGGGATTAGGATCCCTAACGTCCCACCTGCTGCAACACTCGACGTAGAAAGGGCATCATCATAGTTATATTTTTTCATTTCCGGAAGAGAGATTCTGGCCATCGTTGCTGTCGTTGCATTGACCGATCCTGAAATAGCTGAAAATAACGCACTTGTACCAATCGTCGTCATTGCAAGACCACCTCGAATATGTCCAATCCACGCATCAACAGCAGTATATAAATCCCTTCCAAAGCCACTATAGGAGAGGAACATCCCCATTAAGATAAATAAAGGTATGACACTTAAACTGTAGGAGCTAGCAGTGGAAAACGGTGTTGTTCCTAATTGTACGAAGGCAGCGTCCCACCCACGGATCCATGCTAATCCAACAGTCCCAACGACAATAAGTGAGACAGCCACTGGAACACGAAGCATAAACAACAACAACAGGGCTATTATCCCAATAACTCCAATCATTTCTGGGCTCATTTCTCACTCACCGCCAATCGGAAATAGGTAATCGCTTTGAAAACGGATGTTAGCATGAATATAAGGAGTGTAAAGGATATAATAAATAAAAATGGATAAACAGGTAGACCTAAATCCGTTGTGGTAGAATTTCGCTCCATCATACGAAGTCCATTTTCAAAAATATGATTAGACATTAAAAGCAATACAACTGTAATGACAATCTCAATACTACCGAAAAGGAACTTTCTAACTCTTTCTGAGAAGTGATCAACTAAAAAATCTATTTTTATATGGTCACCAACTCGATGGGTAATAGCCAATGCTAAAAATACAAGTAGCGCTGAACTAAGTTCCGTCATTTCATAAGTTCCTTTTAACGGACTTTTAAAGAGATTTCTACCAATTACATCGAAAGTAATAATGGCCATCATAAACAAAAGTACTCCATTTGCTAATACTTGTTGAATATCCACTATTTTATTTAATATTTTTTCTGGTTTTGAATATTGCTCAGACATTAGCATGTCACTCCTACCTAATTACCACTTAATTCAACTGCTCGGTCATAAACCTTCTGACCTGGTAACCCTTTGCCTTCCACATTATTAATCCAATTTTCTATCGTTGGATTAATATATTCGCTCCATTCTGCCAATTCTACTTCGGATAATTCATAGATTTCGACACCTTTTTCTTTAGCCTGTTCGACCGCTTCTGCTCCAAATTGATCAAATACTTCTCCGGTCTTCTTTGCCATTCGTTCTCCGGCAAGTTCCATTAATGTCTCTTGATCTTCCTCACTTAAACTATCAAACGCATCCTCATTCATGACAACGAACATCGTCGTAGAATAGAAGTTTCCAACAGTCGCATAATTAATGACTTCATCTAGTCCCCATGTCTTCACCGCTTCCCACGGTGCAATTGTCCCATCGACAACACCTCGCTCTAATGCTTCGAAGTTTTCATTCATTGGCATTGAAACAGGTGTCGCACCTAATGCCTCTAACCACTCACTCGTTTCTGGAGAGGGTGAACGGATTTTCATTCCCTTTAAATCTTCAATACTTTTCACTGGTTTATCCACCGTATAAAGTTGCCCAGGATCCGTTGTGTAAAGCCATAGGGGGACAGTCCCCTCATATTCCGCATCAAATTCTTCAAATTCATTCATCAGTTTCCATAAATTCTCTGAACCAGAAACAGCGTTCTTTGCCATAAACGGAAGTTCCATTACCGATGTTAACGGAAACTCACCAGGTGTGTAACCATGTACACTTAAAGCAAAATCTACTGAACCCGTTGCAGCTGCATCAAACTGTTCATCCGGAGCTGCTAATGATGCACCAGGGTATGTCGTAATTTTAATTCGTCCTTCTGTCTTTTCTTCCAGTTCCGCTGCGAAGGATTTAACTTCCTCCTCCATAAAATGAGTAGGTGGAAAAAAGTGCGAGAAGTCAAATTCATGTACATTAGTATCAGAATTTTCTCCATCACTCTCACTTGAACATGCTGCTAAAAAGATACCTAGACCTACGATAAGAATGAATAACAGCATGCTTTTGTTCCAATAATTCCTTTTCAATGTAATCACTCCTTTTAAAAATTAGCTTAGTGGTAGACGCTTACATAATTATGGTAAAAAATTGCTCTTGTCTATATATAATCTTTTAATTTTTTATTTATGATATAAATGAAAGATTTAATTTATACAAATAGACCTTACTGCATAGGTACAAAGCAGTAAGGTCTATTTCTTATTTATTCCTTCTCATCGAAATCTCCTCATGAATCGTATCAAACATGACTTCAACACCAACACTTGTTGCTTCAAAACTTTTTGCATGCTCTACTTCAATTCCGAGATGACTAGCTTCTTTCGCAGCATCGATATTAGCGCCAAGAAAAATAAATTCCCAACCATGGTTCTCTTGCTGTTTCCGAATCATTTCTTGGATTTTTCCATAACGGTATTCCTTACTGGAATTTTCTAAGCCATCTGTTGTTATAACAAACAATACATTATCCGGCTTTTCATGAGGTCTAGCATTCGTTATGCGGTAGTTTACATCGACAATCGTTTTCCCAATTGCATCCAACAATGCCGTAGAACCACGAACGAAATATTCCTCTTCCGTTAATCGTACTTTTTCAGCCTGTATTCCATCCCATAATAATTCATAGTAATTATCAAACAAAACTGTAGTAACTAATGTCTCTCCCTCTAGCTGACATTGCTTCTTAATTAATGCATTAAAACCCCCTATTGTATCTTTTTCCAACCCAGCCATTGACCCACTTCGATCAAGCAAGAAGATTATTTCTGTTTTCATAACGACCATCCTCCTATTTCATTAGCATGATATAATAATAAAAGATATCTAACATCGAGTGGTCGCCTCTGAAGCGACAATTAGGGGGGAAGTATTTTGGCGAATCCAACATTGATTCAGGAGTTAGAAAATTATATCGAGATTCATTTAAATGAGATTGTCGTTTTGGAGAAAATGGTAAATGAGGCCCATTTAGAAAGTCTTCAAAGTGAAGTAGAGATAGAAGATTTTCTAGATAGCAAATTACAGCCTACTTTTCAGGAATTATTACTAACATACATCGATAAAACTGGAGAACTTGATACGACTATTTATAAAAGTGCTGGAATTGATCGAAGGCATTTTTCAAAAATCCGTTCCAATCCAAGTTACCAACCAACGAAACCAACCGTCATTACACTTGCATTAGCCATAAAACTATCACTAAAAGAAACGGATAAACTACTAAATGCTGCTGGCTTTGCTTTATCTGAAAGTAATAAATTTGATCTAGTCATTCGATTCTGTTTTGAGAAGGAAATTTTTGACCGGTTTAAAGTGAATGAACTACTTGATCATTTTGGGTTGAAGACGTTGGGGTGAGGGGAAGAGAATTGTTGAATTGCCCGTTATATTGGATAATCTGCCAAACTGGGGGTGAATCGCCCGAAATTTAGATTAATCTGCCAAACTGGGGTGGAATCGCCCGTATTTTAGATTAATCTGCCAAACTGGGGGTGAATCGACCGAAATTTAGATTAATCTGCCAAACTGGGGTGGAATCGCCCGTTATTTCGGATAATCTGCCAAACTGGGATTGAATCGACCGTTATTTTGGATAATCTGCCAAACTGGGATCGAATCGCCCGTTATTTCGGATAATCTGCCAAACTGGGATTGAATCGACCGTTATTTTGGAAAATCTGCCAAACTGGGATTGAATCGCCCGTTATTTTGGAAAATCTGCCAAACTGGGATCAAATCGCCCGTTATTTCGGATTAATCTGCCAAACTGGGGTTGAATCGTCCGTATTTTAGGATAATCTGCCAAACTGAAGTTAAATCGCCCGGTACTATAGCAAAGCATAAGTACCGGGGCAATTTACATGCGCTATCTATAATTTAAGTTTAAAAATCATCTGGATTAGATCCAGATCGATCATTTATATTCAAGTCATCAATGCGATTCATTTCTTCTTCTGTCAGTTCAAAATCAAAGATATTTGCATTTTCTTTTATTCGTTGGACATTTGTAGATTTTGGTATAGTAATCACATGATTTTGAATATCCCAGCGAAGGATTACTTGTGCTGGTGACTTGCCATATTTTTTACCAATTTCAACGAGAGTAGGTTCGTCTAATAATCTTCCTCGTTTTAATGGAGACCAAGCTTCTAATTGAATATTATTCTTTTCACAGAAAGCTTTTAATTCTACTTGAGTCAGGTGTGGATGATATTCAACCTGGTTTACAACTGGTTTTATCGTACATGATGCAAGTAATTCTTCTAGATGATGAATATGGAAATTACTAACACCAATTGCGCGGACTCTTCCATCTTGATACAATTTCTCCAGCGCACGATACGTATCAACAAACTTTCCACGGACTGGCCAATGGACAAGATAAAGATCTAAATAATCCAAACCTAGCTTTTCAAGACTCTCCTCAAATGCTTGTAATGTTTCTTCATAGCCTTGCTGCGTGTTCCATACTTTTGATGTAATAAATAATTCCTCACGGGGAATTCCAGATTTTCTTACCGCTTGACCGACACCTTGTTCATTTTGATAAAAGGAAGCTGTGTCAATACTACGATAACCATATTCGATCGCTGTTCTTACTGTTTGAAACACAGAAATACCATCATCTACTTTGTATACCCCTAAACCAAAACCAGGCATTTCAACCCCATTATTTAAGACTACTTTTCCATCCAAACTAGAAATCATTTGCTTACCTCTTTTCCAATTTTTTACAAAAGTCCTTCATATTTTATCATAGTGTATAACTGAGTAACACATCTTTACTCAGTCGGATGAGTTGCATTATAAATACATTGTTCCAATTCTTCTGTATAAGAACTTTTTTGGTCCGCTGACCAATTAAAAACGCTCGCCATATAAGTAATCACTTGTTCTTTATATTGTTGAACCCATTTCATATTAAAGAATAATGCACCAGTACGGCGAATAAAGAAATCAACTGGTTTATATGCTAGTTCATATTCAATGGCATAACGAAGCATCGCAAGAACGGTTCGATCCATCTCCATTGTTTGTTCATTTTGTACATCTTGTTGGTACAATTCAAAGATAATATCGACGTTTGACCCGTATCTTTTTACGAGTTCTGAAGCAACTTCATGATCGATGCCAAGTTTTACACCTTCGGATACTTTTTCTTCTTTAAACTTTTCAAACCCTTGTGACCCGCCCACATCACCACCAGAAATTCGTAAATTCTTTGTTTGTGTATTCGGGAATGAGCGACCATCTTCTTCTTGCAATTGGTTACAGACCAAATCGACAATACTTTCTGCCATTTTCCGATAACCTGTCAACTTGCCTCCAGCAATAGAAATGAAACCAGAATCGGAAACAAAAATTTCATCTTTCCGAGAAATTTCTGATGGGTCTTTTCCTTCTTCATGGATCAGCGGACGTAATCCTGCCCAACTTGATTCCACATCTTCTGGTTTGATATTCACGTTAGGAAACATATAATCGATCGCTCGTAACACATAATCCCTGTCTTCTACTGTCATTTTTGGATTTGCTATATCTCCAGTATACACGGTATCTGTCGTACCAACATATGTTTTACCCTCGCGAGGAATAGCAAAGACCATTCGACCATCAGGCGTATCGAAATAAATCGCTTGTTTCAATGGGAACCTTTTTCCATCAAAGACAAGATGAATTCCTTTCGTCAGATGAAGATACTTACCTTTTTTCGAGTTATCTAGTTCTCGTAAGCTATCTACCCAAGGCCCTGCTGCATTGACGATTTTCTTTGCAAAAAATTGTTCGATCGACCCATCTATTTGGTCCTCTACTTCTATTCCAATTACTTTGTTATTTTCATAAATTAAGTTAGTTACTTTCATATAATTTAATGCTAACGCACCTTTTTCCACCGCTTTTTTCATTACTTCAATCGTTAAACGAGCATCATCTGTTTTATATTCGACATAATAACCTGCACCTTTTAAGCCTTCTGCATTTAGTAACGGCTCTCGTTTGATCGCTTCATCGGGACTAAACATTGTTCTCCGTTCAGTCTTTTTCACACCTGCGAGAAAGTCATAGACACGTAAGCCAATATTAGTCATAAACGGTCCAAATGTACCTCCACTATAAAAAGGTAACATCATCCATTCTGGGGTTGTAACGTGTGGCCCGTTTTCATAGACAATGGCGCGTTCTTTTCCTGTCTCTGCGACAACTTTTATTTCGAATTGTTTTAAATAGCGGAGTCCGCCATGAACAAGTTTTGTTGATCGACTAGATGTTCCTCCAGCAAAATCTTGCATTTCGACTAGTCCAACTTTCATCCCTCTAGTTACTGCATCTAACGCAATACCTGCACCGGTTATGCCACCACCAATGACTAGTAAATCAAGAGACTCTCCCTTCAATTTCTGTTTAATATCCGCTCTTTGCACACTCGAAAACATGAATAAACCACTCCTTATCTCGTTATGTATTCACGACTAGTTCACAAATTGCAGATGAAAAAAGAGACCATAAACACTCTAAAAACATGTAGTGTACAATGGTCTCTCGTAATCTGCGTCCGATATATTTATTTATATTTATTATACTATAAATTTTATATATTTATTATTCATTTTCATTATTTTCCAATAAGCATGTTCGTTCTTTCTTCGACATAAAACAACAAATTTCGGGTGGTGCCTGACACCTGAGAGAGGGGATCTTCTCTTTTTATTTGTTTTTTCTTAATGCTTTCATGATTAGGCTTGCTACGAAGATTAGGATGATCGCTCCAATTAATGCTGGAATAAGATAGTAACCACCCATCTCTGGTCCCCACTCTCCTAATAAAGCAGAACCAATCCACGCACCAATAATACCGGCGATAATATTACCAAAGATACCTCCAGGGATATCCTTACCAACAATTAAGCTCCCAATCCAACCAAGTATTCCACCAACAATTAAACTCCAAATTAAACTCATATGATTTCACTCCTATAAAAGATATTTATAGCTAGTATAGTATTCCACTTTATAGCATTTCTAAACATAAAAACTACCTTATCCTATATAATGACCTGGATAAGGTAGCGCTTTCAAAATAAAACTCTATTGAGTAACTACTACAACGTTACGAGAACGACCATAATAAAAATAATAAAAATATAATTTACAGAGTACAGGAAGTTTTTTCGTGCCCATTGGATATCATCTTTTGTTTTAAATCCACTAATACTTAATAGAAGCCAACCAATATGTAAAAGCGTTGCAATGATGACAAAAAGGATACCAAGTTCATCACGTACAAAGAAAGGTAAAGGAATTAAACAAAGAATGTAAAATAGGAAATGGATTTTCGTTACGGCAAATCCTCGAACAACTGGGAGCATTGCAACCCCAGCAGCTTTATATTCATCATGCTTTCTGATGGCAATCGCATACGTATGAGGCATTTGTACAATAAAAAGGATAAGAAATAAAATAATTGGAACAGGATGAAATACAGAATCAATTGCTGCCCAACCAATGAGAGGTGTAACAGCACCAGAAATGCTTCCAATAATTGTATTAAACGTGTACCTCCGCTTGGACCACATCGTATATAAAATAACGTATGTGAACCAGCCTACAAATGAATACAGTACCGCTTCAAGCGTTGTAAGGAATAACAGTAAAAAACCAGCTATCGTGCTGCAAATTCCAATGATTAAAACCGTTTGTAAAGAAAAGTTCCCCGTCACGGTTGGCCGTTTTTTCGTCCGGTCCATTACCGTATCAATGTCCACATCATACCAATTATTCATCACTAACGCACCAGCCATGACGAACGTACTTCCTAACAATGTGAGTAGAAATAATCCAATGTTAACTACGAACGACTGATTTGTAAAATAAAGTGCTAACCAAAATCCAGAAAAGACAGGTAATACATTAGCAATTAGAACACCAGACTTCACCAATGATTTAAGATCTGCGATAAAAGATTTGCTCTGTTGCCGCGTTACGTTCATCCTGTTGCCTCTTTCCTTCCTGTTAATAGCGGAATTTGTATACTACTACTATAGCAAAAATACTCCAAACACTAAAATGAATATCTTTACGCAAAAAAAACACTAATTACATAGTAGTAATTAGCGCTTTTTATAAATAAAAAATAGGGGGTATTAACTAAGATCTTGAGCAAGTTATATCTTTATTATAAAGTGCGTTTATTAGCTGAACATGAATAGGATGTAAACTTACTGTTAAGTATTTCGTTCTAATTGATTCGTTTTGTTTTTTCTAAATATTAAATAAACAAAATGATATACTTTAATGGAGTAGGAAAATAATATGTGGAGGAATTGCCAATGAAAAAACTAGCAAGGATTGCGGAGTGTCTATTAGGACTAATTTTTCTCGGAGCTGGTTTGAATGGTTACTTTGTTCTTTTTGGATTAGAGCCATTTGCGCCAACAAGTCCTCAAGCAACAGAATTTCTTGGTGATGGGTATTTATTAGTTATGGAAAAAGGCATAGAAATATTAGCTGGCATTCTATTAATTATTCGAAAGTTTGTACCACTAGTTTTAATTGTTCTTGCTAGCTTAATAGTAAATATTGTTGCATTTCATCTCTTTGTTGATTCCGAACTGCTGATACTTGCCCTTTTGCTTCTAGTTTTAGAAGGTTTTTTAGTTTGGTATTACCGGAGCATTTATGTAGGCTTACTTCAAAGTAAACCACAAGGACTGTAAAAGAAAGCCACGTATTGCACCATATTAGAGGCAAGACGTGGCTTTATCTTTAATATAGTCCACCAACAAGAATTGGTGTTAGTATGGACACAATAATGGCACTTAATACCATGGCAACCGTACTTACAGCCCCAGCTTGTTGACTATGTTCCATTGCAGTTGATGTACCAATTGCGTGAGAAGCACTACCTAACCCTACACCTTTGGCAACACTTTTATGAATACGAAATATCCGAAATACGATTGGCCCAAGAACCGCTCCCCCTATCCCAGCTATCATTACAAATACAGCAGCCAGTGGTGGAACACCTCCTAATGATTCGGCAATATTCATTGCAACTGGCGTTGTGACAGACTTTGGTACAAGGGAATAAACAATAAACTCATCGACATTCATCCATTTTGCTAACAAAAGTCCACTTACTACTCCGATTAGTGCGCCAATGAATACACCAGAAAATATGGGAAGGAAGTATTTTTTCAATAGCTTCCTTTGTAAGTAAAGTGGATAGGCTAAGGCTACGACAGAAGGACCGAGCAATTCATTCACCCATTTACCTCCAATCATAAATGTTTCATACGTAATACCAAAAAGTAATAAAATGCTAACTAATACAACCGTAGCGATCAATATTGGAATCGTGAAAGGAGAAGGGAATTTATTATTTAACCATCTTCCTATGAGATAAGCGATAACAATTCCCAAAATACCGATCACACCGATGACGATATTATTCATGTTCCCTCTCCCTCCCTTTCATTAAATACTGGCTCGTAAATCCGGAACTTAATTTTACAAGTATTGTACTTAGTAAAACGATGATAACAAGCAAAATTCCTTTACCATGAAATAAGCTGAAATAATCCATTATCCCAACCGTTACCGGTATAAAAACTAGTGGTAAATGTTTAATTAATTGTTCTGTCCCTTCTTTGATCCAATTTACTTTAACGATACCTGTAAGGAGTAGTAGGAACAGTAACAATAGACCAATTACACTACCAGGGACAAATAAATGGAGCGCTTCCTGAATCCACGTTCCTATTCGAAAGATGATGTATAAAAAAGCAATGTGAATGATTACGACTAATATTCTTATCATGTAATTTCTTCTCCAAGTCATTACGTGGGTATATACAAAACTTAGGCCCACTTTCTATCAGAAAACAAGCTTCCTAATTTGACCATTAAAAAAATTGCAGATCTATAGATTCATAGAACTACAATTGTTTGCACGTCATTTTATAGGAAATCTCCATGAATGCATGTTCTCTAAGGTTGTTTTCACTAACTAATAGTATCAAAATAGTAGGTTTAAAACAATAGGTTCTGAGTTTAGTAATTTCAATTAGGAATAGAAGTGCAAAGGTATGTGGGGTATTGACTCATATACTTTTTATGCTAGTTTCTTTTTGGAATGTTAATGAGGAGCTCCCTCATATACTTTTTAACCTATTTTCTTTTTGAACTGTTGATGAGAGGCACGCTCATATACTTTTAAACAAATTTTATTCGATAATATTAATGAAGGTCCTCGTTAAGGTAGTCAGTAATATGAATTTTTGAAAAGTTTTATTTTTCAGTCTAAGAAACTTTGTTATAATTGTTTTGTAAGAAAAAATTACTACGACAAAAGGAGGAAAGTAAAGCCAGCCTAATAAGTCATAATAGGTGACTTATTATGGAGTGATACATATTTTTTTACAGAAGCACTACTAGATAATTTAGGGTTAAAAGAGAGGAGAACCATTATGCAAACTTGTACAAACTGTGGCCACAATCAAAACACAGGAAAGTTTTGTGAAGAATGTGGTGGATTACTACAAGATCAGCAAACAGCAGCTTCCGCAACATCTGAAGTTCATTCTATGGATGCAAATCATGTAAATACACCAGAAACACAAACGGCTGCGACTACTGTTAATCAAACTCAAACAAATGATACGGTGGAAAAAGTAAAAACAGGATTATCTCAATATTGGAATTATATCGTTCATCATATTAAAAATCCGTCTAATTCATTTCAATCTACCGAGAACAATTTGCTTAATAGTATTGTAACTTTAGTTCTCTATGCTGTTACGTTTTCATTAAGTATTTATCTATTAGCAAATTCTGTTTACAAATCGATTACTAGTTTCTTTTCTGTCAGTGAATCGCTTCCATTCTTTGGAATGAATTTCCGATTTATACTGGGTGCATTTATTATTATTGCGATTACGTTCGGAAGTGCGCTGGCTGTAACGAAACTAGCTAAACATCAAGATAATTTCAAAACACTACTTTCCCAATATGGTGGACTAGTTGTTCCATTTTTAGCATTAAATATTATTGCTTTATTTGGTGGATTAATTGGTTCTGCCACATTAACATTAGTGCCTTTAGTTGCTTCGAATACATTTATGGTTTCCATTGTGCCAGCAATATTTGTTTATGAGAAGTCGAGTCAAGTAGATACAAAAGGGTTGAAAGTGTACCATAGTTTCTTAACCGTACTAATCATTGCAATTATTAGTTATATTATTAGTGATTTTGCATTATCTAATCTATTTGAAGAAATTAGCGAAATAATGTATTACTTATAAAATGAACGAAGGTAGGGTAACTGCGATCGTGATATCGCTCCCCTACCTTTTCATTTATCATTTATTCGACATTCTTCGAGCTTTTTCGGGAGGTGTCAGACACCCATTTTTATCTTACCAAACTGGTGTTAGTGCGCCTTTGTTATCTAATACATTGATGACGTTTTTGGCAGCGAGTGTTGCCATTGCATCTCTTGTTTCGATCGTAGCATTTCCGATATGTGGAGTAAGGACAACATTTTGTAATTGTTTTAAGTCACCAGTAATTTCTGGTTCAAATTCATAAACATCTAATGCTGCTCCTGCTATATCTCCTTCTTTTAGTGCTTCCACAAGATCTGCTTCTTTCACTACTGGTCCTCTTGCTAAATTTAAGAAGAATGCTTCTTTTTTCATCTTAGCAAATACGTCTTTAGTAAATAAGTGATGAGTGTCTTTATTGTAGGCTGTATGTACACTAATAACATCACATGTTTCTACTAGCTCTTCAAACGTTACATATGTAGCATTATATTTTTCTTCAATTGCAGCATCTTTTTGGGAACGTCCAGTATAATATATGTCCATATCAAAAGCTTTTGCTCGTTTTGCTACAGATTGTCCAATATTCCCGAAACCAACAATTCCTAATTTCTTATTCGTTAATTCTCTTCCTAAGAAGAACAATGGTGCCCATCCATTAAATCCTGTTGTACGACATAATGTGTCTCCTTCTGGAATACGTCGTGCAAGGGCTAACATTAAACCAAGGGTAAGTTCTGCAGTAGCTTCTGTTGAAACTCCTGGTGTGTTCGAAACGGGGATGTTTCTTTCTTTTGCGGCTTGAATATCAATATTGTCAAATCCAGCCCCAAAGTTAGCAATCACTTTTAAGTTAGGAGCTGATTCAATCACTTTTCTCGTTACTTTCGTGGAAAGTGGACAGATTAGTGCATCTGCATGACGAACTCCTTCAATAAGCTCATCCTCTGTAATTAACTTCTCACCAGGAAACACATGCACTTCATGCCCAGAAAGAATATCATTACCAATCTTCGGTATTTCCCCAGAAATAAAAATAGTTGCCACATCAATCAAATCCTTTCCTGATAATGGTGTCTGACACCACCCGAATTTTGTCGAATGCATAGCTAAATTATATCATATGTTTACATTAGTTTAATGATTAGGAACACAAACAAAAAGATCGCTTTAGTATTCGAACTAAAGCGATCTCTTTATTTAGTAATTTATTTTCTTCCCGTGCATTTCGTGGTACGTAGGAAGGTCATCCAAAGTACACTCTGACACTCCCCTCCTTTTCAGCAGTTTCTAAGCAATTTTTTATAAACCGAAAGATTTGTTTTTCATCCCAATGTTTAAATTCATCCTCTGATTCACAAGCATTATTTTTATTACTTTGCTTGAACTCTCGCCAACTTTTTCTTATTTCCTCTAATGTATATGTCGTCTCGGTTCCATTTCCACTAACCCCTGCATAATAATCATAAGCATCCAATAAGCCATATAAAATAAGAGCATTATAGTTTCCCATACTAAATCTAGCATAGGCTATTTCTTCCCCACCTCTATTAAATCCTAAAATATCATGTCCCATTTTAGCTCCTCCTCTACTAACTCGGGTTCTTAATACGTCAATTTATACATATAAATGTTTTCTACCTCTATTAACTATTTAGATTTTACGAACTTTTACTTTCCTTTCTCTCTTGTTCTAACTGAATATACTCACCGTATTTTTTCCGTTTATTGTGGTCACTTCCAGGGAAGTAAGCTAATACTTCGTCAAGTACTAGCAACTCATGTCTTATTGGATTTACATAATATTGATAACTACTCCAAGGATAATGTTCAGGCTTATTCACTAGATTCGCTCTTACTGGATTTAAATGAATATAACTACTTACTTGCAGCATGCCACTACCAGGTTCAATTATCTCTCCATAAAATCTATTTTCAAATACATGTCCAGTTAGATCATATTTTTTGTTATAGTAGTCAGCATAGCGCTTGTTAATTAATGCCATAATCTTAGAAATAGAATGGTTCTTAGAACGCAATTGGAGGTGGTAGTGGTTATTCATGAGGCAGTATGAGGCAAGTTCAAACGGGGTTTTCTCATTTACTTTTTCAAGTAAATATAAAAATGCTTGAAAATCTCCTTTTTCTAGAAAAAGTGCTCCACGGCGATTTCCTCTCGAAACAATATGGTAGAATGCGTGGGACGACCACATTCTATTCTTTCTAGCAATTCTATACTCCTCCTTTCCCTATAATTATCAATAAAATAGAATATCTACTCTTGAAAGTCAAAAGTGTAAAATCGAATTGTCGGATATAAAGGGAACGATGAAATCTACCTATCTATTAGTAAAATATCGTTTCACATACACTTCTTCTATTTAAAAATAAAAAGTAATAAAAAAACTACTTAATGGATTAATTAAGTAGTTTCATTCGACAAAATCCGAGCTTTTTCGGGAGGTGTCAGACACCTTATCTTTTATTTTGCGGTTGGTTTCATCCATTCGATTAGATAGTTTTCTTTGTATAGGTCGTCTGGGTAGTGAATGAATCCGGTGTCTCCTTCTTCATATAGGAATTGTAGGAACTCATTGAGTGCCCCCATGTACTGAGCATACAAAAATTCAAAGCTAATGGTTTCTTTTGGCATAAGGTTCGTTTCACAAATAGTGGGGTTTGTAAAATTCATGTATGTCCGACAAGGTATCGGTCGAATCTCATATGCCATACATTTATTTGTTTTCGTATCTAGTAGTGGACATGGTGTGAGTGTTTTACGATATTTCATTTTGAAATCTGGATCATTTTTAAAGTCTAGGGTGAGAACTTCTTCTATTTGTTGTTTATATGTTTCATAGTATTGTCTCAAATGTTCTTGAATGCTACTTCTTCTTTCATCCGGTAAATTCTGAATAGCTTGGTTCATTAGTTTTGCTTCCATTTCATTAACAATGATCGGAAAGTAACAACAAAACGAACATCCCATTCGGCATGTTGAGGTTAGACCAACATGGTCTTCCATATTTGAAATTTCGGTACTAACAACTTTTAATAATTCTTGAAAACTAGCAACTAGTTTATCATCAACAGACACTTCTTCCTCTGCCCATCGTTCAACAATAGTATAAAACTTCTCTTCATCTATTTCATATTCATTCATTAATTGATTACATTTTGCTTGAATCTCTTCAACAGTTAAATATTGATTGCTCATTCCAATTCTCCTAGTACAATATTGTTCTATTGTTAACTATTTTCCCCCAATTGTAAAGGGTGTCTGACACCTCCCGGAATTTGTCGAATGGTGTATTTTCTTCTATATCCAGTTGACAGCTAATCTCTGTATTGATAATATTAAAATATTAAAAATATTATAATAATAATCAAATTACTAACACTGTCAAATCTAACTGACTTTACTGATGAGGTAAAGCATTCCTTAGATATGAGCCAGTTTACCACCTACGAGATAAAATTCTTATCCTTAGTGTGATAGCTGGCTTTTTTTGTTTTCTATTTGTGAATCAACCTTCAAGTAGCTACATTTCTTAATTAAATCTACTTGAAGTTCTAATGATATAGCTTCTTGTGGCCATTGGGTTCACTTCGTTAACAGCGGCTACAAAGCTATTTCTTCATAGAGGAGGTGAAATTCAAATCATATCAACATGTTAACCTAGTTTTTCATACACAAAAAGGAGGAATTTTAATGAGAATTTTTGTCCTAGGTGCTGGACTAATGGGAAAAGAAGTAACCCGTGATTTAATTAGAAATCCAAATGTGGAACAAGTCGTAGTAGGTGACCTCGATATATCTAGGGCCGAACAAGTTTGTATGCAGCTACAGGACAATCGACTACAAGCTGTCTACATGGACACTGCTGATGAAAGCAATTTTATTAATTTTATTAAAGATTTTGATGTTGTTATTAATGCTACTGTTTATACGTTAAACAAAGCTGTGGCAAAAATGGCCATACAAGCAGGAGTTCATGGTGTTGATTTAGGCGGGAATGTAAACGATCTTGCTAAAGAAATTCTTGCCCTTGATCAGGAAGCGAAGCAAAATGGCACAACCTACATTACCGAACTTGGTGTTGCACCTGGTTTAACCAATATTCTCGTTGGACATGGTGCAAAAACTTTTGATGAATTACAATCCATTCACCTCCGTGTTGGTGGAATCCCTAAGGAGCCAGAACCTCCTTTAGAGTACAATCAAGTGTATTCGATGGACGGAATTATCTATCAATACGAAGGAAAATCTACCATCTACCGGAATGGACAGCAGCAAGAAATCCCTACATTATCCGAAGTGGAAGATATTTACTTTGAACGATTTGGTCCATTAGAAGCTTTTCATACAGCAGGTGGTACTTCTACATTGCCTTATACGTTTCCTACTATTAAAAATTTAGATTATAAAACGATTCGCTATCCAGGCCATGCGAAGAAAATAAAATTACTCTCTGAATTACATTTGCTACGTGATGATTATTATGTAGAACTAGATGGACAAATGATTCGACCACGAGATGTGCTGGCAAAAGTACTAGAACCAATTTTAGATCTAGGGGATAAAGAAGATGTCGTTTTAGTCCGCGTTATTCTAGAGGGAATAGTTGCTGGAGAAACTGTATCTCGAGAATATGAATTACTAGCAGAATTTGATCGTGAACATAAAGTTACTGCGATGGCTCGTGCGACTGCTTACAGTATATCCGTCGTTGCCCAAATGATTGGCAGTGGCCTCATCCATCAAAAAGGCGTATTTGCACCAGAACAAATTGTTCCAGGTGACGTGCATATAGATGAAATGGCTAAACGAGGAGTTCATATTAAAGAGAAAAGTTTAATAAATAATTAATACGAATCTCCACTACGCATATTTGTAAGCGATTACAAAATAAATAAAAATAGGAGGAATTGATATGGAAGCAACTTGGTGGTCCATTATTCCACCACTCCTTGCCATTGGATTTGCGATTGCTACACGTGAAGTATTGCTTTCTCTTTTCATTGGGATTGTCAGTGGTTGTCTTATTCTAGCTGGTTTTTCTTTAACATCTGGATTACCTGATACATTTCAAACGATTTTTGCTTCAGCAGCAGATCCTGAATGGAATACACCTATTTTAGCCTTTGCTCTTCTCTTAGGTGGATTAACTGCTCTTTTGCAAAAGTCAGGAGCTACAGAACGGTTTGGATTATGGGCACTTTCCAAAGTAAAATCTCGTCGCGGTGCCCAGTTAGTTACGATGTTCACTGGATATGCTATTTTTGTAGATGACTATTTTAATAGTTTAGCAGTTGGTCAAATTGCTCGCCCAATTACAGATAAGTATGGAGTGTCACGGGCGAAACTTGCCTATATTATAGACTCCACTGCGGCACCAATCTGTGTGCTTATCCCGCTTTCAAGTTGGGGAGCATATATACTTTCGTTAATTGCCGAACCGATTCAAACATATGGAGTTGGGACAGATGCATTTTCTGCATTTTTAGCAACGATTCCTGCCAATTATTATGCGATTACGGCTTTATTACTCGTTATTACGATTATTTGGTTTAAAATGGATTTCTCGGTTATGAAAAAACATGAAGTAAAGGCTCAAGAATCCATGCAAGCAGAAGCTGCGGCAACTACGATGGAAGAACGACCAAAAATTCCATTTAGTAGTGCATTAGACTTATTACTTCCAATTTTAACGATGATTCTTGCTACTTTGCTATTCTTCTTAAACTCAGGCGGGTTATTTGAAGGTGGAGTTGGACTAATGGATGCTGCTGGTAATGGAAATATTACCACTTCCCTCGTATACGGGGTTGTCTTATCCATTGTCGTTGCTGGTTTACTATACTTACCACGTAAAAAAATGAAGGCAAAGGAATTTATCTCCACGATTACAAAAGGGATGGAAAGTATGCTAGGTGGAGTGCTGATTTTAATTTTTGCATGGTCACTTGGTGATATTATTGGTCGACTGGAAACAGGAGAGTTCCTAGCTTCTTTTGTTCAAGATAGTATCCCGTTTTGGATTATTCCAGCAATTATCTTTGTTCTATCTGGATTAATGGCCTTTGCGACAGGGACATCTTGGGGAACATTTGCCATAATGATACCTATTAGTGCAGCTATCATTGGTTCTACCCAACCAGAATGGTTATTGGCTGCAATCGGTGCTGTTTTAGCTGGTGCAGTATTTGGAGACCATAGTTCACCGATTTCAGATACGACGATTCTTTCTTCTTTAGGGGCCGATTGTGATTTAATGGATCATGTAACGACACAAATCCCATATGCCATCGTTGCTGCGGTTGCTTCCATTGTAGGATACATCGCATTTGGTATTACATCTTCTGTATGGCTAGGTCTTGGTGTATCCATCCTTGCCCTTATCGGTATCCTATTCTTTATAAATAAACGAACAGCGAGTAGTTGACGTAAGATTACTTTCGAATAATTAGAAAAGGCGATTCCAAAAAACGGAGTCGCCTTTTTCTTGTTTCGACAAAATTCGGGTGGTGTCAGACACCTATTAGAAGAGTCATCCAGTAGAAGAAAAATCCCTTTCAAATAAAGTAATATTTACCCATTTATTGGAATACCCATCTTAATAGAGGCTCATCCAGATTCTTCATCATCAATCTTTAGGAGGGGGAATGAGAAATGAAGTATGCAAATCCAAATACGGAAGGAGCTCTTGTTCATTTTAAAGAGCGCTATGATAACTTTATCGGAGGTGAATATCGACCACCGGTAAATGGTGAGTATTTCAAAAATGTAAGCCCTGTCACAGGTCAACCATTCTGTGAAGTAGCCCGTTCTACAAAGGAGGATGTGGAAGCAGCAATTGATGCTGCTCACGAAGCGAAAGAAGCTTGGGGAAAAACCTCTGTTGCTGAACGAGCAAACATCCTGAACAAAATCGCTGATCGAATAGAAGAAAATTTAGAAATGCTTGCTGTTGCAGAAACTTGGGATAATGGAAAAGCGGTACGTGAGACCCTTGCAGCTGACTTACCACTAGCAATTGACCATTTCCGCTATTTTGCAGGAGCTATTCGGGCACAAGAAGGTGGCATTAGTCAAATTGACAACGATACGGTAGCTTACCATTTTCGTGAGCCACTAGGTGTTGTAGGACAAATTATTCCGTGGAACTTTCCACTATTAATGGCGACATGGAAACTAGCGCCAGCATTAGCAGCTGGAAACTGTGTCGTTCTTAAGCCTGCAGAGCAAACACCTGCCTCTATCCATGTATTGATGGAATTAATTCATGATCTATTACCACCTGGTGTTGTAAATATCGTAAATGGATTTGGGTTAGAAGCTGGTAAGCCACTAGCTCAAAACAGCCGTATTGCAAAAATTGCGTTCACTGGTGAAACAACGACTGGCCGATTAATTATGCAATATGCATCTGAAAACTTAATCCCAGTTACATTAGAATTAGGTGGAAAATCACCAAATATTTTCTTTGAAGATGTAATGGATCAAGATGATGCTTTCTTGGATAAAGCAGTAGAAGGACTTGTTATGTTTGCATTAAACCAAGGGGAAGTATGTACATGTCCATCTCGAGCATTAATTCATGAGTCAATTTATGATCGCTTTATGGAACGTGCGATTGAACGAGTAAATCAAATTAAAATCGGTCATCCGCTTGATACGGAAACAATGATGGGTGCCCAAGCATCAACCGAACAAATGGAAAAAATCATCTCCTACCTTGATATCGGAAAACAAGAAGGTGCCGAGGTACTTGTTGGTGGTACTGTGAATAAGCTAGAAGGTGAACTTGCAGAAGGCTATTATGTAAAACCAACGATTTTTAAGGGAAATAATAAAATGCGCATTTTCCAAGAGGAAATTTTCGGACCTGTTCTTTCTGTAACTACATTTAAGGATAAAGATGAAGCACTAAACATTGCCAATGATACACTTTACGGATTAGGTGCTGGTGTATGGACTCGTGATATTACGACAGCATATCGTTTTGGCCGCAACATTGAAGCTGGTCGCGTATGGACGAACTGCTATCACCAATATCCTGCACATGCTGCATTTGGTGGTTACAAGAAGTCTGGTATCGGACGAGAGAACCATCAAATGATGCTAGATCATTACCAAAACACGAAGAACTTATTAGTGAGCTATAGTGAAGGCCCAGCGGGATTATTCTAATCTTGTGAGTGTATTTTGGATATAGATAACGCCCTCTTTGCATAGTTATAGGATAAAAAAGTGAAAGAGGTGTGTAACATGGTTGAGCGTGTAATTGCTACCGAGGAAACGTTGAAGTTACTAGAACAATTAAAAAAGGTTCATGGAGACTTAATGTTTCATCAATCTGGTGGCTGCTGTGACGGGAGTTCTCCTATGTGCTACCCGCGAGGAGAGTTTCGTGTAGGGGAATCGGATATTTTGTTAGGAGAAATTGGCGATACACCATTTTATATGGCAAAAGACCAATATGAATATTGGAAACATACCCAGCTCATCATCGATGTTGTTGAAGGTAGAGGCGGCATGTTTTCTGTAGAAGGTCCCACTGGCAAACGATTCCTAACAAGATCCAGAGTATTCACCGAAGATAATGCTGATGGTGTCTGACACCCGTCGATTTTTGTCGAACGGAAGAATAGGAAAAAACCCGTACTCATGAACGTGAATACGGGTTTTTGCTTTTTCGTAGCAATTCTTTCTCTATAAATCTACTTTTAGCTTATTTGCTTTATTTTTCTTCGCATGTTTAAAGAAGAATATAGTAAGGATGATTGTTAAGATAATTCCTACTACGAAGGAAATATTTAAATCTAAGTTAAAGCCAATTTTAGCATTTAATATATAGACAAATACCATATATGTCATAAATAATGCTGGTGCTAATGAGACTAGATAATTTTTTCCTTTAACGAATAAATACATCGTCGCAATCCAAAGCGCAATGACGGCTGTCGCTTGGTTTGCCCATGAGAAATATCTCCACAATATATTAAAGTCAATTTTAGTTAACGCATAGGCAATAACAAATAGCGGAATTGCAATTGCTAGTCGATTAAATACTTTAGCTTGTCCAATATTTAAATAATCCGCAATAATTGACCTTGCTGCACGAAATGCTGTATCTCCAGACGTAATCGGTAAGATTATTGCACCCATAACCGCGATTGTACCTGCTACAGCACCAAGTAGTGTAATGGCAATTTCATTTACTGCTGCAGATGCTGTCCCTGTTGCAATTACTTCACTTAACGTTTTTCCATCAAATAAACTCATTGCCGCCGCTGCCCAAATCATCGCAATAATCGCTTCAGCAATCATCATGCCGTAAAAAATATAACGGCCTTGTGATTCTTTTTGTGTTGTTCTAGAGATGATTGGTGATTGTGTCGCATGGAATCCAGATAAAGCACCACAAGTAATCGTAAAGAATAAGATTGGGAAAATAGGTAAGTTATCTGGATGAATATTTTGTAATGATAATTCCGGAATCTTATAATCAGAAAATAGTAATGCTACACCAATTGCTGCTGTTCCAAATAAAAGCACAGCACCAAATATCGGATAAACTCTACCAATTATTTTATCAATTGGTAGAATTGTAGATAAGAAGAAATAAAGAAAAATCGCGCTTAAAATGATACCAAAGGCTACTTTACCATCTAATAAGATATCAATTAATGATGCTGGCGTCGTAATAAATACTGTCCCTACTAAAACTAGTAATAATAACGCAAACACATTCACGATATGTCGTGAAAATTTCCCTAAAAATCGCCCAGCAAGTTCTGGAATATGTGCCCCTTTATTTCGAATCGAAATCATTCCTGTTAAATAATCATGAACTGCCCCTGCAAAAATCGATCCAACTACAATCCAAATAAACGCGACTGGCCCAAATAATGCCCCCATAATTGGTCCGAATATTGGTCCAGTACCAGCAATATTCAAGAGTTGAATCATTGCATTCTTTTGTTTGTTCATTGGAAGATAGTCCACCCCGTCATTGTTTGCATATGCTGGAGTTTCCCTATCATCTGTTGGTCCAAATATCCTTTCAATAAATTTACCATACGTGAAGTAGGCAATTACTAATAGAATAATAGATATTAGAAATGTTATCACAGTAGTCTCCCCCTTGTTGCAATGAAATCGCTTACATCCCTATTATAACGGAACTGATATTTTCAGCAAGTAGAATAACTTTCCCAGTTTTACATTAATTGGTGAAAGGGATGGGGTCTGTTGCTGGTGGAGTTATGTTTGGTTGAATAATGTGGGATTTTAGTTGATTACTTTATAATATGGTTGATTGACTTGGATTTTGGTTGATTAACCTTGCAATTTGGGTGATTTGAACCGAATATGGTTGATTAGCCTGCAGTTTGGGTGATTCGAACCGAATACGGTTGATTAACATTGCCGTTTGGTTGATTCATAGTAGATTCTGGTTGATTAGCCTTGCAATTTGGGTGATTCGAACCGAATACGGTTTATTAGCCTGCTGTTTGGTTGATTCGGGCGTAATATGGTTGATTAGCCAACATTTCGGTTGATTACCTATCCCCCTCCTCTTATTCAAAATAATTTAAGGTACCACAACTGGAACTTCCTTATCTATAACAAGCCCATCTTCTGTTACAATCGAATCATACGCCATAATCACCACTCCTTCTCGAAAAGCAGTTTGTAACGCACGAGAGAATTTCTCATCCATCTTCAAATGAGGTGTAAACGAGTGGCATCCTTTCATTTGAATGACAAATAATATCATTGCACGATACCCCTCTTCCCTTGCACGAATTAATTTAAGTACATGTTTCGTACCTCTAGAAGTTGGAGCATCGGGAAACATCGCCACACCATCTTGCTCTAGGGTGACACCCTTCACTTCAATGAACCCTTTCTCGTCTCCTTTTTCATAATAAAGATCAAATCGAGAATCACCATAAGTTACTTCTCGCTTCAACACGTCTACTTGGCTAATTTCCTTAATTTTTCCAGCCAGAATAGCTTCATAGGCAACCTTATTCGGTGCTTGGGAGTCAATATTCACTAGCCGCTCCTTCTTCCAGACGGAAATAAGAGAAAATCTAGTTTTTCGATTTGGATTTGTACTCCATTCTAATAATACATCAACTCCTGAGATCAATAATTCCTGTAATCTTCCAGTGTTTTTAATATGGACTTGTTCCAATACACCATCAATGAAAACTTCAGCGATAAAACGATTCACTTTTCTATGTAAAATACCATGTACTATTTTTCCGTATTTCATTACTTTTCCTCCGCTTGTCTCCGTCGGTTAGAGCTTAGTAAACTTACACTTCACGTAATAAACTTAATATTGTTTTTGCTAACTCATCCGCTTCTTCATCAGAATTGGTGTTTTTCATTTCCTCAATCATTTGTCTCACTTGCTCTTCCTTAGAGAAATGAGTTTGCCGGCATATACTGTCTACATAAACTTGATATATTAATGCTTCGTAATAATAAGGACGATCTGATTCAGTAATTATCCCCCGGAGCAAATCAATTTGATGTAGTTCTTCTTCGTTTAACCACTCACCTAGCGTTTTTTTCTTTTGCTTATTCCGCTCAATTGCTTGTAAATAAAGCGTTAGAATCTCTTTTTCTACTGCTAGTTTATCCAGAGATGTGGGAGCCTCTCTATAATTTTTCTCCAAATTACTCATACGTTTTTTCTCGATTTCCGATAACAAATCTAATTTTTCATCATCTAAATTTATTATTTCTTTCCAATTCATAGACGTCACCTGCTTCTGTGCAATTTTCCTCTTCTTTTATGTATTCGGTTAAAATTGGTTGCTTTCCTGCTTTTTTATACAAACTCTTGTAAATTAGTGCTATTTCACAAGTTCTATTTAAGTTTCTCTTAAGGTGTCTGACACCTCCCGAATAAGCGCGATTTTTGTCGATTAAGTTCGCTTTCCTTTAGGACGACGTAAGAGATTCTACGATAGAAAAAACAGGTGACCCTTATTATAAGGACACCTGCTAAAAGAATTTTATCATTCGACATTTTTCGAGTTATTTCGGGTGGTGTCAGACACCTTCATAGACACCTTCATAAATGTTGTTAATTCTGTTCGGGTTGGCATTCCGTCTTGTGCGCCGAATTTTTGTATAGATAATGCTGAGGCTGCATTTGCAAAAGTAATGGCATCTTCCAGGTCCATATTTTCTGAGATTGCAACGGCTAATGCACCATTAAATGTGTCCCCTGCACCAGTTGTGTCTACTGGGTTCACTGTATGGGCAGGTACTGTCACTTTTTGATGATCCCTATGATAAGAAACGCCTTTCTCCCCTTGAGTAATTATTAATTTACCATCCAGGTTTTCCTCCCCATGGAACAATTGCTTTGCTTCACTTTCATTTGGTGTTATGTATGTTGCTTTTGGCCAATAAGCAGCAGGCAATTGTTTTGCAGGTGCAGGATTGACGATAATCGGAATGTTATGTTCATGACAAAAATCTAAACAATACAGAATAGTTTCATCAGGAATTTCAAATTGGACTAATACTAGGTCGCTCGACTTCATTTCCTGTTCAAATTGTTTTACATATTCTGGTGTCACTTCATAATTCGCACCAGGGACAATAATAATTCGATTATCACGATCAGAGATTAAAATATTAGCCGTACCTGTATTAATATTTGGGACTTTTCCAATCATCTTCGTGGAAACACGTTCCTTTTCTAACGATTGAATCATATCTTGTCCATGTTGATCATCTCCGACTCTCCCGATCATTTGGACATTTGCCCCTAGACGCGCAGCAGCAACCGCCTGATTCGCACCTTTTCCACCAGGGTTCGTTTGAAACCTTTCTCCCATCACGGTTTCTCCTTGTTCAGGCATCTGACAAAATACTGTTACTAAGTCAATGTTAATACTACCGATGACGGTTATGGTTGGAGTATTCATCTCGCATCTCTCCATTTCTTTCAATAAATCTATCGTATTTCTTTAATTAAGAGTACGATTCTAATGCTTTTTTCATTAAATCCCAAAACTTGTTTCCATCTAAATTAGTTGCAAATTGAACATTCGGCTCTTTCCCAGTTACACCAAGTACATCGACACATGTCATCCCGTATGTATGCTCACCCTTTGTTTCAATATCGACATGAACATGCTTCATTTCAAAAATAGTTGGATCAATTAAATAGGCAACCGTGCAAACGTCATGAACTGGTCCAGCTTCAAATCCAAAATGTTCTTTATACGTCTTATTGAAAAACTGTAACAGTTCCACAACAAAATGAGCCACTTTATTATCAATAGTTGAAAGTTCATTAACGACTGTTTCTGTCGCAAGTGCTTGATGGGTTACATCTAAGCCGAACATCGTGATCGGTGCCCCACTTTCAAACACGACTTTTGCTGCTTCTGCATCTACGTATATATTGAACTCTGCAGCTGGTGTCCAATTACCAAATGTACCGCCACCCATTAAAACAATTTCCTTTATTTTTGGAATGATTTTAGGTTCGCGGATCATTGCCATAGCAATATTAGTCAATGGACCAGTTGGAACTAACGTAATATCTCCTTCTGATTCTAATACCTTTTCGATAATGAGATCGACGGCATGTTGTTCGATTATTATCTTTGTCGGATTTTCTGGAAGCTTTGGTCCATCAAGGCCACTCTCACCGTGAATTTCCTCGGCAATTTCTTTTTCCTTAATTATCGGTCTATCTGCCCCTTGTGCAACCGGAACATCTTCTAACCCAATTATATCGCATACTTTTAACGCATTTAATGTATTTTTTTCAACTTCTACATTTCCTGCAACTGTTGTAATTGCCTCGATTTGTAATGTACTTACTTTGGATGCTGCTAAAATAATAGAAATTGCATCATCATGTCCTGGATCACAATCTAAAATAACTTTCACATTGCTCATTGCATAGTCCTCCTTTAAAAATACCCCTGTTGTTGATCACTTAAAGAATTCTATCAATATTTCTTCACCATGAACTGGTGCATTCCGATAATTATAGCAAATGATGTACCATGATGTAACTCATACCAATATCCTCCCACTAATTTCCAATCCCATTCCAGTGTATGTTGTAGAGGTGCCTGACACCTCCCGGATTATGTCGAAACAAGTCGAATGAACAGATTTTGCATAAAAAAAACAGCTCCAATATATATGGAGCTGGTCAGCAATTCTCTTACCCTTGTGGATTTGTAATCCTTCCCACGAACAGAATGCTTCCTGATTTGTCGTCGGTAATAACGAAGAAAAATGGGCGGTCTACTTTCATATAAAATGGTTGTTCACTAGCAGTAGATTCTGTAACAACTACTACCGATGTAACTGCTGCCGCTTCTGTTCCTTCTTCATGTACTTCGATAAACGTCTTTTGTTTTATTTCACTAATCCAGATTGGAACTTTTTCATCAACCATCTTTGTAAAATTCGCTTCATTTGTAAATGCACCATTCATTCCTAAGTTCTTTAGGACATCATTTAAATGCACGTCATATTCTACTTGAAATGAAGGCAAAACAACGGTCCCCTGTTTCTGTTTAAATGCAGCATTCCACTTTTTCCAGTTTTCTTCTGTAAGCAGATTGATGAATTCAACTAATTCGATTTCCTTATTTGGTAAGAATACTTTCATGCTCATCTCCTCTTCCCCATATGGAAGCGAAACTGCCTGAAAATACTCATTTTCTTGGTAAGATATTTTTTCATGGAGTGTCATAAATGCAATTTCTTTTTCGATATTGTCACTTAAATGGAACGTACCGACTTCAGTCTGCTTTTTATCAAATGCATACTTCCAATCTCCCTTAAAATAGATGGCATTTAATAGTATCGATACTAAATCAGGATCCAGTGGCGGCTCTACAATTCCATCTATTTTTTTATTTGTTGCCTCTTTCACCCAATTATTCATTCGTTTTGTCGAATCACTATCCCCTATTGCAATTTCTTCGATAGTTGCATGAAAGTAATCTTCTGTATGATTAGCAAATTCCTCTTGAAAGTGAAACCGTTCATTTAACCAGATTGAATTCGCAATTTGAAGTTGAATTTCATCTGAATTCTTATGCAATATGTTCATCCATGAAGCATTGGCCTTATTTAAATCCTGAGCATCTACCCCATCTACATGTAATATATCGGCAATTTCTTTCTTTGTTTCTCCATCTGCCCCGTTATAAATCATCGATAAAGCCATATATAAACTAGTTGGAGAAAGTAAAATATTTCCGTCCGAGTCCGCATCTACCAAAGGTAACAGATCAAATCCTAATTGATTATTGGCTCGAACTATTTTCTTATAGTCTGTCTTCCCAAATTCTACATCACTATGTATGATTGGCGCATTAACATTCTTCTCCCCACAACTAACTATAAGTGTACAAATACTCGTTAAAAGCAATACACGTAAAAATTTAACCAACAATGTCCTCACCTCACTAGATAAGACGAACAAAGGCGACAAAACGTTTCATTTCACTAACTAATCCACTTTACAAAATACGACAAACTTCGACGGGTGTCAGACACCTGTATAAAAATGTTAAATTGTGGAAGGATAGCTTTTAATAAGTAAATGCGCGGTTTGCATTAGAAAGGAGGTAACTTCATGGCCAAGCGAAAGAAGAATCGTAACTCAGCTCCAGCAGAAGTAACCAACAACGCTAATGACACCGAATTTGCGGTAGAATTTACACAGAGTAAAAAAGCAAGAAAACGCGCTGCACGAGAGAAGAAAAAGAAATAACTAGCATCTTGTTAGTTAGATGCTAGTAGCAAATTAGTTCAAGTACCGTATGTATTGTCTAGGTACTATACAATTCTCTTGCGCAAGAAAAGGTTGCAATCTTCCCAAATGATTGCAACCTTTTCTCCCCCGTACACCATAACCCCACTTACAAAAACCCCTCCAAATACTAATACCAAATATAAATATAAAAATTGATTATCGTAAACAATAAGCATGTTTCTTATATAGATTAAGGGAGTGAGCGTCATGGATAATAAGAATGAAGACAAAAGAAAGAAGAAAAATGATGAAAAAATGGATGGTGCCAATGTAGGTGTCGTTCCAGGGGACACAATGGCAACTGCACTTGACCCATTTGGTTCTGCAGCAGGTCCTATTTCGGTGGAGAACTCTGTTACTGATGAAGATGAAAAGAAAGAGCTATAGGGACTCCTTACTAACTGTCAAAGGAACGAGATTATTAGTCCTCGTTCCTTTTTAGCATCTAGAGAAGTTATTTAATATCCATTGGTCTTGTTTTATTTTCTTGTGAATTCCATTTAAATTCAATTTCAAACTCATGCTTATTCCCTTTTACTTCATACTCATATTCAACTTTTAACTGATTGGAAGGAGAGACTTCTACATACTCTTCCCCTTGGGCAAATGTAAACTTCCCATCTTCTTTCAGTTTCTTTGCCATCTTTTCCAGCATAGTAGCAAATTCGATTACACTCTGTTTTTCCTCATGATCAATGAGAACTTTTTTCGTTGGTTTTTCCTGTTCCATACTATTTCCTCCTCTACCTATTCTTAAAACTATTATACCTTAGAACATTGGAAACATATGCCATTCGTCAATATTCGAGCTTTTTCGGGAGGTGTCAGACACCTTTGGAGAAAAAATGAGTAGTTTTACCTAGCATATTTTTATTTTTGTCTTTTTTGTTAAAAATAGTGCAGTTGGACTCCTCCTTAACTCCTGTATGTGACAAATTCCTCTTACTTTTTCAGCGATAAAAATAGGTCATATTCACTATAAAGAACACTTCCCTAGTTTAAATACATTGAATTTTCCATCAACATTAAAAAAGAAAGAAAACTAAAGATAATTAAAGAAAAACAAAGCAATAACATGATTTATTACTAATTTCAACCGTTTTTAATACTTTGCAAACGCTATAATTTCTCATAATGTAAGGACAAGTTAATTCTTTATAACGAACAACTAACAACTTTGTAAAGAACATAATCTCCATTCTCTGTTACTAGCAAAAGGAGGGATATAGAGGTAGCTTGCCATTGACGGAAAATCATTCTGTGATAAATTTGCAAGCTATAGAAATTTAATAAGAAGGCAGGTAGTTTATGGTGAAGAAAGTTAGCATATTTGGCCTTATTTTTCTACTTCTACTTACATGTACAACCGTATTTGCACAAGAAAATCCAAGAGACAAGCTACAAAATTGGAGTACGAATCTACTCTCTTCCTATCCTTCTAAGCTTTTAGAACTGCTAGCAGAAACGAATCTATTATCAGAAATAGATTTGGAACAGATAAACGAATTAGCATCTAATGAGATGGATCAATTTCATTCATCGATTATTTCTAGTAGAAAACAAGATGTGGAAAATTACCAGAGAAATTATTATCAGCGGTTAATAGAAACAAAAGCAAACTTATTAGAAGTAGATTTCGAGGAATATTCAAAGTTGAAACAGGAAGAGTTAGAAAATGAGATTACCACGGAAATCGAGGATTTTCTTCACGATTTGTTAGTTGAACAAAAATAATATATAAAGGGAGCAATGAAAATGAAATTAAAAACAGTTAAAGGAAAATTAATCGCAGGTGCTGTAACAGTCGGACTAGTATCAGGAATTGGATTTACGTTTGCGAACACAGATGCAGGTGGAAAGTTAAGTGATTGGTATGACGCTGCATTCAACAATACGGCAGCATCCATTGAAAGCCAAGTATCAGAATATGCAGAAGGAAAGATTCCTGAAATTGAGGAGAGAATGGCACAGAACGAAGAATATGTTACAGAAAACCTTACTGTAAAGAAGAATTCTGAAGCTAGAATTCATAAAAATGAAATTAATAAGGCAAAAGAAAGTCATTTAGCAGCGTTAGAAAGCGAAAAACAAGAGATTCTAGATGATATGGGTAGAAAATTTTATCAAGAAGTTTTCCTTCCTGGATTAAATCAAATTCAAACAGCTGCTGCAGAAGGACTTGAACAAGCAACTACAAGCTTAACAGGATTTACAAATGAAAAAAGTGAAGAAGTAATTGGTGACTTGACTAATCAACTTAACACCGCTCGTGATAATGCTGTTGCAGAGTTAGAAGCAGCTATCGAAGAAGCACAAGCAGAAATTAGAGCTGCGTTAGAAAGTCAAGAAGAGAGTTCCGTTTACAGTTTAACCCAACGCGTTAATCTTGCAGTAAGTGATTTGAAACAATCAATGAATGACATATCTAAAGCCCTTGTTCAAGAACAATTTGCTTTAATTGAAGCAACTGCAGAACAATTAACAAATGATGCGAAAGATGCACTTGATAACGTTGTTGCTGGCGCAGACGAATAAAAGTTTTTCAGGGTCCCAAATCTTGGGACCCTACTTATACATTGAGGAGGTTTACCCGTGAAAAAGAAACTAACGAAATTACGATTACTAGTTGGAGCTATTCTTTTAACAATCATTATTGGTAGTAGTTTAAATGTCGCTTTTGCCAATCAAGATATTTCTTCTATGTTAATTAGTTGGTTTGAGAAAAATAGAGTCGAATCTATTGAAAGAATTGAATCAGCTATTTATAGTGAAAAAGAAAAACAAATAGAGCGGTTAAAAGAAGAGCTGCGATTAGAAATTGAACAGGCTAAAGAACAATTGGAATTATTTACGGAAGCTGAAAAACAAAAACGGGTACAGGAACTACAAAATTATGCTGATTCGTTAATAAGCAACTTAGATGTCGATATGTCTAATGATAAAGACGCTATTCTCGAGCAATATGAATTGATTATGCAAGAGGCAATTGAAAAAATGAATATGGTTGAAATGGATACGAGTCAATCAACGATTTCGAGTGGAACGGGAGACGAATCTGGGGATTCACAAGAATAGATGAGTAATTGGTAAAAACTTTAGAAGATTACATGGTTCGTACACCAAATGAAAATAGAGAGGATAGATGATAGATTGGATGCTCAAGCAATTGATCTAGTTACTAAAAACAAAGAAAAAGAAACTGAAAAAACAAGCTGGGTAAGTTGGGGCCTATACATTGTAATCATCGCTGCAGTATTCCTCATATTTCGGTATGTCATTGGAATCACTATCATAAGTGGGAACTCGATGGCTAACACGATGGAGCATAATGATGTCATCTTATCTAGTAATCTATTTTATCAACCAGAACGAAACGACATTATTATTTTCCGAGATGAACATGGTTTTGATGTGATTAAACGAATCATCGCCTTGCCGAACGAAACAGTGGAAATAACGAATGGAGTTGTCTTAGTGAATGGTAAAGCCATTGAAGAAGAATATTCGATTGGCGTACCAAATGATATGGAAAAAGTCGTTGTTAGTGAAAACTCCTATTTCGTTATGGGAGATAATCGAACTCCCGGAGAAAGCCTAGACAGTAGAAGTGAAGAAATTGGCACCATTCCCGAAAACCGAATTCAAGGCGAAGCAATCCTATCCCTCTGGCCATTTCACATCCTGAAATAATGGCAGTGTTGCAATAACGGTGTCTGACACCTCCCGAAGTTTGTCGAATGTCCCCCTTTATTTATTTTCGACAAACTTCGCGCTTTTTCGGGAGGTGTCAGGCACGCCCAAGAAGGCACCCCTATAATACAAAACAACGAGGGAGGCGTATTGTGCGCCTCCCTCGCTTCATTTTTATTATTTCATTCCTGTTAACGTTATTCCTTTAATAATATGTCTTTGTAGGAAGATGAATACGATAATTAGTGGGATTACGGAAATTGTTGCTCCAGTCATAATTAAATGCCATTGGGACTCTGCTTCTCCAGATGAGAAGAAAGATAATCCTACCGGTAAAGTCCGTAAGTCTGGACTTTCTATAACAATCAACGGCCATAGGAATGCATTCCAGTTACTTAAGAATGTAAAGATTCCTAACGCTGACATCGCTGGCCAAACTTGGGGCATGGCGACTTTAAAGAAAATCGCGAATTCATTCATCCCATCAATTCGAGCAGCATTTAATAGATCATCTGGAATTTGTTCCATATATTGCTTCATTAAAAATACTCCAAACCCTGTCATTAGCCCTGGGAATAGGATCCCCCAATAACTATCAGTCCACCCTAAGTCCGAACTCATCATATACCAAGGAATAATTAGCATTTCGGTCGGAACCATTAATGTACTTAAAATTAATAAGAATAAAGCTCCACGACCAATAAAGTTGAACTTTGCAATGATATAGCCGACTAACGTATCAAAAAACAACACACTGATGGTCGTTATAATAGCAACAATAATACTATTTATAAACCACTTTAGGAATAAGCTTTCCTCAAATACTTTTTTATAGTTATCCAATGTTAAATTCTCTGGAATAATGTCCAGTGTAAAAATCTCCATCGGTGGTTTTAAGGAGGTGGAGATCATCCATATAAATGGGAATAACATAACCCCAGAACCTAGAATTAATAATACGTAAGTGATAATTTTTCTAAGTTTCATCGTGCCCCCTCCTTAGTAATCGAACTTTCTCGTTAGTACTTTCATTTGGAACAAGGTTAGCCCTAATATAAATAGGAACAATATCACTGTCGCTGCCGAAGCTAATCCTAAATCAAATTGACGGAATGCGAGCTGGTAAATATACACAACGACGGTTATGGTCGAATGAAGTGGTCCCCCACTCCCATCCATACTCATATTGATAACTTGTGTAAAGGATACTTGAATAAAGTTAATCGTTCCAATAACCGCTGAGAATACGATCGTAGGATTTAATAAAGGAACGGTTACTTTCCAAAACTTTTGCCATGGTGTTGCCCCGTCAATATCTGCCGCTTCATAAAGCATTTGCGGAATATTCTCTAGCCCAGCTAAAAATAATACCATTTGGAACCCAATTGCTTGCCATATCATTGCGCCAATTATTACGTAAATAGCTTGGTCTGGTGAGTTCAAAAATGGTTGTGGTGGTAGCCCAAGATTGATCAATATATCATTGATAATTCCATTCTTCATTAAAATCCATTGGAATACCCAGCTTATCGCTACAATACTAGTTACATATGGGATAAAATAAATTACTCGGAAAAAGCCAACAAATTTATTAATTCTATGTAATAACAGTGCAACAATCATTCCAAAGGCTAGCTGACCGATTACTCCAACAACAATATAGATTAATGTGTTTACGATGGATTTAATAAAAACTTCATCTTTAAATAACGCAATGTAGTTATCCAAACCAACTAGTGGATGTGGTCCAGAGGATAATAAATTCCAATCTCGAAATCCAACATTAAATGTGAATAATGTCGGTAAAATACGTATTCCTAAATAGAATAAAATCGGTAAAATTAAGCAGATATATACGAATAATAACTGCTGATACCGATAATTCGTTCTTACTTTTTGAAAGAAAGAAGCTTTTTTCTTTTTTTCTACCGACTGACTCATGTTGCACCTCCTTTAGATGTTAGGGACCAAAGGTTTAACCCTTTGATCCCTTTGAAACTTACTTATCGCCCCAATACTCATCATATAGAGCTTGTGTTTTTTCTACTAGTTCGTTAAATGCTTCTTCTACGTCCATTCCTTCTAATAACACTTTGTTGGCTGCATCAATAACTAGCTCACGTTCTTTTGTCTCGTCAACGAAGAAGTGGGCATTAGCAAAAGGTAATGAGTTGATGAATGGACCATAAAGTTCATCATTTACATATTTATCTTGCATTGCAACTTCTTCTTTCGCTGGTAGTTCACCTGTTGCATCTAGCCATCTTTCCATAACATCTTGACTTGTTAGGAATTTCAAGAACTTAATGGATGCTTCTAGTTTTTCACCTTCAACATCTTTTGTAATTCCATTTGTCCAGAAGGATGCGTTTGTTGATTGTATACCATCTTTTCCTGGCATTGGCGCAACCGCATAGTTTAGATTTTCTGCATCACGTTGTAATGTTCCTAAACGGAAAGATCCGTCTACGTTCATCGCTGCTTTCCCAGTCATAAATGCAGTTACGTCGTCTGTATAGAATCCTACTTCAGAGGTACCTAATTCAGTTGGGAAGCTTAACCAATATTTAAATGCTTCTAGTCCAGCATCTGAGTCGCCCCATACTACTGTCTTACGATCTTCACTTAGAACTTCTCCACCAGCTTGGTATGTTAAACCATCACGTAACCAGTGGTGACCTTGCTGTGCTGGCTCCCAAGCCATACCAGATTGCTCAAGACGGTCGCCATCTTTCTTCGTTAATTTAACTGCGTAATCTGCTAGCTCTTCCCAAGTTTCTGGAGGACTGTTCGGATCAAGTCCAGCTTCTTCAAAAAGGTCTTTGTTATAGAATAAAGCAGCCGTTCTTACTGCAGTTGGAATTGTCCAATATTCTCCATCCATTTTCGTTGCCTGTACTAATGGGAAGAATTCTGCTTCAATTTCATCATGTGGGAAATCCTCCTGTGGAAGTGGTTGTAAATATCCTGCATCTACATAAGAAGGAACCCAACCATAGAATAAGTTAATGACATCAGGACCTTTCCCTGCTGGCACTTGAGCAGCAACTTGTTCATTGTAGTTATCATATGGGAAAGTTGTTTGTTCTACTTTAATACCTGGGTTTGCTTCCTCAAATTCCTTAATTAACTCATCCATTAGATCTACTTTAGAAGCAAATTCATACTGCCAATACTTGATGGTAACGACATCGGAATCCCCATTACTTGAATTTCCATTATCGTTATCACCTGAACATGCTGCTAAAACAGTGATGAAAAGTACACTTAATAACAATACATGCCATCTTTTAAACATAAAGTTTCCCCCTATTATTAATAATTTTATTTAAAGATTAGTAGTCTATGTAACTATTAATCTTTTAAAATGGATTCATATTCCTTTAAAAATAAATAGCCAGCACCGATCATCGATACATTTTCTACAGATGTTACAACGATATCGGCATGAATTGGTACATGCTTCTTAATTGTTGAACGAAGCTTTGGTAGAAAATAGTGAATGGACTTGGAAATTCCGCCACCAAGGATGATGCGCTCCGGGTTTAAGATGGAAATGACATTAATTAATGAAAACGCTAGATGGGATAACGATTCTTCGACAATCTCAAGTGCGATCGGATTTCCTTCAATTGCTTGTTCAAATACTTCTTTTGCAGAATGGCCAGTTGCTAGCGTTTGTTTTTCCATTTTCCGTGCAATGGCAGGACCACCTACATGACTATCTAAAAATCCATAGCCTTTAAATGTATGTTCATAATTGCTCTCCGCGATTCGTCTATCTGTTACCATATAACCGATCTCACCTGCAGAAAAAGAAGCACCCCGATATAGTTTGCCATCAAGAATTATTCCACACCCGACACCAGTCCCCAATGTAATCATTAAGAACGTATCACAAGACGTCCCTTCCCCCTTCCACTGTTCACCGAGTACTGCAACATTGACATCATTATCAATATAGACTGGGAACGGAAGAAGTTTTTCTAATTGAGTTTTTAGCGGGATATTTTCAAAACCAATACTTGGAGCATCGATAACGATACCTTTATCTACATTGGTAATTCCAGGTACACCTATTCCCATGCCAAGAATCATCGTATGCTCTAGATTGCTCTCTTCTATTAAACGCTTTGTATTGGAAGCTAGTGTTTCAATAAAGGAATCGCCAACATTAGGTTGGGTTGGAAATTGAGTATGGTATTTAATATCACCAACGAGATTCATAATCGCTAGTTCTACAGTTGTTCCTCCAATGTCCATGCCGATGACGTAGTAAGCATCCTCATTAAAATAAATATGGAATGGCTTCCTACCTCCACTAGAGCTAGCATTTTCACTTTCCTCTTCACGAATCCATTGTTCTGTTAAAAGTTCATCGACGATGTTTGATACAGTAGGCTTACTAATGACAAGTGCTTTCGCAATTTCTGTTCGGGAGTGACCCTGGTTTTGCTGTATGTATTTTAAGATCCGCTTCTTGTTCAAATATCGTATCGAACGAGAGTCAGATTGATGGTCATAATTCGTTGTAATATCTGTCCACTCCCTTCTTTACTTCTTTAGTTAGTAAATTTTACTAATTAACTGAAAATAATAATACTATGAATATTCTATTATGTCAACGCTTGCAATATACGTATTAATTACTAATTAGTATAACATTTATAACAACTTTATCACTATTTGTATATCATATTGGTGTTTACAATAGAAATACTTTCACATAGAATAAGAAGTAATATGAAGATTAGTAAGTTACTTTTACTAACCTATAACGAATGAATGAGGTGTTTTTATGACTACCGAATTAGAGAAGTTCCAAGCGCAAGACGGAAAAAAATTCCCCGGAAAAACATATGTGGAAGAATTATTAAAGCCTGTTTTCAATGATCAAAAAGAACATTTATTTGATGCGATGTTTCTCATTCATCGAGCCCATACGACGATGCTTATGGAGCAAGGAATTTTAACTGTAAATGAAGGAAACACCATACTTTCCGGTGTAAATGAAGTAGAAAAAATGGATCGAAATCTACTTCAGTACAGTGAACAATTTGAGGATCTATTTTTTCTAGTAGAGTCAGAGATTGGTAAAGTGATTGGGGATGAATTAGCTGGAAAAATGCATATTGCTAAAAGTAGAAATGATATGGGAGAAGCAATGTACCGGATTGTACTACGAGACTACTTGAAGCAATTGATCGCGGATACTCAAGGATTAGCGGAAGCGATTCTTCGTCAAGCAGAGGCACATGTTGAAACGGTTATGCCTGCCCACACCCATACCCAACCAGCACAAGCAACTACATTTGGACATTATCTTGTTGCCATCTATGACAATGTAACGAGAGACATTACACGATTAAAGCAGGCCTATCAAACTGTCAATCAATCACCAATGGGAGCTGCTGCTATAACTACTTCTGGATTCCCTATTAATCGAGAAAGAATGGTTGAATTACTAGATTTTGATGGATTAATCGAAAACTCGTATGATGCGATTGGGACTGGGGATTACTTAATTGAATCGGCGCAAGCGCTTATTAGTGTCATGACGAATATGGGGCGTTGGATTCAAGAGTTATTGCGGATGGCTTCTAAAGAAGTTGATTTATTAAAAGTGTCCGATGCGTATGTGCAGATTAGTAGTATTATGCCACAGAAACGAAATCCAGTGTCGATGGAACATTCCCGTGCGTTAGCAAGTAGTGCAGCTGCAGAAGGGTTAGCAGTCATCCATATGTTACACAACACGCCATATGGTGATATAAATGATTCCGAAGATGACCTGCAACCACATTTATATGCTGGATTCAAAAAAGCCTTACGGGTTACACGAATAATGCGTGCCGTTATCATCACCCTAGAATTCAATAAAGAACGAGCGTATCAACAAGCACGAGAAAATATGATTACGATCACGGAGCTTGCTGATGTACTTGCCCGGGACTATGGTGTCTCCTTCCGTAAAGCCCATCATAAAGCTAGTATAATTGCCAAGAAAGCAACAGCAAATAAGTTGGAATTATATGAAATCCCAGTAGAAACGATCAATGCATGGATGGAAGATGTAGAACTGTCCCTCGACGATTGGAATGCCATCATCGACCCAAGACAATTCGTAGAAAGAAGAAAAGTAACCGGCGGCACTAACCCAGACATCGTCCGCCAAATGATCCAAAAACGTAAAAATGGTGTCTGACACCTCCCGAAATTTGTCATTTATTGTCGAACATAAAAAGCAAGAGAACTTTTCTAACGGGTTCGGTTTAGGGAGAGAACATTACAAATAACATTACGTTTAGAGAAGCTATTAGCAAATGATTAGCTTCTCTATTTTTGTTGTTATTTAAGCGTAATAAAAGATATATGTTTTACTATATTCCTTGCATTAATCATTCATATGATGGGATCCGCAAATATTTAGAAGATTAAACTCCAAAACAAAAGGTACCACTTCTTTTATAGATGTGATACCTTTTACCTTTTTCAACTTTTGCTACTTCTTTTTCAGAATAAGCCTTAGATATTACCTAAATTCTCTTTCGTTCCTTTTACCTTTTAACAACATAGTAAGGTATTTTAATAGGAAGTAGCCTAGTATACCACCAATAGTATTTAAAATTAGATCGTCAAAATCAAAACTACCGAATTGAAAAATAAGTTGTAATAATTCAAATGTAAGGCTCAAGCTAAAAGTGGCAATAATAACAGTCTTTAGTTTTTGGAACCTTTCAGATAATAATGGAAATAGAAAACCAAAAGGTACAAAACCAATTATGTTACCAATTAGGTTGTTTAATCTTATGCCAATACTAATATGTCCCCAATCTAAAAGTAAATAGTAAATGATCGTTTTAAATGGGATGAAATTGTGGTGTTGTAAAAATATCCTTGAATTATCAAAGTTAAATGTAAAATGATTTACGATGTCCGATGGGTGCATATATTTAAATAATATATATGAAGAAAGAATAGATAGATATATACATAACGATATAGATACTAAGAGTTTTATAGTGACTCTCAAAGATGATCACTTCCATTTCAATTTCTAATAATTTCAATTAATATTTTTTCAATAAAACTAATGTGGCCGACTATTAAACTTTCAAATAACAAAATACATTTGTTGTACTAAAGCACCTTTAGTTGAAGAAGGTGCAAGGTGTATTAACCCTGGAATGTATATGGAGATGAAGCTTTAAGTAGGCTATCTACACCATTACGATGATAAGGCATTAATTCATTAGCCTCTTGTATGTCTACCCATTCTATTTCTGAGATTTCATCTTTATCTATAATGGAGATTTCTCCTTCGATGACTTTTGCTTTAAATGTTATAAATAAAGCATGATGGCCCTTTTCTTTAAACATTGCTTCATTGACGGCTATAATTTCACCAGCTTCAATTGTTAAATTTGTTTCTTCCTTAACCTCTCGAATAACTGCTTGTTCTAAAGTTTCCCCTTGTTCCACTGCACCACCAGGTAGAGACCAACCTCCATCCCTGTTATTAACCATAAGGATTTTTTTCTCATCCTCTTTATAAATAAATGCATATGCTACATCCACTCTAATCATTTCTTTCTCACTCCTAACTATTTCAAGGTTAAATAAACAAGATTAAATCAGAATGTACTTCATAACCCCTGCCACTTTAATAAAAAATGACCTACCTATTTGCAATCTACTTTATGCGTTAGAGCACCCCGTTCAACATGGAAGAATATCAGACAAATCGATAAATTCCAGTTCCATTTCTGCTTCTGCCTTCGAACGATAAACGGTAATTTTATCATAGGGTTTCAAGTTGTCTTGCCACGTTCCTATATTACTCAGAAAATATTCTATGTTTTCATAAATAATAAAGCACTCTAAATCTCTATTGATATAACAAATTGGTGCGTCACTTTCCGAATCATACTGTTGATAAACAGTTCCGATAAATCCACCTTTACTATCTTTCGCCATAATATCTACATGTGGAACCGTAAAAAACTCTAAACTTGGAATATCATCGTCAAAAATAAATTGAATATCATAATCGCTAGCAAATTTTTGATACTCTTCATTTTTATAGTGAGCACTCATAGGAAAAATTGTTGTCCCTGCTGGAATAACTTCCGTATCTTCTATATCTACAACCACGGCTTTAGGTAATGCTGTTCTATCCAGATAAACTTTTCGCATATAAACCCCCGTTTAATCTTATTTTAAAGTAAATGCTCATTACTTTTGTAATTACTTATTTAACTATTCTGCTCCGTTAGCATAATAACTTCTAGCTAAACATTATCATAATATTACAAAAATAAAAACAAGATTTTAGCCATAAAAAAAAGGTAACCCAATTGGATCACCGTATTTAACTCTTGCACACGTTAGCGAAAAAGAATGACATATATTTTAAGATACCGTATTTAGTAAGTCAAATTGAATAATTATAATTAAGGCGATAACTAATATAAACATTTCGCTAATAGTTAAGATAGATTGTTTAGGATTTTGGGTATATCTCCACTCAAAGAATGCTCTTACCGCATAATCAATTCCAGTGAAGATGACCAATACAATCAGGAATAAGTTTAACGAATAATCCTGATAGATTATCAAGTAAAAGGTAATGATTAACGTAATTATTGAAGTAATTCTTATAGCCCAATCGATTTTCTTATGAAAATCGTTTATATAGTTATAAGAAAAAAATGTCTTTTCCTCTTTCTCGATATTGAATGTTTTTCTCAAAAATAGCCTTACTACAATAATTAGAGCAAAAATAATCAGTACAATAGATGCAAAATTTAACCAAAACACATAATCCCCCCTTTTTAAAACATTACTGCCCTGTTACAACAATAAGCCGTAGTTGTAACCTAAACTCTTCTTTCGTTAAAGCACCCGTTAGCGCAAGAGTGTTTACTGTTTCGAATTTCTACTTATAAAATGAATTCCAAGTGCGCCAATTACTAATGTGCATGCAATTAAAGTGATGATAAATATAACTCTACCAACAATAACAACACTTGATGTAACAGCATATAACCAAACTAACTCAACAATAACAAAAAAATCCATAATGTATAAAAGCCTTTAAATTGTTCTTTAGACATCCTTTCTCCTCCTTATTTAGTTTCTTCTTCCACTAACCCCCCAATAGTTGAAGTAGCGACAGCTTTGTTAAGCTATTGCCCCCCTTAGTTAAAAAACTAAACAATATCATCTATTTTATTTCCCTCTTCATCTACTTGGGAACTACCTCCACCGAAACTCCATCCTTTTCTATCAATAAATTCAATAAATGCATCCAAAAACTCGTCGTGCTTCAAATCTTTACCATCATTTGAATAAATACTACCCTTTATTTGAACTCCAATTGGTCGCTTCATTTTAAATCCCCCAACAGGTTTAATTAATATTATTATAACAATCCTTCTTCAAGTAACCTTTCCCGCTAGTTTAAGAACAATCCTTCACAAACTCTATAAGGGCATATAAAGTTTATGAAATATTCCGAAATAAACAGAAAGAGAAAGGTATAAGTTTAACCCTTTCTTATACCAACTCTTCATTAATTTTACGGTTATTTCATAATTTAGTTTCCGTTACCTCGCATGCGAACCCATTAGACTATATTTCAACTGTTCTTATCCATTCACTACTTACCAAACCTACCTCAAACACTCCAACCTAAATCTTCCCTCTTATTTATTATACAATTCCTTATACGCGATCACTTTAAGTGCTGTTATTTCCTCTTCTGTAAAATTCTGTTCAATTTCGTTCAGCAGTTCTTCTTTTGTCATTTGTCCATTTTCAACCTCTGATTGGATTTCTCTTAATCCAGATATTCCTAACTTCTTAACTACGACTCTTGTCGCCTCTTCTTTTGTAGTAAATGGTAACGAATCTTCATCAACAGCTTTAGCATCTTCAATAAATGCCTTTAATTCAGGATCATTTTCGATCGTTTGCTTAATGTTTTCTAGTTCCCCACTCTTCTCTAATTCAGCTGAAATGACATCCATTAGTTTGTCTGAAGCTATATTAGTTCCGACGTAATAAATACCAAACCCTAGGCCAATGAATAATAAAATAATAAAGAATAGAACTTTAATAAACTTCATTTAAAAAGCCTCCCTTTGCTCCTACCAATATACACTACTATCCATTCCATGAGAAACCAAAAACATTCGACATTATTCGAGCTTTTTCGGGAGGTGTCAGACACCTTCTTTACATACCACTTTATTTGGCCCTCCTTAACTTTATCTGTTTGGCTATGATAATATTAATGTAATAAAAGCGTTTTATGACATTAATTTTTGAGGTACATAGTGAGTAATAAATTAATTGTACATGATGAAATATTTATTGAAGCTGCATCTGAAAGAGTTTGGGAAGTTTTAGTGACACCAAAATATGTGGCACAGTGGGATGCATTAAGAAGATTACCCTACTGATGAGATGACAGTAGGTAGTAAAGTTGTCTGGGAAAACCCTAACGGTGGAGAAACCGTAACAACTATTATTAAAGCAGAAAAAAACGAGGAGTTAGTTATTTCCCTATACTTATCGAGATGGGAAGTACAACTGAATGAGGGAGACGTTGCCTACCGATATAAGTTAAAGGAACAAGATGGTGGCACAATATAAACTTTCGAAATTGGTGATTTCTCTCTGATAGAAAATGGCCAAGATTACTATGACGCTTCAGTCGAATTTGCTGAGGAATCGAAAAAGATAATAAAAGAATTGGCCGAAACAAACGCTTAGTTAGAGATTGGCACATTTCTAAGGAGGGAGAAGATTTGGGGAAATGGAAATGGATAATCGGAATTGGCAGTGCAATGTTGCTCGTTGTCATTTTTTTCTTCGGTTGGAGCGTTATACAAAGCAAACAAATGGAAGAAAAAAGCATTACAAATTATTTGGAATGGTTTCATCAAATTGACGAACAAATGATGGATAATGAATATGAATACAATGAAATCATTGCAACCGTTGGGTCCGAATCTATTACGAAAAGAGAACTGTATACGGTCGCAGCAGCACTAAGTTCACAGAAATTAGAATTTGAAACAGATCCGACATTTACACCACACCAAATTGATCAACCCTTCTTAGACAGTGCTTACGATCGACTGATTTTGGACTCATTGTTTATTTGTTATGCAAAAAGCCAACAGATTCCGATTGACAAAAAAGACGCCCTCGACTTCCAACAAAAATTTGCAGAAGGTGAAATGGAATCGAATACAGTTAACATACGGGCAGAAGCAATCGTAAAAGTAAATTACCCTACTATGTTTGAAAAAGAGGCATTCGGTTATCAAGCACTTCAGGAACTTGTGGCAAAAGAACTAAACAATGTAAATAATCGAACACCAGAAATAATTAATAAAGCCCATGAAGAAGTATTAAGACTAGCCCAAGCTACCTGTCCGATTGAGAAGAATTCGTATTAATCAAGATAAATATAAAAGCATAGAGAAATCACCATCTCTATGCTTCAATCTATTCTACTTAAAATTAACCAAACCCCTAATAAATCTTACTCACTACAGCTTGTGCTGTTTTATTTTTCATTTCTAATGAACGTTCCTTATGAGTAAGCGCAATCCCTGTACATAACAGATCAATGACAAACAGTTGAGAGATTTTTGCTGCTAACGAACCACCTTCAAGTGGCGACTCCTTTGTGCCACCTGTTAAAACAACATCCGCAAATTGGGTAATTGGTGAACGAGAATAATATGTAATCGCAATAACCTTGGCACCTTTTTCTTTAGCGATTTTTACTGTTTCAATCGTATCTCTTGTACTACCAGAAATGCTCAGCGCAATGACAACATCCCCTTGCGACAAAGTAGCTGCAGTCATCGCTTGTAGATGTGAATCAATGATTGCACTAGATTGCACACCGATTCTTAAAAACCTACTTTGTGCATCCATTGCACTAATTCCGGAAGTCCCAACACCGAATAAGTGAATAAATTTAGCATTACTTAGTAACTCAATGGCCGCATTTAAATCTTCCTCACTAATCATCTTTGCCGTATTTTCAATTGCTTCCACTGAATTTAGCTGTACCGATTGAATAAGGTTATTTGATTCGGAACCATTTTGCTCTTTCTTTCCTTCAGAAAGGTTTTGAGCCAAAGTAAGTTTAAATTCTTGATACCCTTTCAAGCCAATTTTTCGGCAAAATCGTAAAACGGTCGTTTCTCCAACTCCCGCTTCATCCGCTAGATCGGTGACCGAATAGTAAATGACTTGATCAAGATTATTTAAAACAAAAGTTGCAACCTTTTGTTCTGAATTTGTTAATGATGGATAATAACTATTAATAATTTCCGTAATGGGCTTACTCATTCTTTATACCGCCTTTATTTCAATTCCAATTTCTACATATTAGTCTTACTGAATAGAAGGAAGGCGAACAAAGCGCCTTCCCAATGAGTAGTTAATCCGATTTCCTAAAGCTCTTGCAAATGAACTTTTTAAAGGATTAGGCAGATGCTGAACTTCTATTTACGAACGTAACTGTTTAATAAATCCTGGTACAGAATGTGGGCTCTTTGTTTTCTTCGTAAAGACTTCTTCAATTTCATCCCACCAGTCATACATTTCAATATAGACTAAATCAAATAGCATAACTCCGTGCATTTTCTCTTCAATAAGACGTAGTGCACGTTTAAAGTCCTCAGGACGATCCTGATACTGGATTAAATACAAACTTCCATAAACAAATGTATCATATTGGGTTGCTTCCATACTAATGTCAGCTGCACCTTCGACACTATACCAGTATGGTTTTTCACCATTTAAATCTTCTATCATAATGTCACCATAGTACAAACCTGTCATAAGGAAGTCGAGATGGTCTGCATATCCTGTTTCATTATAATTATCTGCCGCCCAATCATATTCTGGGTTGTATTTTTTACTACCCCAGTTAACACCTTCACTATAATACAATGGATGCCAAGATCCAACATATGTGTTAAATAAAATATCTTCATCTAGTTCACGAAGGAAAAGCTTAGTTGCTTCAAAATAATCATGGATATTTTGCGCACGCCACTTAATCCATTCTTGGTAATAAGGACCTGGATTAATGACTTTTTCATTTCCTTCAAATGTTACCGTAAAAATATCTTCAGGCCAATTTGTAATCTGTTCGCCGATACTTTCCTCAAATTTCTCTCGACTTAAATCACTAAAATCTGTGTACACATTATTATAACGTGCACGATCAAGTGTAATTCCATCGATGTCATAATTATTGACTAACTCTTCAATGACATTCCACGTATATGCTTGAACATCAGGATTGATTGGATTCATGAAAGCAGCCGGAGCAGCCGTTTCACCAATCGGCTTCAAATCTGCCTCAACACTAGCAATATCAACAGTTTCCCCAATCGATAAGTTATCTAATACCCATTGTCTTGCTTTTCCATGTCCAGATAAAACATAGCCATCCTCTGGGACAGGGACAACTTGTTTACCAACGGTTACTTGGTCAACGATATCGACAACGACATCTCTTTCAACGACAACATCAATACCCCATTGATTAGCTGGTGATTCAGCATTTTTTTCTGGTGTGTAAACGATTAGCTCATCAGTAAGGCGAACTTTATCAAAACCATGAATAGCATAGGTACTTCCTTTACTATCAGTTACAATTCGATTTACTTCGTATACAACCGTTTGCCAGTCTGGATTGTCAATAGAAGGTCCTTCTTGATAACTAACATCTCCAGCAGAAAAAGTGTTGATATTCAGATGTACTTCAATATCATATTTCTTTGCTTCCCTTAATACATTCTCAATTAAATCGTAGTCCTCTGGGTAAGAACTATATGTTGGGTTTTTCGACTCACTTAAATGAGGAGAAAATTCACTCGGATAAGGAACAAACCCACTGCGATTTTTTACATCTAATACAATCGCATTAATATTCGCTTCTGCTGTTTTCGCAACAATTTCCGCTACTTCTTCTGGTGTATCTAATCTATCTAAATTAGCACTCAAATCATACCAAAGGATTCGAGATTTCATATTTTTATTTTTAATGATGTTTTCTACCATCTTACTTGGATTTTCATTACCTTTTGCTTCTGTTTGAAATGGCATGGATGTAAGTAAAAGTGTCATGGTGATTACAACTACAGAAAACAATTTCATCAATTTCTTCTTCGACATAAAAACACCACTTCCTTAACTTTATTAATCAGCTCTCTTAGTTTCATAGTTTACTAACGAGAACCTATATATTTACTCCATGGTTCACTTACTAAGAGATTGGGATAATATATACGTGATAACACTACACAAGCCCCGGAAATATACGGAGACTCCTTGAAAAAGGAGAACGCTTTTTCTGCGTGCGATGTTTCGCTGACGAAGCGTTCCTTGTCCTGCAGGAGGAAAGGCATCGGTAAGACCCCGCAAGAGCGTTAGCTCTGAGGAGGCTTACCAGCCGCCTGCGGAAAGCGAAGTATATTTCCGGGGCGGGTTAGATGCAATTATTTTAATATAAATTTAACTATGTTAGAAAATTTCACCCAACCTCCATAAAGCAACTTTCTTAGTTGAACTCATACAGATAAAAAGTGTACATCCTTCTTACCTGTATAAGTTAAAATCCATGAGATGTTTATTGCTTGTTATGATGCCGTCCCTCCTTCCACCCCAAATTGGAGTATTTACTAAATTAATTATTTAGTTCATCCGCAAATAGTTTCGTTATATATTGCGGTCTAGTAATGATGGATCCGACAACAACAGAAAAAGCACCTTTATTGATTACTTCTTTTGCCTGTTGTGGTGTTTGGATTCTTCCTTCCGCTAACACCGGTACATCCGTTGCTTTTACTAATTGCTCCACTAAAGTAATATCCGGTCCATTACTATTACTGTTCGTATAGTTCGTATAACCAGACAATGTCGTGGAAATAAAATCTGCCCCTAAGCGTACTGCTTCTAATCCTTCATCTAATGTGGATACATCTGCTAGTACAAGTTGATTATTTTCTTTCATATACTTCATCAAATCGGCTAATGACTCATTGTTCGGTCTTGGTCGGTTTGTCATATCGATCGCAACAACATCGACATTCACCGTTAATAATTCATCAATTTCTTTTTTAGTCGGAGTAATATATACTTCACTATCGTCATAGACTCGTTTCACTAACCCAATAATTGGTAAGTTTGTTACCTTTTGAATAGCTGCAATATCCTCTTTACCATTTGCCCGTATAGCAACTGCTCCACCAGTTTCGGCAGCTATCGCCATTTTAGCCATCACATCTGATCCATGTAAAGGCTCATCTTCAAGTGCCTGGCATGAAACAATCAGTTTCCCTTTGATTTGATCTAGAAATTCCGTTTTGTCCATTTTTCTCACCACAGTTTTCGTCATACCGTTCACCACGATTTTTATAGTATTAGTTCATGATTTCTTTCATTTCAGCTATTTTCTGTTCTAATTTATTTCGAACAATTTGATTCATACATGCGATCCATAGAATGGCACTACTAAATGTTAAGAAAAATACTGTACCTGGAAAACGATAACCAATGAAAAGGATTGCTACAACCCCTATTAAGTTAATCGCTGTCCAATGTGGAAAGGCAATTGATGTGAAGAAGGAGCTTTTGATTAATTCCTTCAAACTACCTTTCATGGTATATATATTTGAAAATATATATAATGCTGTCATGACCAATGCTGCTACAAGGAATATTAAGACAATCATAGCTGGTACTTTGACAGCAGCAATTTCGAATTGATTAAAGAACTTAAAATCGATATAAAGAATAAAGGAAGCAGCACAGAATAGATAACCAACTACCATGGAGCGCGCATAGTTTTCCTTAAAATTCTCCCAAAAAACTTTTCTTATCGGTAGATCGGCTTCTCCCTTAATCCATGCTTTAGCAACTGCAAACGTTGCAACAATGGAAGGGAAGAAACTAAATATAAACAAACCACCAATACATCCTAACAGGAATACTATATTTAATCTTACTAAACGCATAAACCACTCAAATGCTCCAAAGATTCTTGTGGCAATATTCATGTACTTCATCTCCCTTTTTTCTCTTACCCTTTTACAGAACTAGAATACGCCGCTTCAATAAAGTAGCGTTGGAACATAACGAACACAATGATGACTGGTAATAAAGCTATTAAAGCTCCAGCAGCTATTAATCTCGTATTCGCTGAGAATGCTCCTTGTAATTGGTATAATCCTAACGTAATTGGATACATATTCGGATCATCTAAAATAAGTAATGGCCATAAGAAATTATTCCATGACGAGATAAAACATAGAATGGCTAGTACACCAAGCATTGGTTTAACCATTGGGAACATTAACTTCCAGAAAATTTGCCATACATTGGCCCCGTCAATAACGGCCGACTCTTCAATTTCTTTCGGTATCTCTTGGAATCCTTGTCTCATTAAGAAGATTCCTAGAGGGGTAATTGCACTAGTGATAATAATCCCTGTATACGTACCCATTAATCCAAGTTTATCAATAACAAGATATACCGGAATCATCGTTACTTCCCCAGGAATCATCATTGTTGCAATAATTAATAGGAAAATTATATTCATCCCTTTAAACTTCATCCGAGCTAATGGATAAGCTGCAAAGGAACATAAAATTAATGGTAATACAACACCAAAGAAAGTTAAAATCACGGTATTTAATAAGTACCTTGGAATCGGTAATGTATTCCAAACGGTAATAAAGTTATCTAATGTAAATGTGTTCGGAATGAATTGTGGAGGGATCGAAAAGATGACATCGTTTTGCCCCTTTAATGAAATCGATACCGTCCACAAAAATGGAACAATCGTGACACAAGTTAATAGAAGTAGAAAGAAATAAGAAATTAACTTATTAAAGACTTTTCTTCTTTTATTTCCATCCTTCGATGGATTAGCTGCAATGGAATGTGACAATGGTTTTCCCTCCCTTTCCTAATCACGCTTATCCAATAATCGCTGGTTAATTAATGTAATAATTAAGATAACGGCAAATAGTATAAAGGAAATCGCACTAGCGTATCCCATATCTAAGTTTTGGAATGCTTCCTGGAATACTAGTAGAACTACTGTTGTTGAAGCATTTAATGGTCCGCCATCTGTCATTGTTAACATTAATGTAAATTCTTTGAACGCTCCCATTGTTGAGATAACAGCAACAAAGAATATCATTGGTTTGATCATTGGAATCGTAATATGTAGATGTTTTTTCCAAAAGTTTGCACCATCTAGTTCTGCTGCTTCATATAAATCTTTCGGAACACCTTGGAGAGCTGCTAGGTAAAATAGCATATAATATCCAAAACCTTGCCAAATCGTTACAAAAGCTAATGCTGGCATAACGGTTGCCGTATCTAATAGCCAGCCAAATGGTTCTACACCGAAAAAGCTTAGGATATAGTTAACAATACCTTCTTTAGCAAACATCCATTTCCATAAAATTGCTGTAATAACGACAGACACTAGAACTGGGAAATAGTAAATTAAGCGAAATACTTTAATCCCTCTTAATTTTTGGTTTACCAAGATTGCTACAAAAATAGGAAGAACAACGAGTGCAGGAGTTACTAGAATCCAATAATAGAACGTGTTTACGATGGCCTTCTGAAAACTTTTATCTTGGAATGCTTTAATATAGTTTTCCAACCCTAAAAATTCGATTGGTGTAAATACGTTATAGTTTGTAAAGCTCAACACAAAAGCTGCAACAGCTGGAATGAATGTAAATAATGATAGTAGTATAAGTGGAATGGCGAGAAATCCCCATGCATGTCTAGCTTTATACATCTTTCTTACCTCCTTATCAAGAGAAGACCATATGAAAAAACAAATCTTATAAACTAAAAAGAAGGACCCATCCCCTCATACGGAGGTAGTAAAATTCTCCATTAGGGGATTGGCCCTAGAAATCAATTAATCTAATACACTATTAACTTGTTCCTCTGCCATATCAAGCGCATCCTGAACATCCATATCATTTAAGAGAACTTCTTGGAATGCTTCTTGGATTGCCTTAATAATTTGAGATACGTTTTCATGAGGAGGACTCATATTTACAGCATCTTCTAAAGCTTGTGCTGCAAAGTAACGTCCACGCTCAGCAGGATCATCCGAATCTAATCCTTGGTCAAAGAACTCATCATTTGCAGCTTCAACAACTGGAGGTAGTACGTTAGCCTCTTTACCAAATGCTAATTGGTTTTCAGCATTCGTTACGAATTTAGCAAATGCAATTGCAGCATCTAAAGAATCACTTTTCGCAGAAACTGCAATGTTCATTGGGTTCGCATGTTGTAATCCAGCTTTCCCTTCTAATTGAGCACCACCAACAGATTTTTCATAAACTTCTGGTGATAAGTCATTTACTTGACGGAATAACTGTGGTCCAGTTGCCCACCAAGCTACTTTTTCTGTTGCATATAATTCAGCCATTGAGACTTGATTTAACATAACATCTAGTTCATATAGACCTTCATCATAGTACTCTTTTAAGTTTGTCCAAAGTTCAACTGCTTCTGGTGTGTTGAAAGCTGCTGCAGTAGAATCTTCGTTCAAGATTTGGATACCGTTTTTAGGGAATAGTAAGTGCATATCCCCTTGTACAATTTCCCCATAAGCGCCCGTTTTCTCTTTAATTACTTTTGACATTTCCCAAGCTTCTTCAAAAGTAGTTGGTGGTTCGCTAAAACCAGCTGCTTCTAGAATTTCAGGGTTGTAAATTAAACCACTTGTAGTTGTATACCAAGGTAATGCATATACACCGTCATTTACTTTTGCAGTATTCCATAAACCTTCAAAGAATGTATCTTTGACATCAGCTGCTTCTTTTTCCATGTCAACTAGTGCACCTAAAGCACCAATTTTCTTAACAAATTCTGTATTCAAGTTCATTACATCTGGTAAATCTCCACTTGATGCAGATGTTAAGATAATTTGTTCTACTTGATCATAAGGAACATCATTGATGGTAACGGTTACATTTGGATGCTGACTTTCGAACTCTTCCTTAAGATTATTCAAGTATTCTTCAAACGTTGGTAATAAAGAAATTGTCATGAATTCAACTTCACCTGATAACTCCCCATTGTCGTTAGAGTTACCGTCATTATTTTTACCACTATTCGCATTTTCGTTAGCATTATCATCGCCTGAACATGCTGCAAGTAGTAATACCATTAGACCTAAGAGTGCTACATATAATAACTTGCTCTTTTTCACTCTTCTTCCCCTCCATAATATGTAATTTTATTTTTGGTGGAAATTGTCTTCCTTTTTTATATTCTCTCAGGAGGAAATCTCCACCATTATTATAATCTTTGAAGAATTGTTTTGTCAATTGAATTTTAGAAAAGAATGTAAAATAATAATAATTTTTAAACTTTTATAGAAATATAGTACTTAAGTCTGTATTTCTATTAAAAAGCATATACTTCTGGCCAATGAAGTTGTACACCAAGATCCTCTAACACATCTTGAAAGGCCTTCGTTAATGTTTGATCCTCATACACATCTACTGGTTTCACCCCATGCTTTAAACTAAATGCAGCAAGGGCACCTGCCGATTCCCCAATATTCCATTCTGCAGGATGTACACGGAAGCAACCATTCGTTAGCTGGGTTGTTCCTATATTTTTACAGGCTGGTAGTAAGTTTTTAACCTTGATTGGAATTAAACTTCCTAAAGGTATTTCAAACGGATAACTCTTTGCATAAAATAAGCGGTTATGTACGGTAGTTGGGTGTAAGTCAATTCGATAAGCACCAACCCCAACGGAATCTTCATGTGTACGTACCCCATTGTCACCACGTAAATCCGCATTAATATCGTGCTCGGTTACCGTATATCTTGCCTTAATACGACGGGACTCCCGAATATATGGATGCATGGCTAAGCCGTCTTTTGTCCCGACAACGTCTGGTCGCAAACGAAATCCAGGATAGCCCTTCCCACTCCCATCATCACGCGGAGCCTCGGTTTGTAACCAATATAGTAGCGAGAGACTTAATTGCCTTGCTTCCTCAAGACGTTTTTGTTTTTCTGCTTCACTGACATCAATAATGGAACCAAGCCAGTAATCATTCTGTGGCCAATTAATTAACGATACATCTCCTGCAAAAAAACCATCCTTGTACTGCTTCTTATCGATAATTCGTCGATATTCCCACATGCCAAGTGAGCCATTTTCACCGGAGAAGAATGGCATTTTTTTCGACTTTCCAGTATGGGCATCTGGAATAAATTCACTAAGTTGCATATGGTCTAAAAATGGTGCCTTATAGTTACGCCAAAAATCGTACATAGCTGGTTTATCAATTGTAAAGTCTTCCCCATCCACATATTCTAGTGCCATCACATGGGTAATCGACTGAACATCTAATGGATTGGGTTCTAATGGAGCATTCGGTTCACCAGTGTCCTCCCTAGACTCCGCCCCAACTACATAATCGACATTAGCTAAAGGCAATACGTCACCAAGTTCTGTCGCATCGAGGAAAACACTCGCTTCCAATACACGTTCTTGTCCCGCATCATCTACAACAACAACTTGTTGAACGACATCATCGATAACTTCAGCACGCACTGGCTTATGGTTGAGAAGTAATTCAATACGGCCGTTCGAAATATATGGTTGTAATAAATCGTATAATAGTGCTAAGGAAACCCGTGGCTCGTGCGCGATCCGGCTTACCCAGCCATTTCCAGGATTGAGCCTTTCGTTTTCTCGTGCTTCTTCTGTCACAGGGTACTTCCGTTTGTAATAGTCCCGTACGTCATTGCGAAAATTTCGGTAAGTTTTTGTACTACCAAATGTTTCGATCCATGGATGTTCATCTGGTGGAACAGCCTGACTCGTTAATTGTCCACCAATCCAAGCTGTCTCTTCCGTTAGAACAACATGTTGCCCTAACTTAGCTGCAGTATATGCTGCTAGAACACCACCAATACTTCCGCCAATAATTGCTATATCCTTTTTCATCCGTTATCCCTCCAACTCGACGCCTATTTCAAATGTTCGATTCCAAGGTAGATATACGTTTGTAATTTCCCCAGGGATACCTTGCTTCTTCATTGCCTCTTCCGCTTCTTTTAAGAATACTTTAGTCACTTCCGCTAACAGACCGTCATATTCTTCTTCATTACCAATTTCTTCACGGATCTTTTTCCTTACGATAGATTGATAGATATAATCATCCAAGTAGCGAATACCAAATTGACGAATTTTCTCTTTTTGAACATCTAAACCTTTTTTCTCGGCCAAAAATAGTAACGCTGCCTGGGCAACGACTGTTCCAAGCGTATTTCCAGCTGTATTCCATGCTGCAAAGCCATCCAGTTCTTGTAGATCAAATTCACCTAGTAAATGAGCAATCATGACCGGATCGGCGCCATTGGCATAGGCAACATCCGCAATGGCAATTCGTTTTTCTTTTTTATGATAGTAGCGTAATTTCCGTGTCCATTCTCCAATGTTACGGTCATTCGTATTTACACCATCAAGATATAGTTGTAGTGCCATATCTCCTTGCTTTTGTCCAGGTACATTGACTCCAAGGATGATATCCGCTTCCCCAGGAGTTTCTACGGTATGACTGCCAAACGCATAAATTTGTCCTTTTACAGACTCTTGTATCGTGCGGTCTTCATACATCGCCGTTGACAGCGCACCTTTTAACCCACTAAAGACTGGATAAAAGGTTGGTACTTCTTCAGCTTCCAAGGCAAAAATCATTCGGGCAACGAGCATACTACTTACTTCATCTGCCCCTGGATAGACATAAATCGAATCTAGTAATCCTCGCTCCGTCGTTTGAGCGACTAACTCTTCCTGTTCTTTAATATTCAATCCGTATTCACTCGTATCATCTTGTGGGAAAATTAATAAATCTACTAACCCCTGTTCCACTTCATTGATTAAGGATAGATTAATCGAAAAGTTCTTCTTCCGAGTTGCTAGATAATCTTCTAAAATGGCACTTGGAATAGCCTTTTTCATTTTCTCGATAATTGCTTGATCTGCTTGTTCACCATGTTTTTCAAAACGATGAGCATGATACGAATACTGCCAAATCTCTTTCCCGTACTGATCCCAGTAATCCTTCTCTTCTTGATTGACATAGCTATTCGATAGACGCATCGTTGAACTAAATGCCATAATCTTTACGTCTGGATATAGTTTTTTAACTTCCCGTAATTTTTCAAGACGAGCGTGAAGTATTTTTTCCTCATCGGTATTGACACGAGATGGGACCAATCCGCCATACAGCAACATATCAACCGATACAACGAATCCTTCTACCTCTGGTAAAACTTCGTCTATCCAACGATTTAATTTTTCAAGATCTGCTGGTTCCTTTAAAAATCCTAAATCTGCTTTTGGTGGTAGTAACACTTCCCAACCAGCAAATTTGGCAAGGTCTTTTGGCAAATCATATGTAACCGGTCTTGCGTCAACCGGAATCAGTGCAATTCTTTTTGTCATGTTTATCCCCTACTTATTTAGTTCTTCCTTTAATATGTTCCACCAACCATATTCCTCTACGTAAACCGTATCAAATAACATCACACCGGCTGATTTTTCTTTACACATTTGAATAGCCCGGCGGAATTGTTCTGGGTCATCTTTATACTGTTTCAAAAATAGACTCGCAACAAATGGCGTTGCCCCGTTGATTGCCTCTAAACTAATATCGGCTGCTCCTTCCACACTATACCAATAAGCTGGTTTGCCAGTTTCTTTTGCTTCGTCTCTTGTTACATCATAGTAATAACAACCAGTCATTAAGAAATCTAACTGCTCTGCCATTCCAGATACATGATACGTATCTCCAGTCCACTCTAAATCTGGATGATATGTTTCACTTCCCCAGTTTACGCCTTCACTGTAGTACAGTGGGTACCATGAACCAACATAATCAGCAAATAACGGGAAATGCTCCTTCACAATGGCACGCGCTTGTTTGACAAATGTTTTAATATTATTCGCTCTAAATTCAGCCCATTTCGGGAAAAGTTCGCCAAACTTAATCGATTTATCGTCATTAATCGTAAAAATATCTTCAGGGAAGTTTTCTACTTTTCTATCAATATAGGTTTCAAATGCTTGCCTGCTAAGCTCGCTAAAATCTCCATATATATTCGGATAACGACAACGGTCAATAACGACACCGTCTAACTCATATGTACACACTTCTTTTATAATATTTAACTCATGTTCTACGACTTCTGGATGGATTGGATTAACGAAAATCGTATCCGCATCCGTATACTCGGCAGCATTTGATTCGTTCGCAACTGCGTCATTATAGAACGTTACTTGCCAATCTTGTTTATCATACGCTAGACCATCTCTTGTTTCGGTTGTTCCTTCTGAAAAGACGTCTACATTTGCTAATACTTTTAGATCATAGTTTTTTGCTTTTGAGACAAGTTCTTGTAAAAAATCACGGTCTTTCCACATAGCAAAACGACCATCCGACCAACTGCTTACATGATAACCATATTTACTAGGGTATGTTGTTTGCCCAAATGGTACTTTTGCATCGATAACAAGATGGGTAATCCCGACTTGAACTGCATTCTCTAATAATTTCACCTGTTCCTGTTCATTTGCTAAACGTACGCCATTCGCTAAAAAATCTACCCATAAGATGTTAGCGTTTTCATCAAAAGTAAAACTCATTCGTATTTATCCTCCTTAGTTTGTATACCATGCTAGACTTGCTGCTCCGATAACACCGGCATGTTCTCCAAGATTAGAAACCATGATCTTTACAGGTTTAACAAGGGAATCCATCCCTTTCTGTGGAACGCTTTTCCGCACCTTTTCGGCTAGCCATTTTTGGCGCTGTAATAAGCCACCACCGAGGACAATTACCGTTGGGTTAAACGTATGAATAAGACTAATCATGCCATAGGTGAGTGCCTCAATGGCTTCATCGATCACTTCCATCGCCAACCCATTTCCTGCTTCATACAGAGCAAACACTTCTTTACTCGACATCTCTTTATTGCTTCTATCCTTCATTCGATTGGCAATACCAGTTCCAGAAGCATATACTTCCAGGCAACCTTTTGACCCACAGTTACAAGTAGGACCATGCATATTTACTGTAATATGCCCTAATTCACCGGCAGCCCCCCACTGGCCATGGAGTAACTTACCACCACTAACGACTCCACCACCAACACCGGTTCCTAGTGTTAGCCCAATCAAATCTTTCGTTCCTCTTGCCTCACCAAATATATATTCCGCAACAGCAAATGCATTGGCATCATTATCGAGCCAAATAGGAAGATCGGTTACTTTCTTTAATTCATCAACGATATGTATGTTGTTCCAATCCTTTAGATTATCGGTTGCAGAAAGTATTTGTCCTTTTTCATGTAGTACTTGTCCTGCAGAACCAATGCCTATTCCGACAACGGTATGTTCTACATCTGTAAACTGAGAGACTATTTGCTTTAAAACTAGTAAAATCGATTCACTAGATTCAGATGGTGTCGGGAACGTTTGATGTTCTAATAGTTTTCCATCTCTCGTAACAAGTCCTGCAGCAATTTTCGTCCCACCAATATCAATACCGAGACTAACTTCGGACATTTACACCCCTCCTCACATCGCGGATATATTTTTCAAATAGTAAAAATAAAGTGGAAATATCCTCCTTTTAAAAGTATAGTCTATTCAAAATAAACCGTCAACGAACTAATCAATGAGAGTTTTTAGTGCATTCGGAAGGATTCTTTTCCAGTAAACCCAAAGATGGGACTCCTCTTCTTCATCAAAACGTAAATGGACTCCCTTTTCTTGGAGTACTTGTTGTAATTGTATATTTCTTGTATAGATAAATAGTTGTTCCTTTGTAATTGGTGAAATAAATTCATCTTCATACATGCCAACCGTTTGATGAACATGCCAATTGACAGGTCCTTCCATTGCTGCTACTGCTGTAATATCTTCTTCTGAAATTGCGGCCGATTGTAATAGAAGATGATTCCACATAGCTGGTTTTTTACTAGCAATGTTTACACTAATATTAGCAGCAAGGGAATCCCCTAGTGCTGCCCGCTTCATAACGATGAGATTCTTTTCCACCTTCGGAATCAGTTCCTCATACATAAATGATATGTAATGATGAAAAGAATCCCCTCTATGATGGTAGGAATGCCAACGTTCTTCTGATGTTCCTGGGTGGATGAGGACAACCATCCAATTGTCTAATGATGAATGTTGATTTACTAGCGTTTCAAACGTCTCCTGAAATGCCCCTAATTCTAAATAGTCATTTCCATCTTGAACATATAACATGTTGACCGATTTACGGTTGGAAGCAGGAGGAATAATTCGATACGCTATCTCCCTGTTTAAGTACTTACTTGCTATAACTTCTTGTTTCATACGTAATTACTCCTCTCCTCTTCCCATCGACTTCGAATGGTAATCGCACGTTCTGGATAATCGGTAATGATCGCTTCACAGCCTAATTGGAAAAAGTATTCCATCAGTTTCTCATCATTAACTGTATAAGGACGAACTGGGATATGATGAGCCTCGGAATAACGGATCATCTCCTCTGTCATGCTGTACAAATGCGGATGTAGGCTTGTTGCTCCAACTGTCTCGGCATAATTCCAAGGCTCGATTAGTTTTGCCGAATACAGAATCGCAATATCAATTTCCGAATCGAGTGCTCGCATATGTCGCATACTTAGATGGTTGAAGGAAGAGATGATTGTTTGCTTTTTCAGATTGAATCTTTCCACTTCCTTCAGAACCATTTCTTCTAAGTGTGGATATTCTAGATAAAACACATTTTTCAGTTCTATGTTAATAAGAATATTTGCTTCTTTCACTAAAGCAAGCACTTCTTTTAGTTCAGGGATTTTCGCTCCTTTAAATTCTTCGGACAGATGATTTCCAGCGTCTAGCTTTTTCAATTCATCCATCGTAAAATCTTTCACATGCCCCCTACCATCCGTGACACGATCAACGGTCTCATCATGAAAAACAGCAATTTTACCATCCTTCGTTAAATGAACATCAATCTCTAAACCATCTGCCCCAACTCGTATCGCTTCTTGATATGCTTCCATCGTATTTTCTGGATGTGTCCCCGCACTCCCACGGTGACCAAAAATCTTTGTCATGAAGAAATCCCCCTGTTTTACTAATCCTGGGCAATTAGTTTTTTAATGAAACTGGTGCCTCGCGCTTGCTTGATTCGTATGCAGCGAGTGCAACTTCCATTGCTTTTAACCCATCATAACCGGTAATCGATGGTTCTCTCCCTTGTTCCACACATTGGACAAAATCCTGGATGAGCCCAAAATCCATGTTATTGCCAAAGAACTCATGTGTAATTGCATTTTCTTTATCCGAGTAAAGGCGGAGATGCTCTTGATTCGCATCTACTTTAACCGTTTGCTTTGTTCCAACGACTTCAATCGTTACATCCCCCCATGTTGGAGAAGTGGAAAAACGGGACCAACTTGCATCATGAGACGCGATGACACCATTTTCAAATTCTAATGTGAGAATTCCTGCATCGTCGATATCGATGTTATGAAAATACGAATCTACGATGGCATATACTTCGGATACTTCTTTACCTAAATACCAACGCATAATGTCTACCATATGAACCGTATGGTCTAACACGGCACCACCACCAGATTGGTCTGGATCAATAAACCATCCTCCTGGGTTTTGTCCTCGATTTGTTGTTCGGAATGCTACAATCTCTCCAAGTTCTCCGTTCGCAATGAATTCCTTTAAACGTTGAATTGGACGGCTAAAACGAACTGGAAACGCGATTTGTAAAATAACACCATTCTCTTCACACACTTTAATCATTTCTTCTGCATCTCGCACATTCGTTGCAATTGGTTTTTCACATAAAATATGTTTCTTCGCTTTTGCTGCGGCAAGAACCATTTCCTTATGACGATTATTTTCACTACAAATAATGACAGCATCCATCTCTGCTCGTAAAAATTCAGCCTGGTCTCTGTAATACGTCGTTCCATAAGTTGTTGCTGCTTCCTCTCCACGAGTAGCATCATCATCAAAAATACCAACGAGTTCCACATTGGATAATTGGCGTAAACAATCGGCATAACTATAGGCATGCATATGCGCAAAACTCATGATACCAATTTTCATGATCTACCACCTCCTGTTAGACGCTTATACAAAGCCTCCAGTTGTAAAAGAAGCTCTGGTTTAATTGGATGAGCATTTTTCATTAAAATTTCTGCATCGTAGACAAGTGGTGCATTAGTCAATTGTTTCGGATAGAAAGGATTCATATCATCGGTGTTAAATTCAATGATATGCCCATTTCCACTCCATTCGAGCTCTATATACTCTCGATCAGCAGTTGTATAATCGAGATGGGCCATACATCCATTTCCGAAATTGATCGTTACGATCAGATGACTCACATCTCCGTTAGCTTCTTTCACAAAAATATCCTTCGCTTCTCCAAGAAGTTTCGTTAATACAAAAACATCGGTCGTGACCGAATATTTCTCTACATTCTTTTGGAGTCTGCGCATACGGAAGACCCCTTTTGGCGTAGAGGCGGTTTGAATAATTTCTTTTACTTTTTCGAAAAAAGCATAGCTTTCTAAGTCAAAATAAACATAACAATCTTGCCGTTGTGCTCCGGCCGCTTCTAATGAGGAAATTGGAATGTATAGTTGCTGATTGCCTTCTACCATCGATGGTGTCAGCGCGTTTGCAATAGACATATTTCCTTCCACTTTCCTATCGTTTGTGACTACAATCATCATGGAATTCCTCCTATCTTAATAGTTCGCGTAATCGTCTAACCGATTCAATCGTTGCTGCTTTCGGTTCCTCAATTCCTTCATACTCCACCGATAACCAGCCATCATAGCCAACTTCTTTTAACCCATCAACAATAAACTTCAAGTCGACTTGGCCATCTCCAGGAATCGTACCAATTAATTCTTCCCCTTCTATGGAGCGAAAACCGATAACATCGTCTTCCTGTTGTTTCTTGCGGAAGTCTTTAAAATGAACATGGACAATTTCTTCTTTTAAAGTAGTAAATGAGTTCGTTGGCTCTTGATGGACAAGTAAGAAATTTCCCGTATCAAAGGTCGACTTTACATAAGGGCTATTCACTTTACTAATAATGTCTAATACTTGTTCACTGCGACCAGCAAGCAGGCCATGATTTTCGATAGCTAGATATACTTTTTCTTGTTCGGCTAATTTCGCTGCTTCCTGTAGTCCTTTCACAATCCATTGTTGTCCTTGCTCATACGTCAAATCTCCATGTAAATCCCCACAAAAGACACGGACAACATTTGTTCCTAAACGTTTGGCAGTATGAATGCCATCGGTTACTTTTTCTAATGCAGTTTTGCGTTCTTCTTCAGAGGACGATACGAAATTATTCGTGACATCATAGGCAGAAACTTTCATATCGTTTGCTGCAAGTGCTTCATTGATGGCGTTAATTTCAGCATCTTTATCCTTCCAATAAATATCAAGTAATTCAACACCATCTAACTGAATCTCATTCGCATATTGAATAAAATCCATGACACCCCAGTTTTCTTTATTCACTACTTTATGTAAACTGTACATACTCACACTAACTTTCATCACAGTTCCTCCTATAAATAGATTTCTTTCTTTAATTTGGCAGATTCATAGATTCCATTCAGCATTCTCATAACTGTCACCCCATCTTCAACCGGAGCGATATTCTCACTTCCATGCAGACAACAAGAAACGAAATGATTAATTTCATTCGTAAAGGCATTATTAAAGTCAAATCCAAGCGTATCAATTTGTGGTGTTACATTTAAAATCGTGTCATGTTTTTCAGAAACAATTGCTAATTCAGGCTCGATTTCAGCTCCACCTTTATCCCCATAAAGTTTCACAGATATTTCATCTTTCTTCGCTTGAAGGGTAAAACTAACATCCACCATAAGGGATGCACCATTTTCAAAGCGAATGAGGGCATTTGTTAAATCCTCGACATCGTTTAATGTTGGATCATAATCGGCCGCTTGATAGAAGGAAAGATTTTTAATATGACTGCGATTACCAAGTTTCTTATACGTGTTTCCAGAAACAGAGATTGGGCGAGGTTTCCCCATTAAATACCAACAAATATCAACCATATGTACTCCTAAATCAATAAGAGGGCCACCACCAGATTTCGTCATGTCACTAAACCAACCACCTGGATTACCAAGTCGTCGTAAGCATGATGCTTTGGCATAATAAAGTTCACCTAAGTCCCCATGATCGATAAATTGTTTCAGCAGTTGGGCATTGTCTCCATGTCTCCGAACAAATCCAACTTGCAACACGTTTCCAGTTCGTTTAGCAGCTTCTTCCACCGCTTCCGCTTCTTCTACTGTCATACTAAGAGGCTTTTCTACTAACACATGTTTTCCCGCCTCCAATGCTGCAATCGCAATTTCCGCGTGGGAATTATTCCATGTACAAATACTAACAGCATCAATGGAAGGATTAGATAATAATTCACGGTAATCCGTGTACAGATTAGTAACTCCGTATTTTTCACCTTTCTCAGTAAGACGCTTTTCATTTAAATCACAAAAAGCAACAAGCTCCACTTCTTCATTTTTCCTATATGGTTGGATGTGCATATCTGATATAGATCCAACACCGATAACGGCAACTTTTAACATTGTTTTCTCTCCTTTTTGGTAGATTTATAGTTCATCATTCATGACGATTTCTCTGTTCTTCTCAGAAGATTCATAGATTGCTTGTAGCATTGCAAGAACACCGTAACCATCATACCCTGTTACACTAGGTGTTTCGTTGTTCCGTATAGATTGAATAAAATGGTCCATTTCAACTGGGAACGGATCTTTCGCTTGGAAAGATGGAGTCATTTCTGTAAAGATTCCATCCTCTTCTTTATAAATGGTTAACGGATGTAACTTTGCTCCACCTTCCGTACCAAGAATATCAATTTGAATACCGTCATCCTGTTCACCATTTACTGCCCATGTTGTTTCAATCGAAAGTACGGCACCATTTTTGAATCGTATCCATGCAGAAGCGAAATCATCTACATCAAACACATTGTTCTTATTTATATGTTTGTTTTTCGATTCCCATGTCGACACGTGTTTTGTGTCATAGGCTCCCAGTGCAGTCTTCACCTTTCCTGTTACAGTCATTGGTTCTGGTTGCCCCATTAACCACCAAGCTAAGTCTAGGACGTGAACACCGATATCCATTAAAGCTCCACCACCAGATAAGGCTTTATTTGTAAACCAGCCCTTCGGTGTGCCCCGTCTCCGGAAAAGTTTCGCCTTCACATAGTAAATATCGCCAAATGTATTTTTAGTTGCATAGTTCTTTAATATCTCGGTGTCGGTACGGAATCGATGGGTCATGCCTACCATCGTTAGGACGTTATTTTCTTTTGCTATTTCTAAAAATTCTTCTACCTCTTGTAATGAAGTACCAATCGGTTTTTCTAAAAATACAGCTATTCCATTTGCTGCCGCAATTTTGGCAATCGGGATATGTGTCACATTCGGTGTACAAATAAGAACAGCATCAACATGAGTATTGGCGATTAATTCTTCGATCGTATTAAAGTAGGAGGGTATCCCATATTGTTTCGCAACTTCTTCCGCTCTTCCCGGCTGGACATCAATGACCGCTGTCACTTCTGCATCAGGATGTTCCAATAAAAATTTCAAATGTGTTGCTTCTGCTATTGCGCCAATACCGATGATCGCTATTTTCACACGTGTCATAAGCTCATCTCCCATTTCATTAAATGTATAAAGGAATTAATATTCAAAATAAAAACAAAAGAAGAATTATTTCTCCTATTGTAATCGGTTTCATTATAACACAAAATAATTTGATTAAGAGAATAAAATATATCTTTTGAATTTACATAGGAATGTAGTAATGAATATTGGATGAGAAGTAAAGGAGTTTTTGCCTATTTTGCTTGTCATGATATATGATAAAGCTATCAATCAATTGGTGGGTATTTCGAATGAATTGATTTTCGGTAAGAATTAGAACTTCTTATAATTAGGTAGAAAGAGAGATTCCGATGAACAACTCTATGATTCTAAAAAATTTACGATTTTCGTATCTTTTTGCCATTTTGGTAGCTATTTTTCTTGGCCTCGCCTCGCGAAAATGGGGGCATGTACTCCCTTCATTTCTAGCAGAAAATGCCGGTGATGCCTTGTGGGCAATGATGGTTTATTTTGGATTTCGTTTCTTAATGACAGGAAGAAGTCTGTTTCTGGCTATTTTTCTAGCATTCCTTACTAGTTTTAGTATTGAATTTAGTCAACTTTATCAGGCAGAATGGATCAATCATATTCGTCATACAACTTTGGGTGGATTAGTTCTCGGTAAAGGGTTTCTTTTTGTGGATCTTGTTCGTTATTCTATCGGAATTATAGTAGGCGGGTTACTAGACCGGTATGGGATAATGAGATTCCGGCAAACGGAAAAGGCGGAGTAACAGCGGGCTTTTCTATTAATCTACTGTTAATCGACAATGTTCGAGCTTTTTCGGGAGGTGTCAGGCACCTTCAAACGCACTTTTCATAATTATTTGTATAGGAGACTTATAGATGAGACGAGTGTATTTGTTTCTTGTTATTGTTTTATTAGTTGGTTGTCATGAGCCAGTTGCGATGGATGGTAGTACTGTTTCAGCTAAAGAGCAACGACTTTTGTTGAAGGACGTTCCTAAAGTACAATCGGTAGAAATTAACATGGAGATGTTTCGTGGGACACCGAAAGAATGGGGAGAAAATGTAACTGGGGTGAAGCAACGCTTTGTAACCGAGCGAGATGAGATTGCATTGACATTTGATGCTTGTGGTGGACCATATGGAAATGGGGTTGATGAAGATCTCATTACCTTTTTACGTGCCGAGCAAATTCCTGCGACCCTATTTGTGAATGAACGATGGATTCTTGAGAATGAAAAGATGTTTCTATCCCTTGCAAATGATCCACTCTTCCAAATTGAAAATCACGGTACCGCCCATTCCCCGTTATCGGTAAATGGTGGAGAGGCTTGGGGAATTCCAGCAACTACTTCCCCAGAAGAGGCATACGAGGAAATTATGCGTAATCACCGCACTGTCATGGATTTAACTGGTCACAGCATGACCTTATTCCGTTCTGGTACGGCATTTTACGATGAAATTGCTGTCCAACTCGCCAATTCACTCGGCTATGAAGTCGTTAATTTTGATGTGTTAGGCGATGCAGGGGCAACTTTTTCAGCATCTCAAGTGGAACAGGCATTATTATCGGCTCGTCCTGGATCGATTATACTTTTACATATGAATCAACCAACTAGTGGGACAGCTGACGGAGTGAAAGCTGCAATCCCACAATTACTTGCCGATGGATTTGAGTTTGTGTTGTTGGATGGGAAGGAATTGGAGTGACAGTGTTTCGTTAGATTTGATGTCACTCCCTCTTTTTTACATTCACAGTAGCCCAAAGAAAACAATATACTTTACTATCAAATACATCAAGCAGGTGGGTTCCTTTGGAATTTTATATCCTTACAACAGTAAAGTTAATTGTCGGTCTTGTTGTCGTGTTGCTTATCCTTCGGTTATTAGGAAGAAAAGAACTTGCTCAAATTACCCCAATGGATATGGTGTTTGTTGTCATGCTAGCTTCGATCTATGCAGGTATGGCAACGGATAATAGTGTACATGTCGGGAGACTGGTCATTACCCTACTAATTTGGGGTGTACTCATCTTAATATTAGAACGAATTAAAAGTAGAAAGAAAATACACAAGATATTAGAAGGAGAACCAAAAATCATAGTGAGTAATGGAAAAGTGAATCGGGATTTATTAGAACGGGAAAATATGACGGAAAAAGAATTGAAAATGCAACTACGATCAGAAGGGATCTTTCATATCGAAGAAGTAGAACTCGCGATATTGGAGATCAGTGGGTATATCAGTGTGAAAAGGAAAGAATAAACAGGTTGGATTAAGTTCGACATATTTCGAGCTTTTTCGGGAGGTGTCAGGCACCATATAATACTCCTTCACATGGTGGTTTTGTTTCGTTCGTTGACGATATTTCTTTCTAATTTTCTTTGTTCGGTATTGTAGTTCATTATGAGATTTTGCGCTTTTCCAACGTCCTTTTCTAGTACGGATATCGTAATCGTAATGGGACTGTTATGGAAAGTCATCGTTGATATCCAGTCAATCGGAGCGGAATATTTTGGGTTAAGATGATTGTTTTTTAACAACCAGAACATCTGTTGAGAAGTCGTAATATCCTCTTCGCCTGCTTCGTATACTACAACGTATTTATTTTGTTTCTGAACGTAGTAAATAATCATGCCTGTTACCATTAGGAAAAAATAATCATCCAATCACCAACCTATTGTTCTCTACATTCCTCACATTCTTAACCACTTTTGACTTTGATATACCTTACTAGCTTGAACAGATGATATAGATTTGTTGGCTTTCATTCGATTCTTGAAGCTTATACTAAAGAATAGGAAGATTCCATCCCTTTATAAAAAAGCTGCTTGCTTTAGACTTATCTAAAACAGGCAGCTTTTTTGTTCGACAATATTCGAGCTATTTCGGGAGGTGTCAGACACCTTTTGAATGACAAACGCTTAGCACAAATGCGTATAATTCGGCGACTTCTTTTAAATAATTAAAGCGACCGGATGCGCCAAAGTGTCCTGCGCCCATATTCGTTTTAAGCACTAGTAGATTGTTATCTGTTTTTAGAGCGCGCAGTCGTGCAACCCACTTGGCTGGTTCCCAGTATGCAACACGTGGGTCATTCAAGCCAGTAGTGATATACATATGTGGATATTCTTTTTCCTCTACTTGATCGTAAGGGCTATAGGATTTCATATAAAAATAGTCTTCGCGTTTTTCTGGGTTCCCCCACTCGTCATACTCCAATGTAGTTAGTGGGATAGAAGTATCAAGCATGGTTGTCACCACATCAACAAATGGAACTTGTGGAACGATTACTTGAAATAACTCTCCTGCCATATTGGCAACCGCTCCTACAAGTAGGCCACCAGCACTTGCTCCACGGGCAGCCATTTGGCTTGGTGTTGTGTACCCTTCGTGAATTAGATGTTTTGCTGCAGCAATAAAATCTGTAAATGTATTTCGTTTTTGCTGCATTTTCCCGTCTTCATACCAATGCCTTCCCATCTCAGAACCACCACGAACTTGTGCAGTGACAAATACAACACCTTTATCTAAGACTGGAAGACGATATGGATCGAATCGAGGATCACTATTTGCACCGTATGAACCATACCCATATAAAATTAGTGGAGCTGGCCCGTCATCCAGCGCACCTTCTCGATAGACCATATTTAACGGTACTTTTACTCCATCCTCGGCTACTGCCCATAGTTGTTTTTGACGATAATCTGATGCATTGTATCCTCCACTAACTGGTGTTACTTGTAGCTGTTCAAGTTTTTCAGTGTGGAGATTCAGTCCATACGTTGTTTTTGGTGTCAGTAATGATTCATATTGGATTAACACTTCATCAGCGTCATAGCTCTGATTGGATACAACGGAAACAGTGTACAGAGGCTCTTCCCATGTGATTTGATCCAATTGACCATTCTTTAATACCCCAAGCTGTGTTAACCCATTTTCTCTACCTACAAGTAGGACAGCATCTCGGAATGGATACATCCCTTGCAAATAGCGCGCCTCACTATGGGCAACGAGTTTTTCCCGTTTTGTAAAATCATCGAGCGGGCAACGGTGCAATTCAAAATTTAGTGCACCTTCATTCGTTAAAATAAGTAAATCATTTTCCCAATCCTCGACATCATATTCAATCCCTTCACGTCTTTCATCTACTAGCTGTAATTGGGATAATGGTGCATCGGCATCAAGTAAGCGAATCTCACTAGTTATTTTCGATCTGGAATGGACAAAAATGAATCTTCCACTTTGCGATTTTGTAATGTATAACGTAAATGTCGTATCTTTTTCTTCAAAAATTAGTTCATCACTCTCTACATTCGTACCTAAGCGATGTCGCCATAATTGATATGGACGCTGATGTTCATCAACTGTGATGTAAAAAAGATAATCCCCACATTTACTCCATTCCAAACTAGCGTATAAATAGACATTTGGAATCTCATCAGGCAGTCGTTCACCTGTTTTCATATCTTTTACATAGGCCGTATATCGATCGGAACCATCTCGATTTTCTAAGTAGGCAAGGCGAGTATGATCGGAACTCATGCGGCGAAGCGTCACACTTAAGTAGTCTTTATCTGCTGCTAATTCGTTTAAGTCGAGTACAACTTCCTCTTGTGCCTCTGTTAAGGCTGGGCGATTCGCAGCCTTCTTTCGTGCATGAATTGGATATTGCTTCGTTTTATCCATCCGTGAGTAATAGAAATATTCACCGTGTTGAACAGGAACATTCACTTCTGATTCTGGAACACGCTCTACCATAGATTGATAGATTTCCTCTGTCAGCTCATTCAAGGGCTGCATTACTTCGTCATAATATCGATTTTCTTCTTCTAAGTATTCGATAACTTCAGGATTATTGCGGTCCCTCAGCCAGTAATAATCATCCTCCCGCATATCTCCATGCAATGTATGAACATGTGGTATTCGTTTGGCAATAGGTGGTTTCATCTGAATCTCCCCTTTCGTTGTATATGTATATATTCGAGAAAGAGGCAGAAATATCCTTTTTTCGAGGGGGAGTTAATGGGAGAATGGTGTCTAGAATGGTGTCTGACACCACCCGAAGTTTGTCGAATGAGGTCGAATCGAGAATCTCATATCATTGTCAGTAAATGAAAAAAGCTATTTGTCATTGCGCTAACATAGCCGCAAAACAAATAGCTTTCTTTCGACAAAAAACACCATTTTTCGGGAGGTGTCAGACACCTAAAGAGAAGTGGTTTTTATTCTTCGTCGTCTTCCATGATTGCTTCGAATGCTTCGGATACTTTATCGAATTCTTCATCGGTTTCGATGGCTGATAGTTCACCATCTTCATCTATTTTCAAGAAAAATATGTCAATATCTTCTTCTGTTTCTTCCTGAAGCTCTTCGACAAAGCCTACTGCCACATAATCTGTTCCTTGTAATGTTACTTTAGCGATAACCTCAACTAAACTATCTTCATTATTCTCATCACTAATTGTAAACACTTCTCCTACTTCAATTGGATCCATTTATACTCCTCCTCATCATAACTATCCTTTGTTCCTAAGCTATGATTTCCAATGATATAGATAAATATACTAGACGTAAAGCCTGAGCTCGATAAAAAAGCTATTTGTTATACAATCCTATAATGGACGTTAACAAATAGCTTTTATGTTTCGACAATATTCGAGTTTTTTCGGGAGGTGTCAGACACCTACTATACACCTACTATTGAGTGGACACCTATAAAAGTAAAGACACCTTATTTATATAGTGTGTTGTTTTTCTCTTTGTCTTAGTTCGACGCGGCGAATTTTTCCGGATGTTGTTTTTGGAAGTTCGTCGATAAACTCTATCTTTCTCGGATATTTGTATGGAGCGGTCATTTGTTTCACATGGTCTTGCAGTTCTTTGATTAGCGCTTCTCCAGCGTCTACAACATGATCTTGTAAGACAACACATGCTTTTACGACACTTCCACGAATCTCATCCGGACTTGCAATTACTGCACATTCTTTTACCGCTGGATGTTTCACGAGGGCATCTTCTACTTCGAATGGCCCGATCGTGTATCCAGAACTAATAATAATATCGTCATTCCGACCTTCAAACCAGAAATAGCCTTCTTCATCCATTTTGGCTTGGTCCCCAGTAATATAAAATGTTCCGCGATGGGTTTTCCGTGTACGTTCCTCATCTTTGTAATACCCTTTAAATAATGCTGGTGTATCTAGTGGGATGGCTATATCACCTACGACACCAACTCCTACCGGGTCTCCATCTTCATCGATTAATTGAACATCATTACCTGGGATAGGTTTACCCATTGCGCCAGGTTTTACCTTCACACCCTTTAAAAATCCTAATAACAATGTATTTTCAGTCTGACCATAACCATCACGAACCGTAATATTAAAATACTTTTCAAACTGGTCAATAACTTCACGGTTTAATGGCTCTCCTGCCGAGACGGCACTATGAACTGCTGATAAATCATAGTCTTGTAGATTATCCAGTTTTGCCATGAGACGATATTCTGTCGGCGTACAGCAAAAGACATTGATTTTATTATCCTGGATTAAGGATAGATATTTCTTCGGCTCAAACTTCCCACTATAAACAAATCCAGTCGCACCTGTTCCTAGTACAGATAAAAATGGACTCCATACCCATTTCTGCCATCCTGGTGCTGCTGTTGCCCAAACGATATCTCCTTCTTTTATTCCTAGCCAATGGGTTGGCGCAGAACTCATGTGAGCAAAGCCCCATGCATGAGTATGCATCACCGCTTTCGGATTACTCGTTGTTCCAGAAGTATATGGTAACATTGCAATATCATCACGAGACGTAGCAAGGAATTCTAATTCGTCAGAAGATGAATCTTTTAAACTATCTAAATGATTCCATCCATCGACCGCTTCACCAACCGTAAACTTTGTCAGCTCGTCGTATTCTTTAACCCCAGTAAATTCTCCGATAAAATCAGAATAACTAACTACACCACTTATCTCACCATGTGTAATACGATATTGTAGATCCTTCGTGCGGAACATTTCCGAGCTAGGGATAATAATAATACCCGTTTTTAATGCTGCAATATAAACCTCATATGTCTCTATTAATCGGGGCATCATCACTAGAATTTTATCCCCTTTTTTAAGACCTTGTTCTAAAAAGATATTACCAATCTTATTCGCATTCTTTATTAAGTTTTCATAGGTAATTTCTCGTCGGTCACCTTGTTCATTTTCCCAAATAACAGCCAGTCGATTAGGATCCTCGGCATATTTTTCAAATTCCATCACAATATTATAATTCTCCGGTGCGATTAAATCTTCTCTTTTCACTAGAAACCACCTCACCTTTCATTTTTAGTACTAGATACTAATTTCTAATCATTATATCAGATAATAAATTAGATGCATATAGTACAAATGGACAAATTTATATTTCAAAAATTAGCAATGAATTATCCAAAATGGAAAAGTCCTTATTAAAATAAATAAAAAAGCTATCTGCTTTAGAACATGAAGTCCTAAAACAAATAGCTTTTATTGCTACTTGGGACAAAAATTGCCCCAAGTTTTTCTACGCCCCTCTTGCCGTCTTACAATTTGGGCATGCTTTACTAGTAGATTCATATTGTTGCCCACAATTTCGGCAGAACACGACGCCTACTTCTATACCTGATTTTTGTGTAAACGTAGTATTCACTTTCTCTGTAGGTACGCCTGTATTCTGGCTACCTGCTGACTTACCCTTACTAATCATTACGATGATTGTAATGTTTAAAATAATGCTAATGATAATGAGTATGTTTGTCAGAGATGTTAATTCTTCTAACATAGCTCCTTCCCCCTTAACCTACTTTATCTTCTAGAATATCTTCTTCTGTTACTTTATCTTTTCTTCTGTATACAAAGTAGGCAGCAGTGGCCAATGCAAGGACACCAATTCCACCAAGAGATCCGATAAATACAGGCTTATTATTGTACCAACGAACAAGTAGATTAGTAGTTACAAGAACTTCTTTCACATCCGTTGTCATTTCATTTCCTGCTGCATCTGTTGCTGTAATGGTAATGTCCTGAGTAGAGTTAGAGTTATTAATATCAAAGATATAATTATCTCCCTCTACTGTATATTCTACCTCTTCGTCATTGACTTGAATTTTAACGTCAGCTAGAACTAAGTTGTCTTTTACAGAAACGGTTGCTGTTTTTACATCAACTGCATACTGTTTTCCTTCTTCAATGTCAATTGGAACGATAACTGGGCTGGTTTTATCGATACCGAAGGAAATTTCTGCTTGTTTCGCTTCATCAATATTTTCATTAATATTTCCTGCTTTATCTTCGGAATAGATAGCAATCGTATATCTTCCATCCCCTGCAAATAGTTCCTTATGAATCGTATACGTATACTGACTCCAAGAGCCTTCACCACTTGTTTCGGTAACCGTATAGTCTTCTCCTTCGACTAAATCAGAAGGCGAACCGTTATGTGTCATCTTAATCGTAATTGATCCATCGATTAAACTGTCTACGTTTGTCTCAGTTATGATAATATCTCTTTCCTCTTGGATGAATTTATCGACAATCTCCTCTAACGATTCGTCAAACACATATACAGATCCAAATCGGTTAACAGAGAAACGAATTTCTTCGCTAATCTCATTTCCTGCTAAATCGACAACAGTAGCTGTTAATGTATAGAGATCATCGTATTCTTTTAATTTCTTGAAATTATCAAATGTAAATTCTTGCCCGTTCGTTATGTTAGAGAAACTTCCCTCTAACTCAACGGAACCTCGGTTAGCTGCTTCTAATTCAATCGTTACACCATTCGCATCAAAGTTCGTATCGGAATACGTAATAACTGGTGCTACTTTTCCATTATTCGCAGACATATCTTCCACACCTGTAATCGACAATTCTGGCTCGGTTAAATCAACATAGAACTCTTGAGCTTCGAAATCATCTGCTACATTACCAGCCATATCTGTATAGTCGATGTCAAAGCTATATAATGCATCCCTTTGATAGGATATGGTTGCAGTATGAACATCACCATTCGATGACCAGCCACTAATAGCTGGGAAATCTACTGCATTTCCACCATCTGTTGCGGAACCATCAATAACAATTCTACTTGGATCAAAATTATGCTCTGTCACTGAAATGGTTGCTGTTCTCGTTGTATTGAAGTAGTTTCCATTCACTGGATTGTTATTATCATAACTAACTTGGATGACTGGTTTTGTCTTATCAATCGTAAAGGAATCCTGGTCATATGGTGCAGCTTTATTCTGTGCCATATCTTTAAACGCAATATCAAATGTATAATCCCCATCAGCTGTATAACTGATTGTTGCAGTATGCGTAGATAAATCAGGATTGTTACGATTAATCTGAGACGTCCAACCATTTAGCGTTGGGATCGTACCATCTGTATTCGTAATTAAATGTTCTACATCTTTTGGATCGAAGTTTCTTTCCGTAATCGTAATCGTTGCTGTTCTGTCAGCGTTATAATAATCCGCGTTTTCTGGATCTGGCGAATTATTATCATAGACAACATTAATGGTCGGTGCTGTCTTATCAATACTAAAGGTAATTTCTTCTTCCGACGTATTACCAGAACGGTCCGTCATTTTCACTTTGACGACAATATCATTACTATCATTCGTCACGGTAATAGTTTTCTTCATTTCGGTAACTAAGTTTTTATCGGTTTTTGTCTGTTTCCACCCTTGTGTCTGACTACCTTCTGCATACGTACGATCATTGTTAAGCTTTAGACTGCCACGTTGATTATTATCTGTATCATATGGGGAAACGACAGACCATTCAATTTCACTAATGCCCGAGTACGTATCGGTTACCGTTAAATCAACATTAACATTACTAGGATACAGATCCATCCCATTATTATCTTTAAATGGTGCTTCTAATCGGTCAAATTCAATATGTGTTTCTTTCGCATGCTGTTGTGGACTTTCTACAATTGTTCCATCTGGTGTATAGAAATCACTTGTATTTTCCACAAAATCCGTTGCTTGTGCAAAAATTTGCCCTTTAAAGGAACGTGGAACAGTAAAGACGACATGATCTTTCGTTTCAATTGGTGTGATCGTACCAATATTAGATTTTTTAATCTCTTTAACTGATCCATCTTTTAGTACAGCATAATACTTACCATTTTCATAGTCTTGTAAATACACTGTAATAGACTTCAAGTCACTCTTAAATTGATTTACAACTTTTGGATCTTCCGCACTAACGCGGACTTGCATTCTTTCTTTAAAGTAATAACCATATTCCTTTAACTCTATGGAAGAACTTAATTTATCCGCTTCATCAACTGGTTTAAATCCTTTGCCGGATAGAGCGAATTCAAAGTTTGTAATTTCTGGTTCTGTTTCATCAATAAAGATTTCATGGGTGATTGTTTCTTTATTACCGGCGTTATCATACACTTCGACCGAAACATCGTATGAACCATCAGAGTTTATATCGACATCTTTCGTATTAATATTATAGACTTTATTCGTCGTCATTTCTGCTAGTTCCGTATAATCATAGTTATCTGTATGGTCATTTACTTCATTCTTAACTGTTGCAACACCTGATTGCATGTCTGTCGCATGAATTTCAAATGTCACATCGCCATTGTACCAATTTTTGTAAGATGACACATCATCATCATGTTTAACATTAATTTCTAGTTCTGGCTTCTCTTTCTCCACGACAATGTTATGATTTGTTTCCGAAACGATATTCGAGTTTTCATGAGTTACATCATACGTCGCCTCGTTGTGGGCTAAATCTTTCAGAGTAACTTGGAAGGAATCATCAAAGCTATCTACATCCAGTGTATATTCTGCACTTGCTGTTAAATTAGCCTCATCCACAGGAAACTCTACGCGTTCGTTAACTTCTCCTCCACTAGAGACAAATTCAATGGACTCAATCCCGGAAGTATCATCTTTCGCATCTACCGTAATTTCCACTTTTTTATTGAAGAACGTACCAAATGTAACACGGTTCATTAATTTCGCAAAAAACCCGTCATTTTTTTGTTCGAAAGTGATCGCATATTCATTATCATCATCGCCATCTTTTAAATATGCTGCTGTTTTGTCGATATAGAATTGTTGTAATTCAAAGGCACCATCTTCCAATTCGTTTCCAGCCTTATCCGACACTTCGATATCGTACTCATAATAATCATCTTCGGTAAAGGCAATCGTTGCTTGATGAATACCTGGTTCCACTTCGACCCACTCACTTAAAGCAGGGAAGTTTTTCTTAGCTGGTATCGTATCAATGATTCGGAAACGGTTCTCATCAAAGTTAATCTCGCGAACTTCGATGGTAGCTATTCGTACCTCTTTATAATAATAACCATTCGCTGCATCGTTATTATCATATTCGACAATTACTTCAGGTGCTGTTCCATCAATAATAAATTGATCTGGATCTACAGGTGGTGCTTCATTTCCTGCATTATCCGTGTAGCTGATCGAGAATGTATAATCCCCATCTTTTTCAAAATTGATAGTTGCGACATGGGTCGTTTCGTCCGGATTGACTCCTTCTTCCGGAAGGTTCGTTACCCATTCACTAACTGCAGGAACTTCTCCACCATATGCATTCGTAATTTCCACTAAGACATCTTCCGGATTGAAATTACGTTCTGTGATCGTAATGGTAGCTACTCTGGCCTCTGGATAAATATGACCATTTTCCTCATCGGAATCATAGTTGTCGAACTCTATATCAATTACTGGCTTTGTTTTATCAATACTAAACGTCAATTCCTCGATGGATTCATTCCCCGCACGGTCAGTCATTTTGACATAGATCACAATATCATTACTATTATGTTTTACAGTGAATGTTTTCTTCATTTCTGTAACTAGATTATGATCGGTTACGGTCTTTTCCCATCCTCTTGTATCACTATTTTTTCGATATGAACCATCATTATTAATCGTAAGTGACCCGTTCTCATTATGCTCGGTGCTAAATGGAGCTTCAACATACCACTCAATTGATTTAATACCAGAGTACGTATCGGTCACGGTTAACTCGACTTCAACATCTCCGTTGTACAAGTCTTTCCCATTGATGTCGACTCCAGTTGGTTCACTATCTCGGACCAATTCAATATGTTCTTCCAACTCATGTTGGCTAGGACTTTCAATAATGGTCCCTCGAATACTTTCAAATTCCCCGATATTTTCTACGTTATCAATTGCTTTAGCGATGATCTGTCCTTTAAAGGATTCAGGTGTTAGGAACTGAAACTCGCCATCGGTAACAATTGGAGTAATTTGATCAATTTCCGATTCCTCAATCTCCGCTAGCTTTCCATCTTGATCAACCGCATAATATTTATTATCAGCGTGATCTTTCAGATAGATGACCATAGACTTCACACCACTAATAGAATCATTATCCCCTTGCTCATCAGCAGCCACTACGGTTACTCGTAATTGTTCTTTAAAGTAATAGCCGTATTCAGTAAGCTCTACGAATTGCTCCAGCGCTTCCTCTGTATCAATTGGAGTACCATCATCAGCTGTTTCTAATAATATTCCATTAATTACTGGACTCATTTTATCCACATAAACGATTTCATTCATAGTGGATATATTCCCAGCATTATCTGTAACAACGACTTCAACATCATACTCCCCATCATCACTTGACAGGTCGGATGTGTTCAACGTATAAAAAGCATCGGTTGTTTTCTCAGCATTGTCTTTAAACGATTGTTTAATTTCTTCTCGATCATTTACATTCACAACTACTTCGAATAAACCTGAATCCACATCACCAACGGAAATATTATAGTCGACATCCTGATGGAAATACTTTTTGCCCGTATCTTTTTCCACATAAGTAGGACTTTGGGATAAAGTAATTGTTCCTTCCGGCCGTACTTCTTCAATCATAATAACTCCACTATTATTTGCTTTAATATTAGAGTTATCGATCGTTACTAAGTATGTTTCGGTATGATTCGTGTTATCGGTAACTTTAACGGAAAAAGAACCGTTGTAGCTTGATGTTTTTATCGTAAAGGTTTGTTCTGCTTTCTTACCTTTTTTCTTTATTTCTCCTTCTTCAATCGTTGGAGATTTATCCCCGTTAGGAATAAGTTCAATGGATTTTATTCCTGAACCGGTATCCTCTACTTCAACCGTAGCTTTTATTGCCTCTTTAGCGAATGTACCGAACGTGAGGAAGTTAATAAATCCATTTAAACCACCATCATTTACCTTCTCAAATTTGACTGCCTGACCGTCAATTAATGATGGATTCGTTTGGTCGACATTCACTTCTACATATTGCAAATTATAATTTCCTGCTTCATCGACTGCCCATACGGTATACTCCCCTTCATAATGTTCATCAGGAACAGGAAATGAAAAAGTATTACCATCTCTAGTAGCAGTTTGTGCTTTTGCAATTGGGCTATTAAACTTTCCTTTTACATAATAAACAGCTTCAATATCTGTTGCATACGACGTTCCTTTATAATTTTGGTTAGGGTTGTCAATATCACCTGTAACCGTAACTCCGCCGCTATACCACTTCTTACCGTCTCTTTCATATTCATTCTCACCTTGTAGTTGTACATTTTTCATTTCAGGTGCTTTTGTATCAAAAATAATGTGCAAATCTTTATCTAAATGAGCTACTACACCAGAGTTCAACTTAGGTCCTCTAAGGATTAGGTAGTCAAAATCGGTATTTCCATATACATTTCTCTTTTTTTCCCATCCATAATGCCAAATTCTAGTGTATGGATCTACAGGAGTTAATGTAACGGTCGTATCTTTACCGAACACATACACATTTTTAGCATCAGTGGATAAATCTAATAGCCTATCTTCCGTATTAATGGAGACGAAACTTTCCCATGGTTCTGGTTCACTATTACTAGGAATCTCTTGAAATTCAGCACGAATACGAATATCACTTGTAATGAGTAACACTTGATATGTGTAATGGCCTTCATCATGAACTTCAATATTCTCGAGTGGAATCTCGTTCTCACCGACGATTAATGATTTTAGTTCATATGCTTCATCTGGTGTTAACGTGATGAGGACAGGCCCACCATGTTCTACTTCTGTCTTTGAAACTTGAACCTCACCATGCTCCGTTGGGTCAACAGTAATTTTGTACGTGTTTTTCGCGAAAGTGATTTCAACGTGAATATCTTTTTGAACTTGCTCCAGCTGATGGGTATAGCTATCCCCTCGTGAAAGCTCGGATAAATCTAATTTGTTTTCGTCAACTTTAATTTCAGCGATATGATAACCAGTATTTGGTGTTGCTGTAAAACTCGTGGATTCATTATGTTCAACCGTTATCGATCCTTCTTCTCCACTTACTTCGTTCCCATCTTCATCTGTAATCTTACCGTTTCCATTACTAGAAAACGTAATGGTGTAATACTTTAAAAACTCAACTTCTATGACTGTATCGTTTGTAATCGTAATCTCACCCGAATATTCGTTACCCGTAACATCTTGATTAGCGCCATTAATTTTAATGGAGTTAATCTTTGTATTTTCTCCTGCTGTCACGTCAATGGTTACTGTTTCATCTTCTAACACATCTACTGGGTTTTCATATACATTCCCATTTAGCTTAATCGTTCCAGTACCTGAACTAGTTTCAGAGGAGATAACAGATACTTGATAGTAAACTGGTTCTGGTTCAGGTTCCGGCTCTGGTTCTTCTTCACCAGGATCAGTTACCGGATCAACAAATCCACCTTCTTCCGTGGAAACATCATACTTGTACGTCGTTGATATTCCTTGAGACCGATCAAGTGTAAAACTTTGTTCCACTATCTCTTCTTCCGTTTCTATTTCTACCGTAAATGTAATGACATTATTTCCTTGTAACACCTCTTGTGTAATCTCAGGAAATACCACTTCCCCGTTCACATCGGTTTGACGCGGTTCACCAATTGGATTTTCATCTAGATTCCCTTTTACCGTCATCCCTTCAACCGCAGTTCCATCATTTACAATTTGCAATGTAAACTCATCTGTTTCCTCTTCACCTTGTGCAATGACAATTGGTAGTCCAAATTGCATTTGATAGGTGAGCATGACAAAGGCGAGAACGATTGCTACAGCACGATTCACTCTTACTTTATTTTTTTCAATCATTGATTTCTCTCCCTATCTCCGATTTCCTTAAAGTATCTCTTCTGTATGTGTTATTTTTACATCTTTCATAATTTTGAAATCAATATCTTGTTTAATAGAAGGATGCTCCTCATCCGTTAAATCCTCGGTAATCTCTAATACTGTTGTACTACTTGCCTCACGATAGGATTGTTCATGATGTAGAACTTGGGTTCCTTCTGACAATGGTATATCACTGTCCATTGCTAATACTTGGGTACCTTCATGCAGTACCTCTGTATCATCGGTTAAAACTTGTGTTCCATGGGGTAAAACTTCTGTTCCGTTATTCAATACGTCTGTTCCATCTGCTAACACTTGTGTACCGTCTGCCATACTCTCCCCGCTATCTACTAAGACTTGCGTGTTATCTGGTAGTTTCTCAGTAAAATCTTCTGTCTTATGACGACGGCCAAATCTCCATGTATTAGCTGATTTCTTTAGCTTTTTCGATTTGGTAATCGGTTCAGTTAACTCTCCTCTCTCTATATTAAAAGCACTTGGTCCGTAACGCTTTTGACCAGTTTTACTGTTTTCTTCGCGAATTCTTTCAATTTGTTTCGCTGCGGTTCTTCCTGTCAGATCACCAATAATTGCCCATATATCTAACTTAAAAAACATAATAATGGCTACTAAAAATAATATACCTGCTAGGGAATATCCGACGATGGAAATAATTTGCCAAACGCTTGCATCCATACGTTTCCCTCCCTATTGTCGATACGCATTATCAATAGCTTTTTCTGCTGTTGAAATACGTCCCATAATATCATTTTTCATTTCTTCTGTTTTATCTGTAGTAACTGGAAGTTGTTCTGTACTATTCTTTACCTCTTCAAAGACAGCACGTATATCGGATTCTTCTACCCCATCTGATTTAAACTTTCTAGCATATGTCTCAATCGAAAACATCGTTAATTTATATAATTCTAGATTAACAATTTCATTTTCCTCTTGATTAGTAGAAACCAAGTTTATGAGACCTTTCAAATCATCCCAATACGGCATATACATTCCTTTATCCGAAGCTTCTTGGACATGGATGTTAATTTCTTCATTGAACTGGCCAATACTTTGATAAATGGCTGCCATTTCATAATAATCTTCATCTACAGAACTATGTTGAAGAACATCATCAAACCATTGTACAGAGCTTTTCATCCTCGTTACTTGATTATCACTTAACTCATTTTTCCCATATCCATAGTAGTACCAGTAGATTTTTCCTATTTCAAAAGCAAGGTCTGCATAATCCTCATTTTCTCTTAAACTACTAAGATGTGGATTTATCTTTTTCATTAATATTTGTTCTTCTTCGATCGAGAAATTCAAGTCATCTCTAAAGGTTTTAATTAAACCCATGTATGCTTCATTCGCCGTTGGTTTAATATCAATTGCGTTTACATAATAATCAATTTTTCCTTCTTCAGAAGTTGCTCTTTCTGCCAGTTGAATGTACCGATTATAGTCTGTATTATCTGTTCGCACCTTCATCCCTTGACCGAAAACACCAGCAAATAAACAAATGAATGCGGCACCAGTAACTAGACCAAACTTACGAAGCTTTGATTTTTGTTTCTCTCGGTATACGTCATCCACTTCTTCATAGTGGTCCAATGCGTATAATAACTCGGCACAAGATTGATACCGGTCTTCTGGATTAAGTTGGGTACACTTTAGAATGATTTTTTCTAATCCACCAGATAGATTTGGGTTCCAATTTCGAATCGGATATAACTCATACGGAGGCTCACTTGGATTATGACCAGTAACTAGGTGATACAGTGTTACTCCTAAACAATACACGTCTGTTCGTGGATCGGTTTGACCTTTTCCACCAAATTGTTCTGGGGCTGCATACCCTTTGGTACCTAGACTGACCGTATCCGCTAAATTCTGTTCTTTAAATTCTCTCGCGATTCCAAAGTCGATTAACTTTAAATTACCATCTGGCTTTAACATGACATTGGCAGGTTTCATATCACGATAAATAATCGATGGTTGACGTGTATGTAAGTAATCGAGCACTTCACATAATTGCTTCGCCCACTCAATTACTAATTCTTGTGGTTGTGCACCATACTCATCAATAATCTTATCTAATGGCTCCCCTTCGATATAATCCATAATGACGAATATTACATCTTCTCGGTCGATAATATCTACGATTCGGGGTAAGGCTGGATGATCCAGCTTTTTTATTAAGTTTGCTTCAGCAATGGCACTTTGAATAACCACTTCATTACTACTCTTTTCACGGCTAGTTTTTTCGATTTCCTTAACTGCCCATTGCTTATTCAATCGCTTATCCATCGCAAGATATACTTTGGACATTCCACCCCGACCAATAAGCTTTAAGATTTCATATTTACCATCTATAATCGAACCAATTACAGCCAAAACAACTTCCCCATCCTTATTGAATTTTGACAATGACAACTGAAATATTATCCGTTTCTTGCCTTTCCTTCACTAGTTCTACCATACGAACTGCTCTCGTTTCCATCTCATCTTCCGTAGATAAGTTTGCTGGAGCAAATGTACTATATATCTCTTCTTCCGAAATTTTATGACGAAAACCGTCTGAACAAAGGAGGTACACTTCCCCTGCACTTGCCCTTCCTTCAAAGAACTCTGGTCGAACCTGGTTGGAAGCACCTATACATTGGAGGAGGACATTTCTTCTTGGGTCTGTTTTTGCTTGTTCTGGAGTAATTCTCCCTTGTTTAATATCCCTCGCTACAACGGTTTGGTCTTCGGTTAGTTGACGTAACTCAGAATCAAGGCGATACACCCGTGAATCCCCGACATGACCTACAAGCATAAACTTAGAGTCAATCAGTAACATCGCAGTTAATGTCGTACCGAGATTACTTCGAATGGCTCTTCCATGGGCACCAATTCGCTCATTCTGTTCTTGAATAATTTGCTCCCACCTGTTTTGAATAGTACTCCATTGATCTTTTGCAAGCTGGGTAGGTAGTTCTTGATCAAACCATTTGGAAAATGCATGGATTACCGTTGCACTTGCCACTTCCCCTTTAGAAAGACCTCCCATGCCATCACAAATAACCGCTAATACTACTTTTCCAACAGATGTTTCTGCCATTTTGATACAAAGACTATCCTGATTCGTAGACTTTTGAATCCCAATATCGGTGTGGGCAGCTGTTAAAATTTCCATATCCAATCACCCTCGCCTGGAAAAGGGTTCTCCCTTTTTCCTTCTATAGATAAAAAATAAATTCTTCGTTCGCTAGTTTTATTTTCGTGCCGGAGAATATCTCAACTTCTTCTCTCACTGGAATCGCACGATCATCTACATATGTTTTATTTGTGGAATTATTATCGATGATGAAATACCGATTATCTTTTGTAAGTATATCTGCATGACTTCGACTAATGGCAGTATTATCAGATATGAATAAATCGCAATACCTTTTTTCTTTTCCAATCCGGAAAGATGGTTTATTCACACTGACCTTTTCTTGGGTACTTTCTCGTATTAAATATGGATAGGAAGGCTCTTCATACACTTCACTTAAAACTGTTGTGCCTTCTGTATCTTCTACCCCCAGTACAGTCGTTTCTCCTGCATCTTCTACACCTAAAACGGTAGTTTCACTGAAGCTTTGCTCTCTCGCTGAAGATTGTTGCTCCATATATAGTTTTGTTTCTAGTGTCCCCATTAGTTCATAGATGACTTTTTCAAAACTATGAATGGAAAAAGAAGGGGTATGATTAAAATAGTGTAGATACGTAGATATATACTCATGATCTTCCTCTTTAGAGAAAACAATACGATATGGTAAATCCTTAAAAAACCCAGCGACGGAAATAGGACGCTGACTATTTAAAATCGGCCAAAAGATACAATGTATCTTTCTTGATATTGGATCAATAAAAATACTGTCTACGTGAAGGATTAAATTTTGTGTATTTAGGATGTTCTTCTCACAATCTTTCACAATAGCCAGCAGCTGATCAACCACTTCAAGAAACCGCTGTTTCGTAACCGTTCCGCTAAAGTACTCTCGTAAAGACATGAATCCCTCTACTGTTGCTGTTAATGTAACTCTTTTTTTCCTTTGTTTGATTTGAACAGGAATCAAGCTCGGTAGTAAGCCAGTTGTAATTACTTTCAGTTCACGGTCATTCACCATTTCTGGATGGACTAACTTATTGACCACAACCGTTTTAGTTTTGCTTTTTTCCACTACTGTTTTCCCCATATATATCTCCCACTATCAAAATGAAATCTTTTAAACTAGTATGTTTAAATCTCTAGAACTAATATGTAAATTATGTAGATTAATACTTAGTAAATAAATTAGTCATATGTTTATAAGAAAAAGAGACTGGGACATAGATAAAAAAACATGCAGTACATGCGAACGACCACTACATCAGCCCCGGAAATATACGGAGACTCCTGTGGGAGGAAAGGCATCGGTGAGACCCCGCAAGAGCGACAGCTCTGAGGAGGCTCACCAGCCGCCCACGGAAAGCGAAGTATATTTCCGGGGCGGGTTAGATGCTCAAACCTTAATGTTCGAATTTACCTTTGTTTGAATTAGTTTTTGTCCCAGTCCTTTAACTGCTAGTTCTCTTGAAAGACCTATTATCCTCTAAAGTTAGTTTGTAATGTTTCATCTACATTACTGAACGCATCTGCAGCAGAGACAGTAGCTTGACCTAGGTTGTCAACTAGTACTGGGAATTGGTCTAAACTTTGTTTTAGGTTTTCATACATTTCTAAGTATGCTCCTTCAGCTAAACCATCCCATCCATCATTGATTTCTTGAACTTTGTTGTCGATTAAACCTAGAATGTCTTGAAGCTCCGTTGCGAATGTTTGTAGATCTTTCCCCTGTCCTGATAGTACCTCTGGTGTTACTCTAATATTTGCCATTTTTTCCTCTTCCTTCCTTTATTTAAAATTTTTATATTTGCAAACAGCTCGAGGGCTGTTTATGCACTATTTTACTTTCGTTTGTTCAATATGATTTTCAACGAGATTATCGTACTCAGAAGCAGCTGATATTAATACATCTTGTAGAGTTTCTAGTAAATCGGCATACTTTTCGATATTCTCACCCCAGTTTGTATCTGCCATCTGGTGAAAAAGTTCACCAGCAGGTGTGGTCCAGCCGGAGTTCTTTAGTTCTGTTAGTAGATTATCAAGTTTCTTTGACATTGATTTCAGTTCTCCAGCGATTTTTCCATACTGTTTTCCATATTGACGTAATGCATCGGTATCGAATGCTAAATCAGTATTACCTTCATAAGATAATGCCAAATTAACCACCTACTCCTTCATACATCTCTTCTAGTTCCGGTTTTAATTGGAAAGCTCTATTTAGTTCTTCTTTCATAAGAGCTGCCTTCCCTTGTGAACGATATATATCTGCGCGAAGAGTATGTACCTCTGCAATTTCCTGATTAATGCCAGAAATAAAATCTAGTAAATCTAATGCTTTGTCATATTCCTCACTATCTTTTAAGCACATGACACGATATAAATAAATATCGACAGCAGCTGGATCTTGAAGGGTAGCTAAGCGGTAAATAGAATTTGCTTCTTTATACAGCTTATTTGCCTCTTCTTGCTTCCCAATCTGCTTCAAGCAAAACGGTCGATAATATAATGCGGCATAATAATAAGAATCTTTCCCTTTATTATTAATTAGTGCAGTAGCAACTTCTAACGCCTCATTATATTCTTCCTTAGCAAGATACATATTCATTAACATAAAGCGTGCTTCCCCTTCGAAAGAGTCTTCGTCTTCCAAGGAAATACATTCTTTACAACTTGCAATCGCCTGGTCCACGTCTTGTTTTTCTGCTGCAATTTGTGCTTCTAACAATACGAAACCTCGTTTGGCTTCATCATAATACTTCATCTGTTTGGCTGTATGAATTAATTGATAAGCTAAATCAAATTGTCCGTTAAGAGCAACAGATTTCACATAATCATGCATTAACTCCGGATCTTCTGGGAAACGGTCCGATGCAGCCTTGGAGAATGCAACCGCTTCTTCAATCTTTCCTTTATGAATGAGTAATTGTGTTTTCAAATGGTACCCATCGAATAATTCTGGTGAACTCTTTAACAGTTCATCTACACTTTCTTCCGCACTATCAATCATGTCTAAACGGACTAAGACAGATATTTTTTTCACTAAATAATCTGGTCTTGCTGGGTTTTTAAGATGGGCTTTTTGAAAATATCGAAGTGCCATTTGGTCATCATTTAAATGCTCATAAGCCATCCCCACGAAGAACAATGCTTCGTCATTATCGTATCCATTTGAAAGTGCTAGATTATAATTCTCTAACCCTTCATGAACATTATCGTTCATGAAACAAGCATTTCCATACAGAAAGTAAAGCTCTCCACTCTTTTCAATCAAAAGTGCTTTTTTGTATTGATTCTTTGCTTCTTTGAAATTATTAGAGGCCATATAGAGATCCCCGTAGTTCTTGTAGTTATCTACTAACATAGGATCCAACTCTATTGCTCTATCTAACTTCTTTTGAGCCGCTGGGAAATTACCAGCCTGGATTAGAAGCACACTTTGTTGGTTTAAATCTTTTGCCTCAAGTCTTTGTTCATTCACATTAACTTCCATAGCAACCTCCTTGCGATTATTTAAATCCATCTTTCCTATCATTTTTCTGCCACAACAACCTTTATTGGAGAGTGTTTTTCTATTTCGGCAACAAAATCAACATCTGGATCTGCTGAAGTATAGAAGTAACAAATTGTTCTATTGACATTTCTATGATAAGTTGGCTTCTCAGGTACTGTTCCATCTTTGTTATAGTCGTACCAAATTGCTTCTACATCTCCATATATTGCAATTCGCATCTTTACCGTTCCGAATTCTATTTTTTCTATTTCGTTGTAATAAAACTTCCAATATTCTTTTCTCTGAACCTTCCTACTGTAGTAATATTTTTCTCTATACAATATTAGGTAATCATCATAAAACCAAATCTCAAAAGGAGAAGGAACTCTATGGCTGCCGTCTGCGAATGTTAATCCAACCGCAAGCACAACAAGCATTACTTGTGATGACCAACTCAGTTCCTTAAACATATTTTCTTGGAAGATCAAAGAGCTTAGAATAACGAATGCAACAATAATCCAAACTCCTTTTTTAATTCTACCCAACCATGGATTCGGATTTTTAGGCACTAACATTGCTTCTTTCGCTTTGAGTACATAATTTGGTTTTTCTTCTCTAATTGTTTCCATTGCTCAACTCCTTGGGTCAAGGAGGCCCTCACCCAGCCACATTAACTCTCATTTAGTGAAACTTTTATAGGAGAGTTTTTTTCAATTTCGGCAACAAAATCTACTTCGGGAGCTTCGGATGTATAAAACCAAGTAATACCACTCCCTTTTTTGTGGAAAGATGGTTTTTCGGGTAGTGTTCCATCTTGGTTATAGTTATACCAAGTAAATTCACCGACTCCGATTATGTTCATTTTTTTTGAAACTGTTCGGTATTTGAATTCTTTAATATCCTTATAACAGAATTTGTTGTATTCTTTCTTGAAATGTTTTTTACTATAATAATGCTTCTCCCGATAGACAATAAGATAATCATCATAAAATTGTATTTCGAATGGAGAAGGTACCATTTTATTTCCTCCAGCAAAACTTACACCTATCGCTAACACAATGAGCATTATTCTTGCAGACCATGTAAGTTCGCTGAATATATTTTCTTGGAAAATAAAGGATCCAATTATAACTAAACCTACTATAATCCAGACAACTTTTTTGAGCTTACTAAAATTATCATTTTTTGGGACTATTACACCTTCATTGGCTTTTAGTATATAATTTGGTTTTTCTTCTCTGGGTATCTTCACTGTTTAACTCCTTTGTAAGAGCGAAAATTCCATTGTTCTTACTATTTATCTTCAATAGCAACCTTAATTGGAGAGTGTTCTTCTATTTCGGCAACAAAATCAACATCTGGATCTGCTGAAGTATAGAAGTAACAAATTGTTCTTTTAACATTTCTATGATAAGTTGGCTTCTCAGGTACTGTTCCATCTTTGTTGTAGTCGTACCAAATTGCTTCTACATCTCCATATATTGCAATTCGCTTCTTTATCGTTCCGAGTTCTATTTTTTCTATTTCGTTGTAATAAAACTTCCAATATTCTTTTCTCTGAACCTTCCTACTGTAGTAATATTTTTCTCTATACAATATTAGATGATCATCATAAAACCGAATCTCAAAGGGAGAAGGAACTCTATGGCTGCCGTCTGCAAATGTTAATCCAACCGCAAGTACAACAAGCATTACTTGTGATGACCAACTTAGTTCCTTAAACATATTTTCTTGATAGATCAAAGAGCTTAGAATAATGAAAGCAACAATAATCCAAACTCCTTTTTTCATTCTCCCCAACCATGGATTCGGATTTTTATGAACCGTCATTGCTTCTTTCGCTTTTAGTACATAATTTGGTGTTTCTTTTTTTACAGTTTCCATTGCTCAACTCCTTGGGTCAAGGAGGCCCTCACCCAGTCACATTAACTCTCAAAATGTAATTTTTATAGGAGAGTATTTTACTATAATTATGTCTTTCTCGATTAGACAATAAAATACAAGGTTGTAGTTCTAGATCTAACTATTTTCCACAACAACTTTTATCGGTGAATGCTTTTCGATTTCTGCAACAAAGTCAACTTCCTTGTCTGTTGATGTGTCAAAATAACAAAATCCGCCTTTAGTAGTTTTGTGATAGGTTGGCTTATCTGGTAGGGTCCCATCTTTTTTATAGTCGTACCATATCCCCTCAATTGTCCCGTAGATACTGATGCGCTCCGTAGTTGTTCTATGGACTATTTTTTCAATTTCATCGTAATAGAATTTATTAAATTCTTTTCGAGGGAGCTTACCATAATACCGTTTCTCACGAAAAACAACCAAATAATCATTATAAAAACGAATTTCAAAAGGTGATGGAACTCTCATGCTATTTTTGGTAAATGTTAATACAAGAGCCAGCACAATAAGCATTACTTGTGATGACCAGCTTAGCTCACTAAACATATTTTCTTGGAAAATAATCGAGAGTAAGATAACTAAACCGACAATAATCCAAATTGCTTTTTTCAACATACTTAGCCATGGGTTTTTGGGAGTTAGTACCCCCTCTATAGCTTTTAATACATAATTTGGTTTTTCTTCTCTTATTGTTTCCATTGTATTACTCCTAAACTATAGTACTTTTCAGTACTGTTATATTTCATTAACGTATACCAACTGCAGTGTTATTTGGACTTGTTAGTTTTTCCATGACACCTTGATCAATGTGATATGGATTTAATAATTTTTTAATACCTTCAGACCCCTTAGAAATACCATCAAATATTGACGTAACGTCTCCACCTTTTATTCTGTCATCTCCTGGCAAACTAGTTATAGGTATTAACGGAACAGCAATACCTCCGATAGTATTCTTATTTGCCCCATTATTAAGTAGCGAATTAATGGAAGACAGTATATTTTTGCTTGATTTCACTCCATCTTTCCCGGTAGTAAAATTCATAAAGTCCTTCTCAAAGTTTTTAGCAAAGCCTGCAGCAAATTCTTTACCATATTCAGCAAAGAATTTCCAGTTCCCCATCGTTAAAGCCCTCTTAGCATCTGTTATACCATTTACAACATCGGTTTTAAGTTTAGTGCTAAATAGACTCCAATTCTGTTTGTTTGCAATATCAAAAATCTTAATGTTATTTATATTAGATGGATCTCCAGTGGCCCATTTATATCCTTTCTTAGCAAGGTTTCCAATTCCACCAACCGCTGTAATAATGGTAGTAACAGTAGCTGCTCCATCAAGGATACTTGCAAATCGATGTAATCCCTTGTCATCCTCCATCCGCATCATATCGGATAACGTATTAACGTCCCTTAACCGCTGCCCCATCACAGGGTTATCGGCTCGTGTTTCTTTATATCCTTTAATCTCATTGGCAAAATTGGCAAAACTATTTAATAACATAATAAATCCACCAATAACACCAGCAATGATGACAAGTAGAGCTCCACCAGATATAATTGCAACGGCTATTGTTGCAACGGCTAATGCCAGTTCTATTACGAAGACCCCAATACTCTTAAGAAGTTCTTTTCCACCTTCAAAGTGAAACCAGTTTTTAATACTTTGTTTAAAGTCATCTAATCCAGCTAAGAACTGGTCTCTTACATCCCCTAACCATCTGCCGATAGCCGTATTATTTTCAAATTTAGTAAGTAAGGAGGTAATCGTGCTAATGACTTTATTATCTTTTATCCCATGTCTTTGTTTAAAGCTAGCTGTCAAAGATGAAACTTTCGACTTCACGCTTCGATCTGTCGTTTCACATTGCGCTCTTAAATCGGTTAAATCATCCGCGTATTTGCTGTAGTTTGTTGCGCGGTCTCTTAATGTAGACATTTTACTACTTGCGTTACTTTTCGCTGTAGAAAGGTTGGAAGACCATGGTCCATTGTAACTGTTTAATTTACTGTAAACTCTTTTATCAATGGCATCTGCATAGTTATCTAACCGCTTTGCTACTGATTTTGCCTCACTCGCTGCATTCTTTAGACTCCTGTATGATATGGAAGCAATACTCATTTTCAACCACCTCCAAATAACTTTCTTGCTAATTCTGCTCGTTCTTCTGCTTTTTTCGCTTTGTATTTAGAATAATAATAATCTCGGCTTGATATAGCTTGGTTTAATAATTGATTCAACCGGGAAATTTCATCTTCCAGACCGTCTTGTGTTCTACTTAAATTTCTATCCTGTGACACACTTTTTTCTTTTTTATTTAAATGGGTGTTTGCTTGGGAGGTGAAAATCGAATTATGCCTTACCCCTTTATTTAAATCATGTGTCAAATCTTCATATTCAAAATTTACGTCCCAAATTTCTCCTTGCATATCGCCGAGACGGTTTAAAATCCTCTCTAAGTCCCTTATATTATCCTCATAATCATCTACTTCTCGTTTCTTCTTTAGATAAAGATTATAATAATAAGAACTACTGGCCACCTTCCCTCACCCTTTCTTAACCTTCCATCGCCATATCAAACTGTTGACGTATTTGATCATCGGCTGTTGCATATTGTGCTTCCGCTTCAACGAGCATGTCGTAAACATCTCTTAAAGCATCACCAAAGTCATCAATTTTAGAAATCAACAGTTTATATTGGGTTTCAAATTCATCTCGACCTTCACCAACCCAGTTCTCTTTTACGTTTTGCGTAATTCTAGCAACTTCTTGATTTGTTTCTTGATAAGCATCTACAATTTCCTTGATTTGGACATGGGTCTGATTGATTCTTTCCTGTTCAATCGTACCTTTAACTATGGACACAACTCCCACCTCACTTATTCAAAGATTTTAATTTTTGTATATCCAGAGCTGTCGAAACGATACCCATTCGATTTTTCAAAGGTTGTTTCTGCTCGGAGTCTTGCTGGAACATCAAATACTTTACTCTCTAATATTGGTGCAAATAGAATTGCTTTTTTCTCTTCTTTAATTGTTTTTAATACTTCAGATGCATTAAAGCCAACTGTTTCATTTTCCATCGTTGTAATTAGTACGAAGGATAATGCTTCATTTGCATCTTTAATGACTCCAGCAAATGATTTACTTTCGTTTCTGTCACTACTAATCCGCTTAAATACTTCGGTATTATTTAAGATTAATAGTTTATAGGACAGGTCTTCTAACTCATCTAAGTCTTTCCTTCTTGTGATTTCTTCATGGAAGTCATTCACATAGAGGAGACCTTCTGCTGGATCATTTGTATACTTTTGGACAAATCCTAATGCAGAAAATTCCTGTAACGATTTAGATTTATCATCAATAATGATTGCTTCGATATTGTGATAAATAATCGTTTGACTGAGCAATTGAAGCAGATTAACTGTGAATCGCTCTTTACTCTCTCTATCTCCCATTAGTGTCATGGAACCACTACGATTGAAGTCCAACGTAGAATACTCTACTTTGTCATAGTCCATTCCGATCGGTAAGATACCTTTCTTCTTAAATGCTTCCGCATCTGTTTGTAATGCTTCTTGAAGAATCAGTTTCTCTGGAACCATCGGGATTGTGCGAGCTGTTGCCTGACATTCTGTATTACGTTTTTCAATGAATTGCTTCAATTCAGCACTTCGCTCTGCTTCTTTTGAGCTATTACCAAAGATTGCAACTTGATATTCCAAAATACGTTTATCTAGCATTAATAGCCCTCGACCAGCAGTATCCTTCGGTGTTTGCTTATTATGACCGAAAGCAGCACTATATTCGGACTTATCATTACAATTAAGAACAAGCTTCCTACCGAAGTTCCCTTGTGTTCGGTAATTAAGAGCATTCGATGTTGCGGATGTAATAATGAATGAAATTCCAACCCCTTGTGCTTCACGGCTAAGACTATTCAATTCATCTGCTTGATTCGGGAAATATTCCTTAAAGGCAGCCATATTATCAATCACTACAACAACCATCGGAATATCTGTAAATCCAGCGTCTAAATAAGCTGAAAAGCTTCCTACACCTTTGCTGGAAAGAATTGTTTTTCTTTCCGCTACCATCGTGTTTAATAGCTTAAAGAGGTTTTTACACTTTTCTTCTTCATTTGATAGTACGACCCCACCAACATGTTTGGCGTTTTCGAATGTTTTTAGTACCATGCTACCGCAGTCAATTAAATATAGATTCACTTGAGAAGGATCATATTTATTAATTAACCCGTATGTTAACGTTTGTAGCATTGTTGTTTTACCTGTTTGTGCAGAACCAACTAAGTATACATTTTCCTTCGATGGCTCAATCACAACCTGGCCTTGACGTTGTTGTTCTGGATCATCATACATTCCAATTGGTACGGAAATATTCAGTTCATTATTCGTGCTGTAATCAAGCGAATTCGTGTTAATGACATCTGGTAGGGAAGGTAAGCAAATACCTGGAAGTTGTTCGATTCCCTTTACTGCGCAGAAGTCATGCACATATTCCACAATTGCTTCTAATTGGGTCTTTGTTTCCACTGCTGTTTTAGCCTTTTTATTTGAATAGACTAAACGCTTCTTTCCCCAAATATTTCGTTCATACAGTTCAAAAATTCGCTCGTTCATGTCATTACCAGTTGGAACGTGACCACCACTATATGCAGATTGGAATAAGTCAAATATTTCATTGTTCCCTACTTGGAAGTATGCTCGACCAGGTTCCACAATTTCAGCTGCAAGTGGTGTTTTAATAACTTCGGTACTATCTTCTCTCGTTTGTACTTTCAAACATAATTTGAACTTAGAGTTACTCCAGATTTGGTTATCCACCACACCAGCTGGTTTCTGAGTTGCAAGGATTAGATGGATTCCTAATGTTCGCCCGATACGAGCGGCTGAAATAATTTCTTTCATAAAGTCAGGATGTTCTGCTTTTAGTTCGGCGAATTCATCGACAACCATGATCAAATGCGGTAACGGTTTATCAACTTTCTTCGCCTTAAATAGCTTGATGTAATCATTAATATGGTTGACTCCTGCATCGGAGAACATTTCTTGTCGTTTGACTAACTCTGCTTTAATCGATAATAAGGATCGATTAATTTCTCTACCATCAATGTTCGTAATCGTTCCAATAAGATGCGGTAAATTTTTAAACTGGTTAGCCATTCCTCCACCTTTGAAGTCGATAATGACAAACCCAACTTCATATGGATGGTACAAAGTTGCCATCGATAAAATGTAGCTCTGGATAATTTCACTTTTCCCTGAGCCTGTCGTACCAGCAACTAATCCATGTGGGCCATGTGCTCCAGCTTTGTCACTGATATCGAGAAAAACAACTTCATTTTTCCGCTTTACACCAAGCGGTGCTGCCATACTGTTATACACTTGGGCGGTTTCCCAACGATCGTTTAAGTTCAGATCTTCGACTGACATAATTCCTAACAGTTCAAACATCGAAATGTTTTTTGTCAGTTCCCCTTCTAATGACACTTCGTCGACTGTTACTGCTCCAAGTCTTAAGGCAATATCTAGTGCAATTTGATTTGGTATCTCAGGGTATTCGAACTGTAGTACATGATCTCCTCGTTTCGTATGCAACACATTTCCATGCCTTGATTCCATACGAATAATTTCTGTACAACCTTGTGGCAACATTTCTTCATACTCTTCAAAGAATACAAACGTAAAACCATATTCATGACAATTTTTTATATATTTTGAAACAGGATGCGTACGAATGACGGAGGCATCTGTTACAAAAACAACATAATATTCATCCCATTCTTTCGAGTCTTTTCCGCGTTTTGTCTGTTCTCGGGAAGTTAAAATAACGTAAAGATTTTCCAGTAACACATTCATGCTTTCTTCATCGTAAATAATATTTCTAACATCTAGATCATCATTTTCTACGTTATGTAGCCATCTAACCCAACTCATTTCCTCTACATTTAATTCATTAAGTAGATAAACAAATTTCACATCTCCATAGTAATGACGGATGGCCAAATCTAACGTAATATTTTTGATGATTCTTCCTAGATCTGACTTTTTCCCAACGACCCCAATTCCATTTGACGCGTGGAAGTCAGAAATAATTGGCGCATCTTCGATATATCGAAACTGGTCGGATACTTGTTCTGGAAGCCGAGCTAACGGGTCTTCCAAATCAATAATTTCTTCTTTATTAATTCTCACTTGGTTGCTTGATTCAATGCGACCTTTCCCTAAGTACACTTGTAAAAAGTCGACATCATCTGTCGATTTTTCAAATAGCCTTCTACCAAAGTCATGAACTTCTTGGATGCTATTTTCAATAGATTCATAGATTAGGTTACGAATTTCTAGCTCTTTTTCACGAGCCTTTTCGATTTCCTCTTGTTTTTCAACAATATATTGTTGGTATCTTTCTATTCTTTCAGCAGTTTCTTCTTTATATTTTTTCTTCTCTGTTATATAAGTAGCAACAGACATAAATGCACCCATGGACATGGCAATGGCACTGTAAATAATAAATACACTTCCACCACCCATTAGTCCTCTCAGGATGATAACTGCCGCTAACATAACGAGAGCAGGGATTAATGAAATGAGTAAATTTCTTCTTGGCTTCGTTGGTTTGTTTTCAGGGTTTTGAATTTCTAGCTCTATCTCTGGAATTTCATATTGAATTCGAGTATTTCGATTAAATTTTGGATATTCTAAATGACTCTTTTGTTCTAATTTATCTTCATAACTAAAGTGTTGAATGGTAACGCGATCACTCGCTGAAGTATAGAGCTTTCCTTTTTTAAAATAGAAGCTGTAGCCAACGACAGCAAAGAAATCATAGTCATGAAGCTCTTTCTTTTTATCGATACGCCAACCATTGACGAAAACACCATATTTCGTGTTGTTATCCGTAACAAACCATTTTCCATTTTCCATTGATAGTGTCATGGAATCTGTTCCTAAATAGTCGTCGCGAATAGAAATATCACAAGAAGCATCGCCACCGATACGAATTTCTTTCACATCTGCTATATCAATTACGCGATTATATGCTTTCTTTTCATAATCAAAGTCAATCATAAAGGATAGAGTAAAGACTTCATTCCCTGATTCTTGATATTTTAAGACGAGTTCGTCCCCGTGATGAAGCTCTTTATTCATCAGCTTACGAACATCACCAAGTGACAAATATAAATTATCAGAGACTAATAGATTCCAATTATCTTTATGTTTCGTAAGTGTTAATTCAACTTGACCAAAGAACAATTCTTTGCGAAGCCTTACGTCACAATCCAGTCCTGTCCCTATTCTTAATTCCTCTGTGTCAGAGGCGATTTCAACTTCTTTATATAAGTTTCTATTTGATATAATCAGTTTGTATCTGCTCAGCATATGCTTCTCCTACTTATATAATGTTTATTACTGTTCCATTTCTTACTCCAAAGTCGGATAGTAATTTATTACCTTTTAATAATGCGATTGGGTTTTCCGTTCGCAAATAGCAGTTCTTCACATTGGATACATCTATCCCTAAATCATAAGCGGTGTTAAGAGCAATCACTAACTCATTTGCGGATATGTTTAACGGTACTTCCAAATCGACCGTGTATTTTCTTTTATGAATGTTTAGGATTACAATTACTTTCTCTTCACCCATGTTTATCCCCTTATACGACTAAATATGAAATTCGCTGGACACCACTATCTTTAGCGAAGTCTTCACACGTCATTTGCTCGTAATGGTCAAAGTGACTAATATAGTCATTTACCGTAAATTGAATGTTTGGTGTAACTAACGAATTTTCTAGATCCTTTTTAAAATCATTACAAATGTAAATATATTTCTCAGAATCTATTCCATCGATATGACTTACTAATAAATTAGTCGCAAATGCCGATGTACGATCTTGTTTCGTTACGACAATGACTTTATCAGCAATATTCATTAGTTTTGCCTTTTCTTCATCAAATGTTGAATCTGCATCAACGATGATGTAGTCATATTCTTTTGATGCTTTTGCAGATTGGATAATCGTTTCAAAGATAGAATATGGTAAACCAAGTGACATCAATGGACCTTTGAATGGTGGAAGATAGTTAAATACTTCCCTTCTAATGACATGCTCGATTTGCTCATAAATATGTTCATCGGCAATCGCCAATTTGGAATAGACATCAGATGCTGTAATGGCACTTTTGTTTTCCAATAACTGCTGGAAATATTGTAATCTCGCAGCATTTATGTATAAGACTCGTTTATAACTTTTCGTTAAACATTGACTCATCCCGAGTGCCAGTGTCGTTTTTCCGACGCCACCAGACGCCGAGTATACTAAAACAGTTTTACACTCTTCTAGTTTTTCAGAGTTTCTCAGAACTTCTGAACTTCTTCCTACAATCTCATTAAAGATTACTTTAATACTTGTATATTTGAAAATACGAACGACAGCTAAATCTTCGGTTGTACCATGCTCATTATGTTCGGTCATCATGAAAATATGATTAATATTATGTCGATGTAGTGTTTCACTATAAAACTCTTCACTAATGACGAGAATATCTACTTTTTGCGGAGTGGTGAACAACTCCTCAAAATACTGTACATCCGTAATAATCTCCAAATTCACTTTATTAAAGTACTCTTCTACAAACTTCAGTTGCAAAGGAGTAATATATTTCTCGTCGGTATCTGCAATGATTATTCTTGGTTTATTCATGTAATTCTCACCTGTCCATCAAACGAACTTGAAAATCCGTATTTGCTATTCGAATAATATCTCCGTTTCTAAGACCTACTGGATGGAATGCATGTAGACGTACTTTATTTAAATACGTACCATTTGTACTTTGTAGGTCTTCTAGCATATAACCGCTACTAGTTTGAGAGATTTTACAATGGGTGCGACTAACTGCACTATTAAAAGAAATCACCCCATCTGCTTCTATAGAACTTTTTCCAATAATATATTGTTCTTTATCTACCGTTAGCTCGAGGTGTTCTGGAGTATTTAATGCTTCGAGTACTAGTAGGGTCGAGCTGTTATATCCTTCTTTGGTAATAGTAGAATTACTCCCCATCATTTTACTCACTAACGCTTCGAGTGGAAGAGTACCATTAGAAAGGCCGGTGTAAAAATCACTTGTTCGTTGTGAACTAAGTGTCGGTACTGTATTGATTAACTTTACTAAACTAGTTCGTAATTCTGTTTCGAAGGTTGAAAAGTCTTTTAGTTCCCGAATATGGATTGGGACATAAATTAACCCTACGGAAAAATTACTCGGGTTAACGAAAATATGATCAAATGAAATATCAATCTTTTGATACGATAAGAACCCATTATTCTTCACTTCGATAATGGCATTTAAAAGATTCACCATGATCGTCTTAAAGCTATTCCCATCTAATGTTGGAAGCATCGATGACAATGTACGGTATTCTGATGTTAAATAGTACAGTTCAATCTTGCCGTTATACAACATTTGCATACATTCAATAAATCCAGAATTGTACTGACTTTGTAGTACTTTGTATTCAGTTAGTGAAAAATCCTTATTATCATTTAAAATGTATGCAATATTAGCATTGGAGCCACTTGTTATATTACGAATTCTTCCATAATCTTGTAGTACGCCCATGACACATACCCCCATGTAATATTGGACTGTTTTGGATTTTTTTTATGAAGGACTATTGAATTATTACTATGACAAAAAGGGGTCAATTTCCTTAATAAAATCTTAGCTAAAAATTTAGTTATGTATTTATTAGATTGTGAAATTGTATAGTATATCTGAGGAGAAAATCTTATGAGTGTAATAGATTAGCGAATCTTTGTTGTGCGTTGAAGACTACTAAACAATTGTTGTGTTCACAAAAAATTCATTACTATCTTACCATAGGGGAAAATATGTAACATGAGGAGTCCTGACTAGTAGAATAGTAGGAGTATTATGCTATTTATGGAGAATATGCGGGGATTTTGTCCCATGTTTGCTAGTTTGTTAGTGGGTATCACGCAGCTACTAGGTAAAACTGTAGGGAAATGGAGTGTTCCTTATCATTTATTTCATTTAATGAATGGGAAAAATAGGGGGAAAGTCCTATATGTGGTGAGATGTTTTGCATTAAGTTTTTGTAAATTTACGGGATGTAGGGGGATTGGGGGACAAAAGTTTCTTTAACTTAGTAAAAACTAACATTAAAGTTAGTGCATCTACCCCCGCCCCGGAAATATACTGCGCTTTCACTTTCGAGTACAGGGGCGACATCCGCTCAGATCAGAACCATCGCGGTGTCTACCTTGCCGCGGGCGGCTGGTGAGCCAGGCTACTACTTGGATTAACTTCCTTGCTGCCTTGCACCGAGGAAATTTACTTCGTAGCATTACTTGCAGACGCAGGTGCATCAGTGGGGTCTCACCTATGCCTTTCCTCCCGCAGGACAAGGAACGCTTCGTCAGCGAAACATCTTCGTGAGAAAAAGCGTTTTCCTTTTTCGAGGAGTCTCCGTATATTTCCGGGGCTAGTCTAGAGCGTGTTCGTCGTTTATCATCCATGATAGGGTAACTCCCCCTTTTTTCCTACGATTACTCTATTCTTTAGGAATAATCAATCTTTTCTCCAATATATTTCCTATATAATAGGGAGAAAAAGGTTTTACATGAATTAGTATGATCCTCCTCCATCCTTTCAAACAAAAAGGTTTTGACTCAAAAATGAGTTCAAAACCTTTAACATTGTATTTATTCTTCTACTAACCACATGGATGATGTTGGGCCGTTTTCTTCTTCGGAATAGAAGAAAATTTTATAGCCGTTTTTATAGAACGTAAGAACATATTGCCCGGTTGAAATATCATCAAAATATGGCTCCACCGAATCTCCATATATACTATTAATCTCTTCCCCAGTCATTCCTATGGTCGCTCCAAAAACAGAAATCGTCGGTACGGAAAAGAAATAGCCTCTAACCGTTTCTTCTAATTCATCAATAAAATATCCTTCCTTATTAAAGACAACTAACCATCCACCATTATAATAATCATTGTAGGTCGGCTCCCCATAATGTTCAAACAGTTCGTCTAATGGAGTACCCATTGCAAATGGTGCAATGATTTCCGTTGAAGAGGCAACATCTTCTTCTTCGCTTTCCTCAGGCTTTACCCCATCGCCGACATGGACGAGAATTGTATAAGGTGGTGTGCTACTATTTTCCGTGTAATAATCGAGAAGGAACCCATACGTACCTTCCTCCGTAAACGTAAATTCGTTTCCTACATAAACTAGATAAGCATTTGCAGTAGGAATTGAACCATTTTCCATGTTTCCTAAATAAACGGAAATATCTCCTTCATCAAAGAGGGATTTGGTTGTTTCGTCCGCTGGTATTAGCGTAATAGGCTGGTCTTTTTTCACATAGATTTCCTCATCCCCAGTAGGTATAACAACTCCATCTTGATTGAGAGTGAATTCTACCTGGAGTGCATCTTGTGACCCTAGTTCACTACGCGGTATTTCTGTTGTTTTTACTTCGTTATCTTCGATGGAGAGCTGGACACTTCCATGTACCATGATTTCGATGTAATCCTCTTTTTTCTCTATATAACTTGCACTTCCTGCCCAAGCCACTTCCCCTTGACCGGATTCATCAATCTGAATAGCGTACGTTTCATACATCCTTAATGTGCCACTATGCATTACATTAAACACAACTAAAGCAACGGATGTATCATCTGGATTAAGGACATAATATTCTCCTATATACGATTCCATATCAATGATTGGATCGGCATAATATTCTTCCGATTCCCAAACAGTGCTCCACTTATTCTCTTCTCCTTTACTATCGTAATCAATGATAGCTATTTTAACCTTTTCTTCAAACTCTACCGCATTTTGGGCAATGGCTATAACGGTATAATATGTATCATTAATTTGGACGATATCCTGCTCAATCATTTGCCAATCAGGGAACAAGGTGGATATCTCCTCTTGACTAACATTAGGCGGTTGAATCGATTATTTCTCTAATTCTGGTTCGGATTTTTCGGTTGTTTCTTTTTGGGTTTGAGCTGCTGTTCCAGCAACTTTTTCGTCTCCTCCATTATTCAAGCCCATCGCTAGGACAGTTCCTGTAATAATAAGGATAATGGCAACTGCTGCTCCGATGATCCACTTTGTTATTCTCGTCGACTTCTTAACAACTTTTACGCTTCTTTTTGCTGGGGTGACATCCTCTGTTTGTTTTGTGTGATTACGAATTTCATTTTCCTCATTTGGAATGGGGGTTGCCCCATTTTCTTGACCACTACGTGTAACGGCAGTACCACAATTTGTACAGAACTTGTTCGTTGCTGAGAGTTGATTCCCACACTCAATACAAAATTTCATATAAAAAGCCCCCTGATTTTTTTATGTAATAATATGGTCGATAACTGAACCATTGTGAGAAAGTTCTATGGAGATGTTTCAAATTCCCTTGAAACATATATATTTTTAATTCGATGGGAAATGACTAAAGTCCTGCTTCTTAAACCGAATTGATTGGGGCAAAAGAAAAAAAGCTATTTGTATAAGAAAATAAGTTAACAAATAGCTTTTTCTGTTCGACAATCTTCGAGCATTTTCGGGAGGTGTCAGGCACCTGAAGAGGCATCTGGAGTGGAGATACCTGTAAGGCGGTGGGTGAGGTGGATGATTTGTTTTGTTTGGTTATATAGTAGTTCTTCTGCTCGTACTAGGCATTCTTCGATTCGTAATGGTTCGTTAATGATAGAGAAGCAGCCATCGAATCTTTCTAATAGTGGATCTACATTACCTTTTAGACTACCAGAAATGAGAATGACAGGGACATGATGTTTATTAGCTAGTTCAGCAATATAGCCGGGAGCTTTCCCGTATAATGTTTGTTCATCACTTTGCCCTTCTCCAGTAATCACGAGATCTGCTTGTTGGATTGCTTCTTCCACTCGTGTAATTTCACCTACTAGTTGTGCACCGGAAACGAGCGTTGCACCAAGGGCGAGAAATGCAAATCCTAATCCTCCTGCAGCACCGGCACCTGGCGTTAGACTAAGCACTGTTTTATCTGGGTCGACTAGCCGAGAAAAGCGTTCCATTGCTTGATCAAACATAGCGACCTGTTCGGCTGAAGCGCCTTTTTGCGGGCCATAAACTGTGCTAGCACCATTTTCACCTGTCAAAGGATTCTCCACATCACACGCTACCTGAATCTGGATATTTTTTAACCTTTCGTCTAGATGATCAATATCGACACGGTCTACGCGAAGAAGGTCCCGGCCATAGATGCCAACCTCTTCTCCTTTCTCGTCATATGCCTTCATGCCAAGTGCAGACAACATACCTAGACCACAATCATTTGTCGCACTACCACCAAGTCCGATGATCACTTTCGTACAACTACGGTCAAGTGCATCCTTTATTGCTTCTCCTAGACCATATGTTGTCGTATGGAGAGGATTACGCATTCCTTTATCAACTTGGGTAAGTCCAGCAATGTTAGCAATCTCGATGACTGCTGTTGTATGGTTGATTACCGCATAATACGTATTCATTTCATTCCCAAGTGGTCCTTTACAAGTGAAAGGCACTTTTTTCCCACCTGAAGCAGAAAGAATTGCATCGACGGTTCCTTCCCCACCATCTGCCATCGGTTTTTCGATAATCTGATCACCCTTACCAAGTGATTCTATTGCACGCTTCATCGTGTTGGTTGCTTCTAACGCAGTTAGACTACCTTTAAATGAATCTGGTGCAAGGACAATATTCATTACGTTTCCCCTCCTACCGTTTATTACTTTATTAATAGTGAATGAGATAAGTAAATGGAGTTAAAGACACGAAGAAAATTAACTCCTTCACAATGGGTGTTTTTGATTACTGACCTTCATTATTTCCCGGGAACGGTTCGCTAAAGGTTAAGAGCTAGTTATATACGTATTCAGGTTCTTTTACAAAGTTACTTTATTCGACAAAATTTGAGCAATTTCGGGAGGTGTCAGGCACCAGTCAGAAGACACCAGTCAAAGACGCCAATCAAAGAAGACTGTATTCAATTTTATAATGCACCGGCTGATATGCATAGAAACTTTACTGGTTTTTCTGTTTTGTTTAGCCAATAGTGTAGTTGGGTTGAGTCAAAGAAGATGCTTTCATTTGGCTTGAGTTGTAACTCTTCATTATTAATGATGACGGTTAGAGTTCCTTCTAGTACATAGAGGAATTCTTGTCCTTTATGGCTGAGTGGATTCCCCTTCGTTTCCCCTGCATTAATAACGACTAAGATCGGGGTAAATAACGGATCTGCCATATTTCTCGTTAAATCATGATAGACAAATCCTCCCTTTTTCAACATAGACATATCTAAATTCCCCTGTATACTAGCAATTTTTTCTTCCCCATCATTGAAAAAATAACTAGGATTTACTCCGAGTGTTTCTGATATTTTTTTTAGTGATTCCAATGTTGCTGATGATTTTCCATTTTCTAATTGGGAAAGAAAACTAATAGAAAGATTTGTCTCTTCGGCAATTTTTTTAAGCGTTAACTTTTTCTGTTTACGTAGTTGCTTGACCTTTAGCCCTAATTTCTCCTCCATGAGCGACCACCTCTACATTTCAATTCTACCGACCATTTTACCACTGTTCCTCATTCTCTGCTCACCCAATCTGATTAGTTAGAATTATTGACAAATTAAAAACACTTCCTATATAATCAAAGAGAAATTTAAGTGTCACTTAAATTTTAAGGAGCAGCTATCAAAATTTTGCTAAAGATTTATGCTGCAACGAGAGAAAAAACACATAAACAAAACAGGGGTGACAAAATGGAAAACAACAAAAAAATGAGAAGAGTCCTTATCGCAAGTATAGTTGGTAGTGCAATTGAGTGGTTTGACTACTTTTTATATGGAACGGTTGCTGCTCTAGTCTTTAATCAATTGTTCTTTGTTACAGAAGATCCTGCATTCGGAACTTTGTATGCGTTTGCAACGTTTGCACTTGCCTTTCTAATTCGTCCATTTGGTGGAATTATCTTTAGTCATATTGGGGACAAGATTGGTCGAAAGAAAACGCTTGTATTAACACTTAGTTTAATGGGATTGTCTACATTCTTAATGGGGGTACTTCCTACATATCAAGCAATTGGAATTTGGGCACCTATTTTACTAATTACACTACGCCTTGTACAAGGAATTGGTCTTGGTGGTGAGTGGGGTGGTGCCTTACTATTAGCTGTTGAATATGCACCGAAAGAAAAACGTGGTCTATTCGGAAGTGTCCCACAAATGGGAGTAACACTTGGTCTCTTAATGGGAACGCTTGCCCTATCGATTATGACGTTACTACCAGACGGTTCATTCATGACTTGGGGATGGCGTGTACCATTTATTTTAAGTGCATTTTTAGTAATCTTTGGTCTTTGGATTCGGAAAGGAATTGATGAAACACCTTCTTTCAAGAAGACCCAAGAAAAAGGAGAAGTGGCGAAATTACCAATTGCCGACACACTTCGTTACCACTGGAAAGAAGTACTTATTGCTATTGGGGCAAAAGTTGTAGAAACGGCACCATTTTATATTTTTGGAACATTCATTGTTTCGTACGCAACGTCTAATCTTGATTTTTCGGAATCAAATGTTTTAAATGCGGTAACAATCGGAACGGTAGTAACAACTATTTTAATGCCATTTATGGGGGCACTATCAGATAAAATTGGTAGAAAACCACTTTACATAACCGGAACAATTTTAATGGCTTTATATGCCTTCCCATACTTCTGGCTCATTCATAGTGGTTCACCTGGTTTATTAATACTAGCAACTGTAATTGGTCTAGGAATTATTTGGTCTCCAATTACAGCTGTACTAGGGACGATGTTTTCTGAGATTTTCTCAGCAAAAGTACGTTATACCGGGATTTCTTTAGGATATCAAATCGGGGCTGCATTAGCTGGTGGTACTGCGCCACTTGTTGCGACAGCATTACTGATTCGTTTTGATAATTCATACGTACCGGTTGCACTATATATCATCCTTACGTCCATTATTTCTCTAATTGCCGTTTCGGCTGTGAAAGATCGTAGAGCACAAGAACTTGATGTAGAGGAAGATGAATTAACATTAAAGAAAGCATAATAAACAACTAGATGAGAGGTTATACAATGCTTATATTTTCAGAAAAAGTGATTCAATCGCATTACACGATGAACGACGCCATACAAGATGTGAAACTAGGGCTTATATCAAAGAAAGCTGGGAACATTTCCAATCCACATCGCACGGTAATCGACGTTCCTAAGGTTGAAGGTTCTGTTCTTTATATGCCGAGTGCGGATCAAACGAACAATATCGCTGCAACGAAGGTAGTTTCGATTTTCCCTCAAAACCCTAGTTTGGCTAAACCAACGACACAAGGATTAATCGTCTTAACCGAAGTAGAGACTGGAGAGCACATTTGTGTTATGAATGCATCTTACTTAACGAGACTTCGAACTGGCGCACTGAGTGGTATAGCGACAGAAAAATTAGCTCGCAAAGATGCGAAAGTACTTGGGGTGATTGGTACTGGTGGAATGGCGTTGGAACAAGTACTAGGTGTGTTGGAAGTGCGAGACATCGAAGAAATTAAACTCTTTAACCGAACAGCAGAGAAAGCTATTGCTTTTAAAGAAAAGCTAATGCAAAATGGTGTCGCTGTTACGATTGAAATATTTAATCAATCGGAGGAAGTTGTCACAACCTCTGATATTATCAACTGTGCCACTCGCTCGTATAAACCTGTATTTGACGGGATTTTATTACAGCCAGGTACACATATAAACGGCGTTGGGTCCTTCCTCCCTACTATGCGTGAAGTGGATCAAACAACGATTGACCGAGCTGGAAAAATTGTCGTTGATGATATGGTAGGCGTAAAAGAAGAGGCAGGAGAACTGATCCATGCTGACGCTAATTCTGATTGGAGTTTCTCCGATATTCATGCCGAGTTAAGTGACATCGTGAATAACGACCAATTGGTTCGTGAATCCGATGAGGAAATTACCTTTTTCAAATCTGTCGGAGCCGCATACTTTGATCTAGTCGTCGCAGCCGGAGTTTATAACAAATTAAAAGAAAAAGAAATCGGATTGAATATAGAAATTTAATTAAAGGTGCCTGACACCACACGAATTTTGTCGACAGATGTTCGACATTTTTCGGGAGGTGTCAGGCACCCGTCATTTCTTTCTTCTTTTCATTCTTGTTTCGGTACATCTCCATGTCTGCTTTGATGAGTAATTTCTCCATCATCCCAATCGATGACTCACTATACCCATGACCGATTGAAAGTTTTATCGGTGTGAATGGGGCATCCTTATCAATAGCCTGTATCTCTTCCAACATGGTTCTTATGTATGTCTCCGCTTCTAATACGGTCACATGAGTGAGAATCATCGCAAATTCATCCCCACCAATACGTGCAACTACTATATGCTCATCATTAAATTTTCTTAAGCGATGGCCAACTTCTTGGATTAATCTATCCCCCATAACATGGCCATAATGATCATTAATGGACTTTAATTCATCTAAATCAGCCATTACAACTGCAACAGGAACATCGATTTTTTCATTATATTCGTTTAATTTTTGTTGGAAAAACTCACGATTGTATAGATCAGTTAACGTATCATGCGTTGTTTTATATTCTAGTTGCTGCTGCAAAGATATTTTGTCATCAATATTTCGTAATATGCCTTGCACTGCAACAAATTTCCCATCCTTATAAACAGGTGTCGCATATTCTTCAAACCAAATGTACTTCCCTTGGTGATTCCGAAGTCTAACTTGAATCGGTTCATAAAAATTAAGTTGTCCCAGCTTTTTATTCAGGAGTATATCTTTATCTTCTGGGTGAACGATTTCAAATATTTTCTCTGGATTTTTCATATGTTCTTCTAATGTATTAGGTCCTATTAGTTCATTTACCGTAGGACTTAAATAAAGATAATTCATTTTAGGCACAGTCTCACAATAATATAAAATATCCCGCACATTTTCTACAGTCTCTACTAAAGGTTTTAAGTAATGTACTTGTTTTTGGAGTTTACGACTTTTGTATTGTAAGTTTACCGTTAATGCTAGTAACACGATGATGATAACTCCTCCAATGATCCACATAACAGTCCGCCTTTTCTTCTAATTATTATGTATTGAGTTATGTTAATAACATCTTAACATTTGGACCAACATTTGTAGACTGAAAGGTGTCTGACACCACCCGGTTTTTGTCATATTTTGACGAAGGCTAATCCATAACTCAAAATACAGCAGGGCTTACGACCATCGACAATTTATGACATTTTTCGGGAGGTGTCAGACACCTCAAAAAGCGGCACCCCAAAAGTTGCACCTCAAAAGGGATAGTTTCTTCTATCCAGGTAAAATTAATATTAAGGAGGGTTTTTTATGATGTATTTGTTAGCTGTTGTATTACCACCAATTGCTGTATTGTTTTCTGGTAAACCATTTCAAGCACTACTTAATCTCATCCTTACTGCTTTCTTCTGGCTTCCTGGAGCGATACATGCCATCCTAGTTGTGAAGGATAGGAAAGATGATAAACGTATGGAAAGACAAGTTAAACTGCAGGCGAAATATAATAGAAAATAACTCGAATAAAAGTTAAAACGTCCTACATCAGATCATACATACACTGCATATATTCCAATCAATCGACCATAATAAACTTATGCAACAACCAATATAACGGAGGGATTTTCATATGGTGAAAGATTCACATGCACCGAAAGAAAAACAAAATAAAGCAAAGAGACCAAATGAACAAAGAAGAAATAAAGGGAAATCTAACGCTAGAAATACAGATAACTAAGTCATCTTATATACAGAGAGGTTGGGACAAAACTAAATTTCTAATTCTAAAGCCGAACAATACGATACATTAGCTCCGGAAATATACGTAGACTCCAGCGGGAGGAAAGGCATTGGTGAGACCCCACAGTGAGGGTTCTACTTGAATAGACTCCCATGCTCCCTTGCGCCGAGGAATAATGCTTCGAAGCTTGACTTGTAGACACAGGCGCACTCTTTTAGCACGAGGAGGCTCACCAGCCGCCCGCGGCGAGGTAGACACTGCGATGGTACTGATCTGAGCAGATGTCGCCCCGGTACTGGAAGTGAAAGCGAAGTATATTTCCGGAGCGGGTTAGTTGCTCCCAAATCGTATAGTTCGGTTTTTTCTATGTAGAAAAAGCTTTTGCCCTAGCCCCTTTTAATTTTCCAACGAAGCTTTATTTAGTATGTCCTCCTACCCCGAAAGACACAGACCAAATACCTAGTCCTAGATAAAATTACACAGGTCTAATGTCCTGAATTTTATTATTAAATTGAATCTTTATCCTTTAGATTATATATTGACTAAAGGAGGGGATAAAATATGAGAGATATTATTTATATGCCGGTACTCAAACGAGGAATTCGTCCGATATTTTTACTACTAGGTACATTTCTTAGTCTTTTTCTTTCAATCCTTATTGTACCTATCTTTCTAATTATGGCATATATTATGGATTTAAATTATTATGGGAGCTATCTTCCTTTACTAACATTGTTTGCATTAGGGATATGGGCGGTTGTACTATTAATTCCAACCATAAAAGCAGCTAAAGAGCTGACGACCATTTACACCAAGGATAATAATGGTAATGTTACGAAATATCAAATTCAAATGAACAACGTCACGAGTTTTGAAGAAGCAGCTCATGGTTCACTTGTCGGTCTAGGAATTGATGTACTAATGGGTCGTTTCGGCATGGGGTTATTTACTGGACAGGCATTTGTGAAAGTTGTTAAAGGAATTGCACTAAACAACAATAAAGAATTTGTAATGGAAAACCTTCATAACGAGGAAATCTATAAAGTTAGTAAAGTTTATCCTTCATCCGATAACTATTCCATAGGCAAGAACTATGAAAATATTGATTCGCTCGAAGCAAAGCCTATTGTTCCAAAATTTCTCATCATCAAATATACATTAATTACATGTGCAGTTTTGTTCGGGATTAATCTAATACTTTTCGCTTTTACAATGAATGCCGACACGAGCATCCAAGAGAATCATGAAGAAATAGCCAAAGACTTAAGTCTGGAATTACAAGCTTTTGGTTATGAAAACACCTCCACAAGACCTGTAGTTTTTAAACGAGAAGACGGTGAAAGAAATTCAACAATAAAATTAATATTAACGAATGCTGGTGATGTAAAACAAGCAGAAATAGATGTATATTGGGAACTCTCAGAGGACGCTGACTACGTACTGAAAGAAATACAAGCACTTCTCGATATCATTGGTCTTCCCTATACGGAAACGGAATACATAGAAGGTTTAGCTGAAGTTCAAAATGAATCAGGACTAGGATACATTGAACGAATAGACGATTATGGTATTTATTTAACGAAAAGTAGTGGGAAGATTAATTTGGTTATTAATAGTCGGTGATGGGGAACATAAGGTAGGAGAATAATAAAGGCACAGTAAGTAATTCAATCTGCTTAATGTACCATTTTATTTTTACTATCTATTTATTAGCTGCATTGACTACTTCATCTATACTCAAGCAAAATAAAAGAACAGTTCACATGTATTAAGTAAACTGTTCTTTTATTATTTTATATAATATTCAACATAACTGACAAAGTAATAATACTTAATATTGTCGTAACTAGTGTAATACTTGATACAAGTTCTGGTTCCGCATCATACTCAACTGCGTAAAGTGTTGTAGTTGCAGCACTTGGCATAGCAGAAACAATAAGTAACACAGCAACTATTGTATATTCTAAATTAAAGAATGAAATAAAGAACCATGCAAGAATTGGTGAAACAATAAGCCTTAATATACTTGCTACACTAATTACTGGCCAATTAAATTTTAATAAGGATATATTTCCTAATTGCATCCCTAATACAACCATAAGTAATGGGATTGATGCTTCTCCCATTATCTGGAGAATAGAATATACGTTTGTCGGCACGTCATACCCTATATTTTTTAATAGTAATGCTAATATAATTGCATATGTAGCAGGCATTTTCATAATAGATTTTAGAGCCATTGCAATACCATTCTGACTTCTAGAAGCATAGTATATCCCAAAGAAATTCATAATAAGAGAGTGAATAACCATATAAAACACCGCATAAGGTAGTGCTTCCTCACCAACACTAAATAAAATTACAGGTACACCAAAATTCCCGGCATTCATGAAAGCCGTTGCTAAAATCGATCCACTTTCCACAGATTTATCCCAGTTCAGTATTTTTGCCAATACTTTGTTTAAAATTATCATGACAAACATTAATAATAATGAAAATACAATAATGATTTTAAAGCCAGTATCAAATGTTGACTCATACATGTTAGTAAAAACAAGACATGGCACAAATAAATAAATGGAAACTGCAGATACGGATTTAACATCTAGTAATCTTATTTTTTGTAAAGCATACCCAGAACCAAACACAAGAAGTACTGGTAGGACTACCTCTATAAATACGTTCATTTATTTAGCCTCGATTACTAACGAATATTTAAAAGGCTCCCCTCCCAAAATATGTAAATATATCTAAGATATATCCAACTTAGATATATGTTAGATACATCTAAGTTATTAAATAAGACGCTTTCAATTATCAATATATTTATTTGATTTCTATTAATTTATATATTTCGAGTTAGGGGAAAGGTGTAAATCTACTAGCGTATACCGCTACTTGACTCGTCTTATTAGGAGCTCTAACTTAATTTTTTTTACAGAACCCCCCTCAAAGGTGTCTGACACCTCCCGAAATTTGTCCTATTATGTCGAAGTCTATCCTGAATTAAAAGCAATCGAGTAGAGGGGAAAGTTAAATAACTTTCCGCCCCTCTCACACCACCGTACGTACGGTTCCGTATACGGCGGTTCAATTTATATTACAGTGTGTACTTTTAAGTAGTAATCTAGGGCAAAGGGAATACCCCTTTGCTTTAGGCGTTTATTAGATAAGGCTCTTTGAACTACCTTCGATAGCCCGATGAAACGATAACCCTTTCGACAGAAAGTTAAGCCTTTGGCTTCCTCTTCCGGAATACCAAGCTGGACAAGGGACTTTATTCTCTTCTTGTTGTTCTTCCATTGTTTCCATATGATTACTCGTATTCTGGAGCGAAGTTTTGCATCTATAACTCCCAGCGCTTTCTTCATGTTGGCTATCTTGAAGTAGTTGACCCAGCCAAAAATGACCTGTTTTAACTTGACGATTCTAACATCTAGTGAGATGCCCCAGTTCCTTTTCGTTAGCTTTCGCAGTTTCCTTTGAAATTTCTGAATCGAATTTTCATGTGGTCTTGGTTGAAACTTTCCCTTGTTAAGGTCGAAATAGAAACCGAATCCTAGAAATTTCGTTTCACTGGGACGGGAGATTCTACCCTTTTCTACATTTACCTTTAATCCCAGTTTCTTCTCGATAAATTTTGTAATGGAGGTAAGCACCCTATTTGCTGCTTTTTCACTTCTGACAAAAACGAGACTATCATCTGCGTATCTAACGAAACGCAGTCCTCTTGCTTCCAGTTCCTTATCTAACTCGTTTAACATAATGTTGCTTAGGAGTGGACTAAGGTTGCCTCCTTGTGGTGTTCCAACTGGCGTATCTTCGTATTTGCCTTTGACCATTACACCACTCACGAGATATTTCCGTATCAGAGAAATTACATCCCCATCCTTTATCGTATGGGAGATGATTCTCATCAATTTATCATGGTGTACTGTATCAAAGAATCGTTCTAGGTCAATATCTACTAGCCACTCGTACCCATCATTCAAGTATTCCAGTGCTTGAATGATTGCCAATTCACAACTTCTTCCCGGTCTAAAACCGTAGCTGTATTCGCTGAATTGTTTTTCGAATATGGGGGTCAGTTTTTGACTGATTGCTTGTTGTACCACTCTGTCGACAACCGTTGGGATACCTAACTTGCGCATTTTTCCATTTTCTTTTGGAATTTCTACTCGCAGTGCTGGAGCTGGTTGGTATTTCCTTTTCCGGATTTGTGAACGGAGTTCATCTTTATGTTCCTTCAGATGTTCCTTTAGTTCTTCCACTGTCACTCCGTCTACTCCACTTGCACCTTTATTGCGATATACAAGCTTATAGGCTTGATTCATATTTTGATTGCTTAGGATTTCTTCTAAAAGTTCCACACTCGTTTCTTCCCTTCCTTTTACGTGACGGTAAGACACTTCTCTTTTGAGTATCCTTTGAGTTACGCTCATACTTTCCTCATTAACACATTCAGAAGTACATCTCCCGTGCATTCATGGTGGCGAAACACTATAAATTGTTCAGCCCTTCGTGACTTTATCACTAATATGGCTTCGGCTGACTTCTCGCGATTAACCGACCAGCTTTCTTAATAGGGGACTCCTCAGCTGTCCACGAGACCTCCCAGGGTAAGACGACTATCTTTCCTCTTTTACTCGCCTGATTTACTCTATAAGATTACGCACATCTTTTGGACTTTGACTTGTTTGAGAGTCTTATCCGCTTATAGAGCCTTGGTATCAGATTTCTATTCGTCGAGCCAAGATTTTGATACACGCTTCCTTCAGCCCTTACCTCACGATAAGCGCCTTGCGTTTCTCTAGTGGTTAGTTGATGTGTACCTCCACAGTGGACTTGCACCACCTAGATAGTCGCCATGCCTGGCGCACTAAGAAAAAGGCAATCTTATTAGATCACCTTCTTTAAGTATTGCACCCGTTTGTTTAGGTGCATTTCTTCACAAAATGTGGTTGGTTCCTAGATATAAACAAACTACTCCTTCATTTCTTTTAGTAATTCAATGAGTTCTTCGTTTTGTTTATTGCCTTTTTTAAGTTGTCCCTCTATACCAAGAAGAACAAATACGATAGCAATAATACCAATAAATTCTATCAAAAAAACTCCCCCTATTAATAACTTGTCCCGTAAGTATATTAACCTTTATGCTAATTAGTCTTATAATATTCTAAAGATATTATTGTGAATTTAACCATAAGAAAAAGGCGAACTTCTTGGATCACCTTCTTTAAGTATTGCACCCTATAGTTGAAAAAGAAATGTTGTCCCGTTTAGCTACTTTTAAATGACTTTTGCTTAATCATAATTAAAATAGAAATAAAAATTGACATGGTTAAAAACATCAAATACGTGTTGAGATTAAAGTATTGACTGTTCATATGAATAGAAAAAAAATCAGTTATTTGATCAATATATTCATAGTCTACAAATCCCATTTCCTCTTGATAAACATCTTGTAATAGTTTCTTATACTTCATAAAAGAGCTTATCTGATAATAAAATCCAATCACCCAATGTATTGCAATGACAATCATAACAATAACTAGTATGAGAAGGTTAATATTCATATCTCTAAATAGATTAAGCCATAGGATGACTAAATAACAGAACAAAGGTGCTAATATAAACATCAATAATATTGCTGGATTTCCGTTCCCTGAACTTTGACTCGGCAAAGGAGTCATCGTGTTCACAAAGTAAAATAGCACTGCACTAAAAACGATAATAATAATTAGCTTCAAAAATTCCTTTTTCAATTCTTGTTTCCTCCTCGTCATCCTAGACTTCACTAACCTGCTCCGTTAGTTTAACAACATTTCTTCACAAACTATTAGATTGAAATGAGGTTCTATTTATCAATTTTTGAATAGAATTCATCTTCAATATTGCAAAACCAATCAAAGCTCCAAACATATTAAGAATGAAGTCATCAACATCAAAACTTCCTCTTCTTGTAACTATTTGTATTACCTCAATAACGAATAACAATATAACCATTGCAAATGCAAATAGACTTAATTTGTTTATTTTTCTTAAAAAGGAAGGCAGGTAGATGCCCATTGGTAAAAACATAAAAGCATTTCCAAACAGGTTTTTAATTGGTATGTCTATATTCATACTACCGTTAAAAATTGCCTTAATATATGTACTTATCGTTTGAAATGGAACTAAATTTGAAGAGCTTTTAGCATATTCAATTAATGACATTCCTGCCATCATATCTCCTCTTGAACCTAAGAATAATAAAACTATCAGTGCAAATAAATAGAATACAAAACTTATTCTTAAAACATATTTACCTACTCTTTTCATTTTAGACCTCCTCCCTATAGATAATTATCGTAACATTATTCAGTGAGTAGATATTATTTAATGTTCAATTAAGTAAAAAGCGACTGTTCCCATTAAACAATCGCACCCGTTAACTTAATTAGAATTTCTTAATTTCTCTACTTCTTTTTCTAAGTTATTTATGCTTCTTTGCATTCTATATAAGACTGGCGTATAACCAATAATAATTAAAATCGCCCAACCCATAAAAACCCTCTCCCCCTTCTTCTTTCACTTAACTGCCGTGTTAGCTTAAGCCCATTTCTTCACAATCTATTTATAGATTACCATAGGATTCGCTATATCAAAACCAATTAATAGAAAGTTGTAAATAAATATACAATAAAAGGTTCCGTCAAATACTATGACGAAACCAAAGTTATTTCTAGGTTTATTTAGCTACAAACCGTTTAGTGTCAGGCACCTCCCGGTTTTTGTAAGTTTTTGTCGATAATTTTCGCTTTGCAGAGGGTGTATGCAGTAACGGCAGGATCAGGTGCATTCGACATTTTACTACATATTTCGGGTGGTGTCAGACACCCTAATCTAAATATGTAAAAACTCCCAATATTATCTACGCAATGTAATCTATATTTCCCGATATGTTATGAGGTTGATATTATTTTCTTGGATATATTGTTTTATTTCTGGAGCGGTTAAGATAGCTAGTTCAATTGCTCGTTGTGTGTTATATGAGCTACCAGTTAATACGGGATAATCGATATAGCCTGGATGTGTCATTATTTCTACCGTATTATACTTTTTAGCATCTGCAAGCATTGTTTTTAAGTAATTAATATCTAATTCATCCCCAAAGAAATCTGGATTAAAGTATTCAACCTTTTTTATCCCTTTTTTCTCAAGCACTGTACTTGATTCAACTGATGTTGGTCTAACAGGTAGTTGATACGTTTCAGCTAGTTCACAAACAATCGGAAAAATCTTCTCATGACGATGGATATGATGATGACTATCTATATGAGTTGGGGTAAGACCAAATGATAGAAACTTCTCTAACTGACTAATTAACTCTTTCTTTATCTCTTCCGGTTCCGCATGAAGAATGAATGGATTTTCTTTTAAAAATCTCCCATGTTCATCAACTAACGATGGAACATGTTCACTTACAGGAAATCCTAAATCCAAGACAAAATGAATACCTACCCCTAACTTTTCATTCGCTTTTGCCAATTGGAAGGCATGTTTTGCTGCAGGCATATTCACCATCAACGTAGTCGACGAGAGAATACCCTCTTGATGTGCTTCCAATATCCCTAAGTTAATCCCTTTTGAATACCCAAAGTCATCTGCATTCAGGATCAGTTTTGTCATATGTATTCCTCCTATTTCTTCTCACAATCCGTTTCTTTCTTATTACTACTTTCTATTAGACTAGTTTTACATCAACGTGTTCGATTTCCTTATTCACTTTACTAACACTACCTAGCTTTGTAAATAACGGTCGAATCAATTTCATAGCGAATCCTAATATTGGTGCATAGATGACCATACCAATTATGGTCCCTTCCCTTATAGTCGATGGAATGGTGAATGCAAATGTAAGTACCAAAACGGAAAGAATAATGACAATGTCTGCTACTTGTCTTACTATTGGAAATCTATAGTTCGTTCGTATCGAGACTGCCATACAAAATCCTTCTAATGGCATCGTTACCATATTTAACTCCATTAGCGCCCCGTTAAAAGATGCTAAAAGGATAAAAGCAATGATAATTAATAGGAAATTTAGGACATAACTATCTATTGTAATTGGACTTAAGATCTGATACAAAGAGAAGTTAACTACTGTTCCTAGTAAGATAATTACAGGGACTTGTAGTAGATGATAAAATGTAAAGTCTTTACGTAAGAGAACCCATTGGCCAAACACGAGTGCAATATTGAAGATTATTCCAATGGTTCCTACTTTTGTACCGGTAATATGAGTGACAGATTGGGCTAACGCATCCCAAGAGCCGACACCAATGGCAGCTTTTAATACAAGGGCTACACTAAATCCAACCATAATAACTAAGAAGATGAGTAAGATGATTCGTTTTAGTTGTTTCACGTTTATTCTCCTTTAAAGAGCAAGCATCCATTACCAAAAATAAGAGATATTATAAATCAAAACCACCAGTGTGAACTGGTGGTTTGCTCTGCGGCTTGAAGCCTCTGTTACCGGCCTTGGCCTTAAAGGCCCACTGAATGGTTTCCCCTTACGCACCACATCCACACACTGATTCTAAA
>NZ_BMEY01000012.1 GCF_014637405.1 Ornithinibacillus halotolerans
AGATGCAAAATGCCTGGAAGGCATCTTATTGATAATCATTGTAACATATTGGTAAGCCGTATGCCTTAGTAGGGCACGTGCGGTTTGATAAGGGGGAAGCCATGAGAATGGTTTCCCTACTTTATTTGTTTGTTTGAATCATAGTAACTTTAATTAATTTACATAGAAGCGTTCTATGACCCCGAATTAGAATATAGAGAAGGAAAAGGTCACATAGAAGCGTTTTATGACCCCAAATTAGAATATAGAGAAGGAAAAGGTCACATAGAAGCGTTCTATGACCCCAAATTGGAATATAGAGAAGGAAAAGGTCACATAGAAGCGTTTTATGACCCCGAATTAGAATATAGAGAAGGAAAAGGTCACATAGAAGCGTTTTATGACCCCGAATTAGAATTTAGAGAAGGAAAAGGTCACGTAGAAGCGTTCTATGACCCCAAATTGGAATATAGAGAAGGAAAAGGTCACATAGAAGCGTTTTATGACCCCGAATTAAAATTTAGAGAAGGAAAAAGTCGCATAGAAGCGTTCTATGACCCTGAATTAAAATTTAGAGAAGGAAAAGGTCGTATAGAAACGTTCTATAATCCCAATTATTAAATTGCAAAAAAAGTCCCATAGAAAATTTTAATAAAATTTCCCTTCTTACAATAACACATATTTCCCCTATAACTGCAAAACATAGGTATGGGGAGGTGTTTATTCATGGGAAAGTAAAAGCTAAGTAGTGGCGGATTCAGTGATGAACAAGCTGTTAGAAAAAAGCTTTCGAAGAAGTTTGATCATGAATTTGCCAATGAACCTCTGACACCGAATGAGAAGTACAACAACAAGAAGACGAAAAAGCGTCAATAAGTAGGGGAGAAGACCATGCCAGAAAGAGATACTGGTACCGAGACAACTCCACATCCAGATGGAAAAAAAGAAAGTATTATCAATGACTCCAAAGGGAAACAAATCGGCATGAGTTTAAGTGTGGACCGTGCTGAGTTTACTTCACTTACGCAAATGAATGACGAACAATTGAAGCGGTTTGAAAAGTTAATGCGGGGAAAACCGAATTCAGATGAACAATAAATTTCTTAATGCTTAGGTTTCAATACGAAACCTAAGCATTTTTTCGTGAAAATGATACAATAGTTTAATTAGTATGAATGATGAGGGGAAATATAATGAAAAACAACAAAGATAAACTTATTATTTTTGCTATATCAACAGGAGTAATTCTAAATCCACTGAATACGACGATGATCACCGTGGCGTTGCCGGCAATCCAAAAAGATTTCCAACTGAATGCTACGGATATTTCTTGGCTAATTGCCTCGTATTTTATTATTAGTGCGATTTTTACTCCTCTAATTGGGAAATTAAGCGATATTTACGGAAGGAAATTAATCTACATGGTTGGATTAGCTTTAGTTGTTGTATCATCCATTTTGGCGCCGTTATCTCCGAATATGCCAGTGCTTCTAGCTATGCGTGGAATACAAGCAATAGGAACTTCTGCACTGTTTCCGGCTGGGGTAGGAATTGTTCGAAACACTATTCAACAAAACCAGAATCGGGTTATCGGAACTTTATCTGTTTTTGCAACGACATCTGCTGCTTTTGGGCCAACAATTGGTGGACTGCTCATTCAATTTGGCGGATGGCCAGTTATTTTTTATGTCAATTTACCAATCATTGCAGTAGGAATTATAATGACGATTTTATTTGTACCGAAAGATGAAAAAGGTGTTGTAACATCATATAAATGGGATTATGTTGGCATTATACTTTTTAGTGCATTTATCACTTGTTGGATGGTCTTCTTACTTGGTTTAGAAGAAGGAGTACAGTTTGGCACGTTGATCTTAGCACTTGTTTTAACGATAGTATTTTATTTCTATGAAAAGAAAAGAGAGGATGCATTTATTAATGTCAATTTCTTCCGGAAAAATTTAAATATAACACTTATTTATGGCCAGTACATCCTTTCGACCGTTATTTTCTTTGCGATATTACTAAGTTTTCCGACGTTTATACAAAGTGTCTTAGGAGCGAGTTCGCAAATGGCTGGAATCGTAATGCTTTCTTTATCGATATTTGCCATGATTATGACACCTATTGCTACGAGATGGATGGAGCGGGCGGGCTTCAGAATTCCACTTCTCGTTAGTGTCATCATCGGAGTTGTTGGTGTGGCACTATTATTTACAGTAAGAGAATCTTCTGTATTATTCTGGGTAGGGGTTGTTCTTGCTGTTACTGGTATTAGTAATGGGATTCAAAATATTGGATTGCAAAATTTATTGTTTTCATTTATTAAGCGGGAAGAAAGTGGAATTGCGTCCGGCCTATTGATGACTTCAAGATTTATCGGTAATATATTAGCATCGAGTATTTACGGCATTGTTTTTGCAATGGGTATGACAGATGCGAATTTGCATAAAATGGCAATCTTACTAGTCATAGTTGCTTTTGTACTTTTACCAGGGATGCTTTATGTGACAAGACATGAGAAAGTACGAGGAAAATAAAGAACGTCCTTCTATTCGAAGACTATTGGAGTGCGAGGAATAATATGGGTATTAATGACATAATTGTACTAATCGTGATGGGCTTACTATGTATTGGTGCAATCGATAAAATAATAGGGAATAAACTGGGTTTAGGTGAACGTTTTACAGAAGGATTTATGACAATGGGTGCATTGACACTTTCCATGGTCGGAATAATTTCCTTTGCACCTGTCATTGCATCTGTTCTAACACCGATCATTGCTCCTATCTACAATTTAATCGGTGCAGATCCTGCTTCTTTTCCAAACACGATACTTGCTCTGGACATGGGCGGGTATTCGTTAGCTACGGAAATGGCTGAAAGTAAAGAAGCGGAATTATTCGCTTGGGTCTTTTTAGGGACGATGATGGGACCGACGATTGCTTTTACCATTCCAGTAGCTTTAGGAATTATTAAAAAAGAGGACCATTCATATTTTGCGAAAGGAATCTTACTTGGATTAATAACGGTACCACTCGGTTGTTTAGTTGGTGGACTTGTTGCCGGTTTTGACTTTTTCATGATTGTGAAAAACTTAATCCCGACAATAGTCTTGTCCATATTCATCTCGATTGGATTGGTGAAAATCCCAGGGAAGATGATTGCTGGATTTTCCGTTTTTGCAAAAGGAATTGAAATTATCGCGATAATCGGACTAGCTGCTATTTCTGTTGAGACGTTTACTGGATTTGTTATAATCCCAAATTTAGCTCCTCTAGAAGAGGGAGTCCAAATTGTTGCGATGATTGCCGTCTTTCTTGCTGGTGCCTTTCCTTTAGTAAAAATGATTTCGCTACTATTTAAAAAGCCACTCGAAAAGCTAGGTGAAAAGTTAGGTATTAGTGACACATCTACTACAGGCATTGTCGCATCACTTGCCCATATCATTCCGACACTTTCTATCTTAGAGCATATGGATTCGAGGGGGAAAGTAGTGAATGTAGCCTTTGCAGTAAGTGGTGCTTTTGTGTTAGGTGGTCATTTAGGATTTGTCGCGGGAGTAAATAAAGAGATTGTATTTGCGATGATTGTTGGCAAATTAGTTGGGGGAATAAGTGCTGTGTTGTTGGCGATTATTACAACACGAAAAACGGTATAGTTCTATCTACTTCACTGTATATTTACTGAAGCGTTGGATTGACAGTATGAAATGAAGAATTTATACTTATAATAAGAAAAAGGTACTTAGTAGCTGCGAACTACTAAGTACCGCAACTACATTTCCGCATAAAGAGCGGTTGACCGTTTGTTGTAAAAATGCAAAAAGAAGTAACTTGCCATGGTCAAGAGGGCGGTTACTTCTTTTTGTTTGAAAGATAGATTAAAACGCTGCTGTCCAACCACCATCAGCTGTAATAACTGTACCGTTTACAAAGCTTGATTCATCAGAAGCTAAGAATAACGCAACTTGAGCAATTTCTTCTGGTTGTCCAACACGAGGAATGACACCTTGAACTACTTTTGTACGTTCCATTCCAAATGCATTAATATTTTTCATTGATGCGGAAATATTTGTTGCAACAGCACCTGGTGCAATTGCATTACAACGAATTCCTTTTTGTGCATACATATATCCAGTGTTCTTCGTTAATCCAATTACTGCATGTTTGGAAGCACCATATGTTGCTCCAGCATGTGCTCCGTTTAATCCACCAGTTGATGCTGTATTAATAATATTCCCTTTTCCTTTTTCTAAGAAAATAGGAATTGCTTTACGCATCGCACGCATAACACCTTTAGTATTAATATCAAAAATTAAGTCCCAACGTTCATCAAGAATATCGCCAACAGGCTCAAATCCATCCATGATTCCAGCATTATTAACAAGAATATCAAGTGTTCCATATTCATTCACAGCTGTATCGATCATATTATCGATGTCTTCTTGTTTAGCAACATTCACTTGAACTGCTTTAGCGATACCACCGTTATCTGTAATTTCTTTTACCACTGCTTCAGCACCTTCTAAGTTTAGGTCAGCAACGATCACTTTTGCACCTTCACGCGCATAAGTTTCCGCGATTGCTTTTCCCATTCCTGATGCAGCACCTGTAACTACTGCGACTTTATCTTGTAATTTCATACTTTTTCCTCCTCCTAAATAGTTGAAAAAAGATACTATACACGTGTACATTAAAATTATATAAAACGATTTCAAAAGATACAATCAACAGAAAAAGGTCGAACTGTACATTATTGAACAGATGTACAAGAAACTGTTTAATAAAGGGAGGGTAAAATTTTGAAACAAGACTTACGGGTTATGAAAACACAGGAAAGTTTGCGTAATGCGCTCTTAACTTTATTAAAAACGAAGGCACTAGATTCTATTTCTGTAGCAGAATTATGCAGATTAGCAAAAGTAAATCGTGGAACATTCTATTCCCATTACAAAGATGTCCATGGTGTTTTTAAACATTATTTAGAGGTCATTGTCGAAGATTTTAAAAAAGCATATGAAGAACCATATTACCGGACAGGCTTTCGGATTCAGTACATTCGCCCTGAAATGATCAAGATATTCGACCATGTAAACCGCTATAAAAGTTTCTATCAGATTATATTCCATCAAAAGATTCCAATGATGTACTATTATTTGTTGTTCGATACGGTTCGGAAATTTATGTATGAGTCTTTAGAGAATAACCATATAAATCCTGAACTAGAAGTGCAAATGGATTATTTAATTAGTTATCAAGCAAATGCAATTCTTGGTTTGATTATGGAATGGAATAGGCAAGATTATGCAACTCCTACGGAAGAATTAAGCAAGCAGCTAATTACAATTTTATCGATTAATAGTCCGTTTAGGAATAAAGAATAGATAGGATCCTTCCTTATGGAGGGGTTCTACCTATAATATTTTAAAAATTCCAATTATTATCTTGTCTCATAATCTATTTTTTGTTATACTAATACCGATTCATTTCCACAACTTTCCCCTGAAGTGCAAGCTTCGATTCTATTCAAAATACTTCATTCATTTTCCAACTAAAATGTAAGGATTCCAAAATTATACAAGGGAGTGGTAGCTGTAATTTGATATAATAAAATAGTATTAGATTATACTTCGAATTTTATTGATAGATAACTAGTTTTCTACGATGATCTTTCCTTTTGAAACTCTTTCAAATTTAAAAATCCAATGTAAAAAATAAACAAACTTAATATAGGGAGAGGATACGATGAAATTTTTCCATACTGCTGATTGGCACTTAGGGAAATTGGTGCAAGGCGTTTATATGACAGAAGACCAGAAATATATTCTTGAACAATTTTTAAAAGCGATTGAAGAAGAAAAGCCCGATGCCGTCATTATTGCTGGAGATTTGTATGACCGAGCAGTGCCACCAACGGAAGCGGTTCAATTATTAACGGACGTATTAGAAACAATTGTATTAGATTTGAACACACCTGTACTTGCTATCGCAGGTAACCATGACAGTCCTAGTCGATTAAACTTTGTTAGTAAAATTACGCAACGTAATGGTTTGCATATTATCGGAAACTTTACTAAAGAAATCGAGCCTATCGTACTAGAAGATGAACATGGTGAAGTACACTTTCATCTCGTTCCATATGCGGATCCTAGTGTTGTTCGTACAGCATTTGATGATGAAGAGATTCGTTCACATAATGATGCAGCGAAGAAAATTGTAGAGACGATTAAGGAAAATAGGAATGAATTTGCACGTCATGTTTATGTTGGACATGCTTTTGTTACGCCAATGGGGGAAGAGGAACCAAACACGAGTGAATCGGAGCGTCCACTATCGATTGGCGGAGCGGAATATGTCGATGCTCATCATTTTACTGATTTCCACTATACAGCTCTTGGTCACTTACATCAGGCCCATAAAGTGTTACAAGATAATATTCGTTATGCAGGCTCACCGATGAAATATTCCATATCAGAAGAACATCATAACAAAGTTTTCTATGTTGTGGAGATGGATGGGGAAGGTAATGTATCCCTTGATAAACGCAGCTTAACACCGAGACGTGATATCCGTACGGTCGAGGCAACAATCGATGACTTAATGCAACATCCAGTAAATGAAGATTACGTGTTTGTTAAATTGCTAGACGAGACACCTGTTTTATCACCAATGGAAAAAGTGCGTTCCGTTTATCCAAATGCGATGCATGTAGAACGAAAGAATTATGCATTCGCACCGAGCGTTGATGGGGAAGAAGTAAAAGACCGCAGTAAGATGAGTGAACTAGATTTATTTAAAGCCTTTTACAAAGAAGTAAAAGGAGAAGAAGCGAAAGATGAGACAGAAAACCTCTTTAAAGAAGTGTTGGATGAACTGTTAACGAATCAGCGTGAAACGCAAACAGATACAAAACAAAAAGAATTCGTACGGAATTAAGGGGGATATAAGTTGAAGCCATTAACATTAAAAATGACCGCATTCGGTCCTTATAAATATACAGAAACGATCGATTTTAGAGAACTGGATCAGCATCATTTATTTGTCATTTCAGGGAATACTGGTGCTGGTAAAACGACAATCTTTGATGGAATCAGTTTTGCTTTGTACGGTAGTGCCAGTGGTTCAGACCGTGAGAATAACAAGATGCTACGAAGTGACTTTGCAGATGATGATACCCATACAGCAGTAGAATTAACCTTTGAATTACAAGGAAGAACGTATCGTATTCTCCGTCAATTAGGGCATGTAAAACAAGGAAACAAAACGAAAACAGGAGAACGGTATGAGTTTTATGAACAAGTGGATGGGGAAGAAATTCCTTGTGTAGACCGACAAATTGTTTCGGAAATTAATGAGAAAGTAGAATCATTAATCGGATTAACTCAAGATCAATTTAAACAAATTGTCATGCTACCCCAAGGGGAGTTTCGTAAACTATTAACTTCAGAAACGGAAAACAAAGAAGCCATTTTACGTCGACTGTTTAAAACGGATAATTACAAGCAAATTAACGAGATTTTGAAAAAGAAACGTGATGCAGTAGAACGGGAACATTTTCAAATTAAACAAACGCGAGATAACTATGTCCAATCAATTGGTACCGCCCTACCAAGAAGAGAGGACTCGCTATTATTTGATGTCCTTTCGGAAGAATACAAGAATATCAATCAAATAGATGCCGGGCTAGAGGAAGAAATCACTTTTTATGAAAAGCAGATAGTTATCGATAAAGAGAATTATGAACAAGCATATAAAACCCACGATAAAAAGCAAAAAGAATTGAATTTAGCTGAAGCACTTAATGAACGGTTCACGGTCTTGGAGCAAAAAGAAGCAGAGTTTAAACAATTAGAAGGACAAGTACCACTGTTTAAGCAAAAAGAGAAGCAGCTTGAAGAAGCGGAACGGGCTAGCCAAATCGAATTTTATGAAAAGCAAGTAAAATCCTGGCGAAAAGAAGAAAAAGAGAAAGTGACTGCTTTACATGCAGCTGACAATTTAAAGAAAACAGCAGAAGAAAAACTTTCTACAGCACAGGCACGCTATGAAGCAGAAGAAAGTAAGAAAGATGTGCGTGAAGAAACGGCTAAAAAGTTAACTAGCTTGCATGAATTTGTCCCACTCGTTCAAGACATTGAAGAACGTAAACAAGCACTAGAAGTAATTAAGACAAAAGGGATTAAAGCGAAATCGGACTTTGAACAAGCAAGAAATGAGCTTGTTAGTATGAAGCAAGGATTAGATAATTTAACAGAAGAAATAAAAAGAATGGACCTAGCAGTTGGTGAGTTGCCAGATAAGCAGAACCAATTAACAGACATGCGAGAAAAAGCTGTCTTACTAAGAGATTATATTCAGACGAGAGATAAGCAAACTACGATTAATGCTGATTTAAAAGAAAAACAAGTTAAATTCGAAAAGGCAAATGCTGCTTATCAAGAAATGGAGGAAGCTTGGTTATCTAACCAAGCAAGCCAACTAGCAGTGCACCTTCATGATGGGGAAGCTTGTCCAGTATGTGGTAGTGTGGAACATCCGAATAAAGCTACCAATAATAATCAGGAAGTAACAAAAGAAACGTTAGACACGTTGAAAAAAGACAGAGATGAAAAAGACACCCTTTATCGAACGGTCCTTGCTGATCAAAAATCAAATGGATCATTATTAAAAGAACGAGGAGAAGCATTACAAAATAGGGGAATTGATCCTACTCATGCAGATGCAATTAATAAAGAATTAGTAGCAGAAGGAAAACGATTAGCAATTGAAGTAGAAGAGCTACAAAAACTCCGCAAAAAAGTAAATGAAGAAAAAGAAAAACAAGACAAACTCAACCAATTGATTAAACAACTAGAAATTAAGAAAGAAAAGTTTGAAAAAGAGTATCAAGAACAGATAACAGCTTATCAAACGACAAAAGCGGTTTATAAGGAACGTTTAGGTAGAGTACCGGTAGAAGTTAGAGCATTATCTGAACTAGAGAAACAGATTCGAGAGTCAGAAAATCAAAAAATGTTGCTAGAAAAAGCTTGGGAAGAAGCACAAAAAGCATTCCAGACTGCAAAAGATGAAATGACTAAAGCAGAATCTAATCTAGGACATGCGACCAAGCAGCTTGCTGAAACAAAGGCAAAACTAGAACATGCAGACGAAGAGTTCCAAGCAGCTCTGACAAAAGCAGGATTTTCATCCGAAGAGGTATATAAAGAAGCGAAATTATCTGAAGGTGAAAGACAAACACTAAAAGAAGGTATTCGTCAGTTTAACGAAAAAATCGGTACACTAAAACAACAACTGCTTGAGATTAAGGAAGAATTAAAAGATAAGCAGAAGGTGGATTTAAGTGAATTAAAAGAGCAAGTTAGCGAACTGAAGGAAGCGTATGAACTTGCCCTTAATAAGTTGAATCTATCCAAGGAATATCATAAAGATGCAATCGATTTAAAAACGAAAATCCTCGAGGCACACGAACAGGTTATCGAACAAGAGAAACAGTTCTCTGTCATCACAGACTTGTATAATGTCGTTAGAGGACATAATGATAAGAAGATTTCCTTTGAACGGTATTTGCTTATTGAATATTTGGAGCAAATTATCGATGCAGCGAATGGTCGTTTAAGAAGACTCTCCAATGGACAATTTTATCTTATCCGTAGCGACCGCCAAGAATCTCACGGAAGACAAAGTGGCTTAGCCCTGGATGTGTTTGATACGTATACCGGTCAAACCCGTGATGTAAAAACGTTATCTGGTGGGGAAAAGTTCAATGCATCGCTCTGCCTTGCCCTTGGTATGTCTGATGTCATTCAAAGTTTCCAAGGAAATATTTCGATTCAGACGATGTTCATTGATGAAGGTTTCGGATCGCTTGATGAAGAATCCCTTCATAAATCAATTGATACACTAATTGAACTTCAACAATCTGGACGCATGATTGGTGTTATTTCACACGTAAAAGAACTTAAGGCTATGTTCCCGGCCGTGCTAGAAGTGAAGAAGACGAAAGAAGGGTATAGTCGGACTGCATTTGCTGTGAAGTAGTTAAGCGATGTAGTAACGGGATAATCCTGAGATAAAAGAGAGAGACAATATAAAGGTGCTAAACTATATGGTTTAGCGCCTTTTTTGTTATGGGTTCAATAAACTGTAGTATTAAAGAAGCGAAGTAGAAGATTATTCTTATGTTGCACCTATAAATTAGTTCGTTCATATAGATAAATGAGTTAATTATATTTAGAAGGGGGAATTCCCAATGTATGAAAATTATTATCAAGGCAACCCTACACCGATGTATCGACAAAGAGTTACGATGCAACAAGCTCAAGAAATTGCTCTGAAACGTGTACCTGGAACAGTTATCCATGTGGATATGGATTTAGAAAATGGTGTATTAGTATATGAAGTTTTTATTCTAACTGCAGATAATAGAATTTTTGAAGTGGAGATTGTTGCAAGGTCTGGAAGAATTTTAAAAGTAGAGCAAGAAAATGATTTAGATTAATACTATCTATTCTTGTAGGAATGAGTGCGATGTTTTATCTAAGCATCGCTTTTTCTTACGGATGTACAGGACAGGTTTATCGTCCTTGGACTAAGATTTTCTTTTTCTTAAATTGACATCTCATATTTATTGATGTAATATATAAATTACATATGCAACATATAAATTGCAAAAAGGTGAGTCTATGAAAAATAATGTAAAAATAGAAAGAATCAAATTATCAATAACGCAAGGAGAATTGGCAAACAGAGTTGGAGTGACAAGACAAACAATTGGGTTAATCGAAAATGGAAAATATAATCCAACACTTCAACTTTGTATCGCTATAGCAAAGGAACTTAATAAAACATTAGATGAATTATTTTGGGAGGTAGAGGACTAATGAAATCTTGGATATCGTTCTTATTACCAGATGATGAGTATCGGGAGAGAAAAATTTTATATTATTTAGCTGAAGGGGCAATTTTTCTAGTACTACTTTTAATTGGACTATTTATAAGTAGTAGGTATATCCCAATTCTACATATCAATCTAGAAGTTTCTATCTTCTTGGCAATTTGGGTTTTTATAGGCTATGTATTTATCCGATATATTTTGTCAGGTATGGAGCATGCAGATATAGCAACAGATCAAGCATATTCCAAGCAATTAAAATTTGTACTAAGTAAATCAGTTAGTTTTGTAATTATTTTCAATCTCGTGTTTTTATTATTTATGTTTCCTGATAGTTTAAAAGAATGGTTAGGAAATATCGGAGTGTCAATTGTAGGAGGATTAATCTTATTTTTCGTAGAATACCTCTCTCTTAAAAAATCGTATGAAAAGAATAAAGAGTTATTATAGTAGCTCTGTTACAAATATGGAAAAGATGATCATAATGGTCATCTTTTTCTTTTGATTAAAATACTAATAATATTCAGAAATATTGTGTTACTATTGTTTATGAAGGATGAGATGAATGTTTCCTAGAACCTTACCCGTAGGAATAATACATTGGAGGTCCATTAAGTTGCAAAAAAATGTTTTTATTATTTCTGGTCCAGCTGGTGTTGGCAAGTCAACAACTGCCATAAAGCTAGCAAAAGTTCTAAGTAATAGTGCATATATTTCCGGTGATTACATTAGTCATATGCATATAAATGGAAGACAAAAACCTTGGCTAAGTGAGGAAGAAAACACCTTAATATGGAAGAATATCTTAAGTTTAACGAAGAACTTTATAAACTCTGGGTGTGATGTAGTAATTGATTATGTAACTTTTCCAAATGAGGTCAGATGGTTGAAAGAAGGTTTAAAAGAAGAAGATATTTGCCTTAAATACATTGTTTTATGGACTGATATAGAGACTCTAATAGAAAGAGATAATTTAAGAAAACCAGAGCATAGAATGGGAGAACGTTGTCTTGTTCTTATGGATGAATATAGGGATTCAAGTATTGAGGAGAAACAATTTTTAGATACAAGCAAAGTGTTAATTGAGGAGATGGACTTGGTATTAAATAACATAATAAGCTCGGATAAATATAAGGTAAATTAATATGTGAAAAAATTGCTTATTAATCTATACGAGGAGAGTTGTGATGGTGGATATTGGTAGAAAAATAGGGGAAGGCGGTAACTCAGAGGTATTTGAATGGAAGAATTCAGATATTCATTTATGAGAGCCCGTAACTCGTTTTATCCTTGAGCAACGGTCACTCATAGGGAGAATGAATGCCCGTTACCCGTTTAAATCTGTTGCAACGGTCACTCATAGGGAGAATGAATGCCCGTTACCCGTTTAAATCTGTTGCAACGGTCACTCATAGGGAGAATGAATGCCCGTTACCCGTTTAAATCTGTTGCAACGGTCACTCATAACATGAATGAATGCCCGTAACTCGTATAAATCTGTTGCAACGGTCACTCATAGCGAGAATGACTGCCTGTTCCCCATTTTAATTTGGCTCAACGGTCACTCATAGCTTGTATGACTGCCCGTTCCTCGCTTTAATCTGTCGCAACAGTCACTCATAGCGAGAATGACTGCCCGTTCCTCGTTTTAATCTGTCGCAACGGTCACTCATAGGGTGAATGAGAGCCCGTTATCGGTTTAAATCTGTCGCAACGGTCACCCATAGCGAGAATGACTGCCTGTTCCCCATTTTAATTTGGCTCAACGGTCACTCATAGCTTGTATGACTGCCCGTTCCTCGCTTTAATCTGTCGCAACAGTCACTCATAGCGTGTATGAATGCCCGTTCCTCGTTTTAATCTGTCGCAACGGTCACTCATAGGGTGAATGAGAGCCCGTTATCGGTTTAAATCTGTCGCAACGGTCACTCATAGCGTGAGTGAATGCCCGTAACTCGTATTATCCAGACGCAACGGTCACTCATAGCCCTGATGATAGCCCGTTACCCATTTTAACCAGGAACAACCGTCACTCACCAAAAGCAAAAGGAGGAAACTACATGGCTAAAATATTTCTAACCTCAAGTGGCTTCTATACAGATTCAATTAAGAAAGAATTTAAAACAATAGTTAGAGAGCAACTAGCTAATCCTAAAGCTGTCATCATAACTACAGCATCCCCACTTAAAGAAAAGAATAAGTTTGCTATAAAGGCAAAGAATGACCTAATGGATATGGGAATAAATCAGGTAGATTTCCTTGATGTTGAGCATGATGAAGTTGACAAGCTCAAACAGTACAACATCATTTATTTAAATGGTGGATATCCATTTCAATTGTTATTCCATATGAAAAAAAGCGGGGCTGATTTGATTCTAAAAGAATTAGCAATGCAACCAACTATCATTGTAGGTGTAAGTGCTGGGGCCGTTATTCTAGGTCCTGATATTGAAATAGTAAAACATTTTACTCCAGAGATGGATACAGTCGAGTTAAAGGATTTAACGGCACTAAATTTAACAGAAAAAGTAATCTTTCCTCATTATGATAGAGACGATGTTTTTAAGGACGCATCAGGGAAGAGTATTGAAACTAGGCTGAGAGAATTTGAAAGTAGTAGAAACTATACAGTAGTACGATTACGAGACGATGAGTATAGTCTAATCGATGTATAAATTAATTTGATATGGATCGAGGTTACTTCGCGTGGATAAGAACCAGAGAAAAAAATGGAATGAGAACCATAAAATATTTAGAGAATGTACGTTAATACCAGAGAGACATAAAGAGGCTGTACATGTACTTCAAACATTACACTCCTTTCTACATGTTTCTATCGATAGCTTAAACAGTAAATTAACGTTAGCGGATGACCTATTGGAGAACCTAGAAGGAGAGACATTTAGGCAATACCCAGTATCTACTCCTGATACTAAAAATTCCATAGCATGGCACCTATGGCATATGACTCGAATTGAGGACATGACGATGAATATTTTAATCGACGATAATAAACAAGTTCTTCATATGTCCAATTGGCTTGAGCAAATGAATATTCCATTTACTCATTCAGGCAATGATATGAGTGTGGAGGAAATTACTCTGTTAAGCTCCACCATAAATTTAAATGCATTACTAGAGTATAGAAAATCTGTTGGCAAGCAAACACAAGAGATAATTTCTAGATTAATTCCTGGTCAATTTAGGATGAAAATTGATCAAAAGAAGATAAATCGCTTATTTGATGAACATGCTTTACAGAAAAAATCACAATGGTTAGCAGAATATTGGAGTAAAAAAGACATTGGGGGATTATTTCTTATGCCTGCTACAAGGCATAACTTTATCCATTTAAACAAGTGTATTCGGATAAAGAATAAATTGAAACAGAAGGTATAGTTAAAGAAATACAGAAGAGGAGATGTAATCTATTTATGGAACATAAACTAGGTCTTTCAGGTAGTGTCATAATGACAGATCCAAATAAATTCCCAAAGTTATTTAATAAAAATATGGACCATATAGAAATTGGAGAGTTCCCTAATCAGGAGTCTTTCCATCTATTTTTAGAACTGCTAAATGAAACGAATATGTCTCTTGGTCTACACTCTCCTTTATATAGAAATAGGAGTAAATATGATTTATTAGAAAAAGTACAATATGAACCTGAGCAAGCTTGGGAGCAGTTTGAAGAAGAAACTAAAATAATGTCACAACTTGGTGCTAAGTACATACTTGTACACTTTCCATATTTCAAAGAAGAAAGAGATACCGATACTATCAAAAATATTGAAGAGGGATTAAAAAGGTTGCATGCATTACAGCTTAAATATTCTATACCAATCGTATGTGAACCAAAACTTGGTATAAATCGATCCACTTTCGGCATAGAATCACTTGATAACTTTCCTATCGAAATTTGGGATAAGTATGGCATTAACCTCTGTATTGATATAGGTGATTACTTAATTGCTAGAGGTGATAAAGCATTAGATTATATCGTTAAATGGAAAAAGTATATAAAGGTTGTACATTTACATAATGTTGAATATCACGATGATAAATACACCTGGGTGCCCATACATCCTTCCCATGAAAACGACGAAGTACATTTCAATGTATAAGACATTATTACGGAACTAGAAAGCAATTCAAGCATCTATTTTGTATTTGAACATACACCACACACAAACCCTTCAGAGCAATTTGTGAAGGAAGGGATTGACTGGGTGAAAGAGTTAATTAGGAAAAGTTAATTAGAAAGTCTCATTATTTCCAAACTATTCAACACAAAGATAGAGGAAGAAATACTTTGAAAAGGATGGATTTAATTGAAGAAAAATAACAAGGAAAAACAATCTTGGAAACTATGGGATGTGATATTCACATCTGGACTATTATCCTTATTCAAAGAAAGTCAAGATGCACAAAGTGACGAAAAGAAATTTAAACAACTAATCATACAATCCTTATTTGATTTTAGTTACAGTAGCGTTATTCTTAACCGTCTATTGGTTAGTTACTTAGGTGGGTGCAGGATCACATACCCATATAAAACTCATCATATGAAAAGTGAGACAGGGCGTTAGACTCCCTATCCCACTAGAACAACTTCTCAATCTCCTCCGCACTTGCTGGCTTACTAAATAGATATCCTTGTCCAAATATAGTACGATTACTTATAGCCAGTAATGCTTCTACCTGTTGTTCATGTTCAATCCCCTCTACAATAACTTCCAAATTAAAATTAAATCCAATGTTCATAATAGATTTCATCATTGCAATATCAGCATCTGTATGTTCTTGAATGAAACTGCGATCAATTTTAATAGCGTCAATTAGTAAGTCTTTGAGAACAGAAAGAGAGGAATATCCGGTACCAAAGTCATCAAGAGAAGCTCTAATCCCCATAAGATCCAGTTCCTTTAGAATTCGAGACGAATCAGCAATATTCTTAACAACACTTTCCGTAATTTCTAATTCAATATCTGATGGATGAACACCGGTTTTATCTATGATTTCCTTTACATCACTAATGAAATTCTTATCTTCAAATTGTCGCGCAGACACATTGATTGCCATATGTAAATGATCGTAACCCATTTGTTTCCACTTCTTTATTTGGTTACAGGCAGTGTGTAAGACCCAGTTACCAATAGCGACAATTTGACCAGTTTCTTCTGCTATGGCGATGAATTCAGTAGGAGGAACCGTACCAAGAAGCGGATGCTTCCAACGAACTAATGCCTCCACTCCAACAATTTTTCTAGTCTGTAAGTTGATTTTAGGCTGATAATGGAGTATGAATTGCCCTTTTTGAATAGCTCTCTCTAAATCGTGCTCCATCATCATTTTTCGTTCCACCATGTTGTTTAATTCGGAATTATAGAATGTATATTGATTTCCACCTCTACTTTTTGCAAGGTACATAGAGATATCAGCGTTTTTCATGAGTTTTTCTATTGTTTCACCATTATCCGGGAAAATACTAATGCCGATGCTTGGCTTAATAGAAATATGGTACTGATTAAACAACAACGGATTAGCAAAATGATTCAAAATAGATTCTGCCACACGCTTACAAGATTCCTTGGATTTATCTTGAAGGATGATAGTAAATTCGTCTCCGCCTAGACGATATACCCGATCTACCTCGGAAATAGATTTCTTTAATTGTACTGCACATTCTCGTAAAACTTGATTTCCAACATTATGTCCTAGTGTATCGTTTATATTTTTAAACCGATCAAAATCAAACAGGAAAATAGCGAACTTTTTCTTTTTTTGTTTTGAAAATTTGATTAAGTCTTTTATATCTCTTAGAAAGCTTGTACGATTAGTTAGGCCAGTAAGTTTATCATGGTATGCACTGTGCCAAAGTTCCTCTAATAATGAACGATTTTGTTTAATGATAATGATTTGCCTTATGACAATGAAGATGATGGATATGACTAAACCAAAAGTTAAACTGTCCCATTCCCAATTATTGCTTTCCAACACGAGAGCAGTAAGAATAATAACACTAGCATTGAAAATTAGACCATTATCAACGGAAGTAACAAGCTTGGAACGAAATATCCAAAATTTCTCTTCCTCTTCTTCTTCCACATATAATCCTGAATAACCAATAAATAAAATCGCCAGTATCCATAACGGATCGATAACACTGCCGTAAGTATACTTATCATTAATTAATAGAACGGCATAAACTGTATCTGTAATAATTTGTACGAAAAACCCCAGGGTGAGAAATTGATACGTTAATCTTTCCTTTTTATGTCTCGTCATGTAATAGATATTAATGATAACGAATGCAATTGCTAAATCTAAAATAGGATACAGCGTATTAAGAAAGAGAGAAGATTGATATTGCTTAGAAATATCTACGATTGGATTGATTAGGAAATGGATACTAAATGTTGTTGCAGCAATCATAAAAATGATGATATTAAATAGAAACGGCCCCATAGAGTTAGATTTATATAGTAATCTTAGTTTATAGATTAAGGCTGCCAAGAAAAGCACATCTGCTAACACCCAAAATATCCAGGCTGTTTGAGGGAAATCCAAAAAAATATTTGTTAGTAGAAAGAATAACCAAATTCCATTGGATATGAGAAATAGAACTAAACCAGTGTTTACCATTAGAATAAATCTTCTATGAACAGGTGGAAGTATAGAATAAGGTCGCGATAACCAATAAATTGAAATGGTAGCTCCAATAATAGGGAATATCGCAGAACCAAATGCACGCATCCAAGGCTGGTCTATAAATATCCATATCCAGCTATAATAACTAGTCATGAAAACAATCATAAAGAGTATGGCATGTTTTTTTCGTTGAGACACAATATCACCATTCTTTTTTACAAAATACAAGTAATAAAACAGTAGTTATTAGTATTCCTTTTCAATTCGGATTTAATGATACTATTTTGTAGTTGCACTCATAAATTTCAGCATTTAAAAAAATTGTACTCTAAATTATCGCAAACTATATTATTTTTCCTGTATAATGAAACACGATAATTTATAATTGGAGTGTCTATCATGGTAAACCGAACAGATAAAGACGTAGAAAAAGCGATGTTAAACGCATTGACGGGATTAAAGGAAATGCAACGTGACATGGAACAAAAACAAGATAAACGATTTTGGGCAGATATAAAGATACCTTTCACACTGCATGAAGGTTTAACTAAATATACGAAATATGAATTAGATGATATACGAAAGTTTCTAGATATACAGAGAGCTAGTAGTTTAAGAAAAGCAGAATTAATTACTCGAATTGAAGAAACATTACCATCTTTACTAGAAAAAATATGTCTTGAATTCGATGAAGAACGGTTCCGAATGTTAGTTAGTATGGTTCGTAATGACGGATATGTGAAAGCAATAAACATAGAAAATAAACAAATCAGCTACTGGCGATCAAGCGGTATGGTTTATACAGGAACATACATGGGCAACAAAATACTAGCATTACCAACAGAGTTAATTGAACCCATACTTACTTTGGAAAAAAACGTTACAATTAGAGCTATAATCAAAAGAAATACCGAATGGTTAAAGCTAACGCACGGTCTGTTGTATTACTACGGTACTTTAGGAACATCAACATTAATCGATTTCATAGAAAAATACACAAACGAAAAAGTAGAGTTACGAGCCTACTTTAATGTATTGCATTCTGCCAATACCTATCGTAAAGAACATTCTGTAGATAGTGATGGTTATTCCAATCTACGCGTATTTGATCCAAGTAAGGTGCTAGCCGAGCATCGAAAAAGGGAGAATATATCCTATTATCCGTTTACGAAAGGACAATTACTGAAAGCAGGGGAATCAGGTTTTGTCGATAGGAATCGAAGCTATCAGCAACTAGTACATTATCTTACAAAGAACTTTGTAATTAAAAAGAACGAAGCGGATAGTTTAGTAGAAGAGTGTGTCTATGCGACGAGAATTGGAGAAAGCCCAAATGATGTCATGAAATTTTTAGCTTCGAACTTAGAATTTGAAAGTATGGAGATAGTACAAGAATTAATGGACCTTGTCGTTAATTTAATGAATAACACGAGGGAATGGTTTTTAAAAGGACATACACCTACAGAATTGCTAGAAGTGGAGAAAAAGTTCTTAAACCCTATACCGAAAACTAGCAATGCTTTAACGAAACAAAAGGTAGAGAAAGTTGGTCGAAATGATCCATGTCCATGTGGGAGTGGAAAGAAGTATAAGAAATGTTGTGGTAAGTAATAGACAAAAAAGCCTTTCACCTAATAAAAATTAGTGAAAGGCTTTTTCTTATCTATGCTGGTCAAATAAAATCGGATTACCATCAGGATCTACTACTGTAAAATGTGCTGGTCCTTCAGTTGACTCGTCTGCTTCCTGTACGAATGAAATACCTTTAGCTTTCAATGCCTTTTGAATATCGCGAACGTCCGTAAATGATTCGACATTCTCGGCATTTTGATTCCAACCTGGGTTAAAGGTAAGCATGTTCTTCTCAAACATCCCTTGGAAAAGTCCGATAACTGTGTCCCCGTTCTTTAGAATTAACCAATTTTGTTCAATGTTCCCACCGAGTGTTTGAAATCCGAGTGCTTCATAGAATTCTTTTGATTTGTGGATGTCCTTTACAGCTAAGCTAATAGAGAATGCGCCTAGTTCCATCTAATTTCCTCCTTTAATGTTGGCTATTTTGCAGAATGACTTATGTAGTTATCATTATTATAACAAAATTTGCCAGCGATTTTTCCATTTCTCTATAGAGCAGGAGAAATAATCATTGTTGTCGAATGAATAAGATAGAGATATAGAATACTAGAAGGGAGAGAGGTTGAATGGAGAAGTATCCTGTCATGAAAGAAGCGGAAGAGTTTTATTTTGAAGGAAATGAGATAGGTGTCCTAATTAGCCATGGGTTCACTGGTACTACTCAGAGTATGCGCTATATTGGTGAGCGAATAGCTAAAAGCGGGTATACCGTATACGGTCCAAGGCTAACTGGCCACGGTACACATCCAGAAGATATGGAAAGAGCGTCATACAAAGACTGGATTGCAACGGTGGAAGGGGCTTTAGAAAAGCTAAAAGAGACATGTTCAACGATTTTCGTAGTTGGCTTGTCTATGGGGGGAACGCTAGCACTTTATCTTGCTGAAAATCATCCTAACATTGCTGGTATTATGCCAATAAATGCTGCGATAAATATGTCTGAGTTTGCAACGTATTATCAAGGGTTAAAAGAAGAAGGTGCACGATTTGTACCAGGAATTGGTTCTGATATTAAAAAAGAGGGAATTAAAGAGCTTGCTTATGAACAGACTCCAGTGAAATCAATGGGGGACTTGCTAACGTTAATGAATATGGTCCGAGAGAATTTAACCAAAATAACAGTCCCTACTTTAGTATTATCATCTACCGTTGATCATGTTGTACCCCCTGAAAACTCACAAGAAATCTACAAGAATATTTCATCGGAAGAAAAAAGAATGGTAACCCTAGAAAACAGTTATCACGTTGCAACACTTGATAATGATAAAGAATTAATTGCCAAAGAGTGTGTTGCGTTTATTGAGAAATATAGTTAATTGGAATAGTATTTAAAGACTATTAAACAAGGTTCCTTCCCCGGATTGGAGAGGGAACCTTATCATTATTTTTTCTGAACAGGTATCCAAATTTCACTGTAGGCGTAATCTTTTTTATCCGGATCCATCTTCGTGAAAGAGAATGTAGGGGCATTAATAACCTGGTAATCAGATGTTGGTAACCATTCAGAATAAGTTCTAGCCATTGTATTCTGTAATGTAGATGGGAATGGCCCCTCATTTGGGAAGATTGCCCAAGTATAGCTTTCAACTGGTACAACATCTAATTGATCACTTACTTCATCTTTAGTTGTTAACACACCGATTAAATGGGTTAAATCTCCCTCTTCTTTTAAGAAATTTGCATCGGCATTATAGGAAGCATTCACGATTTCGTAAGGATCGATATTTTGCAACGAACGCATTTCTCTCCGTTGTTCTTCAGTAATGCTTTGTGCTAGCTTGACAATCTCGTTATTAACACCTTGAAATTGCATCGGTACACGCTTACTAACACCAACTAAATGAAAGGCTGATTTCTCTTCTATTCTAAACTCCATACTAGTTCCTCCTTTTACAGTAATGATGAAGGAAAGTTTGGGAAATGTTTTACTTAACCCTTTCTTGAGGACTTCGGAAGGTAAAAAACCACTCCATTTCTTAAATGCTCTCGTGAAGCCGTCCACTGACTGATATCCATATTTAAAAGCAACATCTGTTACTTTCGCACCTTCAAGCAATTCCTTATTTGCTTCAGCTAATTTTCTGTTCTTGATATATTCACTTAGCGTGAGCCCGGAGAGGTAGAAAAATATCTGTCTAAAGTGGTAATCAGAAACCCCTGCGTAATCGGATATGTTTTCAAGAGAAAGGTCATCAGTTAAATGGTCTTCAATATAGTCAATCACTAGGTTTAGTTCTCGTAACACATTATCCCTCCTTCATCTGTTTTTATGATATCAGAGCATCAGATGGAGTACTCGACATTTATAGTATGAAATTTATCGGATTGGATGGTGAAAAAGGGTCCGAGACTAGTAGAAAAAATTGCGTAGGAGTACATTTATGGTGAGGAATAAGTAAATTGGAAAAATAGTTAGGCAGAGAAGTAATCGTAAACCCTAAAGCGGAACGATTACTTCTTAGGTTATGGATTAATTAAATTTTGAATATCTTCTTTCGAAAGTCGTTGCTTACTAATTTGTATTTTACCTTTTTGAATCTGTTGAAAGTCTATCTCGCCATCGATCATATTCTGTTCCGTTATGATACTTGGAATGGGATAATCAATTAGTTTTCCTGCAACGTCATAAAATAAATATCCTTCTTTTTCGTCATATATAAAAGAATTGATTTTCATGTTTGGTGTGATGAAAAGAGTTAGCTTTTCCTGTTCATTCCACATCATTTTGATGAGGATTTTTTTGCTTATTTTCTTTTCGACTAAAGATTTCCAGTTAGTTAGTGGGATGGATTGGGTCATGGGTTGTCCTCCAGGTATGGTATGAATTAGGTAAAGTTATAATCTATGTATAGTATATATTATACCGTTAATGCAATACATTGTGTTCTTAAGTATTGTCTGCTAGGTGCTCTTGACAGTATACTAGTGGAAAATTATACTAATAATAAGAAAAGGTGCAAAGTAGCTCCAACTACTATGCACCACAACTACAATACCGCATAAAGAGCGGTTGACCAATAAGTTGTGAATTGCAAAAAGAAGTAACTTTACCTTGGTCAGGGCGGTTACTTCTTTTTGTTTACTAGATAGACGACAATAGTTATGATTAATGTTAATCCTGCTGTTAATGAGAGACTATATTGGAATAGCAAACTCAGAGCTTCATATGTCGTCATCTATACCACCTCCCTTCATCAGGAAGATGGCCAACCGCCCACTATACTATGTAGTTGTTAGGAATATATTACCATATTATTGGGGTGTTTTGAATAGGGTAATAGAATGTTTGTTCTTGTTATGGTTACATTAAGTATTTATTTACTCTATCGAGAAACGGTTGTATAACAATAAATATTTAAGCTAACAGTTAAATATACTAAATAAATCGAGCGTTGTTAATGAAAAACTCTAGGACTGAAAAAATTACAATAATAGATTCGGTTATCAAAAGAATATGGAAAGAAGATCTAAGCAGGGATTATAATAATGGGTTCTTACTAAAAGAAGGTTCGATGAAAAATGCCTTTTATTTCCATCTGAGACATAGACTAGGAGAAGTGTTTTTATTGAATAATAATTTAAGAATCTTTACTGAATTTCACATGGAAGGTCAAAGAGTTGACTTAGTGATAGTAGAGATAAATCCTGATTTAATATGGAAAGAATCGTTAGAAGATTGTGTTATAGATATAGTTGCAACAATTGAAATGAAATTCAAGGGTCAAGGTGTAAATGACAGTCCTTTTTATAAGGATATTGAAAAGGTGATTCAGTATATAAACGGATGGGGAGTTAATACGAAACATTACTTAGCATTCATACAAGAGAAGTACTTCATTAAAGATGAAATTACATCTTGGTTGAGTGATGAACAGATTAATAGTTCGAAAGGAAAATTGGTAGAGTTATATTCATATTGGGATAATGAGACGGACGAGAGTGAGTGGATTGTGAAGGAGTATTAATACAAAAGTGCAAGAGCATATAAATTAAGTAATCCAAGCTGAACTACCTTGACAGTATATTAGTGGAAATTTATACTAATAATAAGAAAAGGTATTTAGTAGCGGTAACTACCAAGTACCATACAACTACAACCCGCATAAAGAGCGGTTGACCGGTTTGAAGACCATCACAAAAGAAGTAATCGCGACCAGTCCAGGGGCGGTTACTTCTTTCTGTTTATTAGATAGACGACAATCGTTATGACTAGTGTTAATCCTGCTGTGAATGAGAGACTATATTGAAATAGCAAACTCAGAGCTTCATATGTCGTCATCTTTACCACGTCCCTTCATCAGGAAGATGGCCAACCGCCCACTATACTATGTAGTTGTTAGGAATAATTTTACCATATTCTGGTTTAGTTTTGAATGATATTTTAGAATGTTTGTTCGTAGATTGTTACTTACTCTTAATAACTAACTAAATGGAAAACCCATCTTCCTGAAATCTTCACTATGATTAATAATGAAATCTTCACAATTAATCCACCTAACATCCTTTATGGCTTCTATATACTCATCTATATCTTCAAAGAGTAACAAAGCATTTGCTGGAAAATCCTCTAGATTACTTTCAAATACAATAATTCTTCCCTCATTTATTTTCCAGCTTTGATGAATTTTGCTATTATCCCATTCTCTAACCGTAAGTAACCCGGTCTTCTCATCCATGTACTTTGATAAATTAACATTAATTGTATTTCTCATGTAAAATTCCTTTCTATAATTTTATAAATTCCTCTATAGATAGCTTTTTGGATTGTACATAATGCTTCTCAGTTAAATAGCAGTCCATTACTTCTACTTCGGCTTTACTAATCAATACTTTAATAAATATTGGTGCATCGATATAACCGATATATTCATAGACAAATTTTTTATCTAATGTTGTCGTGATGGATTGAAACTCTAAATCAAAATATCCAATTTCATACAACAACCTTTCAATTCTTGGTTTGACCGTTTTATCCACTATTAAATTCATTCCTTATAGAAGATTTTGGATCATTATGTCTGAATAATATTAAATAAATACGATCGATTTTCATGATTAAGGTTGTCTAGTCATATTTACCTATGTAGATGTGATAGTATATAATTAGAAATTTTTATATTTAAAAAAGTTATTATTTAATTTAACTATTGGGGGATTCAAATGAGTACATTCTGGAACTTTCCAGCTGCTACTGGTGGAATGATTAACTCCATTAATAATGCTGGACTAGAAACATTTAGAGGAAATGCAATTGAATCATTAATTCGGGAAATTATCCAAAATGCTTTGGACGCGGTGAAGGACCCTAGTAAGCCAGTAGTAGTTGAGTTTCAAAGTTTTTCAACTAATACTAGAAACTTTCCAAACAAAAATGAACTAATTGATGTTTTTCATATGTGCGAACGGACTTGGAAAGGTCGTAATAAGAAAAGTGAAGAGTTTATAAAAGGTGCTCTTAACTATTTAAGTCAGGATACAATGAATTTCTTGCGTATCAGCGACTTTAACACGAAAGGCTTGGAAGGTGCTAAAGATGGAGAACTAGGCTCACCATGGTCTTCTTTAGTGAAAGAAGCTGGGTCATCTAATAAAGATGATAATTCAGGAGGAAGCTTTGGAATCGGAAAATCGGCTCCATTTCTTAATTCTAATATTCGAACGTTGTTTTATTCATCGCTCGATATAACTGGTTACCAATCACATATTGGTGTTGCTAATATTATGTCTTTCAAGAAAAATCATGACCAGATAACACTTGGTAATGGATACTATACAGACAATCCACATTCCCTTGCAATACCTGGTCAATTAAGATTAGATGATACATTCCATAGAAATGAAAGCGGTACAGATATTTTTATTCCTGCCTTTGAACCAACTTATGATGATTGGAAAGAAGAAGCAATAAAATCATTGTTATTTAATTTCTTCATCACTATTTTCCAAAAGAAATTAATCGTAAAGATTAACGACTTTGAAATTAATGACCAAAATATTGGGACCTTGATTAATAATTTAGAGGACAAGGAAGAAAATAGAGAACTACAGAATTACTTCTCTCTATTAAACTCAGATAAGACTATTAAAATACCGTATCCTGCTAAGAATTATAGGAAAGCTGGTATCTCGTTTGAAGAAGGAGAAGCAACATTATATCTTTTAAATGATTCAGAAGGTGAATTGAATCGCCGTGTACTGATGACAAGAAAAACAGGTATGCGTATTTTTGAACAAAAGAATATTAGTGGCAGTATTTCATTTACAGGAATTCTAATGATCACTGGTACAAACATGAACTCCATTTTCAAGCAGATGGAAAATCCTGCTCATAATGAATGGTCTCCTGAACGATATGAGAAGGATCCAAAAACAGCTGATAAAATTTACAAAGAATTACGTAAATTCATTCGTGATACAGTGAAAAGTAAATTCCAAGAGAAAATTACTGACGAAATGGATGCCGTTGGATTAAGCGATTTTCTACCAAATAAGAATCTAGATATGGAATCTCGAAATAGAACGGAATCATTGAATTCAACGATAAAAAACATTATTACGAAGACAAAGGATCAAGAGAATAAGAAAACTAAAAAGAAAAAAGGGAAAGACTTAAAAGATTTAGAAGAACAACTAGTTGGTGAATATGGGATTACACCCTCTGGAGATGAAGGTGGAAACGGTTTTGGAACCCATTCAGGCGGTGGAAATAATGGTGGTGGATTAACCAATCCTGATGGGGAAAATGAATTAGACCGAAACACTCCAGGAGATGTAGATAAACAAAGAGAACGTAAACCTAGTAAGAAACCAATAACAATAGAGCAAAAGTATGTTTGTTTAAATAAGGAAAAAGGCAAATACAAACTGATGATTTCTCCAAAAAAATCCTTAAACAGTGGAAGACTAGTATTTCGTGTAATGGGAGAACAGAATAATTATGATTTACCAATAAAACATGCTGCTACAAACGATTCCGAAGTAACAATAGAAAGTATAAGTGCGAACACGGTGTACGTGAATTCAATTACAAAAAATAAACGATTTGTACTAAATGTCGATATTGATTATCCAGAATACTGTGTAATGGAGGTAGAGCTCTATGAAAATTAATACATCCTATCCATACCCAGTTTTGTTCATGAATAATGATGATTACCTTAATTCTTCCTTTAATTCTTCCATAGAAGTACAGGAATCTTTTGGGGAAGTGAGAATACAAGTACGATTTGAATTAGATAATGATGGGATTAACAGTTTAATTGAGGATAAAAGAGCTACGTATCTTGTTCATATAGAATGTGGGCAAACAAGTTATCGTAATGCTTTTAGTAGCTTTAATAAAATACTAGATATTGCTATTCCATCAGAACTACTTCGTGGGAAAGTAGAGATTCACTCTTTCATTACTGCTAATGAAAGAATAGAAGATTATACGAATGACAAATTAAATGAATGGTATGCAGATAGTCTAATAACCTTTGAAAAAGGTAATATACTAGCAATCGGAGAAGCAATTGAGACGACATTGTATGAAGATAACACTGAATTATTGAATCTGCCATCGATTGTGAAAGTGATTAAGTCCCATCGAAATGAATTTATGGAAGTGGAGATTCAATCAGATACGATTACTGTTGCACTTCCAACTTATGAATATAACCAATATGCAACAAATGCCAAATCAAGATTGAAACAGACAATTCTATCGAATGTCATCTTACCAAGTTTAGTATATGTATTTTCAAAGATAAATGATAATCGAGATGATTTAGCTGAATACACTTGGTATCAAGTGCTAGAGAAAATTTTTGATGAAAATAATCTACGGATAGAAGATGTAGGGACAGATGCACTATCTTCTCTTAAAGCTGCACAAATGGTATTAAGAAAGCCTTTAAAAGCTAGCTTTGAAGAAATAGAGAAATTATAAGGAGGGTGGAATATAAATGAAGTTGAAATTTTTAGCGGATGAAACACTAATGGATTTACGGACAAATTTCCCTACGTATAAAGAACATTACTTTAATAGAGATAATGAATGGTTTGATAGATACTTTCAAGAGAATAATGGCATATTAGAATCAAAGATTGACTTTGAAATTCCGAATCTAAACTTTGATGAAGACTATTCGATAAGTGATCGGGAAAATGTAAAACTAGTATATGATGCACTAAAACATTTAACCATTTCACAGGCTACACAAGAGAGACTGTGGTCTGGACTAGTTCATACACAGTTTAGGGACTTTGCTTACTACCGGTTAAAGAATGAGATAGCAGCTCAAAACGAAAAACGTATTGAAACTGCAATGTTCTTTAAAAATGGTAAAAAACGCTCTCTATTTGTTCATATCTTAGCTAGACTTTGGTGGGTTGGCCATATGACATATGATGAAACAAATGAATCTAACCCTTATTGGCTTACGGATTTCTTTTGTGAAAAGGACTTCTCAGCCAGAAGTGTTGTTTTCTTTGCAAGTAACTTTACATCCAATCCTAATATCACCAAAGGAATATTGAAGACTCTAGTAAACTGGAAAGAATCTGGAATTGAGATTAAAAGAGATCATTTTGTTCAAGCTAATAAGTATTTGAACGTTGTTGGTGGGGCAATGATATTGGATATGCTGTCTACTGAGGAAGTGGAAGAGATGGTGGATGGGTATTTGCGGAGGTATTATGGGATTTCAAAGATTGGAGAGAAGATTGTCGTAATTTAAACTAGAGGGGAAAAATTGACAAGTAACGACTAAATTTTCAAAAAATATGTTACTATTAAAGAAAAAGACGCGTAGGTGAATACTGTGGCAATTACGGTTCCTGAAACCATTCGTAGAACAGCAACTGCTGGGGAACGTCAGTTGTTTAATACTTTAAAAGAATATCTACCAGATGATTATATTGTCTATTATGAACCCGAAATAAATGGGAAACGCCCTGATTTCGTAATCATAGGCCCTGATTTAGGGCTTATTGTGTTAGAAGTAAAAGATTATGTAAAATCTTCTTTATTTCAAATCAACCAGGATACTTGGACATTATATACAACTAGTGGTGAGCAAACGACAGTAAAAAATCCGTTACTTCAAGCTCGGGAATATATGTTTCACATCTCTGATCGTTTGAAAAAAGATGCAAATCTTGTTAACCACGAAGGGAAATATAAGTTTAAATTAAAGTTTCCTTGTGGTTATGGTGCTGTATTTACTAGGATGTACCAAAAGGATTTTATAGAATATCAATTATACAACGTCGTAGAACCAGGAATGTCCCTTACTCGTGATGAAATAGATCCAAGCCATGAACTTTTTGATGAAGAAGTATTGATTGAAAAAATATTAAATATGTTTACTGTTCCTTATCGATTAAGAGAACCATTAACTTATGAAGACATTAATGCAATTCGTTATCATCTGTTCCCAGAAGTGAGAATTAGTGCTGAATTTAAAGAGCCGATTCCTCACCAAGACCATTTATTATTATCGTTACATGATATTAAGACAATGGATCTTCATCAGGAAAATCTAGCTAAACAACTAGGTGATAAAAACCGGCTTATCCGAGGAGTTGCAGGTAGTGGGAAGACGCTAATATTAGCAAGTAGGGCCAAGTTATTAGCAAAGGAACATCCAGATTGGAAGATTCTTATTTTATGCTATAACATTTCCTTGGCACAGAATATCCGTCATATTATTAATAATATGTTTGAGGAACAAAGAGATCTCTTTGATTTTGACTTTGAGATAGAAGAAGGACCTGAGAAAGAAATAAAGCATAACATTGAGGTTTTTAATTTCCACGCATGGATTAAAAATAAACTTAAAATAGGTGAACATCATATACCATCCATTATTAAGTTGCTAGATGAAGGTAATGCAATTTTGCCGCAATATGATGCAGTAATGATAGATGAAGGACAAGATTTCGAGAAAGAATGGTTTCAACTCGTTAGCCGATTATTAAATCCTGAAACACAATCCTTATTATTAGTGGAAGACCGTGCCCAAGATATATACAAAAGAAAAAGAAGTTATGTACAAGACACAGGCTTAGATTTTCGCGGACGCTCAAAGATACTAACGATTAACTATAGGAATACGGCACAAATTGTTAAATTTGCATGGGATTTTTATCAAAAACATTCAGAACTCAAAAATAAAATTGTTGAAAGAGGTTTTGAAGGAGAGATTATTGCTCCACAAAGCACAAAGCGAAAAGGGCCAGAACCAGCAATTATCAAACGAAATAGCTTTAAACAAGAAATGATGGAAGTCGTGAAGATAATGAAACGACTACATACAGATAATAAAGTTCCATATGACGAGATGATCATACTATATCGTGTAAAACGATCTAAAAATGCTGATTACATAGCAACTATTAAATGGGCCTTAGCCCAGGCTGATATTCCCTATTATTGGATAACGGAATCTGCTGTAGCTAAAAGAAATTATAAGAAAGATGATGGTAATGTTAAAGTAAGCACCATCGACTCTAGTAAAGGATTAGACTTTCAGGCTGTTTTTATTGTTAATGTAGATAATATGCCATTTGCATTGGAGGAAGACCCTGAAAGAGAGGCTTCTTTACTATACATTGCAATGACGAGGGCACAGAATTACTTAAGTTTAAGTTATTCGGGTGAGTCAGAGTTTACTACGTATCTTGATGAGGTAAGAGAGAAGCGGAGTAGGGTTATTAGGTTGCGAGAAATGCATAGGTGAATTTTATTTAAAGATCTAAATTATCTTTGGGGGATCGAATAAAATGAAACAGAAAGAAGAATTTATTAGTTGGTTAAATAATCATACTAAATTGTCGCCCTCAACTAGCGAAAAGTATGCGGGTGCTATTAATACTATATCTAAAGAGTTAAAGAGCTATAATTTAATAGATAGTAGTTTGTATTATTTTGAGGATCCAGTTATCATAGAAACTTATAAACTGAAGTATCTTTCAATAGAAGAATTCAAAGTAAAGGATTCCCGTGGAAATAGAATGTATAGTAACGCCTTAAAACGATATAAAGAATATCTTGAATCGAAATAATAAATAGAATAGGGTCTTAAGATCAGGGGTTACCAGTTGCAATAGGATGAATGTTTGTCATTAATAAAGGATTTAGGGACGTTTAGTGGGGATTGATTAGAATTATTAATTTCTAACAACAAGGTTACCTTTAATACCGTGAGTTTAGATACTAGGGACAGAATACTGTCCCTAAATTTCAATTAACTACGTTGTTTAAGGGTATCAAGATTTTCCTTTGCCCATTGTGCAATTGGCATTGCTATTGCTTTAGCCAAGCTAACTGGAACTGCATTTCCAATTTGCTTATATTGTTTATTTAGCCTATTGTTCTTACTGGATTTCATATTACCTCCATCAGAAAACTTAAACCAATCAGGGAAAGTTTGAATCCTTGCAATCTCCCTTACAGACAATCTTCGGTGTAAAGATTCATCCCCTGGAAGAATCCAATAATCTTTGTCCAATTTAATCATTTCAGGACCACTTGGATGTAATGGTGCTTGTCTACCAGATGCTTGTATAGTAAAGCTTTGTTCTTTCCATTTCTTTTTCCTATTTCGTGATAAGTATATTGGTGAATACCCACCTTCAAACCAATCACCAGGATTTTTCTCAAGATCACCAATTGCATCTTTTAAAGTGACATAAGGTAATTTGCCTTCATCGGCTCCATGTGTTGGTTCTGGAAAAATATACTTAAAATCAATATCCTCTCTTATACCAACAATAAATACTCTTTCTCTTAGTTGAGGTACACCATAATCTCTTGCATTAACAAGTTGAAACTTAACATTATAACCAGCTGAAGTAAAGTCTTGGATAATTTGTTTGATTACTTCCCCCTTTCCAAGAGTGAGCATACCCTTCACATTCTCTGCGATGAAAGCAATAGGTCTGGCTTGTATTAGACAACGAATAAAATGAATATATAAAAAGTTTCGTTCGTCATCAATCAGTCTAGGTCCTGCTTCACTGAATCCTGGGCACGGAAAACCACCAAGTACCAGATCAGCTTTTGGAAAGTGCTTAATTTTTCGTATATCCTGGTTACTTTGAAATGTTGAAGGGAAATTTACTTTGTATGATTCATTCGCTTCTTTGAATAGATCATTTGTATATATCGTATGAAATAAGCTTTGATCTCGAATATCATCATATTTTTCCTTTCTTTTAAATGCCTCAAGTGCTTTTTCCTCTCCAATCATTGCAGCTAAACCAGCAAGTTCTATACCTAAATCTAATCCCCCACAGCCAGAAAATAAGCTTATTACATTAATTTTGTCATTACGGGGATTTAGTTTTGGAGGAGTATCATTCTGTTCAATATCCTCTATGGCCTTTTGTTCCTCTGATATCTTATTTATAAGAAGTTTTTTAACTTCATCTTTATTGTAGTCTTTTAAAGGGCGGTATTTAGCTCGTCCTCTTTCATCTATTTTCATGATATATACCTCCCAAAATAATAGTAGTATTTATTTTATCATTAAAGGTCCATAATGGCCAGTATTTTAGTTTGTGTAAAAATTCTTATAAATTTGTATTATGAGATATAATAAAAGAAGAGGTGTTAAATATGCAGACAAACCCAAGGAAAATCGGCGATAAGCATGTATTTTTAGTTCATCAAGCTTTAACTAGATCCTTGAATAAATTACCAATCGAGGATTTTACTAAGACAGTTAAAAAAACTGTTGATTTTATAACAAAATTATATCCAAATATTACTTCGGTAACTTCCAAATTTGAACAAGAAAACACAAATGTAGCTAAAGACCTAACTTTATATCTAGATGATGGTACTACTAAAATGGTTAATTTGTTCTTGATTAAAAAGAACGGAAAGATTCAAGCCAAAAACATAGGAGCAAAAAGTTTTTTTTCCAAATATTTTCTCTCTGATTCTGTACAAGAAAAGTTTAATGAACAACTTGAAAAATACTATTTGGAGTACTTAAAAGCTATTGCTAAAGAAACAGGCGAAAACTACATTAGTAGTGATACGAAAGAATTAAAAAAGATTATATCCACCCACTTTCCAAAGTTTACAACAGAAATAGAGCAACACCGAAACAAACTTTTGTATAGTTTGCGAGAGGAATGTTTTACTCTACTTAAGGATTCTTATAATAATAAAGATAGAGGCTATTATCATGCCTATCATACCTTGTTTATGACCGATGAAACCACAGTAATTACAAGATATGGAAAGTACGATAGCGATGTGAAAGTAGAAAGGTTTAGTCCCAGCAGTCCTTATTTTAATCTTATAGAGATCTATAAAACCGGGAAGAACACAGTAGGTATTAAGTATGGGGAAACAGCATTAACATTACGATTTAAGTTTGAAAGTGGTCCAATTTCTTCAATAAAACTTGCAACTAGCTATGACAAATTTCCGAGTGAGAACGAGAATGAAATGAATAATATAAAAACCAAACACAAAATGTTTTTATTGTTAGATAATCATAAATACCAAAAGGGAAGTAATCAAAGTAACGCTATTGGAAAATGCCATGAAGCAATAACTTATTATTATTTTTTAGAATACTATCCAAATATTAAACAAGTTGACCAAGATGATTGCGTTGAGTTAATAAGCAAATATTCAAATATAGTTAAACCAGATGTTTTAAAAGATATTTTTAATTCAACATCTACAATTGTTCCTGTAATTAGGGAAAAATTATATGAGAAGTACCAAGACTATGAAATTGAAAGTATTGAGTTGGTTCCGGATAGTTATATAGAAGATAAACTAAGTACTGGAGATATAAAATTGATTTTAAGAATTAATGAAAAATATAAGGTAGAAACTATCTCTCTAAAAGCGTTGGCAAAAAGAAGTAGTAAACTTACAACAAAAAACCCTGGTGTAGGTTCAATACTAGGACCAACATATTTCAATGTGGGTGATCTTACACCTACTGTTAGAGATGTTAAGGAAAGGTTTTTGCGTGGTGATTTAGACCATACGGAAAGTTTACAAGAGCTTGCTATTGAACTTGGTAGACAATTAGAGCAGACATCACAGAATAATTTAAAGCGAGGTATCGAAAATCTACTTGGAAAGTCAATAGTGGCAATTACGTTCTATAGAGAAGGTTCAAGTATTTGTAAAGAGCATAATAAGATTAAAAGTGTTGTGAAAGTACTTGTGAAAACCCCATCATCAACCCAAAATACATTAATATGGAATAATGGTTTGGAGTTAATAAGTCTACGTATGAAATTTAGTAGAAGTCAAAAGTATGGATGGTCATCAGTTAAATTGGTTTCTGAGTATCAATTAACCGAGTAATTAATGATATATTTATTAATTATTGAAGTTAATACTGCAGTGATAGAAAAAATTTCAAATTAATACTTATTTAAATGATATTAAACTAATAGGAAGGTTAGCCAAGGTTTACAGTTAATTACTGATGAGAAGGGATAATAATCAATATGGGAATCTAGATAATAATATATAATTCATTTTAAATTCATTATAATAAAAGCAGAAACTAGCCAGCAAGGTACCTTCTGCTTTTATTTATAGATATTATGTTTGGAAAAATCATAGTAATTTATTAGTCTAGTTATATATTTATTAATTATTTAATTTCCAAATTATTTTTACAGGCTTTTGATTATGTGCTTCCTTCACAATGCCTTTACCATTGTATGTAAATTTACTTTTTATATTTTCTCTGGTAAATATATAAATATTTCCAGAGGGATTTATCATTTTCTGAATTGATGGCGTTTTTAAGGAATGGTTATTTTTACTAAACCATTGAAAAAGTCTGTCATCAATGAATTTATTATCATAGTTATGCCCAGTACTACCTGCAGTATTAATGTTAGCAAAGATAAATATGTCATTATTATAGATAGTATATCCGGTATTCCATATGCCACCTTGTCTTTCACCTGGTACACCGATTATCCTGTAAAGATCGTTTCTTGAATATAATTGTCCAACTACAAAAGGTTCATTCATTATATTTCTCCCTAGGAAAGTTATAAGTTATTTTTCTTATATAGATATAGAACTAACAGATTTCTCTGAAACTAAATAGGATACTAATTTTGCAATATCTTCTCCTCTTTGGTCTATATCTTGTTTAGACCAAATCGATTTATTATCTATTACATAATTTGGTTGATACTCGTTTATCAAATTATTGTAAGCAGCTGTTTTTCCGCCTTTTACCGAGGTTTCTATCTTTTTTACGATTGTCTTTGTCATAATGAAATCTGTTCTTTCATAAGCACTAATTTTCTCATCAAAACTTGCATTTCCAAGTCCAGAGTTTTCTGCGCCATATAATAGAGTTAAGTTACCAATGTGATTCAAATATTCTTCATACTCTTCGACGCTGTTAAAGCCGTAATCGTTAATATTAATTTTAAGAGAACGAGATAGTATGTGCTCTACTGATATTTTTTTACCTCTAGGAACAGTTATGATTGAAGTATTATTATTAAAGTATAGTTCAATAAACTTTAGCATATCTATTGCTTTTTTTTGTGCATTCCCTTGAGCATTTGAAAAATTTCTAGTTGGAATAATATTTTCTATTACTTTTCGTCTTTCATCTATCCTTTTATTAATTTGAGTGACAATTTTATCTACTCTATCTTCATCAGATGTGTCAGTATTTAATATAGAATTAATTAAAATAGGAATTTCCTTTTCGATCACGTTAGTTTGTGTATATGAAAATATAACAGAAGCACCAAATCTGACAGCTGCATCTAGAACTTTTTCTTTTATTTTCTGATCGCTATCATAAAACTTCATCAATAATGGGTGAAATTGCTTTAATCTGAACAACTTAAATAAAATAAACATATTTTGATGATTACTATAGTTATTACTGTCAGGATTTCTTTCAATATCCTGATACTGTTGCGATATCCTCAGTAATTTTCTTGATAAAGGAAGGATTTCGTTAGAGTTAACTCTTGGTTTTTTATTTTTATCTTTATCAAAGAAATCAAATAAATCATTTTGCTTAACGTTTCTTCCAAATTCAGCTACTACAAAATGCTTCATAAATGTAGAGGAAGCAACTTTTTTCTTTTTATTAATTTGAAGGTTATTTAAAAAACCACTCCAATTATTATTAAATTCATCAAGTTCGGACTTCCCATAACCTGCAGTACTTAATTGTTTAAGAAATAAATTCTTTACTAGATCAAGCGGTTCCAATGACCGTCCCCTGTCATTCAATACTTCAAACAATTGAAAAGCTTTTGATTGTGATGGAGCTGTAGTTACTATCAATTTAACCTTTGTACGTAAGTAAACTATAAATCTTGCAAGTTGTGTTTCGTCAAGTGTTTGTATATTTTCTACTATTGTATTATAAACTGCCTCAATATTCTCATCGGAAGTAACTCGTGGTTCTGCTGTTTCAACATCCCTTATTAAAGCTCTATAATATTCCCCAAAAGGTAGAGAAGGCTCATGGGTAATTTTAAGTCCTAAGAATTCCCCAGCATCATCAAGATTGTTAAAACCTTTTTCAAGGTCTCCTAATCTTTGTAGCCACTGTCTATGTTTAGGTGAAGAAGTATCATAAGCCTTCGTTTTGACAACTTCGAAGAGCGCTTTAAAAGTCAAAGACAAAGTGGTCAATCTTTGTTGACCATCTACTACCAACCATCTATCTCCTGCATCAATTAGTACGACATTTCCGAGTAAATAGCCTTGTAGATTGCTAGTTTCTGTATTAAAGCTATTGGTATCTTCTGCAAAGTCTAGGAAGAGTTCATCAGCTTCTTCACTAGTCCATACAAAGTCTCTTTGGAAGTCTGGGATATGAAAGGTTTTATTATTATTTAATATCACTTCATTTAAATTATTCATTTCTGAACGAATTTCACCTTGGATTTCCAAATAATCAGCCTCCATTCCAAAGTATTTTTAAATTACTGTTAATTCTATTAGATCACTAAAAAATAAAAAGATCAAATGATAGAAATAGTAATTATTGCACAAGGCTTTTTAACTATTTATTAGTGTGCATTTTAGTCTCTAAATGCAAAAATATTTTTATTTTTTAACCGAAATATAAAGAGTGTTTATTGCATAATTATATAAAGGAATAGTTTGGTCTTTATTAATTAATAATTAGATCGTTATTTACTATTACTAATTAACTGCGATTTTCAGATTAGCAGGAAATAATTTTTATTCGTCGAATTATTATATTTAAAGAAAGATAATAAGAGAAGGAATATTTAACTAGAGCTGTACTAGCTAGTATGGCTCTCTTGGCGTACAAAGAAGTTTTAGACACTCTTCAAAACAGAAAGGAGCGAAACAAAATCAACATCCAAACCCTATTAACCAACCTAACCAAACAACGACCAATCTTCCATTCCGAAGCAGACTTCAAACACGCCTTAGCTTGGACCATTCAAGAAACATACCCAGAAAGCACCATCCGCCTAGAGAAGAAAATAAAAGCTAATGACAGAAACATACACCTTGATATTCTCGTAAACTATCAATCTAAAAACTATGCATTAGTAACTTACTACAAGACTAAAGCTTTGGAATGTACCATCGTTGGGGAAGATTTTACATTAAGTGAGCAGGGAGACCAGGTCCAAGGACGCTATGATGTCGTGAAGGCCCTGGAGAACTTAGAGCAACTCGTTCAAGACAGAGTAGTAGATCAAGCAGTACTTATTTTTCTCACCAATGATGCAGCTTACTCGACTAATTTTGTAGGAAGTAGAATTACAAATGATTATGATTTTAGACTTCATGAGGGGAATGAACTTAGTGGCCAGTTACGCTGGAGGGAAACTGCGCCTACAGAGGACAGAGCCTCTGCTATTACACTAGACAATCATTATCAAATTAGTTGGAATCCGTATAGTAAAATCGACAGCTCTTTTCAAGGAGAGTTTCATTCTCTTTTACTCACGGTTGAAGGAGAAGAACATGACTTACAGGAGTTAGAAGAAAAGCAAGAAGAGAGTCAAACGAATGATATAGAGATAGAAAACAGAACTATTGAAGAACCAGAAGTTATAGAAGAACAAAAGCCAGAACCAATTCCCGAGCCAATATTGGAATCACACAAAGAAAACGAAACTCCTCATTGGTTCACAACTTTTGCCAATAAACGCCTAATTCCTAGTTCACAATTTGATTTTAGAGACAAATTAGCATCAGAACTACGAACAAGTGGGTACTCGGTAGAGATTAATAAGTGGTTTGAAGAAGATAGAGTTGCTTTATTTGCTTCAAAAGGTAATGAGAAGATCGCAATAGAGCTTCGCTACAAAACGGCTCTCTTACGGACGATTTATAAAGATAATCGTATTTATCTATCTGATCAACGAGCGCAAGATGTTTCAAGGTATGATTATTTACGTGATTTAAGCAAAATGGAAGAAGTAGTGAAGCAAAATCCAGAGGTAAAGGGCTTTACGATATTATTAACGAATGATCACCTATACTGGTCTCCACCTAAAAAAGAGAATCCGGTAGATGAGGCATTTCGAATTCATGATGGTGCTACTATTTCTGGCACGCTTACATGGAGAGAGGAAGCTTCGTTTGGAACAACATTAGGAAGAGAAGAACCGATAACTTTCTCAAACACTTATCAAATGAAGTGGCAACCATATGTAGAGTTGGGCGATGATAAGAATGAAGAGTTTCGGGTTTTAATAAATGAAGTAACTATATGAAGAATAGTAAAAATAGAGCTAAATTAGTAAGATTAGCTCTATTTTTGATTTAACAGACAAGACCACAAATTTCTTTACTCAATTTAACAACTGGTCGTCCTTATTATCGATATAAAGGCTACCATCGGTCTGAACCTCTGCAAAAAACACCTCTGATACAGAACTTATACCAGCATTTTGCAATTGTTGCTCCAGCCATTCAGTATCTAGATTTAAACGAGTAAGATTGTTTGTATTAATGATGCCATCCGAAATAACTTCTGTAGCGCTTGGATAAATCTTACTTTGTTTGGAGATTTGTAGATCTCCTTTTGTAACGGGTTGCATATTTTCCTTTTTCATAACAGAAAGCTTTCCGCTTGTTTCAAATATGGCAAATTCTACATCCTTTAGTGAGAAAACATCTTTCTGGCGTAGCATGGAGTTTAATGAGTCAATATCCAATTGGGTTTTGCGAAGGGAGTTTTCCATAATCTTACCTTCTTTTATAACAACAATCGGTTCACCGGTTGTTAGCTTTCTAACACTTTTTAATTTAATGTCCATAAACGCCATAGCGATTGTAAATATCGCCCATCCAACAATAGCAATAGTACCGTTTCGAATACTAAGATTACTATTAACCGCTAAGTTCGCTGTAATCGGATCCTATAGCAATAGCGGATACAAAATTAAAGAAGGTCATTTGACTGATTTCTTTACGCCCCATAATTCGTGTTGTTATAAACAATACGACAAAAGCTATTATTAATCTAATAAGTAGTTCAGATAGTTCCAAAAAAGTTACCACCTTTACATAATCATAAAATAGGGATGATTATATATTGCCCTTAGAACAATTCGTTATTCTGAATATACTGAGGGTTATTTGCTTTTAAGTCGATAATTCAAGTTTCCGAGGTGAAAATGTTTATAAGAACCCGTCCGTATACATTTACCACATTTTCACCTTTGGACATGGAACTAATTCAATCTAACAAAGTTAAACTAGCAATCATCTATGTCATTACTTCCGTTATATTAGCTGCTATTTCAGCAGTGATTGGTTTTTAAATTTTAGCTTATTATATTTAATGAATAACGTTTCTGTAATTCGAAAACTGGATTTACACTATTCTAGGGACGGTTATCATGCTTCATTTTGAAGTGTGATAACCGTCTCCTTGCTTTCTTCAAAAAAAATAATTGGAACGTTTTCGAGAACCTGAATGTCTAATAGGTAGATTAATTGAATAAGTGAATGAAAGTTGATTCCTAATCTAGTGGAAAATTCTAGCTGATTGGACCATTATAGTAAATATGAAGGGGAGGAGGGATGATATGTCTATCTTTAAAATGAGAAAGTTACCAGAAGAACACGATTCATTTGAGCAATTACTAGTAAATGAACAAAATAAACTTTACCGTATTGCCTACTCCTATGTAAGAAATGAGCAGGATGCTTTAGATATTGTACAGGATGCGATTATAAAAGGATACAAATCCTTTCACAAGTTAAAGGATAGAAGTCTGTTTTCAACATGGATGATTAGAATATTAATTAATTGTGCGCTAGACCATATAAGGCGTGAAAAAGTAGTCGTACCGTTTGAGGCTGACTGGTATATTCCTCATGTAAATGAAGTCAATCAAACTATTATGTCAATGGATATCTCCCATGTTTTTGACCAATTAAAACCCAATCAAAAAACGATTATACTACTGCGATTTTTCGAGGGATACTCCATACGGGAAATAGCGGATATTCTCGAAAAGCCAGAGGGAACAATTAAATCACAGTTACATAGAACACTTCAAATTCTGAAGAAAAAATTAGAAAGTGGAGGGGATGTTTATGGAGAAGCTTCATCAAGATATTAAACAGATGGTTGACCATGTCACCATTCCGGATGAAAAGCTACATTCAACAGTTCAAAATGCTTTACTTAAAGCAACGAAAAAAGAAAAGCAAACGCATATAAAGAAACATCACATCATAGCAGCTATTGCATCTATCTTTGTTATGGCATTTGGTGTTTTATTATTCCAATCGTATGAGGAGATTGCTAGTGGAGATCATTCGAAGAAAAGTATACTATTCCAAAATGGTGATGAAGGACTACAACGAATGGTTATGGAGGGGAAAGTACAAGATCTATCACTAGAGGTGGAGGATCAAGGAATCAAAGTACTGTTAAAGGAAGGATACATTGATAATAGTAAAATGGCAGTATCGATCCAAATTATTCCTGACTCTACTATTACGTTTCCTGAACATACTTCATTAACCTATGAATGGTTATTGGATGGGGAACCGATTGGACCACCTGGATCGGAACGGATTCCTACAGAAGAATTAATATCGAATGGATATATATATATAGACATATATACAAACTTTCCACCAACAGCAAATTTAGAGTTTCATATTTCCAAGATTAATGAGGTAGAAGGAAACTGGTCTTTTCAATTCCAATTAAGTAAAAATGAAGAGTTTATTGTGGAAAGTAATTTCGAGGTGAAACAAGATGCTTTCGGAAATTCATTACAAATTATTAGGGCTGAGCTAACCCCATCTGAACTTAATTTAGTAACAAATGTAAATCTGTTCTTAGATGAGGCAGTTTCAGGCTTTCAAGATTATAAACTTGCTATAGTTGGTGTTGGTTCTGATGGAGAAAGGTATATCCCCAGCCAAGTAATGAGTACTTTCTACGATACCCCAAGAGTTGATGGGAAACAGGGATTTTATCGAAACATGAAACTACCAAGAGGTGTTAATGTGTATTCCTATTTAATCGTTCCGTATATAATAACGTACCAAGGGGAAAAAGTTACTTCAGCATATGGGGAAGGCTACAATTATGATCACTATAGTGTACCATTTGCAGAAGATGAGATTATTGGAGCGGAAAATCCAATCAAAGTGGAAAAGATTAAGCAGGAATCGGATCGTACAGTTGTAACCTATGAGATGGATCTAGGTGTTCCAGAATTTCCTTATATTCACAACCGTGATACGGAAGAAATGACTTACCCAATTTCCTATAGAAGTGATGGTAGTACGATCGAGGTATCCTATCCCAAAATTGAAACAACGAAGGGACTAGAATTTTTCATGTATATAAAAACCTATCAGAAGTTCCCAGGACTTCAAACAGAAATCAACTTAAACTAGTAAGCGAGGAGGCGGTTCTTATGCTTCGATAGAGGTTTTACTACCTTACATTGAAGCGCAAGAACTGTCCCCGTGCTTCAATGTAATTTATGTATCATCTTATTTAAACTTCTTGGAATAGATAAATTCTGTAATCGGAAGAGTAACGATCGTTAAACCAACTACAATTAATAGGGGATAATTATCAATGTCATTAAAATTAGAGATACCTTCAGAAAGGACTAAAATTAAAGCTGCTAAAATCATTAATACAAAATATCCTATTTTAGCACTTTGGGCTTCAATATGTTTGTCCATTTCATCTTTCTCTCCACCACCTTCGTGGTTGCCCCAAGTAAGCATATTAAAAAGATAGGATAACGCAACAAAGCTAAAGAATATTCCTGCTCCATCAATCGTTCCAAACCGCAAATATTTGTATAATGTAAAACCTGCTACTATAGCAAAAACAATAAATGCAAAAAAAGCGATGACTTTTCGAGACTTATCCATGTTTTTTTCCTCCTTTATCTAATGGTATAAATAAATCTTCCATGACAACTCTTAAATTCTTTGCAATATCAAATGCTAGCTGTAAACTTGGGTCATATTTGTTATTCTCAATAGCATTAATCGTTTGCCTACTCACATTACATAATTCTGCTAGTTTCCCTTGTGAGAGACCGTTTTTTTCTCTGTACTCCTTAATTCTATTTTCCATTTCATATTCCTCCACATTTACAAAGGTGTAAAAAACCTTTTACACCTTAATGATACAAAAAGGCAAAGAGGGTGTCAAATATGTTTTACACTTTTTTGCCCTAAAAAGAAAAATAGTATGACGAATTTCCGTGGGAAACCATTAAACAGTCCGGAACTTCACATCTAGTAAACTTCTTGCTTTTTCTGTATTCAAAGAGCTATCTAGCGGTACAAATGGTTGCTTGGTAGGATCTATCTCTAGCGGTTGTATAGCACGTTCGTCATAGCCTAAATCTTTTAATCTTGTTTTATAAAACATATAATAGCTAGTCTTTTGATCCGGACCAACATGGATTATACCTTGGTAGTTCTTAATAGATAACTCTAGAATCGCATTTGCTAAATCTTCTACGTGAACAAATGTTTTATATAGATTAGAAGCTGCTAAAAAGACATTTTTATCTTGAATTTCCCTTAATACCCGTTGAGTTCGTTGCTCTATTTGATGATGGTAGTCCCTTCCATATAGAGGGCCAGTACGAATAATAACATGGTTTTTATGTAACTCTTGGGTTTTTGTTTCACCATGAATTTTTGCATTAACATATGTCGATAGGGCTGCATTTTCAGGAAATGGAGTTGGCTCATCTATCTCGGTATAGTTCCCTTTACCATCAAGGAATAGTGCGTCCGTAGATAGGAAAATAAGTTTTGCTTTTGGACTTAGCACAGATAGTAAATTAGTTAATCCAATATTAATTAAGATGTCTTCTTCATCCCTGCTCAGAAGCGTCCATACAACTACATCTGGAAGGAATTCACTTATTACTTGTTTAATAGAATCTATTTCCATTACATTCATTTCTATTATTTGAGGATGCTTATTAGTATATCTAGAGGTACCTAGTACATGAATCCCGCGTTCTTTAGCGAATCCAAATAAAGTGGAGCCTAGGAATCCTGTTGCTCCGATAATTAACATTTTCAAAGTTGATCCTCCTTTTTGGAAGTAACTGATTAGTAATGAGTGTTGCTACTTCTAAATATCATTTTATCATTTTGCCTTCTTTCTTTGTATGAGAATAATATACATGTAAGTGTGGAATAAACTAGTTAAGAGGGGGATATGAATTGAAGAGGTTAGGGGTGTTTAGTTTCATTGTGATGTTGTTATTTACAATTACAGCTTGTGCTTCCTCGGATAGCGAAGATAGTAAAAAAGAAGCAATGAGTGAAGAAACAAAGGAAGAAAAGAAGGAAAGTTCGGAAGAGGAATCAGAAACTGCGGAAGATAGTAGTACAGAATATGAAACCTGTAAAGGACTCCTGTTATCTGTTAGTCAAGAAATTGAAGGGGATGCTCTTGCGGAATGTGTTGTGGAAGCAATGCTTGTGCAGCAATCAGGCACGCAAATTGTGAAGAACGATAGTGGTATTACTACTATAGTGGATTTTCAATGGGTTCCTCATTTTTCACTGTCTGCATCAAATGGTGAATATTCTGTCATTCTGAGGGGAGATACCGGCTGGATGCAAACATTAGATGGAAGGTGGGTACAAGAGGACCTGAATAGTACACATCCAGAAACCAAAACGGCGAATGTCGTTATCCAAGGGTTTCGTACTTTTGTAGATCCACGTTTCATTGGCGAACTTCTAGGAAAGGTATCCAGTTGGACTGTTGTTGGGGAAAAGATTATTCCAGATAAAGATGCCTTTACAGATGTTGCATGGAAATTAATATCAGATGATGTAGTTGATATGGAAATTTCCACCATTTCAGATTTTGAACTTTATATAACAAATGACTATCTCGTTGCATATTTTGCTGCTACTGGAACAATGGGTGATATTAGCGCAAGGAATAGTAATACATTCACCCAATGGGGTAATGAAGTAGATATTCCGAATCCAGAATAGGTGGGCAAAGGGACGGTTCTCATGCTCCATTATTTAAGGTAAATTACCTTATTGTTAGTGCGAGAACCGTCCTCTTGCTTCAATCATCTAATTCAATCGTCTCATTAATATCCACTGACTCTGCATCTTGTCCTGTCATTCGTTTATAGAAAAAGGCAATATTCTTGAGAAGATTTCCTTGTTCCCAATATTCTGCTGCTTCAACGTGTACTTTTATCAAGATAATATTAGAATCATCATAAGTCGTTTGCATAATTTTTTCGTACATTTTGCTCCATAATTCTTTTTTCTTAGCCATGTCTTCCACAATCTCTGCTTTCCCACGAACAGAAACATACGATTTACCGACATAGGCAACATTCACATCTTGATTATGTAAGATTTCCTTATATTTATCCGTTTCTTTTTTGGTGAAGAACCATAGATCCCCATCAAATTCTACTTCCTGCGTCTTCATCGGACGAGAAACAAGTCCTTCTTCTGTAGCGGTAGTGAACATCGCGATTTCTACATCTTTAATTAATTCTCTTAATGTCTCAATATCTTCTTGTTTCAGTTTATTAGACATTCCAATCACCTCTTCAAGGTCTTATCCTGTCCGTAGGTTAATTTTTTATTCGTTATCTATTCGAGAAGATATATTTCTATCAATTCGACAATAATCTACTTTCTTTGACAACGTGGTTGGAAAGCGTTTCCATTAAATTGTAAGAAAATTCACTGCAAAGGGGAAACATCATATGAATAAATTTTCAGGTAAAGTAGCGATTGTTACAGGTGGAGCATCAGGTATTGGTTATGCTATTGTCAATCGTCTATTAAATCAAGGAATTAAAGTAGCTGTTGCAGATTTGAATGAAGATAGATTAAAAGAATTAGAAGAAGAACATAAAGGTAATTTAATTGGTGTTGTTACAAACGTAACGAAAGAAAAAGATATTGAAGCATTAGTACAAAAAACGGTTGATACATTTGGCGGATTAGACTATGGCTTTAACGTAGCAGGTGCATCTCGTTCAGCTCTAATCACTGATCAAAGTGAAGAAGATTGGGACTTTACCGTAGATTTATGTCTGAAAGGCGTATTCTTATCTGTTAAACATCAAGCAAGATACATGAAGGAACATGGTGGGGGAGCGATTGTTAACGTTGCTTCATTAAACGCACATGTACCAATGTTCTACGGTGCTGCTTACTCATCAGCGAAAGCAGGGGTAGAAATGCTGACGAAAAACGCTGCATTAGAACTAGCACAACATAATATTCGTGTAAATGCTCTATTACCAGGTTTAGTTTCTACACCTTTAACAAAAGGATTAACGGATCATGAAGGAATCAATGAAGCTTATAAAGAGCGTATCCCAATGAGACGCCCAGCAGATCCAGACGAAATGGCAGGACCTGCAATGTTCTTAGTAAGTGACGACGCTTCTTACGTCAACGGTACAGGATTAGTTGTAGATGGTGCATGGGAAGTTAGCGGTTATCCAGACCTAAGTAAATTTATGTAATAATTGATAGAGTTTAAAAAGTGCTAGAATTAGTTCTAGTACTTTTTTTATTTGCTTAATTTAACTTGAGATAGAGTGATATTATTGAAAGGCTGTTTATAGAGGCTATTCCTTCCATAACGGAATTAGTTATTCCTATTCTCTCTATACCAAACTAATGCTTTTTCTTCGATTTCTTTCACTAGTTGGTCTTTCCCATTTATATATGACTCCATATCGAGCGGGAATTGTTGCGATAATTTTTCCTTTAAATCACCATAACGCTGCTTATCCGTCTCATGCATTCTCAAATAATCTCTAAACGCTATGTGTCTGTCAATATCATCACTACCAACTTGGAAGATGTGTACATGATGGGTTCGCATGTCTCCACCTTTGCGAAAGTATCTCCGCTTTGGTATCCCGTTCTCTCCTTTAGGTTCATATCCTATGGCTTCCATCTCATGATTGAATTTATCCACTTCATCTATGTTTCGAACAACTGGCATGATGTCGATAATCGGTTTTGCTTTTAAGCCAGGGACGGACGTACTACCGATATGGTGTATAACAATAACCTCATCACCAAATATGTGCTTCAGTTTCTTTGCTTCTTCTGCAAAAAGGTGGGGCCAATTTTCATTATATGGATGTACTTCTACTTTTCTCATCGTAATTCCCCCTCAACTAAATACTCCATTTTATTTAAGTATATCATCCGACATCTTCAAATTGTGCTTTAAATCAACTAGGAACCTACTAAAATGAACTTCTACCAAACAAAACAAAAAATAATTTAAATAAATGCCCCCTTTTCCAACTCCACTTCGATTGTAACTATGAGAGGAGAAATCCTCCTATTACACCTGAACAAACATAACGAAAGGAGGCAATTAGTTGAAGCGACATACATTAACGGTAAAGGAAGTTGCTCATTATCTCGGTGTCCACACTGACACCATTTGCACGATGGTTAAATTAAAACAAATTCCCCATTTGAAACTGAGAAACCGAATTTTTTTCACAAAGGATTCTATTGATCTATGGATGCAAGAACAAGCTAAGAAAAGTTTTACGAAATAAAGGTAGGAAAGTAGGAATGATTGACTTGCGACTATAAAAAATAAAAGGAGCGTGTTTTAACTGAAACAAAAGAAGTCGATTCAAGATTATCTATATGAAATAGGAGAAGATTTAAATTCACTGCATAATGAGTCTCCAGGAATTAAAACCTCGTATAAAGAATTTGATGAAATGACAGGGGGATTGCAAAAAGGAGATTTAATTGTTCTTGCAGCACGACCATCTGTTGGAAAAACTACATTTGCTTTAAATCTAGTAACGAACCATTGTAAAAACGGAGGAGCATCCCTAGTATTTAGTTTAAGAAGGAGTACGGAAAATTTGTTGCAGCGGATCATTTCCAGTGAGGCAGAAATCAGTAGTCTAAAATGGAAGGGAAAGCCACTTTCTGGTAAAGATTATGAACGAGCTTACCGTGCGATTGGCGAAATTTCCAATTGGAATTTAGAAATATCCGATGAGACAAAATTAACAATAAAGGACATATGCTCCACGATAAGAAAATTTGTTACCGAAAACGATAACGAAAATCATTTAGTTCTCATTGATAATTTACAATTTATTACGCCTGTTTTTAGGAGACGGAGAGATTTAGAGATTGCGGAAATGACGAAGGAATTGAAGTTTTTAGCAATGGAATTAAATATTCCTATCATCTTGGTATCGCAATTAACAAGGGATGTTGAAACAAGACGGGACAAGCGGCCTCAAATGTTTGACCTAAGGGATTCTGGATCTATTGAACAAGATGCGGATGTTGTTGTATTTCTGCATCAGGAAAAATTTGATATACATTCGACTGAAGAAAAGAGCAGAATCGAAGTCATAATAGGTAAGCAGCGAAATGGTCCAACTGGAACACTGGAACTAGAATTTCATAAAGAGTATGGACGATTTGTTGGATAGGCATGGGCATGAAAATGAAAAACACATTCACTAATGTTAAAGTGAATGTGTTTTTTTACATGTAATGTCTTACGTCGGGCAGAATAACAAAGTGCGATTTATAATATAAATTGTAATTTTAAAGAGATGTATGATATATTATTACTATAAAAGTTTGTTAAACATTTCACAAATTATTATTCATAAAACTGCATGTATATTTTAAAGGAGTGACTTTAAATGCAAGGTAAAACAGCAATTATTACAGGTGGCGGTAGTGGATTCGGAAGAGAAACAGCTCTTAAACTTGCTCAAAAGGAAGCAAACATTTGTGTTGTGGACTTATCAAAAGAACATGGTGAAGAAACCGTGAACCTTTGCAAAGAAACAGGCGTTGACGCAATTTTTGTGGAAGCGGATGTTAGTAAAGTAGAAGATGTAAAACGATATGTATCTGAAACAATGAAGCACTTCGGGAAAATTGATATGTTCTTTAATAATGCTGGAATATCAGGCTCTGGTGTCCGTACATTGGAATGCTCTGAGGAAGAATTTGAAAAAATAATTGATGTAAACCTAAAAGGTGCATTTTATGGATTGAAATATGTTGTCAATGAGATGCTAAAAACAGGTGGCGGTTCGATTGTAAATACAGCATCATTAGGTGGTGTTGTAGGAATGCCAACGCTGGGACCTTATTCGGCAACAAAACATGGCATTATTGGTTTAACAAAAACAATCGCAGGGGAATATGGTAGGGAAAATATTCGTATCAATGCGATCGCTCCAGGTACAAACGAAACTCCAATGGTAAAAGCATTTCCAGCCGATGCGATTAAAGCAATGGCAGATGCCGTACCAATGGGGAGGTTAGGCCAACCTCATGAAGTAGGAAACGTCGTAGCATTTCTACTAAGTGATGAAGCATCTTACATTCATGGTGCAGTGATTTCAATTGATGGTGGATCAGCTGCGTTGTAATTTATTTAAAATCCAGTTTCCTCGGTGTGGAAACTGGATTTTTTGTGGATTAGTGGGAGGCTGAGGGGCTGGGGAATTGCGGTCTATCAACCAAACGGTGGTGTAATCAACTGAAATTTATGTTAATCAACTGATTTTTTGGAGTAATCAACCGAAACTCGAGTTGAATCAACCAAACTGGAGGGGGAATCGTCCGGAATTTTGGTTAATCTGCCAAACTCCGGTGTAATCGCCCGAAATTGCGGTTAATCTGCCAAACTCCAGTTTAATCGTCCGAAATTGCGGTTAATCTGCCAAACTTAGGTGTAATCGCCCGGAATTGCGGTTAATCTGCCAAACTAGGGTGTAATCGCCGGAACTTCCGTTTAATCTGCCAAACTCCGGTATAATCGCCCGAACTTTCGTTTAATCTGCCAAATTCCGGTATAATCGCCCGAACGTCCGTTTAATCTGCCAAACACCGGTGTAATCGCCCGAACTTCTGGTTAATCTGCCAAACTCAGGTATAATCGCCCGAACTTTCGTTTAATCTGCCAAATTCCGGTGTAATCGCCCGAACGTCCGTTTAATCTGCCAAACACCGGTGAAATCGCCCGAACTTCTGGTTAATCTGCCAAACTCAGGTATAATCGCCCAAAATTGCGGTTAATCTGCCAAACTCCGGTGAAATCGCCCGAACTTCCGTTTAATCTGCCAAACTTCGGTGTAATCGCCCGGAATCGCCGTTAATCTGCCAAACTCCGGTGAAATCGCCCGAACTTCTGGTTAATCTGCCAAACTCCAGTGTAATCGCCCGAATCCCGGTTTAATCTGCCAAACTCCGGTGAAATCGCCCGAACCCCCGGTTAATCTGCCAAACTCCGGTGTAATCGTCCAAACCCCGGTTTAATCTGCCAAACTCCCAAATAATCACCCAAACCCCAGCCCCAATCACCCAAAACTACCCAACGACTCCATCCCTATCCATAAATCTCTTCCATCCAATCAACAATCCCAATTTGTTTTTCTTCTCGAAGATCTTCCACGTTATGATGTCCAATGATAGACCCATCTTTAATCGCTACCACTTCATCTAGAATACTTTCGACTTCTCTAATTTCATGGGTAGTAATAAGGACAAGCTGTTTTTCTAAATCAATAAAGGAGATTAACCCTTTAACGATGGAATTACGGACCATTGGATCTAATCCTGAGAATGGTTCATCTAGTAAGATGACTGGAACATTTCTAGCGAGTGATAGAACAATTTTTAATCGTCCGCGGTTTCCTTTGGATAGATGTTTTGGTTTGCTCTTTGGGTCAAGTTTCATAAATTTTAATATTTCATACGCCTTATCCAGGTCGAAATCTTTGAATTGACTTGCATAAAATTCAATTGTTTTTTCTACGGTGAAGAATGAGTAATACTCATCAAGTTCGGATAAATAAGATACGGAATCTGCAATTCTACGTGTAACCAATTCACCATTCACCCTGACCTCACCTTTGGTTGGGTGTTTAAGTCCGGCAATTAGTTTTAAGGTTGTGGATTTTCCGCTCCCGTTTTCTCCGACAAGGCCAATCAATTTACCTACTGTCAGTTCCAAGTTAACATTGTCTAACGCTTTTTTAGAGCTGTATTTTTTCGTTACATTTGTCAATGTGATCATGCTTCATTTTCTCCCTTCTTACTTAAAAATTCACCTAAGCCAGATTGAATATCATCGTTTGTATAGCCCATTTCTTGCATTTCTTGGACAAAAATTGTAATGATTTCATTTTTCATTTCTTCGCGTATGGACCTAAGGACACCCTCGTCTTCGGTTACGAAAGTTCCTTGGCCACGCTTTGTTTCTACAATGTTCACCATCTCCAACTCCCTGTACGTCCGACTGACGGTATTTGGATTAACATTCACTTCCAATCCTGTTTCTCGAATTGATGGAAGCTTCTCACCTGGGCTAAGCTCTCCACTAATGATTTGTTTCTTGATGCGATCTGCCAGTTGTTGATAGATTGGCTTTTGTGAATGAAACATGTCTGCCATGTATTACACCTCAACTTTTCTTTCAATGATCCAACATGTTGCAAAGAACAGAGCAATTATTCCAATGATTTCCACTATAATATCCCCGATATAGATAAAGGTTGATTCAAGGAATGTGTCTCCAGAAGCAGACTGGCTATCGAAATCTACATTTAATTCAAAACCAACGAACATATCTTGAATCTTGATTTCTCCCCATTGGGTAAGTGTTTGATAGAATGATAAATCTGTAACTTTACCCAATGCCCATGATGTGAAGACGAATAGCAAAAACGTGATGACAAAACTTAAGAAATCATTCATCTTTTGGCTTAGGGTCATAAAGATAGACCAAAAGAATAGAAATACCGCAGCTACAAAAAGTGAGCTGAAAAGAAACATGATCAGCAATGTTCCAGTCAAATTAAACAAGGTCTGTTGATTAAACAAATCAGTTACTCTTTGGAAAAATATCACATTTAATGTGATGGAAGCAGCAAATGTAATAATCATATAAACGAAATTTGTAAAAATCTTTGCGGAAAGCAATCCAGAAATGGACATCGGATTATGAAGCCATAGATGGAGCCGTTTTCTTTCCGTATTTAAACTGTAAAATAAATAAAAAGCGAGTAAAAGTGTGTGAAGACTAGATGCAAACAAGGATACACCTAATAACACTTCATCTGCGTACCCAAAATTTCTGCCAATAAAATATCCACCGACCATAAACCCTACAAACAATACTGCTGCAATGATAAAAGCAGGTAAACTAAGTTTAAATTCTTTCTTCGTTAATGCTAACCAAGTATTCATTTTTCATCCTCCCAAAATCAATGTATTAGTGTACTAACCAAATAGTACACTAATACATTATTGCTGTCAACGGTAATTTGTGAAAATATCTGAAAATTAGTTAGGGACTTGGAAATACATGATAGAAAAACTGTCAATTCAGCTTGTGGATTGACTGCATAAAACTTGTTGTTTGCAGTTTGTTATTATACAATTCATATAAGTATAGATAAGAAAGAAGAGGAAATGGGGATCATCATGAATGCTTATGTAATATTAATTATTTCGATTCTCTCTGAAGTGTTTGGCAGCTCCATGCTTAAACTAACGAATGGGTTTAAAAAAGTTCTACCTACACTAGGAGTAGTAGCTGGATATGGTGTTGCATTTTATGGATTATCTTTAGCACTTAAGTATATTGAACTTGGAACTGCCTATGCGATTTGGTCTGGGTTAGGGACTGCACTTACTGCATTAGTTGGTGTTTTTGTTTATAAAGAAAGCTTTAATCGCAGAACTTTGTTAGGTTTATTACTAATAATCGGTGGAGTAGTGTTATTAAATATTGGTGAAACGTATTAACATTCTAGAAAGTAGGAGCGACATGAAAGGATATATTTTACTTGCGTTTTCTATTATTGGGGAACTATTTGGAACGACAATGCTAAAAATGTCAGAAGGGTTTACAGTGATGTTTCCATCTATCGGAGTTGTTGTTGGGTATGGACTGTCATTTTATTTCCTATCTTTATGTTTACAAACGATTCCATTAAGTGTTGCTTATGCAATCTGGTCCGGGATAGGTACAGCTTTAACGGCTATAATCGGTTACGTGTTGTGGGACGAATTTTTCGGTCTGCTTAAAATTATGGGAATCCTTTTCATTATTGGAGGGGTGGTTGTATTAAATACTTCTCAGCAGACAGAAAAAATAACCCAGTATGAAAACTGAGTTATTATCTACTTCCCGTATCGCACGAGTACATGCCACAGTAACTTTAGTTCCTGAAGAACCTCTTGATGGGTGCCACGATCCTCCCAGTTTTTAGGGTTTTGGTATAAATCCAGTACTGCTGAACCAATTAATTGTGCATTTATATCATTATTATTAGCAATACGTTTAGCTAATGAAGGCATGGTCGGGCCCCTGAAATCAGTCGGCACTTCATCTACAGAAAGTGTAAATCCCTGATGCCAATATAAATCGATGGAGTATGTTTGAGCAATTTTTTCTAATAAACTACCAATAGGCGTTCCTTGGAATGAAGGATCTGCAACAAGTATTTCTACATCATCTTGTAATGAAATGTCTCCATGGATCTGTGCTTCAACATAATGATTGAGGTTACGACTTGGTTTTTGTACGACTTGTTCAGACATTGGTAAGTCTATAGTTTTTAGTAGATGTTGAATCAACCGTGGTGGAGTTAGATTTCTTTCACCAATTGCACATTCACTTTGAAAAGAATCGGCTAAAAGTGTTGCCATAATCATTTCAAACGCTTCATAAGTTCCTTTTTCTTTTGGATCTTGATGAGAATCTAAGTAAGTAAATGTGGAACGGGTAGATACTTTTGGTGATAAAAGAAAATAACACGAGCCAAAACGTGGTGCTGGGCCATCTGCATGGGGCAAAATTTGTAATGCTCCATATTTTGGTCTCTCACTATTTTTTGTCCCTTCGATTTGGTATGCTCCTCCGAACAATCTTTTCTCCCAATTGTCTCGGTGTCCACCAGGATAAGCGGAGACACTTCCATTGGAAATTAGTGTTTCAAATTGGCTCTTGTATACCCCTTGGTCTAAGAGTGACTCAGCTACAGTTTTCATCGTGTTATCTAGTCGGTCGGGATGGAAGTGAAGACCAATTCTTGCTTTTCCTTTTAAATTATTCACTGCCTTTTCATACGTTGAAACAGAAATATTGGACATTTTTAGGATATGGTGAATCGTTGCTATTGCCTGTTGCTGATGATTTTTAGCATAGTTTGTAAAATGTTCCATTGCCATCTGTTGTGGTTTTGATAGATTCATTTTTTTACCCCCATTCCATACCTCATTTCCATAAAGTTCTACAAATTTGTTAGTTTCATATTAGCATAATATTCCAAAACAAAATGTAATCTCCCAAATAAAATTATTTTATCCAAACCATAAGTGACTCTGTTTCGTCTAAAATAGATGAAGAGGTGATACTAGATGAACGAGCTCGAGCAATCAATAACAATTGATGAAAATGTAATTGAAAAAGAATCTATGATTGAACAATTAATGGATGAATACGCAGACGGGATCTTGCATCTCGTATATACATATGTGAAAAATCGGACAACCGCAGAAGATTTAACGCAAGAGATTTTTATGAAGTGTTATGAAAAATATCACCAGTTTGATCATAAGGCTAATGTGAAATCGTGGGCATATAGGGTTGCGATTAATCATTGTAAAGATTATTTGCGAAGTTGGCATTACCGAAAAATCAATTTAAATGAAAAAATATGGGACTATATCCCTTCCAGGTCAACCAATGTGGAAAAAGAAGTTATTGAGAAAGAGGAGGGTGATAGCTTAGTAGATGCAGTGATGACCTTGCCGGTTATTTACAGAGAAGTTGTGTTTCTGCATTACTATGAGGAGTTAACACTCACTGAAATTAGTAATGTGACTTCCGTGAATATTAATACGTTAAAGACAAGGTTGAAGCGTGCGAAGGAGTTATTAAAAGATAAGTTAGGAGGATTACTTGATGAATAATTCATTATCCAACTTAAAGCGTTCGATGAAAGAGTCAGTCTTTAAGGAGTTTTCTTTTCCAGAAGAGAGAAAAAATGCTGTGAAAGAGGAAATTAATGGAAAACAAGCTAAACATCAACTCCATGCTTGGAAAGAAAAAACAATTATTGCAGTATTAGAAACGATACAGAACCAACCGAAACACGGGTTTGATATTTCAACCAATCTTTTTCAAAAACAGGATTTTGCCTTTAAGAGTAATGAAGGAGAACTATATGCACTGTTACACGTGCTTGAAAATAAATCGATAATTACTTCGACTTGGATAGAAGACAAGAAGTATTATTCCTTATCGAAAAAAGGAAAGAAACTATTAGTGACATATAAAGAAGAAAGCCCTAAACTATCACTCATATTGCTGGATATTATTCAGGAGGCGGCATTATGAGTGGAGCGAGGTTTAAAGAATTTCTTCTTAAAGTAACGTCTAAAGTAAAAGCAAAAGAAGCACATCCAATGATAGAAAAAGAACTGACGAATCATTATCACATGTTAAGCGAAACGTTTCAGGCAGATGGTCGATTGAAAGAGGATGCAGAGAAAAAGGCGATAAAAGAAATGGGCAACCCATTTACACTGGGAGAAAACTTAAATCGAATCCATAAACCGAAGATGGATTGGCTACTTGTTGTGTTGTTCGTCATCCTTGCGGCGATCAGTTTTCTACCGATCATGAACGGAGTCCCAGGCTTTCCAAACGATACTACCTATTTTATAAACCGACAAATAATTGGTTATACATTTGCTGTTCTAATCATAGGTGGATTACTATTTTTTGATTATCGAAAGTTACAGAATCTATGGATAGTCTTTTATGTTTTTGCTTTATTATTACATATATATACAGGCTTATTTGGTGTAACCGTGTGGGGTTCAAAGAACTGGATTCATATTTTGGGGATTTCTATTGATACCTCTATTGTAACGTTGTTTTTATTTTTCCTTGCTTGGGCAGGAATATTTAGCAAAATAAATAAGTTCTCTAGTTGGAAAAAGCAAGTTGTATTATTTTTTCTATTTTGGATACCAATTTTGTCTTATATAATGATTCCCAACTATGGTTTAATGACTATCTACTTTTTTACTATCATGTTGATGTTTCTCTTTTCTTCGGTTCATAAAAGATTAGCTATTCAGTTAGTAACCGTTAATCTAACTGCGTTTGTTATTTTCTTGACTGTATTTATCGCTTTACCAAGCAATGAATATATTTTTCAAAGACTTTCTGTTTTTCTAAACCCAACCATTGACCAAGCTGGTAACGGATATTGGTATCTCTTGCTTCAAGAGATATTCGCGCAGTCGGGATGGTTTGGTCATGGATTGGATGCGATTCCTTCAGTACCATCGATGCATACAGATTTTCCATTTCTATTTCTCGTACATACACTTGGCTGGGCATTTGGGATAATCCTTTGTCTTATTCTGCTGACGTTTATAGTACGTATTTCACGGAATGCCTTTAAAACGAAGGATTTATATGGGAGATTATTAGTCATTGGTGGTACAACATTATTTGCTGTACCAACTTGTTGGAATATTTTAATGGGGTTTGGGTTATTACCGATTACCAAGATGTATCTTCCTATCATCAGTTATGGAAACACCATGTTAATTATTTACGCTGCAATTATTGGTTTAATACTAAGTGTATATCGTAGAAAAGATTTGGTAGAACCGACGATTAAAATGCAAAAGACAATTAAATAATTGACCAGCATATGAAAAATAAGATTAACGAATAATAAGAGGGAATAGTCAACAAAAGGAGGAGCCTATATGCAACAAAAGAAGTTCCAATTGCAACGGGGTTATGCTGGAACAGATGCAAAGAAAGTAAGGAAGGAAATTCAAGAAGATTTAAAACGGGGACAAGGTGCCATGACTGCTCGAGAAGCAGGGGCAATGCGAGATTGAAAAAAATGTTATAATGGCAAACAGGTTCATCGTCCGGTTTTTTTTGGGCGATGGACCTGTTTGTTTTTAAATGGAATGGATTATGTATGGGTTAATGATTGGATTGTCGCTAAGGAGGTAATTGACTATACGAAAATTGTTACTCATTAATAATATAAATTAGGAGGTGGCTTATAATGCCATTTGAAAATTATAGAGTAACAAGTCCGTATGGCTATCGAACAGACCCAATTACTAGAGACGGAAAATCTTTTCACGACGGGATAGATCTAGTTAAAAGACATAGAGCGCCAATTCAAGCGTTTATTGGTGGGGTAGTAATTTACGCTGGGAATGGTGCCCCTGGAACTGGAGTAGGTGGTTACGGGAATGTAGTAGTTATTCGAGATAAAAACAATCGTGCCCATGTATATGCACATTTAGATAGTGTTGCTGTTAGAAAAGGACAGACTGTCGAACGAGGCCATATAATTGGTAGACAGGGAGCAACTGGTAATCGTGTAACTGGATCACATTTACATTATGAGATTCGAAAGAAATCAAGTCCTTCTCTTGGATGGATTCAAGATCCTCAAGCTAGAACCTTAGACCCAACAAAGTACTTGAGAAATTACTACTCAACTGTTAATACTAATAAATCTATTTCCCAAATGGCTGATGAAGTTATTGCTGGTAAACATGGAAATGGTCATGAAAATAGACGAAAATCACTAGGTATTAGTCAAGCAGAATATGAGAAAGTTCGAGCGTTGGTAAATAGTAGAACAGGAACCCCTAGCAATAAACCTAAAAAAACAATCAGTCAGATGGCAGAAGAAGTTATTAAAGGTATGCATGGAAATGGTCACGATAACCGTAGAAAGTCGCTTGGGATTAGCCAATCTGAATACGAAAAAGTAAAAGCTGAAGTAAACAGACGTATATAATAATAGTTAACTGTCGAACAAAAAGAAACAACCCATCCCGTATGGGTTTGTTTTTTTGATACTTATTCCTCGTGTTGGAGAATCTAGACCGCTTAAGATTTAATCAATATAACGGTTATTAATTGGATAATAAAGTAAAATTAATAAAGACTCATTTATTTTTTGCTATTATCATCTATGTGCAATAATGGGGGAATAGAGGGTGGACTAACTCAACCTTTGAAGGGGAAGAGCTGAGGAATCCTTTAAAGTAATCAATTTCATGTAAAGAAAATTGTAAGTAGGAGTGATACATATTGAGTAAGTTTGAATGGAGAAAAGAACTGAAGGAGTTTTATTTGCCGAAAAAACAACCTTCCAAAATTGAGGTTCCAGAAATGAAGTTTTTCACAATAGAAGGAAAAGGAAATCCGAACAATAGTGAACAATTTAATAAGAATATCAAAGCTCTTTATTCTTTGTCGTATGCTATTAGAATGATGCCCAAAAAAGGAATCGTACCTGACGGTTATTTTGAGTATACCGTTTTCCCATTAGAAGGACACTGGGATTTAGATGAGGAAGGTAGGAAATTAGATTACTTAAGTAAGAATCATTTTGTGTATAAGCTCATGATCAGACAGCCTGATTTTGTAACGGAAGAATTATTTGACTATGCAATAAAAAGTGTTGAAGAAAAGAAGAAAAATATAAATGTACATGGAGTAAAATTTGAGACAATTACTGAAGGATTATGTGTACAAGCAATGCACATCGGAAGTTATGATGAAGAACCAAAGACTTTTCAACTGATGGAAGAATATTGTGTTGAAAACAATCTAAGACGTGCAGAGAAAACACATCGAGAAATATATATTTCTGATGTCAGAAAAACAGCTCCGGAGAAACTAAAAACTGTTTTGAGATTTAGAGTGGAAGAAATGTAATTTATGACAATAATCTGCTTGGAAGGTGCAAGTGCGGTTGGGAAATCTTGCAGTGCAAGAACTCCCCGTTGCTCACTTTTCGCGATAGTAAGATTTTTTATTTGAATTCAATACGGTTATAGTGAAAATTATAGCTGCCAGTAGCATAACAATTGCTAGAGTAACAATTGTCACCCGTAACGAAATCACATCCGCTGTAAAGCCAATCGCTAGGATAAATAGGACTTGAATTGCACTTTGAATTAACTGAAAAATACTCGTTACTCTTCCCATTACTTCCACAGGCACGTTATTTTGATAGAAAGTCATCATGCCCGCATTTAGGTATACATTAAAGAATCCCAAAATAACAAATCCAACAACAATTGATGCAAAGGACCACGAAAAGGCATAGATGACATATCCTAGAGAGGTCATTATTATCCCTATCGTAATCATGAAACGAATGGAGATGGAATTGCTAAATAGGGAAAGTAGTAAAGCACCAGTTACAGAACCAATCCCAGTAATACTAACTAATAAACTATAATCTATTTCGGATAGACCAATTACTTGTTGTGTAAATACAACTTCTTGTGCGTCCATCGCAAACGTGAAAATCATGACGATAATAAATGCAAAGTAGATAAACGAAATGTATTTATTTTGTTTCATAAATTTTTGAACGACTGTAAAATCCTGAATTACTTGCGAGATTGTTAACGATGGGATTGTTTCTTTATTAATTTTTTCTCTGTCTGGTAGAAATAGTAAAAGGCATGCAGCGATTAAAAAGAATACGGCATTGATCCACAGTGTAACATTGATGGAAGTTAATAAAATTAGTGACCCACCAATTGCTGGTCCGATAATAAATGCCCCTGAACTGGCAAAGGAGCGAATGGAATTGAATCGTTTCCGTTTTTCTTTCGGTACAAGCATTGTTATGTAAGTTGTTGAAGCGGGATTAAAGAAAGCTTTAGCTACACTTAAAATAACTAAGATACCATATATTACTAGCATGTTTGGTGCAAATGGAATAAGAAAGATAAATACTGCTCGAATAATATACGTAGTAATCATGACTTTTCGTTTACTCCGATAATCAATGAAACTACCAGTCCAGAACTTCGTAATAATATTCGTTAACGGACTAACAATCCATAGACCAGCAACTGCTGCCGCGGATCCAGTTAGTTGAAAAACAATAATATTAATTGCCACTAGATAGATAAAATCTCCAATACTAGCAATTCCAATGGAAGATAATAAGAATGTTAGGTCACGCCAACCTTGTAATCTTTTTAGCATGTCTATCTCCTTTTAGGGGGACAGTCCCCCCATCTAATAAGATAATCATATCGTAATTTACTTTGTTGGGAAAGGATATGCCTTATGAAATTGGATATAAATTACTATGTATTTATAGATTGAAAACTTGACAAAATAATTTATTTATGCTACAATTTACAGTTATAATTTTATTGGTTATAATAGGATTCTCCTGGCCAGGGGAATCTTATTTTTGTATAGGGAGGAATAGGCTATGAAACAAAATGAGTCCAGTATGACTTCCTTAGTATCGGCATTCGGTCGAGCGTATCATAGTAGGTATGACTCACCAAAAATATTTGATGATTTTATTGCAGATAGGTTAATGACAGAAAAAGAGTTTAGGGCTGTCAGCATGAACATGACAAAAGGAATCCATTTTTTTAATCCAGAAATCGCACAAAGGTATCAAGATAACCCAGATGAAATACTAAAATGGATAACACAAGTTCAACTTTCCCCAACACCTTTAGCTCGTTCAGCTTATTGCGAAAGTGTGTTACAAAACGAATTAACTTTAGGGGTAAAACAGTATGCAATTCTTGGGGCTGGGTTAGACACATTTGCTTTTCGGTATCCGGAGTTAGAACATAAACTAGAAATATATGAAGTGGATCATCCACAGACACAAACATTTAAAAAGAAAAAAATAGCGGAAGCGAATCTTTCTATCCCAACTAATCTTCATTTCGTACCAATGGACTTCACCAAAAGGTTTTCAAATCAAGATTTAGTAGATAATGGATTTTCATATCAGAAGACGTTCTTTAGTTTACTAGGTGTCTCTTATTATTTAATGAAAGAGGAAAATGAAGCATTAATTAAACAATTATTTGTAAATGTTCCAGTGGGGAGCTCGATTGTTTTTGATTATGCAGACGAAACACTCTTTAGTGAGAAAGGAAAGTATAATCGAGTCGCCAATATGGTGAACTTGGCTGCTGCGAGTGGTGAGCCGATGAAGGCATGCTTCACTTATGAAGAAATAGAGAGAATGCTAGAAGAGGCAGGCTTACTTATTTATGAACATTTAACACCTACTAGAATCAATGAGCTATTCTTTGCTAATAGAACCGATTATTTAACAGCGTTTGAGACTATTAATTATATACATGCTGTGAAGAAGGATTGAGGGAGAGAAAGGAGAGGCAGGTACTGAACTAAATATCTAAATTTTGGGCCGAACAATTAAATTTATTAGCTCCGGAAATATACGTAGACTCCTGCGGGAAGCAAGGCATCGGTGAGACCCCACAGTGCGTTAGCACGAGGAGGCTCACCAGCCGCCCGCGGAAAGCGAAGTATATTTCCGGAGCGGGTTAGTTGCACCCAAACTATATAGTCCGAACTTTACCATGCAGAAAAGCTTTTTGTCTCAGTCCCGCTAAATCATTAGAAAAAATATAAAACTCAAGACACCTAACGTAATTAATAATGCTCCTGTAATGTCATTAATATGGATTTTATTAAGTAAATTCTTCCGATTTAAAAGGGCGATGATAATATAGATAAAGACGATAATTATAGTTGGTTCAATTACTTCTTTTAAAAAGTATTCATACTCTACATATATAGAATTAATTTTTAGGAAAATACCAAGTGAAAAGAGAAATAGGAAAAATTTTAAAGGGAAATTCTTCTTATAGTTGCCTATCGAAATTCCTTTTTTATTTAAGATTGATTTAATAATAACAACTATAATAATCACTGAAAGTATTTGTAAAAGATTCATCATAGTTACCCCTTTTAGAACCGAATAAGAGAGGCTATTTTTAATTATGTATCCTCATCTATAAAAGATCCACGTCTTTAGCCAATACCCAACCAGACATTCCGTAAGAAGCTGAGAGTATGTAATAATTATACTCTTCCTCTATTAATCTAACTTTTAATTCGTTCAGTTCATTATAATCTATCGGCCAAGAGTAATCTTTGTTCTCCTCTAATAATTCCTTATTTTCATGAAGAAAAAGTTCGATGTTACTTTTCTCTATGTCTAATATGATACTTCCAGGTAAATGGTTTTCAAACAAATGAGCTAACACGTGTGAAAAAACAATATGTAGGCTCCCACCTGATTGTGATTGGGTTTGAAGATTTATCGTTTTTTTTTCGAGATGGACAGAATATGAAATGATTTGGTGATCATGAACATGTATCATACAACTAATCATCCTCAGTTTACATCTTTTTTTGCAGCTTTCTTTAAACGTGCAGATATCATGGAACCTATTAGACCTGCAATGCTTAATGTAGCTATTAATCCCCAGTTAATTCCTTCGTTTTTAAAGAGGCTTAAAATAATTGCAGCGGCAGCTACACCGAGCGTCCAAAAAAGCCAAAATTTAATAGTATACAATTAATCACTCCTAAATGCGTTAGCTAAATATTCTACAATAATACTACCATACTATTTGTTGAAAACTATAGTGGGAGGGAGGAGGGATTTCACATACCACTTAATCATCTAAACTAGCAACCATAATGGTACTTACAAGCCAAATAGCTATGGCTGGAACGTAAAATACGAAGGTTAAAAACCAGTCTCCCATACTATAGACTTCATTATTAAAGTAGATAAAATTGTATAATACAAAAAGTAATAATGTTATCAATCCCTTTAATATCGAACCATTGTAAAGAATAAACCCAATACCTGGAACAAATAAATTCGCAGTCGTACTCACACGTCGCTTAAACGCTTTTTGTTCTAGTTGTAATTGAATGAGTTCACTACTCATTTCTCTTTTTAATGCTTTTACACTTTCCTCCATATAAAGCCCTCCTTTTTGATTCTTTTATTTCCACATCTTTCCTAATTTATGACTGATAAGAAATACCGGGATAAAAATGATAATGACAATAATAGCACCAATTATATTGCTCATAGAAAATAAATCTGTATTGTAAAATTGATAGAAAAATAGACTGTAGAAGGGAATAACTAGAACAATAGATGTCACAACTCCTGGAGTGTAGCATCGTAAGAATAGGGACTGTAGTGGATGGCTAAAGATATTTACGGCAAACACTAGAGCTATTCCTAAAAACAAATAATATTGTTCTGTTAACACTGCTACTAATAAAAAGGCAGACGCTAAAACAGAGAGTGCTAACACTACGACAGCAAACTGTGCAGATGTAATATCTTTATTCTTTTCAATTTCTGATTGAGCGAAGGATGGTATTTTACTTCTTATCTGTGGATACGTCTTTTTCATCCATCTTTCCACCGTAATAATTTCTTCTAAATTATGAAGCATAAAGATCATAATAAATGCCAAAACCCATATTTGGATGTCCATTAATATCACCTCCAGTACAACAATGCTACATCTCTAAATACTTTGTCTCTAATTCAATCTCTTTTACCTTATTGTCAAAATAAACGTGATAAGCCTTGGCGTTAGGTCTTGAACTAACAATCTCGGTCAATTCTAAATCGTGAAAGTGAAGTGCAACCCCATCGTCAGTAGCATATCCAGATTGAATCAAGCCATCAGCTATTAATTGCTGAAAAGCAGGTCTGCGAATCACCTCTCCATCATAATGAGGACAATTACTTCCTTTTAAGAAACCTAAACAATGTATTGGTTCTAACCGATCGCCATATGAATCAGTAACACCTTCTTCGAACCAACAAATGGAACCTGCACTTATTCCTGCTAATATTGTGCCTTGCTCCCAAGCCTTTCTTAGGATCGTATCAACACCCCATTCCTTCCACAAAGCTAGTAAATTCCTTGTATTTCCACCACCGACATAGATAATATCTTTTTCTAATAAAAAGCTCTCTAGGTCTCTAGTTGGTGGTTTAAATAGAGATAAGTGAGATGGTTGGCAGTTCTCTTTCCGAAAGAATACATAAAATCTCGTGATGTAATTATCGGAGTCTCCACTTGCTGTTGGAATAAAGCAGATTTTGGGATTCTCATTTTTGGATTGGGAGAGAATATATCTATCTAGTAAAGGGTTCTCAGGTTCCATAGAAAATCCACCACCACCCATGGCAATGATTTGTCGCATAAATTACCTCCTTTGTCCACTCAACTTCTATAAATTACAATGTAAATCTTTACGTCCCGGTTCTTTCTAGTTCCATGCGAATGTTCCTATGATCTTCTTTTGAATAAGGATAAAGTGTTGTAGCGATTATTGCAATAATGACAAAGATGCCAGGTGCGACTGCCATTGTCCATTGTATCGTTGTCATTGTAGTTGCATTTTGAATCTCGTTAGCAACATAGCCTGAGAATTCTAGAATCAATCCAATAAGGAAGATAGCGATCGAGTTTGTTATTTTCATAAAGAAAGTCATAAGCCCTGCATATAGTCCTTCACGCCGTGCACCTGTTTGATATTCATTTATATCGACAACATCTGGTAGCATTGTCCAAGGAAGAACATGTGTGGAAAAGGCACCATTTATAGATTCTCCGTCTTATTTTTTTGATTTTACTTAAAATTATATCTTTTATGAAAATATGTCAAGGAGGGAAGGGGAGTGGAGGTGGGGGATGAGGGAATGAATGCCCTTAGCGGAGTTTTGGAGATTGCAACAGTCACTCATTGCTCTGACTGAATGCCCTTAGCGGAGAAATTAAGGTAGCAACGGTCACTCATCGCTTTGATGAGTGACTGTAGCGGAGAAATTAAGGTTGCAACAGTCACTCATTTCCCTAATGAATGCCCATAGCGGAGAAATTAAGGTAGCAACGGTCACTCATCGCCCTGATGAATGACGGTTGCGAAGAAATTAAGGTAGCAACGGTCACTCATCGCGCTGATGAATGCCCGTAGCGGAAATTTTAAGGCTGTAACGGTCACTCATCACCCTGATGAATGCCCATAGCGAAGAAATTAAGGTAGCAACGGTCACTCATTGCCTTGATGAGTGCCCATAGCGGAGAAATTAAGGTTGCAACAGTCACTCATTTCCCTAATGAATGCCCATAGCGGAGAAATTAAGGTTGCAACAGTCACTCATTTCCCTAATGAATGCCCATAGCGGAGAAATTAAGGTAGCAACGGTCACTCATTGCCTTGATGAGTGCCCATAGCGGAGTATTTAAGGCTGTAACGGTCACTCATCGCCTTGATGAGTGCCCATAGCGGAGAAATTAAGGTAGCAACGGTCACTCCTCGCCTTGATGAATGCCCATAGCGGAGAATTTGAGGTAGCAACGGTCACTCATTCCAAACATGAGCGCCCGTAGCCTAATTTAAAAGATTAATAAAGTCACTCATCACCCCCATGAGAAGTCTTTAGCTATAATTATAGGTAGAACCGGAACACTAGCTCCTCTTCTAAATTTGAATAATCACCCTAAAACAAAAAAAGTGACCCATTACTAAGTCACTTTATGTTCATACTATTAATATAATTTACTTGTAATTTATTTTATTGTTTAACTTCTCACGGTATTTATCCATCCACGTATTCGTATCCTTAACTAGTTCGTCACAGAATGCAGCTACATTTTCACCTGTTAGATCAGTTACTTTCTTGCCACTGGCTGCACCTTCCTCAAACAGTTCAAGAATACTGCTGAAAATACGCTTGATATCTTTCCATTCAGAAAGACCACTTGTTGTCCACATATATTTTTTGATCGCATCATATGCATTGCTGTATTCACTTGGAAGTTCCTTCGCACGTGCTTCCATTGCTTTCCATTCACGCTTTTCCTCTAGGCTACCTATTAATTTCTCAAAAATACTCATACTAATTCTCCTTTTTCTCCGTTTTTGTTTTGAGTTCATTAATTTTGCTGGAAACGAATTCCCATTTTTTCCAAAAGAGTTCGAGTTCTTTTTGACCATCAGCATTAAGTGTGTAAAATTTTCTCGGTGGCCCCATACTTGAACGTTTTTTCTCGATGTTTACTAAATTATTTTTCTCCAGACGCATCGTAATGGTGTATACGGTACCTTCAACTACATCAGTGAATCCAAGTGCTCGCAATTGTTGTGTAATTTCATAACCATACGTTTCTCCGCGGCTAATTATTTCAAGTACACAACCTTCAAGCACCCCTTTTAGCATTTCTGTAATATTATCCAAGTTTGTTCCTCCATTTTGTATTGTGGTGATTAGTATATGCAATTTTATTTTATGCTACTCTGTAATACTTATTACCACTATATAGTATTACAGAGTAGCGAATATTGTCAAGGGTAATTTAGAATAGAGGGCAAATATTGGCACCCTTAAATTAGGGATGAGTGCAGTCGGTGAAGATGACGACATATGTGGGATCTTTGATAAGGGGGAAATTCTTGCTTTCATGAAATAGAAAAAAAGCAGCGAGATAAAGAACTAATTCTCTATCCCGCGTTTAATCGTGTAATGTTGCCATTCATATGGTAGTAATGCTTGGTACTTTTGTTGTAAAAAACGATCATCCACTAGTGCGATGATGCCAGTGTCTGTATCGGAACGAATGAGTCTTCCACCAGCTTGAAGTACTTTATTCATGCCAGGATATACATATGCATAATCAAATCCATTTTTACCAACTGATTGGAAGTAGTCTTTCATTATATTTCTTTCAAAACCGATTTGGGGCATGCCAACTCCTACTACGATAACCCCTTCCAATCGGTCTCCTTTTAAATCGACACCTTCGGAAAAAATTCCACCGAGTACAGCAAAACCTACTAATCTATTCGGTAGATTTGATTCAAATGCTGCTAAGAATTCTTCTCTTTCTTCTTCCGACATACCAACATCTTGAATCATTGTGCGAACATCTGGGTAATGTTCCATAAATTGTTCGTACGCATCACGCATATATTGGTAGGAAGGGAAGAAAATGAGGAAATTGCCATCTTTTTTGTCTAACACATCTTTGAAGAAATGTACCATTGGTAGCAGTGTGTTTTCTCGATCACGATATCTAGTTGATAACGGACGGATAATAACTTCTGCATGTTCTCGTTTAAAAGGGGAAGGGATGGAAATACCATAGTCGTCATCTTGGCCTCCTAGTAATGATTTATAATAATCAGCAGGAATTAATGTTGCTGAAAAGAATACTCTCGCTCTAAATCCTTTTCCCATCTTCATAATTTGCTCAGAAGGGTCTAAGCAAAATAATTTCATCTTTACTTCACTCTTGTGTACTTCGATATAAGTTACAAATTGTTCATTGTAAAATTTAGCAATCTTTACAAAGGTTTGAGCAGAAAAATACGTATCTAGCAATAATTCGTTATCGTGTTGGACAAGTTCAACTTCGGCTTCCGTAATAAATACTTCTAGTAAATCGATTATTTCTTCATCTAATTCTTTTCGTAAATATTCCTCCGATTTTTTTACTGTAAGTAAGTAATCATTAATTGCTTTAGCGGCTGTTGCAAGGGAGCCTGTTTTAAACTCTCGCTTAACTTGTAAGAAGTTTGATTTATAAATTTCAGCTGAATACATTTCTCTAGCACGGTCTACTAAGTTATGTGCCTCGTCTACTAGAATAGCGGTTTTCCTTTTCTGTTCTTCCATTAATCGCTTCAAAGATACTCTCGGATCGAAAATATAATTATAATCACAAATAACGACATCCGCGACATAGGCTAATTCAATCGAAAACTCAAATGGACAAACCCGATGTTTTCTCGCATATAGTTCAATGACACTTCGATTCATTAACTTTTCATTCGTTAAAATATCAATAATTGCATCATTAATCCGATCGTAAAACCCGTTGGCAAATGGACAATCAATACTTGTACAAATCGGTTTCTCTTGAAAGCAAATTTTATCCTTAGCAGTTAATGTTAGAACATGAATATCAAGCCCTTGTTCAATTAATAATCGAAAGGCATCCTCTGCAGCAGTTCTTGTAATCGTTTTTGCCGTTAAATAAAATAATTTATCCAATTTGCCTTCACCTATAGCTTTTACAGCAGGGAAAATAGTGGAGATTGTTTTCCCAATACCAGTAGAAGCGTTAGCGAACAACACTTTTTTATCGACGATCGTTTTATAGACTGTTCCCGCTAGTTTACGTTGGCCTTCTCGATAGGTTGAAAATGGGAATTCAAGTGCTTTACTCGTTTCATTTCGTTTGTTTTTATGTTTAAGCAATACTTTTAAAAATCTAGCATATTCTTCAACTACTTGATCAACGAAAGACTTCATTTCAGCAAATGACATTACCCGTTGAAATTGCTTTTGTTCTTCTGTTTTTACTTGTACATAAGTAAGTTGTATGGTCACTTCTTGTAAATCGTTGTCTAAGGCGTAAATATATCCATAAAAAATAGCCTGTGCCCAGTGAACAGGATGTGTATCTTCATGTATGTCATCGATAGGATGAACAGTAGACTTAATCTCATCTATAGTGATAGAATCACCATCTTTAAGGAGCCCATCACATCGGCCGTCTACACGAATGACAAAATCTTCATATAGAATTTTCGTCTCAACGAATACTTCTTTTTCATCTTGTTCCCGATATCCTTTTTGGATTGCTTGATGAATTCTAGTTCCTTCTGTCATCGTAGAAGCGGTACGAAAACCAGACTCAATACTTCCACTTCGATACACATATTCTACTAAATTTCTAACTGAGATTCTCACAGTATTTATCATCATATCACCTATTCAGAAGGGGGGAACAGAATCATTGTCCCATTAGGTAGTTTTAAATCTTAACTTCTAAATAAAAGCCCTTCTTCTTCTAATAATTTTTTCATTGTTGGTATGGATGCTGGTCCAATACCATGGATCTTTAATATTTCTTTTTCCGTATGCTCAGAGAGCTTTTGTAACGTATGAATACCATTTTGGATTACCGCATTTCTCGCGGGTGAGCTTAATTTTGATAAAAAACCACTTTCTGGCTTAATTTCTTTATCACAAGTTGGGCAACTAGGACAATCACTACTTTTGTATACTTATTTCCTCGTTCACAAATTCTTAAGCTTTTTTCTACTTTCATGATAATACCCCAACGAATATCTGTTCTCAATATATCATATTTATTGCTAGAATTGCATAGTTCCTTCTGAATTACTAATTGCTCAACAAACTCATTCGACATGATTCTATTATTTCCGAGGAAATAAACTTGTATAAATGGTTGATAGGATGTTTTCCCTGCAAATTAAAGGATTTTTCAACTTTCTAGCGAATTAACATAGTAGGAAATAATTGTTATTGGAAGATAGGAGGGATTATATGATACGCCCTAATGATACATTAACACAAAGAGAAAGGGATGCTTTATTAGCACAATTAAATGAAGAGCAACGAAAGTTTGTTCATGAGTTGTTAAAAAGGGGTAAGAGAACAGCTTTTGCAAATGTATTAGCAAAGGAAAAGGCGGGAGTACTTGCTGATGGAAATATGGAGATAGTTGCTGATCAATGGGAGCTTATGGATTATTTAGATGCTGGTCCAAATTGGCAACAAAATTCACAGCTTTATTGTGAATGTGGAAGGCCTTTACGTTATCAATATGTTGTTCAAAATAATGTAACGGGCGAGATAAAGAGGTTTGGGATGACGCATTTTCAAGAGCATACGGGTATTTCGCCTCAGTTAGCGAGAGAAATTGTGAAAGGTATTGAGCGAATTGATTATGAACTTGATGAGATATTACAGAAGTTTTCTTATGGTTGGTCTCTTACCGATGTTGGACTAGTATCCATCCCAAAAGAGATAGAACTTCCTAGAGATATCGGGGAACAATTAAATTTAGAGTTGCCGTTATTAGATAGGCAAGTTAATAGAGTGAAACAGAGAATTGCTGATTATTGGAAGGAAAAGAAGAGAAAGCGCGTGGAGGAACTTCTTCGCGAAGAGGTGATTCATAAAGAACAAAGGGAGTTAGTGTATGCGAAACAAAAAGAATTTGTTGTTGAGAAATTAAGAAATAAATCCCAACAACTTGCTTCCATTAGTTCACTTAAGCGGGAATTAATTGTTGCTACTTTTGTATTTTTAGAAAATTTAACGGATCCGGAGTTTTTAGCAAGTGATGTATGTAAAGACCTGATTGAAAATCATGGTGCATCTACAGAGCGTTTTTCGAGTGGTCGGTACAAGATATTTCCCGATGTATGCACGTTGTTAGAAAATCTCGTTTCTGAGGGAATTTTGGAATTTATTGAGAAGCGGGATGTGGTTGATCGTCTGTATCGGATTAGAGGGGCAGAGGTATCTACCTAATAATAACAAAAAACACCCTTCATTCCTATATTAGGTGAAGGGTGCTGTTTTTGGATCATTATGTTTCTTCTTATTCTTTATTCTTACTTTCTTCCCAAAGGCGGATTCGCTCTTCATGGCTAACTACCTCATGTATTTGATGTAGCATCCAAACGTAGCCGAAGGGGTCCATAAATATAGCATTGGAAATACCGTAGTCAGGCATATCTGTAACCGGCTGTACTTCGGTACAACCTGCATTGATTGCTTTTGTGTATGTTTCTTTAATGTCTGGAACAGCGATGTTAAACCACATTGTTTTAGGATCATCAGTAGTTGGTGCAATCAGCTGATACTCTGGATTCTCATCTAACATATGTAAACGTACACCGTAAAGTGTAAACACAGCTTCATTAGTGCCTTTTGGAAGATCAGAAACTTCGACACGTTCAATGCTGTCAAAAATCGTTTCATATAGATTTAATGCTTTCAAGCTATCTTCGACGACAAAATCAATTTCTACACCTACAATAGACATGTTTAAATTCTCCTTTTATGTATATTACTTTTCAATATAGCTTTTACTAATTTCATTCATTATATCACACGGAGTAGGGAAAAGCTGAAGACTAAAGAATGGCCAGTTACTAGCTTAACGGCCCACTCCATACGATGATACTATTGGACAAGTCTCTTTTTTCATTGATAAGGAATTTTACCCAATTCTTATTTGGGGATTTTCAGTTAATAATTGATCTATTAATTCTTGTTCATTCTTAGGAGATATGAGGATGAGGTTATAATTGCTATACATGATTTCTAATCGGTCGATGGATAAAGCTGGTGCTGCTAATGGATGCTTTACTTTAGTGATTTTCGTGATATCTTCAACTTTTATTTTCTTTTTAAACGGACCAGAACGAATAGTTAATTTAGAATCCTTAATTGTATAACCAGTGTTAAACCAAGTCCATAATAATAGAACGGTAATTAAAAGTAGAAATATTTTTCCTAAAATACTTCCCACACTACTAGGAACTTCTATTCTATAAAAGGCTACAAATATAGTAGCTAGGATAGAACCCCAAATGATAATAAAAAATAAAACATCTTTTTTAGAGGGAAAATACAATTGAACCACCTCACTTTTTATTCAGTACCTAAAGAACGACAATTCGATTCCCACATCTTCTACAGTGGTGAATATTGTTTTTAGCATAATGTAAGCGGTCTAGATTCTCGAAGCTATGGCAATGAGGACATCGTAATTTCTTTTTATCTAATATGATGTAGGAAATCAAACATATACCAGTAAAGATGAGCAAAAACTTGTAGTAAATCCCAGCAACGAAGCTCACTCCAAACAGGACACCAAGGAGCATGCCAAGGTTAACATGATTTCGTGAAATATGATCCATAACAAGCCTCCAATCTAGAATTGTTGTGCTAGTTAGGTGGTACATCACTTCCTTAAAACCCACCAAATAACAATTACTAATCCAACTATAATTAGTCCTATGTGTACATACCAATAATCAATAAATAATTCCCACTGTAGTTTTTGGATTTCTTTTAACCGATCGAAGTAAGTCATTATTTGCTCCTTTGAACCTTTTTCTCTAGTTATATTTATCCATACGATTAAGGTTTATAAAATGTTTCGGAAAAAGATAAAGATTATTCAAAATATATTTCCCTGAATTTTGACTTGCATTTTTCCCTACCAAAAATCAATGGTATGATTTAATGGATTGAAAGTGATCCAAATTAGATATGTTGTCTTTATATAATAGATTTTGTACTCAAGTAACTTTGTAATTACTATTAGCCACGAAAAATTCAAGTTCATCATCTACACCTAAAGTAATGTTAGTATCAAGAGTTATTTTCATAGAAAAAATTTCAGATTTCTTTTCTGAGAATAACCATCTTCTACCAGTTCCTGTTAATAGAATAAAAACACCATTCTTTTGATCTTGCATAAAGCTTAAGGAAGAATTCGTAATGGGATCATTATCTCTTTCATAGATGTTGAATTCCTTTAATAATTCTCCAACCTTTGGCGCATCTTTTACTACTAAACCAATTTCACTGATGTTTAGCATGTGACGAATGGAAAAAGGAGAATTGCTTTTGGGATTCTCTTTAGTCCGGGTAATAAGTTCAACGATATTACCTGAAGGATCTTCAAAATAACACGCATATGCTTGCCAAAAGGAAAAATATGCTTCATCATCATCATCTTCTAATAAGAGATTAACCTTTCCTTTTAGCCATGCTTTAGCTTCTTGGAATAGATTAGAGGGTATATTAATTGCGAAATGGTAATATGGGTTTCTTTTAACATTTTTCGATGTGAATTCTAGTTGACTGGAGCCAACCCCAATTCGAAAACTATGATCATCTTCGGCAATTAAAGGAAATCCTAACGTTTCTATGTAAAAAGTTCTCATTTTACTCAAATTATTAGATTGCAGCGTTAATAATTGAATTTCCATTTTATCCACTTCCTTTGTGTATTTTTATTTATTGTTATTTTAGTATAATATTAAGTTCTGATAATTTAAAATACTATTATCCTATTGGTAGCTATAAGAATTAGTTATCATCAATAGTTTTTGTAACTAGGGAGTAAACAAAAAATGTAGTGTTAATTGAAATAACACTACATTTTAAAAATCTACTTGTTTTATTTTGTAATAAAATTCTCTGTAAAATAAGGCTGATCCTCTTCATTAAATGCAACACCAACTGCTAGAGATTCAAAAGAAGTTTGGAGTATATTTTTCCTATGTCCAAGTGAATTCATTAGTCCTTCATGAGCGAATATACTACTAGACTGACCCGCAGCTAGATTTTCTCCTGCAGTTCGGAAACTGATGGCGTCTTCAGTCATTCGGTCATAGGGAGATTGGCCTTCTAGGTTATCATGGCTGAAGTAATTATTTTCAGCCATATCTAAACTATGGTCTCTTGCAGTTTTTAGCAACGGCTCCTCCCAAGTTAATATCGGTAGTCCATGGTTTATTCTAGCCGCATTCGTAAGATCAAATAATTGGTATTCAAATCCTTCTTGTAACTCTTTGTCAGGAACACCAAAATGCCCTTTCTTTTGTTTCTCTAAATCTGCAGTAATGATTTGAATGGCAGTTAATGTATTACTTTCATGAACATCATAGAACATAGTGATGTAATTATTATCTATTAAAAAGACGTCATACTCATCATTATTTTGCACTTTATAGAGGACATTTCCTTTCCGAATTGCTTCAATTGGATCTTCCAATGTCTCTAGTATTTCATCTCTTGAACTAGTAAACGTTATTCCGAGTTTAGAAGATAATAAGTCTTGGTTCGTATATATAGCTGCAACCGTATCGTTCTGGTCATAAGCTACCTTAACAAAGTTATGGTAATTCTCATGATACGTATGCCAATTTACTCCGTACTCATTTTTGGTAGTTCGTTTTGGTTCACCAATTTTTTCTTCTACCGATTCTCGGGTATCTCCAATTTCAATATTATGAATGGAGAAGGTTTGACTCTTTGGCTCATTTAAAGTGGGAGGAGATGGTGCTGGATTTGTTTGTTCCTTGTTATCGTCTTTTTTTACATCATTCCATAAAATTTCAATTTCTTGCTTAACAGAATCAAAAAACGCTGAAACGTTTGGATGCTCGATAATATCTGTTACATCACTTTTTATCTCTTTAAACGTCGCAACAACACCAGACTGCTTAAACGTTTCTCCGTAAAAATGGGAAAAGAGAAAGAACAGTAGTAACAAAAAAATTATTGTTCTTAACTTTGGCATGGGTTTCACCCCTTATTTCTTTAACTATTTGTATACAGTATGAACAAAAAGCGCATTGGATAAAAGTGATTAGCTTAAAATTGTATGGATGGTGTATTAAGTCCCTTATTTTATGCAATCTTATTATACTATACGTAAGAACATCACTCATTATGGGTTTGATTGAAAACAGTAGAGGGCTAAAGGGTGCATCTAGAATGGAGGTTTTTCGAAACAATTATTTTAACACCTTCACCCAGTATATAAAAGAGTGAAGGTATCTATTACTGGTATATACAGCGATGGGAATTACTTTTGCTGATTGGTGAGTTCTAGAAGCTTGGCGTCGTGGATTGCTACTTTTTCAAGTAGGAAGTTTGTAGTTTTTTGTACATTTGTTAAATCAATTCGAATTCCATCAACTTTTGTTTCAAGGCGATCAAAACGCGTATCCATTTCTAGAAAACGTTTATCTATATCTTGGAATCGTTTATCTATATCTTGGAATCGTTTATCCATTTCTCGAAACCGAGTATCCATCTTTTGAGATGTTTTTTCAATCCGCTTATCTATTTGTTCTAGCTTTTGGTTTACTTCTTGTGAGAAAGTTTTTAATACGTGAACGAATTCATTTAGTACTGTTTTTTCTTCCATGTTTTCACCTCCTTGTCTATATTATAAGAAAAAAACCACAAAATACAATAGAACTTGGCAAGTATTATTTCATATTTAGACAAACTTCGCTTTACTATAACTCAATAAACTACTAAGATTTAAGTAGGATAAATAATAATCGATTTGAGGCGATTGATATGTTTGAAAAATGGAAAAAGAAAAAGGTAGACAAGGCACATATTGATAAAGTAAAAGAGGAAGTAGAGCAAATGAAAGAGGAAGACATTGAAAAACATAGTGAACATTATTCCGATGACAAACTTTGGAGCAAGATAGGGAAGTTTGCTAAGAAAGCTGGTTCATCGGTAATTTATGTCGTACTTATTCTTTATTACACATTACAAAAACCAGAAGTTCCGAAAAAAGTTAAGGCAACGATAGTTGGAGCATTAGGATATTTTATTTTACCGATTGATCTTATTCCGGATGTTGCATTTGGAGCGGGATTTATTGACGATTTAGGCATTCTAACAGCTGCACTGTTACAAGTAGCAGTCTATGTAGATGATGAAGTCAAAGCTAAGGCAAGAGAGAAACTGGAAAAATGGTTTGGGGAACAGGTTGATACATCAGATATTGACTCCAAGCTAAAGGGAAATAATTGATATATAGAAATAAGGAGAGTTAACTAATGGATGCTGTAATGAAACGTAACTTTGAAAATCTCCATTCTGAAAATAAAGAGGAACAATATGAAGCATATCAAAATATTATCGAAGCAATTGAGCAAGAGGTGGACTGGGCTTATGTTGTGTGGGACGACCTTGTAAAAAAACTTGAGCATAAAAATAATCATGAGCGTTCCCGTGCTGCACAATTCCTGTGTGGTCTTGCAGCAAAAAGTGACACTGATAAACGAATTCTAAACGATTTTGGAGCGGTATGGGAAGTTACCTATGATGAAAAATTCGTCACAGCAAGACATACGTTGCAATCCATCTGGAAAATAGGCCTGGGTGGAGAACAACAGAGAGAAGTAGTGAAGGAGTTCTTTGCTAATCGATTTAAAGAATGTACAAACGAGAAAAATTATACACTTATTCGTTTTGATATTATTCAAGGATTAAGATATCTATATGATGAGACAAAGGACAATGAAATTAAAGAGCTGGCACTTCGCTTGATTGATACGGAAGAGGACGAAAAATATAAAAAGAAGTATGCAAAGATATGGAAAGGAATAGCGTAATTTAGTGAAATGGAAGTTCTTCAGATTTTCCAATAAAGAAGACCGAGATCCTATTAGATTCGGTCTTCTTTACTATGTATTAACAAAGATACAATACCCTATCTTATCTTGATAATTCCAAGAAAAACTGTCTTACTTCTTCGGGCAATTCTTCTACTGTGAGAATTTTAAGCCTCTCGGTGCCTGGTGAAGTCATGATAATATAAGATTTTTGATTGTATTCAAATACAGTGTATTGACTGACACTTTTAGCGACATTATTTTGAATATAATTAAAGTCTTCCTCTGAAAAATTATCCTCGTAACCTTCTAGCATATGCTTTTGAACATCCTCAAAATTATCAGCAAAATGTAGTTCTTGGTATAGTTCTAATGAATTTTTTGGCGTGAAAAAAAGAACATAGTATACGGCTCCACCTATTATGATAAAAGTTATAATAGCAAATGTAATCCAATCTTTCGCTGTTTTTTTCTTTCTATGCATACATGACTTCCCCCTATGTACCTACTACTACTACCTTATCATAAAATAAAAACCCTCGGATGTTAATTATCCAAGAGTTTTATAATCTACCTTTTTCCTTGTATATTCTTTAACTGCTCAAACAAGTTCTCAACAGTCCCTATTCCAACATTTTCATATTTTGCTAGAATCACAAGCTCTTTTGGTAGTTGACCAACTGTTTGAATTTGGTCTTCTTTTAATTGTCTAATTAAGCTTGGAATTCCTGTGAAGATGTCAGATGTTATTTCTGTATTTGCTAATTCTTCCGTCACGATTACGTAATCGGTTTTATAAAATAGGAAAATTTCACCAGGCCGTTCAAGTATAGTTTGTCTACGTTTCTTTTCTTCTTCTATAAATACTTTCAACTCGTAAAAGAGATTTTCATCATTTTTATCATTGTACCGTTTTACATGTTTATGCAAACCTTCTAAGTTCGTTGGTAGTTCACTCATAATTCGCGCTTGTTGATTAGCTCCAAGACGAATAAGGAACGTTTCTGACTTCGTAAAACGCTGTGGTAATAAGAAGGAATCTCGTAAAAAGTGGGGTACTTCAATTGATTCATCTTTATAAAAAAGTTTTCGAATGGTAGTGAATCCTGGTGGTATGGTTTCTTCCAACATAGTTGCTGGGTCAGTTGTACTGGCAACCTCATCTTCTGCTTGATGAACATCGTTAGAATTCATGGAAGCAATTAATAATTCTTCCAGGACACGTAGTCTTTCTTGAACTTCGGTTATATCGTAGGATACCGTTTCTTGAGGTTTCGGATCTTGGTAGTCCGGTACTTTCAGTTCTACAGGACCATATACTTCGACATACCATTTGACAATTTTGTAGACGGCCTCCCATGATAATAAAGCTTCTGAGAAGCGAAAGAGCCGTGCATCATGTGCTGCTTTGTTTCCTGATGTTCGAACTAGGTGAAGTGCATCTCGCATGTCAGATTCAATAATTCCATGTTCATATAACGTATTAATTTGTTCCTTTAATGTTGGAAAATCACTTTGTGGTAGTTTTTCTAATACGATGACATGTTGTAAAATATTTTCTACAAAAACACGAGCATGGGTTAACATTGTTCGTGGACTTTGAAATATACTAAACTCTAATTCACGAGCGACAAAGGCAAGTTCCTTAGAGATTGGTTTTAGAAATTGATAGAAATAGGATTGTGATTCCATCTGTATACTCCTTGCTGTTTAGAAATACAAAGATAATTTTAACATAAAGTAGTAGATCCGTGGCATTTAATTGGAGGGGAGAAGGTAATTAGAAAAGGATAGCATTATTCGCTATCCTTCTCATTAAAACTCTGGCAACTGATCTAAATTATTCTCTTTCATCCCATCTGGTTCACTTCGGATAATGTCGCGTCCATATTTATGGAAAACATCTACATGAGCTAAATTGCCATTTTTGGCCTCTTCCAGTGCCGTAATATAATCCAGTTCACGTCCAGAAGCGGTTTTAAAGGCAATTAGATCACCATCATCGTTTTTACGAACTGCTACAATTTGTTCTTTTCCTTCTGCATTTGCTTGAGATGGGGTAGATTGACTCTCGGATTGATTTCGGTATTCATTATAAATCTGTTCAAAATCTTTTTCAGACATTAGGAGAACCTCCTATTTAATTCTTAAGTTGATTTCTTATTTCATCTGAATTTGTGTCACTATATTTACTTGTCCCGTAGCCACCTGTTTGTGCAAGTAGGGCTTTGACCTCGTTATAAGAAAGTCCAGACTGTGCATTTTTACGCTTTACTTCTTCAATATCTGTACCAGCAACGGTTATTTTTTTGTTATTGTCCACTTGAAATTCTCCTTCCATATATTATTTTGTGCTATTATCGTATGTAATATGAAAATATACAGCAAAAGATTAGGGGGGACGTCGTATGGGGGCAAAAGCAACATTTATACTAGTTATGCTTATATTTGGAAGTTTAGGTTTATTTGTGAAAAATATCGATCTTTCTTCCAGCGAAATCGCTCTATTCCGTGGGGCAATTGGAAGTGTCTTCTTAATTGGGGCTAGCTTTTTTATTAAACAAAAAGTGAATTTGAAATTAATATCGAAGCGGAATTTGATATTACTCGTATTATCTGGTGCTGCAATGGGATTTAATTGGATATTTTTATTTGAAGCTTATCGATACACTACCATCCCTAATGCGACATTAAGTTATTATTTTGCACCAATATTTGTTATGGTGCTTGCGCCATTTTTATTAAAAGAAAATTGGACAATTAAAAAAGCAATTAGTATTGCATTAGCATTTATTGGATTATTTTTAGTCGTACAGCCTGGTGGATTAATTTTAGGTGATGCGTATAATCATCCTGTTGGAATCGGATATGGATTAGTTGCAGCAGCTCTTTATGCTAGTGTTATTCTAATTAATAAATTTATTCGAAATTTAGCTGATTTTGAAACGACCATTCTGCAATTAACAATTGCCACCATTGTGATGTTTCCATATGTGTTCATGACAGAGGAAATGAATTATTCAAGTTTAGGAATGAAGTCTATTCTGTTAATCGCTATATTTGGTATTGTCCATACTGGTATCGCCTATTTGTTATATTTCTCATCCATGAAAAAATTAAAAGGCCAAACAATTGCTGTATTAAGTTACATTGATCCAATTTCAGCAGTTGCAATGGCTGCCATTTTCCTAAATGAAAATATGGGTGCGTTACAAATTGTTGGAGGAGTCTTTATTTTAGGCTCAACGATGATGAGTGAGTTGAAGTTCAAGAAGAGGCAGAGTGAGTTGGGAAATGCTTCTTAGAAGGATGTATTGTTGAAGCTTATGTGGAATTAATTATGGGTTATTATTCAAGTTTTATTGCCGCAGAATTTAGTTTGAATTGAACTTGGTAGAGGTTCTTAAGTTTATTAGGGATTAAAAATTTGCTTGATATGATATCGATGTATGTTCTCAAGTTTATTAGGAACAAAAATACAGTTAAAATGAACTTGATAAGGGTTCTCAAGTTTATTAGCACTAAAAATTCCCTTGAAATAAACTTGAAACGGCTTTTCAAGTTTATTAGCAATAAAAAATAGCTTAGAATAAACTCGATATATATTCTCAAATTCATTAACATTAAAATGTAGGTCAAAATGGATTTGAGCCTGTACATAATTAACGAAAAAACCGCTGATATAATTCAGCGGTTTTTTGCATATTATTTAAATGCTTCAACAGTATAAATATTACCTGCATTCCATATTAAATATTGTGTGATACCTTGTTCATCTAAAGCTTGGATTTGTTTTCTTACATCGTCAGCCGTGTAATTACTTTTATAATCAAAGTCCTGCACCCATGGTCGGATAATCGCAGTATCCTTGCCAGCTTTTTTAATTTTTGCGTTCCGTTCTTTTGCATCAATCATTGCTTGGAGCATAATTTCATAAGGTGCCCGGTCTGGGTTCGTAACACCATAAGTTCCAGGTGCATAATGAGATGGGTATGTCATCGGTGAAATATAATCGACATTGGGCGAAATCTGTTCCCAAATCTGACCAATACCCATATCATCGGAAGCGGTCGTAACGAGTCCAAATACATCGGCTGAAACATAAACCGGGTATTCTTTCAATTGACTTTTTGAATACTTTAGGAAAGAAAGTATATTCTCTGATTTTGAAAGACCTTTTGGATTGTCATACTGTACTTCTTTGTCAACTTGTTTTGCGCGTTCTGGAAAGCGAATATAATCGTACTGAATTTCATCAAATCCACTGTCACTAGCCTCTTTGGCAATGGAGGTAATATAGTTCCACACTTCTTTTTTGTGAGGGTCAATCCATTTCGTGCCTGAAGCATCTTGCCATACAGATCCGTCCTTACGTTTTATTGCATATTCATTTTTTTGTTTGGCTAAGAATGGATCTTTAAATACGACAATTCGTGCAATTGTGTAGATACCAGCGTCTTTAAACTGTTGGATAAGTGATTTTAAATCTTTTGTAGCAGGGTTTGAATCAGCACCAATTTTATTGGCAAGTGTAATATTGGAGTCATACGTTAGTTTTCCATGGTCATCTTTTATATCGATAACAGCTGCATTGAGGTTGCTGTCTTTAATGAGGTCAATATATTTTTGTACGTTGTTTTCTGTAATCGATGTACGATTTAAATAAATTCCTCTGACATCAACTTTTTCTGGCTTTTGTACTTCGGTTTTTGGAGGTTTAGGTTTTTCTTCTGCATGCTTTAATGAAAAATTATCTTTCGTTGTGTCATGGATAGGAGATATCTTTCGTACATAATTATCAGGAGCTTCGGATGTTCCGGTAGGACTATGTCCAATATGATTGATGCCATCTATTTGATCGCCAGAATGTACTTCCAGCTGTTTTTGTTCTTCTTCTAAAGTCGCTCCTTGTTCTGTAGTACAACCAACAAGGAGAAGAAATAATATAATGAATGTTGTTCTTTTTATCAGTTTAATCCCTCCCTTTGTTCTTACGTTGTGCGCTAGGAGTGCTTTTGATTCGAGTTATAAATTAGCAATTCCGACTGAGATTTCAAGCACATGAAAAGGAAGGCAGAGGGGAAAATAAATGAAGATTTAAATAGGATTTTTATAGGGATTTTTGTGTTTAATTGTGATAAATATTTTATGAATGCTGTTAAGAAGTTGGTTAAGGTCACTTATAGAGGAAATGAGCGGACTTAGTGTGTAATATTTAGAGCCAACGGTCACTCATAGAGTGCATGAGTGCCCTTAGGACTAAAATTCGCGAGCCAACGGTCACTCATAGAGTGCATGAGTGACGTTAGGGAGTAAAAATGAGAGTCAACGGTCACTCATAGGCCGAATGAGTGCCGTAAGGAAGTAAAAATGAGAGTCAACAGTCACTCATAGAACGAATGAGTGCCGTTAGGAAGTAAAAATGAGAGTCAACGGTCACTCATAGAACGAATGAGTGCCGTTAGGAAGTAAAAATGAGAGTCAACGGTCACTCATAGGCCGAATGAGTGCCGTTAGGAAGTAAAAATGAGAGTCAACGGTCACTCATAGGCCGAATGAGTGCCGTTAGGGAGTAAAACCAAGAGTCAACGGTCACTCATAAAGGGAATGAGTGCCCTAAGGACTAAAAACCAAGAGTCAACAGTCACTAATTAACCGAATAAAAGCCCATCGCAATCCAAGTCCCAAGCAAACGTCACTCATACAATTAATGAAAGTAAATTTAAACCAAAACTTTGTAATATTAATTAAAAATCATTTGAACAAGGGGGGAATATCCTATGAGTTTTATCCAACTAGTAAAAAAAGGGAATACATCTTCAGGTATCGCCGCGATTGGGAATGTGTTTTTGGCAATTATTAAAGCAGTTGCTGCTGGCATTAGTGGAAGTGGAACGATGTTTGCTTCTTCTATGCATTCGTTCGCTGATGCGGTGAACCAGGGATTTGTTTTCTTTGGAAGTGTGTTGTCTGAAATGAAACCTTCCAAACGGTTTCCAACTGGTTTCGGACGAGTCATTAACATATTCTGTATGGTTGCAGTTATTGTCGTGACCGTGATGGCATATGAGACAATTAAAGAAGGATGGCATTTAATTCAACATCCGCAAGAATCAACAAATCTTTGGCTAAATATAGGGATTTTAGTAGCTGCGTTTTTAGTAGATGGGTTTATATTAGTGAAGGCAATGAAAGAAATTAAACATGAATCTAAGATTGAAGACGGAGGTAATTTATTCGTATCCGCTTTTAAAGGGGCAAGAAAAGCTGCTCCGGCCACTCGCTTAGTGTTTTACGAAGACTTAGTTGCTACACTTAGTGCGATTCTTGCCATTATCGAAATTTTGTTAGCTCAATATTATAATATCCTACAAGCGGATGGCTATATTTCCATCATTATCGGAATTCTTATGTTATATGTTGCGTTTCGAGTCGGTTATGATAATATGGTTGGCCTAATTGGAGTTGCAGCACCTATCGATGTGGAGAATAAAATTGCGTCTGATTTGTTAGCAGAAGAAACGGTTGTTGATATTTATAAAATGCGTGTAATTCAGGAAGGTAGAACGTATCATGTGGAAGTGACAGTGGAGTTGGTGAAAGGTTTAACACTGGCTCAAGCGGATGATATTAAATTCCAGTTGGCAGATAAATTATTAAGGGAACCAGTAATTGGTGATGTTGTACTTGGAATCATTGAAGACGATGAGAAGCTCTCTTGGGAAGAAAGAAAAATGAGTAAAAGCGAAGAGTTAGATGCTCTTCGCTTTTTCAAATGTACGTTTATACCATTTAAATAATTGATCTAAAGCTATTGGTTTACTGTATACATATCCTTGACCATAAACATGGTAGTTGGATAACATACCAATTTGTTCTTCTGTTTCAATACCTTCTACAATGACTTTTGTATCGAGTTTTTTTCCAATTTGAATAATTGTATCGAGTAAGGAATATACTCGTTCATTTGTAATTGAATCATGTAAGAAAGAACGATCGATTTTTAATTCATCGATTTCAATATTTCGAATCATACTTAAGGAAGAATACCCAATTCCGAAGTCATCTAATGATATTCGAACACCAAGCTTCTTAAGTTCAGAAATATTATCTTTTGCATCTTCATAATACAGGAAAGCACTTTCCGTAATTTCCAATGTAATCAATTTGGCATCAACTTTTTCTTCTGTAATGATGGCTCTCACACGCTCAATAAAGTTAGGTGTCATGAGTTGTCTTGTTGAGATATTGACGGAAATAGGAAATGCTTTTAGTCCATGTTCCTTAAATTGGTGAATGTCTTTACATGCTTGTCTTAATACCCATTCTCCAATTGGGATAATTAATCCTGTCTCCTCGGCAATGGATATGAACTCGTCGGGAGGAATTTTCCCTAATTCACAATCCCATCGAAGTAATGCTTCTGCACCAGTCATGTCAAATGAACGAATATTGAATTGTGGTTGATAATGAATGCTAAATTCATTGTTTTCAATTGCTTTATGTAAGTAGGATTCAATAATCATTCTTCGTTTTAATTGTTGATTTAGTTCTTCATTATAAAATTCGTAATTGTTTTTTCCGTTTTCTTTTGCTAAAAACATGGCAAAGTCTGCTTTTTTTATCAAAGCTTCTGCATCATCTTCAAGGTCATGATTGACACTAATTCCAATACTCGGTGTTGAAATGATTTCAGTCCCATGAAGAGAAAATGGCTTGTTCATTACATTGATGATGTCTTTTGCTAATGTCTCGATTTCTTCCATGCTTCTGTTTTCTGCTAGTAAAAGGAATTCATCTCCGCTTTGTCTTGAAACGATATCATTATTACGGATGCAATGTTGTAATCGATTTGCAATTTGAATTAATAGTTCATCACCAGCACTATGGCCAAGAGTATCATTCACTCGCTTAAAATTATCAAAATCAATAAACATGACTGCAATAGAGCGATTAAATTTATTAGCAGTTTGTAGTGCAGTGTCTAAAAAACTTTGAAACCAAAGGCGATTTGTCAGTCCAGTTAAGGAATCATAATGAATGAGTTCATTCATTTTTTGTTCTGCTTGTATTTGATTCGTGATATCAAAGATCACTCCATCCACACGACTAATAATTCCATATTTATTAACATGTGGTGTTGCTCGATCTTGCAGCCATCGTATTTCTCCATTGCTATGGAAAAAGCGGTAGGTTATGTTTGTTTTTTTACCTTCTTTTTGTTGTTTATTAGCATCTATCACAATATGTTTATCATCTGGGTGAACAACATCAATCCAAAAATTAGGTGATCCTTTGATTGATTCACTTGAAACTCCATAAATTCTTGCGTACCCTTCTGAAAATGTTAACTCATCTGTTTCTAAATCCCATGCCCAAAATGAGATATCGTTATTTTCTAGTATCTTTTCCATATGATGTTCATATCGTCTAATCCTCCAACCAAGCACCCCTACACAAAGTGCAATTACGATGCCAAGTATGTACGGAAATATACTTTGTAACGATAAATCACTTGGTGAAAATAATAAATTTATGAATAGATGTAATCCCGCAAATGTAAGTAAATAGAGGAGACCACCAAGTAATCCACTATAATATGAAAAAATGGTAATCATAATAATATTTGCTGTCCAAAGAAGACCGGTTAATTCAATTGTACCAATTACTTCAATAGAGACAGATATTCCAAGAATTAAAATACCAATAATCCAGAGCGTAACTGGGATGCTTTTTAAGCTGATTTTTGTCATATACATTCACCTGTCAAAAAATGTCGAATTAAGTAGTCAATTCGAGTGTAACATAGTTTTTAAAAATTTTAAAATTATTATTTATTTGGAAGAAATTAATTGGATAAGGAAAATATGCCAACGAATTGTTAGAAAAAAAGATACTTCAGAAGGAATATACCTTCCGAAGCATCTATTAAGAGTAAACCTTTAATAAATATAAAGCTAAAACTACCATTACTATCGTTGCAACAAGCATAATTAGTACAGCAACTTTCCCCTTCATAAATCCCATCCCTTTACGCTCATAAATACTAATTTTAGACTAGCAAATCTTGTTATGAATGTAAATACAATAATTAGTTAATTGCTCCTAGTATGTCATAGTCCTCTAATGAAATGTCGAGTTCTTTACCTAATGCCAGTTTTGCTAATTGAATACCGACAAAAGGTCCTGTTGTTAAACCAGAAGAACCAAGTCCATTAGCTACAAGTATTTGTTCATTTGCTGGTAGTTCACCAATTACAGGAAGATATCCTGGAGTGAACGGTCTAAATCCAACCTTAGCCCCTAAGAAAGTACTGTTAGCTAGTTCGGGAAATACTTCAATAGCTTTCGTTAAAATTGTATGAACACCGCCAGCAGTAATTCTATGATCAAATCCAACATCATCTTCATGTGTTGCTCCTACTACAAAATGATTCTCAAAAGGGACAATGGATTGACTTGTTGGAGGTATCATCACAGGCCATGTTGATGAATCCATGTTTTGCAATTGTAAATGAATAAGTTGTCCTTTTTGTCCAGTTGATTGAAAGTCAATTCCAAGTGGCGCTAGAAATTCATTCATCCATGCACCACATGCTGCAATAATTTTATCAGCTTCGTATGTTTCACCATTAACAGTGACTGCTTGTCCCGTTGGCGATAGAATAGCTTCTCCTTCGATAAATTTTGCCCCATGTTTTTCAGCAGCTCGTATTAACGCATTACGAAAAAGGCTGCCGTCTACTCGACCAGCTCCACTAATATGTACGGCTGCGTATCCTTCTGCAATAATTGGAACGAGGTTTCTCGTTTCTTCTGGATTTAAAATTGTAATTTCCCCAATTTCGGGTGCATCTTCTCTACGTTTGAGTGCTCGCTCTTTCATAGCTAGAATTTTTCCTTCATCTTGATGCAAACTGATCGCACCTACTTGGGCATAGCCTGTTTCTGTAATGCCGTCTTCCTCAAGCTCTTTTATTAATTCTGGATAAATACGTGCTCCGTTTTTAGCTAAATGGTACCAAGCTTTATTTCTCCGTTGGGATAACCACGGGCAAATTACCCCTGCGGCTGCTTCGGTTGCTTGTCCAATTCCTTGTTTATCAATGATGAGTACTTTTGTCCCTGATTTTGCTAGTTTATAAGCAGTAGTTGCACCTAATATTCCTGCTCCCACAACAATATATTGTTTCATTTCTAATCCCTACTTTATTTATGATATAAATTAACTATAAAAATTTTTACATGAAAAGTAAAATTGCTTATGTAAAAGAATTTATTCTAACAATTATTTATGATAATCTTGTATGTGGATATTCATGTTAAGACTAGGTCTACCTAAATTCGTGATTATAGACGGTCTTTTACAAATAGAAACTACATAAAAGGAGATAGAATAACGATGGAAAAAACTTTAGTTTTTGGTCATAAGAACCCAGATACAGATACAATTTGTTCAGCAATTGCTTATGCAAATTTAAAAAATAAACTAGGCGTGAATGCAGAACCTGCTCGCCTAGGTGAGGTGAACAAGGAAACGCAATTTGCATTAGATTATTTTAAAGTAGATGCACCTCAGTTTATTGAGGAAGTTCCTGCAGAAGTAAAAGATGTTATATTAGTTGACCATAACGAATTCCAACAGAGTGTAAGCAACATTAAAGATGTTCGTATTACGGAAGTGATTGATCATCACCGTGTATCCAACTTTGAAACAAAAGAGCCACTGTACTTCCGTGCAGAACCAGTAGGATGTACAGCTACAATTTTAAATAAAATGTACAAAGAAAATGGTGTAGAAGTTACGAAAGAAATCGCAGGATTGCTACTTTCTGCTATCATTTCGGATTCTTTATTATTAAAATCACCAACATGTACAGAGCAAGATGTGGAAGCAGCACATGAGCTTGCTGGAATCGCTGGAGTTGAGCTAGAGAAATACGGACTAGATATGCTACAAGCTGGTGCAGACTTAAGTGATAAATCACCTCAAGAATTAATTACGATGGATGCAAAAGAATTCGCTATGGGTGATGCAAAAGTTGAAATAGCACAAGTAAATACAGTTGATGCAGCAAAAGTGTACGAGCTTCAAGCTGAACTAGAAGAGGTAATGGATAAAGCAATCGCTGATAAAGGACTTGATCTATTCCTATTCGTTGTAACTGATATTTTAAACAACGACTCGGAAGTATTAGCACGTGGCGAAAGCAGTGCAAAAGTTGGCGAAGCGTTTAATGTGGAATTAGATGCTAACAATCGAGCACTATTAAAAGGTGTAGTTTCTCGTAAAAAGCAAATAGTGACAGCATTAACAGACGCTTTCACAAAATAAAAAATTAAAATTGTAAATATCACCCTTGGCTTAGGTTAAGGGTGGTTTTTTTTGCAAAGTGGGGGAGCCATTCATCATTTTGTGTTTGTTTTGTCTTCAAAATGTTAAATGAGCTGCTCCCATCCGTCATTTTGCCATGTATTTCCCTAAGAGTTGATAAATGAGTGGCGCCCATTCATCATTTAGTATCAGATTTCTCTAAGAAATGAAAAATGAAATACAACTTTCTATGTAATTTCTCCTCATCAAACAAAAAAAGCTTTGAGTACATCTCAAAGCTTTTCCAATAGGAGAGATAGCATAAGTGTCTAGCGGTTAATAACTTCTTGAAGACTTTGCTGTGCAGAAGATAAATTAACATTAGTAGATGAATTAACTAGAGAACGAAATTCCTCCAAATTTTGGCTAAGATTACCACTTGCCTGATTCATTTAGTTAGTTAAACTTTCTCTTAAATCTTGCAACATTTTACCTCCTTTCTACTAAATAGATTATGAAAGAAGGTAGAGAATGTTCGTGTGTTTATCCAACTTCTATTAAATGAGATAGAAAATAGGTTAACTGAAATTATTTATTATCTGAATTAAGCATTTTAGACATCAATTCTGTCATCTCTGCTATCTTTTTTTCATCACTCATGATGTTTTGCATCATATCCAATGCAGTTTTTCTTAAGTTTGGATCCTTCAGCATATTTTGTAATACATCTGAATTAGTTGCATCAGAACTGAGGTTATTTAATAATTCATTAAGCTTATCATTGTTTGACATGGCATTCATCACCCCTCTTAATGGTATTTTTTCGACTATAGGTTTTATGCGGTTAATAACATTAGTAATCTGTTCTCTACCCACTTCACTTCTGAGCGCATTCCAAACACCTTCTAACTTATCTAGTTCCTCTGTGTTTATATTTTTTTGACGCCACTCTGTACGGATCTGTTCCAATAAATTATTCGAGGTAGGTAATGTGCTATTATTTTCACTAGTTTGAGAAGGGCTACTTTGAGTAGGGATTGACATGGAAGCAGATCGATAGGAAGGATGGTTGGCCGTTGTCTGATGTCGGTATTGTCCAACACCTTTTTTACAGTACTGATTATAACTCATATAATTCACCACCTTTGTTTTTACCTTACGTTACAACGTACGCGATATAGGAAAGGTTGGTAAGTGCGCGAGTCTATTTTTGCTATTTAAATACATGCTTGCCTACTAGAAAAGGAAAAAAACGGATAAGAAACCTACTCAATATAACCATTTTTTAATAGAGGGGTCATTTCGTCCAACCTTAAAAATTTAGATGACATAGTTTATTAATGTGAGGCCTCAAAGTAGATATTAGGGGGTGTTCGTTAATGATTGGAGCGTTATTACTTCTATTTTTTTGGTTCATCATCTTCACACCAATTATCCTATTAATTGCCCTAGTTTCGGCATTGACTTAAGTAGATATTTGGTCCTACAATTTTAATTCCCTCTTTCTATAGAAAAGGTAGTGCCTATCATCGTGATAGGCACTACGTTTTTTACTTTATGAATAAAAACATACGTACACTATAAAACTAACTACGTACATAGAAAGGAGGAGAAATAATGGCCCCAAATCCAAAAGGACCGAAACAACAGAAACAACCTAATCTTCCTAAATCACCTGATTTACCATTAGGAGAAGGGTTAGATGGTTCAAAGAAAGTGAAGAACAAAAATCATTCAAGACAAAAACATAACCCACATCACGGTATGTAATTAATAGGAGGACTGTCTAGTTTCTAAACTGGGCATTTCCTCCTAATTTTTAATTGAAAGTTATGGATTAATTGCGATTTTATTTCATTTACCCTATGATTGAAAAGATAATAGAATAGAGAGGGAATGTTTATGAAAAAGTTTTGGGAAGAGTTTAAAGTATTTGCACTCAAAGGGAATGTCCTGGACTTAGCCGTTGCGGTAGTAATTGGTACAGCATTTAGCGCAATTGTTAACTCATTAGTAGCAAATATTATAACCCCTTTAGTTGGAATTCTATTTAATGGGGTAGATTTTAAAAATGAAGTGTGGTTAATCCGAGGAGTAGAAATTCAATATGGAGTCTTCATCCAATCCGTATTTGATTTCTTTGTTATAGCACTATCTATATTTATTTTTATCCGATTACTAGCAAGATTGAAGCGTAAAAAGAAAGTAGAAGAAGTAAAAGAAGAAGCGCCAAAAATTGATCCACAAGAGAAACTGTTAACGGAAATTCGCGATCTGTTATTAGAACAAAATAAAAAAATGTAAATGTAACAGGGGGAAGAAGGATGAAGCAGATAAATGATCCATGGTTTACGATGGAAGAAATTGATTCAACGACATTTGCTATCAGTGAATATGGGCATTGGGAAAAGGTTCATTCGTTTTTATTAATAGGAAAAGAAAAAGCGGCACTTATTGATACGGGACTCGGTATTGATAATATAAAGCGCATTACTGACCAGCTAACCGACTTGCCGATTGTAGTGATAACTACGCATGTGCATGCTGATCATATCGGAGGTCACGGCCTGTATGATACTATTTTAGTTCATCAAGCAGAGGAAGATTGGCTTGTAAATGGGATTAAAAAGTTATCAATTGAACAAATTCGAAAAGATATTGGAAGAGACATCACGAAACCAACACCAGCAAGTTTTGACCCGTCAACTTATACACCATTTACTGGCAAACCAACTGCATTACTATCTGATGGGGATTTAATCGATTTAGGTGACCGTTTATTATCCATTTTTCATACGCCAGGCCATTCACCAGGCCATATATGTATTTTGGATAATGACCGCGAGTATTTATTTACTGGTGACTTATTTTATGTAGGTACCCCAATTTACGCCTTTTATCCAACAACAGATCCGGAAGCATTATTAAACTCATTAGAGCGTATCTCTTTATTACAAGTATCACGAATCTTCGGTGCCCATAATACTGTAGGGATTGACCCAAGCATACTATGGGAAGTGCAAGATGCAGTATATGAACTACGCCGTAAAGATGTAGTCAGACATGGAACTGGGGTACATCAATTTAAATCATTTAGTATACAGTTTTAAAGAAAATTAATTTAATAGTGTATTTTTTTAATGGTAGCTGGATTTTAGTCTAGGCTACCTTTTTTATTGGGACGGAATTAATGGAATTGGACTTTAGGAGATTGTCGAGTTGATTTTGGAGTGGAAAATGGATGATGTGAGCTTGATAATCGTTATCAAGTTAATTTTGAATTAAAATTCAATGGAAATGAGCTTGATAAGCGGTCTCAAGTTTATTTTGAATTAAAATTCAATGGAAAAGAGTTTGATAAGCGGTCTCAAGTTGATTTTGAATTAAAATTCAATGGAAATGAGCTTGATAAGCGGTCTCAAGTTGATTTTGAATTAAAATTCAATGGAAATGAGTTTGATAAGCGGTCTCAAGTTGATTTTGAATTAAAATTCAATGGAAAAGAGCTTGATAAGCGGTCTCAAGTTTATTTTGAATTAAAATTCAATGAAAAAGAGTTTGATAAGCGGTCTCAAGTTGATTTTGAATTAAAATTCAATGGAAATGAGCTTGATAAGCGATCTCAAGTTTATTTTGAAATAAAATTCAATGGAAATGAGCTTGATAAGTAATCTCAAGTTTATTTAAAGATAAAATTCTGTTTAAATGTGTTTGATAAATCCCCTCCGTCTAAAGTCTGAAACTTAATAGACCCCCAGCCCGTAGGAACTATAAGAAAATTCTTATAAACTATAGTTAGTTAATAATGAATAGGGAGAGTGAAGATGTGACAACACCAATCATTGAAGTGCAGAACTTGAAAAAGTCTTATAAGAAAAGGAAAACAAAAGAATGGATTACAGCTGTAAATGATATTTCTTTTACAGTTAACAAGGGTGAAATTCTTGGACTGCTTGGTCCTAATGGTGCTGGGAAAACGACTACGATAAAAATGATTTGTGGTTTAGTACGACCAGACAGTGGGTCTGTTTCAATTAGTGGAATTGATAACCAACAGAAGAGATTACAAGCACAAGAACATATTAGTGCTGTTTTAGAAGGAAATCGTAATTTATATTGGCGATTAACGGTAAGAGAGAACATGGAGTATTTTGCCGGGAACCGCGGGAAGTCGAGAAAAGAAGTTGCTAGTCGAATTGATGAGTTATTACAACAGTTCCGATTAAAAGATAAAGAAAATGAAATGGTTAATCGACTTTCACGTGGAATGCAGCAAAAGCTTGCCATTGCAGTAGCGATGCTTGCTGGTAGTGATGTTATTTTACTAGATGAACCAACGCTCGGTCTTGATATCGAAACGGGATATGAAGTGAGGGAGCTTCTCCGAGAAATCGTGAGAAATGAGCAAAAGACAATCATTATTACATCTCATGATATGGATGTAATTCAAGATCTATGTGAACGGACAGTCATTATTAATAATGGAAAAGTTGTTACAAACGATCGAGTGGAGAACTTGTTGAAGTTGTTTGAAGTCCGTGCTTATGCAATAAAACTGGAAGGCCACTTGAGTGAGGAACAGCATCAATTATTGTTAGAGAAGTTTCCACTTTTAGAATATAAACCGGATACAGTACATTCCATCTTAGAAGTTGATCTAACTCAAAGTCAGGACATTTATGAACTGTTTGATATCTTAAAATTGGAACAAATTCCAGTAGATACAATTGATCGTAAAACGATTAATTTTGAACAAGTATTTTTGAAAATTGTTAATGGGAGGGATAAAGTTGCAGTTTCTCAACGTGCTTAATGCTAATATTCGTAGAGAATATATCTTATTGAAACGGTATTTACCAAACACAATTGCTATGTTAATTACGTTTTATGTATTATTTTTAGGAATGTTTGCTGGAATTTCGTTGATTGGGGATCCAAGTACACAAGATACTAATATTCAATATGTCATCGTCAATTACATCTTTTGGTTTTTAGCTATGGTTGTCGTCAATGACATTGGTTGGCAAATTACGAATGAAGCAACACAAGGAACGCTGGAGCAATTAGGGATGTCACCAATGGGTATTTGGAAAATTATGCTTTCACGATTGCTTTCCACAACACTTATAGAATTTATTATTATCATCGGATTACTATACTTAAGTATGTTTACAGCAGGTCAATGGTTAAATGTGGATGTACTTTCTATATTACCGATTCTCATTTTAACGCTTATTAGTATGTTTGGATTAGGACTTATTATTGCAGGATTCACTATGATTTTGAAGCAAATTCAAGCATTCTTACAAATCTTACAGTTTCTTCTTGCTGGCTTAACTTTTGTACCATTATCAGTTGCACCATTCCTTGCATTTTTCCCGTTCGTGAAAGGGATAGATATGGTACGAGGAATTATGATAAATGGAATGACACTAAGTCAATTTGCACTGGCAGATATATTAATTTTAGTATTTAATGCAGTATTTTATTTTGGAATAGGATTGTTTGTATTCCTACGTTGTGAGCGATTTGCAATGCAAAAAGGATTACTTGCACATTATTAATAAAAATGGTATTGGCTGTAGAAGCTAATACCATTTTTATTAGCTGGATATAGGCAAGCATTTATTGAGGTGGACGCAAAAATAGGTTAAATATCAAACTTTTTCCTTTAAAATAGGTTACTGTCTGATACAAGTATCAGTCACCTGTCATAGGTTAATAGTGTATCTAACACAAGAAAGGGGAAAAATTATGAGACATCCTAGAAATTGTGGATGCCCAAAATGCGTTGTTTATCCGACAAAGCATAATGTAGTGCATCACTGTACAGAAGAAACAATCCAACATGTTCATCCGTCCCATACAACGGTTATGAATCATCATTTAATTAAGAACCAGCACGTATTCCCACATTCTACTTCCGTTCAAAATACAGTAAATAGCGTTGACATAATGGGGCCATCATTTAATGTACCAGCTGGACCAGGAATGGGAATGGGGCCTGGCATGATGGGACCAGGAACACCGACTCAAGTAGCAGGAGCAATGGATCCGGGTATGGGACCAATGGGACCAGGCATGGGTCCGGGTATGATGGGGCCAGGACAAATGGGACCAGGTATGGCAGGTCCAGGTCAAGGCAACATGTGTTCACCGACTCAAGTAGCAGGAGCAACTGATCCAGGCATGGGTCAAATGGGACCAGGTATGGGCCAAAAGCCTCCTAAGAAATGGTGCTAATCTTGCAAGGAGCTGGCGTAATAGCTAGCTCTTTTTCTTTTTTTAGGATATTGTATTCTTCATGGTAAGATTAGTGTAGTAGTTTTATCTAGATTGAAAGAATCAATTAAGGAAGTGTTACATATGAAAGTTTTAACGATAACAGGATATAAACCTCGTGAAATTAATATATTTAAAGAGAATGACCCGAAAATAGCAATTATCAAAGCGGCGTTACAAAAGAAATTAATAGGATTTATAGAAGAAGGATTAGAATGGATTCTTATTTCAGGACAAATGGGGGTCGAACTTTGGGCAGCAGAAGTAGCCTTAGATTTAAAAGAAGAATATGACATTCAAATTGCTATCATACCCCCATTCGAAAATCAGGATGAACGCTGGCCAGAAGATTTAAAGTTTAAGTATGAGGAATTAAAGATGGTTGCAGACTTTTACCAACCACTTTACAAAGGGGAGTATAAAGGACCATATCAGTTTAGAGCAAAGAATAAGTGGCTAGTTGAAAAAAGTGACGGCTGTTTATTATTACTTGATGAAGAATACCCAGGAAGCAATAAGTTTTTCTATGAAGAGGCAAAACGTGCATCAAAAGATTATCCTATTTATTTGATTACTCCTTTTGATTTAGATGAGATGGGCGAAGAGTTACGTATGTCTGACCCTGATTATTGGAATTCGTAAAGTGATGCAGGATTTTCTTGAAATATCGCGAATATAGTAGATATTGATCATTCCAGAACTAGAATTGGATGAATTTATTAGTAAAGCTACCTGAAAACTATCGTTTAGTGAAGCAGTGATCTTATGGATAGGAGAGGCGATGACTGTGAAATTATTTCCAGTACGATTTACTACTAGACTTCAGCTGATAGAGATTAATGAAGAACACCGGGATGCGATTTTTGATACGATGTCTCGGCATGAAGTGATGAAGTATTATGGTAGAGAACCGATGGAATCCATGGACGAGGCAGCGGAATTAATAGGTCATTTTCAAATGCTATTTCAAAGTGGCCGTGGCATTCGATGGGGAATTAAACTTAAGAAAACAAATGAATTAATAGGAACAATTGGTTTTCATAACTATATTCCGACTATGAAGAGAGCAGAAGTAGGATTTGAGATTCATCCTTCACATTGGAGAAAAGGCTATTTGAGCGAAGCACTTAATAATGTTCTAGAATATGGCTTTGTCGACCTTGGTGTCCACCGAATTGGTGCGATTACTTTTCCTGCTAATGAAGCTTCAAACCGATTATTAGAGAAGATAGGTTTTACACAAGAAGGAATTTTGCGGGGATACTTATTCCAACGTGACCAGTCACATGATGCTAATGTATTATCTTTGTTAAAGCCAGAATGGAGACGAAGAAGATATGAAGACGATGCTCCAGTAGTGTACAGGGATCATCTAACCGAGATAGTCAAGCGCTCGGAAAAAGCAGGAGACTTTGATCAGCTTGCAGGAAAAGGGAAACCACTCGACCTCGGCCCAAGCTATGTCAATCCTTCCGAAGCCCAATTGTACAAAACATTGAAAGATAATCATGTCCTACCAGATTGGATCGAACTTGCAAATGAAATTGATGCAATGAAGGAAAAGTTACCTAGTCTGGCCGGTGAAGCTAGAAAAGAATTGGTGCAAGAAATAAATGAAAAGATTAAAGCATATAATTTTGCTTGTCCACCATCTTTGCAGCGGAATAAAGTGATGGAATAAACCAGTCTTGTCGTGAGGCTGGTTTTTTGTTGCTTATTTTAGGTGGTTTTGGTTAGAAGCTAAAGTTTTGCGTAATGTGGCTAAAGTTTCACCTTAACTGGCTAAAGATGACAGCAAAGTGGCTAAAGTTTTACATGAACTAGCTAAAGATTATGTCAACTCATAAAATGTACTCAAAATTTTCTCCAAAAAAGAAGGATTTTCCCAACAAATCTAGTATATTAACATGTAAGAATAGAAAGGTGGATGATATTTTGATTGTAAAACCATTAAAACCCCAGCTAATACTCCTCCAAACAGAAGCACTTAACAAAAGGTTACCTCCAAACCACAAGATGAAAGATACTGTACAAAATGATGCTCGAATCCTCCGAGCAGGCTACAATGGCGAAAGGACCTTATCCTTCACCCTTTCATTAATTGATAATCCATCTATCAAAATCCTTCATAATTTACGAATCCCTGATTCATATGGCTATTTCCAGATTGATAATATGATTATTAACTGTCACTATGCTGTATTATCTGAAGTGAAAAATATATATGGAACAGTAACCTTTGATAATATGGGGCAAATGATCCGCAGTATTGGTGAGGAAGAGGAAGGTTTCCGTAATCCGATTGAACAAGTTGGAAAACAGGAATATCGGCTGAAAAAGTGGCTGAAGGAGATGCGCTTGCCCTTATTTCCGATAGAGCGTTTTGTCGTCTTTAGTAATAGCGGTACAATCCTTAGAAATCTCACCAATGAAAAATCTCTCTCTAATATTGTCATTCATGAAGATAGATTATTTTCTAAATTAGCAAGGCTTGAAAGTAAATATGAAGAAGCTAGCTTAACAACCAGACAATTAAACCGGATTATTAAACGTTTATTGGTTGCCCATACTCCAAAGAGTGTAAACATACTCGAAAAATATGAGATTACAAAAGAGCAATTGATCAAAGGTGTATTTTGTGAAAAATGTAACGCGGCTATCATGATTCGGATATATGGAGCTTGGAAATGCCTCGATTGTGGGTTTACTTCAAAAGATGCACACATAACAGCGTTGAAGGATTATGCATTATTGGTTAGTAAGGAGATTGGGAACCGAGAAATTAGAGAATTTTTAAAGGTAGATTCTATTCATGTTGCTAAACACCTGATGAAAAAGAGTGGGTTTAAACAAAGCGGGGTAACGAGCGCAAGAAAATATTTGCTAGATTTTGATTTTAATGCAGATTAGTCTAAAAAAAGTAGGTGCGTATGCCCCTACTTTTTTTGATGTTTTGGTGAGATGCTAAAGATTAGTGGAAAGTTGCTAAAGATTCTCTTAAACTTGCTAAAGTTAACTACAAAGTTGCTAAAGTTTCCTCAATTCTAGCTAAAGATTATGTCAACCAACCATTTTTTAGCGCAAAACAGGCAAATCCACCTTCATAATAGGCAGTCCACACCAAATTCTACCACCCATACAGCCAAAAAAAGCCCAACCCAAAAAGAGCAGACCCCAAAGTCTGCTCTTCTTCTCATTACCATAAGAATTCCATCATATTCCCGTTAAATAAATTCGTATCTATATTACAGGTTTCCCCGTCAATGGCATATTGCCAACCGTAAAGTTTTGATTTTTCTGGTCCGGTTGGATCAAATTCTGGTGCGTCTTCTTTCGTAGTTATTTCCGCTTGTGGAAAGGCAGTCCAAACGATAGTGTTTTCTTGGGCTTCATTTTTCATAGATTCATATGCTGCAAAAATATCATTCTCTTCACTGAAGACACCATAGACACCAGGCTCGTAATCAGAATCGGACATTGCATCATACCATCCTTCCATAAATTCAGCATCTACTGGATAGTCAGGCTCAATGTCAACGAAAATTGCTACACCTTCAGGGATACCTAAATCACTCGCCATAGCAATTGCTTCTTCAGCGTGGGCAACTCCGTTATCATATCCGCGGGCATCTTCTACATGATTGTAGATTACGAGAATTTTAATATCATTGTCGTGAAGCAATTCTACCTCTTCTTTATCAAGTCCGAAAGACACATCTTCTTTATCACCAAGGTACCGTCCCCAAATAGCAGGCTGACCGTAATTGTCTACTACACAACCGAGGAAATCCTCATCTGTGTAGGTTGCAGAATCAACACCCCAATGAATCTCATCACTTTTGTCCTCTTTATTAGCATCATCATTGTTCTCTGATCCCTCATTATTCTTACTTCCTTCATCCTCGTTATCCTTGTTTCCGTTATTCTTGTCTCCATCATTTCCATTATCCTTGTTCCCATTACCATTATCCTTATCTTTATCCTTGTTAGCATTATCGTTTGTATTCTGATCATCATTCTGTTGCTCTTCTGAATTGGTATCATTTACTGCATCTCCTGGTTTAGATGAATTCAGTATAGAGAGGAGGATTATAGGGATTGTGACTACAATAATTAAACTAATCAGGGTGATCAGTTCATACTTCTTCATTGGTTTCTAACCTCCCTTCAGCCCTGTATTATTTTATGTGTCATAGGAAGTAGGGGTGTGGGCAAAGTCGGAAAAAAATAAAGGAAAACTAGTAAAGGTTGTCGAATTAATAGAATATTAGCGACATAAGGGGTGGTATGGATGCAGAAATGGAAGACATTATCATCAGAATATATGTACAAATCGCCATTTGGTAATCATCGCAAAGATTGTGTAGAACTACCGGATGGACATAAGATTAACAATTATTATGTGAATGAGTATGACGATTGGGTGAATGCAGTTGTATTAACAAAAGAACGAAAAATTGTCTTAGTGCAGCAATATCGTCATGCAGCTGGAGATTGTTTTCTTGAAATACCTGCAGGGAAAGTAGAGAAGGGCGAGACTTATGAAGAAGCAATACTTCGCGAGGTGGAAGAAGAAACAGGATTCACATCAGAGCAAAGGCCGATAAAGTTAGGAGAGTTCTTTGTCAATCCAGCAACACAAACGAATAAAGTAATTTCATACCTTATCCTCGATGCATTTCAGGAATATACACAAGCGTTGGATCCAACAGAGATTATAGATATTCACATCATCGACATTGATCAGATGGAGAATCTTATTGCTACAGGGAAAATTAATCAATTATTTACGGTTAGTGCTTATTACATGGTTAAATCTTATTTAATGAGCCGACTAAAGGAGGTATAATATGCCATTAGAAGAAGCTATTCCAGGATTTCTTATCGCAGGATTTGTAACGATAATAACTGGCTTAACCTTGTTTACCTTATTTCTTTGGAATCGAAAAGTCACTCCTGCTTTTATTTGGGTAATCATACATTTTATTCTATTAACGGTCACTTTTTATTATGGTTATCAGGCAATCACAACTAATCCACCACAGCCGATGGCATCTGAGGAGCATTCCTTTCTTATCGGAATGGCTGGCGTAAGTTGGATTCTAAGTATGTTCAGTTTGGGAATTGCTATTTTTCAGTTTACAAAAATTATAAAGCGAAGAGGTGCATAACCATGAAGTTATATGGTGACTTTACAAGGGAAGACTGGCTAGAAGCACTGAAAATAGAAGAAAAAAATATACCAAATACAATGATTCTCCATGGAGAATGGGAACATCAAGAAAATTTAACAGACTGGAGAAATTTGTTAACTGAAAATCAGTGGTTGCCAGTATGGAACACTGTGATAGGAAACTTCAAAAATAAAAGAATCGGTTTTTCCAATGTATTTGGGGGTCCACAAGCATCAGTAATTGCTCACAGATTTGGTATTCTTGGTACTGAAAAGTTTATACAGACAGGCTATTTTGGTGGATTATCACATGAAGTAAACTATGGTGATATTCTAATTGTGACAGGTGCTTATATGGAGGATGGGGTTTCCCAGTGGTATTTACCACAGGATACATTCGTCCATGCGGATCAACGTTTAGTAGAAGCTGCAATCGATTTCTGTGAGCAAAGAGGCTATTCCTATGTTACTGGCTCTGTTATGTCGACTAGTGCTATGTATATGGAAACAACTGACATTGTACGAAATTGGTCAGAAGATGGACATCTCGGAGTAGATATGGAAACAGCGACTACATTTGCGATTTCCAAGTATTTTAATAGAAAAGCAATTGGTTTGTTAAATTTATCGGATCATATTATTCAAGGAGAAACTTTCTACCAGCGAGATGAACATGCAGATCAAATAATGGATGAAACGGATGAGAGAATTAGAGAATTAGCACTATATTTAGCAACTTTATAGGGGGACAGTCCCCCTTTGAGAGGAAGATGGACGGTTGGAAGAATTATTACAACAACTAGTAAAATACATTAGGAAACATAACGAAAAATTAATTATTGGCATATCTGGTCATGGGGCTTCAGGTAAAACAACATTTGCGACCAAGCTGATGGAATTATTAGAACAAGATGTAACCTATATGAACACAGACCCATACATTGATACAACGATAAGAAAGTATTCTAAAATTGAATATGAATATGAGGGTGAATCGTACCTTTATAAAATGACTGCCTGTCACCCAGGTGCACATCATACATTAGCATTGGCAAGAGATATAACAATGCTACGAGATGGATTAGATATGTATACGATTGGCACACACTACAGGGAAAGTGAATTGATATCGGCAAGCAGAAACGTAATTATCATTGAAGGAATGTCCGTAGCTTTTGTGGATCCAAGCCTTTTTGATTTAAAAATATTCTTGTACACGGATGGAGATACAGAATTTTCAAGGCGTACTGTTCGTGATGTGGAAGAGCGCGGGGCAAACATTTCCTTCCTAAACGATTCCCACAAACAACGAAGAATACAATACGAGCTTTTCATGCATCATTATCATGAAAACTTTGATATTGTGGTTAATAATTCTAATGATGGATTTAAAATAGAAAGAAATAGTTTATCAATATAAAAGGAGCATAAATGTTACCGTTGCTCCTTTTATTGTTTTCTTTCAATCTATTCTGGAACAACTCTCCTCTTAAAAACTAACTGATTTCTATTTGAGGAAAAGTCATTTGGATTTGATTGAGGAACGATGGATACTAATTCCCAACCATCTTTTCCGTATTCATTTAACTCTGCTTCAAATTCCCCCCGACTAGAAGATTGAACGGATAACGTCCAATTTTCTACTAGATACTCCCATACATCCATGAAAATCCCCCTTAAAACGATGCAATTTTGACTTTATCATATCATAGTAAATGTTATAATGTTTATAAAATTGTCACTTTTTGGAGGGATATTAATGACTAATGATTTTTATTGTGATGAGGTCCTAAGTGGGAAAACGAAAGTTGATATCGTCCATGAGACAGAAAATGTACTAGCTTATTATCATACACGGCCATTTTACGAAGTTCATATTGTGGCGATTCCGAAGAAACATATTCCATCTCTTACGAATATGGAGGAAAGCGATAAGGGAATTTTGTTTGAACTAATGGAAGTCATACAGCGTGTTGCAGCTGATGTGGAAGAGAAGTATGGTGCATGTCGAGTAATAACTAATTTAGGTCGTTATCAAGAGTCGAAACATTTACATTGGCATATTGTATCAGGACCTACAAGGTAGTCCAAAATCAGAAGGAGTAAACATGATAAAAACTTACACCCAAAAAGATGAACAAAAACTTAAACAATTAATTATATCTACAAATTCAGAAATAGATTTAATAGAGATTCCTAAAAATCCAAACTATGTATCGTCATTTTTGTCCTATATGGAAGATGAAATAGTAGGATGGATCGTTGCTTGGAAAAGTAGTTTTCATCCCCATTGTACGTATTTCAGAATCGTTATTCAGTCAGAAAATCATGATTCATTCATACAATTACTAGATGCACTAGAAGATAGTCTAACGGAAAAAGATTACCCTCTTTTAACTGGAGTAGATGGGGGAAAAGATTTATCCAATTACTATCAGAAAAATAATTTTGAAATTATCCGTGAAACGTATTTACCAACTATTAAATTATCAAACGTAGAATTGTTACCTTTTAAAACCCATGATATTAAAACTGTTAGGGAAATTCGACATAACCATTTGTTAGTGAACGAACTGACACGACTTGTAAAGAACGTATACGAAGAAACCCATCTTGTAAATCCAGTAGCAGAATTTGACTTAGAAACATGGGAAGAACTAATTTTTGCAGAGGATTTACTTCTCGATGGAAGTTTCATTTATCTTAATGATAATGATGAAGTGCTATCCTACTCATTCCTTCATAAATCAGAAGAAGAAAACAAAGTAGAACTAGGGTGGATAGGATCACGAAGTAAGTCATATATTCAATCTCTACATACGTTAGTATCCTTGCAAATTAATTACGCCAAGCAAAACAATTATCAGTATTTGGAAGGTGAGTTCGATACAACAGATCCTTATGCAATGGAAGTATTACATAAATTCCAATTTCCAAAAGAAACAGTTTGGATAACTTATTCAAAAAAGGAGAGATAAGGATGATCTTACATAGTATTTCAACTGGAACTGGTGAACCAATCATATTATTACATCAAGGGTTACAGACAGGAGATACAGATTTTCAGGAGCAAAGGGAAGCATTTAGTAAAGTATATCAAGTCATTCAAGTAGATTTACGAGGGCATGGTAAATCCGTAACGAATGACTTTGACGATTACTTTGAAAAGTCTGCAGTTGATTTAAGCGAAACTCTAAATTATTTAGAAATTGAGAAAGCGCATATCGTTGGTAGTTCCCTTGGATCATTAGTTGGATTAGTCTTTGCTAAAAGATTCCCAAATAAGGTAAAAAGTTTAGTAATAACAGGTATATTCCCCGAGCAACCAGAGAACTGGGACCAACTTCTAGCTGAGCAAACTGCCGTGCAAAATAAAGTCATAGAAGAAAAGGAAACAGTAGATTATTTAAATACAATACATCAAGGGGATTGGGTCGGCTTATTAAAATTCTCCCAACAAAATAATTGGTATCCTTTTGAGGAAACGAAAGACTTATCCTCATTATCTATGCCTACTTTATTTTTAGTTGGGGAGGAGAATCCGGCTGAAGTAATTGGAGCGATGATTTATCCGAAGCAAAATAAAAATATTCATGTAGCAGTTATTCCATTTGCTGGTCACTTACCACAGTGGCAGCAACCGGAAATATTTAATAGTATTTTAGAAAAGTTTTTACAGTATACGAAGTAAATAGAATGTTAGATTAAAGGAGCTTTCTACATGGGATCTCGAATTATGCATCTGATTATTGCCAATCAAATTGCTGGAAAAACAAAAATTCAAGACAAACAGACCTTCCTCCTTGGTGGCATTGCACCTGATGCAGTACATCCAAAGGTGCGTTCTCACTTTTATAAGGGAAGTGACAAAGACTTTTCAACAAAAATTGAATTTGAAAAATTCTTTAAGAAATATCCTGAGAAAACAGATTATCTATTAGGCTACTATACTCATTTAATTGCAGACCATTTATGGATTCATGGGTTTTATTTTGGATGGTTGAAAAATCGGATGAATGCGGATGAAACGCTTTACCAAAGGTACCATGGGGATTTTCGAGTATTAAATGCGAAATTACTTAACTACTATCAACTTGATCATGGCCTACTTAATAACCTGGATTTTAATAACATCCCAGATCTAGATGAGGTGAAGAAAGCGGATGTAGAAGCGTTTGTTCCATACGTTTTAGAAGATATGAATTATCCTAAGGAACATCTAGATGCAGAACTAAATGTGTTTACTTTCCAGCAAATAATAGGTTATATCGAATCATGTGCCCATTTAGGATTAATAAGACTTAAGGAGTTGGGAGTAGATACCGTTGAACATTAGAAAAATAAGGACTAATGAACAAGAGCTAAAGGCAGTAGCAAATTTGTATGAGACTATATGGAATGCTAGTCCAGAAGATTTCGTAAGCAGAATAAAAAGACATGAAACGTATCCAAACTTCCGTGGAATTATTGCCGTTCATGATCAAGATATCATTGGCTTTGCATATGGTTACTCATCGATAAAAGGCCAATATTATCATGAACTACTTCGAAAGGCTCTTTCCCCAAAAGATCAAACTAACTGGTTAGGAGATTGTTTTGAATTCGTTGAGCTTGCTGTGCATCCTTCATACAGAAGGAATAAACTAGGTGCAAAACTTGCAACTCAACTAGTAGATGATGCACCTAATAAAACAGCAATCCTCACAACACAAAACGAAAATAATGCAGCACGTGCACTATATGTATCATTAGGTTGGGAAGTCATTCAAGATCATTTTCTACCAAATAATAATGATGATGATTACGTTATTATGGGGAAAAATCTTTATATAGAAAAAGGGGATTAGCATGCTTACATACACCATTGGTTTTATTAAACGAGCAGACGAAATACTGTTATTAAACCGAGAATCTCCTTCCTGGATGGGTAGTTGGAATGGGGTCGGTGGAAAAATAGAGAAAGGTGAAACACCATTAGAGAGTATTACAAGGGAAGTATTTGAGGAGACGGGGATTAGCCTTCATTCCATGCAATATAAAGGTAAAGTCACGTGGGTATCTACTAGTGGCGACTATAATGGAATGTATGCTTTTATTGGTGAACTTCCGGATGCATATGAGTTGGAGACACCAATTAAAACTGTTGAAGGTATCCTTGATTGGAAAAAGCTAGACTGGATTTTTCATTCCGAAAATACTGGTGTTGCCAATCTGCATTATTATCTTCCTATAATGTTGAGAGAAGAAGACATTTATGAACACCATTTTGTATATAAGAATAAACAGGTTGACTACTTTGAGAGAAGAGAAATCGATAGAAAGGTAAGTGTTTTCTAGATATTTATTTGTAGTACATAGGGGACAAAACTAAAACAAAGGGAATAAAAAACGAACAATCACCACATTAGCCCCGGAAATAGGTGGTGACCCCCAAAAGTTAGAGTTTTTATTATGCAGCTGATTGGCTGGTTTGAGTTCGGTATTGTACTGGACTTAAACCAGCTAATTTTGCTTTAATTCGTTCGTTATTGTAGTAATAAATATAT
>NZ_BMEY01000013.1 GCF_014637405.1 Ornithinibacillus halotolerans
TCCCAGTGTGGCCGATCACCCTCTCAGGTCGGCTACGCATCGTCGCCTTGGTGAGCCGTTACCTCACCAACTAGCTAATGCGCCGCGGGCCCATCTGTAAGTGATAGCTTACGCCATCTTTCATCTTTCCACCATGAGGCGAAAAGTATCATCCGGTATTAGCTCACGTTTCCGCAAGTTATCCCAGTCTTACAGGCAGGTTGCCCACGTGTTACTCACCCGTCCGCCGCTAGATCCACTAACATCACCTCAGATGAGGATCAGTTAGTTTCACTCGCTCGACTTGCATGTATTAGGCACGCCGCCAGCGTTCGTCCTGAGCCAAGATCAAACTCTCCATAAAAGACTTGCTTTTGGTTTTGCCAAAAAAGTAAAGTTTATAATAATTGAACGAGTCAATTACATTCTTAGCTACTAAAGCACGCTAGCTTTAGATTTATTTAATAGAAAAAACAGGGGATGTTTTTTCTTACATACTGGTTGTTTTGTTCAGTTTTCAAGGAGCAAAAATCTTTGTTGTTTTTCAGCGACAACTTTTATATCGTATCATTTTTCGATTCTCGTTGTCAAGAAGTTTTTAAAAGATTTATTTTCGTTAAGTTGTCTACTTTTTTAGCGACATTTAATAACTTAACACATTTCAAATAAATAAGTCAACAACTTTTTAATTAAAAACCATCAATAGTAGTATGAACTGATTACTACTGAGTGGCGGATATTTATAGTACTATCATTTGTACCATTGGTCAAGAGGTTATACATATTTATTTTTTGTAACCAAAAGGAAATATACCCACTTTTTTTCCAAGCAATCTTAAAATAGACAATGTCTGCTATCATCCTAAAAAAATATCACTCAAATCTCCCCTTCTATGAATACAGAGTTTCTGAGTGATATTTATGTCGATTACTTATTGTTAGCTTTTCTCTTACCGCAACCACAACCAGAACGTTTTACTCTTTTCCGTCTTGGTTTAGGTGAGGACGTATTCGTTTCTCTAATTTGTTTTTTCATGTCTGTCCTCCTCCAATGTAATTATTCTATTATTCGTTGTAAGATACTTTCAATAATACCTGCAGCACCAGCAATTGCTAGTAAAGTAATTAGTACATCACTACCAACTGGCCAGAGCCAGGCTATCAGTAATAAAACAGCAGCACACCAAATACCTGTACACCAATAGCAACTTAATAGTTCACCAATCCAAGCACGTAATCCATTTCCTTTAATCTCTATATAACTAATCAGTTCACCATCTGAATCAATTTCTTCAATTTCCTGATGGAAAGGTTTGCGAATCAAACTAGTTATTTTATCAAAAACAATTAATCTAGTTAGACGAAAGGTTGCTAATATTAAAATTGTAAATTCTAGCCATCCATTTATCATAAACGTCATCCTTGTATCCTTTTTAAAGAAAAATATGCCACTGTTTAATGCTCAATAATAGTATATTTCTTTAAATGAGAGTTTGACACGGTCTTTTACCTAGATTAAATCTCTGCTAAGTCAAAAGAAATAACTCTGTCTGTTTGGGGATTGTAGACAACATTGCCCCTAACTGTAATCTCTTCATTTTGTAAATGTAAAATAAAATCAAATGTTTCTTTTACCCGCGACTCAGAAAGTTCCTCTTTTTTAACTGATTTATAATCTGTCACTTCAAACTCTGGATAAGCGGTCTGAACTAGTTCAAGCAAATACTTCCCCCATTTTTCTGCTTCTAATTCAGGGGAACTGATAATCTCCACTTTCATTACCCCTTGGTTAAGATTCACCCCTAAAGTTTGAAATGCCCTACGATGTAAGTTAATACGATTTTGAGGATAACCAGGTGCTTGATCAACTACTGTAACAATAACTTCCCTACCATTTAAAGGATTTCTTACTTTTAATGCGTCTCCACACTGAAATAGCGAGTCTTCGCCAACCGCTACAGTCATATATTCATTAGTGGACCATGGTAGACCACATTTTGTAATTTGCCCTCCAGAAGTCCAAGTTGCTTCTCCAACTATTACCTGTCTAAATTGTTCTTTTGCATACACTTTATCCACTGTTGGATAATATGGATAAACAGGATAATGCGGCATTTGCCTGTATTGATACATGTATGGATTATAATAATACATTTCATATCCCCCTAATTAAGACGAGAATTGTCTTTAAGTTTTAAAATGAGCCATATTAAAAGAATATGAAAATAGATGGTTGGACTGTTACATTTTTAGCGCTAATCTGTAATATGATAAAGAGTTAAGCCAGTCCGGAAGTATAAACATCAAAAAAACCAGTGTGGCTATATAACCACACTGGTTTTTCTTTTCATCAACTATTAAAGAAGGTTATTTTTTTCAATATACTTTTTTGCATAAGAACATTCTGGAGTGAGTTTAACTCCTTCTTGCTTCGCATAGCCAACAACCTTTTCAACAAGTTGTCCTGCAATTCCTTGTCCCCTTAGTTCATCTGAAACAAACGTATGATCAACAATTAGATTTCCTTCAGAATCTTTTTTGTACGTAATTTCAGCTTTGGGACTATTTTCAGTATCCCTTACGTAGAACTTATTTTGACCATGAATAATTTCTGCCATATCGTGCACCCCTATTCTTTTGTAATACAACTAAAGTATAAAATTATTCATATTCTTTTTCAAAGTCTATTGTACTTCTTACTGTATCAATCGGTCTTACAAGTTTTTCTATTTCTTCTCTTTTCGATTCAAAGAATGGTGGTAATGATAATTTTTCACCTAAAGTTTCATAAGGTTCATCCCCCATAAATCCTGGGCCATCTGTTGCAAATTCGAATAGAATCTGTGGTGCAACATTGACATACAGCGATCCGAAGAAAAATCTATCAACAAAACCTGATGATTGAAAACCAAAGCTGTGCACACGATCCATCCAAGTTTCTAATTCCTCTCGATCCTCTACACGGAATGCAGCATGGTGAACAGTCCCATATCCTTGACGTGCTCTTGGAAGGATAGGATTATATTCTACAACTACTTGGGCTCCATTTCCCCCTTCCCCTACTTCAAATAGATGGAAAGCACCATTACTATCAATTTCCTTAAATAAAAATACTTTTTCGAGCATTTCTTTGAAGTAATCAAAATTAGCAACTCGAACAAAGAGCGGTCCTAATCCTGTAATTGCATACTCTAATGGTATTGGTCCTTTTTGCCATGGTAAACCAGATTTTACACCAACATTGTGTTCATCTGAAATCAATTGGTATTGTTGATCGTCAAAATCAACAAATTCTATATGTTTCTTTCCAAATTGCTCTTGAATTCCCTTATGCTTTACACCAAGGCGGTTGAAACGTTTTTCCCAATATATAAGCGCTTCGTCACTAGGTACACGAAATGAAGTCTTGTAGATTTCATCTGTTCCATGCATTCCCTTTGGTATGCCAGGAAAATCAAAGAATGTCATGTCTGTTCCTGCATTCCCCTCATCATCTGCAAAGAATAAGTGGTAAGTACGAATATCGTCTTGATTGACAGTCTTTTTGACTAAACGCATCCCTAAAACGAATGTAAAAAATTTATAATTCTCTTCTGCGCTACTCGTAATTGCAGTTACGTGGTGTATCCCTTTTAAATGGTTCAAAATATATCCCCCTAAAATAATTATAAAAATAAACAAAACAATTAATTAAGATATCTTTAATTCAAGATAAATATATCATAATTAATTTTCGGTGTCAATGACCTTAGTATGTGTAACATACTGCACATTAATGAATAAGAAAAGAATGAAATACTAGGGGTAGGGGAAATTAGTTAATAGTATGAATTGAATAATGGAAGATAGGGTGATTATTTTGAGACATGTTACACCATTTTTAATAAAATTCGCTATGACAACTGTAATTTTGTGGATAGTATTAGGAATTTTCTATAACGCTTCAATAGGAAATATACTAATAATTAGTTTGTTACTTAGTATTATTTCTTACATTGCCGATGTATTTGTATTACCTAATGTTAGTTACTTTTGGGCTACCATTGGTGATTTTGGTCTAGCTTTTATTGGGATTTGGTTTCTTGGTAATTATGTATTTGAAGGTACCACAGCTGTAGAAGATGCTGCTCTCATTTCTGCTGCAATAATAGCTATTGGAGAAATTCTATTCCACCGATATATGAAACAAAATGTATTTGAGGATATAAAGTTGGTTACTCCGAGAGAATTAGCCATTTCTAATCGCCTCCAGACAGAGTTTAGCAAGGAATTAGATGAAAAAGATAAAAAGGAATAATGATAAAAATAAATGTAAAAGAGGCTGAATTTTGTAATTCAGCCTCTTTTTATTATTGAATTTCTTCTAATATAGTTTCAATTTCAATCATTAATTCTGCTGCTTTTTGCCAATCTCCTTGTGTAAGGGACGACTGATAGTCATCAAACAATTCGGATAACTGCTGTAAAGTCTCCTCCGCATTCCGTAATGGTTCTTCCGTTTCTTCCTCTTCTTCATTATCTGTTTCAGGATCCTCTACGTCGCTTGGAGCACCATTAGGGTCGACAATTTCAAGCATTTTATCAAGTGCTTTTTCAAAACTTTCTTCCATAACAATATAATCTTCATATGCAACTACTACTTGTTTTACTTCAGGTAGTGAAGTTTCATTGGATGATTCAATATATATAGGTTCTACATATAGAATAGTATCCTCAATTGGAATTGCTAAGAGGTTTCCACGAATTACTTCGGAACCACCTTGTGACCAAAGATTCAATTGTTGAGAAATTACACTATCTTGGTTAATTCGATTTTCAATTTGCTGTGGTCCATAAACACTTTTATGTTTTGGAAAACGATATACGAAAATTTCACCATAATTTTCCCCATCATTCCTTACTCCCATCCAAGCAATCATATTTTGCCTATTCCTTGGTGAATATGGTTGCATTAAAATAAACTCTTCTTCATCACTATCTGGGAGTTTCATCGTTACATAATATGGTTCCATCTCAACATCTTCATTATAATATTTCTCCGTTGGAATCTCCCATACATCTTCTCTATTATAAAAAACTTCTAAATTTGACATATGATATGTTCCAAATACAGATGCTTGAACTTTAAAGAGCATTTCTGGATAGCGGAAATGAGATTGAACATCTTCCGGAATTTCCTCCTCGAAAAGCTCTGGGAATATATTTTGATATGTTTGAAGTAATGGATCACTAGAATCAACAACATAGAAATTCACATCACCACTATAAGCATCCACAACAACTTTAACAGAGTTACGAATATAATTATCCCCACTATCTGTATAAGGTTCTGCATATGGGTACTTTTCTTCAGTTAAATAAGCATCAATCATCCACGCTAAGCTACCGTCTTCTCGAATAAAAATGTACGGGTCAGAATCATAGGTGAAAAATGGAGCTATTCGATTGACACGATCCATGATGTTACGTGTATGGAGTAAATAACTATCCTTTGTAATTTGATCAGATACTAACATACGGAAATTTCCTGTTTCGATGGCAAAAAGTAATCTATTTAAACCAGTCATTGGAATACCTTCCGATGCCTCATAACGAGATGTGACATTATCTCCACCTTGTGGATAATCGAACTCTTCTTTTTTACTATTCACGATGATTTCATCATAGGACTCTTCACCAAAATATATTTGTGGTCTAGTAATATCCACTTCTCCTTGTGGTGGTAAATTAGTTACCATATACTCTGGTTGTCCCTGTGGTGTCACTTGATTTACATGGCTCATAACAATTCCATAACCATGCGTGTATCGTAAATTTAAGTTTTCCCACGTTTTAGCTTGCTCTGATAAATCTTCAGTACGTAATTCCCTTGCACTAATAAATACTTGTTCATAATCACCATCTATCATATAACGGTCGATATCAACATCATTAAATGTATAATAAGGGCGAATTGTTTGCGTTTGGTCGTATACATCTTGTAATGGTCTAACGTCATTAATACGAACATTTTCAATCGTTTTCATATTACGTTCAACCATAGCATTGTCTAATGTATCATTAGCTGGGTGTTCCTGTTCTTCAATACCAGCAAGTTGGTATGCTGCACGAGTAAATTCAAGATTATGCGCTAAATACTGTTCTTCTCTTGAAAATTCATTTGGTGATACAACAAAACTTTGTACAGCAATACTAGCAAGTTGTCCAATAACTACTAGTACTAAATATGCCGCAATTGGCATCACCATGGAAATGAGTTTGCCACGATTCATTGCAATGATAATCCAAATCGCACCGATTACAGCAACAGCAGCTAATACATAGGACTTCGGTATATTAATTAACTGATCTGTATAACTTAGACCATATACAGCACTTTCTTGAAAAATATTAACTTGATTGGTTAATAATGTTTCATATGGTGCTAGTAAGTGAAGTCCAGCAAGTAACAAACCAATGAATCCTACAGTAATTCCCATATGTACTTGGGCTTTCTTACTTTTTCGATACATAGAAAAAACGGAATAAAAACCAGCCTCTATGAAGAAGAAAAATATAGCAAGACCTAATAAAAGATTTAAAACAATTTTCAAGACTGGTAAAGTATACATATAAAATGAGATATCCATATTGAAATGTGGGTCTGTAATACCAAAACTTGCTTGATTTAAGAATTTTAATAATGGTTCCCAACCTATTCCTTGTACTAATGAACTTCCTAATAGACCGATGACGATAGAAATTCCATAAATAATAGCATTACTCTTCTTTTTTTCTAAAATTATCGACGGTAGTTGTTCTCTGTTTAAGTGACTTATATAAGCACTTCGAACCCAAAAAAAGGTAAATGCTGATAATACAAGAAATAATACAAAACCTATCCCAGAAAGTAATAATTTACTTCCAAGTATTGTTGTAAAAATAGTTTTAAAACCAAGATTATCCATCCAAATAAAATCAGTAATTAAACTTAACGATAATGCTCCAGAAATAAGAAGTATAATAATAACTGCCAATGCAATAATTTTAAATTTTGACATTGCAGGTTTCTTTTTAGAAGCCTTATTCTCAAAAACTGTAAAATCCAATGCTGTTCCTCCTAATTCACAAATTTATTGGCAAAAAACTCTAATAGTTATCATAACAGATTCACCAATATTTCTACTATTAATACGGTAATAGTTGCTACTAAGTTTCATATTTTTATGTAATAAAATGGAGAGAAATTATAATGACTAATTCATTCACCCCACTTCCGAAAGAATTTTATGAAGAACCAACTCTTACTTTAGCCCAAAAATTATTAGGTTGTGTGTTAGTAAAAATTACTGATGAAAGTATCACTTCAGGAGTAATAGTTGAAACAGAGGCTTATCTTGGTGCTATAGATAGAGCTGCACATAGTTTTCAAAATCGAAGAACGAAACGTACAGAAATCATGTTTAGTGAACCTGGTCTTGTATACACATATCAAATGCACACCCATTGTTTAGTAAATGTTGTTTCTGGACCAATAAATACCCCTGAAGCGATACTAATACGAGCTGTAGAACCGTATACAGGTATACATACAATGTTGAAACGAAGGCCAGTTCCTCTAATTAAAAATCTGACGAATGGACCCGGAAAACTTACAAAGGCTCTTGGGATTGGAATGGAAGACTATGGTAAACCGTTCTATCATTCTAATATTATTATTGCCAAAGGAAAGGAACCTAAGACAATTGTACGTGGAAAGCGTATCGGAATTGGAAACTCCGGCGAAGCAAAAGATTACCCTTATCGATTTTGGGTACTTGATAACCCATTTGTATCCCGGTAACCATAGTTGTAATTATCCTATTTCTACCATAAGATTAATATAATAGAAATTTGATAGGGGGAATATAAACATGCTAACTCATTTTAATAATGATGGGCGTGCTAAAATGGTAGACATTTCGGAAAAGAATTCTAGTAATCGTATCGCAATGGCAAAATCAAGTATTCAAATGAGTAGAAAAGTCTATGAAGCGATTAAAAATCAAAATATAAAAAAAGGGGATGTATTATCTGTAGCCCAAGTCGCTGGAATTATGGCTGCAAAACAAACGTCCTCCTTAATACCAATGTGTCACCCTATACCTATAAGCGGAGTAAATATTGATTTTGAATGGAAAAATGTCGATGAGCAAATTGAATTGATGATTAAAGTAGAAGTAAAAACAGTTGGAAAAACAGGGGTAGAAATGGAGGCTTTAACCGCTGCATCCATTACAGCCTTAACTATTTATGATATGTGTAAAGCCGTAGATAAAAGTATGATAATTGGATCTACATATTTATTAGAAAAAAGTGGTGGAAAAAACGGAGATTATAAACGAAGCTAAATTAAGTGTGATAGGAAGGGGGCATTTACATAAATTTAATGTAAATGCCTTTTCGTCATGATTCTCAATCCAAATCTTTGGTAATCTCCTTTACTGCATGACTAAGTTCCGGTAGAATTAATTTTTCCATTGCGAGTTTTACTGCTTTAGAAGATCCAGGTGTTGAGAAAACAATTCGATTATTAACCACTCCACATGTTGCTCTAGATAACATGCTTGCAGAACCAATATCAAACTCATAACTTAACATTCTAAATAACTCTCCAAATCCAGGAACCTCCTTTGTAAAAAGAGGTTGGATTGCTTCTATTGTTACATCTCGAGATGATATCCCAGTCCCTCCATTGATTAAAACTGCATCTATCTCTTTCAATGCTGTAATATCTTTAAGTGTCTCTTTAATTTCACTTTTTTCATCTGGAATAATTTTATAATGATTTACACGATGTCCATCCTTTTCAAGTAGATCAATGATTATTTTCCCACTTTTATCCGTCTCTTTCGTCCTCGTATCACTAACGGTAAGTACAGCACAATTGACAGATTTTTTTGCTTGGTTACGGTGTTTGCTTAACATACTCTCGCCCCACTCTTTATTCCTTGACGTATTGTTCATAATCAGCCTGATAATTTATATTCAGGAAGGCCCTATCATAATCCATTTCTACAAATCTCACATTAGCTTTTGAAAATAATTGCTTAGGAGATAATGCTTTCTGGTCTAATTGATCTTTAATTTTACTTTTTAATGATTGATGAAAGATAGAAGTAATTGGTTGCATTTTTCCTTTAACAACTGGAATAATTGCATCAACTCCATTTTCAAAATGGTTTAAAAGGGAATGATAAACGGATGTCTCTATAAAAGGTACATCAATTGGTGATACTAGATATAATTCAGCATCCAAATGGTCCATCCCAGAATAAATACCTGCAAGTGGACCAAGTCCTGCATAATTATCTACGTCCGTTATGATGCTTAAAAATGGTTTTGTTTCTTGAAATCGGTGGATTAGCTCATCATTCGTTACAAGTACCATTGAATCTACTATTGGCTTCATTGCATTAATGGCATAATGATAGAATGGTAGACCAGCTCGTTCTACAAATGCTTTCTGCTCACCAAATCGTCTCGACCTTCCTCCCGCTAATATAATTCCCCCAATTGAATTTTTATTCATATTTTCCCTACCTCCAGCATGTGACCTAACCAATCACAAACTTGTATGGAATCACTTTTATCAAATATTGGAATATCATTTCGTTCAATATGTAATTTTTTATTCGTTACAACAGCAATAATAGAAGTTATATCCTCTAATAATCGCATATCCTTTTCATCTTTTAACAATACAATCTTAGGGTATTCAAGTTTTTTAAACCCTTCTAAAAACAATACCTCAACTTTAAGAGTTTGATAGATTGTTAGTATATCTTCTATATTCCATTGTTCTAAATGTGAAAGTTGTAGTCTATTTTCACCTATCACACCCGCAATAAGTGAGCCTGCTCTTTGGTGTTTTTCACTATCTGTATTCTCAATTCCAACAGGTGCACCACCATGTCCATGGTTTTTTAATGATGCAACTTTTACACCTTTATTAGAGAAATAGTTAATTAAATCTTGAGTTAACGTAGTCTTTCCACTATTTTTGTACCCTACTATTTGGACAATCTTCATATTATCCTCCACTAACAGGTGGAATTAACGCTACTATATCTCCAGACGTAATGAGATCGTCCGGTAATGCATATTCCTCATTAATGGCTGTCATCACTTGATCTACTTGGGGTATATTATACTTCGATTTCAATTTCTCTTTTAATTCAGTTACAGTAAGTTCAGAAGCGTCGACTTGAATACGCTCTTTCCCAACTACCTCTTGAAGTTGTGCAAATAATAGAACAGTAATCATTAGTTACCCTCCTTTATAATTGGTGGTTCACCACTAGGATAATTTACTTTTTCTAGTTGATCACCTATCCAAGTTTCTCCATCTTCCCAATGTTCTTTTTTCCATATTGGTACTATTTGTTTAATTCGTTCGATTGCATATTCGTTTGCTTCATAAGCTGCTTTGCGGTGTGGAGAAGAAATTGCAATTGCTACAGCAATTTCGGATATATCAAGTCGTCCAACCCGGTGAGTTATTGCTACTTCTGTATTTTCCCATTGTTCTTTTATTTCTTTCCCAATTTGTGCCAGCATTTTTATTGCCATCGGTTTGTATGCTTGATATTCCAAGTAAATTGTTTTTCGACCGTTTGTCCATTCTCGAACCGTACCTAGGAAAGTAGTGATTGCACCTGCTTCCCTTCTTGTAACCTTTTTTATGATCTCCTCTACTTGGATAGGCTCATCAACAATTTCAAACATTGACTTAAACATGGCGCATACTCCTTCTAGTATTTATATCACTTTCAACAAAACCATCCAATGTTGTTCCCTCTTGATCTTCAAGGAGAATAACAGATACTTCCATACCTTTTTCATAACCCCTTGTTCCACCAGGAAGTTGGATTAATATATCCGCATGTCCAAGTGAAGATACAACGTTTGATTTATCAAGCCCAATTGGACTTGCAACTAATCGACCGTTTTCATATCCTAAATACCCACGAACAAATCGGTCAAATGGGTTTGCCTTTGTAAAGTCCTTTCCTAAAATAGCAATTTCTTTCTTAAGAAAAGATTTTTCCACAAATAAATACTCCCGAATGGTTGGTCTAGTAAATAATTCAAATCCAACATAGCAAGCTGAAGGATTACCAGATAAACCGAATAGTATCTTCCCATCTAGTTCTGCAACAGTTGTTACGCTACCAGGTCGCATAGCAATTTTATTAAATAGAACATTTGCACCAAGTTTTTCATAAATATCTGGTAGATAGTCATAGTCCCCAACCGAAACTCCACCTGTAGTAATTAAGAAATCAACCTTTTCCAGTGCCTCTTTGACTTGATAAAAACATGTTTCAAAATCATCACTAAACTGGCCAAAATAAATTGGTTCCCCACCTGCACGCTTTACTTGGGCTTGCACCATATATGCATTACTATTTCGAATTTTTCCAGGTTCAAGGGGCTGATCTACTTCTAGTAACTCACTGCCAGTTGCAATTATACCAATTTTAGGTTTTGAACTAACTGGTACATTTTTATACCCAAATGTTGCAAGAAGCGCAACAATCCCAGGATTGATATATGTTCCTTTTGTAGCAAGTACAGTTCCTTTTTTCGTATCCTCACCTGTAAAAGATATATTCTCTCCAACTTTTGATTTTCTTTTTAAATCAAAGTATGGTTTTCCGTCTTTTGTATATTCATTTGCTAACTCTAACATAACGACAGCATTACATGATTCTGGAATTTGTGCACCTGTCATAATACGCACCGCTTGGTTTTTTCCAACTGGTTCATTAAATACACTACCCGCTCCAATCTCACCTATTACTTCAAACGAAACTGGATTATTCCGATTTGCATTTACCGTGTCTTCTGCACGAATGGCAAATCCATCATATGGTGAACGGTCAAAAAAAGGCACATCATGATCAGCGATTAAATCTTGACCAAGAAAATGCCCATAGGAATCTTCTAGTGGCACATATTCTATACGGCCATGCTTAGAAAACGCCATTATTCTTTTCATTGCTTCGACTACTTTTATTGGTTTCCTTTTTTCAACCATGATGCACTCCCCTAACCAACTAATTGATAATATATATTTCTAGCTTTTTCAGTTGAATCTGTACCATGAATTAATACTCTACCATCTCGAAAGATGACAATACGGTATTCATCATAATTTAAGGATATCAAAAATTCATTTTGGTTCACTATACCAATATTACTAAGTTGCTTAGCTAATTCACCTAAGTGGATTTCTCGTTTTGCTCTTATTTGTACAGTATTACGACCACATAACACTTCCATTTTTGTTTGTGCATCATAAGTAAGTTTGGGGTATACTGGATTTTCTCCACACGTTAAACAAGTATCTTTTTTTGAACGATTGATATTTACTGAATGATAAAGATTATTCCATAAATCAAAGGTGACAAGCTTATTTCGCAATGAGCTATAATCCTCAACTAAGATTTTTAAAGCTTCTACCTGTTGGTGTGCTACTACCATTTGAACAGTAGGGGCAATAATTCCCACTGAATCACAAGTTGCTCCTGTAACCGGTGCTGCATTAAGTAAACAATTTAAACACGGTGTTGTTCCTGGTAAGATCGTATAACTCATCCCTGTGCTACCAACACAGGATCCAAATATCCAAGGAATATTATATTTATGAATTAGATCATTCATAATAAATCGTATATCAAAATTATCTGTTGCATCAATTACTAAATCGACATCTACCAACAGAGGAACTAAATTTGTACTAGTTCCATCCATAACAAAACTTTCAATCTCAACAGAGGAATTAATTTTTTGCAAATGAACCTTTGCTGCCACAGCTTTTGGTAATTGATCAAGACAATCTTGTTCCGTAAATAGTTGTTGTCTTTGAAGGTTACTAGATTCAACATAATCTCTGTCTATAATCGTAAGTTTCCCAATGCCTGCACGTACTAAACTTTCTGCATTTGCCGTCCCTAATGCCCCACAACCAATAATAAGGACGTGTTTATTTTTTATTAACTTCTGACCATCCTTACCTATTGGTTTAAAAAGTTCCTGCCTTGAATATCTATCTTTCATCATGCTTATCCCTCTCTAAAATAAAGTAGCTAGCCACCGATATAAGACATTTCAATTCTATCTTTATTTTTTGCTGATTCTTCTGTTCTTTCAGCCGAGTAACGATCAGTACGCTGATTCCAAATAGTAATAATTTGCTTTTCTAATTCCTCATCACTTTTACCTGTCCTTAGAAAATCTTTAAAATCAAAACCCTTCGCAGCAAACAAACATGTGTATAGTTTACCGTCTGCGGCAATGCGCGCCCGTGTGCAAGTTGAACAGAATGATTCAGAGACAGATGTAATAAAGCCTACCTCAGTATTCGAGCCCACATAACGATATCGTTTAGCTACTTCTCCAATATAATCAGGATCAACTTGTTCCAATTTAAAATGACTCGATAATTGATCAAAGATCTGTTTCTTTGTCACTACTTTACTGAAGTCCCAGCCATTTGTTTTTCCTACATCCATAAATTCTATAAAGCGTAATGTAATTCCTTTTTCTTTAAAAAACTTCGCCATCGGTACAATTTCATGTTCGTTCATACCTTTTTTAACTACCATATTTACTTTAACATGTAATCCCACTTCTTGGGCTTTATCAATCCCTCTAAGAACTCGTTCTGTTGAAATGCCACTGTCATTAATAGATTGAAAGAGTTTATTATCTAATGCATCTAAACTAACATTAATTCGTTTTAAACCAGCTCCTTTTAATTCTCCAGCTAGCTTTTCCAAAAGAGTCGCGTTTGTTGTTAAGCCAATGTCCTCTAATCCTTCAATTGCAGATAATTTACTTATTAATTCTGGTAAACCTCTTCTAAGTAAAGGCTCACCGCCCGTTAATCGTATTTTTTTTACACCTAATTTCACAAAACTAGTTGCTAATCTTTCAATCTCTTCAAAAGATAATAATTGTGACTTAGGTAAGAATGGATAATCCTTTCCAAAAATCTCTTTTGGCATACAATATGTACATCGAAAATTACATCGATCTGTTACAGAGATCCGCAAATCTTGTAAGGGTCGACCAAATTTATCTGTTATCCTCATGAACGAAAGGCCTCCTTTAATTATGCTTAACAACCAATCTATGATTAGGAGCTGTATTCTATTCTAAATACAGCTCCTAACATTTAATTTGAACAAGATTCTTTATTCAATTCTAAAATGCGTTCCGGATGTGTATAAACATTCATTTTAGTTTCTCTAGCAAAACCAATGACAGTAATACCAAGATCTTCTGCTAGATTAAGAGCTAAGTTGGTAGGAGCTGACTTTGAGAGTATGATTCCAACCCCAATTTTAGAGATTTTTAATAATACTTCAGATGAGATACGGCCACTAAATACAATTAATTTATCCTTTAATGATATTTTTTGTTTAAGAACTGTGCCATATATTTTATCTAAAGCATTATGTCTACCAATATCTGTCCTTACTTCGAGTAAACCTTCTGGTGTTGCTAGACCTGCATTATGCACTCCACCAGTTCTTCTAAATTGTTCTGATCTAATTTGAAGTTCTTGCATTAAATTATAGCATTGTTCGACAGCAATAGGTAATTGACTTGTAATAGTTTTAGCTGTTTTCACATCACTTTTAAAGTAAAATTGTCTACTCTTACCACAACAGGAACCAATAAAACGTTTAGAATGATCTAAATCATGAATATCAACTTCTCTGTACAAGTCTATATATGCAAAACCTGTACTTTCATCCATTGATAAATTCCGAATCTCTTCGTAAAATCGAATGATACCTTCTGAAGCAAGAAATCCTATTAGTAGCTCTTCCATATTAGTAGGTGAACATACCATCGTTGCAAATTCTTGACCGTTTAATAGAACCGTTAGTGGAAATTCTTCAACGATTTCCTCTTCTACACGAACTGCATCCTTCCCATTAAACCGGATAAATTCAAATAATCCAGTATTAACCTCGTTCATAATCTCACCTTCTATTGTGGTTCCATTTCCAATTCTTCCACACGTTTTTCTACATACTTTGTATCTTTGTGTGCGTAATATGTTTCCGCTTTCTCTACGATAACCGCGGTGTTATATTCAGGTATTCCGGCAAAGTCCTCATATACACCTTTAGGTATGAGCGAATTACCCTCTGGCCAGTGTACTTCTATGTTACCTGACTTTATCGGTTCGAATTTAGCACGACCTGTAAACGAACCATACTGATTAAACACAACGATACTATCTCCTTCTTTAATATTAAGTTCACTAGCATCTTCTTCATTCATCAATAAATCATATCTATCTGCATCATTAAATGGATCCTTCTCACCATATATCATAGAGTTGAACTGTTTTCCACGCCTTGTTGTAACATAGAAATGACCTTCAGGTTTACGTAACTCTGGAATTTCAACTGTAATTAGATTTCCTTTTCCATCTGGTGTTGGGCATATCCCGCCTTCACATAACCAAGCACCACCCCATTGAAATACATCCCCGCGATTTTTCAAATGCTGGATTCCATCATAATTAGGTGCCGCTTTAGCAATCTCTTCACGTATTTCGGAAGCATCTTTGAAATCAATTAACTCTTTTTGTTCAGGTTTAACTCGTTTTGCTAAATCCACATAAACTTCCCATTCTGATCTCGCTTCTTCTATTCGTGGGCCCTTGATTTCTGGAGAAAAATATACCATTCTTTCTGTTGAAGTTGAGGTTCCACCACCAGGTTGCTCATATCTTGTCATAGCAGGTAGAACAACAACTGCTTCTTTTGCATCCAGTAAAGTCGAAGTATTGAAAATGATGTCTTGGTGCACGCGAATATCTATATTTTCCAGGCTAGTTTTTACGAAATCTGGGTCAGGCATTGTTTCTAAGAAATTACCTCCAGACATATAATAAAGTTTCAATTTTCTCTCATGATCTTCAGGTAATAGAGCGTTCTCTAATGACACTCCTACAATATCTCCTTGCCATTTCGGTATTTCAAATCCCCAAATTTCTTCGACTCGTTTCCTATTTTTTTCGTCAAGTCCGCCACCTGGTAGTGAAAATGGATCGGCACCCATTTCACCTGAACCTTGAACACCAGAATGTCCACGTATTGGCATTAAACCGCAATGTTCTCTTCCAAGGAATCCTCGTAATAAAGCTAAATTTGCTACTTGAGATATATTATCCGTCCCAAAGCGATGTTGTGTTAGTCCCATTGACCAAACAAATACAGCCGATTTTGATTTTGCCAACAACTCGGCCAACTCTAGCATTCTTTCTTTAGAAATACCAGATGACTTTTCTAACTGCTCCCAGTTATAAGATAGTACTTTTTCTCTTAATTCTTCTAAACCATTGACATGTTCTTTAATGAACTGATGATCAAGTGCAGATCCAGGATTTTCTTCTTCCATTTCAAACCAATGTTTCATAATTCCATGCATAAATGCAATATCTCCGCCAATATTAACTTGATAAAAATCATCAGCTATTTTGGTTCCAAATAACGCAGATTCTGGAATGGAAGGAACCCAATATTTATCCATAGCAGGCTCATGATACGGATTAATGATAATAATTTTTGTTCCCTTCCGCTTGGCTGCATACATATATTTTGTAGATACAGGTTGGTTATTTGCAGCTACTGATCCCCAAAACACTAAAACATCTGTACCTATCCAATCTTTATAATTGCATGTAGATGCTCCAACCCCTACAGAACGAGAAAGAGCTGTTTTCGAAGGTGAGTGACATATACGTGAAGCATTATCAATATTGTTTACGCCTAGATATCTAGAAACCTTTGCTAATGTGTAATAAACCTCGTTCGTTATCCCTCTTGACGTAGTATAGAATGCAGTCTGTTTAGGCTGAATTGCCTTCATCTTATCTGCAATTGTGTCCATTGCCTCATCCCATGTAATTCTACTAAATTTTCTGTCACCTGGTCTTCTTATTAATGGGTAAGGAATTCTCCCAAGCCTTCTAAGCTCTGTACTGTCCATTTTACGCAACTCATCAATATCAGCATGTAGTATTTCTTCCTTTATCGGCCCCATTGTATTTAAACGTAAAACATTTAGTCTTGTCGTACACACATGGGGACCTGCTAATGTTTGATCCTTTAATCCAGATACTCCAAGGGCACAACCATCACAAACACCTTGCGTGAGAATTCTAGTAGCATAAGGCAAGTTATCCTTATTTTCCCATACGACTTTCATCGTATCACGAATATGATGTGGTTTTATTTTACCCAAGCCAAATGGTACTTTACTAACCCATAATTTAGGATCTGGCTTTTTTGGTAATTTAATAGGACCTGTATGTTTTGTGTTTCCCAATCCATTCCCCTCCATGATCTAGTAATATACAGCATTAGGGTCTACCCGTTTAATAATGGCGACCCAAATGCATTTTATCTTTTATATTTCCTTCGTGGCAGCTGTAGCATGTTGTACTGCAAGCTTTCTTTGTTGTTCACCACGTAATCTTTTAATATCAACTCGGATCCATAGAGATAATCCAAGTGCAACTGCAAACATGATTGTAAAGATCATCATTGTTAAAGTATAATTTCCAGTATTATCATAGATTAATGACAATAGAATTGGACCAACTACCCCTGCCATAGCCCAAGCTGTTAGAATATAGCCATGAATTGCACCAAGCTGCTTCGTTCCAAATAAATCTCCAATATAGGCAGGTATCGAAGAAAATCCTCCACCATAACAAGTTAATATTGCAAAAAGCAAGACTTGGAATAGTATCGGGTTTGAAGCAAATGGTAGAATTGCAAAAGCAATTACTTGGATTAAAAAGAACGCAGTGTAAACATTCGGACGCCCTATATAATCACTCAATGAAGCCCAGCCAATTCTTCCACCTCCATTGAACAATCCAAGTACACCAACCATGGCAGCAGCTGCAACCGCTGTCATTCCAGTGATTTCTTGAGCCATAGGTGAAGCTACCGCAAGAATAGCAATACCACAAGTTACATTAATGAATAACATGAACCAAAGCATCCAAAATCGTCTTGTTTTAATTGCTTCATTTGCAGTAAGCTGAGACAAATCAGGGCGAATTTTAACTTTCGTTCTACCAGCCTCCTGTTTCACCACAAATCCTTTTGGAACCCAACCTTCAGGCGGCGGAGATAAATATTGTGCTGAAGCAGTCATAACTAGAAAATAAATAGAACCAAGAATAAAAAAGGTATTAGAAATTCCCACTAAACCAATAAGTGCTTCAATCGCTGGACCACTAAGCATTGCTGCAAAACCGAATCCCATAATAGCAAGACCAGTTGCTAGTCCACGGCGATCTGGGAACCACTTTACTAGCGTTGAAACTGGAGATATGTACCCTATACCTAGGCCCATTCCACCAATTACTCCATAGAAAAGATACAATAATATTAATGATTCCAACATTGTAGCGATACCAGAGCCAGCCACTCCTATTCCAAAGAAAAGTGCCGCTAACATACTAGACTTTCTGGGACCATTCTTCTCTACGAAACGTCCCATAAACGCTGCTGAAAAACCTAAGAAGAAAATTGCAATACTAAAGGCAGTTGATACTTGTGTCTGAGTCCAACCATAGGTGTCAATCATTGGATTCGTAAAAACGCTCCATGCGTATGCCGAACCAATGGATAGATGCACGCCGAGTGCGGAAGCCGCAATCAGCCATCTGTTTTTTACCTTCTCCATAAACATCCTCCTTGATTAATATATATTTAGATTTCTAGTTAAATTAACTAGAAACTAAATTAAAAAGGAAAATTAAATGTTAGTTTCACAGAGATGATAGCAAATCTTAAAATGGACACCATGAATAAAGATAATTGTCTGTTAATTCTAATTTTTTATATAATTATGTCCCATATAATATCATGGAAACGATTACTCTTCAAATGTAATGTTCTTACTTTTAATAACTAAAGAAAAAGCCCTATACAATAAATAAATTGTATAAGGCTTTTATAATGGACTATCTACAAAAAATGTAAGGACTTTCGCTTCTTTCTCGTCAACTGGTATAAACAAATGGGGTTTTGAACCTTTGAAGCAAGCACTATCTCCCTTTTCCATAAAAAATTTCTTTCCGTCATAGTAAAGATAAATCGAACCTTCTAAAATAAATATAAATTCATCTTGTGTATGGGTATAAGTTTCCTCTCGTAAATTAAGATTCTTCGGTGTAACATGAACAATAGTTGGCTCAAATCCAGATAATGAGGATCGATTCGCTAGTAGTTCATAGGAATAACCCATATTTTCATCACCGATTTTTGATTTTCTATTATTCTTTGGTAAAAGAACTAAATCCTGTTCATTGCGCTCATCTAATAACCATGAGAGAGAAACATCAAGCGTTTCACTAATTTTGGATAACGTTGCAATTGCCGAAGCTGTTTGACCATTCTCTATTTTAGAGAGCATACTTTTCGATATGCCTGATGCATCTGCGACTTGTTGTTGGGTTAATTTTTTGCGGAGTCGGAGTTCCTTTATTTTTTTTCCGATTGTTTCTAGATTAATTGTTGTTCCCCCTCTCTTGTTGTCAGAATTATTTATTCTATCATAGATTAGTTTTATGAATAACGTCAAGATGAGGGACTTTAAATAAGTTGAATAAACTAAAAAAGTGTAATCTATAAAAGATCACACTTTCTAAATCTATGCTGTTCCTTCAATAAAAGCTACGGACCGACTTGGTAGTTTTTTACCTAATTTATTTTGAATATAGATAGAAGCTTCTTGTAATTTTTGTTCATCAATTCCAGTATATATGCCTAACCCATTTAGTAAGTATAATACATCATTTGTAGCTACATTTCCTGCAGCTCCTGGAGCATATGGACAACCACCTAATCCTCCTATCGAAGTATCAAATCTTGTGATTCCAAATTGTAAGGAAGTCATAATATTTGCAATAGCCATTCCTCTTGTATCATGAAAATGCATAATTATTTTTTCCTTTGGTAGACGTGTTACAATTTCATCTAACAATGCTTGAACTTGAGAAGGAACTGCAGAACCAATCGTATCTCCAAGTGAAATTTCGTCTACCCCATCCTCAAGCAATTGATCACAAACTCGTAACACTTGTTCTGGAGAAACTCTGCCCTCATATGGACAATCAAATACAGTTGAGACATATCCAGTTACTTTTTTCCCTTCTTCATTTGCCGTATCAATGACCTCTTTCAGAACAGGATATGTTTTATCAATTGATTTGTTTATGTTTTTCAAATTATGTGATTCACTAGCCGACATGAATACGGAAGCTCCATCGATTCCTGCTTCTAGTGCATTCTCTAACCCCTTCATATTAGGTACTAGTGCGGAATATAGAACTGAAGGATTTCTTTTAATTCGTTTACCAACTTCTTTAGCATCAGCGAGAGCAGGAATCCACTTTGGATTTACAAACGAAGAATACTCTATTTCCTTTATGCCTGTATTCGAAAGCATGTTTATCCATGTTACTTTATCTTCTGTAGATAAAAATTTCTTTTCATTTTGCAAACCATCACGAGGCCCTACTTCTTTAATCGTTATAAAATCAGGCCAATTTCTCATTATACTTCCTCCTTTCGTATAAATCAGATCATAAACCAAAACGAAGTAAGCGTTTCCAACGTAAAATAATATTATTAGTAGTAGATTATGCAAAAATTTAATATATGTTTTAGTTAAGTTTGTTCAATAATGTCCCATTTCATTCAACTTTGTTGAATTAAGTTTAACTAAGTATCCTTTCATTGTCAATAGTTTGATTAAATTTTCTGTATATTAAATATATACTAAAGATAATTAAGTTCTTACAATCCAGCCACTTTAATAATGGACATGTATTTTTAATTAAAATAATGTATGATAAAAAAGTATTTTACTTAATGCAGATTTTATATTGGAAAGGGAACTTCTATGAAGATTAAAGATGAAGTAGCGAAAAGAAAAACATTTGCAATTATTTCTCACCCCGATGCTGGGAAAACAACATTAACTGAAAAGTTACTACTGTATGGAAATCTAATACGTTCTGCAGGAACAGTTAAAGGTAAAAAGTCTGGAAAATTTGCTACATCGGATTGGATGGAAATAGAGAAGCAACGTGGAATTTCTGTCACATCCAGTGTAATGAACTTCCCATACAAAGATTTTCAAGTTAATATTCTTGATACTCCCGGACACGAGGACTTCAGTGAAGACACATATCGAACATTGACAGCAGTTGATAGCGTAGTTATGATCATTGACTCTGTTAAAGGTATCGAAGCGCAAACTATTAAGTTATTTAAAGTATGTAGAATGCGGGGAATCCCAATTTTTACATTCATAAATAAATTAGACCGAGAAGGAAGAGAACCATTAGAACTTCTAGAAGAAATTGAAGAAGTTCTAGAAATAGAAACTTACCCAATGAATTGGCCAGCTGGTATGGGAAAAAGATTTCTTGGAATATTTGATCGTTATAATCACCAGTTTATTAAATTTAATGGTAATGAAGCCGAAACTCATATTCCACTTTCCGAAATAGAAGGTTTTGAAGAACTTATAACTAAAGAAGAATTTGTAGCTGCAAGTGATGAATTAGATCTATTAAATGAGGCAGGTAACCAATTCTCACTAGAGGCTGTATTACGAGGCGAGCAAACTCCAGTGTTCTTTGGGAGTGCAATTGCGCCATTTGGTGTTCAAGACTTTTTTGATACATTTATTACACTGGCCCCCACTCCAGGTCCTCGTAAAGCAACAGAAGGTATTGTTGCTCCTGATGATCCTGATTTTTCCGGTTTTATATTTAAAATCCAGGCAAATATGAATCCTGCACACCGAGATCGAATTGCTTTTGTCCGAATTTGCTCCGGAAAATTTGAACGTGGAATGAGTGTAAAATTATCCCGCACTGGTAAAGTGTTCAAACTAGCTCAATCCCAACAAATTGTCGCTTCATCTCGTGATACGATTGACGAGGCATATGCTGGAGATATTATCGGAATCTATGATCCAAATGCATACCAGATCGGTGATACACTTATTGAAGGAAAAGCTAACTTCGAATTTGACGAGTTACCGAAATTTCCACCTGAACTATTTAAAAAAGTAATGGCTAAAAATGTGATGAAATCTAAACAGTTTAAAAAAGGTATCGAACAACTAGTTCAAGAAGGTGCCATTCAATTATTTAAAGATAAACGAACGGAGTCTTATATACTTGGTGCAGTTGGTGAATTACAATATGAAGTATTTAAATATAGGATGGAAAATGAATATAATGTTGAAGTATTATTTGAACAAATAGGAGAAAGAATCCCAAGATGGTTAAAAACGGAACAAGTTAAAGAATCCCTCTTTGATGACCGTAATCTATTAGTCCGAGATCGAAATGATAATTATCTCGTACTATTCCGAAATGAATTCTCATTAAATTGGTTTAAAGATAATCATAAAGAAATTGATTTGATTGACTTATTTGAAGTCAATTCATATGGACAATTACATTAAATAATTGGAGCAAAGGAATTATTCCTTTGCTCCAAATTTGTTAGTGATAAAAAGCTTTCTCCAAAATGAACATATGAATTATTCATTTTATTTAATGACTACAATATTTTAGATACCAGCATCAGTTGCTAAACGGTTAGTGTTCCTTTTAAAACATCGATTGCCCAACTAACAGATTGATGATATAACACGTTAAATTTCTCTTGTTTTATATTCATTTGATGTAATAACTGCTCCATTGTTGACCAATCTCCTTTTTCTGCTGCTATAACTAAATTACAGACAGGGCTTAAAGCAGTTTCTGTATCTAACAATGTATCACGGATAATTCTATCAACAGGGATTTTATAAAGTAAATATTCTAATGGTTGTTTAAAGATTGTATCCATTAATGAAAATAACCCTACCAAAAATGCACTTGAAGCATTTTTACTTTTTCCTAAGTGTAAAAAGATTAATTCGCATGCCTTCGCTCTCGTTAAACTCAATTTAATTACTTCGTCAAGTGGAGCTTCTAATGTGCGAAGTTGTTCTCGATATGATAGGACAAATATCCATTTTCTTAATTCAATTAGGCCTAATAACATAATCGCCTGTCGTATCGATTTTATTTCATAAATAAGTCCTAATGAAGGAGAATTTAATAACCGAAGTAATTTGTATGATAAGGCTAGATCTGACTCAATAATCTCTGCTATCTTGTTAATATTTGGTTCTTCAGTTGAAATTGCACTCATAATTAGAAATAGATTATGACTTAGTATAGGGATGTCACTCGTCGATAATATTATCGGCTTACTAAAGAAATATCCTTGAAACAAAGAATATCCATCAATTAAACATTGTTCAAATTCTTCGCGTGTCTCTACTTTTTCAGCTAAAAAGGTAACGTTTTCCGACATTAATTTCTCAATCATCCACAGTTGTTCAATTCTGCCAGTCTTTTGTATATCTATTTTTATAATATCTGCTAATTCTATTAATCTATTAAAGTTATGACTGGATTCCCTAAGCTCAAAATCATCCAATGCAATTTTATAACCCATCTCTTTTAACCTAATACAATTTTGTATCACTTGATCAGTTGGATTAACTGATTCTAATACTTCAATAACTATATTTTTAGGCCCTAAAATAGTTGGTAAATCCTGTTCTAGCAATGTCTCAGAAAAATTAATAAAACAAGGCTTATTTTCCGAAATTTCATCTATACCAATTTGAAGTAAACTATTAATTACTTCGGAGGTTGCACGCTCATTATTAATCATTGAATATCTATTATCGTAATTATTATTACGATAGAGTAGTTCATAGGCAAAAACGTCTTGTTTTGTTGTCAAAATCGGTTGTCTTGCAACAAATAGTTCCAAATTCCCACCTAATTTCTTGTTTTATAGTAAAATAATATCATATTATGTAGAATAATTAATAATGAAATATAAATATTCAAAAAATAATAATGAACATCATCTTATTTATATATACTAAAAAGAAGAAAACAAAAATGTTTTCTTCCATATTTTTAATTTATCAAAGCGTCCCGAAATTTAAACACAGATTTTTTGGCACTATCTGTTATTACAAAAATATCTATTTGCTTTGTATGTTTAGCTAATTTAGTTTGATATTTAAACTCTTTCCATGTATCTTCTAATAAAATAGCTGGTGAAGTTTGTTCTTTTATAAATTTCCCATTTACATCTGTCTCAACTAACTTGATTTGCAATGTTTCATTTCCTTTTAGAACAACACTAAAATTTACCTTTTCACCAGAATGAATTTGATCTGTAGTGAATACAAAACCTTCACCAGCAGTTGCACCATCTGTTGATACAGAGAATTCAGCTTGATCAATCTCCTCAACTGTCGCACCAACTCCAAAATATTTTGTTTGTATTTCTTCTTGTGCGATAACTGAGTTACTACAGAATAAAGTAATGAATAATAATAGCAATATGGATAACCATTTCATTTTTTTGCCTCCTTTTGACATAATTATTTATTTATATTAGGTGAAATATTTTCTATCATAAGCTGTAATTTTTCCGCTTCCCGTGTATACAATTCTTTTACCTTTTGATCTTCTGACTGTATTGCAATAGTTTCAAATTCTTCTTTTATTTTCTTCAATGATGCAGCAACATTAGGTTTCTGTTTCAATGTGTTTCGTTTTAGGTTATCTTCATATAGATCAACATATACATTTCCCATTGAATCAACTTGTGCTAAAAATACATCTTCTAATTTCGATGCCCCTTGTTTTTCAATTTCAGCCAAAATCCACTCTTTTGAGATACCCAGTTTACTTATACTATTTTCCATTATATGCCCATCAGAAATAATAATAGTTGGACCATGGTCTCTTTTCACTGGGGTGCCTAACAATTTAGGAGTAACAGGCTGGACTTCAGATTTTTTTAGTACACTTATTTGTCCATTCGTTTCAAAAATAGCCATTTCTACTTCCTCTATGTTATACACATTTTTCTCACGTAGAAGGATCATTAATTCCTCGATAGCTAGTTGATTTTTCCGTAAATTTTTTTCTAATATTTGCCCATTTTCTATAACAACATCTGCTTTTCCATCTGTAAGCTGGTGAAACCACTTCGATTTCAATCCAAGTACTCCTAGTACTAATGGTATTATTCCCCAAATTAATAGAGCAATTAATCCATTGGTTATCTTAATACCTTGATCGACAGCCAGACTTGCTGCAATAGAACCTATTGTTATCCCAACACAGTAATCAAAAAATGTTAATTGAGAGATTTGTTTTTTCCCCATTATCCTCGCCATAATAAGTAATAGTATGAAAGCAATAACGGAGCGGATGATTGTTAATACGTATTCAGGCATGTAGTTTATCCTCCGACCCATGAAATTTTACAAAAACATTTATTTTGTAGTATTGGATATTATAGAAATAACATTCATAAATAGGAGGATGTATATGTATAAAAGAATTAGCCTCTTTGTACTGTTAATTTTACTTTTATCTGCTTGTAATGAACCAATTGGTGGAAAGAATTTTTTCAATAAAGTAGAGGTATTAGAACAAGAGATTTCCAATGACAATTGGAAGAATTCACAGCAATATTTAGAGGAGCTTCACCGTTACTTTGAGAAAAACCTATGGAAATTACAACTTTTTGGAGATGAAAATGAGTATGAAGGAATTCAAGAAAGTATGAACCGTTTGTTTGTAACCATTCAAGAAGAAGATCGAACACAAGCTTTAATTGATTTAGTCACAATTAAAGCTCATATTGAGGAGATTTACTCTTTTTAATTTAAAAAAACCTAGTATGAATAAATTTACTACATACTAGGTCATTATTTTTAGTTTTCTTTTCCTTCTCTAAATCGTACAAATCGTTCTAATTTATTCAATTCAAAAAATAACTCGATAATACTATTCGCAATTGGAAATACAATTGCCCATTTCGCGAACTCCGCTCCTTGTAACTCATCAATTAAATTGTTGATTGTAACCTGCATTGCTGCCTTAGTTTCTTTTTGCAAATCTTTATCTAGGACAATTTTTCCCTCGTATAATAATATTATATTTTCACTATAAGCATTAATTTCTAGAATCAACTTTTTAATTAATTGGGATTTATTAGATGGCATCATTTCTATTTCATTAAAGTTTTTTTCTAATTCACGAATTAATGTATGTTTCTTACATAACACTTGAATCATATGTTTGTAAATAATAATATTACGAAAAAAATTAATCCGTTTTCGAATAAACAAACGGTTTCTTTCATCTGAAATAATTTCATAATAGCTTTTTGCTTCATTAATTAATTTCTCTGCTTCTTTATCCTCAACCCTCATCTGAGGTACACTCATCGTTTTGTTCGAGATTACTCGCAGTAGAAAATTAGTCTGTTCACTAGCTTTTTTTATCATAGAAAATAATATTTTTTTATGATTTGGTGGCATGACTAACGCATTGATTATAAAGGCAGCCAATACTCCAATTGCTACTAATGATACTCTTTCAATAATATACAAGTAACTAATACCACCTGAACCACCAAGCATCATTGTAATAATGGTTAGAACTGTTAAACTTACAGTCTTATTTAGCCCTATTTTAATATTAATTGCAATTGAAATAATAACAACCGCACCAACAGATAATGGATGGTTTCCTAATAAAAAATATCCTGCTAACGCAAAAATGATACCTACACTATTGGATATTACGACTTCTTTAATATAAGCATAGGATCGCATGATTGAAGGTTGCATAGCTAATACAGCAGCAATTGCAGCCACAATCTCTAAATCTAGGTCTAATAAGTCTGTGATGAGAAGAGTTAATGCAACAGCAAGCCCCGTTTTGACCATCCTCGGGCCAATATTAAATTCCATAGTTTGCACCTCGAGTACAAATGTATTTCTAAATATCAAGATAGAACTATTATAGTGACTAGTTAGCTAAAATTCAATCTCTTTTGTTCGGGAACTATTCGACATTATCCACACATCTTGCATATTAGTAAAACAATACTCTATGTAACTATATTTATAGCTGTTAATAATAGGAAAAAGGTGTAGACGGTTAATACTACACCGTCTACACCTTAATAAAGTTAGAGAAACAATAATTAGTTTTTACCTAATCCAAAACCTTTTCCAGGATTGTTCCCTTTACCTTTTCCTGGGTTATTGCCTTTTCCTTTATCCTTTCCTTTTGCTTTTCCAGGATGACTATTATCTTCGCTTCCGTCTATAATGAACAGTTTACCAGCTGCTTTTGCTCTAGATTCATTACCAAAGCTATCAACTGCTTTAACTTCAATAACTGCACCATTAGCTTCAACACCTCTTGGTACTGTCCAATATGCTACATAATGTCCATCTGACATTTCATGCATAGGAAGTTCATTCACATTATTTGTTTGAATATTTGTTAAAGGCAAATGAATTGTAAAGGAAGCGTCTAAACCAGATTCACTGTCAAATGTAATCATGACAGTTTCTCCCACTTGTAGTTCTTTATCTTCTGTTGGCGTCACATTATCAATTTCTGGTGCAACGAAATCTGCGATAACTGTTGCAACTTTAGTTGTCGTATTTCCAGCTGCATCCGTTGCAACTACTTCCACTGTATTTTCTCCATTATCTAGTAAAATACGGTGAGAGAAGAACCCTTCATTAACAGATGCTTCCTGGCCGTTAACTGTAACAGTGGATAGATTCACATCTTGAACTAAGCCTTGAACTGTTAGAGTTTCACGATTTGTTTTGTCACCATCTTCTACATTTGACAGAACAAGATCAGGAGCAATTGTATCAAGAGTAACCGTAACCGTTTCTGATTCAGTTGCTTCCTCGTCGTTAATGAATGTCTTAGCTTGAAGTTCGTTAAGACCTTCTTCTAATTCGATATCGAAGCTGAACGCTCCATCATCACCAATTTCAGCATTTCCAACTTCTGAACCATTATTTAGTAAGCTTAATGAAGTTGAATGAGATGCAGTTCCTTCAACCGTTACATTAGATTCATTTGTAAATGAACCGTTAGTTGGTGAAGTAATCACTGGATCAGTAACTCCATAGGCTACTCTTGCACGAATCATATAGTTACCTTCAGCAGCAGGTGATGGAGACCATGCCCCACTTACCATTTGATAACTTCTACCTGCATTTGGACTATTTTCATCTGTTGCAAGTCCTGGTGCATTTGGATTGGCAATTGTTTGAACATAAACCATGAAGAAATCTCCATTTACTTGAATGTTATGTTCACTTAAATCAACAACTGTCCATTCGTTTAGATCTCTAATTGCTTCTGCTTCGATTGGCCCAGCTAATTTTTCAGCTGGTAACCCATCTTCACCGGCACTCCAAACTTCAACAGCAAATTCTGTTCCGCCTGGTGTTGGCCAGTCTGTACCATGGAATTGGAATACCCCATCAGTAACAATTGCTTGCTCTTTTCCTTCAGGTAGTGACATTTTTACAGCCCAAGCATTTCCAGCATCATAGTACGCACGAGCATTTTCTGCTGTTCCATCATCGTAGCCAATTTCTCCACCAGGAATAGTAAAGAATGGCTCTAGCTCTATATCTAATGTCTTATCTTGGTCAAAAGTTACTTCAAGCTCCTGACCATAGTAATCTTGTGCTAGTACTTTAATTGTATATGTTCCTTCATATGCAGTAATGGAGAAGTTACCATTTTCGTCTGTTTGCACAGGTTCAATATTAGCATCTTCAACAACTAAAAGTGTAGCCCCTGCAATCGGATTACCAGACTTCTCACTTGTTACCGTACCAGAAACCGTTGCTTTTGGTAACTCTTCTAACACGAAGTTTGCAGTAGCAACTTCATCAGCATTAACTGTTACAGTTTGCTCTTGAGCTCGGAATCCGTAAGTTTCTGCAACTAATGTGTAATCTCCGGATGGTAACATTAATGTATATGAACCATCTTGTGGATTAGTAGAAACAGAGCGTCCGTTTTCAAGCACTGAAACCGTTGCAGCTAATGGTAAACCACTTACTTCATTATCAGCATTTACCTCTACAGTAGATTGTTGTTTAGCCACATTTTTAGACTCTGAGTTTTTATCTTTAGCTGCTTCTTTTTCTTTTTCTTCTTCTTCACTATTTGTAGTGATTTTGTCTGTAGCTGGGTTATTTGCTAGATTTAGAGATTCATCAGATAGTACTACATCATCAATATACCATCCCTCTTTAGTAATGCTTCCGTCAGAGTATGCATAGAACCCTACATTAATTGTTTGCCCAGCATATTCTGATAGATCAACTTCTGCATCAACCCAATCTCCAGAAGTACCATTGAATTGAGAAAGTGTTGTCCAAGTAGTCATATCTGTTGACACAACAACTCGACCATAATCCCATGCTGTTCCTGAAGAAGATTGTTCGAATTCATGCCAGCTCTTAAATTGTAAATAAGCTCCTTCTTCCGGTACACTTACTGCCGGCATAATTAATGTTCCATCCATTCTAGTTGGATATTGTCCCGCTAAATTTGTAGCGTAAACATTAACTCCAGATACTGCACCATTTGGTCCAGATGTTGGTTCCCCTAGTTCCCAAACATTGTTAGCGCCAATTAACGTCCAACCAGCTGGGTCATTTTCGAAATCCTCAGAGTACCCAACAGTAATACCATCACTTAATGGAACTTCATATTCTGGACTCTCTACCACGTTACCCGCATAATCACTAACCGACCATTTATACGTAATCGCATCTCCAGTCATAGCTTCTCCTGGGATAACAGCAGAGAAAGTACCTTCCAAATCACTTCCATCATTTAGTTCTGCGTCAAGTTCTTGCCAATCACCTGATGCATCTAAATATGAAAGTGTCGCTCCACCAATTCGTAAATCATCTTGAACCATTACACTTAATGGTAAAGCCATATTGCGATATGCCTCTAAAGGAGCATCATGTTCAAATGTTGGTGCAACTTCATCACCACTATACATAGATTCTTCTGTTAAAGAAACATCGTCAATATACCAACCATCTCTTGTTACACTTCCATCAGAGTATGCATAGAATCCTACATATACTCGTTCACCTAGATAATTACGTAAATCTACCTCAATACTGTTCCAACCTTCAGAAGCCCCAACGAACTCTTCAACTGTTGTCCAGTTTTCTAAATCAGTAGAGATTTGCAATTCACCATAATCCCATGCTCTACCAGAAGAACTTATCTCAAAATTATGCCAGCTCTTGAACTGTAAGAAAGAGTTGCCTTCTGTAGGTACATCGATTGGAGGCATTACTAGATGATTATTCATATTAGTTACATAATCACCAGCTAGATTAGTTGCATAAACGTTATCACCAGAGTAAGCTTCTCCTGGACCAGAAGTAGGTGCTCCCCACTCCCATACATTATTAGAACCAAACTTTTGCCATCCGACTGGATTAGTTTCAAAATCCTCAAAGTAACCATTAGAGATTCCTGGTTTTACTTCAACTTCGTAGGAATCAGTCACAACTTCATTGTTACCAAAATCATTGATAACCCAATTGTAAGTGAATGTGCCTACCTCAAGCTCATCACCAGAAATTGTCACTTCATATTCTCCAGCTTTAAAGTTCCCATTTGTACGTGTTGCATCAATAGTTTGATCTCCATACTGTAATTGAACAGATGTTATGCTAACATTGTCACTTACGTCTATATTTAATGTTAAATCTAGACCAGCATATGTTTCAGAAGGTGCTACATGCTCAAATTCAGGAGCTTCTGTATCTTCCCCGTCCATTGTAACTTGACCTTCTACAGAGCCAAGTCCATCAGCGACAGTAGAAACAGCTGCAAATGCATCAACAATTCCGTGTCCATAGCCATTATTTGGACTTTCAGGATATTCATCATCTGTTCGTGGAACTGCAGTATCCATAAGGATTTGTTCGATTTGATCTACCGTTAAGCTTGCATTAGCAGCTCTTAGTAATGCAACAACTCCAGCAACTGCAGGTGTTGCCATTGATGTCCCATTATAACTTGCATAGCCTCCGCCAGGAATTGCTGAACGAACTGCAACACCAGGTGCAGAAACTTCAGGTTTTAATTCTCCATATGGAGACGGTCCTCTTAATGAGAAACTAGCTAGCATATCATTACTATCTGTAGCACCAACAGCGAATGATTCAGGATAGTTTGCAGGTGTGGCAACAGATCCTGGTCCACCCGGGTTAAATAAAGTTGTATTTCCCGCAGCAAATGCTGGGAATATTTCAGAGTTTCTCCAAGCTTCTACCATCGGACGATAAAACTCATCAATTCCAGATCCTCCACCCCAAGAATTGTTAACAACATCTGGAGCTTTTGAAGCATCGCCACCAGGAGCTAAAATCCACTGTCCTGCTGCAATTAGATCATCATCATATGCACCATTTGGTGTAAATGCTTGAACTGCAATCCATTTAGCACCTGGAGCAACTCCAACTTGGTTGGAACCATTTGACTCGCTACCAACCATTGTTCCCATCGTATGTGTTCCATGACCATCAATATCGTGCGGTGTAGAAGTTGTGCGATTTACAGCGTCATAAAAACTATACGTATGGTCAACTTCTCCAGTTGCAGCGTTGTAACCACGATACTTTTCCATTAGTGCTGGGTGTTCCCAATCAACACCAGTATCAATATTTGCAACTACTGCACCAGATCCATCAATTCCAAGCCCCCATACATCTGGAGCATTCACTCGGTCTACGCTCCATTCAATATTTTGTGGCTGAACTAAAGAAGATGTTTCCATAGAGACTGGCTTAACCAATTCACGTTTTTCGTTAGGTAAAATTTGTTCTACTTCTGGAAACGAAGCAATTTTTTCAGCAATTTCTTTCGATGCAGTAACTGCTACTATGTTCATAATATAAAATTCTTCAACATCTTTTACATTACCTGCTAATTCTTCCTTTTCTAAAAAGCTAACAACATTTCTTTGTGAAGTCGTTGCGGTTGCCTTAAGTTCAGAAATAACTGCTGAACGCTGAGCTAATTCTTGGTTAAAAGCTGATAAATTAGCTTTTTGTGCTTGCTTAAGACCATCTTGTGCAGCCTTAGCAGTATCAGCTTTATCTTTGAATTGAATTAAAAACCTAACTTCTTCATCTTTTTCAAATGCAGTCATTAAGTTTTTGTTTACTTTTGCTTCTACTACCTCTTTTGTATCAACTAAAGAAGTATGTATTGAGGTATTTGATGCAGCACCTGCAAAAGCAGGAGTAAACAATGAGAAAATCATTAAGATTGTAGCAATAATACTAAATCTTCTAGCGAATTTTCTTCTCTTCAAGTAAATTCCTCCCCCGATATTTTTTTACAACAAAACCAACCCTAAACTTGCCCTCCTTTCTTCAAAAAGTAAGTCAAGCCTTGTTCTAAGATGCTAGTCTTGTTGTTGTAATACACTATAATCCATCGGGGATGTCATATATCGTCGAATTATGGGGTATTTTTCTGAATATTTGAAAATGATTAATTATTACTAGTTATAAATAAATAGTATCTAATGAAAAAGTTATAAGTAAATTCAGTAAGTAATTGACAACCTATTGATTTCATTGACTTTTTTGATCTAGTCCTATTTTTATAAGATATAACTTTCCTTGTTTAGGAATGAAAATTAATTATAAAGTCTTGATTATTTTGGGGTGCAAATGGAGTAATTGTTTATATTTATTAAATAAGGGGGCCATTTCATTATTCTATAAAACTTAATTCTCATTTATATTTCTGACAGCCAGTACTTTTCACCTACTAGAAAAAGCAAAGCTAATCTAATAAATTAGAATAACTTTGCTCAATATAAAATTAATATTTTGTTATAAATTAAAGATTATACCCATTAAGGAATAAATGATAATGGTCGAAAACATCATAGTCATATATAAAAGTGAGTAAATAAATAACATCTTTGCCCACTTAGTTGAATCTTCTTGTTTATAAGCTACTATACTGATAATTAACCATATACCACCAAGTAACAATCCCACGAACATAAGTCCCCTACTTAAAGTACCTAATAGAAAACTAGATAAAATTAAGATCGTAAGATAAATATTCGTCTGTATAAAGGTACGTTTAATCCCTTTAACAACTGGAAGCATTGGGACATTTGCAGCTTTATAGTCATCATGTCTTCTGATGGCAATTGCATAGAAATGAGGCATTTGCCAAATTATTGCAATGATAAATAAACCTAATAAAGCAGGATGACTTATATCTGGATATATTGCAGCCCAACCTATTAATGGTGGTACTGCACCTGAAAGGCTACCTACCTCTGTATTCCAAATAGTTCTTCGTTTTGTCCAAATCGTATAAGGTACTACATATAAAAACAGTCCTAAGAATCCTAATAATGCTGCTAACCAAGTAGTTAATAACAAACTTCCAATGCCTAAAATAGTCATAATGATTGCTAGCCATACAGTAGTTTTTATACTTATAGCACCAGTTACAGTTGGCCTAACTTTTGTTCGTTGCATAATCGCATCAATATCTCGATCATATAAATTATTAAAAGCACCTGCAGCTCCAATAATTAAAGCAGTTCCAATACTAGCAAAAATCATTTCTGGTATCTTATCGGTTATCTTATAATCATACGTATACATTGCTAATACTAAACCAGCAAACATTGGTATAAGGTTGGATGTAATTATTCCTGTTTTAATTGTTTTTGCTATTGTCTGTTTTATTTCCTGAACGTTTGACATGTTACAATTTATATTCCCTTCTAATGCCCTACACTATGTAAGACTATATTACTCAGTTACACTTCTATCATTGTATCATTTCTTTTATCGTTTTTCCCAATATAATAGCAAATTTTGTTGAACAAACTGTTAACTTGACTAAGAAACAACTAGATTTAAGTATTAAAACATTATGTAAGCAGGAAAAACTAAATTCATAGCGAAATATATAGAGAGTAAATAAGAATTAGGGGGATTTGCCAGTGTGGAAAAATGAGAACGCAAAATAGTTAACAAAAATGAAAGGTGATATTATATGGATAGAGTATTGCTCGTTATCGATGTACAAAATGGTATTGTAAATTTCCGAGATTTCTCGAAGGAAATTTCTTTAATAGAAAATATAATAAAAGATTTTAAGAATTCTAATGCACCAGTTATTTTCATCCAACACTTTGATCAACAGGAAGATAGTACACTCCACCGAAATTCTGATGGTTCTAATCTTTACCCTAAATTAAAGGATTATGCTGATTATGTAGTTGAAAAAGAAACACCGAGTGCCTTCTTTAATACAAATCTCAGTGAATTGTTGAATAGTTTAGGTACTAAACAAGTATTTATCACTGGATTTAACACTGAATTTTGTTGTATGTTTACTGCAATTTCAGCTTATGACAGAGGGTTTAAAGTTACTTTTATTGAAGATGCAACAGGAACTGTAAACACTGGTGAAACTTACGAAATGAAAGATCTTGATATAAGAGATTTTATTGGAACAGTTCTATACTGGTCAGGATCAATCGAAGTATTAGATATTGAAGAGTATGAGGACATATACAAGAGTAAATGGATGGAAAATAAATTATCTACTTAAAAATTAAAAAAACCTCTTCTCAGATGAGAAGAGGTTTTAATCGCTATTATAGTTTAACTACGTTAGCTGCTTGTGGTCCACGGTTACCTTCAGTAATATCGAAAGAAACTTGTTGACCTTCTTCTAATGATTTGAAACCTTCGCCTTGAATTGCTGAGAAGTGTACGAATACGTCGTCTCCACCTTCAACTTCGATAAATCCAAAACCTTTTTCTGCGTTAAACCATTTTACTGAACCTTTGTTCATAGAAAAAACCTCCATGTGCATAATAGCACGAATATTACTAATTTCAGTTCTAGATAATAATTCAAGACGATAATCACTAATAAGTTATTACACTAATCTTGTATTTGCCACGAACATCAATAAGTTAATCTTATTATAACACCTATAACCAATAATTCATACCTTTTTTATAAAATAATTTAAATTAGTTTCTGTATCAATCCAAAATGCATATAGATGTTATGTATTCCTTTAATACTTATCGTAGAATTGTTTCATTGTCTTTATAGTACCTAATAGCTCTGCTTCTCGATAAGCTAACATGATTAATAAATCTCCATGTGTTTCCACATGACCATAAGGCACTTTAAATTTAACATCAGATTTCCAAAAAAGTTCATCAAAATTGTTAATTCTATTTTGTTGATCTTCTAATTGCTCCATTAACTCTTCCAATGTTGGTGCTTCTACATACCAATCTTTAGCACTAACATCTGAGCTAAAAAGATCTCGATATTGTTCTGGCAACTTATAAGAATTTTTACTTACAAATAGTAGTTTCTCATGCATTAATAACGTGTTCCCTACATACCAGCGAATTGTATTATCAAAATATTTTGTGTCACGATCTAACATATCTTTATCTAAATCCTTAATGAAAGTAAGAAGTGATGTTCTTGTAAGATTAAATTGCTTTAAAACTGACATAATAATTTCCTCCTATCAAATACATACCATTATAATCGAACTTATTAAGAAATAAAAGAGATGTGTCGTTATATCGGATATTCTCCAACAAAACAACACATCTCACTATTATTGTATAGTCACTTTGACTCTGCGTATTCCCCATTTTAGTGCATCTGCTTTATTTGGGAGAAATACATCAATTTTATTTCCTTTAATGGCACTTCCAGTATCTCCTGCAATTGCATACCCATATCCTTCAACATGAACCACTGTTCCAAGTGGGATTACAGTTGGGTCAACGGCAATTACTTTCATATCGGGGTTCTCAATTAAATTAATTCCCGTATGTGTAATCCCAGAGCATCCTTTACATTTTGCTGTATAAGCAGTAGAGGTTACGGTTATTGTTTTTCCATTAACATGCTTTAAATCAGAGTCTTTTTTACCATTAGATTTATTGGATTTGTTACTAAGAAGTTCTAATTCTCTAGCTTTTTTTGCCTCCGCCATTTTCCTTTTTACTTCTGTTTCAACGGATGCAAGACTTTTATCTTCTTTCTTTAATTGATCAATTAATGATATTAGGTTATTTTGTTTTTCTTCTAACGAAGCAACTCTCTCTTCATTTTCTGCCTTTTGTTCTTCAATTAATGCCAGAGCAGCTTCTTGTTCTTTTTTCATCCCATTTAAATCATTAAGTTTAGTCATAGAAAGGGTCTTTTTTTCTTCAACCATTTGTATATCTAGTTCTAAATCCTCAATTAGGTCAGCATCAGATTTTGTAATTGTATTTACCATCGTAATTCGACTAATAAAGTCACTGAAGCTATCCGAACCAAATAATACATCTAGAAAATTAATATGTCCACCAGTTTTCTGATAAGATGATAATCTTTCGTTTAATATTTCATGGCGCTTTTCAATATCAGATTCTAATTCCTTAATCTCTTCTTGTAACTGCTCAATTTCATTTATAGTGGCACTGATATTTTCTTCTGTCTCATTTATTAATTTTATATTTTCTTGTATTTCTTCATTAACACGATTTATCTCAACATCTAACTCATCTATTTCAGCCATAATTGTTGAAATATCCGCTTGTGCACTTGTTAATTCGTTCTTTATTTTCTCTCGCTTTTTATTTATATCTTCTAAACTATTATTCCCAGCAGCAAAAACTTGAATGCTAGTAAAAGCACTGAAAACAAATAGTAAACTCAAGGTTAGTACAGTTAATTTTCTCAACTTTTTTCCCCTGCTTCCTATTTCTCTAGTAAGTAAATTATTATTAATAGCAAGTTAGATTATAACATTACTAGATTTCAGGCTTTTTAGCAGGTTATTACATTTATATTTCATTTTTAAGCACTTACGAATTCTATATAATAAAAATAACTCGAATACATTGGTTGTATTCGAGCTAATTATTATAGTCCTGCATCAACTGCAGATTCTAATATTTCTTCTGGTATCTCTATATTATCAATTGTATTTATACTTTTATATTCTGACTCCACATGTTGGACAATATCAATGGTCTCACCTTCGACGGTCATTGTCATATCCATATCCAAATTATACTGTTTTATTTCATAAGTCTTACTGTCAATGATCATCTCTATATATAGCTTTTTGATTTCCATATCTTCTAATATTTCATTTATATTACCAAGACCAGCTGTAACTTCTTCTGGCAAGTAATTTTCTAGCATTTCTTCTGTTAACTCCATAAAACCTTCTCCATCAGCATCTAAAGTAAAAATATATTCGTCATCTTTTTCTTTAAAATCAAAGTCATTTATATATTTTTCCATCATCTTTAATTGTTCAGATACATCTGGTTGATTTGCAGTTATTGTATCAATTGGAATTAATGAACTATCCGCTTTAATCCATTGACCAGAAAGAGACTCATAAACATACATTTCCTCATCTACGAAATAAATTTCAGTATCCATTTCCAATGGAGTTTCACTTCCCATAGACATAGCCATTGTACCTTTCTGATGCATTGCTATTGGATCAATGATAATTGAACCTTCCATATCACTTTCAATAATAATACTACCAAAATCCCCCATTGAGATTTCTTGTTCCAATGCCGTACTTACTTCAGCACTTCTCATTTCATTTGAAGTCTCAATCGCTTTGTTATAAACATCTTCTGCTTTTTCACCACAAGCTACTAAACCTATTGACAGTACAATCAATGTAAAACTTATAAGCCATTTTTTCAAGAGTATTCATCCCCTTTTTTATCGTATAGTCTTTTTACGACAATTGGCTAATAAAAGTTTCATTAAGGGGAAATATTGTAATACTTTGAATCAAAAGTCCTATAAAAAAAGAAGACATAAGATTATACTCTTAGTCTTCTACATAAATTGTTACGGAATGTCATTAATATTTTGTTGTGCTTCTTGTACTTGTTGTCTAATATCATGAAGTGATTCAAATGCTTGCTGAAACTGTGCATTCTCAATAGCTTCTCTTCCAGCTTGGTGTTGTAAGTTTTGCAATTCACGCTCAACTTGAATAAGAGTTTGTTCTGCTTGTCCTAATGGCTCAAGGTCACGTCCTTGTGCCTGTATTACAGCACCCTGTGCTTCCTTAAGCATTCTACTGGCTTCTTGAAGCTTTTCGTGTAAATTTACATATGCCACTTTCTCCAACCTCCATTACAGTCAATATGTCTAGCAACACTATCTTTATTTTTGCCTTTTTTAACTGTATTTATGTAAGAAAGCAGATAGTTTAATTTAACTCATGTACCTTACAATGCATCATACTTTCCGCTTCATCCCATTTCACACTAAAACCGGCCCCTTTTGCACAAAACACAGAGGAAGACGTGTATTCCGGGTCACTATCTTTATCGTAATTCATTAATTCAATGACTTCCTGTCGATTATGGCAAATATCATAACCCGCAAATTGTAAAGAAATAGTGCCTTTTCCCTTTGTAAAAGAGGCAAGAACGGAGCTATAATCCATAAATGTTGCAACTGGTACGGTACCTGTTATTATAGTGTTCCCTTCTTTAGTTAACGGTTCATCAAACGTTCCATGCGCTGTCTGTATATCTGTTATTACCCTACCAATTTTGTCATTAGGTATTTTTATAATAAATCGATAATAAGGTTCGAGCAGTACATTATTTGCTTTTTCTAATCCCTGCCTTAATGCTCGGAATGTAGCTTCACGAAAATCTCCACCACTTGTATGTTGATGATGTGCTCTACCAGTTAACAAGGTCACTTTAATATCTGTCAATCCAGAACCAGTTATAATCCCATGATGTTCACGTTCATGTACATGTTTTTCAACTAGATGTTGTAATCCTTCAGATAAATCATCGACATGGCAAATACTACTGAATTGAATTCCACTATTTCTTGGACCTGGTTCTAATGATAAATGAACCTCAGCATAATGTTTTAAAGGTTCAAAATGCCCGCAGCCAATGATACTAGAATCAATTGTTTCTTTATAAATTATTTCTGGTTTCATAAATGATACTCTTAATCCAAATCGTTCAAAAACAACTTGTTCTAGAACTTCTAATTGGATAATTCCCATAACATGAATTTGTATTTGCTGTAGTTTTTCCACCCAAGTAACTTGTAATGAAGGATCTTCAGCATCTAACATCTTAAAATAAGCTAAAGCTTCTTTAATATTAATTTTTTCATCTTCAAATACAACTTTTGAGCGTAAAGTAGGGATTAACTCAAAAGAAACATTTTCCTTTAATGAACCGACTCCATTTCCTACTTCTGTTTTAGACAGACCTGTTACAGCAAATAATTCTCCAGGTAGAACTTCTTGTACTACATTATATTTATCACCATTATACTTTCTAATCTCAATAACTTTCTCAATACACTGATTTCCCTGGTCCCCATATGGCAAAACATCTCTAACTTTTAATTTTCCGCTTAAAGATTTAATAAAAGTTAATCGATTGCCTGAGATATCATAACGAATTTTGAAAACTCGACCTTGAAAGTCACCTCGATTATTATATGTTGTAATTGTTAATTGATTAAACATATCAAGAAATTCTCGAATCCCGATATCTTGAAGCGCAGAACCGAATGTACAAGGGAAAGTCTTCCCAGTCTTGATCATTTCTTGCGTTTTAGTTACCCACTCTTCATTAGAATATCCATTTTCCAAATAGTATTTTAATAATTCCTCATCACGCTCGGCTAGTGATTCAATTAATTCAATATCCTGAAGAGAATTTTCAGTCCATGTTGATACGTCCAAAACATCTTCTGATAAATTCATTTTAATTTCACTAAGTACTTTATTAATATTGGCCCCGACTCGATCTGATTTATTAATAAAAAAGAATATTGGAACTTGATGTTTTCTCAGTAGATTCCATACCGTTTCCGTATGACCTTCTACACCTTCAACAGCACTGACAATGATAATCGCATAATCTAATATTTGGATAGTTCTCTCCATCTCCGGGGAAAAATCAACATGTCCAGGGGTATCTAGTAAAAAATAAGTCGATTCTTTATAGTGAAATATGGCTTGGTCAGCAAAGATTGTAATTCCTCTTTGTTTTTCTAAATCGTGACCATCAAGAAAAGCAGTTTGGTGATCAACCCTACCACGTTGTTTTATAGCGTTTGAGTGAAAGAGAAGTTGTTCTGAAAAAGTAGTTTTCCCCGCATCAACATGCGCAAATACTCCAATAGTTTTCTTCATCGGAAATGCTCCTTTAAAATTAGATAAAAAAAACCTGGTGTCTCTACCAGATTCTACTAAAATCCATATTCCGCTGCTTTTATTTTCTGAATGCTTTGGTAGGTTTTTGTTATTGTTATTAAATCATCCACAAGTCGATCAATTCTTAGTAAAACATCATCATTAATAATCTGTTTTTGATAGAAGTCCTTTTCTTCAATAAATACATACGTTTGAATAATTTGTGCTTTCATATATGCTAAAATCGGCTTCAGATGTTGTTCTGCCATTAAAAAATGTTTGGATGAGCCAGCTGTAACAATAATTCCAACTACTTTATCTAATAATGCTTTTTCCGGTAATAGATCAAAAATGTTCTTTAATGTTGCTGGTATAGAAGCTTGAAAGACAGGCGTTCCAATAATGACTGCATCTGCCTCCATGATCTCCCTAGTTACATATCTTGTATCTCCACTATAGTCTAAATAATTTCTTCCATCACTAAACTGTATATTAAAATCAGCTAGGTCGATTAAATTAACATCAACACTAGGAAAGTTGTTAGCTATTGAATTCATCGTATATTCCATTGCTGTCCTTGTTTTGGAACCAACAATTGAACCAGAAAGTCCTACAATTTTCATTTGATGTTCCCCCTATTTCCCCCTAAAAATGTAATTATTAGTGTACTGAATTATTAAACTAATAAATACTTCTTACATGGTACACTACCTAGATTGAGAATTGCTATTAATGTGCTTATAAAAATAGCGGGGTGCTATTTAAAGCTCCCCCGCTAACTTTTATCGCTTATTATGATACTTAGTTCTCTTGAATCTCTTTACGATTTTTCTTAAACAGCTTAGATAAAATTTCATATACAATTGGAACGATAATTAATGTTAATAATGTTGAACTTGCAAGACCACCAATAACAGTAATTGCAAGACCTTTAGAAATTAATCCTCCACCTGCACTTCCAAACAACATCGGTACTAGTGCACCCATTGTCGCTATAGCAGTCATCAGGATTGGACGAAGACGTGTTGCACCTGCTTCTAGGATCGCTTCTCGCATTTCCATCCCTTCTCGTTCCATTCGGATTATCCGGTCAACAAGTACAATAGCATTTGTTACTACGATACCAATTAACATTAGTAATCCCATCATTACAGTAACCGAGATAGTTTCTCCAGCAATTAATAGTCCAACAAAGGAACCAATAATTGCAAAAGGTAGAGAGAAAAGAATCGCAAACGGTGCTAATCCTTCACCAAACGTAACTACAAGAATGAAGTATACAATTAAAATTGCTGCAAGCATAGCAAATCCAAGTTGTGTAAATGTTTCTTCCATATCAGCAGATACACCTGCAACACCTTGTGTTACTCCTTTTGGAAAGTCTAACTCGTTAACTGCTTCATCAATTTCAGCAGAAGTCTTTGAAATATCATCATCAATAATCGTACCTGTTACTGATGCATAATATTCGCCTTCACTTCGAGCGAGTGTATTTAAAGTAGTTCCTTCTTCTACTGTCACTAACTCAGATAATGGCATTGTTATTCCCAGTGCTGTTTCAACTTCGATAGCTAACATATCATCAATTGATTTCGGTGCTTCTACTTCATTTTCTTTCTTCACAATAACGTTTAAGTCATGACCATCTTTTTCAATCGTAGTTAATATATCATCTGTACGATTTGGATTTAACAACATAAATATTTGACCTGTCGTTAAGCCATATTGTAACAGTTCCTCTTGATCCACTTTAAATGTGTATTCTACATATGACTCTTCTTTACTAGATGAAACGTCTTTTAACCCATCATTCTCACTCATAACTTCTTCAACCATAGTAACAGCTTCATTTAGTTTATCTAAATCTTCACTGTATAAAGTATACGTTAATTCATTAGATGAAAATGCCATGGCAGAGAAGTTTTGGCTCTTCCATTCGCCAGACTGCCCAATATTGAACACATACTCTTCAATTTCTTCACGAGCTTCAGGGAAATTATCCATATCCGGGTCAAATATGAGGTACATTAACGCACCACCACCGCCACCACCTGCCATCATAGCAGCTTGTGGATCATTGTCCGTGATTGAAACTTGAACGATATCAATATCTTCATGATTTAACAGTTCTTCTTCCACTTCAGTTACATTCCGTTCCGTTTCTTCAGCTAATTCACCAGTTGCTGGTGTATAAGTTAAATACATTACTTTTTCTTCTTCACTGCCTAAGAAACTAAATCCAATTAGCGGCATAAGCGCTAAACTACCAACTAGCATAATGATTGCTACGGCTGAAGTAATAATCTTGTGATTTAATGTCCAACGTAAAGCTTTTTTATACCAACTTGCCAATTTCCCTGCATCTCTATGTTTAATTTCTTGTTTCTCACTATAAAGTTTTTTCTTAAATAATGTGTGAGACAACGCAGGTACAATCGTAATTGCTACTAATAATGATCCACCTAATGCAAATGTCATCGTAAGTGCAAATGGGATAAATAATTCACCGACCATTCCACCTACAAAAATTAATGGTGCAAATACAGCTACAGTTACTAATGTAGAAGATGCAATTGGTTTGAACATTTCAATTGTTGCTTCTCTTACTAAGGCACGACCAGTTAATTTTTCCTCTTTTAGGTGAATTCTTCGATAAATATTTTCAACAACAACAATCGAGTCATCAATAACACGACCGATTGCCACAGTTATTGCACCAAGTGTCATAATATTTAACGTAATATCTAACCAATTTAATAGCATTAATGCAATAAATATAGAAATAGGTATTGAAATAACAGATGTTATTGTAGATTTAAAATCACGTAAGAATAAGAGAATTATAAGAACAGCAATTAATCCACCAAAAACGGCTTTTTCAACCATTGTAGCTACTGATTCTTCAATTGGTTCACCTTGGTCAAGTGATACATCAATAACTAGTCCTGGAAGATTGCTCTCTTCTTCCTCCAATAATTCTTTTACACCATTAACAACATCAACAGTATTTGCATCTTGCCCCTTTACAACTTGAATGGCAATTGCTTCTTCACCATTTGTACGAGACACAGACTGAACTTTACCTACTAATTCAACCGTTGCAATATCTTTTAATTTAATGAATGGTGAGGCTTGAGTTTCTGTTGGAGTAACTGGGATAAGCATTTCTTTCAGGTCTTCTTCTGACATGAATTTACCATCGATTGCTACTGCTTGTTCCCCTTCCTCAAACTCATATAATCCTAAAGAAATAGCCATGTCACTAGCTTGGATCATTTGTTTAACATCATCTTCTGTTATTCCAAACTCAGCCATTTTCTCTTCATCATAATGTAGTTCAATTTCCTCAATATGTTGACCAGTGATTGTTGCTGATGCTACACCGTCTACTTTTTCTAATTTTGGTAGTAGAATTTCCTCAACAGTTGAAGTTAATTCGACAATATCTTCAGATTCACTACTTACACTAAATACAACAACTGGCATCATATCCATGCTTATAGTAGTAATCATTGGCTCTTGAGCGTCTTCTGGTAGCATTACATTATCTAGCGCACTTTCTAATGCTCTCTTGGCCTCATCCATGTCTACCCCATAATCATATTCTATTTGAATACTTGCCATATTGGCATATGAATTGGAGTAAACAGCCTTTACATCTTCTAAATTCTCCACTACTTTTTCAATTGGAATCGATACTTCATCCATCACTTTCTCAGGCGTTGCCCCAGGATAAACATCACTTACCATTAAAAATGGAATGGAGATGTCCGGAATCATTTCTGTTTTCATTCTTGTTCCAGAATAAATACCGGATATAACAATAATAATCGTCAAGAGCCAAACTGCTAATTTATTCTTGACTACAAAGTTTACAAAATTTTTCACATCTACACCTACCCTAAATTGACTTTATTGACTCATTTTCTTATACTAATGACTAACCGGTCATTTTGTCAACTAAATCTACGATATTTTAGGAGAAATTTACAAATGAGTAAAAAACAATTGATAATGGAAAAAGCTGTTGAACTTTTCTCAAAACAAGGATTTGAAGCTACATCAGTCCAACAAATAACCGATTATTGTGGTATTTCAAAGGGAGCCTTTTACTTATCATTTAAATCTAAGGATGAACTTATTCTTGCTTTAATCGATTATTACATGCAACAATTCTCAACGGAACTTGACTACACGGTCAGAAACGAAACAAAAGAGAATACTTTATATCAATTCTTCTATAAGACATTTCATGCTTTTTCCAATCATGTAGAATTTGCCAGATTGCTTATGAAAGAACAAACATATTCATTGAATGAAGCGTTACTCGATAAAATGCGCTACTATGACCAATTAACTAATGAAACGATATTAACTATCATAGAAAAAGTATATGGTGATGCAATAAATGATATAAAGTTTGACCTAATCTTAGCTATTAAAGGGTTATTAAATAGTTACTCTAGCTTACTTTTATTTAATAAAGTTGCATTCGACGAAGAATTAGCCGCAGAATCACTAGTTGAAAAAACAAATATATTAGCCACTTATATGAGCACACCGTTCATTACGGAAGAACAGGGTAAAATGTTTCAGCATTTTTCAGTTGAAGATATGTCAAAAGAACAACTTCTTTCCTTAATGTCCTCAATAGCTGATGATATCGAAGACTCTCTTGAAAAAGATTCTTTAGTTTTATTAAAGGAACAAATTGATCATACTTCATTTAACCTAGCTATCATAAAGGGACTAATTGAAAATATTCGAGCTAACAAACAATGTAAATGGATCGCTTATTTACTTGAAAAACATTTTAATCTGCTCTAAAAAGTACCGTCAAAGGTGCTTTTTTTTATTCCTCCAACTTAAGTCTGAGATGCTTTCCACCTCTAGTTTAATTTCTTTCTGAATTCAACTAATGTATAATAAATTCAGATAATTAATAAAGACTATAATAAGGAGGAATAACATGTTAAGTAAAGCCCTACTAGAAGATGTACTCACACAAGCATTAACAACTGGTGGCGATTTTTCTGAGGTATTTGTAGAAGATCGCTTTACAAATTTAATGAGGTTACAGAGCAGTAAACTAGAAGGAAGTTTATCAGGTCGCGACTTCGGTGTCGGAATTCGTGTTTTCAAGGGTCTCAATAGTGTATATGCATACACAAATGATGCAACAAAAGAAGGTCTATTAGAAGCAGCAAATGCTGCTGCACAAGCGATTCAAGGAGCTACTTCTGAAAATACAATTGTTCTTCCGTATGAAAAACAATTGATAAATTCCGTACATCCCATCGAATTAATGCCTAACAGTGTAGAAAAGATGCGAAAACTTCAAGTGTTACGGAACGCTGATGATATTGTTCGAAACTATCATTCTTCTATTTCTCAAGCAATCATTGCGTTAGTTGAAGAAGAGCAAAATGTTTTAATTGCTAATTCAGAAGGTACCTATGTAGAAGATAAACGAGTGAGAAGCCGCTTAGCTATTAATGCCATTGCAGCAAATGAACATGATATGCAAGATGGTTTCTATGGACCTGGTCGACATCAAGGATTTGAATATATTGAAAACCTAGATTTAAATCATTATGCAAAAGAGGCAGCAAGAATGGCGGTCACGATGTTAAATGCTGAGCCTGCACCTAGCGGGAAATTTCCAGTGATAATTGACAACGAATTCGGAGGAGTTATTTTCCATGAAGCATGTGGGCATGGGCTAGAAGCAGCTTCAGTTGCAAAAAACAATTCTGTCTTTGCCAATAAGATTGGTGAAAAAGTAGCCTCTGATCTAGTAACTTATATTGATGACGGAACAATAACAAATGAATGGGGCTCTATTAACATTGATGATGAAGGAGAAAAAGCACGTAAAAATGTATTAATTGAAAATGGTATTTTAAAAGGTTACTTGATTGATAAATTTAATGCACGTCGGATGAATTCTGAATCAACTGGATCTGGGAGACGAGAATCTTACAAGTTTGCTCCGACTTCTCGGATGACTAATACGTATATAGCTCCTGGTACTTCTACACCTGAAGAGATTATTAGCAATACAGAACATGGTATCTATGCGAAGTATTTAGGTGGTGGACAAGTAAACCCAGTGACAGGAGATTATAATTTTGCTGTATTAGAGGCATATCTCGTTAAAAATGGAAAAATTGACAAACCATTACGTGGGGCAACACTAATTGGTAATGGAGCTAAAACAATTCAAAAGGTTGATATGGTTGGGAATAATTTAGGGCATGGTGCTGGGATGTGCGGTGCTTCTAGCGGAAGTATTCCTGTAAATGTTGGTCAACCAATGGTTCGTATTAGTGAGATTACTGTAGGCGGAACGGGGGCGAATAATTAATGGATTTACAAGTATTTCGCGAACAACTTTTTACTGAAGGTGAAAAATTAGGATTTTCAGATTTAGAGATTTATTATGAAAAGCTATCTAGTTTTGGGTGTCAAATATATGAAGGTGAGATTGACGATTATCGTTCTTCAACTGTAAATGGAGTCTCTGCACGTGGCATTATTAACGGTAAAATGGGCGAAGCATTTACCGAAAAATTGGATGATGCATCGGTATCCTTTCTATTACATAATATGATAGAAAATGCCAATATTAGTGAAGATGAACCCGGAGAATTATTTGATGGAAAAGCAGAATACGAAGATTTAAACTTTTTTTCACCCACACTATCAGAAGTTACAATCGAAGAAAAGATTGAATTTTTAAAACAAGTAGAAAAACATATTTATGATTATGATCCAAGGGTCGTTCAAACTGGGTATGCTGCTATCCAGGATCAATTAATTGAAAAAGCATTATTTAATAATAAAGGACTTGAGTTAAACGATAAAAATAATTTCCTTTTCTTTGTTTTCTCTGTAGTTGTTAAAGAAAATGATGAAACAAAATCAGATTATTATTTTAAAATAGTAGATGATTTCTCGTCTGTTGATCCTAGGCATATAGCTAAAGAAGCTTGTGAGAAAAGCTTGCGACTTCTAGGTGGAAAGTCATATCCAAATAAATCGTATCCGGTAATATTAGAAAGTAATACAGCATGTGAATTATTAGCCGTATTTACACCAGCGTTTTCAGCAAAATCAGTACAAGATGACCAATCAAGGTTAAAAGATAAGTTAAATACTACGATTACTGCAGATGTTCTAACTTTACAAGATAACCCACACTTAACCAATGGGATTCGCAGTAGCACATTTGATTCGGAAGGTGTACCTACAAAACCATTAACAGTTGTTGAAAATGGAGTGTTAAAAACATACTTCCATAATTTAAAAACAGCAAAGAAAGATGGAGTTAAATCAACTGGACATGGGCATAAATTATCTTATCGCGATCCGATTGGTGTAAGACCGTCTAATTTTTATGTAGTACCTAGTGAAGTCTCTAAAGAAGAACTGTATAGTGATCTAAAGGAAGGGATTATAATAACAAGTCTTTCCGGTCTGCACTCTGGTGCAAATTCTATCTCTGGTGATTTCTCTTTAGCTGCAGAAGGATTTTATGTTAAGAATGGTAAAATTGCTAGTCCTACTAACAAGATGACCATTGCTGGAAATTTCTTTGACTTATTAAAAGATGTAGAAAAAGTTGCATCAGATCTTGAATTTTCCCCAATGGATTTTTATGGTTACATCGGTTCTCCATCTCTGAAGATTAAAGAATTAGCTGTAACAATTGATTAAAAAGGTAGCCTTCATTGGCTACCTTTTTCTTTCCCTATCCTTAAATCTCTGGATCATGCCATTCTATATTATTGTCATTTAACAAATCGTAAACTTTATTTTCACCTTTTACATTAAGCCAAGTCAGTTCACCTGTATTTAATGTCAAAAATTTATCATAAACTGTTATTTCAATACTTTGATCGCCATTAAAATAGAGACGGTAATAATTATTTAAGTTTACTTTCGATACATCCCTCGTTTGGAGTTCAGTTTCAGAGAATGCTGCTAATATTTCCGTTATCAACTTGGAATCATCAATGGTAGCTTCACCCTTGTAATTCATTGCCTTTAACACATCTCTAACATTTTCATCCCATGCATAATTAACAATTTCTATTTGCTGAATAGATTCTGGGGTAAATGATTTAATTTGTTGTTCTGCTTCTTTATATGGTTCCATATATTGAATCCCATAAAAAACGGAGCTAACAAAAAGAATAAATAATCCTAAAGTAGAAACAAAACTAAGCAGATACTCCCTCTCTTCTCGATCATATTTATATTCCATAAACGTCCTGTAGCTTAAGAATAAAACTGCAAAGCCAAATAGGATATAGATATCCGCTGGGGTTAAAACAAAATAAATAACGGCAAGTATTATGACGAATCCAATAATAAATATCCGCTGTATTAGTCTATCTAAATTACTATACGCTCTCAGTGGAACAGGACCTACTTCGATTTTCAATTTTCTTTTTAATATTGTCTGAATAAAAATGGTGATAAGTGAGACACAAATAACAAGTAATAGCATATGACACGCCCATTCTTTTTCATAATTTTACTAATATTTTAGCACAAGGACTTACAATATGGCTATTTCTACATAAAATCTGAAGCGTACAAAAAAAGAGATGCGGTTCAAATCCAATTGATCCACACCTCTCAACATTTATTTAGATAAATAAGCGACTAAATCCGGTAACCAATCTTGAAGATTTGTAAAGTTATATCCAAGATTTTTTGCTCGATCATTACTAATCGTCCATGTTTCTTTAATTCCATATGGAGATTCTGCAAGTTTCTCCGTTGTAATGTTTATCGTTGCATTAGTTTTCTTAGATATCAATCTCATTAGGTCTCCCATTGAAATTGTACCATTGGCACAAACATTAACTGGTCCATTAAAATTGGTATCTGCTACCCAAGCTAGAAAATCTCCCGCCTCTTTCTGGTGAACAAAACACATTTCCGCTTCAAGATTTGGAAAGTAAATCTCCTTACCTTCCTTAGCAGACAAAACATAATGTAATAATCGTTCGGTATAATCTTGTTCTCCAAGGACGATTGGAATACGCATGGCTACTACTGGAAAAGATGTTTTTTGGAAAAAATAACTTTCAGCTTGTCTTTTTCCTTCTTGATACGAAACCTCTTGTCTATCAACCATCTTCAAATCATATGTGTAGGGATCGAATTTTTCTTCTGCCATATTTTCTCCATAATCATAGACTGATAATGTTGAAGTGAATACATACCGTTTCATTCTTCCAGTTAAAGTATTTGCTATTATCTCGGCATCATTTGATGAGAAACATAATTGGTCAAAAACAACATCCCATTCTCTCCCGTGAACAGCAGATTCTACCGAAGAATGATCAAATCGGTCCAATTTTAGCCGTTCAACTTTATCACCAAATGGATCTTCACTTGTTTGTCTCGTAGCAATAGTAACTTTTACACCTTGATTCAATAAATTCTCTACTAAGTTCACGCCAAAAAATCTAGTTCCACCAAATACTAATGCTGTGTTCATATTTCTTCCCCCTTACTATCATATTTTCATAATAGCATGATAAAACAAAAAATAATAACAAGAAAACAGTTGCCTTCTTGTTATTATTTCCTTGATATTGCAGCGCCCTTTTCGAAGAACAGATTAACTTACTTCTCTAGTATGGTATAAGTGGAATTGTTGTTTCTTCATATTTCTTAATTTCTTTTCCTTTTTTAATCCATTTGAACCAGCTGCATATTTTCTCATTTCTTTTAATCTATTCTCTATAACCATTCTATTGAAATCCATATACATGTTATTTCCTCCCTTAGTTATCTTACTCTTATCATATACAGTTACACTTTTTTTAACCTCGGGATGGCGACTGATATTTACAAACAAAAAATCCCTACTAAAAGAGTAGAGATTTTCAGTCTGAAGGCTGATACAATTTTTTCTGTTAATTTGTGCTTATATTACTATACATTTTCTACTGGTACTTGTTCTTTCACTTTCTGCTCTTTTCCTTGCCAGGATTGTTGTAACATAAACATACCAAGCACAATCAATAGCAATATAGCACAAGTAATGTATAATACTTGGAAATTAAACATTGCTACAATTAATCCAAGTACATAAGAACCTGTTGCTATTCCGATATCCCAGAAAATATAAAATGTTGCAGTAGCATGTCCACTTCTACCGGGACCACCAGCTTGGATACACATCGTTTGGAAACTAGGTAACAACGAACCACTTCCTAATCCAATTACCGCTGCGGCAACAAGAAACATCCATGGTGAACTTGTAAAGCTTAACAACACTAGACCTGAACTAAACACTATTAAACTTGGAATAATGACGTATTTTGGCCCTTTTACATCAAATAATTGTCCTAATGATGGACGAGCAAGAATCATAACTACAGCAAAGACAACAAAGAAATAACTAGCAACATTTTCTAATCCATTTGTATTCGCAAATACACTAATATAAGAAAGAATACTAGAATAAGCCACACCTACAAATAAGCTAATTGCAGCAATCGGTAAAGCTTTTGTTTCAACTAAATCATGGATAGAGAATTTCCTCATTGTATTTTTTATTATTGTATGAGTTATTTGAGGGACCTTAACTTGGAAGGCACATAGAACACTCAGGAGGATTATAATACTTACAACAAATAGAAAGACCTTAAAAGAAATAAACTGAATCAATGTTAAACCTAAAAACGGACCTACTACCATAGCTATATTGGTAGCCATAGCGAAATAACCAAGTCCTGCTCCTTTTCTTTCATTTGGCACTACATCAGCTGCGATTGCACTTACTACAGTCGTTAATACACCAAAAGAAAGACCATGTATAAATCTTAGAATCATTAAGCCAATAAAACTATCTACGAGCAAATAAAAAAACATGGTACCCGAAAACAATCCCGTGCCCCACATTAATGTGTTTTTCTTACCTACTTTTTCTATTAAATTACCTGATATTGGACGCATAATGATTGCAGCAATTAACATAATCGTTACAACTAATCCGCCCTGGGCCTCCGTACCTCCCAATTCTTTCATAACATAGATAGGTAATGTTGTTAATAATGTATAAAATCCAATGAAGACAATGAATTGAACTAAGGAAATGTTAATAAAATCTTTTGTCCATATTTTAGTACTATGATTGCTCATGCTATACTATCTCCTCTAATCTAACTTATTTAGTAAATGATATAACAACTTTTTTTCTTCTTCGTTTATGTTGGAAAGTACCTCTTCATCATGCGTTGATACAATAGCTTCTATTTCTAAATAACGTTTCTTTGCCATATCTGTAAGTTCTATATACCGTTCACGACGATCAGCGCCTGTAATCCGAATAACCCAGCCATTTTCTTCCATTCTTTTCACGGTACGTGTAATAGTCGGTGCATTGACATGAAAATAATTCATAATTTCCTTCTGTGTTTTTGCCCCATGATTATTCAAATAGTAAAGTATTGACCACTGGGCATTATATAACCCATACTCCTGTAAACTTTCATTCAATTTCTTATTAATCAACCGTACACGCTGATTTAAAAGATGAATTAAATCCTGGTTCAACACAACAAAGTCCCCCAATTAGTTACCTAGGTAAGTATTTTGCAATAAAATATATATTACTTTATTTATATATAATTGTAAAGTGTTAGATTGATAATAACCGAAAAAAAATTAAATAATCACCCACTATGATTAAAATAGCTTTCAACAAAAATAGTCCTTTTTCTTAACACAATGTGACAAACTTTCTCTGTTGTATCTGTTATTATGGTGAAAATAATGAAATATATCAGTAGGGAGAGGCGACATGGAAAGAATTTTTGGACCATTTATGATGGACACAGATTTCTCAGATAAAAAACAATCGATTATTGCAGAACTAGAACAAGCTGATATGTGCTTTTATCGTTTTATAGGTGGAAATCCTAGTGAGACCCAAGAATTAAGGAATAAATTAGAGTCCTTACGTGAAAGAAAACCATTATTAATTGGAGTATTTCGATTTCCGTTTTCTTTTGAAGGAAAAAGAAGAGCTCTAACTGCTAAAGAACAATATTTCATAATGAAAGATTTCTGTGATGCAGTAATCTTCTTCGACAGTGATGGATTAATGGATACAATCGCCCCAACTACTCCAATTCATGAAGCACAAGAAACTTTTGACATGATTGAAGAGCATACAATTAATACGTTACGTGAAATGGTTGATGATACAGGAAAAATTAATATTGACTATCAGGATATAAAAACATTTATATACCGAAATAGAGGGCCACTTTTCATACATACAATAGAGGGCCGAAATTTTGATCAACCTTTAAAATATTTTATTCAAACCCCCTATCTTCCAAATGATTTCACTGAGGCAGAACAATTAATCATTAATATTGGCTATACTGGTGAAGTCGATATGGAGGCATTTAAACAAATTAATCTTAGGTTAAACGACCTCTTTGATAAGGCAGAGCTCTTTAAAATTGGTTCTTATTTTATCAATGAACCAGGACATAAATTTAGAATTACGTTACTTGTTAATGGACTTTCAGATCCAGTAGAAACACCTATAGTAAAGAATAAGAAAACACGAAGTAAATATAAAAATTTTATTCAAAAATGGTTAGCTGCTAACCGATAACAAATATACTGTGTTATCCCAACCTAATCTGTTATACATGATTCTCTAAAAGTCGTTCAGACTATTGAGTAAGGAGGGATAACCATGGCTAAAGATAAGAATAAAAAACATAAAAGTAAAAAGGAACTAAATGAAATGAAAGGTAAAGTAAGGTATCCAAAGAACAGGCAATAACTCCTTGGACTAGCTCCTTAATTCATCTACAATCAAGAAGCTAAGTAACAGTTTTCTACAAAGTTAAACACTTTAATAGAGACTGTTACTTTTTTTATGATATAATTTCCTAGAAGTAAAGCTCAATAAAGGAGATATGTCATGGTCCAACAAGTAAGTGATTTTTTTGAAGATTTTGGTTTTATTGGGATGTTTATTCACTCTTTTATCGACGCCATTATATTCCCAATACCTGCTTTTTTCACCCAAGTTTCACTCAGTCTTATAAACCCTCAATCAGCCATATTGTTAGCTACTGTTGGCTATATAGCATGTCTTCTAGGCACACCAATCGGATATTTAATTGGTCATAAACTTGGAGAACCTATACTGCATAAGTTCTTGAAAAAAAAATGGATTGACAAAGCTACTGACTCCATCCATCGAAATGGAGAAGCAGCCATCTTAATTGGAGCTTTCACACCTATACCATTTAAAGTATTTACCATTCTATCAGGATGTTTTCATTTTTCTATATGGAAATTAATCGGCTATGCCGCAATAGGTAGAGCATTTAAATTTTATATCGTAGGTATTTCTTTTTATTTATTTGGACAAGCATCTGAGGAATTTATTACTAATTATCTCACCTATATAATGGGTGGAATCGCTATAATCTTGCTGGGCCTCTTTTATATAAAAAGGAAATTCGGAAAAGGAAAGAAGCAATCTGTAGAGAAACAAAAAAAGGGTAATCGGAAAATAGTGTGGAAAGAGGGTTAAAAAGTACCCTCTTCCATAGCCTTAGACAGTGTGGAAAAATCAGCACCATAAATTTCTTCATACACCCATTCATAACCAGTTTGTGACCAACTTGGGAATTGATCGGGTAACATTTTTCCAAAAGTAACTTCAACTTCTTTGAATTTCTTTTTCTTTTTAACTTTACGATAGCCTTGAGTAAACAAAATCTTTGCTCTAAGGGCTTCAAAAGAATAACCACGACCAACATGGTTCATTGTCTTAATTAAACGATTGAGGGATTCCGTATAAGCGTTTGTAATAGGAGAATTGAAATAGTTGAATATTTCTTCTTCCCAATTATTCATAGCCCTAATCAGATCTTCAAAATAAGTCATTAATTCTTTAGGTACATTTGAAACCCAATTTTGATAGAGTATATAGGCATCGTTGATTGATTCAGCTTCATAGATGTCAAAGAATTGCTCTTTGAGTTCATAAGCCTGTCCGAGTAATGGAAAGTTCTGAGTCCATACCTGTAGCTTTATCTGGTCATCAAAGTCTGTTAAGTCTTTACTCCTTGTAAGAAGCACATAACGATCTCTCATAAGTTGTCTACGTTCTTTGGCTGTAATATTTTTACGGTTAGCTTTTCGGATTTTCTCTAAGGCTTCATTGGCTAATTTAACGACATGGAATTTGTCAATTACGATTTTGGCATGTGGTATCACTGTGTTAACAGCACTCTTATAAGGATTCCACATATCCATTGCTACAAGTTCAATTTTATCAATGTCTTGGAGCTTTGAAAGATAACTGATAACATTATCTTTATTGCGTTTGCGTAAGATGTCAATTACTGACTTGTTTTCAACATCTGTGATGACACAACGATAGTTTTTAAGTAAATGGACTTCATCAATACCAAGCCATTTAGGAGTTCTAAAATCAGTTTGAGCTTCAAACTCATCAACGTAGTCATTAAAGATGTTTCGTCCAGTCTTTTCGTCAACGCCAATCTCTTCTGCAACACTGGTAAACGTTTTTACAAGGCTTGCTTCTTGAATCCAATTAATTAGCCTATTGGTAACAGAACGGCCTTCATCTATATCTGGAAGACTTTCAAAGAATGTAGCCCCACACTCATTACATTTGTAACGTTGTCTTTTAACGAAGATGCCAACTCGTTTAGCGTGCATCGGCAAATCAAAGAATAATTGTTCCTTTTTACCATGCTTATATAGATTAGCAACCGTACCACATTTTGGGCAATAAGAAGGAGGTGGCAATGTAGTCTCAACTAAGAACCTATAATCATATTCACTCTCCTTCATATCAAGAATCTTAAAACTTGGTAGATTGAGCATATTAGTTGTCATTATTTCATTTCCCTTTGTTTATTGAGCATTTAATAAGAAAATCATATGAATTGCAGTTAAATAAGAAAGGCATTACTTAGCTATCACAGTAATGCCTTCATTAGTACAAACAGGTTATTTAGAAAACAGTCCACAATTGCTTAGTATTTCATCTGTGCCAAGTAAGGTAGCTTCTTCTATCCCCACATTATTGGTTTCCATGAAAGACTGCACTGCATGGTAGCCTACTGCATAACCAGCAAATGATGATAAGCCAACAGGTTGATAGCCTTGTTCCTTTGCAATGGTATCACCAAACATATAACTGCTGACCTCAGCAAACCCTTTAATATCTAAAGCATCCTTTATAACTTCTTTTGAATATTCTAAGTCCTCTTTATCAAAAGAAGTAACCCAAGGTCCTAAAAGATCTTCTCCATAAAGTTCTTTTGCAAATGACTCAGCTAAACCCTCTATAATTAAGTAATCACCAACGGTAACGTCTCCATGATCCCAATCAAAATATGAAAAACGGATATTATGATGGAATTCATGTGCAATTACAGCAGGAATCCTTGGAATATTATAGGAGTTTGGGTAAATAGATACTTGAATAAACCCTGGAATTCCTCCAAAACCACAATAACCTTTTTGTAATTCGAGCTTCTTCGGGTCAGCTATATACATACCAAATCTCAATTCATCAGCATTAATATTTATATTATTTTTTTCAATAAAATCAATACAATGATTCAAAGTGCTATGTGCTGTTTGAAGAGCCTGAATTTCTTTTAAACTTTCTAATGCTTGTCTTCCAGTTTGAGTATCTGATACATTAAGATAGCCAAGCATATTTGTAGCCATTATTACATCATACCCATTAGGTTGCTTAGCCTTTAATGGAACATTAATCATATTCCACATCTTTTCAAAAGGCTTCATCATTGAGTACCGATAAAAATTTTCTTTATCTTCTTCCATTGAAAACAATTTATCGTATTGTTCAATTGTATCCTCAATTATTATTTTCATTGCTACCACCTCTTATTTGATTATTCGTAAAGACCTCCATCGCCTCACTCATGAGTTTTGCTAAACCCTCACCATACTGATCTATATTTTTTGTGAAACGTTCATCATTAATATAAAGTTGACCTAATCCATAAAAGGCATCAAGAGAGTACTTACTAAAATTTTCATTTAAAAAGTCATACCATTGTTTAATTGTTGCTTGTACCTCTTGGGATTCGGGGGATTGATCACGAAGGCATGCAAGTTTATTGAAGATCATATCCCATCTATCAGATAAATCATTTTGTTCATCTTTGGACATTCCCTTTAGTTTTGCGTTTATCTCATCAATAGATTGATTTCCCCAACGGCGACGAGCCTCTTCTTCAAATTGGTTGAATCCAACGTTAATTCCCTCAAACCTCTCTTCATTCGTCATTTGTATTTCTCCCGCCATATGTTTAATCGTCTTATCAATGGTTTCAATCATTTTATCGACTTTTTTTCGTTTCTCAATCAACATTTTTCGTTGTAAAATCAATGCTTCTTGTCGGTTAAATAAAGGGCTGTTAATAATCTTTTTAATTTCCTTTAAGGTGAATCCAAGTTCCTTGAAAAATAAAATTTGTTGTAATGTTTCAAGGTTTTCTTCTGAATAGAGTCGATAACCAGAATCAGTGATTTCTTTTGGGGTCAACAATCCAATCTGATCATAATGATGAAGTGTACGAATACTAACACCAACCAATTCTGCCACTTCTTTTACCTTCATATCCATCACTTTGCACCTCCTTCAATTACCACTATAGAGTATTACGTTACGTTAGAGTCAATAGAAAGAAGATACTTTATAAAAAGGGATTTTGTATTGAAATACTTATTTTTAAATGAAGAGCTTTTTTGTGAGCAATTATGAGGGTTTATAAGAATTCCACACTATTATCCGATTTACGATAAGATAAACATTATCTATTTATTTGGGGTTTTCCACACGATAATCCGAATACCCCAAAAAAATTATGCAGGGTAAGCCAAAAGAGGTAGATTGATGAATCTACCTCTTTTTTGAACTTATTCATGAATAAAATAGGTTAATTGATCGGCTTCTTTATCCCATTCAACTCCTACTTCAATTTCTTTTCCTTTACTATTTCCAACAAAAAAATTTCGATCACCATGTTCACCTGCAACAGAGAGTTGTTTTTCAAATTCTTTTGAAACATCCTCACCTAAAATATTGTTTACGTGATTTATGGCTTTTTCATGTGATAAGTACTTCATTCCTATGCTCCTAATTCGTTTTCATGGGTCATTTACTATTTATTTTTATCTACTTCTTCAGCTAATTGTTCAAATGGCTTTACTTTACCGTGTGGGTTATTTGCATTTTTCTTAGCACGCTTTTGCCTTTCTTTCTCTCTGTTTGTACGAGTCAATTTGGACACCTCTTTTTATGATATAATTACTGACTTTCGCGATTACTTTTACGAGCTTTTTTTGCTTTTTCTTTATGTGCTTGATTTGCCTTAGCACTTCCAAATTCGGTTGAAAACTCTGTATCCTGCTTACTAGAATCAAACCCTTGTTTGTTTTTTTGATCAGGTTTATTTTTCTTTGTTCGTTTAGCCATCCCTTTCCCTCCTTTTTATTTAGTATGGAAAGGGAATTCTATAATATACAGTTAGGTAAAATCACATTAATAAATTACTCTCCTAGTAGCTCTCTAGTTCTATTTAATATTTCTTCATCTTTTAGACGAAACTTAAATTCCACTCTACGCGAAGCTTCTGGACTATACTCTCCATTTTCACCGGTTCGAGAATCTGTATATGATTTACTATTCACTGTTAATTTCTCTTCTAATTCAGACTGTATATTTTTATAGGGAAAATTATCTCCTAAAATATACGAAGCAACACTATAGGCACGGTTTTGAGCTAGTTCTAAATTATATAAGTACCCACCCGCTCTGTCTGTATGCCCCTCAATAATTATTTCAGCAACATACTCTTCATATTCACTTCCTAATAGTACATCCAAATATTTCGGAACAAATTCATCCAAAAACTGGAAAGATTCTTGTTTTAATTCAGCTTTATCAAATTCAAACAAAATATCTGTTTCAAATATGATTGCTCCAGTTTTTTCATCGACTTTAATACCAGTACCACTAAATTCTGTTTTTAAATCATTCACTAAATTTACCCTTACCCCCATTATTTGATCAATTGTTCGTTTCATTTCCTCAATTTGAAATGATTTAATGACCATCATTACAATAAAAATTAGTATAAAACAAAGTAATATTACCGTTAATACATCCGTAAAAGATGGCCAAAATTGACCTTCATCGCTCTCCTTTTTAAATAAACGTTGATATTTAGTATCCATTGTCATTCATCCCTATACCTGGTTGTCTAGTTGGAACTTGATTACTTACGACACTTAATTGTCTTATTAATGCTTGCATTTCTCTTGCTAACTCTTGTACCATTCTTTGAGTATATTGAGCATTGCCTTGTTGAATCTGTTCATTAATACGCTTAATGTCCATGAATTCACGTTTCATATTGTCATTTATTTGATCCATTACACTAGAAATATTTCGGACTACTTGGTCCATCCGATTACTAAACGAACCTTCAAAACTGGATACGTAATTTGAAAGTGTATCCTTTAAAATTCCAACACTTGTTTCAATTTGATTTTCTCTATGATTAAATCCTTGATTCATTTGCGATATTTTCGAATCCAGTTCTTGCATTAATTGATTATTTTTTATACTCACTTGTTCAAAAGTCTTCGTTACATCCCGTAAATTTCTTTCAAATGTCATTGACTCTGTTGTATGTTCTTTTAAATGATTACTAAATGTCCGATTAAAATGTTTCAGTTCTTCAAATCGATCAGAAAGTAAATGCTTATATTCATTTTGAGTTTGATTGATAATGGTAAGTGCTTCAGGTAAATTAGATATTGTTCCCCCAAGCCGATCAAAATCTCTCGATAGTTCAGCTAAATAATTCGAAATATCTCCCATTCTTGAAGATAAATCTGAACCAAAGATGGCTTTTAATTCACTATTATTAGTCTCCATTCTCTTTACTAACTGATTAGTTTGACTCATAATTTTACTGTAAGAATCAGAGACGGCTTTTTGTCCCTGTAAAATAGATGACGTAAAATTCTTTAGTTCTTCTACTGTATTAAGAAATTGAAGTAATGTTTGCTTTTGTAGTTCAGAGGCTTCCATAACCTTTTCATGAGTTCCTTCAACAACTTTGACCATTCGCTCATTTTTATCATCGACACGCTTAAAGTAATCAAAAAGGGATTCAAAATTATCATTTAATCGATTTGTTCCTTCACCGAATCCATGAGTTACATCTTTCATTTCATGGAATAAACGATGAAATTCTTCTAGATTGCTTTTTAGCCCTTCATTAAACAATGCTAAATCTTTCGCAGATTGTTGTAAGCCTGTTGTATATTCTTGGAAACCTGCAAATGCCTGTTCAATGTTCCCTAATGATTGTTGATTGGTATCTTGTAGACTAATAATCGAATCGTTTATTCTTTCTGAAACCTCGATAAGTTTAGTTAAATTATTGTCATGATGACCTTCTAATTGTGATTCAACTTTTAACATAATATCTGTCAGCATATGTTCGGTATTTAAGACTTTCAGTAAAATAGTCATTATTAAGGATGAGCCCATTCCTACAATACTCGTATAAAAAGCCACATCGATTCCAGTAAGAACTGCGGCAATATTTTCAATTAATTGATCTCCGCTTGAACTAATGTTACCTAATGAAATCGTTAGTCCAATGAAAGTACCAAGTACCCCAATTAAAATAAATACCGAAACAGTCATTTGAATCATTTTTATCAAATTGACTACTGGTAATCCAAATACGCGCCAACTTGAAAAACGTTCTTGAACAAAAGTTTCTACTGATATAGGTTCTTCTTTTACTTTTTCTTCATATTGTTTTTGAAATTCTTGTAATGGTTCAACATTAATTTGGTTTGTGTCACTTATGTAATTTCTTAGTTTTTTGAGTTTAGTATAAAGTGCAATATGTCCAATTAACGTAACAACAAAACCAATAAATAGAACCATAAAAATCAGTTCAATCAGTGGACTAGAAAGTATAGAAGCTGCTTTTTCTTCACTCGTAAACATCTCTAAGATAAACTGAACCATAACGACCTCTCCCAACAAAAAATCATTTATACATCCTATTCAAAGACAAGCAAAAACATGCTTTAAAGGTGTCTGACACCACCCGAAAAATGTCATATTGTGCCGAATATAAAAAAGCTTTTCATCGATAACGACGAAAAGCTCTAATTTAAAACACTAGTTTTTCATATCAAAAAATGTACTAACAATTAAATCAAACAATTCTTCCTTCGATTGAGTTTTTTCCCCTCCACCTTGAGCAATATTTTCATTGCCTCCCCCTTTTCCATTTATCTTCGGTAGTACAATTTTAATTAGTTGATTCATATTTATCGGTAGATTTTCTCCTTTTGCACAAACAAGCTGAAGCTTGTCACTTGTTTCATTTACTATACAAATGAATGATTCACTTGATAAATTTGCTATTTTCTTTGCCAATTGCTGAAGGACAGCCATTGGTTTATTCTCAGAAGATATCTTAATTACCGATTGGCCCTCTATTATTTCAGCCTTTTCAATATAAGTAGTTGCTTCATAATCAACAATTTCCATCTGTAATGTAGCGATCTGTTTTTCATATTCACTCATTTGAGCTAACATTTGTTCCGTAACAACTTCTAATTTTTCTTGTGGTGCACTTAGTAGTTTGGTTAGTCGTTGAATTACTTGATGTTTTGTGCGGAGTTGTTGTCTCACTCTTCTACCACATACAAAGTAAACACGAATATGCTTTTTATGTTTTTCCCAATGTAATACTTGAATGGATCCAACTTCACCTGTTGAACGAGGATGTGTTCCTCCACAGCCGTTATAATCAAATTCAGGGATGATGACAAGACGAATATTTTCCGTAACAGCTAATTCTTTTCTTAACTTATATTTATTAATTTCTTGTTTTGTAACCCATTTTGTTTCAATTGGACGATTCTCAAGAATAATTAAATTTGCCATTCTCTCTGTTTGGATAACTTCATCTTCAGTTAGAGAGTCTGTGTGTAAATCAATCGAACATAATTCAGTACCTAAATGAAAGCTTATCGTTTCATACTTATACTCTTCGGCAAAGGCAGCTGATAATATATGTTGACCAGCATGCTGCTGCATATGATCCATTCTTCTATCCCAGTTAATTTCACCGACACATAATTCTTCTTTATTAATTGGTTCTTCTATGTAATGTCTTATTTCTCCATCAATTTCTTCTACATCATAAACTTTTACTTCATTCAATGTACCTATATCATGCGGTTGTCCGCCACCAGTTGGATAAAAAGCGGTTTGCTCTAATATAGCAAAGTATTTGCCATCATCATCCTGTTCGATTTTTTCTACTCTAGATGAAAACCTTCCTAAATATTGATCCTGATAATACAATTTCTCCGACATTTAAACACCGCCTAATCCCAATAATCTTATGTATACTATAACTTTTCAACATAGAAAATTAAAGTGATGGTATGTTACTAATAGAAATGTGGTTGTGTAGCTTTAACAATGGAAGACAAGCATTGAAACCAAAAATTGTAGCATATTGAAAAAGGAAGTAACTTTGAAACATAGTTACTTCCCTTTTGATATTCCTACACCTGTTTACTAATATTCACTTGGTGTGGATACGGTATTTCAATATTATTTTTATCGAGTGCTTCCTTCATTGCTTTTCTTAATTTACGTTCAACTCCCCATTGCTCTCCGTTTTTTGTCTTCCCAATAGCTCGTAAAAAGTAAGAAATAGGCAAAGAGATTTTTCGAAATAGATTCTAATGTTTTCGCCCTACCAGAATTCATTTCATTTTGTTTTCGAATAAACACTCTTTCAATTGCCTTATTACCAATTGATTTAATGATAAAATAGGCAATTATTATGGCTAGGAGTTTTAGCGCAATAATGCCAATATCCAACAACAACTCTGACCAATTGATATGTTCTATCCATTCTAACATCCAAACACCTCTTCTATAAAATCTAGTAATCTGGCTATAAGTAGACTACTATATTAAGATTATTACCCGAAATCTATGAATATATAACACCATAAAAATGAGTAGAGCCAAGCACTTATTATTCAAGTGCTTGGCTCTACTTTAATTTAAATTATCTTTCTCGTAATCTTTTTTCCAAAAATAGCCTATCGCATCAATTAATTCATCTAGAGAGCAATCAAGTATTTTTATTGGAATATTAACTTGAGTTGCCAAAAGGCCTTTATTCATCTGATTAAGAAATCTCTTAAAAGGGGTTGAACGATTAATAATTAATTCAGGATCGATTGTGTAGATCCCTAAATATGTTTGACCACCAAAATTCACAAAATCAACATCTGCAATTTCACTCCACTTAACAAGCCCAGCCCCTATATATGTAGATTGATCGATAATACCCTCGTTATTCAAAATAATTGCCGGTTTTCGTTTCAACATACTCTTAATCCAATAGATCATACAAAGACCAAAAAAGATAAAACCTATTCCCCCAATTATAATTAATTTCCAACGATCATTACTACTGTCACCAAGACCGACTACTAGTAATAGTCCACTTACTAAGACGAAAAGAATACAGAGGATTCCATAAAGGACCAACTTTCCCTTCTTAGCATAAATAACTATTTCATTCATTCAGCATTCTCCTCTCTTTTGCTAGTATAACTTTCATACTAGATGCATCAAGGGAGAAAAGTCCGATTATATATAAGGACTTTAGTAGGAATAACAATTAGATTACTTGTTTGCCAGAAATTCTTCGATAATCTGTTTATGACTACCTACCATTCTCTCTGGTAACTCATCAGGACTAATAAAAGCACATTTTATCGATTCAATTTGGTCGATATCCATTTTTCCTTCGAATTCATTTGTATGATAAGCAACAGTAACAACATAAAATTGATCCCCATTTTCAGCTACAATAAAATGCTCCTTTCCAGAGTAAACATTTATGAGCTGTAGATGCCCAATTGTTAAACCAGTTTCTTCATATACTTCTCTTCTAGCAACTTCCTCTGTTGATTCTCCAAGCTCCATTAACCCACCTGGTAATCCCCAAACTCCATTTGGGAAGCGTCTTTGTTGCATTAGTATTCTTCCTTTATCATCTAATATAACTGCAACCGCGCCGACAAAAATAAGTGGTCTAGTCCCTACCAATTTTCTAAGTTCTTCTACGTATCCCAAAGTAACTTCCCCCTCCCCATTAATTCCTATAATTATTATAAATGAATATACGAAAAAAAGCGCCAAACCACTTGCGCTCTAAATCGTTATTATTTAATCTATTGTATTTTTATTAATGACGTTTCCAGTAAGTGCATCTAATTCAATACGAGTTTTTCCATGATAAGTTAATAGTTCTAGGTCATATATATCCTTATTTAGTCCCATTTCAACTACTATTCCATCAATAACACTCTCAGCAATTTCAATCGCTTGTAATTCAGATATTATATTTTTACAATTTGATTCCATGTTGTATCCCCCACGTCAATTTCAACTACATTACTTTAATAGTTGTATTGATTATACTCACACTATAACGCTTGAATCTGATAAGAAAATAAAAACAAGATTAGAATTTGATTAGAAAAAATCCCTCACTATACTATGCGAGGGATTCGAATAACGTATTTACTTTTTGCCATCATTTAATTCCATTGCTTCTTCGGGACTGGACATGATTGTAGAATTTTTATATTTTAAGCCAACATCTCTGTCTGATTCTACTCGTCTACTTTTCTTTAACTTTTTCTCCTGACGATCTCTTCCCATAAAAATACCACCTCCTAATAGTAAGATGGATTAATATTTGGGGATTATACTTGAGAAGATGCACGAAGCAATGAAAGAAGCTGACTTAACTTTAGTCAGCTCATCAAATTACATATTTATATAGTTATTAATCGCATCGCGTAAAAACTTTGTTCCACCTTTTACTGCTTTATCATAATACGCGGTAAATCTTTCATCAGCTACATACATTTCAGCAAGTCCTGCATGTGCCTCTTTAGTATAACTTGGCCAAGAGTACATTAACCATTCTTTATGTTTTTCAGCAAGTTTAAGAGCTTCCGGTGAATTTGGATCACCAGTTAAATATGCTTCTTTCAACAGTTCAAAAATCTCCTCGCCGAGCTTTGTCATGTTATCATAATCTTCTTGAGACATTCCTCTTAACTTCGCGTTACTTGCTTCTACCGTATCATCACCGTATTTTTCACGGTTCTCTTTTCCATATTTCTTTTCGTTTTCATTGATTAATTTTTCTTTAAATCCTTCAAATTTGTCTTTGTCTTGCATTGGGTTTCCTCCTTCAATACTGGCAATTGTCTTTTCTACCGTTGCCATGATTTTATCAAGACGGGCACGTTTATCCTTTAATTCTTCATAATGATTTTTTAGTGCAAGTTTTCGATCAAAATCAGGTTGATGGATTATTTCTTTTATATCCTCTAAACTAACTTCTAGTTCTCGATAGAACAAAATTTGTTGTAGTAAGTCCACTTCTTTTTGTCCATATATACGATACCCAGAGGAATTTACTCTTGCTGGCTTTAATAATCCAATTTTGTCATAATATCGGAGTGTACGGCCGCTAACTCCTGATATTTTTGCTAGTTTGTTCACTGTGTATTCCAACGTCTTTCCCTCCTGACATATTTCATGATAAGGGTTTACGTAACGTCAAGGTCAATACTTTTTATAAAAATCTTTTTTTATTACAGAATCCTTATATTTTCTATAATTAGGATAGCTAACTAATAATAAAAAAGACAATATTAAAGAGGCTTATGTACCCTTCATATTGTCTTCCATATTATTGCTAACCATTCAATCTAAAAAAGATTCATAAACGTAAATTTAGTCGTTACCACCTTTATAAAACTTCTCCAACTTAATTAAGTGTTTTTCAAGATCCGTATCTGATTGGATTTCCTTTATATCTTTCCACTTTAAAGAAATAAAATGGGAAGCATATTCTCTATATTCACTTCCAGGTTTACTATCCTTCCCCTTTTCTTCTAATAATGTTTCATCATAATACTTCACTGCAAGACGAGCTACTTGGATGTTTTGTTCCTTAAAATAGGTAATAAGTTCATAAATTTTTTCCAATTCAAGTTTAGGATTGTCAAAGTCCTCAAATACAAATAAATTTATCATATAGTTATAATCATTTGGGTATTTATCTTTTCCTTCATCAAATCCTATTAATTGTTCATTCTCTTTCAAGATAATATCTTTCTTGCCAGCCTTAATAGCAACTTTTAAATCAAACTCCCATATCTCTTCATATAAATTCTCAACAACTGGAGATACTGATTGAATTGCTTCTTCTTGCCATAAAAAGTCAATATACGAATCATGAATTGTTCCGTCCCTATATTGGTATACGCCAAAGACTATTTCCGGATTGGACTTAGGATATGCTTCAACTAAGTAATGCTCGTAATTTGAATTATATGATGCATCACCCAACACAAAGGATTCACGATATGTTTCTTCTAAATATTCTTCATACATCTTTTTTTCTTCCTGTAATTGTTCCTCTGATCCTCCCTCTTGTGCTGCTGATTGTTGTAAAGCAACAAAAACTATAAAATTATTGAAATTAGATGAAACGAAAACCATTGGAAAAATGATTATAATAGCAGCGCCAACTATTATGCTAGCTTTCTTTCCTTTATAGACAGTTAAGTCCTTCTTCCCTTTATGGACACGATAAGCAACAAAAGAAGCATCTAGGATACTTAAAAGCCAAATTATTCGATACAGGGTTACACTCCATAATTCTGTTGGGGCTAAATAAAGGATTCCAAGTTCGATAGCAATAAAGAATATCCCTTTTACCCATTGCCGATTAAACAATTGACCTATCCCTGGAAATATTAATGAAAATAAACCAGCCAAGATACTACGTTTCAAACTAATCACCTCTTTCAGTCATTACTAACTTTGGAAAACGTAAATCTTTTAAAGCTTCGTTTGTTACTTCTTCAATACTTTTTAGTAATGTATCTCTTGCAAGTGTCATGTGTCTATCTTTAGATACTTCTGGAGCTATTTCCGGATGAAAAGTTAAGTTCTTTATACTGTTGAATAGACTATCCTTACTTTTAATAAACTCTTTTAAGTACAGATTTATTTCAGAACTCACTAGTTTTTTTACGTTTCTATTCTTATTGGTTAATTTTTTAATGTATTCTAACAGTGGTATTGCATCATATTGCAAAGTAAACTGGGTATATTGCAAATATTCAATTTCCCATAAGCAATCTAATGTAAATTCTAGGTATTCATCTGTACAAAACTTTACTTCGCCTTTTTGAATTTTCTCTTCTTTTTGATGAAAGCTATTATATATTTCTACGATTCGATCTTGTAGATTTAGATTGCTTTGAATACTTCCAAGACATTTACTGACTACCTGTTTATCTTCTTCATCTACTACTAGTAAAATATTGTCTAAGAATCTCTCAATAATCCTAAAAGATTCCATATTAATTCTGGCTCTAAATCCACCATTTGTGGATAAATTTGCACGTATTTGTGAACTTCTTGCTAAATAGTGAAATGCTTGTTTATATTCATCCTTATCCATTACTTCGTTTGGTGATATAACCGCATGACCAACCATTTTACCTAATCTATAATAATTCACCCAATAAAATTCATGGTTATTTATTAAACAGCCACCGGCATTAATACTATAGCTCTCAAATAATCTTTTATATTTTTTTGCAATATTATGTAGCTCAACTGAATGAATATCCATGTAGATCACTCCTAAGAAAGTAGCTAACTGATTACAGCCTTTAGTATATATACATGAATTAATTTGTTTTGGTTTCATCATGTATTTTCAATCACGTTTTAATAACAGGGCTTAATGCCTAAAATGTTGTAAACCACAAAATAACAAGCTGAAAACATATGACATCTTTCCTATATATAACGAATAAAATCTCGCTTAAATTGTTCAAAACTAAAAAATCAGGACTTAATAACCTTTTTTCAAGAATACAAAAAAATGCATCCAATGAATGAAAAATCGATACACTTTGCGCTAATTTATAAGTATTGTTTTACAGAAGAAGACTAGATAAAAAGAGATTTGTAAAATAAATTAACAGAAAAACAAGTAGGCTAACCCCCCATTGCTACTACATTTATGAGGGAACAGAAATAGTAAAGACGAATTATTAAGGAAGGTTACAAAAAATAAAGCGCTAGACCAAATCTAGCGCAAATTTTACTTTTATAAGTGTAGATGCTGATTACCATGAAAATTTTTTAACACAAATTCATATGCTGGAAACTTTAATCGTTCAATTTCTCGAAGAAATCCTGTGTTATCATAGGGAACTTCTTTAAATTGGACGTTTATCTGACCTTCTCGACCAATTTCAATGATTCCATATGGCGCAAGTGGTGAATGCCCACATCCAAGTGAACCTGGATTTACATAGAGTCTGTTAGCAGTTTTAAAATGATGAATCGTATGATGGTGACCAAAACAAACGATATCTATATCGGTATTTTCATAGATTTTCTCTAATTTCTGCTCTGTTGGTTCTGTGTCTAATGGAAGAAATCGATTATTCTCAAATAAGTGGTAATGAACAAACAGTAACTTTTTTCCTGCTATTTCTCTTTCTAATCGTTTTGGTATCATAGCCAGTGATTCAATATATTTTGGGTCTAAATTATTCGCTATCCACTCATGGTGCTGTTGTACAATATCATCGCTATCATTAATTACACCATTAACTATTTTTAAAATCGATTCCTCATGATTTCCTAATACAAAGGAAATATTCTCTTGAGAAAAAAGTAATTCCATCACTTTATTAGTCTCATGTCCAATCGCTACCATATCACCTAAACAATAAATGTGTGAAATATTCTCTCGTTCTATATCATCTAATACCGCCTTTAATGCTTCACTATTACCATGAATATCAGTTATAATTGCAACTCTTTCCCCCATACTCTCCCTCCTATTTCAATTCATCAAGCGCTTTTCTTACATCCGTTGAAGCTCGTAATACTCCTAGCACTTTAAGTGAATGAATAGATTTTCTCACTAACTCTGGATCTACATCATCTGCAATAACTAACATACCAATTACTTTTATGTCTAGCGCTTTCTTAGATGCAACAACCTCATCTAAATCTTTTTTTGAATAATAGGAAACACCAAGTAAAAGCTTTTTATCTGAAATAATTCTGTCCACAGTATCAGCATGTTCGGACAATTCGCTTCGAATGGAACTTTTAATAAAGTCTGTCCTATTCGAATAGAATCCTTGTTCCACTAGCAAATCGATTTTACCTAAATCAACTACATTCACATTAATTGTAATTTTTTCCGTTTCAGCCATTATGTTACCTCCCATATTTTTCTAATATTATAACTCAATTATATTCTCATTACCATCCATGCGGAAGGTGTTTTTTCGAAAAAAGGAAAACAGCAAGAAAAAAAACGTTTTCTCGCTGTTTGGTATATTTATATATTATGCTTGGTCTTCCTTCGTTGGTCCCATCACACCAGGAACTATAAGGCCAGCCTGTCTTAACAGAACAGTCATTTGCCCTCTATGATGTGTTTGATGGTCAATCATCATTCGGAGTAAGGCTCCTCTTGGAATATTACCAGCAAAACTTTCTAGCACTTCTACCATTTGCTCATCTGTTAATTTTTCAACTTTAGATTTTATTTGTTCAGATGCTTTCTTATATGTAGATACAATCTCTTGTGCACTGGTAGGTACATCACTTGGATTACCAGTTGCTTCAATTTGAAGACCAGCTTGACCACCAAAGAAAGCTGGTGAAGTTGCTAAATGCCAGCCAAGCCAACCAAGTGTACTATGTCCTTCCACAATTGCCTGTTCTAACTTATTATCAGTCATTGCTTCGAGCACTTGTATTGTTCCTTCAGTTGCATGATTCCAATCTTGTATAAAATCCTCTTTTAATCTGTACATAGAATATTTTTCTCCTTTCACTTCTTTAAATGATATTTTAACCAATTTAACCATTATTTGCACAGGACATGCATATATATTACATAATCAAAACTGTGGAAGGAGAAATTATATGAAAGAAAAACTAGCAATACTAGGTGCTTTATTAATTATCATCTTAATGACGATGTTAGACTCGCCTCCTACTGACACATCCATCTATTATAATATTCCGAGTGATGAAACAATTGATGCTGATGCACAACCTACAACAAGATCCGTCTCCTATACTTATAATTATTTACTTGAAGAAATGAATGAAATAAATGGAAAGATCGTAGAAACTTATCGAGAATATGAAACACATTTAGATTCGGAAGGAAATGAGATTATCCGGATCCCTACTTCTAATTATCAATATATAACGTATCAAAAGGAGTAAGAAAACGACATAGGAATATCCCATGTCGTTTTTTATAGATGCATATTTTACTTTTGCCAAAATACTGCAATTGCTCCTTCACCAGCGTGAACAGCTAGGGATGAACTTACATCCCCGATAACGATATTTAAATTAGCAATCTGAGATAATAGTATCTCTTTTAATGCTTTAGCCTTCTCTAATGAATTAGCATGAGCAATGGCAATTTTCTTAATCGAATGCTCTTCATATGATTTTTTAATTAAATCTACAATTCTACGGGTCGCTTTTTTCTCGGATCGAACTCGTTCTACCAATCCTAATTCCCCATTTTCAAAGATAGAGAGTACTGGTTTAATGTGTAACAAATTACCGATAACAAATTGTGCACCAGACATTCTTCCACCTTTAAATAATTGCTCTAGTGTATCAAGTAAGACTAAGTTCTGATTTTGTTTTACTGATTCACGTAATTTGGTAGCAATTTCTTTACTAGTTAACCCTTCTTCTGCTAAAGCTATTCCTTGTTCAAGTAAGAAAGTAATCCCGAATGACAATGTATGAGAATCAATTAATTCTACTTTAACATTTGCTTGTTCAATCCCCGCTTTTGAACTGGATACTGTTCCACTTAATTTAGATGATACATGGATAGCGATGATTTCCTCATAATCTTCTTTTAACTTTTCATATATTTCTATGAATCTACCAACGTTCGGTTGGGAAGTTTTTGGAACTTCTTTTTCCGTTCGAATGATTTCATATAGTTCATCTGTTGATAGGTCAATTCCATCTTCATATTCTTTTCCATTAGAAATGATGATAATTGGGGCAACATAAACATCGGGATGCTCTTTTAACTCCTTCGTTAAGAATGCCGTACTATCTGTTACAAATGCAATTTTTCTCTTTCCCACTATATTACCCACTCCATTTCAATCCTTTTATAAAATTATTATACAATTTAATTAAAATTATACCAAGTATTATTACTTGGTATTAATTGAAACTATTTATATTTTTTATTCCTTTTCCTCTACCTATTTCTTTTGATGAAACGTATAATAAGAAAGAATGCAGTTAGGAAGGAAAAGGTGTTTTTTATGAGTTTATTAACAGTTAAAAATTTAAGTCACGGATTCGGCGATCGTGCCATATTTGATAATGTATCATTCCGTTTATTACAAGGAGAACATATTGGTCTTATCGGTGCTAATGGTGAAGGTAAGTCCACTTTTATGAATATTATTACAGGAAAATTAGAACCTGATGCTGGTAATGTCACTTGGGCCAAACATATTCGTGTCGGATATTTAGATCAACATGCAGTCTTAAAACAAGGAATGACGATAAGAGATGTGCTTAGAACTGCCTTTCAATATCTTTATGATATGGAAGAAGAAATGAATCAACTCTTTGCAAAAATGGGAGAAGGTGATGCGGAAGAACTCGAGAAACTTTTAGAAGAAACTGGTCGTATACAAGATGCTTTAACGAATAATGACTTTTATATTATTGACGCTAAAGTAGAAGAAGTTGCTAATGGTCTTGGATTAAATGACTTTGGTTTAGATCGTGATGTGCATGATTTAAGTGGTGGACAACGGACAAAAGTTCTACTTGCAAAGTTACTTCTAGAAAAACCAGAAATATTACTTCTCGATGAGCCGACCAACTATTTAGACGTGGAGCATATTGAATGGTTAACCCAATATCTTCAAGCATACGAACATGCCTTTATACTCGTATCACATGATATTCCATTTTTAAATTCTGTAGTTAATTTAATCTATCATGTAGAAAATCAAGAACTAACAAGGTATCCAGGGGATTATAATGAGTTTCTACGATTACATGAATTAAAGAAACAGCAACAAGTAGCTGCCTTCAAAAAGCAACAGAAGGAAATTGCTCATTTGAAAGATTTTGTTGCTCGTAATAAGGCAAATGCAGCTACAGCTAGAATGGCGATGTCTCGTCAGAAAAAGTTGGATAAAATGGAAGTCATCGAACTAGATGCAGAAAAACCAAAACCAGAATTCAACTTTAAACTAGCTCGCACTCCTGGTAAATATTTATTTGAAACAAAAGATCTTGTCATAGGGTATGAGGAACCGCTATCTAGACCATTAAACTTAAGTATGGAACGTGGTCAAAAAATAACTCTATATGGAGCGAACGGAATTGGAAAAACTACGTTGCTTAGAAGTATCTTAGGGGAAATCCCCCCTGTGTCAGGTTCTGTTCAGCAAGGTGAACATCTTCATATCGGTTACTTCGAACAAGAAATCAAAACAGAAACAAATAAAACTTGTATTGAAGAAATTTGGGATGAATTTCCTCACTTTACACAATATGAAGTTCGGGCAGCACTCGCAAAATGCGGATTAACAACCAAGCATATTGAAAGTAAAGTACAAGTGTTAAGTGGTGGAGAAAAAGCTAAGGTACGACTTTGTAAATTAATGAATCGTGAAACAAATTTACTCGTTCTAGATGAACCTACAAACCACTTAGATCATGATGCAAAAGTAGAATTAAAACGAGCATTAAAAGAATATAATGGTAGTGTTCTACTCATCTCTCACGAACCTGATTTTTATGATGGTGTTGTAACAGATGTATGGAATTGTGAGGATTGGACAACGAAAGTATTTTAATAACAAATCGCTGAAAAACTTCATTCGAGTTTTCCAGCGTTTTTTTCTTTATTCCAATGGTTTTTCAAGTAATAATTTAGTCGGTTCCCATCGGAATTGCTCCAGGTCAATTTCATCATGCAATCCCATTTCTACACCTTCCGCCTCAAGATTTAGAATTTGTTCCCTATAATTTGCTTCGTCTTTAATAGCAATTTGGCCATTTGCATTCACTACACGATGCCAAGGAAGTTCGTATTTTTTACTCATAGAATGAAGAATTCGCACTACTTGCCTTGCAGCTCGTGGACTACCTGCTAAACTAGCAATTTGTCCATATGTCATGACTTTTCCTGATGGGATTTGTTTTATGATTTGAATTACTTTTTCTGTAAATGGTGTCAATTGCAAAACCCTCTAAACTATTATTTTAAAAAGATGAGTATTAACTACTTGGTCTAGCCCAAATTAAACGAAAGATACCTGACCAGTAATGTTCTACATTTTCTATTTCAAGTTTTGATTGTTCAATTAGTTTCATAATATCGCGATTACAGTGGCAACCCGATACTTTTCGGTATAAAGGATCAATTAACTTCTGTGGAACAGATAATAACGGATTCGTACTCAGTCCATGTTCTAATAATAGTACATAGCCATCTTTTTTACACCATTTATTAAAGTTATTTAATGTTTGGAGTGGATTTGGATAACTACATAAAGTTAGTGTAGAAACAATACAATCAAAAGATTCTCTATCCATGTCTAACTTATCTACGTCTTGTTGGATAAAATTAGCTGGAATACCTGTTTGTAAAGCCGTCTTTTTTGCACTTTTTATCATTTCAGAACTAAAATCTACGCCAATAACTTCTGTAACCTTCGCTTTATTATAATATAAAAAGTTCGCACCTGCTCCAACACCTACTTCTAATACACGCCCTGAAGCACTTGCAAGTATTTTCTTTCTCCATTTTGCAAGCGTTTGGTTATTAAGGTTTTTCTCATACATCTGAACTTGGCTGTCGTATTTTTTTATTAATTTCCCTTGTTTCACTTAATCACTTCCCTTATTAGAAGTGGTGATCATAAAATATGTTATTCTGTTACTATATTTTACCATAATATATGCAAGACTCATCTAGATAAATGTATTAATATTTCGCTTTTCATGAAAATGGAGTTAAGAGTAACTAACTCTTAACTCCATCTAAACTAAATAGATTATCACACAAAAGAAGTGACAAATGGAACCGCCCAATACAAAAATATGCCAGACCATATGATGATATTTAAACGCACGCCACATATAGAAAATGGTTCCTATCGTATAGCATAAGCCACCTACAACTAGTAATACAATTCCACCATACTCTAGATTTTCCGTAATCTTGTTCCAACCAAGCACTACTAACCAGCCCATACCTAAGTATAAAATTGTTGAAGTAAATAAAAACTTTTTCACATAAAAAGCTTTAAAAATGATCCCCGCAACTGCTAGTCCCCAAACGATGCCAAACATTGTCCATCCTAATGAGCCTTTTATAACTAACAAAGTAAATGGAGTATATGTTCCTGCAATAAATAAATAGATTGAAGAATGATCAAAGATTTCAAATAAATCTTTAGCTCTACCAGGAGGAAGTGCATGAACAAATGTGGATGATGTATAGAGTAACACCATTGATACTCCAAAAATAGTAAAACTAACAACGTGTAGTGCTGTACCGTTTAATGCAGCTGTAACAATTAATAATACAAGCCCCGCAATACTTAATAAACCGCCAATTCCATGAGTAATAGCATTTGCGATTTCTTCACCTTTTGAAAATGTATGTGTATCAGCCAAGTCTATCATCCCTTATTTTTTACTTCATTCTTTTTGTATTTTATCATATCAGACTTTACAACAACAAAGGCGAGGTATGTCCCTTTACATTTCTTCTGGTGATGCAATACCTAGTAATCTCAGTCCCTCCTTTAATACGACTTTTACAGAATAAACAATGGCGAGACGGTTGCCTTCTTCCTCATTTAATATTTTTACAGTAGCATAATAATGATTAAATGCCTTTGATACGTCCAATAGATATTTAGCAATTTTAGATGGGTCATATTCCTCCATCGCTTGATTAATCACCTGAGGAAAGTTTTGCAATAATTTAATAATCGGCCATGCTTCTTTGTCTAGAAAGCTAAGTTGTTGGTTATCTCTAATTTGGAATTTTCCCTTTTTAAGTAGGGTAGACGTTCGAGCATGTGTATATTGAACATATGGGCCTGTTTCCCCTTCAAAACGAAGCATGTCTGCAAGTGAAAATTCAATATCATTTAAACGATAGTTTTTCAGGTCATGGAAAATGATTGCACCAATACCCACTTGTTTTGCTGTTTCTTCTTTATCTATCAGTGTAGGGTTTTTGGCTTCAATATTTTTTAAAGCTAACTGTATTGCTTCCTTAATAACATCCTCCAATAAAACAACTTTCCCTTTACGAGTAGACATTTTTTTACCATCTTTTAAAATCATCCCAAACGGAACATGAGCCATACCTTTACGCCATTCGAATCCCATTTTTTCAAGTACAGCAAAAAGTTGTTTAAAGTGTAATGATTGTTCGTTTCCAACAACATAAACAGATTTATTAAATTGATAGGTTTGTTGACGGTATATGGCTGCTGCAAGATCACGTGTAGCATATAACGTCGTACCATCTCGTTTTGTAATGAGGCACGGTGGAAGGTTTTCTAGTTCCACTACTTGTGCACCATCCGATTCAACTAATAGACCTCTCTCTTCAAGCATTGTCACAACCGCATCCATTTTATCATTATAAAATGCTTCCCCATGATACGAATCGAAGCGAATACCTAATTGATTGTATATTTTCATAAATTCTTTTAACGATTCATCACGGAACCATTTCCAGAGAAAAAGTGCATCTTCATTTCCAGATTCCAACTGTTTAAACGCTTCTCTCCCATGATCATTTAAACTTGCATCCTCTTCTGCTTCCATGTGGAATTTTACATATAAATTAAACAACTCTTTAATTGGGTTTTTGATTACGTTCTCTTTCTTTCCCCATTTTTTATAAGCAACAATAAGCTTACCAAATTGAGTTCCCCAGTCCCCTAAGTGATTAATTCTTACAACATCATATCCTTGTTTTTCAGCAATTAATGCTATTGAATTTCCAATAACTGTCGATCGTAAATGCCCCATAGAAAATGGTTTAGCTATGTTCGGAGATGATAGATCAATTGTCATCGTTTTCTTCTCAGTGTGAACTTTGGAACCGTAAGCTTCCTTTTCTAATAAGACCTTCTTTATTGTTTCCCATGCTATCGTTTTCTTTTTTAGAAAGACGTTTACATAACCACCGACAGCTTCCACTCTTTCATACTTAGAATGATCTAATTTACAAGCAATTTCTTGGGCAATTACATGAGGTGCTTTTCGGTAATGCTTTGCAAGTTCAAAACATGGAAACGCTAAGTCTCCTAACGTCTCATGTTTTGGTATTTCGATCAATCTATTTAGAGTCTCCTGGCTAAATTCCTTGCCTAACACTTCTTTTAAACTAGTTACTAATAGTTGTTTTAACATCGACTTTATCCCTCCATTAAAAAAACTCCCACCTCTTCTAATTAAGAGGCGAGAGTTTATATTCCCGCGGTACCACTCTAATTGTTTTTAAGTATACTAAAAAACCACTTCATTCATTGTTAACGAGGGTTCTCCCCGGCAAGTCCCTACTACTATTTCAGGAAAGCATCTCCAAAGTCCGGTTCGCTGTCTAACCATGTACTAGGCTTCCACCATCCCTAGCTCGCTTGCCATATTAAACAGCTACTCTCTTTTTCATCGATTTTAAGTAAATTTTTATTTATTATAACAAGGATTGATCATGATGTCATTATTTTGTTACTATTTAGAAGATAATTTAGTATAATATACTTACTTTAACAAAAGGAGTGATATCAATGAGCAAATCAAAAGCTCAGAAGAAACGGGAGAAATTAATTAGAGAAGGAAGACTGAATCCCGAAATTAACCGCAGTCCATTTGCTTCACTTGACCTACGAACAAGAAAAACAAAAACTAAAAAGGATCATCAATATCGTATGAAACACAAGAACCGCCAACCAAAACAATGGGAGAACGGTTCTTTTTATTTTACATTAAAATATGTACTAAAATCAGGAAGAATAACATCATTCCATTATAAAGATGAATATACCGTAAGTTAATTGTTGGTTTATACAAACGTAACCAGCCGGTAAGAATTTGCAAAGTTAATCCAATTAAAGCTAATACTCCAACAACCATTTTAATATTATTTAAACTGAATCCATATGTTGATATGACCAGCAATCCATGAATTACGATTGCTAATAATGCTATATTTCCTGTCCATCTATGAATCGTCACTACTTTTCTAGAAAACCTCGCTAGTGCCACCTTTGTCTTTCTACTTCTTACATTCCGGATTGTTTCAAATACTGCATTCCTTGTCCAATTATAAAGAAATATTAGTGCACCTATAACTCCAAATACAATATGAACCGGTAATCGGGGAAAAGAATAGTGCCCAACTACATTCCAAACAATTACAATTAATAAAACAAAATTTAAAAGAAACCATTTACTCATGAAATTTCCCCTTTTTCTCATACTATACCTATGAAACTTTTTATCACCTATTAAAAATATCACATTAAGTAGAAAGGCATGTTTTGTAATGAAAAAACCCGGTTTGCAATTATCACTACAGACATCCAGTTTAGTGATTGGATTTATGGTATGGGTTCTCATTTCTTCCTTAATGACCTATATCCAAGATGACATTGCGTTAACAAGTGGACAAGCATCTATTGTAACTGCAATACCTGTTATCCTTGGTTCGTTAATGCGTATACCAATCGGTTTCTACACCGATCGAGTTGGTGCACGTTGGATGTTTCTCATTAGTTTTATTATTTTACTTTTCCCTGTTTTCTATATTAGCATAGCAGATACATTTGTCGATTTAGTAATAGGTGGACTCTTACTTGGAATAGGTGGTGCAACGTTTTCCATCGGTGTTACATCTCTACCTAAATACTACCCAAAAGAAAGACACGGTTTTATCAACGGTATTTACGGTGTCGGTAATATTGGTACAGCTTTAACTACATTTGGAGCGCCAATGATAGCCGAAGCTACCAGTTGGCAAACGGCAGTACGTTTATTTCTATTTCTGCTCATACTATTTGCGGCCTTGATGTTTATATTAGGCGATAGAAAGGAACAGAAATCGAAGAAATCAATGGTAGAGCAAATAAAAGGTGTCTATAAAAATGCCATACTTTGGTTCCTTTGCTTATTTTACTTTATAACCTTTGGAGCGTTTGTTGCATTTACGATGTTCTTACCATCTTTCTTAGTAAGTAACTTTGGTTTAGATCCAATTGATGCAGGTATTCGAACTGCTATTTTTATCGTAATTGCAACGATACTTCGTCCAATTGGAGGACTATTAGCAGATAAGTTTAATGGCTTCATCATAATGATGATTGTATTTTTAGGTGTAACGTTCTCAGGAATATTACTTTCCTTCTCCCCGGGAATTGAATGGTATACAGTAGGAGCATTATTAGTAGGAATTACTGTTGGAATCGGAAATGGTACTATTTTTAAATTAGTTCCGTTATATTTTTCTAATCAAGCTGGAATCGTAAACGGAGTAGTTTCAGCAATGGGAGGTTTAGGCGGATTTTTCCCTCCTCTTCTTTTAACAGCAGTAAGTAATATAACAGGGCATCATGCAATAGCGTTTATGCTTTTATCTGAGTTAGCATTAGTAAGCTTCGTTATCGTCATCTTCATGTACTATCAAGATAAAGTGAATGTGGAAAGACATATTATTGAAGGTGCTGCTGAAGGGATTATGGTTACAAATAAATCTGGAGTTATACAAAATGTGAATCCCGCCTTCACTCGTATCACTGGCTATACACTTGAAGAAGCTAAGGGCAATACACCAAGATTACTACAATCAGGAAAGCATGATAAACAATTTTATGAAAAGCTGTGGCAATCTGTTAAAGAAAATGGATACTGGGAAGGGAGAATTTGGAATAAGCGAAAAAGTGGTGAACTGTACGAGGAACTCCTAACAATTAGTCCAGTTAAAAATAGTGTTGGAGATATCGTATATTATGTCGGCGTATTTAATGATCTAACAGTTGCAAATAATAAGTGATGAAAAAGAATCCTAGGCTTCTTGTTAGCTTAGGATTCTTTGTGAGCTTAGAATTATAGTCCCTGTCTACGGTAATTTGAACGGTGACGGTATTGCTGAGGTGCACGAGCAGGATAACGAACAGGGAAGCTGAAAATATGAACTAGTTTAGTAAATGGAATGGAAGCAAATAAAGCAAACGCAGATGCAACATGGATTTTAAAGATTAATGGGACACCAGTCATTAGCCCGTAAGCTGGTGTAAGTGTAAATAAACTTCGGAACCATGGTCCAATTGTTTCTCTATATTCATATGCTACCACTGTTGTATTGTAGATAAGCGTCATATATGTACCTGTCCCAGCTACAAAGATTAACATCAGTACGGTAAAGAAATCTGCAAATGTAGCGTGAACTCGTACCGGGTCAATCGTCGCTTTACGAATTAACAATATAATTAAACCAGCTACAACCATTAATCCAGCAAGTCCTCCACCTGCAATTGCTCCTATATGGTATAAATGATCAGATACTCCAATGGACAGATAGAAATCATGGGGTATGACCATCCCCATGACATGGCCAATAAAAGCAATAATAATTCCCCAATGAAATAATGGTGATCCTATTTTCAACCACTTTTTCTCAAAGATTTCAGTTGAAGGTGCGGCCCAAGATAATTGTCTAAAAGCGTACCGATATAATAACCCTAAGATCATGATAGTTAATGTAATATACGGGAAAATGACCCACCAAAAAATGTGAACCATTATTATCCCTCCTTTTTGTGAAATTGGACTGCCTATACCATTATTGATACATGATTGGGTATGGCAATTCTTCTAAGTCTGCTTCTTCTCGGTTGTTTTCCAATTGTTCTATTTCTTCTTTGGAAGGGTTTGGAAAAACATGATTCATTAATATTTTTAGTATCCTACTATACGGTGTATGTTGTGCTAAATTTTCACGAATACGTTGGAGTACGACTGCCAACCGATATTCCAACCGATCTTTTTCGTTTGAATCTGGAGCAACTGCTAAAAATTCCATGAGCATTGGAATATAATCTACCAGTTCTTCACTAAGACGCTCGAATCCAGCCTCGTTAATTATCTTTTGTAATTTAATTAAAGCTAGACCGCGTCTATTACTATCTCCCATTTCATGTGCTGTCAAATATAGGCCAGTTTTTGTTTTCAGGTCAAAGGTTTCTACATATAGCTCTTGAATATCCCTTAATGATTTTACACTTAGAAATTTAAGTGTTTCTTGGAATTCTTCTTTTATTTCAGTCGATTCAATTGCATCTTCAATTAGTAATTGAATGTCCTTTAATTCTTTCACAAATTGATCTGAAGGATACCCTAGTAACCGCGATGCGATTACTAGGGTAGCTTGCTTATCCTTACTCATAGATTTTCTCTCACCTTCATATATCCGTATGCAGGATTTACTCCTTCTCGAGGCGCTAATTCCTCAAGACTACAAGTACCTTGTTGTTCATATAAATCATCATCCATTTCCCTACGTCCTGTCGGGATTACAAAGCGTTCGTTATATTTAGCAATACCAAGTAGACGTGCCATGTCTTCAATTTCCTCTGGACTTGTTGCAGCTTGTGTAACTAATTCACTTTGTCTAAATTCATCAATCCCACCTACTGTTTTTCCTCTCATATAAACGCGCATTGCAGTTAGTTTCAGTAGAACTTTGCGTATCACGTTTGTATCACCTGCTGAAAGAATGGAAGCTAAATACTCTACAGGAATTCGCATTTGATCAACGGCAGGAATATACCCATCTGTATTTAACTCATCTTCATTGGTAATATGATTCATTATCGGGCTTAATGGTGGAACGTACCACACCATTGGCAACGTCCGATATTCAGGATGAAGTGGTAAAGCGATTTTCCATTTCATCGCCATTTTATAGACAGGGGATTCTTTAGCCGCTTCAAGCCATGCATCATTAATTCCATGTTCACGAGCTTTTTCTTGAATTTCTGGGTCAAACGGATCTAAGAAACACCCTAATTGAGCTTCATATAAGTCTTGTGGGTCCTCTACAGAAGCTGCAGCTTTCACTTTATCCGCATCATATAGAACTACCCCGATATAACGAATACGACCAACACATGTTTCCGAACAAATAGTTGGAAGTCCAGCTTCTGTTCTTGGATAACAGAAGTTACACTTTTCTGCCTTATGTGTTTTCCAGTTATAGTACACTTTGTGATATGGGCAACCATTTTGACAAAATCTCCAACCACGACACGCGTCATGATCAACTAACACAATTCCATCTTCATCACGCTTGTACAATGCTCCAGCTGGACAAGAGGCTACACATGATGGATTTAAGCAATGCTCACAAATACGTGGTAAGTACATCATAAATGTCTTCTCATATTCCATTTGGATATGTTCTTGTAATTTTTCCACGTTTGGATCAAGAGGGACTATCTCACTTCCACCTGCTAAATCATCATCCCAGTTAGAACCCCATTCTGGCTTGTCAATATATTCTCCCGTAATTTGGGAAACAGGTCTTGCTACAGGTAAGTTTTCACTTTTCGGACTATGAATTAAGTTGTCATAATCATAAGTCCATGGCTCATAAAATTCGTCTAACTTCGCCATATTTGGGTTATAGAAAATATTAGCTAGCTTAGTAATCGGACCACCTGCACGGAGTTTTAATTCTCCGTTATGTAATTTCCACCCACCTTTATAACGATCCGTATCTTCCCATCTTCTTGGGTAACCTGGTCCAGGTCTTGTTTCCACATTGTTAAACCACATATATTCCGTTCCTGACCGATTTGTCCAAGTGTTTTTACAAGTAACAGAACAGGTGTGACAACCGATACATTTATCTAGGTGCATAACCATTGCTACTTGCGCTTTAATTCTCAAGCCAATCAACCTCCTTCAGTCCTCGTATAATTGCCATTGTGTCACGTTGTTGGCCAGTTGGCCCATAATAATTAAATCCGTAACTTAATTGAGAGTATCCACCGATCATATGGGTTGGTTTTAATGTAATTCTAGTAACACTATTGTGGGTCCCGCCCCGTTTTTTCTGTATTGCCGTACCTGGTACACCCATCGTTCTATCTTGAGCATGGTACATGTAGGCCATACCTCTAGGTATTCGGTATGTTAATACAACTCTCGCAACGATTGCACCATTTCGGTTATATACTTCTATCCAATCATTATCTTTTAATCCAATCGATGCTCCATCTTCCTCATTCATCCAAACAACCTGCCACCCTCTAAACAATTGAACCATTGGGGTTGACTCCGTAAACATGGTGTGAATGCCCCACTTTTGGTGTGGTGTAAGGTATCTAACCGTAATCGATGGTGTTGTTTCCTCTATAGATTTCTCCCCCTTCATGAAAGGCCCTTTATTTAAAGGTGGCAAGTACAATGGTAAAGCTTCTCCAAAATCAAGAATCATCTCATGGTCTAAATAGAAGCTTTGTCTACCTGTAAGGGTTCGCCAAGGAATGTTATACTCCTTATTTACGGTAAAAGGGGAATAACGTCGATTGTCTTTTTCCATTCCGCTCCATACTGGTGTTGAGATAGAAGTTCTCGGCTGAATGGTAAGTGCATCTAATGTATAATCCTCTTCTTCTCTTGCTTCTGCTAACTCGGTTAATTGTTTACCAGTTTTAGCCTCTAGAGAACGCCAACCTTCTACTGCACGCTTACCATTTGTCGCACCTGACATAAGTAATATCGCATTAATTGCTTGTTTGTCGGAAAATAAATCTGGATGACCTTTTCCAATACCTTCTCGTTTCGAAGTACCTAGCCTGTCTAATAACTCGGCATATACTTTTTCACCTGGTATGGTTACGCCTTTTCCTCCATATCCCTTTTTCAGATGGTCGCCAATTGTCGTCATTTTCTGAAACACATTCGGATAATCCCGTTTTACAATATGGAAATTCGGCATTGTCTTACCTGGTATCGCTTCCACTTCTCCTGTACGCCAATCTTTAATTTGCCCATAAGCTTGCGCGATTTCACCAACTGTATCATGAGCGAGTGGCCGAATCACAAGCTCTTCTTGTGCTGGAAGATGTTCTTCTGCCAACTCAGAAAACACTTTTGCTAGCTCTCTAAAAGAATCCCAGTCACTCTTAGCCTTCCAAGGAGGAGAAATAGCCGCATTAAACGGATGAACAAATGGATGCATATCGGTACTACTAATATCATGTTTTTCATACCAAGTGGCAGCGGGTAAAACAATATCAGAAAATAGCCCAGAACTTGTCATACGGAAATCCATTGCTACAAATAAATCTACTTTTCCTTCTGGTGCTTCTCCTTCTACTTTGACATGTTCAGGCTGCCACGAGTTAGTGGTATCAGTTAATACTTGACTATCACCACCGATTAAATGCTTTGCAAAATACTCATGGCCTTTTCCGCTATCTCCTAATAGATTGGAGCGCCAATTAAAGAATAGTCGAGGGAAGTTTTGCGGATGATCTGGATTCTCAATTGCCCATTCAATTTCACCAGATTTAATACGTTCCACAACATCCTTCACAATTTCCTCTTCTGACGTTGCTCCACGTTCTCTACTTTCTTTTACCAACTCAATAGAGTTCTGTGTAAATTGCGGATAAGATGGTAACCAGCCTAGTCGCGCTGATAAAGCGTTTACATCTGCTGGGTGCATATTATTGTATTTACCACTCCACGTTGTATTTGATTTATTAATTTCATCTTCATATCGGAATTGATCCGTTGCGAAGTAAAAGAATGACGTTCCATTTTGTAGGCGTGGCATATTACCCCAGTCCCCTGCAAATGATACTTGTTGCCATCCTTCCGTTGGGCGAACTTTTTCTTGTCCAACATAATGGGCCCAACCACCACCATTTACACCTTGTGAACCAGTTAACAAAATTAAATTTAATATAGAACGATAAATTTGATCACTATGATACCAATGGTTTGTTCCACCACCCATTGCGATCATCGATTTACCTTTTGTTCTTGCTGCATTATCGGCAAATTCTTTTGCAACAGTAATGACATGGTTACGATTAACGGATGTAATACTCTCTTGCCATGCCGGAGTGTAAGGTTTTGGATCATCATAATTTGCAGGATAATCTCCAGGTAGATTTCTATTCACACCAACATGTGCCATCATCAAATCATAAACAGTTGTAACTGTTAGTGTATTACCATGCTTGTCTTGAATTTCTTTAACAGGTACACCTCTAGAAATCTTCCCACCATTTTCATCTGCAAAATAAGGAAACGTAACAAGTTCCACTGAATCTGCTGTCTCCATGAAACTTAACCTAGGTTTTATCGTTGAACCGTCCTCTTTATCTAGATCCAAGTTCCATTTGCTTCCACCGTCCCACCGAAATCCTTGGCTACCATTAGGTGTATCTACTTGATTCGTTAGTTCATTCCAAACAACTGTTTTCCATTCACCAAGTTTATGTTCATCGGTAAAATCGGCACTTCGAGCAAATCGGTCTGTTCGAAATTCTCCATCATGCTTTTTTAGTAAGACAAGGAAAGGTAGGTCCGTATACTTCTTAACGTAATCCATGAAGTATGGTTCCTGTTTCTTCACATAGAACTCAGTCAAAATTACATGTGTCATTGCCATGGCTAATGCACCATCTGTTCCAGCACGTGCTGGCAGCCATATGTCAGCGAATTTGTCATACTCTGCATAATCAGGACTAACGCCAACTACTTTCGTACCGTTATAGCGTGCTTCCACCATGAAATGAGCATCTGGCGTCCGTGTTTGCGGAAGATTCGTACCCCAAATAATGAAATATTTCGTATTGTACCAGTCAGCACTTTCTGGAACATCTGTCTGTTCTCCCCAAACTTGTGGAGATGCTGGCGGAAGATCCGCATACCAATCATAGAAACTCAATAACGTTCCTCCAAGTAAGGAGATAAAACGAGCGCCCCCTGCATAACTTACCATCGACATGGCAGGAATAGGGCTAAAGCCTACAATTCGGTCTGGACCATATTTTTTAATTGTATGTATAGCGGAACTAGCAATAATCTCACATACTTCACGCCACTCCGCTCGAACAAAGCCACCTTTTCCACGGGCTTTTACATAGGCCTTGCGCTTATTAGGGTTTGAGACAATATTTTCCCAAGCTTCAACAGGATTGTGTCCTGCCTCTCGCTCCTTCTTCCAAAGTTCCATTAAATCTCCACGTACATATGGGAATTTCACACGTGCTGGACTATATGTATACCAAGAAAAACTAGCTCCCCTTGGACATCCTCTTGGTTCATATTCTGGAAAATCATCACCTGTTGAAGGGTAATCTGTTTGCTGTGTTTCTTGCGTAATTATTCCGTCTTTCACATATATTTTCCAACTGCAAGAACCGGTACAGTTAACTCCATGTGTCGAACGGACAATCTTATCATGACCCCAACGATTTCGATAAATATCTTCTGTATCTCTTGATTTTGGACTTTCTTCTGTCCAACCATCATTAATCGTATTGCCACGTTTTAAATATTTAAATGCTTCTACTAATTTGTTATTCCGCTTCATGCTACAACTCACCTTCTTTTAAGGAACTTAATGGATTAAAACGATCCCCAACAATTCGAAAACTTCCTTCTTCTTGCAGTTCTTCCATGAATACCTTAAAGGTTGGAGCATTTGCAGCAACTAATATGAGTCTTTCTAACGTATCTAACTTATCTATCTCATATATCCCTTCAATTATCTCAGGGCTTATATCACCGAAGCGCATTCTTAAAATAGAAAGTAAATCTTCCCGATCTTGTACTAAATCTGCATCTTCTTCAAATAAGAACATAGGCTTTCCTCCTTTGTATTCTCGCTTTAGCATAGCTAAAACAAGTTCTATGGTGCGTATATTTTGAAGTAATCATCAATTAATACTTCTGTACAAGCCTCACCTGTTTTATTAACAAAATCTAAAATCTCATTGCTTAAGTTATCAATTTGCTCATGTGTGAAGAAGTTTGCTTGTTTATGAGAAAATGTTTCACCGTATCGGATAATTACCTGTAATCCGTCTTCTTTCTGTTCCGCATCCATCTGCAAGTCATACGAATGAATATTATATGTTTCTTGAAGTATATCTGTTATGTAGTTATATAGCTTTGGTGAAAGGAATCGTAAAGACTTTAGATTTAGTTGCTTGTTCTTATTAGTCAAATCAACACCTCCAAGCAGAATGTATAATATTGATAAAGTTTTTAAAAACACTAATGAGAAGGTAGAATACGCTCTTCTTCCATATTGTGGTAGACATCTACATGAACTAATGTATAAAACTGTTGTAATACTTCATCTGTCATTCCTTCAGAATCTAGTGTCTCTTTAATATTTTTAACAAGGAAACGCAGTGTATCATGATCACGTGTAAGCGCAATGATGGAATCTTTTAAGGCAGCATTTTCCTCCACTAACTCCTTATATAATCCTCTTTCCTCTGCATCTGCATGACGGAGTGTTCTAGTCTCCCAATGCTCTACTGCAACAAACGCAATTTCTAATGCTTTTTCTAAGTCGTTATTTTGTAATAGCTTTGCCATTATCTCATTTAATTCTTTAGCTTCATTTAAAGCAGCCTCATGAATAGCGGCATGACTATCGACATGTTTTAATCCTGGACCTGACATTATATACCCTCCTAATTGGAAATACCTGCTAGTAAAAATACATATATTCCATTATTAGGAACTAATGGTCTTTTTATACATCATTATTCCCTTTGTCTATTTATTGTCGAATAGTCAAGTAATACGCCTGTAATATTTGTTAATTTGGAACCTCTGGTTGGTAAAAATACCATTTTTTAGTTGATTTTTTGTATTTGGAAAATACTCTCAAAACATATCAAACTTCAACTAGGGCAAGCGTTAGAAGAATTAAATTAAAATTACCATTTTTTACTACTGATAAAGTATGTTACATCTAGTAATCTCATATTGTAACCAAAACAACTAGGAGGTTAACAATATGAATAAATTCAAAAAGATAATCATTTCAGCGTCATTAGCGCTTTCTATAATTACACTACCAACAATCGGAAATGCTGCATCATATACCGTTCAAAAAGGCGATACATTTTGGAGTATTGCTGAAGACTATGGAACTACCGTAGCAAATTTACAAATTGCAAATAAACGTTCCGGTTCGTTAATCTATATTGGAGAATCCATTAATGTTCCAGATTATGTTTCAAAGGCAGACAAAGAACTGATGGCAAAATTAGTCCATGCTGAAGCAAAGGGTGAACCTTATGCTGGTAAAGTTGCTGTTGCAACAGTAGTATTAAATCGTGTGGATCATAAAGAATTTCCAGACACCATTAAAGAAGTAATCTATGAAAATGTAGGTGGTACTTACGCCTTTACTCCAGTTCAAAATGGTCACATTAATAATGGATATACTTCTGAAGATATGAAAGCTGTAAATGAGGCGATTGCTTTTCGAGGACAAGGTAATGGTTCCATTTACTTCTACAATCCAAAAACGGCAAAAAGTGATTGGATTAAAACACGTGAAGTTACGGAAACAATCGGTAATCACCGTTTTGCTAAATAATACAAAAAAGCCAGATATCATATTTAGATACCTGGCTTTTTTGTATTCATATATTTTTATACTACCTTTAATCCGGTAACACCAATGATAATTGCTAATAAGCTTACCATTCTAATTATGCTTTTTGACTCACCGAAAAATAACATATTCATTAATACAACTCCACCAGTTCCAACTCCGGTCCATGTTGCATATGCAATACTTGTTGGTAAGTAATCAAATGAGGCATAAATAAACGTAAACGAAAGACCAAGTCCACCAGCATATAATAGAGCGTTAGCAATGTTTTTCTGTTTGCTAAAACGATTTAATCCCCATACACCAATTAATTCATTGACTGCTGCTAACACGACATAAAACCAACCCATTATTCTACCACTCCTTTCGTTTCCTTATGATCATCTGATAATTTCAATCCAATAACTCCAGCAATAATGAGTAAAATAAAGAATACTTTAGAAATGCTAAATTGCTCATGGAAAATAAATATATCCATTATAAACGTTCCAACCGTACCGAATCCTGCAAAGATTGCATATACCGTACCAGTCGGAAGCCCTTCACATGCTTTCGCTAAAAAATGTAAATCCAATAAAATAAATGATATGATTAGAACCCAATGCCACCATGTAGATGCTGTATTAAATCCGTAAATCCACACCAATTCGGCTAAACTAGTTAACACAACATATATCCATGATTTATTCATACTAACACTCTCCACTTTCCGTGACTGACATTCAGTCATTTTATGCGTAAAAGAAAATTTCCTAGTTTGAAGGAAATAATCTATCTTAAACTATTAAACTATCGCATCTAATGGCATTTTAAAAAAATCAATTTATTGGGGTCTAACTCCTAAACCATACATCGAAAACTCCAATACTTCCTTTTTCTTAATGGCTTCCATATCTTTATCCCCATGGGAATATAAGAAGGTTTGCTCAGCTGCCGATTCAATTAAATCAATTAATAATACAGCAGTTTGGTCCGGGTCTAAATTTTGACGTAATGTTCCAGCATCTTTTGCTTCGCTTAAAAATCTACTCATCCAAGAATAATATTGGGAGTACAGTGCTTCCCATTCTTGCAAGTAATCTGTAGAGGCTAAGCCAGCATATACTAATGCAAAGATTTGACGATATTCTTTTGTAACGGAAAATGCTACATCAATAACATCTTTCATTTGATCCTCAAAAGGATCTTTCTTATTCACTTTTTTCATAATTTCATTTAACGTCTTCTCAACCATTACTTCTGCAATGGATGGAACAACTGATAGTTTGGATGAGAAGTAAATATAGAAAGTTCCTTGTGCAATGCCTGCTTTCTTTACAATGTCAGAAACCTTTGTTTTTTCTAGTCCCTTTTCCGTAAAAACTTCCATTGCTGCGTGTATTATCCGTTCTTTTTTATTGTCCATTTGCTTCCTCCACAAAATGACTGATTGTCATTCATTATACAGTAATTTTCAAAAAAGTCAAGACGATTACTGATTTATCGCCTTTTAATAATCGACAACTTTTTCTTCACAATATAATTTGGTATAAATTTACACTTCCAATTACAAAATAGAAATAATTAATTGCGAGGGGCGACTATATGATTTTCGCTATAATTTCGGCTTTTATCTTTTTAACCATTGCTTTTGTTATTAAAAAGAGAATCTATGTTGTAGAGCTGTACACAACTTCGCTATTTGCTATGGTATTCCAATTACTTGTCGATAATATCTTAGAATTTAAGTATGACTTTTATGGTTATTTTGAAAAGGGAGTAGACTATGAAACGTTCATCGTTATCCTCCTTATATATCCACCTTTAAATATTATCTTTCTTAATTATTTCCCATTAAATAAAAAGCTCCTAACCAAATGTTTATACATTTTAGGTTGGTGCGTATTCTCTGTATTGTACGAGTATTTGAGTGTTAAGATAGGGTTTTTTTATTATGAGAAATGGAGTATATGGTATTCTGCCATCATCTATCCATTCGTATATGGTTTACTGTTAGTTAACTTCTTCTCTATTAGAAAACTACTACATTTATATAAACATAATAACGTCTGATACATGGAGAGAGATTAATGCATTTTTTCTATATTTTTGGTTTTTTAGCAGCAGGAATAAAATTAGCTAATTGGCATGATTGGAAAAGGTATTATCCGACGATACTGTTCTTCATATTATGTGATTTATTTGCTAATATAATAACAATCAAACAACCGTTATGGCGGTATCAAGAAACGATATTCGCAACTGAAATTTTACAAAATCACACGATTATTTCACTACTCATTATGCTAATTGTATATCCCGTAACTATATTGATTTTCCTTGATCGATTCCCCAAAGAGATGTATAAGAAAATAATCTGGGTATTCATATGGGTCCTCTTATATGCTACTGTTGAATATATCAATTTGAACTATTTTTCATTAATTAGGCATGAGAATGGTTGGTCAATGATATGGTCGTTCTTTTTGATATTGTTATGTTTACAACATTATGGGCTCATTATCATAGACCTTTGGTCGCATGGATATTAGCTACTATATGGTCAATGATAATTATATTTCACTTTCAAATTCCTTTATCTCTTCTACCATAAATATAAAAAAGGAGAAAGCTTAAATGCTTTTCTCCCCGGTGTTGCCATTAAGTGAATAGGTAGCTGTTATTTCAGCACTAAGTGAATGAGAAACAGAACAATATTTATCCATAGATAATTCAATTGCTCGAATTACTTTATCTTCTGGAATATCTCCTTCAATTGCATAATGAATTGTAATCTTTGTGAATTTTTTTGGATGATCATCTGCTCGGTCACCAGCTATATTCATTTGAAATGATGTAGGGGTATGACGCATCTTTGTTAATATTGATACAATGTCTATCCCAGTACACCCTGCTACAGCACTTAATAGTAGCTCTGTTGGTCTTGCACCAGTATTTTCACCACCTACAGATTCAGCTGCATCCATTTTTAATTTATGTCCAGATGGAGCAAATCCTGTAAAGGCCATTTTTCCATCCCATTTTACATTCATTTCCATTATGTTCCCTCCAATTATTCGAACCTTTATTTATAGTTTCCCAGAAAAACTCATATTTACAACCATTTTGATTTTATAATACAAACTAGTTAATAATTTCTTATTAAGGAGAATTTATCTTGAAGCAGCCTATTATAGAAAGATTAGAACAAATTGAAAAGAATTATTATGTTAAAATTTTATTTGCTTGTGAAGCCGGAAGTCGTGCTTGGGGATTAAATTCAGATAGTAGTGATTATGATGTCCGATTTATTTATATACATCCGCCGGAAGTTTATCTAAGTATTGATCCAATTGGCACAAAGAACAATCGCGATGTCATTGATGTGCAAGAACATGTAGAACTGGATATACATGGTTGGGAGATAACAAAGGCACTACGATTGTTGAGGAAGTCCAATCCTTCTCTTTTGGAATGGTTACATTCCCCAATTGTTTATTACATCAACAGTTCATCTACAGAAAGAATGAAGAGATTATTACCAAAGATACTGAACCAAAAAGCTTGTATGATTCATTATGTAAATATGGCTAAAAATAATTTACAGCAGCTCCAAAGAAAAAATCCTGAAATAAAAACAGTTATTAACATTATTCGTCCTATACTCATTGCTAAATGGTTGGAGAAAACTAATCAGTTTCCTCCTATGGATTTTATACAACTATGTGAAACATTAGTAACTGATGGAGAAATCCAAAATGAATTACATACTCTCATTCATCAAAAAGTTACGACAAATTACAACCATCATGTTAACCATTTTGACAAACTACTAAGGTATGCTGAAAGTGAGTTAATTCATTTAGAAGCAACCATTCAGCAATTAAAAAATCCAACGGGCAAACAAGTTACTGAAAAATTAAACAGGTTATTCCGAAATGCTTTAGATGAGTTTGAAATGTAGATGTCAATAAATAACTAAATGAAGAGGCTGGGAAAAATCATTACGTTAAATTTTTTAACCACGGATTACCGTTGACAGAAATACTGTTGTCCCAGCCTCTTACAATATTAAGTTTATTTTATTTTTCGATATAATTTTTCTTGTACACTTACAGGCTCATATACATCTGCATAGTTTTTATTGTATATAGTTTCTTTACTACCCAATCCAAGAATACCAAACATCCCTAAACTATCATAAAATAGCTGATGAACTTTTACCTGTAATTCTTTATTGAAATAAATCAATACATTTCTGCATAAAATCACATGAAATTCATTAAATGATTTGTCCGTAACTAAATTATGTTGTGCAAATATAACATGTTCCGTTAAAAAGGGTTTAAATACTACCCCATTATCTGTAACCGTATAATAATCGGAAAATGCGCTTTTTCCACCTGATAGAATATAATTATTCGTATACTTTCTCATATTCTCAATTGGAAAAATACCTCTTTTCGCTTTTTTAAGCACTTTCGTATTGAAATCGGTAGCATAAATCTTTGTCTTATCATAAAGCCCCTCTTCATATAAGAGCATTGCCATAGAATATACTTCTTCACCTGTTGAACACCCCGCATGCCAGATACGAATCGATGGATATGTTCGAAGCATTGGAATTACTTTTTCACGAAATTGCAAAAAAAATGATGGATCACGGAACATTTCAGTAACATTTATTGAGAAATTCTCTACTAACCGCTTTAGTGTGGCTGTATCATGTAATACTTTATCAAGTAGTTGAGTAATAGATGATAGATTCTCATTTTGCATTCTATGGATTACCCTTCTTCTAATAGAATGATAAGCATACTCTCTAAAATCATATCCATACATGTCATATATTCCCTGCAATAACAGCTGTATTTCAATTTTTTCTAAATCAATCTCTTGATATTCGGAACCTTCAAATGAATCGAATTCCTTCACCATCCATCAATTCCCTTCACTCTGATATAACCAAACTTTTATTAATGAAACTAACTGATCCGGATCGATTGGTTTAACGATATAATCAGAGGCACCAGCTTCTAAACACTTCTCGCGGTCTTCTTTCATCGCCTTAGCAGTTAATGCAATGATTGGAAGGGTATGATATGTTGGATTACTTCGAATAACACGCATTGCTTCATAGCCATCCATCTCTGGCATCATAATATCCATTAACACAATATCAATTGAAGGATTAGTAGCTAAAGCTTCTATACTTTCTTTTCCGTTTTCGGCAAAGGTGATTTTCATTTCTAACTGCTCTAATATACTAGATAAAGCAAAAACATTTCTCACATCATCATCGACTAATAGCACTTGTTTTCCTTTAAGAATTTCATATTCCTTCTTGGAGTGCACTTGAAAACTACCTGTATCTAATTTTTCCAATTGTTGATTCTCACCTAAGAACAACTGCAGTTCTTCCTTTAAACGACTTGGAGAATGTTGGTCTTTAATAATAATCGTATGTGCATGCTTATTTAATTGCATTTCTTCTTTTGCAGTTAATTCTCTACCCGTATAAATTATTACTTTAATATTTTTTGTTTGTTCGGTATCCTTAATGAGCTCTAATAGATCAAATCCAGTCGTGTCCGTAAGACCTAAATCAAGAATAATACAATCGAAATAATTATTCTTCAATTGTTCAGCAGCTTCATACCCAGATGAAACAGCCTTCAACACAACATCCATATCCCCGATTAATTCCATCAGACTATTCCGTTGAACCTTATCATCATCGACTATTAAGATTTGGCCTAGCCCTTCTGATTCTGGTTCCACATTTTCTATTTGAGGAATCGAGATAGGGTCTTCTACCTCTACTAGCTCTGTCGTAACAGCTGACTCCCTCATACTAGAATGAACAACATGTTTTGATGCCTTAAAGTTTCCAACATTAAAAGTAAATATAGTGCCTTTTCCTACCATACTTTCTACTTTAATATCTCCTCCAAGAAGGTTTGCAGATTCCCTTGCAATAGAAAGTCCTAAACCAGTTCCACCATATTTACGACTAGTCGTTCCATCCGCCTGTTGGAATGCTTCAAATATTATTTTTTGTTTTTCTTTTGGTATACCTATTCCTGTGTCTTTAACAGAAAAGGTAATGATTTCCTGATTATTCTCGTCTATATGAACATCTATTTCAAGTTGTACTTCACCTTGTTCCGTAAACTTAAATGCATTAGCTAGCAAATTTTTTAAAACTTGTTGAATTCGAATTTCGTCACTATAAATAGTAGTTGGCACATGTTTATTTACTGTAATATGAAAATCTAATCCGTTTATCTCTGCAATCGATTTAAATGAGTTTTCGATGAACTGAACTAAATGCTTAATATTAACATTGCTCGGTTGCACTTCCACTTTACCTGATTCAATCTTAGCTAAGTCTAGTATTTCGTTTATCATCGCAAGCAGATCATTTCCTGATGAATATATCGTTCGAGAAAAGTCTATTTGTTTTTCTGATAAATTGCCCTCTTTATTATCCGCTAATAGTTTCGATAAAATTAATAGACTATTAAGTGGTGTTCGCAACTCATGAGACATATTTGCTAGAAATTCTGATTTATATCTCGAACTTAGTGCAAGCTGTTCAGCCTTTTCCTCAATTTCCATCTTAGCTGCTTCTACTTCTTTATTCTTACGAATGAATTGTTTATTTTGCTCTTCTAAAATCCTTGTTTTTTCTTCTAAATCCGCATTAATTTCTTCTAGTTCTTCTTGTTGAGACTGTAATTTTTCTTCAGATTGTTTCAATGCTTGAGTCTGTTCTTCAAGTTCTTCATTTGTTGCACGTAATTCATCCTGTTGAGTTTGTAACTCTTCTGCTTGTGCTTGTGTTTCTTCCATTAATGCCTGTGACTCTTCTAACAATGCTGCTAGTCTAATTCTACTCATCACACTATCTAGAATAACTCCTAAATCGGCAATCAAATCTTCTAAGAACTGTTGCCCAGATTGTGTGAATGGTTTGAATGAAGCGATCTCGATGACTGCTTTCACATCCCCTTCGAACTGAATTGGCAATACATATACACTGATTGGTGTAGCTTCTCCTAACCCAGATCGAATTCGTATATAATCATCAGGTACATTAGTTAAGATAATTGGTGATTTCTCTACTACAGCTTGTCCAATTAATCCTTCCCCCGGGCGGAAAGTATTAGTTAAATGTTTTCTTTCTTTAAAAGCGTATGATCCAACTAACCGATAAACGGGATCTCCTTCCATCGTTTCTTGCACATAGAATACCGCGTGGCTTGCACCAACTGTAGGGACAACTTTTGATAAAAATGTTTGAGCTAATGTTTCCATATGTTGTGTTCCCGTTAGGCTTGTTGTAATATTAGCGATATTCGTTTTAGCCCATGTCAAATCTTGTTCTTTCTCCATTTGGGCATTTAATGAGGATGTCATTCGATTAAATGCTTGGGCGACTTCACCAATCTCATCCGTGGTGTTCACTTCAACTTGCGTATTTAAATCGGTATCACCATTAGCAACTTTCCTCATTATATTGGCAACAGTTGTTAGCCGATGGGTAACCTTCCAAACAGTTCGAGTTAATAATAGGAATATTATTAGAAGAAAGAGAGAGAGTACCAGGATAGTGATTATTTGTTCCTTATTGAAACCTGAACGAACTACATTAAATTCACTAATCATATTTGTTTCAAACATCGTCGTAATCTCTTTTATTACCGAAAAGAACTCCTCGTGCAAACTTAGAGAGTTCTCCCCGATTAGTTTTAACGCTTCTTCTTTATTCCCTGCCTTAACTAGTTCAATAACTTGTAAAATATAATGATTAAATTCATTATTTAACTGTTCCAGCTCTGCAACTGCAGTTTGCTGACTTTCACTTTGTACAATACCTTTTAATGTTGTAATATTTCTTGCCAATTCTTCTTTCTCTATCTCAATATTTGCAAGTTCTTTTTGAATATATTGCTCGTCATTGAAGATAACAATATTCCGTAATGATATTCCTTCATCTTTAATATCTCGATGGATTTGTTCAGTTAAGATTGTTAACTCATAATTAGTCTCTAACGAATCACTTAAATCATTAATTGTGGAGCGTTGATTCAAACTAAAAGCAATCAAAATAACTAAAAATATCGGAAGAGTACTTAATGATAGTAGTATTTTTGTTCTTATTTTCATTCTAGTGCCCCTTTAATATGTTCACTTCTAAATGTTTGATATAGTATCGTTATTGCATGAACCCTATCATTAACACCCATTTTATTAAAAATTCTTGTCACATGATTTTTCACGGTATGTTCGCTAATATATAGACTTTCAGCAATTTCCTTATTACTTGAACCTTTTAAGATTAACTCGAAAACATCCATCTCGCGAGATGTAATATTATACTTAGTTTGTAATTGAATCATTGCCTCTTGTAGGGAAACATTTTCTTTCCCATTAATTGCTGGAGCTTCGATATTATTAGTTCGAGTCATCTTGTTATCTAGTGAATCGAGATTGATTGTAAAGGGTTTACCACTTAATATTTCTTCCGGTTGGCTATAATCAAATCCTCCATGAACCGCTGGACCTGACACAATACAACAACCTAGCTCTTTTAAGCGAACCAACTGTTCCGCATCCTCTACATCAGTTGCTATGACCTCAATTTGTAATACGTTAATAAAGCTTTTAATCGTTGTAATAAATAAACTCGCTTCTCTATTCGTTGATGTGAGTCTATCAGCAAAAGACTTCTCCATACTAATCCCTTTAATAGGGAACTGACTAACATACCTCACCGACAAATGCCCTGAACCGAAATTATAAATGATAATTCTAAAACCTATTTGATTTAATTGGTCCAACACTTTTTTAATTACTACTTCATATTCTTGTATCATACATTCCAAAATTCCAATTTCTATTAGAGTCGGATCAACCTTTGTTTCTAGGATAATTTGCTGTATCGTACTAAATAAATCTTTATGCAAAAATTGTTGATTAGAATAAAAGACCCCTGTTCGAACAGAGGGATAGCCTTGAATTTTCCATTGTGTTATTTGTTCACATACTTTTCTAAAGTACCATAACCAAACATCTACTATTACACCAGTTTCCTCTAACATTGGAATCAATTCTTTTACGGAAACGGTTCCCCAATTTGGATGATTCCATTGAAGTAGTGCATCGAACCCTGCAATCGTACCAGTTTCTAGATTTACTTTTGGCTGATAGTTTATCTCTAACTCATTTCTAGAGAGAGCCTTTCTCAAATCATTTTGCATTGTAAAGTTACGATACGATTGGATATTTAACCCCGCATGATAAAACTGATATTGGTCACTGCCTAGCTTTTTAGCCCGATTTAATGCAATATCGGCATTCTTAATTATTTCTACAGGACCATCTCCATCGTAAGGAAAAACACTTAGACCAATACAAGTAGATATAAATAGTTCATATTGATCAATGTAAAAAGGTTGTTTGAAAGCATGAAGGATATTCTCAGCAATTTGTAATGCCTCTTCACGTGAACTATCCGGTAACAGAATATTAAACTCGTCACCACCAATTCTTGCGACTACATCGTTTTCCCGCACTACCTCTAATAACCGCCTGGAAACTTCAATTAACAGCCTATCCCCTATCAAATGTCCAAGTGAATCATTGATGAACTTAAATCGATCTAAATCTAAATACATTAGCCCAAAAGTTTGATTAGAAAACTTCGCTTCTTGAATTTCACTTGCAAGCTTTTCATTAAAATACGTTACATTCGGTAGCTCGGTTAATGCATCATGATATGCCATAAATCTAGTCATCTCTTCATGCTTTTTTCGTTCAGAAATATCACGAATGGTACACGCAAGAATTAATTGATTATTAACTAGTTGTCTACCAAAATGAATCTCAGCATGAATTGATTGCCCATCTCGACGATATGCAACTCCAGATTTACGTATATTTGATCTAGTATCATAAATATCTCTACGAACAGATGCCATATCAACATCTTGTAGTAGTATAGTAATAGACTTGTCTAACAATTCATCCACATCATATAACAATATATCTTTCACTGCTGGATTGGTCTGTAATATCGTTCCTTGTTCATCTAGCAGAATCATGGCATCTAGTGAAGTATGTTGAATAATGTTTGCAATCGCTTCAGATTTACGCAATTCAGATGCTAGCTTCACTAATTCCTTATTTTTTTCTATTAGCTCGTTATTCTTCTCTTCTAAAGCCTTTGTTTGTTGTACCAATTGAACATGTAAACGATATATATCTATAAATCCATCTACTTTGGATTTTAATACAAATGGATCAATTGGCTTTAATATATAATCAATAGCTCCAACAGAATACCCCATAAATATATGTTCAGATTCCATATGGTTCGCTGTAATAAAAAGGATTGGTATATGTTTTGTTTTTTCTCTTGCTTTTATTATTTTTGCTGTTCTGATTCCATCCATTCCCGGCATTTGTACATCTAATAAAATTGCAGCAAAGTCATATTTTAATAGATATTTTAATGCTTCTTCACCAGAATTCGCTTTAATAAGATTATATTCTTCACTCTCTATAATCGCCTCCAGTGCCAGTAGATTCTCTGGACGGTCGTCAACGAGAAGGATATTAATCATATTTTCATTTTCCATCGGTAATCTCCTCTTGACAAAATTCATTAAAATAATGTAAATAAATCATACCATATCGATTTAGGATAGCGTTATCTTATTTTTAATGGTTAATATTCTCAAAACATGATAAACAAGGCAATCCCAACCGTTAGTCGAAATAGCCTTGTAAATGCTTTTATTTTGAAGTTGCTACTTCCTTCAAATATTGGAAACGATCAACAGCTAAAATATTACATTCCGGAACAAATGGATTCCTTCTAAGTTGTGATGAAAAATGATTTAAAACACCAATTAATCTATCACGGTCTATTTCATCTAGAATAAATTGAATACCATATTTGTAAATTCCATGTTCTTCTTCTTTCCATGAAATTTTCCCATCATAATTGTGGGGTTTTCCCAATATAATAAACTTAAAGTTACAAACTAAGTCCGGTCGAACTGGTAAATTCAACGTAGATAACATGCGAATGCCACCAGCACCAATGTCTTCTACTAATACTTCTGAGTTACCTATTTCTAAGCTTCTTCCTCCTACTTTTATGATTGACATTTTTGAAAGCATCGGAAATTGTAAATGCACTCTAAAATATTTCCTTCTATCCTTGGCTAGTTCAGCACTCTTCACAGAGACTGGTTTTAGTATTTTTTTCTTTAGTAATGTACAGAAACTATCTTCTGATACCGGTTTACTAAAGATAAAACCTTGGATTTCTTCACATTCTTGCTGTTTTAAAAATGACAATTGCTCAAAAGTCTCAACACCTTCCGCTACAAGATTCAATTCAAGACCTTTTGCCATGTATATTAATGATTTGATAATTACCGCTGATTCTTTTGTTTCCGTAGCCTTCCGTACAAATGAACGATCGATTTTTAACGTATCAATTGGAAACTGGTTCACATAAGCCAATGATGAATACCCAGTACCAAAGTCATCTAATGCAACTTTAACTCCTAAATCCTTTAGTTCTTGCATTGCTACTTTTACAGAATCCTCATGCCTTAATAAAGTCGCTTCTGTTATTTCGAATTCAATAAATTTAGAATTGACATTGTTTTTTTCTAACTCTACTTGGACTTGCCTTTTGAAATCCTTTTTGAGTAATCGTTGTGCAGAGATATTGATTGAAATTGGAACAATTGGTATTTTTGCTAGTTCCAAACGATGGATAAAAAGACAAACTTCAGCCAGTACCCAATCACCAATAGCATTAATTAATCCGATTTCTTCAGCGAGCGGAATGAAATCAAGAGGGGAAATCATTCCACGTTCAGGATGTTCCCATCTGATTAATGCTTCTGCAGCGATAATCTGATTAGTAATAGCAGATACTCTAGGCTGGTAGTGTATGACGAATTCATGATTAGTTATCGCTCTTCTCAACTCTTTCTCTAATTCAATTGGATTAGAAGGGGTTGAATTATCTATTGCTCTATAGCAGTGAATATTATTGGCACCATCTTTTCTTGCAGTATAAAAAGCTTGCCATGCATGACGAATCACTTGATCCTTTGTTTGGTCATCCGTCCATTTACAGATACCAATACTCGTTGTTGCAAATAGATCGTTTGTTCCTAGTACAAAGGGAATCGTTAATGACTCTACGATACGTTTCGCTAATCCCTCTGGAAGGTTTTCATCGTCATAATCCCATATAACAAGAGCGAATTTATCCGCAAAAATTCTATTAAAAAAGCAGTTCCTTGGAAGGAGTGAATTTACTCGGTTCCTAAAATGTTCAATAAATGAATCTCCTGTAACCACTCCTAACGATTCATTAATAACGCGTAACCTTCCTAATTCTAAAATAAATAATGAAAATGGTTTATTTACCTTAATCAGTTCCCCTATTTTTCTTTCAAATGAATAGCCACCAGATTGTTTCATTCTCTGATTAATTGGTTCTAAATCGATTTCATTACAAAATGATATCGTTTCTTTATCTCTTTTATATGTAGATTCTTTCTTTTTAAAGTTAAATAATGAATTAAGTCTCATGAACTGTTCTCCCCTTTGTTTACCTCAGTGCCTATACACGGTTGTAATCTAGTTATATTTTCTCTGTTTACTTTAGAATTGCCTATCACCTTTCATTCTTAATTTCCAGGCTTACGATAGGAATACAGTACTAATTTACTAGGAATCACATGAGAATCAGGAGCTACAAACCTACTAATTGTTATTATCATAATCAAAACCACCAGTGTGAACTGGTGGTTTGCTCTGCGGCTTGAAGCCTCTGTTACCGGCCTTGGCCTTAAAGGCCTACTGAATGGTTTCCCCTTACGCACCACATCCACACACTGATTCTAAAGAATCTCTTATATCTTTCTATTTTTTTCTCCTGTGAACGGATCAAACTCTTCGAATAACGTTAATTGATCTGCCATATAA